>JAKFBY010000017.1:0-2850 GCA_036677325.1 Paucimonas sp.
CGTCGCAATGGGCAAATCATAATAACGCGGTCTTGATCTCGGTTGAAAGAATCAGCTCGTCCATGGCGCTGGCGTCTTCCGCACATCGTGGCTACATGATGCTCGGCGATGCCGAATCATTGTTACAGCGCGATGCCGCGCTCGAAGCGCTGCATGCCACGATCGACAGCCTGACTGAATTGCTTCAGGATGACCTCGAACAGCAGGCGCGTTTGCAACAGATCCGGCAAGTCGTGCCACAACGCAGTGAAATATTCGCTGGCAATAATACCGTGGGCAGGCAGCAAGACAGTGCTGCCGTGCTCCGCCAGCTGGTCGCCGGTAATGCAGCCAGTGCCAAGCTGCAGGAAATTCTCGCGCAGATGACTGGCCATGAAAAACGCCTGATGCAGCAGTATCTGAAGGAAGTACAAAGCAGCGTGCGCTGGGCCCAGCTCAGCGGCGCCTTGCTGCTGTTTCTTCTTGCTACATTGCTGTTTGGTCTGTATTTGCTCATCAGCCGCAACATTCAGCGCGACCAGAACCGCATGGCGCTGGAAGAGAGCGAGGCCTTGCTGCGGCAGATTCTGGAATTGCTGCCGGCGGGCGTGTTCATGACCGGCCGCGATGGCACCCTGAGCCTAGTGAACCCGGCCGCGCACGAGATCTGGGGCACGACGCCCGACCAGATTCTGGATAACCATGTGCCGGCCTACCATGCCTGGCGGGTCGACTCCGGCCAGAAGGTCAAGCCAGCCGAATACAGCATTCTGCGCGCGCTGCATCATGGCGAAGTTTCGATCAATCAGGAATTCGAAATTCAGCGCAGCGATGGCAGCCGCAAGATCTTGCGCAGTTCATCCATGCCGCTGCGCGACAGCCAGCAGAGAATCATCGGCGCCATCACGGTCAACATGGATGTCACCGATTTGAAGCGTACCGAAAAAGCGCTGCAGGCAGCCCACGATGCGCTGGAAGCCAGAGTCGCGATGCGCACCCGCGAACTGGTGATCGCCAACGCGCAATTGAAATCGCAAATCGAGGAACGCCGGCGCGCCGAGAACGCCCTGCGGCACACGCAGACCATCTTGACCATTGCCCAGCGGGTTGCCCATGTCGGCAGCTGGGAAATGAATATGGCGACCGGCGAAGCGCTCTGGTCCGATGAATTTTTCCGCATCTGCGGGCTCGAGCCAGGATCGGTTCTGCCCACCATTGCCGCCGGCTTCAAGCTGATTCACCCGGACGATCACCGCATGATCTCTGGCATCGTCGAGCAGGCGATCCGGGAACGCAAGGAATACAAGGCAACCCTGCGCGTATTGCGGCCAGACGGAACGATTCGCCATGCACTGCTGCAAGGCGAGCCAGTCTACAGCGGGCATGAGCCGCCGACCTTGCTGATTGGCTCGATGCTCGATATTACCGAGCAGGTACAGAATGAGGAATTGCTGCGCCAGCTGGCCGTGCATCAGCAAACCATCAAGGAAGAAGAAAGAAAGCGCATCGCCCGCGAAATCCATGATGAAATGGGGCAAAACCTGATGGCATTGCGGATCGATGTGTCGATGCTGCATGCCCGTACCGTGACCCGCCACCCGAAACTGCATGGCAAGGTCGAGACGGTACTGGCCAATATCGACAATACCATCAAGAGCGTGCGCGCCATCATCAACAACCTGCGTCCGGTGGTGCTGGACCTTGGCCTGTATGCATCGCTGCAGTGGCAGCTGCAGGAATTTCAGCGCAGAAGCGGCATCGCCTGCGAGCTGTATGCGAAGGCGGACGAACTCGACAGCGGCTTGACTGAAGAGCAGACGATCACGCTGTTTCGCATCCTGCAGGAATCACTGACCAATGTCGCGCGGCATGCCAATGCGAGTTGCGTGCAGATCAACCTGCATCGCAAAAGCGGCCAGCTTTACATGCGGATTGCCGATGACGGGATCGGCATTTATCCGGGCGAGCGCCGCAAGGCCAAATCGTTCGGGCTGATCGGCATCAAGGAGCGTATCAGTGCGATCGGCGGCGAACTGACCATCGATAGCACGATCGGACAAGGCACGATCCTGCTGCTGTCGATTCCCCTGGCAGCGACCGCCCCAGAAATCGAATCGAATCCCGAACCCACCCATCCAGCCCGTCTGCAAGCCTGATGCACTAGATGTCTGCCGGGCTGGCTGCTCAGCCATCAATATGGGCCACCAACGGCAAATGATCGGAAGCAATCCGTGCCAGCTTGGTCGCGTGGCGCCGCACATGCACCAGCCGGTGGCGCGGGCGGATCCAGATCCGGTCCAGTGCGAACAACGGCCAGCGCGATGGAAACGTCACCGGCGCCGGCACCGATTCGAAATGCGATACCAGCCAGCGCAATGGCCGGCCCCAGACAAACCATTCATTGACGTCGCCTAACAGCACCACCGGCATCTGGTCGGTATCGAATACCTGCAACAGGCGACGGATCTGGTCGCGCCGCTCGGCCGGACGCAAACCCAGGTGCGTGGCCACCACCCGCAGCGGGTGACCGTGACAATCGATATCGGCATCGAGCGCACCGCGCGGCTCGCGCTTGCCGAAGGATAAATTGATCGCACGCTGGCTGACGATCGGAAACCGGCTCAATACCGCATTGCCGTAGCGCCGGTAGGATATCTCGAAGGTCGGCGCTTCGGCGCCGTAGAAACCGGTGGCCTGGCATAGCATCTCCAGTACGTTTGGAAAGTGCAATCCGCCCAGCGGCACTTCCTGCAGCGCCACGATATCGGCATCGATTTCCTGCAAGACCTGCACGATGCGCTCGGGCGAAAAGCGGCCGTCGCAGCCGACTGCGCCATGAATATTGTAGGTGGCAATCGTCAGCGGCCAGGG
>JAKFBY010000018.1:0-65639 GCA_036677325.1 Paucimonas sp.
CTGGTGATTGACGTCAACACCACCGCGACAGTGCTGGTCGATCCCGCGCTGACCGTGGACGTCGTCTATCAGGGCGGCGGCACCAATGACACGCTTGCTGGCGGCAGCGGCGCCGACAGCGTCGACGGTGGCGCCGGTAATGACTCTCTGGATGGCGGCGCTGGTGCCGACAGCGTCTACGGCGGGATTGGCGACGATACCATCACCTACGACAGCGACGACATCACCCAGGATGGCGGCGACGGTACCGATACCTTGAAATTCGCCGCTGCGGCCAGCGGCCTGGTGCTCGATTTCGGCAATATTGCACGACCGGCTTTGAATGGCTTGCGTCCGACCTTGACCGGCTTCGAGATCATCGACATCACCGGCAGCGGTAACAATACCGTGGTCATTGATTCAAGCGCACTGCTGGCCCTGTCCGGCAGTACCGACACGCTGGAGATTACCGGCAATGCCGGCGATACCGTGTATATCGTCGGCAGCTGGAGCGCTCCCGTGGTTGACGGCAGCTACAATGTTTATACCAAAGACGGCGCCACGCTGCGCGTGGCTGATACGATTGTCGTGGGCGCGGTGGTCGACGATCCGAATGGCGACGCCAATAGCGCCAACCCGATTCCGGGTGCAACCGGCAATGCCGACGTCATTCGCGGCCTGGGCGGCGACGACACGCTCGATGGCGGTGGCGGCGCCGATGTGCTGCGCGGCGGCACCGGCAACGACATGCTGATCTACGACGCGGCCGACCTGATCGTCGATGGCGAGGCCGACACCGACACGCTGCAGCTGTCGGGCAACCTGAACCTGGCCGGTGTGGCCGGCGTCAAAGTCACCAATATTGAAATCATCGACATGGTGGTCGGCAGCGCCAGCATTACGCTCAGCGCAACGGCGGCTGACATCATCGCGCTCAACAGCGCTGCCACCGTGCGCGTCGATGGCGACGCCAGCGACAGCGTGGCGCTGGCCGGCAACTGGGTCACTGGCGCGACCACCCTCGGCTATACCGCCTACACCCTAGGCGGCGCAACCATCAATATCGCGGCGGCGATCGCAGTCGCCGTAACCTATTCCGGCACTGCTCAAGGCAACATCATGATCGCCGGCGCCGGCAACCAGACACTCGACGCACTGAGCGGTAACGACAGCCTTGACGGCGGCAGCGGCAGCGACATCCTTCTCGGTGGCAGCGGTGACGATGTACTGGTCTACGACGCGGCCGACACGCTGAGAAGTGGCGGCGCTGGCACCGATACCCTGCAAATCAGTGGTACCGGCGTCACCCTCGATCTGACTGCCATCGCCAATAACGTCATTACCGGTATCGAAAAAATCGACCTTACCGGCAGCGGCGACAATACCCTGGTCATCAGTGCCGACGATGTCCAGGCCCTGTCGACCGATACCGAAGTACTGATCGTCACCGGCAACGTCGGCGATTCGGTGCGCCTGTCGGGCGCCGGCTGGGAAGCGCGCGGCTCTGAACTGGTGGCCGGCATTACCTATAATAAATTCATCGGCTACGCCACCGACGGCGCGCTGGTGACCGTGCTGGGCGGCCTGAAAATGGTCAAGGGCGACCAGATCGTCGGCTCCGGCGGCAACGACACCTTGACTGGCGGCACCGGCAGTGACGATATCCAGGGCATGGCGGGCAACGACAGCATTTCCGGCGGTACCGGCGCCGACATTCTTGATGGCGGCGCAAACGACGACAGCATCCTCTATGACGCGCTCGACGCCAGCGTGGGCGGCGGCAGCGGCACCGACACGCTGCAAGTAGCCAGCAACGGCGAGATCATCGATTTGCAGGAAGCTGGGCGCCCGACTGCTGGTGCGTTGCGTCCGGGCTTGACCAGCTTCGAAGTCATCGACCTCAACGCCACTGGCGCCAATGTATTGATTCTGGACGCGGCGACACTGAGCGCCTTAGCCGGCAGCACGCTTACCGTCAGCGGCACCGCCGCCGACATCGTATTTACCGAGGGCGACCTGAGCGGATCCCTGATCTTGAGTGGCGGCGTGACCGAGATCGCATTGACGCGCGGTACTGCCGGCGCCGACAGCATCACCGGCGGTGTCAGTCAGGACGCGATCAAGACGGACGGCGGCAACGACACCATTGACGGCGGCCTGGGCGCCGACATCATCTACGCCGGCAGCGGCGACGACAGCGTCATCTACGACGCGGCCGACTTGCGCGTCTTTGGTGGCGGCGGCAGCGACACGCTGTTCATCAAGACCGTCGACGCCGACGGCGGCATTGCCAATACCTCCAACGCAACCAACACCACGGCCGGCGACGTCGACCTGACATTGGTCGCAGGCAGCATCGTGACCGGCTTTGAAGTCGTCGACATGCGCGGCAACGGCGACCAGACCATCAAGCTCGACCAGCCTTCGGTGCAGACCATCTCCGACACCGACCACATCACTGTCATGGGCGATCTGGGCGATGTGCTCAAGCTCTATGGCGCCTGGGTCTACAGCGATGTCGAATCGGACTCCGACGGCAAGCTCTATACCATCATGAAAAAGGACGATGCCTATGTCCATGTGGTGTCGGAAGTCACGCTCGACATTACCAATGAAATGGGCGGCAAGATTGTCATCGGCACTTCGGGCGCCGATGACAGGACGGTCAGCACCAACGGCGGCGTCATCACCGGCGATGGCGACGATTTGATCCGCATCAACAGCATGAGTTTCACCGGCGTCGATGGCGGGCGCGGCTACGACAAGGCTTATTTCCAGTTTGCCGGCGACATCAATACCTCGCTGCTGGCGCCGACGTCGCTGACCAACATGGAAGAAATCGATCTGACGGCCGGCCATGCGGCAGCCAACAAGCTGATCCTGACGCCGGAAAAAATGCTGGACATTACCGACGCCGACAAGATCCTCCTGGTCAAGGGCACGGTCGGCACCGACAGCATCGACCTGTACGGCGAGTGGAGCGCAATCGACACCGCGCCTGACGTGCTCTATAACGGCGTCACCTACAAGGCGCTCACCGCCAGCAACGGCGCCCAGCTCTATTACACGCCCGGCCTGACAGTCGCACTGGTCGACCCGACGCCGCAGATGAGCTCCTTCTCGGTGGCCTATGACGGCGGCGCGTATCTGGTTAGTGCCGGCATCGACAAGTACGCCGGCTGGAAAGTGGCCAATGCCGGCGACGTCAATGCCGACGGCATCGACGACATGATCGTCAACCAGGCCGGATCGGCCTTTGTGGTGTTCGGCACCGAATCCATGCAAGGCCAGATCGACATGAATAATCTGGGCAGCCGCGGCTTCATGGTCAGTAACGTGGGGTCAGGAAATTTGGCGACCTTTACCGACAGAGTCGCATACATCCAAGGCCTAACCGGCATCGGAGACATCAACGGCGATGGCATCGCCGACATGGCTGTTACCACGACCAATCAGAATCAGATCGCCGTCATCTATGGCCGCACCAGTTGGGCAGATATCGATATCAACACCTACGTGAGCAGCAGCACGAACGGCTACCGCCTCAACGTCAATAACTTTGATCAGATAGCGTACACCACCATTGCGGCGGTCGGCGACGTCAATGGGGATGGCTACGATGATTTTGCGGTCGGCAATTCAAATGCCAACGGGCTTACCAGCGGTGCCAATACCGGCAAGATGAATCTATTGTTTGGCGGTGCTTACATTGGTGACATTACCACCAGCAGCATGACAACCAGCTCAGGCATCACCATCAGTTCGGACAGCAGCAATATCACCAAGCTGGGGGCCGACATTGCCGCCATCGGCGACGTCAATGCCGATGGCTTTGTCGATTTTGCCGTCGGCGGCCCGGGCTTCGACAATGTAGGCCCGAACGGCCAGCAAGAGCGCAGCGGCAGCGGCTACATCGTCTTCGGCAAGGCCGAAGGCTGGGGCAACAGCGTGGTCGTGCAGCGCGATAACAGCGCCCCCACCTTGCGTGGTGGCGCCACTCCTGCTGATGGCGTTACCAACTATAGCGTGATCCAATTCGACGGGCTTAGACAAAGCTTCAGCGAGAGCCTCGCTTTGGGCACCGGCTTTATCAGCATTTACAACACGGCAACCGGGATACTGGTCGAAAAATTCGACGCCGCTACCGGGCTGGGTAGCTTGGGCGGCAAATTGGGATTGCGAGCAGTGAATGTTGCCAACGATACGATACAGTTCAATCCCTTCAACCCGCTGGCGGCGACTACCGCGTTCCACATCAACATCGACGCCACCGCCATCAAGGATTTGGCCGGCAACTATTACGCTGGCATCGCCGACAGCACCAGATGGAACTTCACAACCGGCGCCGCCTCGGCCGATGTCACGGCGCCGACGCTGGGCATCAACGCCACAATGACTTACAGCGGCGGTTCGGCAACCATTGCCACTGCCGGCGGCACCAGCGGCGTGGTGAGCGCGCCGGTCAACACCGCTCTGGCATCGCCGGTCTACCGGCTGGACCTTACCTTCAACGAAAATGTTAAGGCCTACGGCAGCGTCACCATCACCCAGGACGGCAACGTGGTGGAAGTGTTCGATCTGCAAACCGGCCTTGGTTCCAAGGGCGGAACAGTGCAGTTTCCAAGTGGCCAGTCCATCCAGGACCATACTGCCTTCGGCGTCAATTTCGGCGCTACCCTGGCGGGCAACACCTTAACGACCGTGAGCCTGTCGGGCTTTCAGGATTCGGCGGGCAATCTGCTCAATGGCGGCATCGCCAAGAGCTTCACCTATACGACGGCGGCCGATGCCACCGCCCCGGTGCTGACCAATACCTTCCGCCTCCACACGCCAACCGACAATCTGAGCGGCGTGTCGGTAGAAAATAATATCGCCTTCCAGGCGGATGAGACCCTGAAGCCGGGCGCGACCGGATCGATCGAGCTGCGCCTTTCCAGCGACTATGGTGGCGCTGCGGCCGAGACGTTCGCATGGGTCAGCGCGTTGACTCCCAGCAATGGCATCTATACCGTCACCGGCACTCTGGGTGGCACGCTGACCATCAATAACAAGACCGTCACGTTCAACCCCGGCGCCAACCTCGCCTATAGCACGGGTTACGATATCTATGTCAGCGCCGGTGCACTGACCGATCCGAGCGGCAATGCCGCCACCGGCTACACCACCCTGGGCGCCTACAATTTCACCACCACCACTGGCTTGGTGACAATTGCTGGCGGCAACACCGTCGATCATTCGCTGAAGGTGGCGCTGGGCGACAACCTGGTGATCTCGTTTAGCGAGACGGTAGCAGCCGGTACATCGACACTCGGCACCCAGTTCGTCAAGTTGTGGAACAGCGCCGGCACGCTGATCGAAAGCTTCGACGTGGCTGACACCGATGGCAGCAACGGCACCAAGGGCGGCAACCTGAGCTTTGTCGGTTACAACGTGATCGTCGATCCGGCACAGAACCTGGCGCTGGCCAGCGGTTATTACCTGACGGTTGACAGCCAGGCGATCAAATCGGCCAATGCTGCGGTCACCACCTATTACGCCGGCGCCAGCAATGCGACCACCCTCAATTTCAGCAGCGAGGCGGCGGTGCAGATTGACCCCGGACAACTTAATAACGGCTTCGCCCAGCAGTGGGCCGGCCAGCAGGTTGAAGGCGTGGGCGATGTCGATGGCGACGGCGTCAACGATTTTGTGGTCGGTTCCTACCAACATGTCTCGGACGCGACCGTTGTCGGCGGCGTTGCTTACGGCAAGTTCTACCTGGTGTTCGGGCAAGCAGGTGAATGGGCGCCGGTACAAAACGTCCAGCAGTTGAAGGATGCCGGCCGGGTGGTTGAAATTTACGGCACCAATACCAACCGGTTGACACGCGTGGTCGAGTTCGGCGATTTGAACAAGGACGGCTTCAACGACTTGCTGCTGACCTCCGGCGGGCGTTATCCGGACAACGATGGCACACCCCAGGACCGTGACGCCAGCAACGATGGCGACATCGATGCCGGCGCCGCTTTTGTGGTGTATGGACAGGCGCGCGCCAACTGGACCACCTCGGTCAATATCACGCAGCTGGGTACCGGGGGTATGGAAATCACCGGCGGCCTGCCGCAGGAGCAGTTCGGCTTCTCGGCGGCCAGCGGCGACTTCAATAACGACGGCACCATCGACATGATTTTCGGCATGCCGGTCAATCACCGCGATGGCTATGCATCGGGCGAAGCCTTTGTGTTGAATGGCGGCGACTTCGCCAGTTCGCTGATGAACGTGGGTACCACCGGCGCCAATACCATCCTGGGCGACTTCAACGCCAACCGCATAGCCGGCCAGGGAGGCAATGACCTCATTTACGGTCTGGGCGGGGCCGACATCCTGCGCGGCGGCGCCGGCAACGACCTCCTCGGCATCTCGGATCTGGATTTTGTGCTGATCGATGGCGGCACCGGCACCGATACGCTGCAATTCGTCGGCCACGGCATGAACCTGGACATGACCGGCCATGCCGGCGCGACCCTGCGCAGCTTTGAAACCATCGACCTGACCGGTGACGGCAACAATAGCCTGACCATCAATTACAGCGAAGTGGCCTACCTGCTGGAACGGCAGTTAAGCCAGGCCTACGGCAACAATATCAAGCTGACGATTGACGGCAATGCCGGCGACGCGGTGACGCTGGAAGGGCCGTGGGCGGTTGTTGGCAGCGATGCAACTTACACCACCTATGCACTCGATGGATTGTATGTACGCATCGACACCGATGTAACGCGCACGCTGGCCAGCTGGACCAACCCTTATGCAGGCGCCACCATGGACCTGTTCGCGCTGCCGTCCGGCTTCCGCAGCAGTACCATCACCAGCGGCATTGCCCTCGACTCGGCCCAGGGTAATTACCTGGTCAATATCGGCGACGTCAACAACGACGGCTTCAATGACTTTGCCGTGCGTCAGGATGCGGTGACGTCCACATCTCTTCGCTGGTACGAGCGAGGGGAATACAGCCAAAACGAAACCATAAGTGGGGTGACGGTGCGGGCTTATTACCCTGCTCTGACGCAACGCACTGACGCGAAGACCACTGGTGATGCATATGTCATTTACGGTAAGGCCGGTGGCCTAGGTGCGGTTAATCTGGTCGCACCTGTGAATGACAATTTCATCAAGCTGACGGGTTCCGCCAGCGCCAATGAAAATCTGGGCATTTATCTAGGCGGCCTGGGCGACATCAATGGCGATGGCGTCAGCGACATGGTTATTGGCGCCAGCCAGTCGAGCAAGACCTTCACTTTCAACGAAGGGGGCGAGAAGTCGTATTTTGACCCAACTGGTACGGATCCCACGAATGCGACGGGTCGTTATCAAAACGCCCTCGGCACTGGCAGCCAGAGTCCAGACTGGAACAACGACATCTGGACGCAGTCGAACGAAGGGCGTCAGTATTTCTTCTTGGGCAACAACACGGCGCTGGTCAATAAAACGGGGGGCGGTGTTACCAGCACCACCCTGGCCAACGACTTCAATGCCAGTACCGCGCTACCCACCACCTACAATGTCAACAGTGGATTGATCACCGACTTGCCGGATCGCGGCCCGGAATCCAACAACGTCACCGTCCCTAATACCATTTACACCTACACCACCACAGCCACCGCAGCCGACGGCAGCTTCATCGGCGCGTCCAACGCTCAGTACGGCAGCAACTGGCAACCGGTCAGTCTGGGTGACATGAATGGCGATGGCTACGACGATTTTGTCACCGGTAACAGCAGCATTACCAAACTGATCCTGGGTTCAGCCAGCGGCTGGACCGGACTCGACACCCTGAGCAGCGCCGTCACATGGACGCAAAAAAACGTCACCATCAACGGACAGACTAACAGCAGCGCCATTGCTGCTGCAGGCGACGTCAACGGTGACGGTTATGCCGACTTCGTGTTCAGCTGGGATGGCAACGGTGCCACGGTCGTGTTTGGCAAGGCCGGCAACCTATGGGATGCAACCACCACCCTGGGCAGCACGCTGGCCGGCTCGGCCACGGTGGCCGCTTCGACTTACATCGCCGTCGAAACCGGTCTGCCCATCAACCCGACTTACACTCGCGGCTTGGGCGATATCAATGGCGACGGCTACGACGACTTGCTGTTTGCCGCGCAGAAAACCAACGACTATAACGCCAAGGACAATGGCGGCGCCTACGTGGTATTCGGTTCGGCCAGCGGCTGGGATGCCAATCTCAGTCTGGGCGGACTGGCTGCGGCAGGCAAGGGTTTTCGCATCACCGGCGCGGTCGATTTTGAGTACGCCGGCTATAACATGACCGGTGCCGGCGACGTCAACGGCGACGGCTACAATGACTTCCTGATTGCAGCCCTTGGCGATGTCGAATATCTCAATGGCAGCGCCAGCGGTCATGGCGGTTCGGCCTACTTGATGTTCGGCCGCAGCACGGGCTGGAAAGACATCAGCCTGCTGCAGGTGCAGGACTTCGGCATTCAGCTATTCGGTGGTGCAACCCCCATTGCCGTTACTCCACCCGCTAATCCAAGCAACAGTATTTATTTCTGGCAGCAATTGGGCGACGTGGATGGCGATGGGCTGGATGATCTGTCTTACTCCAACACTACCACCACGACTATCCTGTACGGCAATGAAAACTTCACCTCCGGCAGCAACGTCGGCGTGCAGCACATAACAGATGTCAATGACCTCTCGCCGGGCGACACGATCATCGATGGCGGCATCCTGAGCGCCGCCCGCGGCATTAGCTTGGCCGACACCCTGATCGGCAATGCCGGCAACGACATCCTGGCCGGTGACGGCGGCGCCGACGTATTGATTGGCGGCGCCGGCAACGACTTGCTGAAGGTAGCAAATGGCAATTTCTTCAAGCTCGACGGCGGCACCGGCGTCGATACCCTGGAACTGACGGCAAGCATGACCATCGACTTCACTGCCATGGCCAATACCCGGGTCGAGGCCATCGAGGTCTTGAAGCTGGGTGCCGGCGATCAGGTGCTGACGCTTAATGCGTTCGACCTGCTGAATATGACTGGCGACCTCAACACTGCTGTCAACGATGTAAGCTATCAAAAGGGCCATGTTCTGGTGATTGAAAGTACCAGCGGCAGTGATACAGTCACACTCAACACTGGCTGGAACGGCACTGCAGTCGCCACGGGGGTGGGGGTGTCGGGTTCGGCGGCCACATTCTCGGTATATCAGCATGGTACCGACAACATCTACGCCGTTATCGACGACGTCATCACCAAAAACATCAGCTAATGAATCAGACGCAACCCGATTCCAACATTGATCCAGTCGTACCGCCAGCGCCGCCGGCAGCCCCTAAAGTAGCGGCGCTGCCGCGCGCGCTACTACGCTGGCTGTGGACATTCATCAGTGCCCCCAGCCCTGACACACCCGTGCAGCAGGCAGGCACCGAGAGCAATGCCGCTACCCCGAATGATTCTGCCGAGGGGGCCGACTGGTTACACCAATTGCTTCTGCCGCTGCGCCCGGCTTACCGACAGGCTCTGACCTTGGCATTTTTGATCAACCTGATCGCCCTCGGCGCCGCCGTGTATTCGCTGCAAGTCTATGACCGGGTCGTGGCCCATGCCGGCTACTCGTCACTGGTCGCGCTAACAGTTGGCATGCTGATTGCCATCGGCCTTGACCTGGTGTTGCGCAGCGGCCGCGCTCACCTGCTGCAGCGCCTCGGCCTCCAGATCGAGGCCCGTATCGCACGGCGCGCCTTTGATCGCTTGCTGAATCTGCCGGCAGTGGTCCTGGAAAGCCGCTCGCCGGCCTACTGGCAGTCGGTGTTTCGCGACATCGAGCTGGTGCGCTCGACCTGTTCCGGCGCCACCGCGCTGCTGCTCATCGACTTGCCATTCCTGATGTTGGCGCTGCTATTGCTGGCGTTGATTGCATGGCCATTGGTGCCGGTGGCGCTGGGCACCATCGCCGCCTTTGTGATCCTGGCCTGGCGCTCCGGCCAGGTCACGCGCCAGGCAGCCGAAACCGAACGGGAAAAATTGATCGGGCGCGATGTGACGATCGCCGAGTTAGCCGGCGCGCGCATGCTGCTTAAAACCATCGGCGCGCAACAGAGCGCGCATGAGCGCTGGGACAAGAACTATGCCGCGTGGATGAGCGAAGCACTGGCGCGCAGCCGCGAGTCCGACCATTACCGTGACATGGCCTATGGCATGACCACGCTTAACACCGTGGTTACCACCGGCTTCGGTGCGCTGGCCATCCTCGCCAACCTGATGACGATGGGCGCGCTGATTGCCGCCAATATCCTGGCTGGACGCATGGTCTCACCGCTGGTGCAACTGGTCGGTCAATGGAAACAGTTCGGCCAGTATCAGGCCGCCAGGAAGCGTCTCGATGCGCTGTTTGCCATGCCTGTTGAGCGCGCTGAAACGGGCGTGGCGCTTCCTCGTCCGCAAGGCACGCTGACGCTCGACAACGCCACTTTCCGCTATCCGGGCAGCGAGCACGATCAACTGCTGACGCTCTCGGGCCAGCTTGGTCCCCATGGCCTGCATGCGATCGTCGGTGCCAACGGCAGCGGCAAGAGCACGCTTTTGAAGCTGTTGCGCGGACTGTATCGCCCGGCCAGCGGTCGTGTGCTGCTTGATGGCGGCGACCTGGCCCAATTTTCGCAACAAGACCTGGCGCGCTGGATCGGCTATCTGCCGCAGCAGGTGCAACTCATCTCCGGCTCGGTGCGCGACAACATTGCCTTAGCCGAGCCGGATATCGATGACGAACACATTATCACCGCCGCACAACGCGCTTGCGCCCATGACTTTGTGATCAGCCTGCCCGATGGCTATGCGACCGAAGTCGGTGACGGGGGAGGGCGTTTTTCCGGCGGCGAGCGCAAACGTATCGCGATTGCCCAGATCTTGCTGCGCGACCCGCCGATCCTGCTGCTGGATGAACCGACTGCGGACCTAGATCGCGAGGCTGAACAAGCGTTCATTGCCACCCTGCGCGCACTGGCGGCGGACCATACCGTACTGGTCGTCACGCACAGCCTGGCGGTGCTAAGCCAGTGCAACGGCATCCTGGTACTGGATAGAGGTCAATTGAAAGCGGCTGGCCCAGCCCGGCAGATTCTGCCCAGCTTAGGCTTTAGTGAGGCATCGCCACCGCAAAAGGACAAGCATGTTGCCATCGTCTGATTCAAAGCTGAACGCGCTATTGACGCGCGCCGGAGCGCCGGTCTGGCGCAGCTGGGACCGACGGCTGGTGGTATTGTTGGTCATCGCCCTGGCATGGACCTTCATCGGCCAGGTCGACCAGGTGGTCACAGCTCCCGGCAAGGTTATTCCCCAAGACAAAATCAAGATCATTCAGCATCTGGAAGGCGGCATTGTCAAACGTGTCATCGTGCGCGAAAATGCCATCGTCAAGGCAGGCGATCCGTTGGTAGAACTCGATTTGGCGACCGGCGGCATCAATCTGTCCGAAATGACGGCGCGCATGGCCGCCTTGCAATTTGCCAAGGCACGCCTGGAAGCCGAATCCCAAGGCAGCGCGCCCAAGTTTCCGGCAGACTTGACCAATGAATACCCTGCCGTTGCCGAGGCAGAACGCTCCACCTATAAAGCGCGGCGCGATGAATTGGCCGGTGCGATGGAAGCACTTAGCGGCCAGAGCTCTCAAGGGCGTCAGCGCGTGACTGAGTTGCAAGCCAAGCTGGGTTCGCTGGAAGCCAACCTCAAGCTGGCGCGCCAGGAACTGACAGTGTCCGAGGACCTGGTCAAGGACAAGCTGATCTCGCAGCTCGAACATTTTCAGCGCAAGAGTGCAGTGGAACGATTGAAGGGTGAAGTGGCGATGACCCAACAGGCGATACCGGGGGCGCAGGCGGGGCAGAACGAAACCAATGGCCGCCGTCGCGAGGAGGAAGCCAAGTTCCGTCGCCGCGCAGCCGACGAGCTGGGTGAGCTGGAACGCAAACTGACCAGCTTGAAGCAGGAGCTTGATCGTGCCAACGATCAGGAAGGTCGCTCACTGATCCGCGCGCCGATCGACGGAGTAATCAGGAATGTGCGTTATCAGTCGACCGGCAACGTGGTCAAGCCGGGCGAACCCATCATGGAAATCGTGCCGGTCGGCGAAGAGCTGGTGGTCGAGGTAAGCCTGAGTCCGGCCGACCGTGGTTACGTCAGCCTGAATCAACCTGCAGTGGTAAAAATCTCGGCCTACGATTTTTTTCGCTACGGTGGTTTGGAAGGCCGCGTGACCGCCATTGCGGCGGACACTGACACCGGAAAAAACGACGAGCACTTTTATCGCGTGACTGTCAGCACTACGCGTAGCTGGCTGGGTGCCACTTCCGGCCAGTTGCCGATCAGCCCAGGCATGGTTGCGGAAGTCGATATCAAGGCAAACTCGCAATCGATTTTCTGGATGCTGATTAAGCCAGTTCTGAAGCTCAAGCATGAGGCATTCAGGGAAGTCTGATGAACACGAATTTTTCATTTTTAATCGCGGCTGCCTTTGCGGCTCTCTCAGGAAAATAATATGATATTCAAGCGCACGGCGATTGCGACATTGATCGCTGCCATGTTAGTTAGCAATCCAGTTGTAGCGCGCTCCCTGGAAAATGAACTTCAAAGTATGCTGAATGAGCATCCAACGCTCAGGTCGGCCCGTAAGGCAGTTCAAGTATCCGACAAGGGCCGCGACGCCGCGACTTCCGGCTACTATCCAAGAGTGTCGATCTCGGGCGATACCGGCAAAGAAAAAATCGAAACGTCGAGTGCCAATACCAACCTCAACCGGCGCAAGCTGGCAGCTTCCGTCGAACAAAACCTGTTCTCGGGTGGGCGCACTGTCGCCGGGGTCGATATTGCTGAAATCGATTATGCGGCACAAAACAACACTTTGAGTGCGACCACGCAAGATCTTTTGCTGGAGGGCATTACAGCGTACATGCAAGTCGCACGCTACCAAACGTTGATTGCTATCGCGCGCCGTAATGAAGAGACGACTCTGCGCCAGTTATCGCTTGAGAATCAGCGCGTCGAGCGCGGCGGCGGCATTGCGGTTGATGTCATGCAGGCGCGCACGCGCCTTCAACTGGTAAAGGAACGACGCGTATTCTACGAGCAGGGCTTGCGCGATACCGTCGCGAACTACCATCAGGTGTTTGGCCACGCACCCGAGCTGGCAGGTATGCAAGAGTTAGATATTTTTACAGCCAGAATCCCGAAGTCGCTCGACGACGCGCTAGATCAGGGTCGGGACAAGAGTCCACGTATGAAGGAAGCCTTTTTGCAATCAAAAAAGGCGCAAAAACAGATTGGTGTCGAACGGTCCGGGATGTTTCCGACGATCGACCTGGTGGGCACTCGTGGCGCGGAAACCAATGTCAATGCGATTCCCAAACGAGACGAGACGTCGGTATTGCTGCGTTTTAACTGGAACCTGTTCGCCGGTTTCGAAACAACGAATCGCACAGATGCAGCTAGCCTGCAACATCAGGTTTTGCTGGATCGGGAAGTTGCCGTCACCAATAAGACAGAAGAAGCGATTCGTATTGCCTGGAACCAGTTGATCAATGGACGAGAACGCGAGGAGCTGCTTGAGAGTGCCGCCAATCTTTCCTATGATGTGATGCAAAACCGCAAGCGTCTGCGAGATGCAGGCAAGGAAGCAGCAATCAACGTGCTTGACGCAGAAGTGGAATATTACGCCGTTTTATCGAACAAGCTCAATGCAACAACCGACACCCGCCTCGGCAGTTACCGCCTGCTTGCCGCCATTGGCGCACTCACACCGGAAGCGCTGGGACTGCGAGATGGCAAGTTTGCCTTGCCGGTAAAGCCGTTGTCACTTGAAGTCGGCAAACTTGATGTGAATGCCGTCGCGCCAGTCACCAATGTCCAGCCTGTTAAACAAGTGCCGATTAATGTTGCCGAGCGCGAGGTGGTTTTGCAAACGGTGAATGACTGGGCAAAGGCGTGGAGCACACAAGACGTCAATAAATACCTGGATTCTTACAGCAAAGATTTCAAGACGCCTGACGGCCGTTCACGCCAGGCTTGGGCAGACCAGCGCCGCAGTCGCATCATTGACAAGCGGCGGATTCAAATTACTGTTGAAGCACCGACAGTAACAGTTGATGGCGATACGGCGGCATTGGCTTTCCACCAGATTTATCAGTCCGATCGCTTCACCGAACATAGCAACAAGATACTCATACTGAATAAGCAGGATGGCAAATGGAAAATCCAGGAGGAACGCACAGCCCCTTGAGCTGATGAGTTGGATGGGACTTGCCGCCATCAGGCGCTACCTGAGCACCTTTCAGAACAGCTTGCTATTCCTGCACCTTGCTACCGACAGTCTGCCGCGCCATTTTTAGCAATTGCAATTGCTGCGGCAGACAAATTCTTTTGAGATCATATTTTTCCACGATCGTGCGACGTGCATTTTGTCGAATGGCGCTCTGTTGACCACGGTTTGCCAAAACATCGACGACGCGCCGGGCGATTTCATTGGATGAAAAAAAATCCACCAGCAATCCGTTTTCTCCGTCACGGACTAATTCTTCTACAGGAGCAGTCTTTGACCCCACGACCACACAGCCAGCTGACATGGCTTCCAGCATCGACCAGGACAATACAAAGGGGTAAGTGAGATACACATGCGCGGAGGACACCTGCAGGGCACTCAAATACGTTGCATACGGCACCTTTCCCAGAAAATGCACGCGGCGCACGTCAAGCATTTCCCCCAACTCGGCCAGCATCTGTTCGCGGTATGTCTGTCCATTTGCCAGACCTGGCCCATAACTGCTCCCATCGCCGCCTATGATCACCACTTGTGCATTCGGCCGGCTGTTTAGGATGGTTGGAAGACTGCGCATAAAGCTTGGAAAACCACGATAGGGTTCCAAATTGCGTGCAACGTAGGTCACGATTTCATCATCGTTGGTAAGCTCGATCTCGCTATGAGGAATGCGGAGTCGAGCCTGTGAATCAGGTTTCACGATATCAGTATCAATGCCCTCATGCACCACTTGCAGCATTGAATGGTAACGCTGTGGGTATTGTGACTTTTGCCATTCGGTCGGGCACTGGCCAATATCCACCGACTCCAGTGCCAGCAAATTGCCGAAATTTTTGGTTCGCACCCGCGGCAGGGTATCAAAGCTTACCGGTGTCGCAGGGTCGAAGCCAACATCAGCACCCTGTGCCCGGTAAAAGAACTCAAAATAGCCGATCAGTGGTGTATGCGGAAACACATCCTTGATATACCAGATCTCGCCCCAGCCATTGTGGCCAAGGATGACATCGGGGACAAAACCAGATTTCTTTAATTCCAGCGCGACTCGGGCGACTGCCTGCGCATTCAATATGCCGGTTTCAGCATCTTTCAAATAGTGATGGATTTTCTCGGTGACCGAACGGCCCGGCTGGTAGACGAGCTTTTTCACGCCGGGCAAAGACGCACTCTGCCGCTGCGTAATAAACATAACTTGATTTGCGGGATCGGCACCCAAATGGCGCGCCAAATGGAGATACTGCCCCGGAAAATTTTGATGAATGAATAAAATTTTCATGAAGTGGGCACTCTACATGAGCTTAAAGTATTGAAAGATAGCAAAGCGCCATTGTGCAGGTAATTGGCCTGATGCATATCGAAATTTGTAAAATGCAGTCCAGCTAAAATAATGGGGACAGCGAAGGTCCTGGACTTCGCGCTGGCAAGCGCGCATCAGCTTCGGTAGCGGCCGGCCATGCTTACCGAAATCCTGCCTATGCCCCGTGTCTTGCTAGGCCAACTCCATTAACCGCATTAATAAAAAAATGTCACCACAAAGGTGACATTTTCTTCGATTGGTGGAGGCTGCGGAAATCGGCCATCCTGGCCAGCCGTTGCGCTTGCAAGCGCAACGTCGTTCACGGGCTCGCCGCATGCGGCTCGAGTTCCCCGTTCACCCCGCGTCCCTCGGATTCGATTTCGGTCAACTGCATCAAAATTAAAAAAACCATCCGATACAGCTGGATGGTTTGTTAATTTTGGTGGGGCGGCGGGAATCGAACCCGAAACCATATGCATCCTGCATGCGTACTCTAAAAGAGATCCAGAAAAAATGGGGCAAATTTGGGGAAGTGGCATCAACCACAAACTTTTGCGATTTGGCATTTTTACTTCTTCGGACTTACCTAATTGAATATCTCAATTACCTAATTGCATATCTCAACAACTAAACTTATGCTCGGTCTCAATATAACCAGCCTGTAGGCTACAAGTAAATGCCTGAGCGGCGAGTTGAATTATATAGGTCATTGTAATTTTTTACCCTGTATTCGTACTTGAATATCCTTGGCCTATAGAATTGAACAGCCTATTTTCTAACTAAGGAAAAATTGCTATTTGCTCTTACTATCTCATCTGATTGTCTCCCTAAAACATTGAAGAAATTCTGTTTCCAGACAGTTTTCATTTCCTTCTGGAAACAAAAAGTGTTTAATTTGTTAAGTAGTGTTGCATTTGTCACTTGTTTAATAAATTCCCATAAATATGGTATTGCCAGTTTGAATGCTTATCCGGTAACTTCTTCATTCGGTTGCTCAAATAAAATTATTGCAGCAAAACAATTTGATTTTGAAAAACATAATTGCAAAGAAGAAATAAAGAACGTAGCACCCAATGTAGGTGTTCATAGGGGGAGAGGTCTTGGTCGATATAAATCTCATCGCATGAGGCCTGTAGTTTATGCGCCTCCAATAGTGCTCCCGCCTAGTTACGTCCATTAATAGCATCTGTAGTAGAGATAAGTACTAACGCCATCGTTAGTAAATCTGGCTGTGCATATTTAGGTTGTGATGCATACATCACAACTGCTTCAAATTTAATAATACGGGATAAAAAATGTCAAAACCTGTGATGAAAAATACTTCTAAGAAAAATAAAAAAACCAAGCTGACGCCTTTGATCAGCGCCCTTCGTTCAGTGTTTAAATCCAGGTCAAAGACGATAATCAACACCAAACCCGACAATAAAAATAATAGGCCTCCACTAGTCGCACCGCACCCGGTAAAACTTGAACCGATGGAGCCGCGGGTTTTGCTGTCAGGTGATGTGAACCCGGCAGCGTTGACCATTAGTGGTGAAATCGGCGTACAGGGCGAGCAGGATCGATTCGAGTTTACGCTGGAAGAAACCACGCGTGTCGTTTTCGACAGCTTGAGCAATCGTTCCGACATTACTTGGAAACTCGAAGGAAACGCAGGTCAAATTGCTTCCCGTGATTTTTATAACACTGATGCGGTGTATTCCGACCCGGCTGCTTACGAACTCGCAGCAGGCAAATATACATTGACGGTGGATGGCAGCGGCGACGCGATCGGCGCATATGCGTTGCGGGTGATTGACGCCGATTCTGCTGCGCCTATGACCCCTGGCGTGAAAGTCAGTAATACCTTAGATACAGGTAATAAGACGGCGGTATATAAATTCAATGCAACTGCTGGCGATAAATTCTTTTTCGATGCAGATAATCTGGCTGTCGGCAGCGCGGCAGCTCGGCTGATCGATCCGTTCGGAAGACAGGAAATCAACTTTGGCGGTTTTGCAGACAAGGATACTTTTTCTGTGAAATGTTCAGGTGCTTACCTGATTGTCGTTGAAGGTTCCAACGCCAACGCAGTGCCGGTGAATTACAGCTTTAACCTGCTGCCCGTCGCGGATAGTTCTGCCGCTCTAACGCTGGATAGCGATCTTAGTGCCAACATCGATCAGCCCGGCAAGAGCGCAATCTACAACTTTACACTGGATGCTTCTACTGCCGTCATGTTCGACGGCATGGCAAGCAGCAACCAGTTCTATTGGGCGTTGACCGGGCCTGCAGGGCAGGTTTTTTCCCGTCAAACCATGAACGTCGCCGTAAGCAATGGCAATTCTCATTGGATGCACCTGGCAGCAGGCAGTTATCAGCTAACAGTCGATACCAACAGCTCGGTAATCGGTACAACTGCTTTTAGAGTGCTGACCAAAGCCTCGGCGACGGACCTTGAGCCCGGCACGACTATCAGCAGTTCGATTGCGTCACTGGGCACCGTGATGTACAAAGTCAGCTTGCAGGCAGGTGATCCAGTCAAGCTTGAGGGAAAATCTGTTACGAACGGAGTAATCAGCTGGCGTCTGGTTGATGCTTACGGTGCTCTTATTACATCTGGCAGTTCGCTGACAGCCATCCACGAGCGTCTGAACATGGCGCAAGACGGAGAGTATTGGTTAATTCTGGATGCTCAAACTGCAACAGACTCGTCCAAGCCAGTCGCATATGAGTTTGCATTGCATAAAATAAGCGATGCCACAGGCTCCATCGAAATTGGTGAGGCAGCAGCTGGGACACTGGATGTGCCAGGGCAACGGGCTATCTATTCGTTTTCGCTAGTGGCACCAGCTCAGTTGCTATTCGATAGTCATACCAATCGCAGCGACCTGCGCTGGGCACTGGAAGGCCCGCGTGGGGTTGAGGCAACCGGCATCGGTTTCGACCAACTCAACGCGCTGGTGTACAAAGTGCCGCTAGGCGACTACCGGCTGACAGTATCTGCAACCGGCAATGCGGTCGGCGGCTACGCTTTCCGCCTGCTGAATTTAACTGCGGAAGCCGCCCTGGAACTCGGAACACTGAAAACTGGCACGCTCACACCGGGTAATGGCACACAGGCATTCCGCTTCAATGTTGCGTCCGGCGATAGGCTCACGTTCGATAGTATCTCTGTTAGCGGCGGCAATGCGGTGTGGCGTCTGATCGACGCATTCGGCCGTGACGTTGTCGGTAACAACAACCTGGCCCTAGACCGCGCTAATTTTACCCTGGCCGTCGGGGGCATGTACACGCTGTTGATTGAAGGGCAGCGCGACAATGCACTGCCAGTCGACTACAGCATTCAACTCAATTTAATTGGCAATACGCCGCAGCCAGCCCTGCCGGAAGGTGATGCGCTGGTGCTGGACAATTTGGTATCTGGTTCTTTGGCAACTGTAGGGTCCAGCAAGGTTTACCGGTTTTCACTAGCCAGCGATATGGCTTTGCTGTTTGACTCGCACACCAATGGAGATGGAAAAACGTGGACCCTGGTGGGGCCTCGTGGAACTGAGGTCAATAACCGGCAAATCTACGCCAGTGATGCTAACAATGGCGATCCAGTATTGAAATTGGTCGCCGGAGATTATGCGCTGACTGTCAATGCAAGCTACTACACCGGAGATTATGCATTCCGTTTAATGGATCTGACGGCGTTACCCGAATTGACCATGGGACAGCAGGTTTCGACCATTCGATCGCCATCGCGTGGAACGCACGGCTATCGTTTTTCCGCTACTGCAGGCGAGTCATTTTCATTCGTCCCGTCTACTGGGGACGGCTTTTGGCGAGTGGTGGATCAATACGGTAACACTCTCGTCAGTTACTACCATGGGCAGACGACATTCAAGGCAGCAATATCGGGCACTTACTACCTGATCAACGAAGGCTATTATTACAGCGGGACTGGAAATACCAGTATCAATTTCCGTCTGTTCAGGCAATCCCAAGAAACATCGGCGCTGCTATTCAACGATACCGTCTCAGGTGCCTTAGCCGGAAACCATGATACCGATCGCTACACTTTCACGCTCGACCAGCCGACGACACTCATATTCGACCCATTAGAGACGACCGCAACCAACTCCTCTTATATACAGTGGCAGGTGGAAAGTTCGCTTGGAATGGTGAAATACCCGAATGCGTTCAGGTATACCGAAGGTGGTTACACCGCCAATATTATGGCGCTGGCAGCCGGCACGTATACATTGACAATGAGCACGGCCGAATATGTGGCCAGTACCTACAAGTTCAGGGTCTTGACACGTGACATTGCTACTACGTTGATACCAGGTACAGCGGTCACCGGTACCGCAAATCCGGGTAACGCGACCCAGATATACCGATTCAATGGAACTAAGGGCGATCGATACTATTTCGACGGCATCAATGGCAGTCCGCTAGTCTATACACTGGTGGACCCAGCCGGGCGCATCATTTTGACCCAGAACGTAAACTACGATTGGTCAAACATTGAATTGCCGATGACCGGTGAGTACCTTGTGGTGTTATCTGCGCCGTTTGGAAACGGCTCAGGGGCCGGCTATAACAGCACGCCGATCAACTACAGTTTCAAGTTGTTGCCGTTAACGGTGACGCAAGCTGCTTTGTCGCTGAATTCAGAAGTCAAGGGCGCGATCAAGGATATCGGTCAAAGTATCAAGTACGGCTTTACTCTGGAAAAACCAACGGCCGTTCTGGTCGATACGGGTGTCGGGAGTGTGTACTGGAGCCTGACTGGACCACGAGGAATTGAAGCCAGTTCCCGATATTTTGGTGACCAGTCTTCGGTATTGAATCTGCCGGCGGGTGATTACGAGTTTGTTGTCCAATCTGGCAGTAATTGGATCGGAGATTTTGATTTTAATTTACGCGATTTGGCACAAGCGCCTGCACTTCAGATTGATGTGGAGACACATTCACTCAGTAGTGCGTACCGATCTTCTGTGTATCGTTTGACCGTTGCTGAAACCGCCGAGTTGTTATTTGATTCACTGACGCCTGGAAGTTCTTCCTCCTGGCGCATTCTGACCACCACAGGTCAGCAGCTGCGTTCTGGTAACACCGGATATGATTCACAGCGATTTACACTTGGCACCGGCAACTATCTGATGGTCCTAGATGCCGGCAGCGGCAATTCTGAGTTTGACTTTGCGCTACGTAGCACCAGTCTTAAAAGCGATTTGATCGTAACCGACTCAGATGTAACCGGCACGATTGACAAACCGGGGCAGCGGGCAGAATACACATTTAATGTGGCAGCCCCTACCAAAATTTTCTTTGACAGTCTGGCCAATAGCGGCCATCTTCAATGGGATCTGATTGGGCCATCAGGCGCGTTACGATCTGAGGTTCGGTTCAACTACAGTGAGAACGGCGACTACTATACGACTGTCAATCTCACTGAGGCCGGTGAATACGTATTGCGGGTTTCTTCACTAACCAATGTTGCCGGCGCTTTTGGTTTCCGATTGCATGATTTGAATGCGCTGGTAGCACAGACCTTGTCCGGTACTCGCGCCGTTACCTTGAATCCTGGCAGCAGGTCGCAAATCGTCGCTTTTAACGGTGTTGCGGGTCAGTATTTTAGTTACCGGTCCGGTGGGGTTGTGCCCAATGCTGCTGCCGTGTGGTTGGCGAACGCAAACGGTGATCGAGTTGCCGGCATCTATGATGCCAATAATAATTTCAGCTATCCACTGAATGCAGGGCGCTACTTTCTAGTATTGCAAGGTAATCTTGGCAACGAACAAGCAGTCGAGTTTTCTTATACTGCTGACTTTGCCAGTAACCGGGTAATGCCGCTGACAATCGGCGAAGAAATTTATTCAGATATCAACGCATATGAAGTTTCCGACACCTGGAATTTCACGTTGAATGAAGCAAAACGGATCTTGGTTGACGGCTTGGCTGGTAAATCCGTCTCATGGTCCTTGTTTAACCAACTCGGAAATCAGGTCGCATCCAGTACAATTTCGGATCTTAAGCTGCTAGATCTTGCTGCTGGCACCTATCGCCTGGTAATGTCGAGTAACAGCTATCGACAGATCCCGGGGCCGTATGGATTCCGCTTGCTTGATGTGTCAGTTCCTGAAGTATTAACCTCAGAGACGCCTGTCAGCGCGACATCACCGTCAAAAGGTACGGCAACAGTCTACAAAATTACAGCACAGGCAAACGAGCGCTATTATCTTCAGGCCAATGCGCCGGATGGATTTTCCGGAAAAATGTCTCTGTTTAATCCGTCCGGTCAATTGATCATGACGCGGAGCATATCTGGCACCGGTTACGAGTTCCTGGTTGGTAACGTGGCGGGAGATTACTTATTTGTTATAGATAGTGATTTCGCCAACACTGAGCCGTTACCTTATACGCTTACGCTTAAAAAGATAGAAGAAAATTTCTTTACCGCTGCGTTAGGCGAAACTGTTGCAGCCAATTTAGCTGGACCCGAGCAATATCACAGCTACAGGATCAATGTTAGTTCCCAAACCAACGTCCTGGTCGTTAATGCCGGTTCCAATGTGGGTGTCCGTTGGAGTCTGTTCCCGGCAAATTCCCAAGGGAACTGGAATGATTTTCAGGCGAACCTGAACAACAATTATTTTAGTATGGTCTCTCCGGGAGACTATGTGCTGAGGGTTGCCAGCACCGATCCTGCGGGCGCGGATTACCGCGTGCAGCTTCTTGATCTCGCAACCGCGGACGTATTGTCATCAGATGCTACGGATGCCAGCCTGGCTCACGGAAAAGATGCGGTCGCTTACTATTTTCAGCTCGATTCTATCGAGAGAATGCGTATCGATCTTTCGACAGCGGATCCTGCTAAATTGGGTTGGGCGCTTTATCGGGATAACTGGTCCAATTATCCTGTATTGTCGAGTTCAACCGGAGTGACCCGGGACACTTCAGAACTGGCTGTCGGCCACTATACGTTAGTATTGTTTGGCAAGGGTAGTGCGGATGAATCGGTGCCGTATGGCGTAAGCATTGCTCCGATTCCCGTAGTGCCGCTAACCCTTGGCGACCTCATCAGTGGCGAGTTTGCGGCTACAGGTGATCAAGCAGAATATGAATTTACTTTAACCGAACCGACAATTGTCCTGTTCGATGCGCTGGACGGCACTTCTACTTTTACATACACAATTAGAAACCAGTCGAATTCATACCTGAATGAAAATTTTGGTTATGAAGAGACCAGTTACTATCGAACCACGAGCCTCAATGCTGGCACCTACAGTTTGCGGCTTCAACGCCCCAGCACGCTGGACGGAAACGGCACTGCAGCATCCGCTTACAGTTTCAGGCTGGCTTCGCTGAATCAAATATCGACGGATGCAGTATTGGATAGCATCTTAAGCGGCAGCTTGCCGACAGGTTCCGACGTGGTCGCATACCGGTTTGCGGTTCAGTCAGGCGATGCGATTTCAATTATCCCGACATCACTAAGCGGCGGCAATATCAAGTGGCGCCTGATAGATTCAATCGGCACATTTATTGCCGGCTACTACTCATCTGCCGCCGGAAGCGTAAGCTATAGTGGTATTGATAACCTGGCTATCAATAAGTCTGGACAATACATACTGGTCATCGATGGCTTGCTCAACAATACGGAACAAGTCGATTACAGTTTCGAGCTGAAACTCAAGAGTCATACGCCGCCGCTTCCAGCAGGTGAGGCGTTTGTTATGGGGACAGCTATTACTGGAGAAATTGCTGCGTCCAGCACAAAAGTTTTTCGATTTACCCTTGCCGAGCGCAGCATGATTGCTGTTAGCGGCCAATCGGGCGATGGCCGGGGACTAAGTGGCCAATTACGAAGTATCGATGGCGCGATTGGGAATTATTCTTTCGGGAATACGGCAACATATGGCTATACGCGTATTCTGGAGGCAGGTGACTATGCCTTTACTGTGACGGAGCCGGCAGGTGATCCGGCTACGAGCGTTGCATTCACGCTGCGCATTGATGCTACCTCACACACAGTAGCAGCGCTTCTTGATGAGAAAATAGAGACCAGCGGCCCGCGTCTGTTCAGCATGGCAATGACAGCCGGTCAAGCTGTGGCAACTCGATCACAAACCAGCAGTGTCTGGTATATCTACGATTCAAATTTGAATCATCGGGGAGAAATCTACGGCAGTAACTCGAATTTTTCACGATTTACACCGACGCAAAGCGGCACCTATTATTTCTACCTTTACTACAATGCGTCAGGCACCCAGGCAAATGCCACACTAGAAATAAACAGTATCGTTAAAACGACTGCCGCACTGGCGTTCGGTGATACCGCAGTTGGCACCATCGCCGGTTTGCAGACGCATGCCTATACATTCACAGTGGATAGTGAACGTTCGGTATTGCTGGATGCTGTGAAAGGAAACGGCTCCTACCCGGTGAATTGGACCTTGGTGAATGAGGCGACCGGACAAAATGTCACTAGTGGGTATTGGTATACGGGCCATAGCGATCCTTACTATAACCGCCTGATGAGGCTGCCTGCTGGAACCTATCGGTTGAATATAGAAGGCGTTAATGCTGCGTACGAGTTTCGCCTGCACGATCTGCAAGCTGCGCCTGCTATGGTTTCAGGCACAGACACCACTGGATCATTGAAGCCAGGCCAAGCGCTTGTCTACCAGTTTACAACACCCGCCGGTGGCAGCCTGGTATATACACCGATTGATATCGGCGGCCTATCGGGACGCTTCCGCGTGATTAATTCTGCGGGGCAGACACTCGATGCGACTTATTGGTCGAATCTTTACAGTTCTCAAACCTTATTAGATTTGGCTGCCGGAACCTACTATGTCATATGGGAAACTAATCAGAATGCGAGCGATACGGCTGATTATAAAATCCGATTTACTACCGTAAGCCATGCAACGATACCCACCTTGACGCTTAACGAGAAGGTCACAGGCGCGCTTCTGGCGGATGGGACGCTCCGCTATCAATTTACGCTTAATCAAAGGACTGCATTATGGCTCGATGAGTTGGATTCTGCGGTGAATCCTTACTGGGAAATCTTCAATGCAAATGGACAAAGGGTCTATTCTAATTACATTTCTAACGGGCTATCCTATCTCGGCGCTGGTACTTATACTTTAAGATTGCGCTCGGGAACCGGGACAGTTAAGTTCCGCTTGCTTGACGTCGCAACGGTCGCCAACCCACTAGTATCTGGCACCGATATATCCGGCAGCTTGCAGCCGGGTGACGCGGCTGTCTATGCTTTCAATGCACAGGCCGGCGACAGTGTCCTCTTTAAGCCTGTCGAAGTCGCAGCCTTCGAAGGTCAGTGGAGCCTGTTCAGTGCCAATGGACAAATGCTTCGCAATGGCGCATATGCTAAAGGCCCGAGTCTGATATTCAACCTGCCCCAGACCGGTACTTATTACCTGGTTTGGAATGCGAATTACAATGCAGGTAATCCAAACGCTGCCGCAATGGATTTCACGTTTAATCTGCAGATCGTTACCCCAAAAGCGGCAGAGCCCTTGACGGTCAACCAGATCACGACCGGTACGTTAGGCGAAGATGGAACACTGACCTACACTTTCGATGCTACCGGACGAGCCAACTATTGGTTGGACGTGCACAGCGATCTGTCTTCATACAAATGGGAATTATTAAATGAAGGCGGGTATCCGCTCTGGACTGGATACGCCGTGCCGGCATATTTCACGACGCCTTCGGCAGGTACCTACAAGCTTAGATTCCTGCCGCAAGGCGACGTAGTGCCGGCAGTAAACAAGGTGACATTCCGCTTGGTCGATGTCGCCGCCAGCGCGACAGAGTTAAAAACTGTCACGCAGATTACTACGACGCTTGCCGCCGTCAACGGTTTGAAAGTTTACTGGTTTGACGCAACATCACAGGATAAATTTAAGTTCAAATCCTATAGCCCCGGCCTTACTGGCGTTACCTGGCAATTGTTTTCAGCGAATGGCTATGTGACAAGTGGCAATGCAGCTTCGGATAGTTCGTCTTTTCTGCTAAGTTATTACGGCACCGGACGTTACTATCTATTGATTGATGCCCCCACATCCAATACCGAGCCGCAGGAAATTACTTTCAGCACCAGTTTAGGAATCGAGCCGCTGGCTTTCGATACCACCACTAGCGGTTCAGTATCTGGAGCTAACAGCGTCACTCGTTATACCTTCCATTTGGACGAACCGACCGATCTTGTTTTTGACAACATGCAGGGTACGTCAAACGGTTATGCTTACTATTCCTATACACGCTGGATATTGACTGGACCAAAAGGCCAGGTCTTCAGCGAATACATCTTCCCGCCTGGTGCATCGCGCGATGCCATTAAAAATCTGGCGGCGGGTGACTATGTTTTGACGGTGCAGTACGAGGGCTATTACACTGAATATCCGGTTAATTATCAGTTCCGTGTCTTCAACAAATCGGCAGCAGCGACAGTAACGCCGGGCACGCCGGTAGCGGGCACATTATCTCCTGGAAGCTCGACGGCACTGTATCGCTTCGATGCTGTGGCAGGCGAACGCTATGCCTTTAAAAACTTGACATCCCTTTATGGCGCCTGGCGCTTGCTTGATCCGGCAGGGGTGGAGGTATTCAACAAGGCACAGTCTACAGATCAGGGCGCGCAGATCGCGATCATGCCCAAAACCGGGACATATCTGCTGGCGCTAGAAGGCTACAATCATGTTGGCTATGTACAGCCGTACTCCTTTAATGTCGTTCCGCAGCAAGCTCAGGAAGTTGATTTAAATACGACGATCACCGGATCTGCAGCGGTAGGCGGCGTGTATAGCTATAAATTGCACCTCGATCAGCCGACCTGGCTGGCCTTCGATGGTCTCGTTGCCAACAGTGCAATGCGCTGGCAACTACATGGACCGCAAGGAGAGATATTCAACCGGTATATGAGTTCATATTACCAGCGGGATGCGGTTCAATTGTTCGCTGCCGGTGATTATTATCTGACCATCGAAAATACGTCGACAGGGGCCGCAAACTATTCTTTCCGTGTACTGGATGCCAGTTCAGCAACCCAGCTTACCGTCGGAACCACAGTAACCGATGCGCTGACACCTGGCAACGGTATCCGCATTTACCAGTTCGAGGCAAACGCCGGCGAAAAATATTTCTTTGACCGCAAGGTAGATCCAGGCACGTACTGGCAGTTGGTCGATCCGATCGGCCGTACCGTATTCAGCAGTGATTCTTATAACGACCAGGAGCCTGCGGCGTTCAAGGTGAAAGGCACCTACCTGCTGGTGATCGAAGGCCGTAATGATAGCGGCGTTGCTTCGACGCCATACAGCTTTAATGTGGTGTTAATCCCGAACAGCCCGGTCGTCGTATTAGATACCCTTGTTGCGAAGCCTGCGCCTGACCTGGCTGTTAACAGTCTGGTGCTTAGTCCTGCCAGCGACCTGGAAACGGGGCAGATGGTCCATGTCCAATGGGTTATCGAGAATCGAGGCCAGTTGTCTACTGCGGGTAGCTGGAACGATCGCATCGTGGTACGCAACCTCGACAATGGGCAATTGCTGACGACGATAACCGTCCCTTACGATGAGGCCGCCGAGGGCAATGGATCGATTGCGGTGAATGAAATACGCACACGTCATGTCGATTTCCGTCTTCCCGACGGTTTGCTTGCGGCCGGGCGCATCGGTATTACGGTATTGACCGATGCCGACAACGTCATTAAGGAAAGCAATATCGGCGCATCCGATACCAATAACAATGCGCGCAGCATCGAGGTGCAGGTCGCCCTGGCCAAGTATGCTGATCTTGTTGCTGAAAATGTCACGTTGTCACCAAATGGTGATTATTCCGCGGGTACTGCGGTGACTATCGCCTGGAATACCGTCAATCGCGGCAGTCGCGATGCCGACCGCTCTTGGAGCGAGCGGGTGGAAGTGCGTAACCTGAGCACCAATGAGCTGATTGCTACCCGGACAATCCGTGACGATGTCGAAGCCAATGGTGCACTTGCCATTGGCAGCAGCAGAGCACACACCATGCAATTTACCTGGCCATCTGGCGTTTCGTCTGCCGGTCAGTTTGCATTCCGCATTTTGCTTGATACGGCTGGCGAACTTCCCGAGGCCAATGCACAGGGCAGTGGTGAGCCGAATAATACAGTGGAATTGTTGCGCGTATCCGGCCCGGACCTGCGAGTCAAGAATCTGCGTGTCGATCAAGCGTTGATCGAAGCAGGTGGCTTGCTGACCGCGAATTGGGAAACCTGGAATGACGGCCGCGCCACCGCCGCAGCTAATTTCCGCGAGCATGTGGTGATCGTCAACAAGAGTACCGGTGAAAAGCTGGTTGACACCAGCATCGTCTACGATACCACCCAGATAAATGCTGGATTCATCGAGCCGAATGGCTTCCGTAACCGCAGTTATTCACTCCGTTTGCCTGACGGCTTGCGCGGAACCGGCGACCTTGAAATCAAGATTACCACCGACCAGAACAGTGGCGGCCTGGGCGTCATGTATGAAACCAATCAGACCGGCGATGCTGAGAGCAACAACAGTGCGACGGCAGGGATTCAATCCGCTGCCAAGCTTTACCCGGACTTGCGCGCAACTGCGGTCACTGTACCTGCAACCGCAGGTGCCGGTGATTTGGTTTCAGTGAGTTGGACGGTTCACAATGCTGGTGCAGCGCCGACTTTGAGTGGCTGGACCGACCGGATCGTGCTATCCAGCGACAACATTATCGGCAATGCTGACGACATTGTCCTTGGGAACGTTGCTCGTACAACGGTTCTTGCAGCAGGGGACAGTTATGTCCAGTCCGCCAATGTGCGCATGCCCGCTCGCATCGAGGGAGGATACCGGATTGGCGTGATTGTCGATGTTCATGGCGCAGTAATCGAACCGGATACGCGTGGCGATAATAGTAAGCTGTCAGGACTTGTTACCGTGGCAGCGGCAAATGCCGATCTGGTACCGCAGCTTACCTTGATTCCGGCTGAAGCCACCGCAAGCAAAACCGCGCGGGTCGAGTGGAAAGTGACTAACCAGGGCAGCATTGCGACCGACGTTCAGCTCTGGGTTGATCAGTTATACCTGTCTGCGACACCGACACTGGACGGCAACGCCATCCTGCTGGGTTCATTAACCCATGTTGGGACTGTCGCCGCCGGTGGCAACTACACCACTGGCATGGATGTCACATTGCCGCGTACGGTGAGCGGTCAGATGTATTTCATCGTCAAGACCGACGCATTCAGCAATACCTACGAACGTGGTACAACCGGCAACAATATTGTTGCATCTGCCAATACAACGCTGGTACACCCGGAGCCAAAGCCCAACCTGGAAGTTATTGATCTGCAAATGCCGCAGATATGGAAAGTGGGCCAAACGGTCGAGCTTACCTATACAGTCAGGAATTCCGGAGGCGAGACCGCCAGCACCTTTATCAAAGACAATATCAATCTGGTGAATGTCGCTGATCCGAGTCAGGTCATTGGGGCTCACAGCGTATGGCAAAACCGTACGGTAGAGGCTGGCCAGTCTTATACGCAAAAAGTGAGTTTTGCGGTTCCAGTCGGGGCCACCGGAAGCTGGCGCGTCCAGGTTGTATCCGATGCAGGAAATCACGTTCAGGAAGTGGATGAATCGGATAACCAGGCAAGCCATCTGGTTTCCATCGTCTACCCGGATGTGATGGTGACCAACATTGATATTCAGGGTACGCAGCAGGGCGGCGAGACGCTCAGTATCAAATGGACCACCAGTAATGCCGGCACGGACGATGCGGCCAATGTGCGCGAGATGGTCTACCTGTCTCGTAACGGTGTCCTGGATGCCAACGATATTAAGCTGGGTGAATTTACGCATGGATTGATCGGAGCGCAGAACAGTGTCGAAGGAAGTATTTCTGCCTTGCTGCCGGTGGATGCTGTTGGCAATTACCAGATTCTGGTTTTGACCGATGTCAGCAACGTCCTGAAGGAAACCACGCAAGGCGAAGCCAATAACATCAGCGCCGCTGCAATCAACGTTGCGCAGGACTATTACGCTGATCTGGCCGTCACCAGCGTGCTGGCACCAAACCGGGTTATCGACGATCCAGCGACAGTCAATGTTGAATGGACGGTCACTAACCAGGGCACTGGCGTTGGGCGTACGGCTGCCTGGACCGACGTCGTGCTGTTTTCTAAAGATGCAGTTGTCGGCAACAGTGACGATATCGTGCTGGGTCAGGTGCGCCATGAAGGCGGCTTGCAGGCAGGCGAATCGTACACAGGGTCTGCGACCTACACATTTGGCCCGGCATTTTCAGGACGTGGCCATATCTTCGTACGCACCGACAAAGCCGGTGAAGTCTGGGAAAACAGTAGCGAAGCAAACAATACGGCTGAAGCAGTCGAGCTGCTAGACGTGATGCCGATTCCCTATGCAGACTTGCAGGTCGAGTCAGTCGTTACACAAGGCACTGCTGCCAGCGGCAGGTCGCTGAAAGTGAGCTGGAGTGTGATCAATAACGGTATTGGCATCACCAATACCGGATCCTGGTCAGATAGCGTCTGGCTCAGTTCCAATCCGGATGGCACCGGTGTAATTGCCAATTTCGGATCATCCAGTCATATCGGTCAACTGGCCGTCGGCGACCGCTACAGCCGTTCAATCGATGTCATGCTGCCGCAAGGCATACAGGGAACGTACTATCTCAACGTCGGCACCGGCGGACCGTTTGAGTACATCTACACGACGAACAACCGCGGCACTTCGATGGCGGTTCCGGTGGAGTTGTCGCTTTCTCCGGATCTGATGGTGGAATCGATCGCCGTGCCGCAGACAGCACAAGAAGGTGCGGTCATTGATGTCTCCTGGACCGTGTTGAACGATGGACCTGCCAAAGCAGGCGGCACCTGGACCGATACGGTAATCCTGATTCCAGCCAGCGGCACAGGTTCGTCCGTCAATCTGGGCAGTTTTACTTATGATCGCGGACTTGAATCGGGCATCCGTTATACCCGCACCGAGCAGGTCAGGTTGCCTGCCAAAATACAAGGTCTATACCGCATCAAGATCGTGACGAACGCCAATTTTGGCGTTTATGAACACGGTGATGCGCGCAGCAACAATGCTGCTACCTCGACCGAGACTACTGCGGTCAGCCTGAATGCACGTCCTGACTTGCGCGTGACTAGCATGGTCGTGCCGGATCAGGTTACTGCCGGCACCTCGGCTGCGATTCGTTTTACGGTCAGCAATCAAGGGCCGATGGCGACCAGCGGCCGCTGGACTGATCGCGTTTACCTGTCACTTGACGGGGCATATAGTGGTGACGATGTGCTGGTCGGTAGTTTCGAAAGCGGTGCAGCGCTTGCACCGACCGAAAGCTATACCACAGAAAGCGCATCAGTTAACATTCCAATCCGCTTCCGCGGCGATGCCTATTTGATTGTTGTGGCGGATGGCAACAATAATGTCGACGAATATCCGAACGAAGCCAACAACATCAAGGCAGCAAGGTTCTACGTTGATCCCATCCCGTTTGCCGACTTGGTCACCAGCGACGTTGTCGCGCCGGAGCAGGCAATTCATGGCGCCAGTATCGAGGTTCGCTACAAGGTTGCCAACAAGGGCAGCAATACGACACGTGGTGATGCCGCCAGTACTGATCGCTGGACAGATACGATTTGGTTGTCGCGCGACAAGACGCGCCCGGCAGGCTGGAAGGGTGACATTCTTCTCGGTAGCATCACGCATCAAGGCCATTTGACAGTCGGCCAGGATTATCTGGGGACGGCACAAGTATCGATACCGGACAATGTATTGACCGGCCAGTATTACATCACCGTCTGGAGCGACACCTACGACGCGATCCTGGAAGATACGCTGGCTTCCAATCTCAACTACGACGATCCCAACCAGCTCGACAACAATAATTACAAGGCGCGAGCGATCGGCGTCCTTGGCATTACACCGCCAGATTTAGCCGTGACCGAACTTTCTGCATTGACGGAAGCAGATGCCGGCGGCAACTACAGCTTTAGTTATACGGTACAAAACCGTGGTGACTTGTTCTCGGGTAAATGGCGGGACAAGGTTTTTATTACCGACAACCCCAATCTCAATCTCGCGACCGAAAAATGGGAGCTCGGCCTGTTCGAACAGACCAGGACACTGGCCAATGGCGAGCGTTACACGGTCAGCCAGACCGTTGCACTGGCTCCCTCTGTCAAGGGCCGCTATGTCGTGGTGCAAACCGACGCCTGGGGTAATGTCGGCGAACTGAGTGAAGCCAATAACCTACAGTCTGCCGATTCAATTGTTACTGTGAAACCAGCCGACCTACAGGTCACCAGTATCGTTACCGAACCGGAAAATTTCTCCGGTGAAGAGACCACTGTCAGCTGGAAGGTGACCAATCATGGCGCGGATGTCTGGGCGGGGACGCAAGGATGGGTGGACTCGATTTATTTCAGTCCCGACCCGACTTTTATTCCTCTTCGTGCCACCGCACTCGGTGCGGTGGTACATTCCAACTCAGGCGGGCTGGCAGCTGGTGCCAGCTATACAGCAAGCGCCAAGGTCAAGCTGCCGCCAGGTACCGACGGCAAGTACTATATCTATGTAATTACTGATTCGCAGCATAGCCCTGTTTCGTTAACCGATTCGCCTGGAGCAGTAGCACAGCAAGAGTTACGCACAGGCCAACAAGATAATGGCTATGCGCGCAATCCTTTCTACACAACCAGTGCTTACGAAAATCTGCGCAACGACAATAACATGGGGCGCGGTGAACTCAACGTCACCTATCGTGAACCGGATCTGCAGATTGACACCATCACACTGTCGAATCCGGCACCTTCTTCCGGGCAGCCACTGACTGTGACCTGGACCGTGACCAACCGCGGCACGCGTGACACCCGCACTAATGCCTGGTTCGATGGCGTCTACCTTTCGCGCGATTCATCACTTGATAATGCCGATTATCCAGTAGTCGATCGAGGCACTCAGGCCGAGATATATAACCGGGTACGTCAGACGGTACTTTCGGAAAATCTCAAGCCGAAATATTTGAAGCCGGGCGAGTCGTACACCAACTCGGTCACCTTCAATCTGCCGGAATCGATCAGCGGCGATTTCCACATTATCGTCAAGGCGGATACGTCAACATACAAGGATCCCTACGGCAATACGGCGAGTACGGTTCGCGACGGCCTTCCTGTCGTTGATGGATCGGGACCTGGTGCCGTCGGCGAATTCAAGGATGAAGGCAACAACGTCTCGTCGATTGCCCTGCCGATTTCTTTGGCCACGCCACCCGACTTGCAAGTGGCGGCAGTCACTGCTCCGGCCACGGTGCTGGCAGGGCAAGCGCTGCAGATCAGCTACAGTGTGGTAAATCAGGGCGGGAACACACCTTCGGATCAGCAGCGCTGGTATGACCTGGTGTACCTGTCGAAAGATCGCTTCCTTGACATCAACAAGGATCGTTACATCGGCTACGTTGCCCATTCTGGCGGCTTGGCTGCCGGCGCCAGCTATGACGGCGCGCTGAGCTTGACTTCTCCGCGCGATCTGGAAGGTGCATATTACGTTTTCGTCATCACCGATCCGACCAATGCCTGGGGAGGCGGCGCGTATGGCAGCGTACGTGAGTTTGGCAAGGAACAAAATAATGCCACTGCAGCCGAACAGCCGGTCCTGATCGAGACGCCACCACCTGCTGACTTAAAAGTCGGCAATGTCGCGGTGCCGAGCAAGGCATCGATTGGCGATGAGATCGAAATCGAATACACCATCACCAATGATTCGTTGAATCAGGCATACGGACGCTGGACCGATGCAGTGTATTTGTCTTCAGACAATAGCTGGGATCTGGGTGACAAGCTGCTTGGCAAACTTGATCATACTGGCGGCTTGAATGGCGGCGCCAGCTATACCGCTAAGCTCAAGGCAAAATTGCCGCCGCTGAAAGATGGAAGCTGGCGTGTGATCGTGCGGCCGGACCTGTTCAATGAGGTTTATGAAGGACCGATCACCTATACGGCGACCGGACTGAACATGTCGGCAGGTGAAGCCAACAACCGCCAGGCATCAGGCGCAACCTTGCAGACCGAGGTGCCACTGCTGGCAGTGGCGTCGCCGTTGCAGACAACGCTGACCTCAGGCCAGTCACGCCTCTATAAGGTCAGCGTGGCGTCCGGCGAGACGCTGAAAGTGTCGCTGGATGCAGCTGCGATCAATGGCGCCAATGAACTGTATATCCGTTATGGCGATATCCCGACCGGGTTTGCTTACGATGCGTCGTACAGCAATCCGATGGCAACCGACCAGGAAGTGCTGATCCCCAGCACCAAGGCCGGCGACTACTATATCCTGCTGAAGTCGCGCCAGAGCGAAGGCAGTACCCAGGTTACCCTGCGTGCCGACCTGTTGCCGTTGGCGATCACCAGGGTCACGCCGGACCAGGGCGGCACCGGTGACGATGCGCATCGCTGGGTCACACTCGATATTTACGGCGCCCGGTTCCAGCCGGGCGCACTGGTCAAACTGTCACGCCCGGGGGTATTCGAAGTCGAACCTGAGCGCTGGCAAGTCCTGGATGCGACACACATCCGGGCAGTGTTTGACCTGCGATCTGTACCCCACGGGTTGTACGACGTCGCGGTAATCAATCCGGATGGCCAGCGCGTCACTGAAGCGTATCGCTATCTGGTTGAGCGCGGTATCGAAGCGGATGTCACCATCGGCATGGGTGGCCCGCGCAACATGAATCCGGGCGATCGCGGCACGTACAGTGTCTCGTTGCAAAGCCTGACCAACGTCGATACGCCGTACGTACGGTTCGATATTGGCACACCCGAAATGGGCACAAGCGACAACCTTCTCGAGGGATTGGCGTTGCCTTATGTCGTATTTGGCACCAATGTGGGTGGCCGACCGGAGGGACAGACCGTTGAAGGTGACGGCAATACCCAAAGCTATGGCGCCACGCCGACCACCGGCACGCCGCGTCCCGATATACCCTGGGCAAGCCTGGATGGCGTTGCAAACACAAGCGGCATCAATCTTGCCCCGGGTTATGCAACTGATATCGTTGCCGGCGGCTTTGTCGGCATGAGCTTCAATATTCAGACCTATCCTGGATTGGCGGAATGGCTCGCTTACGACTTTGAAGGTTTGCGCGCCAAGCTCTATGCCATCCGGCCGGACTGGAAAGAGCAGGGTTTGCTGGACGGAGGTGTCAGCGACCTGAACAAGATTTCCGCTGGATTGGCTGCCAAGTTCCTGTCCCGCGAACCGGAAGAGCACATTACCAAGCTTGAAGCCCTGGCGATGCCATTCCGTTTCAATCTCGTGGGTGCGGCCACACCGCTGACGCGTGATGAATTCATCGCCGAACAGACTGCCTATGCCAAACAACTGCGTAGTGCGATCCTGGCCGATACAGAAGCGCCGAGCAGCCTCGGTGTGCTGGCGGCCGATGAGGCGCAGTGGGTGCAAGGATGGCTGGGTGCGCTGGAAACAGCCGGCCTGTTGCGTCCGGTCGATGAGGCACCGCCAATTCGGGAGACCGCCCAGGTCATTAGCTTGAATGCGACCCTCGCATCCGGCATTTTGCTCAGCAAGGCAGGCGACATTTATCGCACCCAGGCCGATATTCTCGGCTTCTTCTCGAAAGTCCAGACCTGGTATGGCGATACTGCCCGCTGGGCAGGTGACCCGAATGCCGCTGAAAATCCGGTCGACTACTACGAGTACCGCAAAGATTCCGAGGGCAATGAAGTCGAAGTGCCGGTATCCAAAATGGTTGACCCGGCGACATTGGACCGAAACGCCGCGCAGCAAACGCACTTCATCAATTTCAATGTATTTGCCGGCTCTTTGTCGGAGATGGAATACCTGCGCCATCAGGGTGTACTGGATGCCGACTTCCAGCCGATCGGCCCGCAAGCGCTGAACTTGACGCAATACCTGCAGCAGGCAGCCCAGAAACTGGCGGCAGATCAGGCTACCGCCAGCATCCGCGGTCCGCAAGGCGCCATGGATCCATCTGGCGATAGTTATCTGCCTTCCGATACGCCGCTACCCTACAGCATCGGCTTTAATAGCCCGTCCAACCGGGCGCTCGGACAGTTGCGCATCGTTACCGAATTCGATGCCGATATCGACCCGCGCAGCCTGCGACTGGGCGACCTGAAGCTGGGTGACATCAATATTCATGTTCCCGGTGACAAGGCTAATTTCCAGGGCGACTTTGATTTCACCGGCAGCAAGGGATTTATTCTGCGCGTATCAGCCGGTGTCGATGCGCAGACCCGCATTGCGACCTGGTTGATCCAGGCAATCGATCCGGATACCGGCGAAGTGCTGCACGACGCAATTCGCGGCTTGCTGGCGCCATCTGCCGACCCGACCAAGGCCGATTCAGCCGCCGCACAGCGCGGATTCGTGAATTACACGGTCCGCAGCCTTGATTTGGCTGTATCGGGCGCAACCATCAGCGCCAGCGCGCGCATTTTCTTCGATGATGCACCACCGGTCGATACGGCAGTAATCAGCCATACCCTCGACGCAAGTGCGCCAGAGACCACGATTGCCGTGACTGCCTTGGGCGACAACGCCCAAGGTGCGCCTAGTTTCGATGTACGCTGGAGCGCGGTGGATGACACCAGTGGTGTCAAGCATGTAACAGTATATGTCGCCGAAAACGGTGGTGATTTCAAAATCTGGCTGCGCCAGGTGCCAGCTGACCAGAGTCAGGGCATCTTCATTGGTGAAAACGGCAAGACCTACGAATTCCTGGCGGTGGCAACGGACAACGCCGGCAATCGCGAGTCGGCACTGGTTGCCAATGCAGTATTGCCGGACGATGGAAGCCGCCAGGCGGTGCTCGATGCGTTGGGCACCAATGAGTCAGTCGACCAGACACCTGAATTGCCGCTGGCCGCACCGGACCGCACCTATCTGGCAAATGAGCTGTTTGAACAGTCAACCCAGCGCCTGCCGGGCTTTGTGGTGACTTCGCAACCGGGCGATCTGCAATCGGTGCTCGCACCATTCACCTTGCGCAGCTACGCCGAAGGTTTTGCCGGCAGCGATGGCGACATCGGTGCGCTGGCGATGGTCGAGCTGCCGAATGGCTCGATGCTGGTTAGTGCAGGCAGCCTGCGTAATGAAGTATTCCATTTCAGCAAAGAAGGCGGCCGCAGCACAACGCCATTATTTACCCTCGATGCGCCGGTGCTGGATATGGCGATCGATGCTGTCGGACAGCTGTGGGTAATGACCGGCAAGGAATTGCTGCAGGTCGATGCCGACAGCGGCGCCATCGTGCGACGCGTTGCGGGCCCAGGCCAGGATCCGTTGACGCATGCGCTGGCGATCCAGCCGGCCACTGGCGACATTTATGTCACTTCGGGCAATGGCATCGAGATTTTCCGGCCTGACGAGATAGATCCGTCCAAAATCTGGCGTCACTTCAGCAATGAACGCATGGGCGACCTGACATTCGGGCCGGATAGCCGCCTGTGGGGCGTACGCTGGACCGGCAAGGACATCGCATCAGCCGTGATGGGCAGCACCACCGATATCGTCAGCTTCCCGATGTCGGGCCGCACAAGCGGCCGCGCCGAACTGGAATACCGCTTGAACGGCGTAATCGACAGTATCGCGTTCGGCGCTGCCGGCACCGCGCTGGAAGGGCTGCTGCTGGCATCGAGCAACCTGGCGCAGCGTCCGGTTGACAATAGTGCGCCGTCCGATGCTCCGCATGGTTCGGCAGTCTGGATGATCGAACTGGAAAGCAAGCGCGTGTTGCAGGTTGCCAACGGTGGCACTCGTGGCGAAACGATTGTTGCCACCAGTGATGGCCGCATCCTGATCGCGCAAAGCGAGCATGTCGATGAAATTGCGCCGGTCAAGGCACCCAATGTGACGGCAATCAGTGTGCCGGACGGCGCACTGCTGCCACTGCCAGTCGGCATGATTTCTGTCACATTCGATCAGGCGATGTGGACCGGCCTGTCGGATGCAAGCGCTGAAGAACGTACGAGCGACTTGTCGAGCGTGCTGAATCCGGAAAACTTCCGCTTCACCGCGCTTGGCGCCAATGTGAACCTGACTGTTCTGCCGCAAAGCATCAGCTGGAATGCCGCTTCCCGAACAGCATTGTTGTCAATGAACGGCTTGCCGCCTGGGCAATATCAATTGCAGATTTCGGGCGACATGCGCAGTGCCAACCAGGTACGTCTTGCCAGCGGTTACGTCAGCACCTTTACCGCTGTAATGGACATGACCAGCCAGTTGCAGCTGGAGTTCACCAATACCCGTGGCAATCGCGCGACCGGTGAAGTCAGCTATGACGTCAGCATTACCAACATTGGGACAGACGACTTGCGCGGGCCAATGATGTTGCTGCTCGACCCTGGTCGTTATTTCGGCGGCAGCGTCGAAGACGGTGTAGCCGGTAGTGGTGATCAATCCGATCTGTGGATCATCGATTTGTCAGCCGGATTGCAAACACTGGGCGGCAAGCTTGCCGCAGGCACGACGCTGGCAACACAAACTGTGACGATACGGCCGGCCGATTTGTTCGGCACTAGCCCGGGCACTGCGCAATTGGTAAAAGCCAACCTTGGCCACGGCGTGTATGCCGTGCCGATGGAAAATCTGCCGCCTGCCTTGCGGGTGGTGCAGGCGGCCGATGCGCTGGATGCAACAGCCGAGGATATGCTGCCTTCTGCTACAGCCGGCCAAGCCTGGAGCGCGGAAATTGAAGCAGTCGATGCCGACGGCACGCTGTTCTTCTGGCAACTGGTACAGGCGCCAGCAGGCGTCACGCTCACGCCTTCTGGCACCGTCTCCAACGAAGTAGATGGTTACAGTACACAGGCAACACTGAGCTGGACGCCAACAGCGCGCGATCGTGCCGATACCGAGATCGTGGTGCGGGTGCAGGACAGCCGTGGCGGAGTTGCCACCAAGCGTTTCAGACTGGATGTTGCGGGCGGCAATTTTGCTCCGGTGATCGCTCCGGTCCGCGATTTCGAGCTGGCTGAAGGTAAGGTTTTGACATTGCCGTTAATCGCATCCGATGCGAATGGCGACAGCTTGACGGTCACACTCAGGAACTTGCCGGCGGGTGCATCGTTCGACGCCGCCACCGGTTTGCTGAGCTGGAAGCCGGGGTATGACCAGGCTGGGCACTATCAGGACATTACCGTCATCGCCAGCGATGGCAAGGTTACGGTACACGAGACGTTCAATGTACGGGTTTTGCAGGGCTATGCCAAGCCGCAACTGGGTGCACTTGCAAACCAGGTCCTGCGCGAAGGCGACCGCTATGCATTGCAGTTGGCCGGCGATGTGCCGGGCGGCCTGGTGCAAGCCGATGGCACGACCATCACGCTCGAATACTCGGCGCCATGGCTGCCGGGCGGCGCGATGCTGAATACCGAAACCGGCTGGCTCGAATGGACCCCCGGGTATGCCCAGGCCGGCACCTTCCGGATTCCGGTGACGCTGACAGCCATCTATATCCCTGCCGACGGCAGCGATCCGGTTTCGACATCTGTCACGCGCGAACTGGTCCTGGAGGTACTGAACGCCAATGGCACACCGCAATTCGATGCGGTCGAAACCTGGAACGTGCTGGAAGGCCAGCCGTTGCGCATCAGCGTGTTCGCCTTCGACCCGGACAATCCCGGGTTCGAGCCCAAAATCCGTCTATCGCCTACCGGGCCTGCCGCAGGACCGGAGACAACTGCCGCGACCGTCAGCTATGAAGTGACCGGTCTGCCGATTGGCGCCAGCTTCGACAGCGAGACGCTGGAGATCGTCTGGACGCCAGGCTACACCCAGGCCGGAACTTATTACGTAACTGTGGTGGCGACAGATACCGGCGACGGCACCGGCTCGCCAAAATTCAGCCAGATTACCTTGCCGATCGTTGTCAACAACGCCAACCGCGCACCGCAGATTGGCGATGTCGTCAATGCGTTCGTCGATAAAGGCGCGGTACTGGAAATCCCGGTTTCGGCATTCGATGCTGACGGCAATCCGCTCGAATTGACGATTTCGGGACTGCCGCGCTTTGCCACGTATACCCAAAATCCGCCTGGTACACAGGGCACTGCCTCAGGCGTCATCCGGTTTGCTCCGGCTAACGGCGACCGCGGTGATTACACGATTACCGTGATCGCACAGGATAACGGTGAAGGGGATGTAAATCAGAGGTTGATCCAGACAAAGAGTTTTGTGCTGACAGTCAAGAGTGAAACGGAAGCCCCGGTCATTACGGTTCCACGCCAGGTGGTGGTGGTGGTCGGGCAGGCACTGACGCTGCCGGTATCGGTCAGCGATGCCGATCAGGATGCCTTGACATATACAGCGCAAGGTTTGCCAGCTGGCGCCACCCTGACCGCTCTGGTGCAATATGGCCGCGCAGTATTGGCCTGGACGCCGACAGCAAACGATATTGGCGTGCATGACATCAGTGTCGAGGTAACCGATAGCGGTCTCGGACCGCAGGATGCAGGCATTCCGCAGGATCCGGATGCGATACTGGTTCCAAACGCTGCCGCCCAGACGGTGCGGGTGATCGTGCGAGCATCGAATGTCACACCAGAATTGCTCGGCGTGGCAGTCAACGGCAGTACGATCACTGCCGATCCGGTGCTAACGCAGGTCGCTGCTACCGAAGGCGTGCCGTTGACGATTGAAGTATTGGGACGCGACAGCGATCTTGACTTGCTCAACTGGACAGTGACGGGCCTACCGCCTGGCATGCGCCTTGACACCCAAAATGGGACTGGCGGCAGCGGCTCACTCATCCTGCGCTGGACACCGGACTATTTTGCGGCGCAGTCGGACAACCTGGGCGGCACGCAAGCCGGCCATTACCGCTTTACGGTAACAGGCACCGATGGCGCCGCCGAGTTGGTCCAGACTTTTGAAGTGACAGTAGCCAATACCAATCTGGCGCCGCAGATCATGGCAATGCCGTTGCAACTGGTGAATGAAGGCGATACCGTCAACTTCACGCTCACCTCCGGCGACGCCGACGGCGATGCGCTGCAGCTTGCGCTGCTGCACGATGACAATACACCCGAAGGTGTTCATTTCGATCCGACCGCGGGCTATTTCGAATGGACGCCGAGCCAGGATATCGTCAACAACGCCGCTGCAAACGATCGACCGTACAGTTTTACCTTCACCGCAAGCGACGGCAAAGTCACCACACAAAGAACTGTCCAGGTACGGGTGTTCGACGTCAACCGTCAGCCGCGCCTGCAAACCGCCAATCACGCCGTCGTGGTCGGCCAGTCCTTCAGTTTGCCAGTGCAACAGGGTGCCGGTGCATCGACCGGCATTGTCGCCATTGACGATGACGGCGCCGTACAAACCCAGGCATTGGCCATCAGTTTTGCCAACCTGCCGGAAGGCGCCAGCTACGATGCGCAAAACCGCCGTCTGAACTGGACGCCAGGTCCCGGCCAGATCGGTGACTTTGTTGTTACCGCGCGCGCCGGCGACGGGCGCAATACGACTGCACAGACTTTCACGCTGCGCGTAGTGGCAGAAGCCGAAGCCAATGCTCCCAAAGTATTGGTGTCGACCACGCCAAGCACTCCGGTGCAGCCGGGACAGACGCTGGTTGCCACCATCCGCGCCCAGGGTTATAGCCCGATCCAGACTCTGGCCGTGCAGGTTCGTGGCGTGGCAGTCAGTGCCGGCGCCGATGCCGAACAATGGCAAACGGTTGCGCTCGACAGCGCCGGCCGCCTGCGGTTGACGCCGACACAACCGGGCCTGATCGAGATTCGTGTAACAGCGATCGATCAGGATGGCTTTGCGGCGACCCGCATTCACACCGTACGGGTGAAGGACCCGGCCGATACCCAGGCGCCGATTGTTGCCTGGAGCGGAGCGTTCGAGGGCGCAACTGCAGTATCGGAACCGGTCACACTGACTGCGCTGACCAGCTTGCAGGCAACCCTGCAAGAGCGGCAACTGATGGGCTACAAGCTCGAAATCGCGCCAGCCAATTCCAGCCAGTGGCGCACCTTGGCCGAGCAATCCACGCCAGCTGCCGATATCAACACAACGTTAACGCTAGCGACAATCGAACCGGCGCTGCTGCACAATGGCGTATACAGCCTGCGGCTGTCTGCCTGGGACCTGGTTGGCCGTACCACCGAACTCAATACGCGGGTGGTGATCGATACTGCCAATAAATCGCTCGGGCTGCAAAGTGCGACTGATAGCGTGTACACCTTAGGTGGCCATCAGTTTGCCATGACTCGCCTGCTCGAAGCCGGCAATATGGCAGCCCAGCAAAGCGATTTTGGCAACTGGCGCATTCCGGCGCTGGACTTCAACTTGACCAGCGATCAACCGGCCACCAATGCCCAAGGTGCGGTCATGCCATGGCAGGAAGGCGCACGCGTCTGGCTGCAAGTGCCAAGCAATCCGGCGCAGCCCGATGCGCCACAACATAACCTGAGCTTTACCCTGTCGACCACCAGCGAAACACTCGCTGCCACACCGGGTGCGCCGGTGGTATTCCATCCAATTTTCACGAGTTCGCAAGGATGGACGCTGACCGCGCATGGGGCCGACCATGAAACGGGTAGCAGTACACATGACTCGCTGCAGCGCCAGGGACAACGCCTGTTCAGCCAGATCACCGGTTTGCCGTGGACGCCTGTGACCTATACCTTGACTGCGGCGGACGGTACGCAATATACGCTCGATGCAAGTGGAAAAGTCCAAGGCGTGAAGTTCGCCGATGGTGCGCAATGGCTGGTTTCGGACGCAGGCATTGCAGCAGTCAATGCCACAGGCTTAAACGAGCGGGTCAGTTTCCTGCGCGATGAGCAAGGGCGGATTGTTCGCGTCACCGGGCCGGTCGAAATAGTCGGCACCATCGAACAGAACGCAACCGCTTACCGTTATGACGCACAAGGACGGTTGATTCTGGCGCGTGGACTGAATACGGTGGATCTCGGTACGCCATACGGTTACCAGGAGGATGGTAAGGCATTCACCGACGTTATCACCGCGAACTTGGGCGCTGCCGTCAACTGGACTGCCGCAGCCAATGCGAACCAGTGGCAAGGCTTACTGGAAGCAGGCGAGACCACAACGCTGGCATTTAGCGTGCGCGCGAGCGAAATCGCCTCCACAGTGAAAACACCGGGTGCGCAAGGCGCCGTCATTGTCGCCATCGAAACGACGGGCAACCAGGCTGAAATTGAACTGATTGGTGCAACGGCAATCGGATCTGCCACCCAAGGTCAGGTAAAAACCACTTTGGTACGGATTAACGAAGCTGGCCTGAAACTGATTCGGGTTACTGGTGCGGGCGCGGCAACGATCAGGGTGTCGCTTGCCGGCGACATCAATCGCGATGGCGCAGTGGATGGGGCCGACAGCCAATCATGGGAACAACTGCTTGCTGACGCCGACATGACCGGCGACATCAATGCCGACGGCGTGGTCAATCATACGGACCGACAAGTCTTGTATGCGAACTACGGCTGGCGTGCTAACCAGGCGCCGGTGGCGGCTGCACTGCTGCCGACCGTGAAGACACACACCGATCTGGCCAAGGACATGGCGCTGCATACCATAGCCGAGGACATGGAAGGGGACTCGGTGTTCTGGCGCGTATTGAGCGCAACGCATGGCATCGCCAAACTGAGTTCCGATGGCCAGACTTTGCTGTTTACACCGGAGCCGGGATACGCAGGGCAGGCAATGGTGTGGCTACAGGCGGATGATGGTTTTGCCGCCAGCGCGCCGATTGAGTTGGCGGTCAATGTCAGTGGGGCCAAGCTGCTGGCCATTAAATTGAGCCCACTGCCAACACTGAAAGCTGGGCAATTTACCTTAATCAAGGCAATTGCCGATTTCGAAGACGAAAAAGGCGTCGACGTATCGGCCAGCGCTTCTTACCTTACTGTAAGCCTTGCCGATCTTTCGGGCATGGGGCTAGTAGGCGAGAGCGGCATTCAGGTCGACGACAGTCGCGATCTGATTCGCGCCACCAGCAACGGTCCGGCTTTGGTGATTGTGACGCGCATTGACACCGATGGTCGCACGGTACGTGCGGTGGCGGCGCTTAATGCGGCAGCCAACGGCGATGGCAGTGATCGGTTGTACGTGCAGCCTGACGTCTATCCGGGCACACTGGCCCTAACAACAGGTGGCATGCGGCAACTCAAGGTACACATGCTGGATTCGAATACAGGCCAGCAGGTGGATATCCACACAGCCAGCCAGATTGTCTTTGATGGTTTGCCGGAATCTGTCTATGAGTATCTCGACCCGGAAACGCAGGATCTGCTGCTTGATCCTGATACAGGTGAAGTGATGTATGACCCGGATACGGGTGAAGCGATGCTCGACCCAGACACTGGCGTCGTTTATCGGTTCGTGATGCCCGAAGTCCCTGCGGTGTCGAGCGGCACGCGCTATATGGTTTCCGATGAGAGTATTGCGACCGTCAGCGAAAGCGGACTGATCACGGCATTGCGCGCCGGCCAGGTGACAGTGTCCATCATTCACCTGGCGAGTTTTGTGGATCAGTACGGGACGATCAGGCAACAGGTCGTCGGTCAGAGCGACATCAAGCTTACGGTACAGGCAGCACAGTTAATCGATGAGGATGACAACACCCCTGCACCTCGTGCAATTACTGTTCTTAAGGATATCGGAGCGATCATTAGTAATGACACCGGTGAGACGGTGTTGATCGGCGTCGGCGTATTAGGAAACGATACGCCAGTCTCCATCGAGCGCATCGATATTGCTAATGTTGAAAACGAAGTAAATCTGCCAATCCCTGGGCAAGGGGTGCTTGATGTCGTTGCTGCCTTTAGATTGAACATCGGCACTGTGCCGACTACCCATCCGCTTCAGCTTGCGATTCCAATGCAAGATGGTATTTCGTTCCAGCCAGGTGAAGAGGTGCTGTTTTTCAGGAAGGGAACCGTATTTGCTCCGGATGGATCCTTAAAGGATACATGGTGGCTGGTAGATAACGGTCACGTTGGTGCAGACGGCATTGCCCGTACTGCCAGTCCACCATATGACGGTCTAGACAGTTCCGGTGACTACCTTGTTTGTAAACGTATCCCCGGAGTGATTGGAGGGGTGCTCGATCTGAGTATTGGCGTGGGCGACTGGGCATCGTTTGGAGCCATGGGCTTTTGCCTGGGTGGTGGCTTGAGCGGGATAAATATTGCATCGGAAGTCATTGGCATCCTCGCCTCACTGGCTGGCAGTATTTCCGCAGGTAGTTACCATTTCGGTGTCCTACGATTTGCAGATATTCCAATGGAGACCATCACAACAGGTGATCGATATTACGTGGATCTGAGTGCAGAACTTCCACCCGTGTCGACCCCATGGGGCAATATCGTTCTGCCCGACCTTGCAAATGCAACAGTCGATTCTGGAACATTAAATCTTATTCAGTCCAATGCTGCTCCATCTCAATTCAGTGGCGACATTATAGTACGTGCCTTGTTCGATAATGGATCTTATGTTGATGTAAAGACCATAGCGGGCGGCGGAAACGGGCCGATTCAAATTCCATTTTCGGATCTCAAAACTGCTGACGGAAAACCATTTGCAGTGGGAAGTGTACGGTGGCAATTGGTTCGGGTAATTTCTAAGGCAATTTTGACAGGTTCAGGCAACCTTTCGCAGAGCGATAGGCTGGAGTTCGGAGGAAAATCTTTACGGCTGATTCCCAAAACTGATATGGCCGCAGTGCTGACTCGTACTGGCATTACCTTCATTCGTGAAAACACGCCTGTTGGCCAAACAACTTTGCTCGACTTTCTGGACAGCTCTAATAATTTTGAGGGGACATATTTAACCGGTAATAAAGTACAACCAGTCGTGTTCACCGATGACTTGAGCCGCGCTTATGTCGGCGGCAATGGAGTCATATATGAAATCGATCTGGTGACCTTTAATCTGGTATCTAAAATATTGATCCCTGCAGGGAAAAATATAACGAGCTTAGCGACAGCGGGTAGTTTTTTGTTTATTGGAGAAGGCCAAAGTTATGGCACAGGCCCAAGCAATAGTCGCTTACTCGTTATGAATATTAATCCCGGCAGTAGCAACTATAATCAGGCGGTCACGCTAAAAGGCACTGGAATAGAAAATTCCCCCTTTGGTATCGCAGGCATGACTATCGGGTCGGATAGTAAAACGCTGGTGGTAGCAACACCCTTTAACCGTAACAGCGTTACTCTGGGAGATCCGAGCAAACGAGGCGATGTGCTGGTTTTTGATCTTAAGTCCCTTGATACGAGAACTGGAGTGATCGACACGCCGCCTATTAGGGCGGAGCTGCCTAATGACAGTATTAGTGGTAAAGCGCCTCAAGTCATAACGGCGACTAACCATCCGGATCGGTTCCTAGTCGCGAACGTCGCTGACTACAGCCGTGGTTTGTCAACCCTCGTAATCGGACGTGACCCTAATAATAAGATCATTAGCGCAAAGATGACATCTATTCTGATGTCGCAGCCGGACAGTGCTGTTCGCATTGATAGACTAAACATTCAGCGGGCGCAAAGTGCCGTCCTTGTCAAACATGAAGGGATTGAGTACGCCATCGTCTCAGACGACAACTACCATTTCCTCGATCCGTACTGGAAGGCGATGTATGAAGCGCCAATGTTTACGCAAACTTCACCATTTGGCCCGCCAACACCTGTAGGCGGTAGCGCAAGTGCGAAAAAAGTGGCGGTTGGTGGAAAACTTGGAATTATCAAGGATCCTTTTGGTGCGCAGCCGAAATTTATGGGTGCGACATTGCCTCTTGATGGGTACGGAATTATTAATCTAAGCCTGTCGGACGACAATGAAGTCTTAATCGGCCAACTGAAGGGTGGCTACAGCGCAAATCTTGACGATTCATGGCAACAAAAACCGCATCAAAATCATGCATGGCGGGTGGATGCTCTGATTATGGCCGCATTAAACATGCCTGAGACAGATCGGATGTCTAAGCATTTGAAGCTGGCTACAGAGGATGTTCAACTAATTTCAAATAACGCACCTCCTCCTGCCGGTACGTCGTTTGATGACGAAATAGTATTGCCAAAGTATTCAGGCAACCCGGGCGACATGAATGCGATCAATCTTAAAAAGATGATCGCAAAAGAGCTAAATATTGCAGAGTCCGATATCTTGAATTTCTCGCTAATCGAGGACCTGCAAGATATTTATAAGGATGCGGAAGTGGTTATCGAGGCGCAACCTCAGCCAACCGACGGTTATGTGGTCGGACAAAAAGCCGGAAGAGTTCAGTTGCTGACATTAAGCGACGGAGATAGGCGCAAGCTTCTTTCAAGAAGCAATGTCGAGGGAGCAGGAGATGACAATGTGAATTTTTCTGATACGGGAATATTTTTCGCGTATCGAAACATCACAAATGACGAAGTTCACAATCAGCTCCAGGCGGGCAAAATACTCAAGGAGCAGAGCAGGGTTTTACACTTTATTTATGACAAAAAAGTAGATGGTAAAGTAGTCCATGGGAACAAGGCTATATTGACCATCACCATAGCGGATGCGCCGACCAGCGCAACGGTTTTCTTTGGCGACCGGCCGTTGGATAATCCGGGTTACTCTAAAATCACTTTGCAAACAACAGTGGGTGCAGGCAGTACCGACAAGCTAGATGTTTATAAAGTGGAGCAGCGGCTCAAATATCTGGCTTTCCCAGCGTTAGGATTAGCGACTACTGACGCAAGCAAGCCGCAGAATTTCATTGTTGATGGAAAATTCGAGGAGGCAGACAACAGAGCATTGGCGCTGTTTAAGAAGGTGGTCAATTATGGTCCGTCTGCCAATACTTATGGGCAGTACGTAAGTACATCGGTCACGAAAAACTCTGACGATTTAAAGTGGCTTAATGCCTATAACGCACCTCATTGGATGCAGTTTTTTGCTAATTCAAGTGCGGGTTATGAAAATACTAATGTACGCTTAAATGGCAATGGCAATTGGGAAAATGTTCCCAATAATAAGAATGTGTTTGGCACAAGTTGGATGTTTGATCTGATGCGCGCTTCAGCAAGCGCAATGACAGGTGTACGAGGCAATCAGAATTTTCTTTTTTCTGGCGCAGACGATGTAAACGCGCAAACATTGCAGAATAAGTACGGACTTGGAATGTCGCTGGATTTAGCTATTAATCCAGCATATGTTCATCTCAATAATCAACAACGAGTGGATGGCAGAGACGTAATCCTTGGCCTGGTAAGACCTGCACCGAATAGCAACCCTCCAGCACCTACTGGGACACCAAATCCGGGCGCATACCAACAAAATCAATGGGAATATAATAATTCAGCTTATTTGTCTGGATTACTGTTTAACACCAATCCAAACAATCCAAATGTGAATAATCAGCGCGATGCATTAAGAGACTTTTTGTCGCTATACACGGTTACTCGCGATGATGGAACTGCAAACGGTTCGCGCGATGAGCTACCGATTACCGGGCGAGGAAATATTGAGACCATTCGAAGTGCTTTGTTTGGAGCTGGAACCCAGAATGGTTCCTTGATAGCAAGTGTAAAAATTGGTGGGGAAAAGTCCGGCGTAGGAAATATGCTCAATGCAGCTACCCTTGCGCGAATTATGCAAATAACTGAAGCTGCGGCGCTGCCTTGGGTTGAACATCTAAAAAACGCAATGGAAGAGTTCAACATCAATACTCCTAATAAAATTACCGCATTTTTAGCTCAACTAGGGCATGAATCGGGTCATCTGACGCCAACGCCTGAAGGCTTTGCATTCCCGACTAATGCTGGCGGCACTACTGCCCAAAAGTTGGCGAACAAGCATGGTTCGGCATTTAGGCCGTTTACTGGAACCCCACCAAGCCCAGGATGGGTGCAGGTTACAGACAATTATAATGGGGCGGTACAAGGGTATAGCATAGGAGACGTTGCCCCTGGATTTGGCTTCCCAAACGATATTGCGACACGCCCTATTTCACCAACCGAGCGAAATGCACAGCAATTTGTTAATGACGTTTTAGACCCGTTAAGAAATCCCCCTGGTACTGGAGTTTGGACAACTGCGATGTCCAGAGCAGTTGCTAGCAGGGTTTATTCTTCAGACCATAGTCCTAAAGGTGTACAGCTTGGCAATGGGACCGAGGCTAGCGGTGACGGGTGGACTTACCGAGGAGCTGGCTTAATACAGCTGACCGGAAGAACAGCGACTGAAAATTTCTTAACTTTTGCTTACACACCCGCAAATGTTAGGCCGGGTCAGCCTGCAGAGGTAGCTGTTCGGGCAGATCTTAGTTTGATATCCACCAATAGAGTGTTAGCCGCCCGATCTGCCGGTTGGTTTTGGGACCGATTTAAGGCGGGACTTAATAACAGATCAAATTCTGCAACTACAACTTCACAGTTTGATGCCATTTCCCGGATAGTAAATGGAGGATCAAATGGCCTTCAAGACCGCAGAGATTTTTGGGCACGAGCAAAGGCAGAAGTTTTTGATGGCGGAAACTCTTACGAAAATATTAATCACGTACTTAGTAGCTTAGGGATCAAATCGAGTAATGAAAAAGGGTATGAAAGTAAATTCCGTATTACGTTGCGGCCACCCGTATTACAGGGAATTATAGATACTGCTCTTCTTTTGTCGGAAAACGTTGGCTCAGAAATTGAAATTGGCGATACGGTAAAAGTGGTGGAAGGCCTACATCAATGGACTTTAGAATCACTAGAAAAATCGTCTGAAATCAATAAGCTTATTGCAGCAGCCGCCAAATTAATAAGCTTCGAGGACCTTTCTGGTAACGCCATTGGTGAAACGGTGGGCGCTGGTGCTTCTACTGCGATCACTTTAGATATTAATGCTGCTGGAAACGGTTGGTTTCTAGACCAGACTCCAGATGAAAATTCGGAGTATCTACCTACAGCGGATCCAACGGTCTGGATTGCGAAAGAGGGGAGCGCCTCGGAAGGAAAAATCGATCTTCTGAGCGTTCTATTGCATGAATACGGACATGCATTAGGTCTTGAGCACAGTAGCGATCATCATGACTTCATGGGCGTTACTTTGACGCCCGGCGTACGCCGCTTGCCTTCAGCGCTTCAGTTGTCACATATGCTGGAATTGATAAGTGAAGTTAAGTCCACCTTGCAGTTGCAAGAAGATAGCTCTGCTCTGACGCGTATTTTTTCGCCTCTGGAAATAGATCGGAGCATCATTCAGATTCGCCGACACTATCAAGTCGTGGCTAATGCCACGCTGGAAAATGGCAACTTTGGAGATGTGTTCGGCTGGTTGAGACAAGGTAATGTCGCCCTCACCAATGGTGTAGCCGAGTTGCAAGAAATATCTGGCAGCCAGAGCCGCCTAAGCCAAACCTTCATATTAGGCGAACACGACCGCTTCCTGACCTTCACCCTGGCCAACATCGCCCTGGACGATCAGGCAATCGGCCCGGACGACGCCTTTGAAGTTGCCTTGCTCAACGCCAATACCGGCGATTCCCTGTTCGCCGGTATCGGCATGACTCGCACCGACGCCATCATCAACCTGCAAACCAATGGCGCAGAGTTCAAGGCCGATGGCATCAGCCGTACCACCAACGCCGATGGCAGCCGCACCTATGTGCTGGATCTGTCCGGCATCGCCGCCGGTACCGCGGTGACCCTCTCGTTCGACCTGATCGGTTTTGGCAATACCGCTGCTACCACCCAGAGCCGCGTCACCATCCGCGATCTGCGGCTTGGCGTGCCGCAGCCTGCGGACGATGCGGCAACATTGCAGGAAGACACGACAGCCGTCATCAATGCGCTGGCCAACGATCTCGATGCAAATCAGCCTGGGTTCGTCCCTGTTATCGTGGCCGGTCCTGCCCATGGCCAAGTAAGCGTCAATGCGGATGGCACCTTCAGCTTTACACCGAACGCTGACTGGTTCGGCACCGACAGCTTTACCTATAAGCTGAGCGACGGCCGGGTTGATTCGAATATCGCTACCGTAACCGTCGAGGTAACGCCGGTCAACGATGTGCCGCTCGCTATTGGCGATGCCGGTGCAGCCCAGGAAGGCGGCCCAGTCGTCACGCTCGGCGCCGAGACCTTGCTTGCCAATGATACCGACGTGGATGCCGACGACACCGTCACCATCGTTGCGGTAAGCAATTCCGCGGCTGGTGCACAGGTAAGTCTGGTGGACGGCAATGTCGTGTATGACCACGGTAATCTGTTCCAGAAATTGGCGCAGGGAGCCACTACCACCGACACCTTCACCTACACCATCGCTGACAAAGCCGGCGCAACCAGCACGGCCACCGTCACCATGCAAATCACCGGCGCCAACGATGCGCCGGTCACAGCAGATGATCACGATAGTGTGGAAGAGGATGGCACGGTCGTCGTCAGCGGCAATGTCCTTGCCAATGACAGCGATATGGACGATGGCACCCTGCTGGCCGTGTTGCGGCCGCGTCGAGCTGTCGGACTGTACGGCACCCTCGAGTTGGCCGAAGACGGCAACTATGTCTACACACTGGCCAATGATTCCCCGGCTGTGCAGGCATTGCGCAATGGTCAGCAGGTCCAGGATCTGTTCACTTATGAAGCAAGCGACGGTATCACCAGCACGACGGCAAACCTTGTCATTGCGGTAACAGGGCAGAACGATGCGCCGGTTACTGCAGACGATGTCGCCAATGTGCAGGAAGATGCTGCACTGCTAGTCCAGGGCAATGTCTTGGCCAATGACAGCGATGCCGATGCAGAAACCTCGCTCAGTGTGGTGGCGCCTGGCAGCTTTATCGGTACCTATGGCACTTTGACCTTGGCGGAAGATGGTACCTACAGCTATACGCTTGCAAACGATAGCGTCGCGGTACAAGCCTTGCGTGACGGTGAAGTCGTTACCGACGTCTTCACCTATGCTGCAACCGATGGGCTCGCAAGCATTCCTGCCCAGCTGACCATCGCCGTGACTGGCATGAATGACATGCCGGTCACAACAGACGATGCAACCAGTGTATCGGAAGACGGCACCCTGGCGGCAAGCGGCAACGTGTTGGTCAACGATAGCGATGTCGATAGCGGCACGGTCCTGAGCGTGGCTGGTCCCGGCACCTATGTCGGTACCTACGGCACCTTGGTCTTGGCAGCCGACGGCGGTTACACCTATGATTTAGTCAACGATGCAGCAGTGGTACAAGCTCTACGCGCTGGTCAAGTCGTCAGCGATGTGTTCAGTTATGAAGCAAGTGATGGCATGGCCAGCACTGCAGCACAACTGACGGTCACCATTACCGGCAAGAACGATGGCCCGGTTGCTGCGGCTGATGCTGGCGCAGCGGTTGAAGATGGCGGCCCAGTGATGCTGTCTTCTGAAACCTTGCTGGCAAATGACACCGATGTCGATGTCGGTGATACCAAGGCCATCATCTCGGTTACCGATTCTGGATTCGGTGCACAGGTTAGATTGGTTAATGGCAATGTGGTTTACGACATTGGCAGCTTGTTCCAGAACCTGGCGCAAGGCGAGCAAGTCACGGACACCTTTGCCTATACGATGGCCGATAGTGAAGGGGCCTTAAGCACCACCACGGTCACCATGACGGTTACCGGCACCAACGATGCGCCAGTGGTAAAGGCTTCTACCATTACCGGCAGCGAAGACACGCCATACGTATTTGGCTGGAGCGACTTCAATGCCAGCGATGTGGACAATAACGCAGCGCTGTCAGTCATTATCGGCAGCCTGCCGGCAGATGGTTTGCTGCAGTATTTCGACGGCATATCATGGACCGTGGTGACGATCGGCCAGGTTATTGCCAAGGTTGACATCGATGCCGGCTTGCTGTGCTTCGGTGCCGACACGCATGAATCTGGCTTCGATGCTTATGTAGAAGCCGGCGCAGGTAATGGCAAACAGGACTACGCCGCCTTTACCTATGCCGTGACCGACGGTTCCCTGATGAGCGCTGTCACTACCATGACGGTCAACATCACACCAGTGGCCGATGCACCCACACTGTCGTTTACCAATCCATCCGGCGTCAATGGTGCGACTGCCGAACGTTTCCATACTACTTGGGAGAATGCAGCCAACCGCAACACCAATTCGACGGTGTTGCCGCAGGCTGAGCTCGACGGCTGGCGTGCAGTCATGCCTGCAGGTGACAGTAACAACCATTTCATTGTCTGGAGCACGGGTGACATGATGGCCGATGCCGGCAATACCAGGCGGACGGTTACTGCCGCTGCCGGCAATGGCAGCAACTGGATCGAGCTCGGTGATTCCCAAGGCAAGGGCCATGAGACCTATGGCATCGAGCGCACGGTGCAAACACGTGCAGGTGTTGCTTATTCACTTTCGTTCGACTATGCCGGCCGCCTGGGTTACACGGAGGCTTACACCAAGATCGGCATCTATGTCGACGGAAAATTGATTGCGAGCTACGCCAACACCAGCCCCAACACGGCGCTGAACTGGCAGGTGCTCTCATTCGAGTTCACCGGCAATGGCAGCGAGCAAACGATCCGCATCCAGACCGAGGCTGCAGCAACGCAGAGTAACGGTCGCGGTGCGATGATCGATGATATCAAGCTGACTGAAAAGCTGGATATCAATACCGGCTATCAAGATAGCCCGCTGCGCCTCTCAGGCATCGCAGCATCTCTCACCGACACTGACGGCTCTGAGATGCTTTCAATGGTGATCGGCGCAATCCCGGCCGGTGCAACGCTGACGGACGGCGCCCATAGCTTTACTGCAACCGTCGGCAATACCGTGACGGCGGTAACGGGATGGCAATTAGATAATCTTGCCATCACACCGCCATTGGGCTTTACGGGCAACTTCATCTTGACGGTCACAGCCACTGCCACAGAGGCAGCGACCAACGAGATGGCAAGTACCAGTGCGCCAATTACTGTGACGGTAATTTCCAATAGCCTGACAAGCCCGATTGTGCTGGACTTGAATGGCGATGGCATCCAAACCATCGGTATTGATCAAAGCCAGGGCATGTTCGACTTGCTCAACACCGGCAGGAAGATTCGTTCCGGCTGGATCTCGGCTGAAGATGGGTTCCTGGCGGTGGACCGCAATAGCAATGGCAGGATCGATGACCGCAGTGAACTGTTTGGTGGCGCCATCGGTGAAGGTTTTGCCCAGCTTAAGGAGTTCGACAGCAATGGCGATGGACTGGTCAATAAGCTAGACAGCCGCTTCAAGGAGCTGCTGGTATGGCAAGACAAGAACAGCAACCATGAAACTGATGCCGGAGAATTGGCATCGCTGGACCAGACGGGTATTGCATCGCTGAACACCGGCTATCAAATGCTGCCGCAAATGCAAAATGGCAATCTGCTGCTGGAGCGCAGTGTGGCGACCTGGGCCGATGGTCGCACCATGGAAATGGTGGATGTGTATTTCCGCATCGAGCAAAAGGTCAGTGAGCGAGCAAAGCCAGCGTCTGCAACCAAAGCGCCGTCATCAGCCAGCATCGTGGTCAAGTCGCAAGTGAAGGATCGACCGATCCAGATCAATGGACTGCAGGGGCCATTGTTTGTCGCCAATGGCGCGGTGACGACAGCGAACCCGAGTTCCGCTGCCAGTATGGTGGTGGATTGGAGTGCGTCGGCAAAAGCAGGGCGCTTTGGCAGCCCGGCTATTGGCAGCAGTGGGAACAGTCAGTGGCTCAACGAATTCCTGAGCACAAAGACAAAAAAAGCGGATTTGGCTAAGGCAACGGGATTGAAGGTGTCTATTAATACGAAAGGTGTACAGCGGTGACAAAGGTAGCAATTTAAAAATCTTTGAATTTCAAACTTATTGGATTCGTGTTGTATTGAATCTTGATAAGCTTGCACGTGGAAATTTTCAACGGCTGTCATTTTAAAACCATGCGAATCTTTATTCTATTATCAAGTTTTATTCTAGTTGTTCCGTATTCTCATGCTCGCTCGCATTGTTTACCAGCAGAAGTTAATTTCTTTTCTTGTCAGATAGAGAACAGTTCAAAAATTGTTTCGCTTTGTGGCACTACCCTTAAAAACTCGCGAAAGTTTTCTAACTATTGGGACGGACGGTTACAGTATCGGTTTGGTTCAATCGGAAAGCCGGAATTGACTTTCCCGAAGAGTGCTTCTCTAAGCGAATTTACAGGAGAGGTCGAGCGCCATAATTCCGGTTTCGATACATACATTCACTTTGTAAACAGGGGCTTCCACTATTCTTTGGCAAGCGTTGAAGGTGTAGAGGAAGAAAATGAAAGGTTTTATGGGATCATTGTTCATCGCTTAGGCGACGATCCAAACATAAAGCCATCTGCTAGACTCCGATGCAAGGGCCAACCTGTTTATAAAACTGCACCTGGTTACTATAATTTCTTTTCCCTTGCATACGATTTGGAAACTTCAAAACGGAAGTCGGAAAGAGTCAAAGACTAAAGATCGATAATCTTAAGTATAGGAATCAATGGAGGCGGGATTAAATTTTCGTCATTATAAGCGGCGCATCAAGAGAGAGCAGATGCACCGTTTATAATGAGAGTTCAATATTTGATTTATAAAAAATCGATTTGTTTTTTTATCATCTAATGTTCACCATAAAAATTTGGTGGTTGGCTGTTTCAATCATCAAATAGCGAATAACAAAGTAATCAAAATTTGCACAGCCTTCGGAAGTCGAGTTTTCTTCTGACTGCAAATAATTGGTGAATTTATTTTCTGCATAGCATGTCTTTGGGCGTTAAAATTTTTAAAATACAGCTCTGAAAAAGCGCCGCAAGGGGAATCAATTGAGTCTGATGCATTTGCGCCAATCTGGCCGTTGCAGGAAGAAGGAAGTAAAGGGCATGAAGAGAGCCCGGCTGCGTCACGTTGCAATTTCCTGGTGTTTTCTGTTGCCGCTATCAAGTTGGGCATCAACTTTCGACTGCCTAATCGAACCGACTCAAACGGTTGAACTGGCCAGCCCTGTCACTGGCCTGCTGGATAAAGTCAACGTTAAACGCGGCGACCGCATCAGCAAGGGACAGGTGCTGGCATTGCTCGAGTCCCGGGCCGAGCAAGCATCCACCGATCTTGCGCGGTACAAGGCTGATCAGACCGGCCCAACCCGTGCGGCTGAGAGCAAAATCGAGTTTGGCAAGCGTAAATTCAATCGTCGTAAAAGCATGGCCGCGGAAAAGCTGATGGCTGTGCAGGAAAGCGATGATGCGGAAGCAGAACTGCGACTTGCAGAGTCAGAGCTGCAAGTTGCAACCGATAATCGTGAACTCGCCAAGATCGAATTTCGCCAACAAAGCAGCTTGCTGAATCTGCGTACCATTCGTAGTCCGTTCAATGGTGTGGTGGTGGACCAGATGCTGTATCCCGGCGAAGTGGTCGAGCCGGGCGGGAATAAGAAAGCCATTCTGAAAGTGGCACAGATCGATCCATTGCGCATTCATGTGATTTTGCCGAAGGAGGTTTTTGGCCGGGTGACAGAGGGAATGAGCGTGGAGGTGACGCCTGAAATCCCAGCCAAGAGCAAATACGTTGCGAAGGTAAGAACCATCGATCGCCTGGTCAATGCCGCCAGCGGGACGTTTGTCGTTTTTCTTGAGATGCCGAACCCTAAGCTCGATGTCCCTGCCGGTGTTAAGTGTAAAGCGGCATTTGGGGCGTTGGACAAAGTCGTTGCCCGCGATACGCCGGCCAGCAAAAAATAATCCGTCATTCTGGGCGGGTAGCGATAAAAACTGTCAGGCTCCTGTTGCAATTCGGTCATGAGCCCGTTTTGTTTGATGGGCGACATGTTATGATCGTTGCAGGCATCCAATACTAATAATTCAACAAAACGGACAGCTTCGAACAAAAGTCGATAGCGCGGTTTGTTACAGGGGGACCAGTTCAGGCAGTTGTTTCGCAATTGGCTTGACTGATGATGTTCTATGCGTTTTACAGCAAATATCGGCCATGTGCGCCGGAGCATGAAGTCAATTTGCAGGCGCTCGTTTTTGCAGCTTTTCCAGGTTATCTCACTTGCTCTTGTCAATTTAACATTGGCTGCGGACTGTAACGCCGAGTCGTTATCCAGGCTGCTTGAGCTTGCCATTAGCGGCGAACCGACTTACCAAGGAGCGAAGGCGAATCTGCAGGCAACCGAGGCGCGTTCGCGGCAGGCAGTAGGCGCACTATTACCGCAGATAACCTTCAGCGCCAATACCAATGATAATAATCGTAGCTATGAAACGCGCAATATCAATGTGCCTCCTGCAAAGGATACCTATAACAGCAATTCGGCTCAGGTAAATGTCACGCAGCCGATTTGGCGGTATGCAAATATTGTTGGATTGGAGCAGACTGACGCTGCAGTGGCCCAGGCACAGCACCAGCTGACCGGGACGGAACAGGAATTATTTTCAAAACTGGTGGCAAGCTGGTTTGACGTTCTGGCAGCAAGGGATAACATCGAATATGCAAAGCAGCAGGTGTTGGCCACACGCCGGCAGTGGGACGTCATCCGGCGTGGCGCCGAACTTGGCACCAGTGGTGCACCCCAGGCAGACGAGGCGAAAGCCAAATACGATCAGGTATTGGCAGATGCAGTCTCGGCTGAGACCGACAGCCAGATCAAACTGGCCACTCTCGAACAACTGGTCGGCACCCTCAAATCCTTCGATCCACCGCATATACGCAACGAAGCTATTCTGGCCGACTTGAAATCAGACCGGCTGGAAAATTGGCTGGCTGAGGTAGAGACTTCCAACCCCAATATCCTGGCGGCCCAGAGCGCATTTGAGGCAGCAAGTGCCGAGATCCGAAAACAGCGCGCAGGCCATCAACCGACCCTTGATCTGGTGGGGACCTATAGTAACAATGCTCAGGAAGTCGGCAGTTTCCCTGGGCAGAATGGCTACGAGATCCGCCAGCGCTCGGTTGGCCTGCAGTTGAATATTCCGCTTTATTCCGGCGGAACTCAATCGGCCAAAGTAAGCGAAGCGGTTGCAATGCGAGAGAAGGCCCGGGCAGAAATAGAGGCTGCCCGCCGCACGGCACTGCTAAGTGCCAAACAAGGCTGGTTCGGATGGCAAGCCGCTTTCGGCAAAGTCCAGGCCGGCTTGCAAACGGTTGCTGCAGCTAAATCGGCATTGAAAGCGGCACGAGCAGGAAGCGAAAACGGCTTGAAGAGCGAACTCGACGTATTGCAGGCGGAACAGCAGCTTTATGCAGGTTTGCGCGATTTGCACAAAGGATATTACGACCAGGTGGCATCCTACGTAAAGCTCAAAGCAGCAGTCGGGAGTCTTACCCAAGCCGATGTCAAGGCAATCGACCAGCTGTTTCTGGCATCGCCCGTAATGAAGACGTCTTCCCCGTCAGGGCGGATGTCGTCTATCCCGGCTCCGATAAACATGCGGTTGAAAGCCTCGCTCTCCTTGTCGCAACAAAAAATGCAATGAAAAAAAGCGCAACCGTTACCCAGGTCCATCACACCGTTCATCCGCCGAACGACGATTCGCTATGGGAGTCTTTCCTTGCTGCGAAGAGTGCCGATCAATATTGTCAGGCCTGGCTCGGTCTTGTCTGCCTGGATGCTCCGCAAATCGGCTTGGCTGCAGTATTGATTGAAAGCGCTGAGGGCAATGCATTCGTGCCGATCGCCGTATGGCCGAAAGCCACTCCCGAATTCAGTCGTCTCGGAACGGTGGTGGAACAGGTTTTGCGCGAACGGCGCGGTGTGGTGCAATCTACCGTCATCGAGGATAAACCGGTAACGCATGTTGCTTACCCTGTTTTTGCGGAAGATCGTCTGGCAGCAGTGATCGCCCTGGAAACGAGCTGTCCTGAAAATGAAGTACAGAAGCTGTTGCGGCTGGTTCACTGGGGTAGCGCCTGGCTGGCGAACTTGCTGATAAGCCGGGAACTGGAGGCCGCATCAAAAGGGCGGGAACGACTGAGTTCTGTGCTGGGCGTGGTTGCCGTAGCGTTGCGGCACAAGAAATTTCAGCAGAGCCTGTTTGATGTTGCCAATGAATTGCGCCCACGTTTTGAGTGCGACCGGGTCGCGATTGGTCTGGCCGATGACGCGCATGTAAAAGTCATCGCGCTTTCCGAGGCTGCCACCTTTGAAAAAAATACACCGCTGGTTAAAGCATATGCCGCTGCAATGGAAGAGGCTTACGACGATGGCAAGTTCGTGTATGAAAAAGTGATTCAGGGGGCATCTTCTGAAACTGACAATCCGCAGATAAATCATAAACACCTTGCCTTGCTCAATGTGTCGGGCGCAAACCATGTGCTATCGGTGCCGCTGACCCAGGGCTCTGAAGGCGTTGGCGTGTTGACGCTTGAGAAGTCTGAAGAAAGCGGTTTTGAGCAGGCGGATATCGAATGGCTGGATGCTTTTGGCGCATTGCTGGCACCGGTCATCGTGCAGCGACGCGCCGCAGAACGCAGTTCGATCGGGCGTTTCAGAAGTGAGTGCAAGGCTTTCCTGGAAAAATTGTTTGGCCCTGGCCACCTGGTTTTGAAGACCACGGCCAGCGCAGCTTTTCTGTCGATCGCAATTTTGGCGCTGGTACATATTGATTACCGCGTTCCTGCAAAAACTGTGATTGAGGGAGAAGTGCAGCGAGTTGCAGCAGCACCGTTTGAGGGTTTTATCGGCGCCAGCTTTGTGCGTGCGGGCGATACTGTCCGCAAGGGGCAGGCACTGGCACAGCTGGATGACCGCGAACTCAAAATCGAACAGGCGCGCTGGTCCAGCGAGCGGGATCAGTATCAAAATAAGTTGCGTGAAGCAATGGCCAATCACGATCTTACTGCAGTGCAAGTCGTGGGCGCGCAACTAAGGCAGGCAGATGCCCAGTTGGCGCTGGTCACTGAAAAAATTGAGCGTGCGCATCTTGTTGCGCCCTATGACGGCTTGGTAGTATCAGGCGACCTCAGTCAACAAATCGGCTCTCCGGTAGAGTCCGGTAAAAAGCTGTTTGAAATCGCTCCATTGGCAAGCTACCGCGTTGTGCTGCAGGTGGATGAGCGGGAAATCCGGCATATTCAGGTAGGCCAAAAAGGTCGGCTGGTAATGACCGGCATCGCCGGCAATGCGATGCCAATCACTGTCGTAAAAGTCACGCCGGTTGCCACCGCACAGGAAGGCAAGAATTTCTTCCGTGTAGAGGCAAAACTCGGCGAGGCATCAGCCCGGCTTCGGCCAGGGATGGAAGGTGTCGGCAAAATAGAAGTGGGCAGCCACAGCCTATGGTGGATTCTGACTCATTCATTTACTGATTGGCTGCGGCTGGCTTTGTGGGAGTGGTTGCCATGAGCGGATGTGTTCAGTTGATAGCCATGTCGGCTTCATAAAATCATGAGTCGCAGTCTTTTCAGCCCCTTCTGGCACAGCGTTGCAGAGCTGAGGCCTCGGTTGATTCCGCAGGCTACCATCCATCGTCATGTCTACCGCAATCAGATCTGGTACGTGGTCCAGGATCAGAGTGGCGGGCGGTATCATCGGCTGTCACAAAGTGCTCATGCCATTGTTGCGTCGATGGACGGTTCCCATACCGTCGAAGCCTTATGGGAACAAGCCAATACGAAGGCCGATGATGATGCCTGCACCCAGAACGATCTAGTCGATTTGCTGGTGCAGCTGCATGCCGCCGATCTTTTGCAAGCCGACGTCACCCCGGATTCGGCCGCATTGTTTGAGCGCTTCAAGAAGAAGCGCCGGGAAAAACTGAAGCAGTGGCTGGTGAATCCGCTAAGCCTGAAAATCCCCCTGGTCAATCCCGAGCCTTATCTCCAACGCTGGGCTCCCGCATTTTACTGGTGCTTCACCAAACTGGGATTGGTACTCTGGCTGATGATCGTGTTGCCGGCACTGGTGCTGGCTGGCCAGAACTGGAATGTATTGACCAACGGCCTGTCGGACCAGGTGCTGTCCTCCAGTAATTTGCTGGTGATGGCATTTGTTTATCCAGTCGTGAAACTGCTGCACGAGCTTGGTCATGCGGTTGCGACCAAAGCATGGGGCGGCAAGGTTCATGAAATGGGACTGATGTTCCTTGTATTTGCACCGGTGCCGTATGTGGATGCTTCAGCATCTTCCTCATTTCCTTCCAAATATCAGCGCGCTATTGTTGCCGCTGCAGGCATGCTGACCGAATTGCTACTTGCTGCCCTGGCGATGTACGTATGGCTGATAACAGAGCCTGGAATCGTCCGCGCAGTCGCATTCAACACGATGTTCATCGCCGGCGTATCCACCCTGGTAGTCAATGGCAATCCACTTCTGCGTTATGACGGTTACTATATTCTTTCCGATCTGATCGAAATTCCGAATCTTGCGCAGCGCGGACAAAAATATTGCACTTATCTTTGGGATCGATACGTTTTTGGCGTGCGCGATCTGGACCCGCCGCATGACTCGATACAGGAAAAACGCTGGTTAGCCGCTTATACACCGCTTGCCTGGTGTTATCGGGTCTTCGTCACTATTTCGATCATTCTGTTCATTGCCAGTGAGTTTTTCATATTTGGGGTGTTGCTGGCGCTATGGAGCTCATTTACGCTTTTTGTACAGCCGCTTTGGAAAGCCTATAAGCATGTTGTCAGCAGTCCGGCGCTTCAGCGTCGTCGTTCCCAGGCAATCAGGATTTCGCTGGGCATCGCGGCTGGTATTCTCATTTTCGCAGTTGCATGCCCGTTGCCGTTATCCACACGAGCAGACGGCGTTGTCTGGCTGCCGGATCAGTCGATTCTTCATGCAGGCGGAAGCGGATTTTTTCAGCGATGGCTGGTTTCGCCTGGGGCCATCGTTACCAAAGGCATGCCGCTCTATGTAATCGACGATAAGCTGCTGGCAGCGGAACTGGAAGTTAGTCTGGCCAAGGTCGAGGAAGCGGCGGCCAATTTCCGTGCTGAACAGTTTAACGACCCGGTGAAGGCTGCAGTGACAGCCCGCCAGCTTGAACAAGAGCAGGAAATATTGCGTCGTAAGCAGGAGCAGGCTGGAAAATTGATCGGCTATGCAGAGGCGGCTGGCACTTTAGTTGCGGCACAGCCGCAGGATATGCCAGGGCAGTATTATAAAAAAGGCGATCTGATCGGTTATGTGCTTGAATCGAACCAGCTGATTGCCCGTGTTGCTGTTTCACAGCACGATATCGACCTGGTACGAACGAGATTCAAAGCTGCAGAAATGCGGTTAGCCGGCATGGTTCGGGAAATATTTTCAGCCAGCATTGCGCGTCAAATGCCGGGCGGAGTCGAGGAGCTGCCGACGGCTGCCTTGAGCTTGAGTGGAGGGGGGCGCATCCCCACGCTTCCTAATGACCCTGAAGGATTGAAGACAATCGAGCGAGTCTTTCTGATCGATTTTCAACTGCCGCCGCAGGCAATGACCAGCGTTTTTGGCGAGCGCGTGCATGTCCGCTTCGATCATGGCTATGAACCCCTTGCAATGCAGGGTTTGCGCCGGTTGCGGCAGCTCTTCTTGAGTCGCTTCGGTGTTTGACGTACGCGCGCTGCTTGTCGGCCGGAATCTCCCGCTAGGCGACGGTGTCTATTTGGAGCGTACAGATCCGCCACCGGCGCCGGTTGAAGAGTTATTGCGCGCATGGTTCTCGGCAATACCAATAAGCGGATCGAACAAGGCTAAGAAATTTCTTGAAATTGCCAATGGACTTGAGGCCGGAATTAAACCGCTCGATGACCATACACTCAAACTGGAATTGCAGCGAGTCGGCAAAAAGATGCAGAAAGGCGGTTTTTCCGATGCGCTCATGGCACAGGCGTTCGCTGTGGTGCGAGAAGGATCTCGCCGTATCCTTCATATGAGGCATCATGACGTTCAGCTACTGGCGGGACGAGCTTTATTGCAAGGTAAGATTGCGGAACTGGCTACTGGCGAAGGGAAAACACTGGTCGCTACCCTGGCCGCATGTGCAGCGGGAGCCGCTGGCGCATCAGTCCATGTCGTGACGGTTAATGATTATCTGGCCACGCGCGATGCCGAACAAAACACTGCGTTATTCGAGTTTTTTGAATTGAAAATCGGCATCGTCAAACAAGACATGTCGATACCGGACCGGATTGCCCAATATCAGTGCAATATCGTTTATGTTTCAAACAAAGAATTGACGTTCGACTATCTGAAAGATCGGATCGCCGTCGGCTCCATGCTCAAAGTTCATCAGAAGCTGGGCGTGCTGCAAAAGGGCCCCAGCGCAGTCAATTCCATTCTCCAGGGACTGCACGTAGCAATTGTTGATGAGGCGGACAGTGTATTCATTGATGAAGCGCGTACACCGTTGATTATTTCGGAAACCTTGCCGGATGATTTAGGCGCAGAAGTATACAAGCAAGGAATTGACACTGCCAAAAGCCTGCGTAAGAGTGTCGACTATCAAACAGGAAAAGATCGGGATATCTGGTTGACGGATGAAGGCTTAATTAATGTTCGCGCTAGTACCGAGGCATTTGGCGGTGTATGGAAATCTGCACTGTGGCGCAAGGAATTGATGCAGAAAGCGCTTTCTGCCCTTTACTTGTTTAATCGTGATGAGCACTACATCATTGCAGAGGACAAAGTCCAGATCGTTGACGAATTCACTGGGCGAGTCATGCCTGATCGTACTTGGGAACGTGGTTTGCACCAGATGATTGAAGCCAAGGAGGATTGTGAAATCACAGGCCAGCGAAAAACGCTTAGCCAGATCACCTATCAACGCTTCTTCCGACGCTACCTTCTACTGGCAGGCATGACCGGTACGGCAAAGGAAGTTGGGCCTGAACTCAAACGGGTATATGATCTTTCTGTAGTCAGGGTGCCAACCCATAAACCGAGTCGCCGCATTCGAACGAATGACCGTGTATTCCACAGTTCGGACGAGCGCTGGGCTGAGGTCGCCAGACGGGCGCAGGAAATGGCCGCACAAGGGCGTTCAGTATTGGTCGGAACACGGTCGGTGGAAGCGTCAGAGACACTAAGTAGCTTATTGAATGCGCAAGGCGTCGCGCACGCTGTGTTAAATGCACGACAGGACAAGACCGAAGCAGACGATGTCAGCAAAGCAGGGCAGCCGGGACGCATCACCGTCGCAACCAATATGGCAGGACGTGGAACTGACATAAAATTGTCTACCGAAGTCCAGGAAAAAGGAGGGCTGCACGTAATTTTGACAGAGTTTCATGAAAGCGCACGGGTTGACAGGCAACTTTTCGGTCGGTCTGCGCGCCAGGGTGATCCAGGGACTGTGGAGGCAATTGTGTGCCTGCAGGATGAATTATTTCGACGGCATGCACCATTCGTTAGTCAAAGCTTTGCACGTTTCTGGACGAAGGCCGGTCGTTACAATGCGATGTCGTTTCGCCTGCTGGTGAAATATGCGCAGCGCAAATCTGAACGCCATAATCGCGCTATCCGTCTGGATACCATCAAACGCGATCGAAAGTGGCTTCAGGCACTGGGTTTTGTTGGCGCCACAAAAAAATGAGATTGCTGGAATTTCGACGTGGTTTGGCTCACATTGCTTTGTACTCATCCTCATAACTAACCTATAAGTCCGATCATCATGGAAAACAGCCATTTCTCCTCCCCTGAAGATGCAGAGAACGCGCTTTACGAAGCACTTTCGAACGGTGATCGCGTATTGCTGGGACGCGTATGGACTGATGAAGCCACTGCCATGTTGGTTAACGCAAGTGGAGAAATCATTACTGATGGAACGGCAATTGTTGTGGCGATCTCAAAGTCGTTTGAAGGACGCGGCCCACTAATTTATCGTCTTTCATCGAATGCCAAATGGCAGCACCAAAAAATCTCAGTCCACAGTTTGGAAGAGAGTATTTACATCGAGGGCGATCGAAGAAGGCAGTCTTATATTGTTACGACAAATGTGTTTATTGATACTGGCAATGGATGGAGGCTGTCTGTCAGGCAGATGACCCCGGGATCTGTAACGAAGAGCATAAAAACCGAGAGACGGGAATTACCTGATTCCTTGGTTCGGAATCTGGATGTATTTGGTCTGCTAAGATAATTTAGTCCGCACCTTGCGTATGAATGCCATATATCCACAGTAAGAGGTCATTCATATGGAGTTTTTTGAAAAGCACAAGATTTAATTTTAACGCGCATATCAAACCGGTTCAGCATCGATAGCACTCATGACTAAAGCGTGAACTTAAATTGTAAGCCAAGCGTCCATGGAGAAATTTTAAGACTTGGTGGAATCAAAATCAGGTTCGCGCCAAAGTCACCACCTTCAATTCTGGCAATACCTGCAATGCCCGGAGTAACACCTCCGCCATTCAGCGCAGGATAACCTGTAATGAAGCCTGCGAGCACGCCTATCCTAAGCGGACCGATTGACGCAGGCGTCCAACCGGCGAGAGTATAAGCGCTCGTGCGGTAATAGCTGTTCCGGTAAGCGCCAGCCAGATACAGCACTTCTTCAGAATGTTGATACTCTATACCGACACCGTAATTTACATGGTTAAGTTTCTGTTCGGGTTTTGTATGGAGGCTGGCAAGGTTCACGGTGCCCCAAAATTCGCCGGCAATGGCGATGGCTGGCAACATCAATGCAGCCATAGTCAGAATTCTTTTCATTGGCTTTATGCGACCTTTTACTCGTTAAATTTATTTATTCTTTGAAGGTCGATGCTGGAGCCAGCTCGATGTATTTAAAAATGGAATGATGGTTCAAGATCGCGTTAAAAGGAATTGAGTATATCGTCGATATTTGTCCCGCAATATTGGCAAGTATATTACCTCGTGCTTGTTGAGAAATCTAATCGATTAGACATTACTCGTTGTTTTCTTGGCGACCGGTTCGATGTTTTGGGTGGTCAAGTAAATTTAGATGCAATGATAGGTTTTTTGCTGGCATATTCCGTTCGTAGACGCAGGGCTGTTGACGATCGCGCAAAATTGACCCACCAAGGGCAATAATTTTCACTGAAATTTGACCCACGTGATTGAATCACCTGCTCAACGACTGAGCAGGGAGACCAGGAGTGATCACAGTGGGCATG
>JAKFBY010000019.1:0-75289 GCA_036677325.1 Paucimonas sp.
CCAGCCCCTGGGTGCAACTGGCGGAAACTGCAATACGCAACGATGGCAAGTTGACGCCGTCCGATTGGGCTGCCGCCGTCGGCAGTACGTTGGCAACAGCATTAGGTGACAGATTCGACAAAGCGCTCTTCGGCAAGGGCAACACGCAGTTTGTGAGCAAAATGATTGTGGGCGGCGCATTGTCGGCGATCGACAAGAAAGCTGGCACTAATCATTTGATCAGTGCTGCGGCAGACTGGCTGGGCGACAAAATGAGCGGCAGCGCGAATATCAATATTCCTTCGGGGATGGTGATGAGCGTATTTAATGGGCCCGAGGCATTTGCGAGCTCGTTTGGCGGGTGGGTAGGACAGACCGCCAGCAACAATTATTTAGCGGCTGCGAGTAAGCGGGAGCAGGAAGATCGAGCGGCATTGAGGGGTGCACGCAATGCCGTTGGCAATGCATCGGGTGACCTTCCGCCAAGCTGGCGTCGATTGCCTGACGGGTCGCTAACGGATATTCCAGCAAGCTCCAATGAACCAGGAGGATTGCTCGATACTGTGCGCAACACTGTTCCCGGTTATAGCGATGCCGAATACGACATGAACGATGATGGCCAGATGTTGCAAACTGGCCTGAAGGGAGGTGCCTCGAAACATGACTCGCCTGAAACGGCTAGGTTTAGAGAGCTGATGGGAAAAAGCACTAAGACTCAGGCTGATTGGCAGGAAATCAGCCGGTTGGATGCTGCGATAAGAGGTCGTTCCGTTCAAGAAATGAGCCCACATCTAACGCTGGGAGATGTCGGTGAATATATTAGTGGAAAGGTTAGCGGCTTCGGACGCGGTGTTAAAGAGTTTTTTACTGAAGATATTCCGAACCTTCCTGCGGGGGTCAAAGCATTAGTGACCGATCCAATAAATACCTTGGAAGCGGGCGCCTTACAAATGCAGAATGAGGCACGAGGTGCGTTCCTAGACGCTCGTGGGGGTAATTTCCGTACCATCGGAGAGCTGGAAGGGAACATGATGGGGAAAAGCGCCGCCGGAACGGTACTTGGGGTCAGTGGTGGCCGTATTGTTGACGGGATAATAGAGAGCGCTTCATCCTCAGCAAAAAGTGTAGCGGTAGCTACTGCAAAGACACCGGATTCGGGTACAACAAGTATCCCAACATATACGGAGTTACAAGATCTTGCAGCTAATACACTAGACTTTAGTACGAAGCCAAATGGTGCGGTATTTTGGTCTGGCGCGGACAACATGAATGTGGCTCAATGGTGGGCTAAACTAACTGGTAAGACAACCCTTGAGCAAACAGTTGGTGGTCAATATCTCAACAGCTTGAAATTGTTTGACAATTTGCCCGGCTCAGATGCTGCACAGATATGGGATATAGCATCTGTACGATTTGCAAATGGCGCTAGTGGCAACGTCAACGTATTCAATAAGGGTGCTACGCAATTTGGCGCTTATGGAGAGCGAACTTGGTGGAGATTGGAGCAACCTGCTTTGCAGACCAATCCAAACGTAACAAAGATTCGACAGTGGAATTGGACTATGGATCCGAAAAAGTTACCATGATTAGTAGATTGTTAAGAATATTCTTTCCTCGCTGGTATATCCTTAAAGAGGAGGTTGCGCGTCAACATACAGGGCCTTACGCTGAAAGGAATAGTGCTGGATACACTGTTGCAATCATATGCAGAGGTGAGCAATTACTATACACGGACGAGAATGGTGCATTAGTTTTGGAAATAAGTATTCCTGGTAAGTGGGTCGATGCGGCTTCGATAAAAAAATGGGATGAAGTTGGTAATGTTTCAGAAGATCAGCGCTCGATGATTATCGAGCGTGTTCAGAAATACTTTGAAACAGTACAAGGCTTTAGTATAAAAATCATAAATGGTAACGGATATTCTGGAGCCTCAAATTGACTATCAACGTTATTAAAGCAAATTTACGTAAGCGGCTTCTTTGCTGTGCTAATTTCGAAGATTTTATGTCCGAAGATTCGGATTTGGGCACCGCACTCAAAGAGAGTAAAATTAAAAGCAGCAATGACCTTTGTGAACGATTGAAGGATTTATTTGATAGCGCTGGCAGTGTTAGGGAGAAAATTCAGATACTCACCCTTTGCCGTGATAAAAATTGCCCAATGCCTGATGTGAGTAGGGAGCAACTTATAGGGGTTGTAATTGAGTTTGCTACTGAGTTTGGTGTTGATGCACTTGCAGTATATTCGGACTTGCAAGGAGCATGGTATGACGGCAAAGAAAATAGTCTTTTAGAGTTTGTTGTTTCGGATCGAAAGCAGTCGGTTTATCAACAGTTGCGTGACGCAATTACTCACGGAATTCAAAAAGCCACTTCGCACCCAACGGATGTTCCCCCTCCGCCGCCGCCAGGTTATATCTTGATTAGCTTCCTATCGGCGAATGGAATTGCATTTGGAATGGGAGCTAGTCGTGATCTTGCGTCCGATAACGTCGGTGGGCCAATAATTCATGCTGCTTTGGAGTTGCGAAAAATTATTCTAGGGATCAATTAGCGGTGTAGTGTAGATGGTGTCACCCATTAGCCTTCCGTAGTCAACAGTACGAACACAATACTCGCGGAGTTCCGCAATAAGCAAGAAAGGGGTCAGGTCTAGCAATGTAGCATTTCCATGTTATATTCCGCTCCATGTCACGCCCCCTGCGCATCGAATTCCCCGACGCCCTCTACCACGTCACTGCACGCGGTGACCGGCGCGAAGCGATCTTCGAGGATGACGCCGACCGGCATCTTTTTCTGTCGACCTTGGAACAAGTCATCAGTCAATTCAACTGGGTTTGTTATGCCTGGTGCCTGATGGATAACCATTACCACCTGATGATCCAGACGCCGGATGCCAATTTATCCAAGGGCATGCGTCAGCTCAATGGTGTTTTTACGCAAGCAAGCAACCGACGCCATCGGCGCGTGGGCCACTTATTTCAAGGACGTTTCAAGGCGATCCTGGTCGATAGCGATGCCTATCTGCTGGAGTTGTCGCGCTATGTGGTGTTGAATCCTGTCCGGGCACGCATGGTGAAAAAGCCGGCCGACTGGCCCTGGAGCAGTTACCGGGCGAGCGTGGGCCTGGAGCAGCCACCGCCTTGGCTGGCTGTCGATGGATTGCTGGCGCAGTTTGCCAGGCGTCGCAGTGTAGCGCAGCAGCGCTATGCGCAGTTTGTCGAGGCAGGCATCCAGGCCGTTTCGCCATGGGTAGAGTTGAAGGGGCAGGTTTTTTTAGGCGATGAGCAGTTTGTCGAGCGCATGCAAGCCCATCTTCCGTTGAGCAAGGACGATGTGCAAATTCCGCTGGCACAGCGCCGCGCGCCGCCACGTCCCATCGAAGAAATTGCCGAGGAATCGAAAAACCGCAAGAGCGCCATCTTACGTGCTTATGCGACGGGCGGCTATTCCTACCAGTAAATTGCCGAGTAATTCGAGATGCATTTCACTACTGTGGGCAGAGTTGTTCGAAGCGTTTTGGCTGAGAGCGGTACTTACTAGATTTTCCCCCAATTTCTTTTCATCGCCGGCCGGCTTGAGCGTAGCGCCTCGGGCGATGTCAGCGGCCACACAGCGGCAACATACCGCGAAATCGGGGTGGCGGAATTTATAGCCGTTCAGCATGTGGGCATTCCAATCCCCCTTACTTAACAACAACAGGATAACGCGCTTAGCCCGTAATGGCTTGCCCGCAATTGCAATATTCCACGATTGCAAAGACACACAGTGCACTGCCCACCCAACTTGTTAAATAATATCCAATAGGGCAATATTGCGTAGCATTAAATATATTAACTATTTTCAATTTACAAATGAAAAATATCTTCTTATTAATTCTCGTTGGTATATTGACGGGATGCGGGACATATTATGTGTCGCCAAAAAACTTGGCTAATCCTGCAAATCTGACTGTTACGCTTGCGTCTACAGATCATTCCGCCCACATGACGGTACAGGTATTTGATAGCCCATCATGCAAAGCGTCGGCCGGCTATGGTTTGGCTGCAAACATTGGGAATGGACCTTTTATATCGAATAAGCCTGAAACAATTCAAGTCCGTCCAAACGAGAAAATCTATCTAAAAATAACGTCGAGCGTAACTTACGCAGCGACAGGTGGATTTCCACGTTTTACTTGCTCAAATCTGGTTAGCTTTACTCCGAAGCAAGACGAGGCATACACACTTTCGACAAAGCTTTTGCCATATAGTGGTACGTGCTCGACCAGCATCGTAAATAGCCAGGATAAGCAGACTCCCCCCGATTTTGTGCACCTTAAAATTCCTGATAACTGCAAAGAAAAGGGGCTATTGGACATGTTGGAGTCACGGAAAAAATAGGATGGGTGGACTGGTGCGAGCGAAGCAGTCGCAGGCATAAAAGGTGGTGAAGCGTATCGTGACCAGGTTGGAAGAAAACTTGTGCCCATGTTAGGCAATTGGAAGGCAGAGGAGGCTATTCGTGACCAGTTCAACAAGCAGCATAGAATCGGCAACACTTGCGCGTTGACAAGGACTTCTTAATTAAGATTTCGTCAGGTGTTTGTATCGTATGGCGCGTTGTTAACATGAGAATAAATGAAGCGTTTATAACAGGGGGAAAATTAAATGGATGCAATCGGCCAAAGAACAAAATTAGTAGCGATCATCATGTTTGCACTAGTCGCATGTGGTTGTGCCTCAACACAGCCAATCAGTGACGCTGATCGCGCCAAAGTGAAGACTGTTAAGCTTAACCGTGCTGTAGACAAGGGGGATCTGTTTTTGCTTGCTCCCAGTGGTGCCAATATTGGCTTGATGTTCGGAATCGTTGGCGGACTTGCAGCGTCTGGCTCTATCCAAAATTCACAAAATGCATTCGCCGGATTTCTTGATAGAAATTCAATCGCAATCGAGAAGATTGTGCGCGAGGAAGTTGAGTTGGCCTTACGGGAATCGGGAAAGTCTGCAATTGTCAATGAAGGAGATGGTTCAGTACCGGCGTTCAACATCACCATACCTCAGTATGGATTTGGCGTGACGAATCTCGGGGGCTCCAAGGTTGTGCCAGTTCTGTCTATCAAGTGTGAAATAGTTGATAGTGCCGGTAAAGTGCTTTGGAATTCAAGCGACCGCATGGGGCCCTCAATTGCCAATCCTATAGATTCTATAACTTGGGCGCAAATGCACGACAATCCTAAACTGATCGAAGAACAGTGGAGGAAGGCGTCTAAATATCTCGCCAAGAAATTAATTGACCAACTTTGATGCTCCTATCTAAATAGGACGAACACAATAACGTGCCCACGCGATGTGTCTGCAACAATTCTGGGGAAGCACATGATGTGATTTATTGACCCGCTCATCAATGATTGGACCTGCTCTCATGCCATTTCCCTGGGAGGAGAAATAGATGAATTGGTTAAACAAATAGTGGCAACCGGTTATCAAGGGTACAAAATCGAAAAACGGTTTGGCTATCGTGCGATTAGCTTAGATGTCTTGACGAAGGCGATTCGCCCCGTTACAGGCAAGGTCTTGGGCGCACTTGCGTCTACACCGTTGGTGGGCTAACCGGCGGGACGCCTAATCATGGGAAGCTTGGTAAGTATGACTTCGATAATGAAAAAGAGCTTGGCCGTTCGTGAATCGATATAAGCTCGTTTTGAGCAAGAAATCGCGGCGCTGGTGAAAGAGTCTATAGAGAGCCTCGGACTTTGATCGAACCTGCTAAGCTCTGCTGAGTAAATCAGCAGGGTTTTTTTCATTCAGAATGACAGGGATTGCCGATATATTTAGCCAGAGATCAAGGATGGCGCAACTGAGCTTATGCTCTTTTGTGTCGACTACTATTGATCCGTTGAAAATTATTGCTGCTACGGGCACGGGCCCTGGTTTCCAGTGCTATTTATTTACAGGCGTAATATTTTGAAAAGCAGCGTTCCCTATACGAGTGCGGTCAGACTGCTGAGCAAATTAACTGATCACGTCGCACCATAATTGACATGTTTAGCTGCGGCTTAACGATTGCCGAATCAGCGCTTCAATATGGTGACGTATAGCCGGCGGAAGGTTATTAAACCGCAGATTGACGCGGAACTGATGTACTTGACCGATCACCTGCATGCTATTGACCACGACAACCGGAAGATTTGCTGACTGACTTGCCATTTGCGCAAGCATCGGCAACATGAATTGCAACGTGCATTTTGACTGGGCGGTCACGGCCTGGTGGCAAATAAAGCCTGAACCTCCTACACTCAGATCGCAGACAGTACCCTGCAGTATTTGCAAGCGGTCCTGAAAGCGCAGGATGGCCTGTATGCTCAATGCTGTACGTTCGGCTTTGCGCCGTTCAGCACCCAGTTGCAGGATGCCGGCATGCGAAACGGGTGTAATCGGCGAGGTCATGGCATGAAGTCTCTACAATGGATGGGAGTTACTCTTTCATCATATCGTAAGAATTCTGAAAAGAACACTAGGGGATCGTTAGCGAATATCTTCCGGCTAAAAATCTTCCAGAAGAATGTATGAAGTTTCGTGTATAACTTTATTTCACAATTTGGTTGCAGCCTTTGTTTTTTGGATATCGACGGTTGCGCATACCTTCATCAAAAGTGCACCGGTTTCATAAAAAACGAGAACTACTCTGTGATGGTTGCCACGCGAGGGTCGTCAAGCGGGGAATAAGCTGCCAACCGGTGCTTATTCGATACTGGGAAGTCAATTCGTCATTACCGATTACTCGCTGGCTTCTGCTCGCAATGCCCCCTGTTATTTTAAAGATCGCGATCAGAATTACCAGCTACTACAGCCATGATTCTGATCTAATAACCACGTTCTTAAATGTGAACTGCAGAAATCACACAGCGTTATAGGAGTAAGAATGATGATGCCGATCGTAATATTTGTGTGATCCCTTATCGCGACCGCCGACCGCTTATTGCTTCACGGCGATCGCAGATAACACACCTGCGTCGGGAATCGTCGCAGTAGCTCCAACGCCATTGCCGTTCAAAGTACTGATGTTATTGATCTGATAGATTTGGTTATTGGCCAATGCGTACAGGCGGTCGTTGGGAATATCAAGCGCAATATCTGTCACAGTGCCAGAAATTGCAACGCGCATGGATGTGCCGGTAGCTGCCCCGTTGATCGTGCTGGCGTTATCGAATATTACGACCGTTCCCATATGGGTTGCGATATATAGCCGATCCTTGGTCGAGTCAATTAACAATCTGTTTACACTGCAAAAATCAATATAACGGTCAGGTGTTACAACGCCATTAATGATGTCGGCATTCTGTAAAACAGCGATGCGGCATGGAGAACCATTAATTCTCGTGTAGAGGATGTTGCGAGCAACATCCACCGTTAAACCGTTGACAAAACCGGCTGGGAAGCTGAGCGCTCTGGCGGGAAAGGCATTTGTTGCCGTACTCGCATTATTAAAAATGTAAACTGATTGAGCATGAGGATCAGCGACATACAAACGGTCATTGAGCCGGTCAAGAAAAGGGGATGAGTAATGCGCTGTCGTTGAGGAGGCAAGCACACGTGGAGCCACATTGCCGTTGGCTAAACCAGCGTTATCAAACACGAGTATTTTAGTGTCTTGAGTTACATAAAGGCGGTCGGCAATGGAGTCGAGTGCGAGTCCATTTATTAAACTAGTCAGTTGTGTGCCAGCTCCCATGATGACACGGTCTACAACTGTCGTACCCGCTACGAGGTTGGCATTCGCAACAGAGCCAATCGCCTTGTTGGAAGAGTCAACGGCAAATAGCTTGCTCGAGGCAGACGCGGTCGTAGTGGTGATTGACCCTGCAGTCGTTGTTGTATTCAGCCCCAAATCGGCGCCGAGGCCCCCATTAGTCGCACTTCCACCGCCCCCACATCCAACTAAAATAAATGACATGAACAAGCCAAGAGCAGGAGAAAAGATTTTCATTTTTAGGGTTCGTAGATTTGCAAAAATATAAGGGATGACAAGCCGATAATGGAATGTTAATTATATTGCATTTTTAATATCAATAAACTCCCATATTTATGGGATGCGGGCACCGAAACCATGGCGCCAAGATTTGGCTTCGGTACACGATTCTTAGCAGGTCACTCAACCTAAAAAACCATTCCGTCTAGTCTCAACAAAATCCTCGCTGGTAATGGCAATCGCCAGATCGCGCGGTAAAATATTTTTCCCATTTCGAAGCAACACGGGACCGATGCCTTCTCGAATCATCTGTTTCATGCGATGTGGCGACAGCGTCATCAGCATCCAGATCGCCTGAGTGCCTATAGGCGCACGCTGGAAAAACTGAAGCTGGATGTCCTGTACGAACCGCGCGCAAGCCCCAATCGCTACGCTTGGATAAGGGATACGACTACGATTAAGTGTGTGCGCTGGGGGCCGAGTTTGGCTTTACTGCGCATATTCATGCGCAGGGAGAAGATACGCAGGAAATCTAGCACGAAGCCGGCATAAGCGAGTCTGCAAGACTTCTGCATCACGTAATCTGCTGGCTGGTTTTTTGGAAAAGTAACTGCTCAGGTAAGCATAAAAGCACGTATCAACGGATCTGGCCGAATTTGTGCACTATCGGACTGAAGTGTTAATAACGTGCTTTCAATCAAATGTAAATTAGCAATCTTGCTCTGAATCGTCGCCAAGTATGCATTGGTGTGACATTGCAATTCTCGCACCTTTGGCGAGTCATTTATTCCAAGTAACTCTGTTATTTGTTCGAGTGAAAATCCTAATTCTTGCACGCACTTAATAAAACGGATTCTCGCAACGAGTTCAAAAGGATAGCGCCGGTAAGTACCACACTTAAATTCGTTGACTGGGATTAATAATCGGCTCTGGTAATACCGTATTGTTTCAACGCCCACATTAGCTGCTTTGGCAAGCTGACCAATTGTAAGACTATTGTTATTCTTCTTATCTTCCATTGCATACGTCCATTTTGAAGAGCCCACCAAGTTGCGACAACATTATTCGCCGATGTTTCATAATTGTAATTTATAAAAAGGCAATGCTATTGTTCTCTAAAGAGGCTGATGCTGTTTAAAATTCAGTACAGCTACTTGCGACATTAAAAAAGGTAAGGACAGCTTGGGGGAAAGTGTAACGACTACCATTCCGCTGTCGCGGCTCCTCTCATTTTATGGCAAATAAGAGAACCGACAACCAAGCCCAACGCGTTTTTAAGCATTATTTATCATCAACGTGCACAGAATACCGGTGTGGAGAAGCACGCTGCGGCATCATCGTCAACGTGACGCCGTTCGAGCCGGAGTGGGAAGGCTACGTGACACTGGAGTTTTCCAACACCACGCCATTGCCGGCCAAGATCTATGCAGGCGAAGGCTGCGCGCAGGTATTGTTCTTTGAAAGCGATGAAGTATGCGAGGTTTCATACAAGGATCGCGGCGGCAAATACCAGGGGCAGCACGGCGTGACCTTGCCGAAGGCATGAACAAAAAATGCCGCCCGGACTGCACCGGACGGCATTGATCCAGTTTTTTCTTGCAGGCTGTGTCGCTTATGCCTTGCGGCGGCGAGCCAGGCCAAATCCAATCAGGCCAAGGCCAACCAGCAGGGCCGACATCGGTTCTGGCACATCATTGGTGATTTCCCGGATCAGCTTGCTTTGGATTGCCGCGCCAAAGTCATCGAAGCTGTCAGCCTGCGTAACAAAAGCGTTGACGCCACCCATGACGAAGTTCGTGTAATGCGCTAACAATCCAAATTCGTTACCGATGGTGATGCCATTGATGGTATCCACACCTGCTGCCAATGCGGCATTACGGCCTGTGGTACCTGTCAAACCGACATTGCTTGCGCCGTCGCCGGAGACGTCGATTACCTGGCGCAGTGACTCAAAACCATTGGCTGCACCGCCGGTTTCTGTGCCAAAAAGCGGCGCGGCGGAAAAGAGCGCGGATTGGATGCCGGTTGAGCCATTGAAAGTTCGGGTGACCCCGCTGAGGGCGCTGGCAAAGCTGTTAGCGCTGGCAATGCTGTCAATTAATGCCCAGCCTACCTTCTGGCTAAATTGACCAACACCCGACCATTCCACATAGGTTACGGCGATGCCGCCACCTTGGCTGCCCAGAATGGCATTCTGAACGGCTGCGCTTTGAAACGCGTTGACATAGCCAGTCTTTTGCAGCGCATATTCAGTGTTATCGACGCTGCCGGAGACGTCCACCAGCAACACCAGCTCCAGACCAACTGGCACCGCCGATGCTGCGCCAGATGCGAATACAGCGCAGGCGACTACTGCCAACTGCGTGATGAGTTTTTTGGTAAAGGATGCCATGCAAGTTGCTCCCATTAGGTTGAGTTATCAAGTAACAAAATTTAACAGTCGGCATATATGCATGATGCGTGCCAAATAAACAACTCTTTGATTTATTTAGAAAAATTTTGTCATTTCATTAATGTGGAATTTTATTTGTAAATTTTTTCGACGAAAAATTCGGCACTCAATTCGACTCAAACCGTTGATGAACTATCTCCGCCCTTGATCGGCTTCACCCGGCCCGGCCAATCCGGGCACCAGCAAATAAAACGCCCGCGAAAGCGGGCGTTTTTCTAGATTTTTGCAACAAGGCGTATAGTGCGTTGCGACGGTCTAACCAGACGATTTCGGCAGTTTTCGGGACGATCCAACAGCGTTCGAATCCGGTTCCTTCCAGCGGTTTCGCCGATTGAGCACGACCTTACTTGACGCAATCGACAAAATAGCCGCGCTTGCCATTGACTTCGCGTGTGACAAGGCCATGCACATCGGTCTCAAAACCAGGGAACTTCTCGTTGAAGTCGCGGGCGAATTTCAGGTAATCGACGATGGTCTTGTTGAAGCGCTCGCCCGGGATCAGCAAGGGGATGCCGGGTGGGTAGGGCGTGAGCAGAATCGACGTGACGCGGCCTTCAAGCATGTCGATTGGCACTCGTTCGATTTCGCGGTGCGCCATCTTGGAAAAGGCATCCGATGGCTTCATTGCCGGCTGCATGTCAGACAAGTACATTTCCGTGGTCAGGCGCGCCACATCGTACAGCTTGTACATGTCGTGGATCTGCTGGCACAGGTCGCGCAGGCCGACGCGCTCGTAACGCAGATTGGCGGCGGCGAATTCCGGCAGGATGCGCCAGATCGGCTGGTTCTTGTCATAGTCATCCTTGAATTGCTGCAGCGCGGTCAGCAGCGTGTTCCAGCGGCCCTTGGTGATGCCGATGGTGAACATGATGAAGAATGAATACAGGCCCGCCTTCTCGACGATCACGCCATGCTCGGCCAGGTACTTGGTCACGATCGAGGCCGGAATGCCATTGTCGCCGAACTTGCCGTCCAGTGACAGGCCCGGAGTAATGATGGTGGCCTTGATCGGGTCGAGCATGTTGAAGCCCGGTGCGAGCTTGCCAAAGCCATGCCAGTCATCTTCGGCGCGGATCATCCAGTCGTCCTGGGTGCCGATGCCGTCTTCGGCGAAGTTGTCCGGGCCCCAGACCTGGAACCACCAGTCGAGTCCGAATTCCTGGTCAACCTTTTTCATTGCACGGCGAAATTCCAGCGCTTCCAGAATGCTTTCCTCGACCAGTGCGGTCCCGCCGGGCGCTTCCATCATCGCCGCGGCTACATCGCAGGAGGCGATGATCGCGTACTGCGGCGAGGTCGACGTATGCATCAGGTAGGCTTCATTGAAGGTGTCCCGGTCGAGCTTCACTGTTTCGGATTCGCGCACCAGGATTTGCGAAGCCTGCGACAGGCCGGCCAATAATTTGTGGGTTGACTGGGTCGAGAAGATCAGCGATTCCTTGGCACGTGGACGATCCTTGCCGATTGCATGCATGTTCTTGTAAAAATCGTGGAAAGTTGCGTGCGGCAGCCAGGCTTCGTCGAAATGCAGCGTGTCGATTTTCCCGTCGAGCATTTCCTTGAGCGTCTCGACGTTGTAGATCACGCCATCGTAGGTCGATTGGGTAATGGTCAGAATGCGCGGCTTCTTGTTGACGGCTTCGCGCGCAAACGGATTGGCCTGGATTTTCCGCTGGATGCTTTCAGGGGTGAATTCCTCCAGCGGAATCGGGCCGATGATGCCAAGATGGTTGCGGGTCGGCATCAGGAACACCGGAATAGCGCCAGTCATGATGATCGAGTGCAGAATCGACTTGTGGCAGTTGCGGTCAACCACCACGATATCGCCGGGTGCAACTGTCGAATGCCAGACCATCTTGTTGGAAGTCGAGGTGCCGTTGGTGACGAAGTAGCAGTGGTCGGCATTGAAGATGCGCGCTGCATTGCGCTCGCTTGCTGCCACCGGACCCGTATGGTCGAGCAACTGGCCGAGTTCCTCGACGGCGTTGCAGACGTCGGCGCGCAGCATGTTCTCGCCAAAAAACTGGTGGAACATCTGGCCTATCGGCGACTTCAGAAACGCCACGCCACCGGAGTGGCCGGGGCAATGCCAGGAATAGGAGCCGTCCTGCGCGTAATGCACCAGGGCGCGGAAGAAGGGTGGCGACAGGCCGTCCAGATAGGATTTTGCCTCGCGAATGATATGGCGCGCGACAAACTCCGGCGTATCTTCAAACATGTGGATGAAGCCGTGCAGTTCGCGCAGGATATCGTTGGGGATATGGCGCGAGGTGCGGGTTTCACCATACAGGTAGATCGGGATGTCGGAATTCTTGTAGCGGATTTCTTCGACAAAGGCGCGCAGCGATTTCAATGCCTTGTCGGTTTCCTCATCGCTGCCGGCACCGAACTCCTCGTCGTCGATCGACAGAATGAAGGCGGAAGCGCGCGACTGCTGCTGCGCGAATTGCGACAGGTCGCCATAACTGGTCACGCCAAGGACTTCCATGCCCTCGGCTTCCATCGCATCGGCCAGCGCACGAATGCCCAGGCCGGAAGTATTTTCAGAGCGGAAATCTTCATCAATGATGACGATTGGGAAACGGAATTTCATCGAGGACTCCAACAGCGTGGTGGCAATGGTTTACATGAGGGCACAGAGGTCGGACTCTGTTACTGTGCACCGTAAAATTTGAAAGAATGGATTTTCGCAGATATGGCGCCGCTGTGGGAGAAAACCGCCGGGTTCTGCCAAGTCTGTCGGCTGTTTTAACCCTGATCAGGCGGGCAGGGTGCGGCGTTCATAGGTAACAAAGGCGAAATTGCAGGCATTGGCCTCGGAATGATGGGTTTCCCGGGCGGTTTCCTGCCACTGTTGCGGATCGAATGCCGGCAGAAACGTGTCGCAGTTAAATGTCTTGTCGATTTCCGTCACAATCAACCGTTGTACTTTTGGCAGCGCTTCGGAAAAGATCTGGGCGCCGCCAATCACGAATGCGTCTGCGTCGCCGGCCAGGGCGGCAGCTGCCGCCAGCGAGCTGGCCACTTCGACGCCTTCATGGCGCCAGTCGGGGTTGCGAGTAATAACAATGTTGCGACGGTTTGGCAGTGCCCGTCCGATCGAATCGAAGGTTTTGCGGCCCATGATGATCGGATGACCGGTGGTCGTGCGCTTGAAAAATGCCAGATCTTCCGGCAGGCGCCAGGGCAGAGCATTGTTGATGCCGATGCCGCGCTGGGTATCGATCGCGACAATAATGGTCAGGCGAGGTGAAAAAGACATTATTTTGTGAGAAATGAATAAAAATTTGCCGGCAATCTGGTTCCAAATGCAAGTTGGGCCAGGTTGCCGGCAATGTTATGCCATTTTGCGCGCCAGCGTATCGCTGGTCACCGATTTTTCAGTATTCAGGTTTCCAGTACGTAGGCGCCGGGCGCAGCGCACAAGACCGGATAATCTGGCTGGCCAATCACAGGCGGCGCCTTCATCGGGCCACAACCTTCATGCAGCCATGCAGTCCAGTCGCCCCACCAGGAGCCGGCCTGCTTGGTCTGGCTTGCCAGCCAGGTTTCGTTTTCGGTTTCGCCAGACGCATCGCCGACCCAGAACTCGCGCTTCGAGGTTGGGCTGGGCGGGTTGATGATGCCCAGAATATGGCCCGAAGTTGACAACACATAGCGCACCGGCCCCTTGACCATGCTGGCAGTCTTGAAGGTGCCGGCCCAAGGGGTAATGTGGTCTTCGGTGGTGCCGACAGAATACAGCGGCTGCTTGATGTTGGCCAGGTCGATTTTTTGACCGCCAAGCACCAGCGCATCTTTTTTCACCAGATTGTTTTCGACATAGAACTGGCGCAAGCAGAACTTGTGCATGGCACGCGGCAGGCGGGTGCTGTCGCCATTCCAGAACAGCACATCCATCGATGGCGGCGTTTCGCCATACAGGTACTTGTGCACGACGTAATGCCATATCAGACTGTTCGGGCGCAGCATGCGGAAAGCCGACGACAGTTGCTTCTTGTCGAGGAAACCCTGCTTGTCCATGATCTCGTCGATCGTAGCCAGGCTATTTTCATTGATGAAGGCCTCGATCTCACCTGGACGCGAAAAATCGGCCAGCGACGACAGCAGGGTCCAGTGCGCTACCGGCATGTCTGCCGCCTTCGGGAATTTGCGGCTTAGCAGCGCCATCAGCGCGGTCAGGCCGGTGCCGCCGATGCAATATCCGGCCGCATGCACCTGCGGTGCCTTGGTAATGTCGCGCGCCGCATCGATGGCAGCCAGCATGCCCTTCAGCAGATACTTCTCGAAAGTATTGTCGGCCATGTCGGCGCCCGGATTTTTCCAGCTGATCATGAATACCGTGAAGCCGTCTGCCACCAGGTGGCGCACCATGCTCTTTTTCTCGGTCAAATCCATGATGTAATACTTGTTGATCCAGGGAGGAACGATCACCACCGGCATCGCGCGGACTTTCTTGCCGACCGGATGATACTGGATCAATTCCAGCAATTCATTGCGAAATACGACCGAACCAGGCGTGGTGGCAACTTCCTTGCCGAGAGTAAACGCCGTTTCGCTGCCCATCATTTGGACGTCGCCGGCTTTCATGTCCGCCATGAAGTGCTCGATGCCCTTGGTCAGGCTGGCGCCACGGGATTGCATGGCTTTCTGGATGGCGACCGGATTGGTCAAAAGGAAATTGCTGGGAGACAGGGCATTGAACCATTGGCGGGTCCAGAATGCGCCGGCATGCCGATCCTTCTTGTCCACGCCCGGCGTATCGTAAATCGTGCGTTCCAGCCAGCGGGTATAAGCCAGGTAATTCTGGACGACCAGCGAATTGCCCAGACTTGCCTGCCATTCCGGATCTTGAAAGCGCTCGTCACCTTCAGCAACTTTTTCAGTGTTCTTGCCCTGACCGCCGGCCATCGCCGTGAATGCATTCAGGTTCAATGTCCATAGGCTGGCTGCCAGTTCGCGCTGTGCTTCCAGTTGTTCTTGCGGATGGCTGATCCATGCTTTTTGTATTTTGAGGAAGGTATTGCCTATGCCAAATGGATCTAATTGCATGCTCTCACTCTCGGTCGTATATATGGTGAACGAAACAGTCCCAACTCAATGTGTATCGACTGCCCTCCCTTTTATTTCCTTTTGGAAAGTCGATCGATAAATATTACTCTGAATCAATGAAATTGTTGAAAATTTCGGGAAATGCGTCATTTTTGCGACATTAAGGCCAAAAAAAACCGCTTGAACCGAGTTTTCCCGGAAGAAGCGGTGTGGGAAACAGTAGCGTGATGTCTGCCTCCGGGGCGGTGGCTGCCACCGCCTCTCGCTGTATGTAAAAAGCTAGCCTTGATCGATGCTCAGTGCGACATCAGTACCGGGATCGTCATGGCGGCCAGCACGGTTCGGGTCACGCCTCCCAGAATGATTTCGCGGAAACGCGAATGACCATATCCACCCATGACGATCAGGTCGGTCGACAGATCCACCGCCAGTGACAGCAGGGCATCGCCGACTTCGGTGCTGGTAAGCCCGGGCAGCAGCTCGACCTTGATGCCATGGCGCGCCAGGTATAGTGCAATGTCGGTGCCCGTGATCGGCTCCTGTGTGGTGCTCACGACGGTCTGATTGTAGACCGCCACCTGCACCAGGTCAGCGCGCTTGAGCAGCGGAATGGCATCGGTAACCGCGCGGGTGGCGGCGCGGCTGCCATCCCAAGCAATCAAGATGCGCTTGCCGATCGTGTTCACGGCACCGGAATAGGGAATGATCAGTGTCGGTCGGCCCGCATTAAAGACAATAAATTCGGGGAAATTGGACAGAATGGCTGCCACCGGTTCGTTTGGGTCGGTTTGGCCGATTACCACCAAGTCGCTACAACGTGCTTGCAAGGCAATTCCATCCAAAGGGTCATCCTCAACCAACCGTGGTTCAAACGATGCGATGCCGGCTTGCCGTGCAACCGGCTCCGCAAGTTCAAGCGCTTGCTGCGCACGTTTGCGCAAGTAATCCAGATGCACGGCCAGATTCGGGTCGGTCTGCATTGCCTCGCCACCTTGAAACGCGAACCGCGAAATGCCGGTCATGGCCGCACCAATCAAATGAGCGTCATAGTCTGCTGCAAGTTCAGCAGCAACACGAATACGGGTCGCTGCATGTTTTGCATCATCCACATGCACCAGAATAGTCTTGTAAGTCATGATTGCACCTTATTATTCATGGCCGACCGATCATTGGCATGTTCTGAATATACCGACAACCCGGCTCATTTTCACTGCGAATCGACACTGAATTTTTTACATTGGCAATGTTCCAATTTTGGCACTGTTTTGGCGCCGTGTCATATTGATCTTGATGCATCGACTGCTACATCATCTGAAATAGGGGATGAGCGCACGCTGGCGATAAAAATCAAGGATCGACTGCGCTGAAAAATCGATCCTCGCAGTTTTCAAGTACTGCCCATGTGCAGTCAGCGGTGGGAAGCATCGGTTGGCCGGAAACCACTTCAGGCGAATTTTCGAGCAGTCAACGGAGTTAAAGCCAGTTTCCACTCCCAGGGTATCAAGCATGTACGGCATTGGCCGGGGTGACCGCTTTGAGTACCATCAAGGTTCACTACGGGTTCGATGCGAAAATGGACTGCATCACTCGACGACAAGTCCGCTTGCCTTGCAAATAACCATGCACATGGTGACGCTCCGGATGGCTGCCAGCGGATCATCTTTCCATTTATCAGGAGAGCTACCATGCAGAATATGCACCAAGTCTTTAACCCAATCGCGACGGTCTACCAAACGCAGCTGGAAGCGTCACGGCAATTTGCCGATGCACTATTTGCCGGTACGGAGAAAATCGATCATGTCTTGCTTGAAGCAACTCACCGGGCCTTTGCTGAGCAGTTGAAGTTTGCCCAATCCCTGGTCGCGGTACGTGATCCGCAGGGTGTCGCCAATGCACAGTCCACTTTTTTTTCTCAACGGCCCGAACGGGCGATGGACTATCAGCGCGAGCTGGTTCGCGTCATTGCAGAGGTGCAAAATGACCTCGGTAATTCGATGCGCCATTACATTGAGCAGTTAAGCAATACCGCGGGCAGCAGCGCTGCCGCATCGATCGATGCGTCGGATCAGCAGGCACGGGATGCGTTCAATCCGATAACCGGCATGTTTTCATTTTGGGAATCTGCATTTCGGGAAGTGAGCTCACTCGCCAGCAAAAATATGCAGGCAGCACGTGATTCCTTTGAACATACCGCAGATGCCGCCTTCTCGGAAGTTGCTGACGCAGCAGACGAGGCCGCGGCAGGTACGTCTGGCCATGCCAGAAAATCGGCTGCGGCCAGTCATGCCAAGCGTAAATGAATTACGAAGCCTGGATTGTCAAAGCTGAATGATAAAAAATTTGGAGCGCGTCACTGGCGCAATCTGGGCAACCGTGCGCTTGCACCAAACGTCACCGCTGAGGCGGCCATCGCATATCAGCATCTTTGCCGGTTAATGGCTTTAATTTCCTCATCGGGCTCGGTCTGTAATTCTGTCCGTAAGTAATTCGGTTTTGCCGCCGTATCAAGATATACAACAATTGCGCTGGCCAGGATATGGACGAGGCAGTCCTTTCTGCAATGAAGCATGCGATAAATAGCATGCCTGAATAAAAAGGCCCGGTTCACCAGAACCGGGCCTTTTTGCTTGTTGCTGAAGGTAGTCAGTCTGGATCAGTCGTAGCCTAGGCTGCCACCATCTGCGGTGCTTCCGGTTTTTCTGCTGGTGCGGACGCCGCCGCGGCCTTTAGCTTGCGGGAAGCGAGTTGTTTGGCGCGCGAACTGGACGGCGGCAAACGACGCAGTGTTTTAAGCGCGTCAATATCCTTGATGCCAATCGAGCGCTGGTCGACGCTGATCAAGCCAATTTCATTGAAAGCGGATAGGGTACGGCTGACCGTTTCCAGTGTCAGCCCCAGATAACTGCCAATTTCGTGGCGCGTCATGCGCAGGTTGAACAGCTTGCTGGAATAACCCATTTCCGCATAGCGGTCTGACAGCGACACCAGAAAGCGCGCCACCCTCGCTTCGGCGGAAAGAGCGCCAAGCATGCTGACCATACTTTGTTCACGAACCAGTTCGCGGCTCATGACGCTGTACATCGCATGTTCAAATTCGGCATGGGTGCGGCCAAGGGCAGTCAATTTTTTAAATGGCAACAGAATCAGATCACAATTTGATAGCGCGACGGCTTCCGACGCATAGCGCTTGGTATGGATGCCGTCCACCCCGAACAAATCGCCTTTCATTGGAAAACTTAATACCTGCTCGTTACCAAATTCGTCGATCAGAACAGTTTTTAAAAAGCCGGAATGAACGACATAAAGGGTATCGAAGGGTTGCCCGATTGTATGCACACGTTGGCCAGTCTTGAACTGTACATGTTGAAACAGCAGCTCTTCATCCGCAACCGAAGCGGCCGAAGGAATGCGCAGAAGGTCACATAATTCCTTTAAATTCGACCAGAGCTTTCCCTGGCGCTGCCAACCCGTTTCATGAGGGGAGGCATGCAATGCTGAATGGGAAGAATCGCCCCGGATTTCCGATGGTTGCGTGGACAACATAGCATCTCCTATACCAAAAATTAATTCATTTACTGTGGTAGCTCAAAAGAGCCACCGCCAATCCTCCAGGCGCTGCGGAATTTTCTCGGGATCGATTACTCGAACCGTCTGAAAATACCATCCGCTCCTGCGTTCTTTGCGCTCTATACGGTGCGCGTCCGTTTGCAAATCCGAACTTGGCCAACAGATGGTTCGAGCAGATCTGCTGAATAGACAGATTTGCGGGTCAGTAAATGAAGCATTAGCTAAGCAGCGCTTTGGTCATCCTTGCATGGAACGATGCTGGAATGATGGCAGAGAAGACAAGAATCCCCATGTCGCAGGATAGTGGCCTTGATCCCTTCTGCAGTCACTCATGGCAGAATTCGTAGATGCTTTTGCGAATTCCGTCGCTCCATATTTCCTGCAAATACAGGAAACAAATGGCTGACTAAAAACTGTATTGCACGCGTCAATTACAAGTGAAAAGTATGGGGGGCGGGACTCTTATTTACTATCGGTATGTGCTGAATAGACGAGTAGGCAGGGAGTGTGAGGCGTAAGGATTTCCTTACAAGGAAGGCACGATAAAACAGAGTGTATTTGCCGCAGAGCATGCCCGACAATTCTCATTGGACCAGGCAATCGTCCTAAGGAGGCTAAATCTTGAGCGGTGTCAGCAGCCGATGTTCCACCGCATATTGGACCATTTCAGCCAGTGAATGCATATCCATCTTGTACAGGATGCGGGTCTTGTGAGTACTGACCGTTTTGGCACTTAAGTGCAATAATTCGGCGATTTCTCCGATGGTCTTGCCGCCAACCAATAAGCTGAATACCTCGAATTCCCGGTCAGAGAGCTTTTTATGGGGGAAGTCTTCGTTTGACGGCATCGCATCCATGGCCAGCTGTTCTGCGACTTCAATGCTGATATAGGGTCGGCCCGAGGCAACTTTTCGAATCGCGCTCAATAATTGTGTACCGGCACTTTCCTTGGTCAGGTAACCGCGTGCGCCGGCACGAATCGCCCGAATCGCGTACTGGTCTTCTTCATGCATGGTCAAAATCAGAATCGGCAACTTGGGCGCTTCATCCTTGATTTGGCGGATCAACTCGACGCCGCTACGGCCGGGCATTGACAGGTCCAGCATCAGCAGGTCAAAGCCGCCTTTGCGGACATGGGCTAGCGCTTCAAAGCCATCGACCGCTTCCCCAACGACTTCAATATCGTCAGCGCCATCGAGAATGCGCTTCAATCCTTCGCGCATGATGGTGTGATCATCGGCAATGACTAGGCGAATCATAAAATAAAAATTCCCGGTTAGACTTGGAACGGTATCGACGCATGGATCGTCAAACCGTGCGGTTCACTACTTTTGATGGAGAGTGTACCGTCCAACATATAAATTCTTTCCCGCATGGCACTTAACCCATGGCAGCCTGACTTGTCCCGGCTGTTTTCATGTAATCCAATCCCGTCATCCTCGATTGTCACATGGAGGTGTTGATCAGTGTGCCATAAACGGATTGTGACATGCCTTGCCTGTGCATGGCGCTCCACGTTTAAAAGACTTTCCTGCAAAACGCGAAAAACCGCCGATTCGACCTGGTCACCCGGGCGGCTTGGCACGCCATGATTGATCAATTGGCAGGCAATTCCCGTTTTTTTGCCAAACGCATCCACCATCCATTCCGCTGCCGCCAACAAGCCGAAATCATCAAGGATAGACGGCCGCAGAGTAGACGCAATGCTTTTGGTACGGATAATGATGTTATCCAACAAATGCTGCATTTGAGCAATACGCGTCGGAATGGTCAAATCGGTCAAAGGACTATTTTCTAGCCAGTCCAGATCCAGCTTCAGCACACTGAGGCGTTGGCCGAGATCATCATACAATTCTTTAGAAAACCGGCGTTTTTCAATTTCAGTGGCTTGCTGGGACGATAAGGCCAATTTGCGCAAGGTCGATTGCGCCAGTGTCAACCGGACATCCGGCAAGGTACGTTCGAGTAATTCGCGCAGAATAATTGCTAAATATACACGCTCATCGATAATCACGCGTGCAATAGCGGCATTAATCAAAATTTCCTGGCCAGCAGCATGCAGACCCTGCAGATCGAGTCGGATGCGCAAGCGCCTGCCACTGACTTGGGCGACCGCAAAATTCTTGATTTGAGCACGTTGTTCTGCTCTTGATGCAACCGGAAACAGTATGTCTATCATCTCGCCCGGTAATTGTTCAGCAGGATAGCCGAACATGCGCCCGGCTTCCCGATTCGATAAAACGATGCGTGCGGCGGCATCGACCACCAGCACGCCATCCAGTGAAGACTGGATGACGGCCGATAACCAGGTGCCGATTTTTTCAATCGGAAAATCAGCGGCTGTGCTGATCGAGGCGGCCACTGATACCGATGATGGATGCACAGATTCAAACATCACTGGAGCGACTCCTGTAAATTTCCGAAGCAGTAGGCCAATCTATTTTCTGCCTGTGGTGCCGGGCGGCTGCTTGGCCATCCGATAAACCAGAACTGGAATCTGGCATGAGGACAAAACCTTGCTAGTGGTGCTGCCCAGCAGCGCTTGACCCCAGCCACTCCTGCCATGCGAGCCGATAAAAATCAGGTCGCAGGCGTGCTGCTCGGCGACATGAACGATCTCACGTGCTGCTGCGTCAGAAAAGACCGTGATGCCGGACGATTGCACGCCAGCTGCCTTGGCGGCATCGGCAATCGTCTGCAAATGAATTTCCCCCACTTTGCGCATCGAAGCCAGATATTCATCCTCGGATGGAAAATTAGGCGGAATGATTTCAATGAATACCGGGTATTGATATTCGGGCGAGACAAACAAGCCGATCACTTCCGCACCCAGTTGCTGCGCAAATTCGACGCCGGCACGTGCCGCGGCGTTGGAAATGTCGGATCCATCGGTCGGAATCAGAATTTTTTTATACATATGGCCCCCTGAAATGAAACAAAATTAACAGTCCATTGGAAAGTTCACTTGATATAGCGCAAGCACTATACAAACAATTGCACTTCATAAACATATCAAAATGTCATCTTTTGTATTGTAAGCCAGCCGCTGCGATATTCCTACTGTTTGTAAACTTTCCTTTTCTATTGAGAAAGGGCGGCATTTTGCATGCTGTTGCTACTTGCCGTGCATTTTGCCGGGTGAAGACAAGTTGGTCGACCGGCCAAACACCGAAACCAACCGGTGCTGCAGGCGACCTGGTTATTGGCAGTTATTCACCCGGATTCTACGGATGTACCGCCTTTGACGGGAAGGGTGATTTGCAGTGTCGTGCCCATCTCTGGCGTGCTGTCGATGCGAATCTCGCCATCCATGGCTGCGACCCGCTCCCGCATCGCAATCAGGCCAAACGAACCGGGCGGGCATCGGTTATTGGCGGCAAATCCCCGGCCGTTGTCAATGATGTCGATGGTCAGGCAGGCATGCTGGCAATTGATCCGGATATCGACCCGGGTTGCGTGAGCATGCTTGGCAACGTTATTCAGGGCTTCCTGCACCAGGCGGTAGATCGGCAATGAGTGCGCATCATGCAATGGCGGCATCGGTTCGACAATGTCGAGCCGGCAGGTGATGACTGGATGCTGTTTCGAGAAGCGGGCCGTCAGCAGTTCCAGTGCGTTGCGCAAGCCATTGTCATCCAGGTCTGTTGGCGGCAGGTCGGCAATGATACGCCGCATCGAAGTCATCATGCTGCCGATCAAGCTATCAATGCCGATTGCCAGTTGTGCCAATCGATAGTCGCCCGGCGGCAGATGCTCCCGTAGCGTGACCAGATCCATCTTCATCGCAATCAGCAACTGTCCGAAATCATCATGCATTTCCTGCGCGAGCCGCTTATGTTCCTGCTCTCTGAGCGTTTCAAGCTCTGCGATCATCCGGTGCAGGCGCTGACGCGACTGCTCCAATGCCTGCTGGGTCTGTTTGCGTTCGGTGATGTCAAGCGCCACCCCTTGCAGGAACATTGCTTCGTTTTGGGCATCGGTGATTACGCGCGCTTCATCGCGCAGCCACAGTAGATTGCCATTGCGGTGATATATCCGGTACTCGATGCTGAAAGCACTTTTGGATGCCTGTGCTTCGGCAATGGCATGCAACACCCGTTGCCTGTCTTGCGGATGTAGCCGCGAAATACGCAGGTCGCGATTGCCTGCCCATTCATCGGTGCCAAACCCCAGTAACGACTCCAGCCTGGGACTGACATACATCGTGCCGCAATTTTTTTTCAGGCTCGCCAGGTAAGGCACGCCGGGTAGCTGATCAATCAGTGCCTGAAACCGGGTCGCAGCTGACAGGCGCTCCCGGTCAGCATCACGATGCTTGGTAAGGTCGTAACGGAAGCCGTAAAGTAGCTGTCTGCCTGCGGTATCGGAGTCGCATTGCATCCAGTCGTATAAGTAAAGGGTGGCGCCATCTGGCCGGACGACACGATATTCGCAGCTTGAGCTGCCACCATCCCGAAGCAGTCGTTCCAGCGTGGCCCGAACCTGATGGCGGTCTTCAGCATGCACTGTCCGGTTGACATAATCCTCTACTGACGACGCGGGGTCGCTGCCACAGCGTCCAAGCAGCATGCGCATGCCTTCCGACCAGATCTGGCTTTGATGGCCGGACGCTAAATCGACCACGATTTCATACTGGCCGATACCGGCAACGGTTTCAATTTGTTTTAAGCGCTGATCCTGTACTGGTTTGGCGGTGCCGTCACGTTTCACCGAAGATGATTGGAAGCCTGCCCGAACCAGGCAAAACAGGGCCAGGCTGATGGCGATGCCGATCAAGGCGGCAGGAATGGGCTGGCGAAGAGCGCTCAGGACGCTGGCGCCGAGCGACAGTGCCAGGATGCTCCACACCAGCGGCACGCGATCAAACTGGCTGAACTGGCGCGTGCGCAAGAAGTGAAAAACGGACGATGACTTAGGCATACTTTCGTTAGCATTAACAGCTGGCGCCTGATCAGTCATTGCGGATGGTCTCGAACGGGTGTGGGTGGTGGGACTAGCGAATCAGCAAAAAATGCTGCGCTGCGCCATAAACTGGCAAGCATAATATTATTAAATCTACAATAAAACAACTATTGGTTCGACGGGTTGTTTACCTGTGGTTAATAACCCCTTATTTGTGAAAGCTCAATGCAGCTCGTCGATTTTGAGGGCAGAAAAAATTTTCAATGTGAATCTGGCTAATCGCTGGGCTTGGTGCCAGTGTGCGCAGATCACGAATGGAAATGGCAGGTAAGGCCTTCAATTGAAAGAAAAAGTGCTGGTTGGGATGGGTGCTAAGCTTGGCCGCGGTTATCCACGCCTTGCAGGAGGGCCGATGTCGGGGAAATGATACTTCTGAACTCGGGACAGGCGACAGTACCCAGCCAATCGTTGGCCTTTGGGACTGGAGCCAAAGCGTCTTGGTCGAGAACGGCTAAGCGCTGCAGTGCAACGTTTCATGCAGGGCTGGCAACGGCGTTAATTTTTCCGGTTAAGAAGCCCTTTTAATAGGCGACTCGATAGCGGTATCCCCGGTAATTGAACACGGCGGCCTTGGGCAACATGGCTTCCAGAATCACGCCTGGTGCGGCTTCTTCGCCTTCATGAACCAGGCGTCGATTGATCAGTAATTGTCGTTCGCGCTGGTTTTCAGAATAGATGTAGCCGCCAATGGTAAAGCCAGGCAATTCGCGTTGAATCTGCTCGGGCAACTCTCGCTGGGTGATGACGGCCGATAGCGGATTATTCTGGGTTAGTGCCGTACTCAGCTTCAGGTCGCCATCGCTTGCGGCGGCTGACGGGGCCGGGGCTTTTGGCGCTTGGGCGGTGACTGGCGTGACCGGGGCGGCTGGCTTGGCGACAGCCTGGACTTTCTTGTGTTTGGTTGCCGGTACCGGATTAACCGGCGCCGGTGGCGGACTGATGGCGATGATTTCCGGGGCAGAGGCGGCCGCGTTGTCTGCGACCGGCGGCAAGGCTGGTGGTGTAACCGACGCCACTGCCGATAAAGGTGCTGGCAGCGGCTGGATCGGCTGCGCTGCCGGTGACGTGTCACGCCATGCAGATTGCCAGGGCTGGAACCAGACCAACGCAGCACAACCGGCCAGCAGCACACCTGCAACCAGCAGCACTGTCTTTTTGGTGTGCAATGGAACGACATCGACCGGTAACGCTGCAGCTGGCTGTGCATGCAAGTGAGGGATGCTACCCAGGTGACGCTCGGCTTCTGCCTTTTTCAGGGCATCAAGAATATAAGACATGGTTTATTTCCCTGGCACGGCAGCCGCGACTGCCTGATTGAGGTATAGCCGGGGCTCACTGACGCCTAGCGCGCCATTCAGTAGCATCAGGGTTTGGGCGCCGGCGATGCCGTCCGCCTGCAGTCCGTGTGCCGTCTGGAATTCCCGAACTTGTCGTGCCATGGCAGCGCCGAACGGCTGGCCGTTCGAAGTTTCGATGCTGCCCTGCAGTCTGCTCAGTTGCGCGGCCAGCCAGTCGACAGATTCGCCCTGGTCGCCGACACTGATGGTCTGCGCAAATCCGGGCGGCGCCCGCCAGAAGGTCACGAATTCGCCGCGAAAATGCGGGGTCAGTTCCGCCAGGCTGACTTGAACATTCTGCAGGCTGCCGGCAATGCGCAACACCGCAGTCGATTCTGTCAGTCCCATCAGCAGCGCATAGTGCATCGCCTGCCTGTCGTCGCGCAGGTGAACAATGGCGGGGCGGTTCAATCGCCGCAGCTCCGCGAGTCCGCCACTGCTTCGGTAGCAGGCTACATTTCTGGTTTGCGCCAGCTGGCATGGGTCGCCCTGTTTCAGCGAGATACCCCATAATTGCCCGAGCAGGCGATAGGCTTCAGGTTCGTCGCGCATGGCGGGCGAAAACAGCTGGTTCAGGTCGGGCAGTATGACACTGCTAGCCGAAATCATCGCCTCCGAGTCAGTCAAGCCCGTGCTGGCAGTCGGCTGCCCGGACCGTGGCGGCGCGACAGGAAAGCGCTTGGCCGGATCGGCGAACGATGAGGGCAGCCGGCTATGAAGTGAAGTGCTGTCCTGGGCAAGGCTGCGTGCGAGCTTGAACGAACCTGGCTGAAGTGCAAGGGCCGGGGAGGCCGCATGCGGTGTGGTGTCATAATGGGCAACGCCCCAGGCTATCGCCGCGACCGCGATGGCGCCGGCAGCCGCGCCTGCCGCGGCGAATTGCCATCGCTGGCGCGTTGCAGATAAGCCCCGCAGTTTTTCGCCAAAGACTTCGCGGGCTGCCTTGTCGAGAATGGCCGAGGTGACTTCGGTTCTGTTGGCGGCATAGGCGCCCAGCAAGGCGCGATCGCATAACAAATTGATCCGGCGCGGTACGCCCCGCGTCAGCCGGTAAATCTGCGGCATCAGTGCAGACGGAAACGGCATTGCCGCAATTGCGCCGGCGATCGACAGCCGGTAATGGATATAACCGGCGGTTTCCTGCAACGACAGCGCACCCAGATGGTAGCGCGCGATGATACGCTGCGCCAGCTGTTCCAGTTCCGGACGGGCCAAGATCGTGCGCAGTTCCGGCTGGCCGATCAGAATCACCTGCAGCAGCTTGCGCTCGCTGGTTTCCAGATTGGTCAGCAGGCGCAGCTGTTCAAGCACGTCTGCCGCCAGATTTTGCGCTTCGTCGATGATCAGGACATTGTTTTTACCTTCGGCATGGCTGCGCAGCAGATAGCCATTGAGTGCATCGACATAATTCTTTGCCGACAGCGAGCCGGAGCTCTGGGCAGGAGGCTCGATGCGAAATTCGTCGCAAATCGACTGCAGCAATTCGTTGACTGACAGCTTCGGGTTGAAAATATAGGCGACGCGGCAGTTGTTTGGAATCTGTTCGAGCAGGCAGCGACACACCGTGGTTTTGCCTGCGCCGATTTCTCCGGTGAGCAGCACAAAGCCGCCGCCACTTCCGACGCCGTACAACAGATGCGCCAGTGCTTCCCGGTGGCGCTCGCTCATGAACAGGTAGCGCGGGTCGGGGGCGATGGAAAACGGCGCCTGCTTGAGCTGAAAAAATTGCGTATACATGATCAAGGTGAAAATTAAGCGTACCAGCCGCCGATACCGACTGTTGCAGCCGACCAGCGGCAAGGCTAGCATAAAGATTTGCCTTGCGGCTAACAGTTATCGCAAACTATTGTGCAATACCGGGGCACGATTGCAGTCTTGCTGGTTTAAGGGGTTGCGGCAAGGCGCGCCAGCATGTCTCTGATAGCAGCCATTTGCGGTGCCCGTTTTGAGTAGAAATCCGGCTGATAGGGATTGATGCTGGCGTATCCCCAGAAGTCCCAGCAGCCTGCCGGATTGTAGGGATACAGTGAGCTGGTACGCACCTGGGGATACAGTACGATCAGCTGGTTGGTATCGGCCAGTTCATTATAGCCGGTGGAGCGGACGAAGCGCTCGCCGATGGCATCCTCTGACTGGCCGCAGCCGTGAAAGGCAATGTGTACCGCGCACGAGGCGCGTTCACAGGCTTTGGGAATATAGGCATAGGCTGCCGGCGCCATGCCAAGCTTGGCCACCGGCGCAAACTCCGACTGGTCAAAGCGCAACAGCGTGCCGCGGGCGGTGGGTGCAGCCGGTTTCAGATTCGGGTACAGGTGCTTGAGGATGTCATGCGACTGCATGAAGCCGCAGCCATTGATATAGGGAGAATCGGTCAGGGCGCAGCCGACATCGCTCTGATTATCGGTAAGAATGGCATGGCCGGCGTTGACGTCGCGTACATAACGGATGTTTTTTGCCGGTACGCCTGCCGCCCGGTAGAAGGCGGCCGTCTGGTCGACTACACTGGTATTGACGACACGATCGGCCATGCCGCTAAACAGATACACCTTGTGATTTTTCAGATTGTGCAACTCATCGATGCGCCCTGTCCTGGCAAAAATTTGTGCCTGGCGCACCAGACGTTGCGCATCCGGTCCGCTGCCATAAGGTCGCATGCACGTTGTCATCGCCGTGATCTGGAATGGCTTGCCGGTTGCGCTGCCTGCGCAATAGTACGGACCGCCAGCAATCAGGCCGGCACCAACGACGATGCTCGAATAGGCAATATGGAATTGCGCCGCCATGAAGGCACCCGAAGAAATGCCGGATACCGTCGTGCGTGACAGGTCGACCCGATAGGGTGGCAGTTCAGGAAGGTCGGCTGCTAATCCGATCAGCGGGACCATCAGCAGTAATGTAAGCAACTGCTGCAGGCAGGATAAAGAAATTTTGACGGTTAGGCGCATTGTCTGAAGTCCCGTGATAAGTGAGCGAGTACGATGAACCGCTGTTGAAACCGGTTGCCATCCGCATCCCGCGTGCCAGACGGCAAAAAGTTGCCTATTGTCAGGTTGGCGCTGCCATTCTAGCTGGTCCACGCATGGATTGCCTGCTGCGGCGCAAGCATTGAGCATCACTTTGCCTGATTCAAGCCAAAGCTGATGAAGTGCATCCCTGAGACCATCCATTTACAGTATTAAGAGCTAGATCTGCAATCTGTGTCGTGACCAGTGTCAGACACCGTTCAGGACAGAAAATATTGGCTGGCTCGAAATCACGAAGTTTTTCCGCTTTTGCAGGAATGTTTTGGGAGACCCTGGTCTAACTTCTAAGGATGGCAATTGGGCATCGGGTAGTTTTTGTTTTTTACAGTTATAGGAAAGTGAACGCCGATATGAAGAATCCTTGGACCAAAAAAAATCCCTTTTTGAGCATGTGGTTAAGTGGCGCCAATGCGGCTGCAGGCACTGCGCGTAGTCGCATTACAGCCGAGAGCAAGCGCCAGGCAGCGACAATGATGACGCAGGGCAGCAAACAAATGGCTGATCTGTGGGCCAGTACCTGGCTCGCCCCGCCAAAGGCAAAGAGAAGGAAAAAAGTACGTTGACCTGGGAGTTGTTGCGCATGGTTTGATCTTGTCCTTTTCAATCGATCTGCGTGGCTCGGGCCACAACAGGCCCGCCCCAAGGCAACAATTCGTCTCATCCGATACGCTTCGGCATTGTGGCAGGTTCGCTATGCCATCCCATTCAAGATTGCAGGAGAAATATTCATGAAACGTACCGCAACGGCCATCTGGAATGGCGGCTTTAAGGATGGAAAAGGCAGTGTCTCAACTGAGAGCGGCTTGCTGGACAATGCCCAGTATGGTTTTTCGACACGTTTCGAAAATGGTGCCGGAACCAATCCGGAAGAGTTGATCGCCGCGGCCCATGCCGGCTGCTTTACGATGGCGCTGTCGGCACAGTTGAGTGAAGCTGGAATGACCGCTGAGCGACTGGCAACCACTGCGGCCGTCACACTTGAAAAGCAAGCTGACGGCTTTGCCATCACTGCTGTGCACCTCGATCTGGTTGCCAAAATTCCTGGTGCCGATCAACAAGCTTTTGACACTGCAGCCAATAAAGCCAAGTCCGGATGCCCAGTGTCGAAATTGCTGAATGCTTCCATTACGCTGGACGCAAAACTCGAGACGTAATAGTTGTTTCAGACAGGCTGGCGTCAAACCAGCGGTTTATTTAAGCCGCCGCTATATCGGCAGCCAAGCGTTGATGGCAAATTGCTGCAGAAATAACCGTTATCAAAAACGAACGAGAATCGTAAAATTTAAAATTCCCATTCCATTTTTTCAGGCAATCCCTTTGTTTGAACAGGTACGTAAGGATGAGATAGGCGCTGCCATAAATTATTGACGTGCATGAACCAGCGACGTTCGTTGCCATCTGACGCAGGCTGGCCTTAGGTGGCAACAAGAGAGGAGCACCTAGCGCGATTGTGTCGCTGGACGCGGGGGCTGGGAATTGCGCAACATTTTTTCATGCGTTAATTCTTCGCTGCTCGGTATGGCGATCGGATCACTGGCAGGAAAGGTCATTTCAATCGCCTCATCCAGTGAATCTTCTTCTTCGTCAGCGCCATGCACATAGGGGGTGTATCCATGTGTGGCCGGCAGCTCGGCGAGCGGATCGCTGGCTGGAAAAGTCTGATCAACTGCTTCGTCCAGCAACGCTTCATCATGCTCGTCCTGGTCGCGGGAAGAAATATTGCGTGCAGACCGGTCGGCCCAAGACGCATCCTTTGGCGAAATATCCTTCGGCGTCACTTCTTTGGGCGAATCGCCCGTTGAGGAAGGCAGGTTGGATGAGGTCGATGCATCATGCCCCGCTCGCGCCAGGGACTTTTGCTCATCTTTTCTGGATTCAGTCATGATTTCCTCCTGTATGCATCGTTATAAATGGTGATGGATGGCAGTCGCCGCAATTGCCGCATGGCCAGTTGCTACACATATCTGGCTTAATCCATGGACTACATCACCTGCAGCATATAAGCCTGTGACCGAAGTTTGCATCCCCTTACTGACAATTAAATCTTCCTGATCGTCGCATTGCGCGCCCAGCATCAATGCCAGATCAGAGCGTACCTTGGAACCCAGTGCCGAATACATGGTGTCGAACTGCAAGACTTCTCCATTACCTATTGTCAGCCCGGTAATACGAGTACCTTCGGTTTGTATCGATATGATCGGCTCATCAATCAATTTGATATTTGCTTCATATAAAAGGTTTCGATCTTTCTCGCTTAATTTCATGTCCTTTCCCAAGCTCAATAAAGTCAGGTCCGACGTATAGTGGCGGATAAACAATGCTTCGGTCACCGCATGCCGGTCATGCCCGATCACGGCAACTTTTTGGTCAATGACTTCATAGCCGTCGCAAATCGGGCAGTGGCGCAGAAATCCTTGCTTGATCGCATCTTTCAAATTCGGCAAATCCGGTTCGATATCAATTGCGCCGGTTGCAAGCAGAATTGTTTTTGTATGCGTGGTCTGACCGTCGTAATGAACAACAAAACTATCATCCGGTAACTGTTCTATCGACGCGACGCGCGCAAAGGTAATCTCGGCGCCATAGTGGCCTGCCTGGGTGCGCAATCGCATCAGTAATTCATTGCCGCTGATGCCTTCAGAAAAGCCCGGGTAGTTATGCGACATCGGAATCAGCATCGCGCGACTGTTGCCGGCATCAATCAGTTGAACAGTTCTGCGAAAGCGTTTCAGATAAATCGCTGCGGTCAATCCTGCAGGGCCAGCGCCGATGATGACGCAATCTATTGGGAATTTGTCATTTTTCATGCATGGTTGGAGGCCCGCCTTGCCGGTTGGTTCGACTTCTACACGGCATTTTTTGGCCTTCTTTATTGCGGTCACGCTGCTCGCACTGGCAGGGGAAATACAGATACACGAAGGATGGGCGAGAGGGGCGACTTAGGGGCTGCATCGAGACGTCTCCAGACGTATCGAGTCGCCTCGACATCGTGGCGAGGCGGCAGAGTGAGCGGCAGGCTGGGTAATGACATTGCAGAAGAACGGCAATCGTGCAGCTGACGTCGTGCAGGACGGCCCGGTGCGGCTGCATCGGCAATTGACTTGGTGACCGCGTATTTGCCGGGGACCGGCAACTTAAATCAGGTTATTAGCGTGTTTAAAAAAACTGTGCCCATTCCTCGATCCAGCCGGGCAGCGCCTTGTATTCCATTGGCTTGGCAATGAAATACCCTTGAGCATTGGTGCAGCCGAGCTTGTGCAACAAATCCCAGTCTTGCCGTGTTTCAACGCCAACCGCCGTTGATTCGCGCTTGAGCTTATGGGCAAGATCCAAACTGGAGCTGAGCGCCATGCTGATGGCCTCATTGCTGGCGGCGCCAACCACGAATGAGCGGTCAATTTTCAGTTCCGAAAACGGGATGCGCAAATGATGGTGCATGCTGGCGTCGCCAGTGCCATAGTCGTCGACTGCCAGCACAAATCCCTTCATGCGCAGCCTGGCCAGATTTTCCAGAAACATCGGCACGTCGATCTTGGAAGCGGACTCGGTAATTTCAATCGTAATGTACTGTGGTTCCACCTTGTGCCTGGCCGCGCAATCGGTAAAGCGGTCGGCAAAATCGAGCTCGCCCAGCGGTGCTGATGCCAGGTTGATCGACACCGATATCGGATGACCGCAATCGTGCAATGCGCGGCAGGCCGCCGCTGATTTATTGATCATGTCCCAGGTCAGCAGGCTAATCTGGGCACTTTTTTCCAGAAGCGGCAGAAAAGCCAGCGGTGAAACCAGCCCGTGCTGGGGGTGGTGCCAACGGGCAAATGCTTCCACACCCTTGACCTTGCCGGTAGCAAGCTCTACCTTGGGCTGAAAGTAGGGAGAAAACTGATCATCCTGCAATCCCTGCAGGATTTCCGCAAGCGACAGTTGCGGCTGGTCGACGGCGACTTTTACCGCACGCGCTTCCGGCGGCAGGTAGCGCGCTATCAGAGTTTCGAGTACTTCCGGCGTGGCCGGCTTGACGATCGTGCCGAGCAGATTGACGCCATAGGCCTGCGACATGGTTTCGACCGAAAACACCAGCGATGGATCGAGCGCACTTGCGAGGATGATCGAAACCGGATTGTCGCTCTTGGCCATATGGCGGATCAATTCCATGCCATCCATGCCGGGTATGTTCAAGTCAATGAAGCAGATGTCGACACCCTGGCTGGCATCTTGCAGAATATTCAGCGCGGCAAGGCCATCGCTGGCTTCCAGGATGTTTTTTGCGCCCAGGTTGCTCAGCATCGCCACCAGCCAGCGGCGCTGAAATTCATTGTCTTCGACTACCAGATAAGTAAGTTCGGCGAGCGGCATTGAATTAAATTCCTTATTTGTTTCGGTTATTGCATTGCCACCTTGCCGATGATTGTCTGCATGCTGCGATCTTCCGCAGCTTCAGCGGCCGCAGCCAGCCGTTTGGCCACTTGTTTTTTGTCGGAAAAACTGATCCGACAGTCGCACTTCTGGCCAAAATGCACAAGCATCTCGTCGGCGGCGACCGTGATCTGCCGCTTGTGCCGGTTGCTGTTTGCCAGTGCGACGGCGTCCACGGTCGGCATGCCGATTTTGACCGCAGAGCAGAAATCGTGCGCAGCCTTTTTGTCTTTTTTCATTCTGGCCAGATTCAGAAATTCATAGCCCGTCCAGAAGCAAACCGAAAGCAGCGCCAGACTGAACAGGCCAAACAGCATGCGCCTTTTCAGCGATGACATGACGCAGCTTCCGTCAGGGTGCCGGTGGTCAATGCGACAATGACAATCGCTGCCAGGTCATGCCGCCGGCGCATTTTCAGGTTCCTTAAACGACGTTGCCTCTTCGGCCTGTTCATGGATGTGCGGCGGCACATCACGGTTGGCCAGATCGGCGCCAAGCTTGGCACGTAAAAAGCCACTGGTTGAATAACGGGTAACAGCCGAATAATATTTATCGGTCAGATCCTTGACCATGTCGGCATAGTCGTCGAGCGCTTGCTGGTCGATCGAGAAATTATCGTAGTTGACCACGGCCGAAATTTTTTCATGTACATCCCGCAACACATGCACGACCTGGCGGCGAATCAGTTCCACATCATCGAGGTCGCGTACATTGAAGCCTTCGAAGTTGATGAACAAGGTCTTGCGCTGGCGATCGTAGCGCACCCGGTGTTCCAGCGGTACTTCCAGCATGATATTGCGCAAACCCATCTGTTCGGTCTGGAAAATCCGCTGGTCCATGATACGCAAGTCGACTGAAATGCGCGGCGCAAACGCCATGTGATCAAGCACATCGCGCTGCAGGTCGAGACCAGGCGCGATCTCGGTGAGTTCCAGGCCGTCACTGGTCAGTTCGAACACGCAGCGCTCGGTAATGTACAACACGTTCTTGCCCAATTTTTTTGCCAAATGCCCGCTGAAGGTCAGGTGTTCGACCTCGTGGACGAATTTGCACGGACCATCTGTGCCCTCGATGACAATCTGGCCGTTCCTGATCAGGATGGTCGGCTTGCCGGCACTGAAGGTGCCGACAAAAACCACTTTCTTGGCGCTTTGACTGATATTGATGAAGCCACCGGCGCCAGCCAGCCGGCTGCCGAATTTGCTGACATTGACGCTGCCGTTCTGGTCGGCCTCGGCCAAGCCAAGAAAGGCAATGTCCAGCCCGCCACCGTCATAGAAATCAAACTGGTAAGGTTGATCGACGATTGCCTGGGTATTGACGCCGGCGCCGAAATTCGGGCCAGTGGCTGGAATGCCGCCAATCACGCCGGGTTCGGTGGTCAGGGTCAGCAGGTCGATGACGCGTTCTTCATGCGCAACGCTGGCCACCCCTTCCGGCATGCCGATACCGAGGTTGACCACGCTATTGGCCGACAGCTCCAGCGCGGCGCGGCGCGCAATGATCTTGCGTTCGCATAGCGGCATTGCCTTCAATGTGTTGGACGGCACCCGTATTTCGCCGCTGAAGGCAGCGTTATACGGTTGATGATAGGTTTGCCAGTGATGACGCGCTTCTGCCACCACCACGCAGTCGACCAGAATGCCGGGTATTTTGACTTGGCGCGGATTCAATGTTTCGCGGTCAGCGATGCGCTCGACCTGGGCAATCACGATGCCGCCCGAGTTATGCGCTGCCATCGCCAGCGACAGCATCTCGAGCGTCAACGCTTCACGCTCCATGGTCAGATTGCCGTCCGGGTCGGCAGTGGTGGCACGGATTAAGGCCACATCGATTGGAAATGCCTTGTATAGCAGGAAATCCTCGCCGTCGATCGGCAGGACGCGCACCAGATCCTCCAGCGTTCTGGCATTGAGCTTGCCGCCGCCGTTGCGCGGATCGACAAAGGTGCCCAGTCCAACCCGTGTCAGGTGGCCAGGCCGCTTGGCTGCAATGTCCCTGTACAGGTGCGAGATGACGCCTTGCGGCAGGTTGTAGGCTTCAATCTTGTTATCGATGGCCAACTGCTGAATCTTCGGCACCAGACCCCAGTGGCCGCCGATCACCCGCGTTAGCAAGCCGTCGTGCCCGAGATGATTCAAGCCGCGGTCCTTGCCATCGCCCTGGCCGGCTGCATAAACCAGGGTCAGGTCCTTCGGTCCGGTTGATCGACCATCTTCGCCTTGGTTAGCCAAGAATAATTGCTCTAATGCAATAAGCAATTCTTCCGGCACGCCAATCCCGACAAAACCGCCAGTGGCAATCGTATTACCGGAATGGATCAGCCGCACCGCATCCTGGGCACTTACGATCTTGATGCGTTTGCCGCTACCGCGCGTGAATTCCTGTTCAACCCTCTGCATGGTGCTCTTTCTAATTTGAATTGCCGTCTCGTCTCAATTTGGACCCTGCGCAGCGGTTCACTGTGCGTTGGCTGGTTGCTATCATAGTATTCCTGCGAGTAGATGAACATACCCATTTCACATGTTCTTCCCGCGATTTTTGTCAGCGGTTCTTCCCATTCCATTTGCGGGAGTGTTTGGTGCGCTGCGCAATTCTCCAGAATGCGCCGCGCCGTCTGAAAAGCGCAAGTTGCGAGGGTCTGGTTCTGTTGATTTTGGGCTTTCTCAAACCGCGGAAAAAACAAGGGTTTAGCATGTTCTTGAACCGAGTGATTGCGCACGCAGCAGGCGCGAGTCTCGCGGTGTATCGTGCTCGACTGTAGAAAGAGAAAACGATGTCGGGTGGGGTTGCAAAAATGACTGCAGGACGGGGTAATGTCATGCACTGCCGCCAAGGGTTGCAGTCATCTAATTCGGCGATTGAAGAACGTGGTGTCGACTTGAACAATCACTTGAAATACAGGGATTGGCCAAAGTGACTGTATCGCGCAGGAGGCTGGCGTGCTGCAGTTGCGTGTGTGCCGCTTTACGGCAAGGCTGTGGCAATTTTGCCACGGGATCAGGCTTAATTGCCAGGCAGTAATTTGCTGTATATACTGTATATCCATACAGTCAAACACCAAGGGAAGTCTGATGAAATCATCCATGCCTGATGTCACGCCGCTGCAGCAAGACTTGTCGGTATCGATTGCGACGCCTGATGCCACGCTGCGTAAGCCCTTGATTACGCGCTTTGGTGAGGCGGTGGACGTACGTAACCGGGGTACGCTGAAAGTCGGGCGCTTTGCTGGCAGCCAGTCGCAATCCCGGGATACACCAGCTGTGGTCAGGATCTGGACTGATGACCAGTGCCGCGAGCTGACAGCCCACCAGGCACGCGCACTGGCGGCACAGTTGCTGGAAGCGGCCTCGCTGGCAGAACTACAAAACAATCACTGATAGGTGGTACCAGTGGTTGTGGTGCGCAAGCGCTTGCCGGACTGGCGGGGCCGTTCCGGCGGTGCAGTGCTGCCAAAACAATCCTGTTTTTCAGTCACACTTCAATCACTGTTGCGGGGTAAAGAAACGTTCCCGCATTTCTTCCAGGCCCAGATTTTCCAGCACTTGGTGCAGGCGTTCGCTTGGGCGGCGTCGCGGCAAATTCTGGTAGCGGGCAATGATTAATTCATTTTTCATCGAATGCTCCCAGCCCACCAGTTCAGTCACGCTGACCTGATAGCCGTGCGCTTCCAGTTGCAGGCAGCGCAGCACATTGGTGACCTGACTACCGAATTCGCGTGTATGCAAAGGATGTCGCCACAGTTCCGTTAAGGAATTTTTGCTCAATGACTGGCCTTTGTTCTTGTTGAGAACGGTCGCTACTTCCGCCTGGCAGCATGGTACCAGCACCATGAATTTTGCCTGTTTTTCCAGGCCAAATCGGATCGCATCGTCGGTGGCGGTATTGCAGGCATGCAGTGCGGTGACCATGTCGACGGTAGCAGGGAGACGGTCGGTGACGATTGATTCAGCAACGGACAGATTCAGGAAGTCCATCCCTTCAAACCCCAGTCGCTGTGCCAGCGCCGCGGATTTGATCACTAGCTCTTCGCGGGTTTCGATGCCAATGATGCGCGCGCCAGGCTGCTGGTTCTTGAAAAACAGATCGTATAGGATAAAGCCCAGATAGGATTTGCCGGCACCATGATCGACCAGTTGCATGGCTGGCTGCGCTTCCTGGATGTCTTTCAGTAAAGGCTCGATGAACTGATACAGATGATAGACCTGCTTGAGCTTGCGACGGCTATCCTGATTGAGCTTGCCATCGCGGGTTAGGATATGCAGCTCTTTTAATAGTTCGATCGATTGACCGGGCCGGATATCGGGTAGGGCATGCATGAAACATATTTCCATTAAGTAAGGCTTGGATCAACGGCAGGGAGACCGTGGGAAGTCGCTATTGTATGCCCGGCGCGGCCATGCGTATATTTGAAATAGCGCAAGATAAATTAAAGTTCCATTTTTGGCGATGCAATAAATGAAGGTTTGTGGAAAATCAAGGCAACCATGTTCAAGATTTTTAACACTGGACAACTTGACCGCCTGACGTTTGAAAGGCAATAAAAAGCTGGAGAAACCATGCGAACCAACCATCAATCTGACGGCATTCGGCTACCGATGCAAACCCCCGCTGCTGTTTCAACGTCCAACGCGATTCATGACGCCTTGGCGAGATTTTACGAACAGCCGACGCGTTCCAATCAGACTGCTGCGGTGAATGCGTTGCAGGCGCATTTATCCGAGATCGAACATGGCGCAAGCGACGGGATTGATAATGACCTTGTCAACCTGAGATGAAGCCAAGGCATGATTGCTAGTCCAATAGCACGGACGCGATCTGGTTTTCCTGCATGTATTAAGTAATTTGAGCCGCGCATGACTTGGAAACAACAGGGCGTTCTGCCGTATATTTTTACGGTTATGCTAGCTATTTAACAGAATATTTTTCATTTCGCTGGCATCGTTGATAACGATTGTTATCGTTAAGTCGATTGCGAAAATGTTTGTAAACACGGTTTCTTTTGCATCGGCCAAAGCATGGCTGGCCATTCTTGTATTAATCCAATGTCTGGCTGTGGGCTTGGTGTCGGCCGACGACATCCACTCGCCCGCAACAGCCAGTTCCACCAAGACTGACAATCCCAGCCGAGTCCACGTGCCTGATTATTCCGGAAAGACCCGTAGCGGTAAGGCGTCATTTTACAGCGATGGTTTGGCTGGCGAGACGATGGCAGATGGCACGCCGATGAATCCCTCGTCTAACGTTGCCGCAAGCAAAACCCTGCCGCTTGGCACCAAGGCCAGGGTGACCAATCTCGACAATGGAAAGAGTGCGGTAGTGGATATTCGGGATCGCGGCCCTTATGTCGAAGGCCGGATTGTCGATGTGTCGCCCAAGGTGGCAGAGCAACTGGAAATGAAGAAGCAGGGCGTGGCACCGGTGACAGTCACGCCGATTGAATTACCAAAGGAAGGAAAAAAGCGTGCGGGTCAGCGCAAAGTGCCGCCGGCAGGCCAAGATAAACCTTAAAACCTTAATAAGCTATCTCCTTAGTTAGCTTACTTTCTTAGTTAAGCTGCGTCCTCAGTTCAGACGAGCATCCGGTACCGATTCGATTCGCTGAAATCAGCCAGTCGTTGAATTAGTTGATGCATTGCTACCCAACTCTGGCCCGGGTGTAGCGACGCAATCGCTGCAGGCCCGATGTAATGCAGGAATTTTCACTATGGCGTACTCGGCTGCAGCCTGGCGTACCGTATTGCGATCCCCCTCGAAATGCCGGGTTTCGGAAAACAGCTTATTGGCGCCGTTGATGTGAAAACCCCAGGCAAAGCAGACCGTCCCGGCAGGAATATCGCCCTCGCCATTGCCAGGGCCGGCAACGCCGGTATTGGCCACCGCAATGCTGGCATCACTAAGTGTCAATGCGCCTAGTACCATCTCACGTGCGACTTCTTCACTAGTCAGATTGAAGTGCTCAATTGTTTCCCTGCGCACACCAAGTATATGAATTTTCGCTTCTGGTGAATAGGTAATGTATCCGGACTTGAACCATTTTCCGCAGCCTGGCATGTCTGCCAGTGACCCTGCAATCAAGCCTGCGGTGCAAGACTCGGCAGTCACTATGGTTAATTGGTGCTGATCCAAAAATTCCGTGGATGATTGTAAATTTTCCATGACATATCCAGTGCAAGGCCTACTTCAGCAATGTGCATAAAGTGTTTCACGATAGCTTGCAAGGCATATGCCACGCACAGATGTTGCAACTGATAGAACTAACCCAGACAGGGCATGTCGAATTTAAAAATCTTGGCATCTGGACAAGCCGCGCCAAGATCCTTCCGCATCCTGCATGCGGTCCATATGAATCAATCGATTAGTGGGTGTTGGTTGCCTTGTAAACTTGGTCGCCCTTATCCGCAAGCTACTCTTATTAAGAAGGTCTCCAGATGACTACTTTTGCCAGTAAATTTTCACCGTCCATCACGAACATGATTCGCATGGATCACACGCACGTGCTCGCTAGCTTTCACCAGTATGAAGCCGGTACCGCTGCAAAAACCAAGCAGGCGCTGGTCAAGACTGTTTGTCTAGCCTTGGAAATTCATGCGCAGCTGGAAGAAGAGATTTTCTACCCGGCACTGCGGGCAGAAACCTCAGAAAATCCAGTGCTCGAAAAAAGTGTTCCGGAACATAATCAGATGCGTAACCTCATCAGTCAGTTGCGAGCAATGTCCCCTGAGGAGGCTGCCTATGATGACACTTTCATGCAATTGATGCGCGATGTAATGCATCATGTCGCCGATGAAGAAACCACGTTGCTACCGCTCGCAGAGCGTCTTTTGGCGAGCAGGCTAAACGAACTGGGCGCGCAGATGACCAAGCGCAGATTGCAGCTCGCAGCACCCCATGCCGGTGAAATTGCCCTTAATACTGTGCGTACCATGCCGGCCAGCTCGATGCTGATGGCAGCCGGCGCCTTGCTTGCGGGGGGCTATCTGGTCAAGCGCTCGCGTGCCAGACCGGCTAGCCGGCACATGTAGGCCCGGACAGGCTTTACGCCACCCCAGACTGTGCATGATCGCCGGGCCACTGCGAAAATAGAATGGTAGTGCCAGCATTGGCAAGATGATTACTGTGAACCAAACCACGGCGCTTCGCCGACCGTGCTGTTAATTCAGGAGACCTATTTTGCAAACCATTTCGACTTCACTCAAACAGGCTGTGGCATCCGGGACCGTCGCCGGCGTCGCTACTGCGCTGGCTGCTGGTTTGGCAGGCAGACGAGAAACCGGCTCGTATGCAGCACCGCTGAACGCCACCAGCCACATCGTGTGGGGTGATCAAGCTGCAATGAGAAACGCGCCGTCGCTGAAATACACGCTGACCGGATTTTTGCTCAATCATGCATCGGCGATTTTTTGGGCCGCGATTCATCAGCGTTTTTTCGATGGCCGCACACGCTTGCGCGGAGCAGAAAATTCACTATTGCGTCCGTTGATTGGCAGCGCGATCGTCACCGGTGGCGCCTATCTGACCGATTACTATCTGGTGCCAAAACGGCTAACCCCCGGCTTTGAAAAACGGCTTTCCGGGAAGTCGCTGGCAACGATCTATGGCGTGCTTGCGCTCGGCTTGGCTGCCGGCAGCCTTTTGGCCCGCAAGGTTTGACATAGTAAAGCAACCCACAATGCCCGTAGGTCGTTGCGATAGACAGGCAGCAGTTATTTGCAGGAGAAGGGAAGCCGTCAGAGGGAGTATTCTGCTCAAGGCAGGTCACGAAAAATCAAGAATTTTTGGCCGGATTTTGAAAAACATCAGGCATGGATTCAATGGCGAACGCCAGCAGCCTGAATATTGACAAGACACAATTCGGGCGGTAGTCAGCAGGGTTATAAATACACAAAACCCGGATTTGCTGGAGACAAAAATGGCTTCTCTTCTGATTACTGCGCTAACCATCGGTGTGGCCGCAACATTGTCTGTTGTTTTGCTCGCAGTCGTAGATACGCTCAGCGAACTGTAAACTGGACGACCTGATTTAACTTAGTAGCGGCGATTCGCCAGTCTCCAGCGGGTCCTGATTTACATCGTCATGGTGGCTGTTAGTGCTTGTCGCTGGCGGATGCCGTTGACTTGGCTTCGGACGTTATGTCCGGGCCTTGCGTCGTGACTTCCTCAAATTTTTCCCATGAAATTTCCCTGACGTCGACCTTGGGCAAATCACGGTAATTCACCAGGCCTTCATTAATATACTCATCGCTGCTCTTTGATGGTTTCCTGTTTGCCGCATTCTCTGCAGGTGAGTCATTCTGCGCTACTTCCCTGATTGGAAAGCGCCAGTAAATCTTTTCGAGTTCCAGTCCACAAACTTTGGCGATATGCTCGCGCAAAGTCATCTCGATGATATGTGACAGGCGAAACCGTTTCATCGGCTCAGATTCGACAAAAGCAGTGAAGCGCTTATTGTTTGTCAGGCTGACGCTGTTCACTGCCACCATCACGCCACTGCGGCGGAAGTAGTCGAGGATGACTGCGTTGATCAATGCGATTTGCCGCTTGCGCCGCCGTGCGCCGAAATGCAAAAATGCGACACAGGCGAGTATGCCAATAATGTTGACGCCAACTAGATACACAATCCAGGGTAATGCTGATACAGATACAGATGCGGATGCGGATGGCATAACAAGAGTCCTTATCCATACAGTCGGTGCGGTCAGATACGGTGCGCCAAAACGCGGCGCTTTGTCCTGCTTATTGGGCGAAACCAAATTTTTCTAATATTAAGAAGACACGTAATGATCTTCTATCAGTTGGTGCCCCGAATCTACTAGAATGCTACTTTATCAATATTGTTGATTTCCGGCAATTGCCAGTTGTTGCCAGAACACTTGTCTATAGCAAAGATTCGCTTCTGGCAGCTGTTAAACTAAATTTTTAAAAGTTGTCCAGTGCACTATTGACCCTTAGAAATCACAGCTTATAATTAATTGCACCAATTGATTGCTGTAATTCAAGGAAAAATTATGCAAAAAGCAATTCAGCATGTTGCAGATCTTGATGCAGTTGAACAGTCACAAAAGCATGTGAGAAGTTTTAATATTCATAAGCTGCAGGCAGTGCTCTGCATTGCAGCATCGGCATTCGTCAGTGTCGCTTTAATCGCCTGGGCCATAAAATCGTTTCTGTAACTGGGCAACGTTCATTGTACAAGTGCCCTGCTGTTTTTCTTCCTTCCACCGCCTTCTTCCTTTTCTGTCCCTTTATTGCATTGTTGTACGCGGTCGCCTGTTCTGAACGCCAGCCTAGGTTGGCAAAACGCATAAGCCTGTAACGCCCTCCATAAAAATTACCATTTTCGACTTAGAGCTGGTTTGTTTAGTTTTTAATGCAATGCAAGACCTCGTCTGATTGTCTCAAGAGTAACTATCTATTTGGGTAGATAGCGGTGGGATGACAGAGTTTGGGCCAACGTGTGCAGAAGGCTGACGCATTTATTCTAAGTATTCTTGAAAAAATTCAAGTAATTTCCGGACGGAAACGTTGCGTATCATCAATGTTAGTTCCAGAGCATTACTGATAATTCAGTAACTCGCTGAGAATACTCAATGGGTTTATGGAAACTTTTTGGCATTTTAATACTCAGACTTGCCTGAGCAACAAAAATGCTGATTACCGTCCGGAGCCACGCATGAAACCCAATTTTTGGCCAAATTTGAATAGTTTGGATGAAACGCATCCAGGCAGCCTGCAGTTTGGAAACAAGTCAGTCTCCAAATCACTCAATGCACAGTGGCTTTCAGTTCGCATGGCCGGCCGTTTTGCAGCGTTGGTGGCAATTATCATCTTCGCCACATCGTATATAGGCGGAATCATGTATTACGGCTGGTGGCTCGGCATGTTGGTTGGCTGGCTACCTGCAGTTACGCTCGCTTGGTTGATGGGAATTGCGACCTTGCAATTCAGTACCATGGTGATGCATTTGTGGAAGAGAAGACGTTAAAGTCATTCTGAATCTTATCTGCGGCTGGTATTGGCAACTCGAGAATCACGCCGGCTATGGTATGACGTATACATTGATCAGAAAATTCAACAATTGCAGTATTCATGCGAGAACGGCGCCTGTAGAAAATCAGGACAGGCGCATGGCCGTAGAAAATGCGGCGCAATGCGCTGTCCATGCTTTCATAAGTTGCTGGATTTTACGGCCGATTCAAGGTGACTTGAATAGCGTGGCTCTTAGCTATGATCCTTCGCCATCTTACTGCTGAGGTAGAGGGAGTAGATCGCTGACAGGCCTACTGCCAGATACACGATTCTTGAAATCAGGCTTTGTTCACCAAAGAGCGATGCAACCAGGTTTACATCGAACAAGCCGACCAATCCCCAATTGAGTCCTCCGATAATGAGCAGTGCCATGGCAATCCAGTCAATTGCCGACATGCGTGATCGCTGATGCATTTTGCTCATCGCACTGCGTCGGTCTGGAATATGCCGACGTTCCGTCATTGATGTGTCCATTGTTGCCATAAAAAACTCCTCGAAGTGTGAAGAATCGCTCCCTGAAGCATCGGCTGGCATCGCCCGATTTTATTGATCATTCCAGTATAGACATGACCTTTGTCGTTTTCAGTGAAATTTCAATGCGGCCGTTTCGGACGTAAAAGACGCACAGCAATTTATAGGCACGGTGTTCGTGTGGAAGACGGGAAAAAAGCCAGTCCAGCAAACCACCTAGCTTAGTCAGCTTCTCTTTATCTCATGTCACGCGACCAGCCAACAACTCGTGGCTACATAACTTTTGATCTTTATCAGGATCCCTCTGTTGCTAGCTATTATTATTTCTTTACTAAAATCTTATAAATATCAATATTCGGAGACAAAGATGGAAAATAAAATTTATTCGTCCGTACAAACCTTGTTAATGAACACAAAATGTTCCTGCTGGTATTGCAATCGGCGTTTGGCAGAAGCCCGGCGCTTTTGCGACAAAGTGTGCGCAGAGGCATTCGAAGAAGACGAGATGGCAATCCAGCGCCATATGCTTGCGACCAAAATCGAAGCAGCTGGCAACCCATTCGAGCAACATGCTTGAGTACACGTTGCAGGCACCAAGAACAAGGCTTGTAAAAGCACGTTTTCTATCCATCACACAAAAATCATTCTGATGAATATTCATTTAAGTCTGGCGCCATTGGTGGCGCTGGTAGCCGGCATCCTGATCTTGGTGATGCCCCGGCTATTGAACATCATTGTGGCAATTTACTTGATTGCGATTGGCTTGATTGGCCTGCTGGGTGCCGGTACTCTTCGATTGTAGTGCTTCCGCATTCCATAAGTTGCAGCATGTTGCGTCCAAGCACTTACGCGTCGATTCGCCGGCAAATCTAGGCGATTGGCCATTCTGGCATACCAGCCAAGCAAACGACTTACTGCACTCGTTTTGATCGCTTGTATAAACGATCGACTTCCTGCAAACCCATGATCGCAGGCGTAGTAAACCTGTTGCGCTGGCGATACTAAGTTTCTGCAGGCTAATTTTTTAATTTCCATAAATCCAAGCTGGCCAGCACGCCAGCTTTCTTATTGGCGTTACTGTCTTCCTTCTAATATTGATATACCTATCTGCTTAGTCGGAGGGTTTTGTTAAAACCTGACCGGGTTCACGGGATAAAAGTTAAATGTTATTAATTTCATTAAAAAGGTATTTGCAATTTTGCATCAATGTTAGTATGGAAATATGGACGCCCAAAATACGACTGCCAAGGAAGACAAAGAACGCCGTCGCATGTCCCATGCAGGTGTGCTGGATTCTGCGATTCGCATCGTCGCGCAGTTGGCGTCGTCGAATGATGTGATGACCCGTTCGCTGGCCAATCGGGCTCTCGCTGAATTGCAGAAGCTGCGGCACGACATGCCAAAACGTCGGCAAACCGATGGCAGATCACTTCGGCGTTAAGTCGCGAAATATCGATACTGCCTGATGTGCTCCGGAATATGCGCCACAGATTCAGCCTGTCGGCAATTCAGTGAATGTCATCGCAGCTGAGCCTCCCCAACCAAACCGCAATCTTGCCGATCGCCGCAATTCTTCCCTGATGTGCGTGTGAAGGTAATGACTACTTTGGCGGCGGCACGCTTCTGTAACTCGGCGCGAGTGACACGTCTTGATTATGAAAAGATAGCCGCTTGAATTGGCGACCAGGTTAGAACAGTTGTGGTGTGCACAGTAGCGTGATGTGCATCTTGCTGATCGAATCGGCATCCTTGAAGCGAACCCCGACCTTGAATTGATTTACACCCAACGAGAGGCAATAAACCACCTTGCCCCAGATATTAATACGTTTTATTGCATCGGATATCAGTACGTCGATGGCGAGCACACACTCGTCTTCGGCAGCCAACGGTTCGGTCACGAGAATGCCGATACCCCCAAGCGAAATATCAACAGTATTTATTTCCCGTTGAATCGAATCACCAACCAACAGGCGCCCCGGCCCGAAAAGACTTTTTCTGGGCATTGCCCGCAATTCGGCCGCGTTGGCTTTATCTAATCGGGCATCGGTTGTCGGCACAAGGATCGAGCCCAGAAAGGGCGTAATTGCTTCAAGCAATATTCTGCCGCAAATGTTAAATGACGAAGGTTAATTCTTGTAACTTTTTCCTTCCTGCCTGTGGCCGTAAGTCTGGAAATTCGCAGGCACAGGCAGAATCCTTTGGGCGATACCGAATGCGGCGCTTGGCCGTGACTGATTCAGTCCGGTCGATCAAGCCGTGCCCTAGGCAATGTCGCCGCCGGCTCTGGCAAAACTCAAACGCTCAGCATGAACGCGGCGAAAGTTGGCATCGGCGGCCTCGATATTTTCAAGGCAGATGGTGGCCATGCCGGATTGGCGGCGAGATCTGACCGACGCTTTCATCTGGGCATTTCACCATGCAGCCGATCCGCAAGGTTCAGCCATAGCGCCAACGCCGTTCTTCTGGTTTGGAAAGGCAGTGACTGAAAAAGAGGGCTTAGCGCTGGTAACGGCTGTAAGCCGTACGAGGCGGTTCAGATTGAATTACTGTGACAGAGGGCCTGTAGGAACTGCCTTCAATTGGCCGATTCAAGGCTCTTTCCATTGCCGCGTTTTGCTGCTGCACACGGGATTTGGCCAGCTGTTCTTCTCGCAGTTGCGCGCTTTTTTCCTGCCTTTCTTCGCGTTCTACTTCGCGTTGGCGGCTGGCTTCCATTTGTTCGATCTGTGAATGAATTCGCTGCCCGTCGTAACGGGCACGCTCCGTCAGCTGTCGGTTGTTTTCTTCATCTCTTCGTTCCTGCGACAGTCTTACTTGTTCCGCGTGTATTTTTTCGGCCTCGGCTAATTTTTCAGCTTTTTCCGCTTCGACTTTCGCCTTCGCTTCTTCTAGCCGCAACTGCTCAATTCTGGCTTTGTTTTGCTGGTTGTTATAAAGGTAGGTGCTACCTAAGGCCAACACCGTTGCCACCACCATGATTTTTAGCCATGGGGCAGGCCGTGCCTCGACTACCTGATACGACACAGGTTGACTCAATATCTTGAGTTTTTGGTCATAACGTTCCCGTCGGGCCGGCGAGGTGAGCACCGAATACGCTTCTTCGATTGCCCGCAGTTCCAAATTGTCGGGTTCCGACAGCAGCTTTTGTTCATCTTTTAATACGTGCAGACGAATCCGATATGCCTGTTCTATTTGAAGATCGGTGGCGTTACTGCTTAAGCCCAATATGTCGTATAGATTGCGCATGAGTGTTGATTTGTAATTTTAATAATGCCTGCTTTTATACCAAATTTATTAATGAAAATAAATATGATTTTTCATTCATTCAAAACAGGCTGCCATGCCGGCGATATGCAATTGTGCGCTGGTGCCGGCACAATGATGTAATTTTCATCATTTTCTGTAACCTCCGGTGGCATTCATTGCATGGCGTTGAACCAGTAGGGCGCTGAGCCGCAATAAAGAAATTTCCAGTTCGCTAAATCGAGATAAGCGCGCTCTAAAGCTGACGCGTAGTGTTTTGTTGGCACTGACCCTGCCCGACGCTTCTTTCCCGCTGATGAATGATTAATGTGATAATTTGCCTATGCCGCATGCTGTTCAAGCCGATTGAAACGGGTGGGCATTTTCAGAACGCTGCATCCGATCGGTGAATAGGGATGACATGAGCCCGGCAGATGTTTTTGAAGGCGTCTCAGCTTCGGACGCAACCAGTCGAATTAATTTTCCTTCTTTTTTATGAAATTCCGTTATGACGCAGCTGATTAATGCCCGCATCCTGGCCCAGGAAAACCTGCCGCCGCCGTCCGCGATCCACAAGGATATTCCTCAAACAAAGAAGTCCCTGGCAGCTGTGCTGAGCGGACGTGCAACGCTGGAAGATATTCTGGACAGAAAAGACAAGCGCCACTTTATCGTGGTCGGCCCCTGTTCCATACATGACCCGGCTGCGGCGCTTGATTATGCAAACCGGCTCAAACCCTTGGCTGACGAAGTCGCCGATGTGATGGTGTTGGTGATGCGAGTGTATTTTGAAAAGCCGCGAACCACGGTTGGCTGGAAGGGGTTGATTAATGACCCGGACCGGGACGATTCGTTCAACATGGTCAAGGGTATCCGGATTGCCCGCACGCTCTTGCGAGACATTAGTGAAATGGGGTTGGCCATTGGAACCGAGGCACTCGATCCGCTCATGCCGCAGTATCTGGGCGATCTGATCAGCTGGAACGCCATCGGTGCGCGCACCACGGAATCCCAGACACACCGGGAAATGGCAAGTGGGCTGTCGACACCGGTGGGCCTGAAAAATGGCACCGATGGCGGCTTGGCGGTGGCAATCAATGCGATGCAGTCTGCGCTGACGCCGCATGCCTTTCTTGGAATCGATGCAGATGGGCTGACGTCGGTTATTCGTACGGCTGGCAATCCGCATGGTCACCTGATCCTGCGTGGTGGCAAGACTCCCAACTATGACGCCGATGCCGTCGCGCAGGCCGAGGATTTGCTGCAAAAATCCGGATTGCCGTCATCAATCGTGGTCGACTGCAGTCATGGCAACTCAAACAAGGACCATCGGAGGCAAATCGGCGTACTTCTGGAAGTCGTTCAGCAAATCCGGAATGGCAATAAGAGCCTGGTTGGGATGATGATTGAGTCCAATATCGTCGAAGGGGCGCAAAAAATCCAGGCTGACCTATCGGCGCTGGTGTATGGTCAATCGGTGACCGATGCCTGTATTGGTTGGGATGACACGGTTGCTGGCATCCGGGAGGCAGCGGCGGCACTGCGCCAGACTGCAAAGCGTTAAGCTTTACCGATATGTCTGATTCGTCTACGTCATTGAAGCTGCCGGCACGCATGCTGCAAAGCCGCTTCAGAAGCGCGACACGGCCAGTATAGGCAGTTAGCTTAGCCAGTTCAATGTAGTCATTGATCGATCGAATCGATCCGGATAACGCTGTCGGGCAGCACCTGTTATAACGAAACGGCATACCGGTCATCAGATAAATAAAGCAGACAGAATCAAAAGGCCAGCTTATAGTGATTCTGTCTCCTCCAAATCTCAATGAATTGGATTTAGCCCGCACCGCAAGGTTTGCGGGCTTTTTTTTGCCGACGCAAACAATCAAATTCAAATCCGATCAAATTCAAACCATCGGACAAATCAGGTTTGTGCCGGATTGCCTTGCCGAGTAATTGCAGCGGGTATTGGTGTGCTGATAAGGTGCCTGGAAAACCGGGACTGCACAGCCCGAACAGTTATGGCTGTCGCGGTGCGACTGTGATCAGCAAAAACGATTCTCCCGGCATCCTGGGGGAAAGCGATGTGAGTTTTTTGGGATGGCAAAAAATGCGGTCCAGCCACATTGGTTGGGCAGGCTGTTACTTCGATTCTTTTTTCCAGCGATTGTGGCCAATGAACTCTTCCCAGCTCAAAAAGCCATCCTTGCTCTGATCGCGGCTGTCAAATTTATCCAGAATGTAAGGGAAGACCGTAGCCTCCTCCCGCGAAAGCTTGCCATCCTTGTTCTTGTCAGCGCTGTCGAACTTTCCTGCCGCCTGCACCTGTGCCAAACGTGCCATATCACCTTTTCTGCCTTGCTCATCGAGTGAGGGAATGATCGATTGCGCCTGTGACCATCCGGCACTCACCATCAATACAAAACATAAGCTTGATACTTTCATGGCACGCGCCTTCGCTAAACAGGGAAAATTTGTCACGGGCACTCTGATGTATTGTGAATGCGCATCCTCGTTGGAAATAGCTTTTTTTCCGTAAAAGACCGTAAAGCCCGGACACAGCATGCTCTACCGCAGATCCCGCCCACGACATCACGTATTGTAAATTAATTGAATATTGCGAAGTGGAAAAACTATGCGCATGCCTGCATGATTTCCAAAAACAAAAAGATCAAGTCGGCTCTCAGATCAAGCGGGCTCTCGGCGTGCTTGATTCCTGAAGTGCCTTAATATTACTTTGGAGTTACTTCTTTACCCGGCGCTTGTCAACTTCGGCTACCGCTTCCGATATCACCTGCTTCCTGAGATTGTCTGTGTAGATATTTGCAAAGCTGCCAGCGAAGTTCGCAGTCTCGTTTTCTTTCATCAATTTTCGGTGAACTGCTTTCAATGCAACTTCACACCGCTCGGTTGAATCCTTGACGATAGTAGCGGTTGACTCCGGTGATGGCGCCATCGGTATGGATCGCTCCAACACGCAAGTCTTGTAGGAGGCGACCTCGGGCTCTACCGTCTTGGCTGTGGTTTGCCCGGTACTGGCACATCCTCCAAAAATGGCAATTATAAAGACACAGGCTAACAATCTCATTGGCGGCTCCTCGAAGGGTAATTTGGCGTTCTGAGTGTATGCTTATGTAGCTAAACAGAAATTGCGGATTATCTAAATAGTTTATTTTCCCAAGGTATGGGAGAAGCGCCGTGGCCTCCACTTGGATGGTGACGTTCAGAAAGTAAAAAAGGGCGACATTTACATGTCAGCCCTTAGTGAGGTTGCTTACCCAGGTATTGCCCGTCATTGCGGCACAGGAAGCTATTCAAATTCCACAAAGCCCGCGTTTGCAGGCCTGCACGGCTTTTTTCTTAGGGTATGAGCTGCGGCGCTACCAGGCGCTCCAATATCGCCATCGAAAACAGCCCGGCATGTGTGGCCTGGAGCTTCCCGTCGCGGTCGAATACGTACACGATGGGCAGTTTCCATTCCTCCAGCTTGCCGAGATTATGTTTGCCGAGAACCGCCACCGGCAGGCTGAGCTTGCGTGTGGCGATAAATTGGCGCAGTTCAGTCTTGTCATTGAGCGTCGAGGCGGCCAGCGTATATACACCGCGCGATGCGTAACTTGCAGCGAAGCGTTGCAATTCCGCTATGCATTTACGGGAAGAGAGCGATTCGGGCGACCACAATGATATCAACGTGATTCCGCCTTTGTGCTCGGCTAGCGAATAGTGGCTGCCGTCGAGCATTTCAGCCTCGATAACAAGCGCTTCGGCCGGTTGGTCAGCAGCTGCATGCGGCAGCGCGAGGCACAGCGCAAAAAATATAAGTGCAAGTCGGAAACATGCTGAATGAAGCCCCATTTTTTGTTCTCCGAATTAATGAAACTGTTCCCAGCTTATCAGCTAATAAGTGCCGACATCACAAAGCCCAACCGTGTATGTTGGACTTTCTGCCTGAATCTATGGCTCTCTGACCTGGACTCGAACCAGATACATGCGGAGCATCAAATCGTCAATGTTTTATAAATCATCTTTATTAATCATTTGCTTACAGCGGTTTCCGTGTTTCATTTTAATAGCATACAAAGGCGCCAAATTTGAGGGTCGATTTGTTATGGCACAATCAATTTCCTATACATGCCCACCCAGTATTTCACTTGCTTCATCGCCATTCTCCTGCAGCCTGATCTGTATCGCTCAGAATGTACTGGAAACAGCACATTCAACCCGACTTGTTGGCGATCGCACGCAATTGAGCCAATAAGTGAAAAAATTATCGTCAGTGATTGATCTGCATACATCGCAATTACAAGCAAAATATTCAATGCATTATGAGAACAAAAATGGAGTGGTCAGAAACGATATTCGTGGGTCAATTTGGATCGATCAGCAGCACCTGCCCTCCAGCCTTAAGGTACGGGTGGCAGTTTTAAGTTGCGAAGGCCCGGCAACTTTGTGATGCAGATAACTGGCAGTTTTATAGTGTGAAGGCCCGATAAATACGAAGCGTATCTGCAATAAATAGCGATCTTCCGGAATTGTCCCGCAGCAGTAGATCCCGTCATTGTTTGAGGTAACTCACAAACTGTCAATTTGACAACTATAGAATCGGCTAATTATTCTTCGATTAAATTAAAGGGAGGCGACATGGGAAGCAAGAAAATTCATATTGCTCTACGGTTCTGTAGATTCTTGCTTCTGCCGCTACTCTGCTTGTCAACAGGGTGGATGCCGCTATCCGCAAACGCGGAAGTCGGAACCTCTTTTCCTTCCGATTTTCCAGCCATACTGGACCATTCAACAGGCAAGCCGATTATTGGTTTTGGCGGTTCCGGCAAAGTGACCAGAACGCCCGTCATCTTTTTGCATGGGAATAATGACACGCCCTATCCAACCAGTTGCAATCCAGCCTATGGAAAAATGCAAACGTTTTCCCAATTCTTTCATCAGGCGGGATATTCCGAAAGTGAGTTATGGGGATTAGGATACCAAGGCGATCAATGTGACTTGATTAATCAGCCAACCAATCGATCCGGCGAAGCACATACTGTTGCGGCAAACGTTCCCGATTTGCGGCGCTTCGTGCAAGCAGTGTTGACCTATACTGGGGCACGGCAGGTCGATGTGGTCGGTCACAGCCTCGGGGCCGTTCTGATACGGGAATGGCTGCGCCAGGATAAAGCCTGGCATTTGGTGCGTCGCGTCGTGTCAGTTGACGGGCCACATAACGGCATTATCAGTTGCTCGCCAAATCGGTTGAACTATTTTCAGCTGCCTGACCTAGGCGGATTTACGCCAGACAGTGCCGTTTGCAAAGAGTTTGGTGCAGACGACACGCCTTTGCTTGCGCAATTAAACGCCAAACGCAATACGCCTGGTCCGACCCGTTTCATGGCGATCCGTAATGCAGATACCAGCTTTGTATACTTTGCACGGCAGGATGGAGTATTAGCGCCTGTCCCGGCAGAAGACCGCAATGGGCAGCCTCACGATTTTTCGTTCAGTGCGCAATTGCGCGATGCAGTCAATGTGGACGTCTTCAATCAGGGTCAGTTTGACAATATCCTCGGAGCTTCTCATACCGGCATTGTTAATTCTCCACAGGTATGGGAGTTGACACTGAATTTCTTGCAACCGAAATAAAAAATTTGTTGTTATCTCGCTGGCTGGCCCTGGCATTCCGCCGAGGTCGGCGGCTTCACCGTGTCAGTCACTCAAGTGCATGGCGGCTGCAAGTTTTTCAAGATCACGCTATTGCTACACATCTACAGGGGCCGTGACAGAGAAAATTGTGCCAGCACTAAAACGTGCGAGGCGTTAAAAGCCAAGTCAAAACGGCTATCGGTGGCAAGGCTGCTGATACGCGTCTCAGCAATGCGCGCTACTGCAGAGCCAACACGGTCCGGAAAGCAAAAAGCCCAACCTTGTGGGCTGGGCTTCTTACTTTGTAACTTGGCTCCCCGACCTGGACTCGAACCAGGGACCTGCGGATTAACAGTCCGTCGCTCTACCAACTGAGCTATCAGGGAAAAGAAGCAGCATTATAGGTTATGTTCGCTAGAATTGTCAAAACTTAACAGCGAATTTAATCTGCAAGCGAATATACAATTCGCTTGCGAGCCGCCTTACAGCACTTTCGCAATTGCCTCGACGATATTGTCGATGTTGCGGCTATTCAGTGCCGCGACACAAATGCGGCCGGTATCGACCGCATAAATCGCGTATTCATCACGCAGGCGCTCCACCTGGGGTTTGGTCAGGCCAGAGTAGGAAAACATGCCGCGCTGCTGGATCACGAAATCGAAATCGTGGTTTGGCGCCTTGGCTTTCAACTTGGCCACCAGTGCCTGACGCATTTCGCGAATGCGCACCCGCATGCCAGCCAGTTCATCTTCCCACAGCTTGCGCAACTCCGGCGTCGCCAATACGGTTGCCACCACCTGTCCACCATGGATCGGCGGGTTGGAGTAATTGGTACGGACCACGCGCTTCAATTGCGACAAGACGCGGGCAGCTTCTTCTGCACTGACTGCCACGATCGACAGTGCGCCAACCCGTTCGCCGTACAGCGAAAACGATTTTGAAAAGGAATTCGACACGAACAGCGGGCCGCCGGCTTCGGCAAAGCGGCGCACCACCTGGCCGTCGGCATCGATGCCATCGCCAAAGCCTTGATAGGCCATATCCAGGAACGGCACCAGGCCGCGCTGGATGACGACCTGGATTACTTCGGTCCATTGGTCGTCAGTCAGGTCGGCACCGGTCGGGTTATGGCAGCAGGCATGCAGCAGCACGATCGAGCCGGCCGGCATGGTTTTCAGGGCGGCCAGCATGCCGTGGAAATTCACGCCACGGGTGGCCGGGTCGTAATACGGGTAATTGTTGACGGTAAAACCGGCCGATTCGAACAGGGCGCGGTGGTTTTCCCAGCTCGGATCACTGATCCAGACTTGTGAGCCCGGGGCAAAACGCTTCAGGAAATCGGCGCCCAGTTTCAGGGCGCCGGTGCCTCCAATTGCCTGCACGGTAATCGCACGTTTTTCTTGAATAACGGCGCTGTCGGCCCCAAATACCAATTCCTGCACTGCCTTGTCATAGGCAGCCAGTCCGTCGATCGGCAGATAGGTTTTCGGCGCCAGCTTTTCCATCAGTTGCGCTTCTGCCTTTTTTACGCACTCCAACAGCGGCACCTTGCCGTTGTCGTCATAGTAGACGCCGACGCCAAGATTGGTTTTGTTGGGGTTCTTGTCAGCATTGTAAGCTTCAGTGATCCCGAGAATCGGGTCACGCGGGGCCATCTCAATGGCGCCAAAGAGCGAGGCAGGAAGAGGTGCGTTCATCGTGATAACATGAAAAGTTGGCTGCAAAACGGATGGGCAGCAGGATTGTCCAACGCACAAAACCACAAGTTTCAGCGCTGGATTGCAACTAGTTATTCTACCAAAGGTCGAACATTCATGGCTGATTTATCCCAGGTTCCTACTGGCATTGACGAAACCCGCATCGTCACCTTTCCCGACTCGCCGTTTCAACTGTACCAGCCGTTTGCTCCGGCCGGTGACCAGCCCGAGGCGATTGCCAAGCTGGTCGAAGGCATTGAGGATGGCTTGTCATTTCAGACACTGCTAGGCGTGACCGGCTCCGGCAAGACCTATACGGTGGCCAATGTGATTGCCCGCATGGGGCGGCCGGCGATCGTGTTTGCACCGAATAAAACGCTGGCGGCCCAGCTCTACAGCGAATTCCGCGAGTTTTTTCCGCGCAACGCCGTCGAGTATTTTGTCAGTTATTACGATTATTACCAGCCGGAAGCGTATGTGCCGCAGCGCGATTTGTTCATTGAAAAAGATTCATCGATCAATGAACATATCGAGCAAATGCGCCTGTCTTGCACCAAGTCACTGATGGAGCGGCGCGATGTGGTGATCGTGGCCACCGTGTCAGCCATTTACGGTATCGGTAACCCGAACGAATACCATCAGATGATCCTGACCTTGCGAGCCAAGGACAAGGTTAGTCAACGCGACCTGATTGCCCGGTTGATCCAGATGCAGTACAGCCGCAACGAAGTTGATTTCGCGCGCGGCACCTTCCGAGTGCGCGGCGATACCATCGATATATTTCCGGCCGAGCATGCCGAATTGGCGCTGCGCGTCGAAATGCTCGATGATGAAATCGACAATCTGCAATTGTTCGATCCGCTGACTGGGCGTGTGCGCCAGAAAATCCCGCGTTTTACCGTCTATCCCGGCTCGCACTATGTGACGCCACGTGAAACGGTGTTGCGGGCGATCGAATCGATCAAGGAAGAATTGCGCGAGCGGCTGGAGTTTTTCAGGAAGGAAAACAAGCTGATTGAAGAGCAGCGGCTTGAACAGCGTACCCGCTTTGACCTGGAAATGATGCAGGAAATCGGCTTTACCAAGGGTATCGAAAACTATTCGCGCCATCTGTCCGGTGCCAAGCCGGGCGAGCCACCGCCGACCCTGGTCGACTATCTGCCCCAGGATGCGCTGATGTTCCTGGACGAGTCGCACGTGTTGCTCGGCCAGTTGAATGGCATGTACAACGGCGACCGTGCGCGCAAGACCAATCTGGTCGATTACGGCTTTCGGCTGCCGTCGGCGCTGGATAACCGGCCGTTGCGCTTCGACGAATTCGAGGGCAAGCTGCGGCAAACGGTGTTCGTGTCGGCGACGCCGGCCGAGTACGAGAAAACCCATGCCGGACAGGTGGTCGAGCAGCTGGTGCGCCCGACCGGATTGACCGATCCGGTCATCACCGTGCGTCCGGCCAGTTCGCAGGTCGATGACCTGATGTCCGAAATTACCGATCGCATCAAGAAAAAAGAACGGGTGCTGGTCACTACGCTGACCAAACGCATGGCCGAGCAATTGACAGAATTTTTGAGCGACAACGGTATCAAGGTACGTTATCTGCATAGCGATATCGATACCGTCGAGCGGGTCGAAATCATTCGTGATTTGCGACTGGGCACATTTGATGTGCTGGTCGGGATCAACCTGTTGCGCGAAGGCTTGGATATTCCGGAGGTGTCGCTGGTCGCGATTCTGGATGCCGACAAGGAAGGCTTTTTGCGTTCCGAGCGCAGCCTGATCCAAACCATTGGTCGTGCCGCCCGTAACTTGAATGGCACGGCGATTCTATATGGCGACCGGATTACCGATTCAATGCGCCGCGCCATTGATGAAACCGACCGCCGCCGCGTCAAGCAGGTGGCATTCAACAAGCTCAACAACATTACGCCAATCGGTATCAAGAAAGAGATCCGCGATCTGATTGACGGTGTCTACAATCCGCAGGAAGCACGGGAAGAATTGCAGGCAGCGCAAGAGCATGCAAAGTATGAATCGATGAGTCAAAAGCAAGCCAGCAAGGAAATCAAGCGCCTGGAAAAACTGATGGTCGATCATGCCAAGAATCTGGAATTCGAAAAGGCGGCCCAGGTACGCGATCAGCTGCATGTATTGAAGGAAAACCTGTTTGGCGCAGCAGGCGCGGATAATGTGATTCCGCTGGTCGGCAAGTAATGGTCAGCAAATAGCGATCGGCAAGTAAGCGGGGTTGTCTCCCAATGGCAGTGCATCGCCATTACCCACAGCCGATCGGTGGCTTGGCGCAAGAGATCGTTAGCGTAGGTAATTGATACTGCGCAAGCATGATTCTGGCAAGTCCGTGCGCCTCGGGTGCGTCAGGCAGCCGATGCCGTTACAATCGCGGTTTCAATGAAACCGTTGTCATATTCCCATGCCTGACCGAATTCCTTCCGTCATCGTCGATATGCTCACGTTGGCCGACGTTTCTTGGCGACCGACCCTGTTGGCCGGCTTGGAAGCCGTCGCCAATGCCGCGCCTGATTATTTGCCTGAACTGGTCGCCGCCCCATACCTTCCCACCGATGGCAGGCTGTTTGCCGCATTTGCCCAACCTCTGCCGGCGGTGTGCTATGTGCTGGTTGGAGAAGGCCCGTATCCGCGACCGGAAAGCGCCACCGGGTTTTGTTTCATGGATGGCGCCGTGCAGTCATTATGGTCGGCAACCGGGTTATCCAAACCGGTCAATCGGGCGACTTCATTGCGCAATTTTATGAAGATGTTGCTGGTCGCCGATGGCCAGTTGACGGCGGGTAATACATCGGGCGATGCACTGGGTGGCATTGCCGTCCAAGCGAATGCCGACGACTCTCTAATCATTCAAACCTTGGCCGAATTGCAGGCTAACCTTACCCGGCACGGATTCCTGTTATTGAATGCGGCACTGGTATTTCGCCCGCATATTCCCCCGCTCAAGGAAGCCAAGGCGTGGCAACCTTTTTTGCAAACCGTTTTGTCAGCACTGGCCGATTATGCCGAGAAGCAAAATTCAGCGCCGCCTACCTTGGTATTGTGGGGAAAAATCGCCGAGCAATTAAAAGCGGTGCCCTCCAATGCACGCTTTCCGAAGGTGGTTTCCGAGCATCCGTATAACCTCAGCTTCATTCTCAATCCCGCCATGCAGGCTTTGTTCGGCCCGATGCATCTGCTGCAAAAGCGCCCAAAATAATCTTCTGGCTGCATCATCAGGCTGCGCTGCCGGTTATTGATCCCGACAAGTGCGTCGGACTGCCGAACCTGAATTGCTGGCGGCATAGCGGGCACCATTGCCCACGTCAGGCCGGCCCAATCGGCCGGCTGGCAGCAGGCGTTCTGTAACCGCGTCAATTCGACCGGGACCGAGCTTGTAAACACGCCACTTACTCGATCCACGCCACTTACTTGATCCGTCGCCTAATCTCACTTCCTTTTAAGAAAGCGCGGGATTTTGCGTCTTGTCAATTATGAGGCGTTCCCAGTGCAATTCTTGCCATGGCTACCTGATCTAAGAGTTGCATATGAAAATCGTAAGCATTTTGTAAAGCTTACTTTTCAGGTAAAGCTTGCGTTATTTTTTTGCCCATTTCACACAATTGCACTGTGGTAAGCCAGATCAGTCGATCTAGTGAGATGGGATCTTTTGGCGGGAAATAGGGGCGTGCAGTTGAAATGGCATGCTGTGTGGGCCACTTCACTTTTGTTGGTACAAAGGTTGCGTTGTAATTTTGACAGTGACAGTACGTTCAGTCCAGCAAAGGGAGGAAGCGATGAAGGCGACGCGGGTTGCAATTCTATCGTTGGGGTATTTATGCGCAATGGCCGTATACGCCGGCCAGCCCGAAGATGGCGCGCAGCAGACAAGTCAACCAGAAGAGCCGCTGGCTGACTATGACAGCATTGACTATAACGGGATTGACACCAATCCGACCTATTTTGCCTGGCAGGATGAGGTGGCTCCTAAAAAGGCAAATATCGCTGGTTTGCATTGGCAGTTCGACTCGGGTTTGCTCGACGGCGTGCACAAGATTGTTGGCTTTTGGCCCAGCGTGCACTGGCTGAATGCCAACAATTTTGGCACCAGCATGGCATCGCTGGGCTACACCTGGCGCAACTTGAAACTGGAAGGGGCTTTGTTCAGAGAGCGGGATGCGGAGCAACCACGCCATACCGAATTTCTCCGGCGCTATTCCACCGCCAAACGACTGTCGTACAAGTTTGGCTCGAACTGGGATTTTTATCTCAGTAGCCGTGCGCACAACAGCCCGGACCAACTGCGCCCGGACCTGAAGGTGCGCCGCAGGACAGCCGCGCTCGCTTACCATAATACGATTAATGGCAACCCATGGAATACGACGCTGGCAGTTGGGCGAGGTCGTGGTTTGTCAGGAAATTCCGGCACCATGTATCTGTTTGAATCGGCAATGCGTATTGGTCCAAAGCACACTGTTTTCGGGCGCTTTGAACGAGCCGGCAATGATGAGCTATTCCGTGAGGAAGAGGCGTCGCGTCAGCGCAGCTATCAAGCCAATAAAATGACCATGGGCTATCTGTATGACGTGGCCAAGGTGGGCTCGGGCCGGCTCGGCATCGGCGGGCTGGTCAGCCGAAGGGCGGTGCCAGATGAACTGTTGCCTTACTATGGCAGTCGAAACACCTCGTATATGGTTTTTTTAAGGCTGCAGATGCAATTCGCCGCCAATTAAAAAACGCGATAAAACGGCCGTTCCATGCGGCCCGCATGATTTTTTATCTGAACGGACATCGCCATGCATCATCCGATAAGTCCTGAAATGAAAAAATGTATTGAGGCATGCCAGAAATGCCACAATGCCTGTCTGCAAATGGCCATGAGCCACAGTCTCGAAAGCGGCGGCCCGCATCTGGAGCCGGGTCATTTCCGGCTAATGATCGATTGCGCCGCCATTTGTCAGTTTGCCGCCGATTTCATGTTGCGAGGCTCCCATTTTCACGACCAGACTTGCCAGCTGTGTGCTGCCATTTGCGAATTATGCGCACAAGGCTGCGAACAGGCAGGCGGGATGACCGACTGTGCCCAGGCCTGCAGGCGTTGCGCCGAAAGCTGCAGGCAAGTGATTGAATCGATGGTGGTGTAAGCCGCTTATTACACTGCATTGTTCGACAATAGCGATTCGCGAGTCATGTCTACACAGATTTGACCACTTGGTTGCCGGTTTCTTCTCAAATACATTACAAACGTGATTGTTTGGGATAATTCATGGTTCATGGCAAGGTTTGCCGTAGTTGATTCAGTCCTCAGTCAGTCGAGGAAAATGTGCTCAATGTTCCAACTTCGTTGTCACATCCCAGGTAACTTATAAAAATTACCACTTGGAAATTCCATCTCTTTCCTCATCCTTCTCCGGTCTTGATTTCTCAAATAGCTGGATACCTGACAGATTTAGTCAACTTTGATATACTTGACTATAATGATCAACAACTCAGGTCATTGTCGAAAATTAGGATTTTTCGGCAATGTACTCGGATGTCTCGGGTTTATTTGACAGGCAATGCAATTTCGAATTTGAGGTGGTAATAAATGAGATTGACAACCAAAGGCCGTTTTGCCGTGACCGCGATGATCGACCTTGCCTTGCGCGAGGATAAGGGGCCGGTGACGCTGGCTGCAATCAGCCGGCGCCAGGAAATATCGCTTTCTTATCTGGAGCAATTGTTTGGCAAATTGCGCCGCCATGAAATTGTCGAGTCGGTGCGCGGACCCGGAGGCGGCTATAATCTTGCTCGGCGTGCAGAGGATGTGACGGTTGCCGATATTATTATTGCCGTCGATGAGCCGCTGGATGCGACGCAGTGCGGCGGCAAGGAAAATTGCCATGGCCCCGATCATGAAGCTGGCAGCCGCTGCATGACGCATGACCTGTGGTCGACCCTGAATGCCAAGATGGTGGAATATCTGGATTCGGTGTCGCTGAAAGATTTAGTGGATCAGCAAAAACAGAAAGTTGCTGAACAGCGCGTGGTATCGATCGTGCGCCCCCACGTTGTGGTTTGATTGGAGTGGAAAGAATGAATGCCCCTTTGGAAAAAAGCCTGCTGGATACCCTGAAGGCACCGCACTTCCCGATTTATATGGATTATTCGGCGACCACGCCGATTGATCCGCGGGTCGCGGACAAGATGATTCCGTACCTGCGCGAGCAGTTCGGCAACCCGGCTTCGCGCAGCCATATGTATGGCTGGACGGCGGAAAAAGCGGTCGAGGAAGCACGCGAACAGGTAGCAGCCCTGGTCAATGCCGATTCTCGCGAGATCATCTGGACGTCGGGTGCAACCGAGAGCAATAACCTGGCCTTGAAGGGCGCAGCGCACTTCTACAAGACCAAGGGAAAGCACATCATCACCGTCAAGACCGAGCACAAGGCGGTGCTGGATCCGGTGCGCGAACTGGAGCGTCAGGGCTTTGACGCCACCTACCTGCAACCGCAGGACAATGGTTTGATCACCATCGCCCAACTTGAAGAAGCAATTCGTCCGGACACGATTCTGGTGTCGGTCATGCTGGTCAATAATGAAATCGGCGTGATCCAGCCAATCGACGAAATCGGCGAATTGTGCCGCAAGAAAGGCATCATTTTCCATTGCGACGCCGCGCAGGCAACCGGCAAGGTCCACATTGACCTGGAAAAGACCAAGGTCGACCTGATGACCTTTACTGCCCATAAAACCTACGGTCCAAAGGGCGTCGGTGCCCTGTACGTGCGCCGCAAGCCGCGCGTGCGCATCGAAGCGCAGATGCATGGCGGCGGTCATGAACGCGGCCTGCGTTCCGGCACCTTGCCGACCCACCAGATCGTCGGCATGGGCGAAGCGTTCCGTATCGCCCGTGAAGAAATGGATAGCGAACTGGCGCACATCAAGGCGATGCGCGACCGTCTGGCCAAGGGACTGCTGGAAATCGAGGAAGTCTATATCAACGGTGACATGGAGCATCGTGTACCGCATAACCTCAATGTCAGCTTCAATTATGTTGAGGGCGAGTCGCTGATCATGGCAGTCAAGGATATCGCGGTATCAAGCGGTTCTGCCTGCACCTCGGCCAGCCTGGAGCCGTCGTATGTATTGCGAGCCCTGGGCCGCAGCGATGAACTGGCGCATAGTTCGATTCGTTTCACCTTTGGCCGTTTCACCACGGAAGCCGATATCGATTTCACGATCAATCTGATCAAGACGAAAGTAGCGAAATTGCGCGAGCTTTCGCCTTTGTGGGACATGTACAAGGAAGGGATCGATATCAATTCGATCCAGTGGGCAGCGCACTGACAGGAGGCCGCAAAACTACTGCGCAATTCATATTTCGATTTCCGGTGCTCAGCGTACATCTCGTACGCTTCCGCTCCTCAACCGAACTCTGAACTGCTCGCTACGTTTTTCGACCCCCTGCGAAAACCAGGATTAACAAGGAGTAGCAAAATGGCTTATTCAGAAAAAGTTCTCGACCATTATGAAAACCCGCGCAATGTCGGCGCTTTTGAAAAAGGCGATGACACCGTAGGCACCGGCATGGTTGGCGCGCCTGCATGCGGCGACGTAATGAAGCTGCAGATCAAGGTCGGTGAAGATGGCGTGATCCAGGATGCCAAGTTCAAGACGTACGGCTGTGGCTCTGCAATTGCGTCTTCCTCGCTGGTGACGGAATGGGTCAAGGGCAAAACCCTGGATCAGGCATTGACGATCAAGAATACCCAGATCGCTGAAGAACTGGCGCTACCGCCGGTAAAGATCCATTGCTCGATCCTGGCTGAAGATGCGATCAAGGCAGCGGTGCTGGATTACCAGGCCAAACATGCTGCGGCGGCCAAGGAAACGGCATAAGGCGGTGCGGGAAAGTTGCCGCCAATTCAAGGCGGCGCGTTGAGGAAAGTACGATGGCAATTACACTGACTGAAAAAGCGGCGAAACATATCAGCCGTTATATTGAGCGGCGCGGCAAGGGCGTCGGCCTGCGTTTCGGCGTGCGCACGACCGGTTGCTCCGGCTTGGCGTACAAACTGGAATATGTCGATGAGAGCGCGGCGGAAGACCAGGTGTTCGAGTCGCACGGCGTCAAGGTGTTTGTTGATCCGAAAAGCCTGCCGTATATTGATGGCACCGAACTCGACTTTGCGCGGGAAGGCTTGAATGAGGGATTCAAGTTTCGCAATCCGAACATGAAGGATGAATGCGGTTGCGGCGAAAGTTTTCGTATTTAATAGAAACTGATACAGCTGATACACTTGATGGTTCGATCATCGCACGATGACGGGAATCGAAGCGCAATAAAAGCGAAATGAATGTGACGCCAGTGACCAAGCCAGCGACGCCCGCCTAATTACGAAGCCTGTTGAAGTTTGAACAGGCTTTTGTTTTAAAAACTATGCAAAACCACTTCGATCTTTTCCATCTGCCGCAACGCTTCTCGATTGACTTGCCAGCGTTGGATCGTGCCTTTCACGAAGTGCAAAATCAGGCGCATCCGGACCGCTTCGCCAATGCCAGCGGTGCGGAAAAACGTGTCGCCATGCAATGGGCGACCCGTGCCAATGAAGCTTACCAAACCCTGAAAAATCCTTTGGCGCGCGCCAGGTATCTGTGCGAGCTGAACGGCGTCGATTTGCAGACCGAGTCCAATACTGCCATGCCGGCAAACTTCCTGATGCAGCAGATGGCGTGGCGCGAGGCGCTTGATGACGCCCATGCTGCTGGCGACATCGGCGCACTGGAAAATCTGGAAGCCGAGTTGCAGGGCGTACGCAAGGCAGAAATCAGTCAGATTACGGCAAGCCTGGATGCGCAGGATTTTCAGCAGGCGGCCCAGGGTGTGCGGCGCATGATGTTTATTGAAAAGTTTGAAGAAGACGTGGCAAGAGTGTTTGACCTGATAAACGATTAAGTAGATTAAGTATTAAGCAAGCAAAAAATTATGGCACTCCTGCAAATTTCCGAACCCGGCATGTCCACCGCCCCGCATCAGCACCGGCTGGCGATCGGCATCGACCTGGGCACCACCAATTCGCTGGTGGCCACCGTGCGCAACAGCATACCGGAAGTGTTGGTTGATGAGCAGGGGCGTTCATTGCTGCCCTCGATCGTGCGCTATCTGCCCGATGGCCATGCGCATATCGGCTGCAAGGCGCAGTCGGCACAGGTCAGCGACCCGAAAAACACCATCGTGTCAGTCAAACGTTTCATGGGGCGCGGACTGAAGGATATTGCGTACGCAGAGAACCTGCCATACGACTTCATCGATACGCCCGGCATGGTGCAGTTAAAGACCGTCGCCGGGATCAAGAGCCCGGTTGAAGTGTCGGCCGAAATCCTGGCTACCTTGCGTCAGCAGGCCGAAGATGCGCTGGGTGACGAACTGGTCGGCGCGGTGATCACGGTGCCGGCATATTTTGACGATGCGCAGCGCCAGGCGACCAAGGATGCCGCCAAACTGGCCGGACTCAATGTCCTGCGCCTGCTGAACGAGCCGACCGCTGCAGCGATTGCCTACGGGCTTGACCATAATTCGCAGGGGATTTATGCGGTCTATGACCTGGGCGGCGGCACCTTCGATATCTCGATTCTGAAGCTGACCAAAGGGGTGTTCGAAGTCCTGTCCACCGGCGGCGACTCCGCGCTTGGCGGCGACGATTTCGATCACCGGCTGTTATGCTGGATCATCGAGCAAGCCAAGCTGGCGCCGTTGTCGGACCAGGATACCCGGCTGTTGATGGTCAAGGCGCGTGAAGCCAAGGAACTGCTGTCGACCAAGACAGAAACCCAGATCGATGCGGTGTTACGGTCCGGCGAGGAAGTACATTTGACACTGAGTGGTGCCACTTTTTTCGAGATTACCCAGCACCTGGTCAAAAAGACCATCACGCCGACCAAAAAGGCGCTGCGCGATGCCGGTGTGGTGGAAGAGGATGTCGATGGCGTGGTGCTGGTGGGGGGCGCCACCCGCATGCCCCATATCCGCAAGGCGGTTGCATCATTTTTTCATACCACGCCGCTGGCCAATATCGATCCGGACAAGGTGGTCGCGCTCGGCGCCGCCATCCAGGCCAATCTGCTGGCGGGTAACCGCGCGCCCGGCGACGACTGGCTGCTGCTGGATGTGATTCCCCTGTCGCTGGGAATCGAAACCATGGGAGGGCTGGTTGAAAAGGTCATTCCGCGCAACTCCACCATCCCATGTGCCCGCGCCCAGGAATTCACCACCTTCAAGGATGGTCAGACTGCGATGTCGATCCATGTGGTGCAGGGCGAGCGTGAACTGGTCGCCGATTGCCGCTCGCTGGCGAAGTTCGAGTTGCATGGCATTCCGCCGATGGCAGCGGGTGCAGCCCGCATCCGCATCACTTATCAGGTCGATGCGGATGGCTTGCTGTCGGTGTCGGCGCGTGAGTTGCGCTCGGGTGTTGAATCCTCGATTACCGTCAAGCCTTCGTATGGACTGTCCGATGACGAGATAGCAAAGATGCTGCAGGATTCATTTGCTTCAGCTGATGTCGACATGCAGCTGCGCGCCCTGCGCGAAGAGCAAGTCGAGGCTGAGCGCATTCTGCTGGCGACCGAATCAGCACTGGCAGCCGATGGCGCTTTGCTGTCAGACGATGAGCGCGCAGCGGTGACCGCGTTGGTCGGCCAGGTGCGCCGGCAGGTGCAAGGCGACGACCATGATGCAATCAAGGCAGCCGTGCTGGCGCTGGCCAATGGCACCGAGGAATTTGCCGCCCGCAGGATGGATCGCAGTGTGCGCCAGGCACTCTCGGGCAAGAAGCTCGACGAAATTGCCTGAACCGGATTTGGCCACCCTGACCAAGTGCTGACTCCAACACCGTCGCTCCTTGTTGTAAAAATTGTGCTGCAAATTTGTGCTGTGTTAAGCGCTGCTTCCGGCGACAGCCGTTTGCCGGACGCTTTTATATAAAATTCATACTACTTATTATCGAGGTAATTTCGTGCCCCAGATTGTTGTGCTGCCCCATGCGACCCTTTGCCCGGAAGGCGCTGTCATTGATGCCGCCAAAGGCAAAACCGTGTGCGATACGCTGCTTGAACACAATATCGAGATCGAGCATGCCTGTGAAAAGTCCTGTGCCTGTACAACCTGCCACATCGTGGTGCGAGAAGGGTTTGGCTCGCTCAATGAGCCACAGGAAAAAGAGGAAGACTTGCTCGACATGGCATGGGGACTGGAAGCGAATTCGCGCCTGTCATGCCAGGCAGTGGTCGGCGACGAAGATCTCGTCATCGAGATCCCGAAATACACGATCAACCAGGTCAGTGAAAATCATTGAGTCCACCAGCTTCGGCGGCAGATGGTAGATGACAAATGGCAAATAACGGAGGCTTGACATGAAATGGACCGATACCATTCGCATCGCGGAAGAGTTGCATGACAAGTTTCCCGACGTGGATCCTTTGACGGTGCGCTTTACCGACCTGCATAAGTGGGTGTGTGAGCTCGATGACTTCGACGACGATCCCAAACGCTCGGGCGAGAAAATCCTGGAAGCGATCCAAGCGGCGTGGATAGAGGAAACTGAGTAAAGTTTGTATAAGGTTTGTAACGCTGTAAAGTTCGTTTACGTAAAAAGGGCGGCTGTAAGCCGCCCTTTTTTATTATGTCATCCCCATCCAACAACAGGTGAGAACGGATCGGGGTCCTGATCAGCCACGCGCAGTCAACGTGCCATTGACAACCCGGACACGGTCGCCGGTGCGCCAGCCATCTTGATTCGACTGCGGGAACGTCTGGGTCGATCCATCTTCCATGCGTACCCGTACCTGGTAGGTTGTGGTCGCGCGGGTGCGTTTTTCAATTTCATTGCCAGCATAGCCGCCACCGACCGCACCGGCGACTGTCGCCAGCTTCTTGCCATTGCCGCCACCGACCTGATTGCCAAGCACCCCGCCCAGCACTGCACCGGCAACGATGCCCACGCCGCTTGGCTGGGCAGGCTGTTGAACCGCCTGCACCGATTCGACGCGGCCGCAATCGTAGCAAATGCGCGGTGCCGGCGCGCTTTGTTGCGCATAGCTGACTGGCGCCGGGCGCGAACTCTGACGCTCTTTTACCGGCGCTGGTTTTTTGACCGCCTTCGGGGCCGGCTTGTCGGATTCTTGTGAGACTGCTGGCTTGGACTGCAATGCGGACGGCTCGGCTGGCGCCAGCGTGGCGACGCCAGTGTTATGGGTGGCAGCCGGCGTGGACAGGCTGGCAACTGGCGCCGTGGTGCTGTGCGACGTCGGCAAGATGCCGGTGATGGCCGCTGCGCCGACCAGGCTCACCAGCGTGACTGCGACGGCGGCCGTGGCGACTAATGGATGAATGCGAGTCGATTTGTGGTTTGCTTCCATGTTACTTACCTCCGATAAATTCAACATGCTTTACTATGAATTAATTATCAGGGGAAAGTTTCGCCAATGGTAGTGAAAAGCTGTGTCAGATGTAATGGTTTGTAATGAATATCGAATCGATCAAACATGAAAAAAGGACTGCATCGCAGTCCCTTTTCTTTATACCCTTATAAGCAATCAAGCAAGTTTCAGTCTTCGCGGCGCAGGTGCGGGAACAGGATCACGTCGCGAATATTCGGCGAATCGGTAATCAGCATCATCAGGCGGTCGATGCCGATGCCGCAGCCGCCGGTCGGTGGCAAACCATATTCAAGCGCGCGAATATAGTCGGCGTCGTAATACATCGCTTCCTCGTCGCCGGCATCCTTGGCTGCGACCTGCGCATGGAAGCGCGCTGCCTGGTCTTCCGCATCGTTCAACTCGGAAAAGCCATTGGCGATTTCGCGTCCGGTCATGAACAGTTCGAAACGCTCGGTGATGCCCGGCACCGTGTCGGAGGCACGCGCCAGCGGCGAGACTTCAACCGGATAATCGATGATGTAAGTCGGATCCCACAATTGCGCTTCGGCGGTTTCTTCGAACAGCGACAACTGCAATGCGCCGAGGCCGGAAATGACATGCGGCTTGACGCCGAACTTATTGAGCTCCTGCTTGAGGAATGCTGCGTCCTGCAGCTGCTCGTCGGTGTAGTGCGGCGCATACTGCTTGATGGCGTCGGTGATGGTCAGGCGCTGGAACGGCTTGCTCAAGTCCAGTTCACGACCCTGATAGGTCAGCTTCGCGGTGCCGTGCGCATCGACTGCCGCCTGGCGGATCACCCGTTCGGTAAAATCCATCAGCCACTGGTAATCAACATACGCGGCATAGAATTCCATCATCGTGAATTCCGGATTGTGGCGTGGCGATACGCCTTCGTTGCGGAAGTTGCGATTGACTTCGAACACGCGGTCGAAGCCGCCCACCACCAGCCGCTTCAGGTACAGTTCCGGCGCGATGCGCAAGAACATTTCCATGTCGAGCGCATTGTGATGGGTGATGAACGGCTTGGCCGCAGCCCCACCGGGTATCACGTGCAGCATCGGTGTTTCCACTTCCATGAACTCATGCTCTTCCATGAAGCGGCGGATCGACGACATCGCCGCGGTACGCGCCTTGAAGGTGCGCCGGGTTTCCTCGTTCATGATCAGGTCGACGTAGCGCTGGCGATACTTGGTTTCCTGGTCGGCCAGGCCGTGGAACTTGTCGGGCAGCGGACGCAATGACTTAGTCAGCAGGCGCAAATTTGTGACTTTCACCGACAGCTCGCCGGTCTTGGTCTTGAACAGCAGGCCTTCGGCGCCGAGGATGTCGCCCATGTCGAAATGCTTGAATGCCTCGTGCGATGCTTCGCCTGCCAGCTCGTTGGTGATGTAGAGCTGGATGCGGCCGTCAGCTTTCAGGCCCGACGCGTCCTGGATGGTAGCAAACGATGCCTTGCCCATTACCCGTTTCAACATCATGCGTCCGGCCACCACCACCTTGACAGCCTGCGCCTCCAGCGCATCGCGTTCGGTGTCGCCGTATTGCGTCTGCAGCGCGGCCGCCTTGTGTTGCGGACGAAAATCGTTTGGAAAGGCAATGCCTTTTTCGCGGATTGCTGCCAGCTTGGCGCGCCGCTCGGCGATGATGGAATGTTCGTCTGGCGCTGGAGTTGTTTCAATTTCTGACATAAAAGACCTTTTTTAACCACGACGAACACGGCGAGCACGGCGATTTACATTTAATGTGCGACTCGTTTCAGACCGTCTTTCAATAATTTCACATTGAAGTTAATTAATAACCCCAGTCTCATCCCCGTTAGTTTTAAATAGGTCATGAGTTGGGCATGATGGATCGGAATCAGCTGTTCGACAGCTTTCAATTCAACAATGATGGAGTCCTCAATCACGAAATCGGCACGAAAGCCGCCATCGATCTTGATGCCATCGTAAATAATTGGTAATTCCTTCTGCCGTTCAAATTTTATTTGATGCTTGCATAATTCGTGCGCCAGACATGCCTCATATGCACTTTCGAGCAAACCAGGCCCTAATGCGCGATGAACGGAAAACGCACAATCCAGCAAGCGGCCGGATAATTCCTGATAAAGGATTTCTCCGTGGCCGCCGTGTTCGCCGTGGTTCACAAGAATTACACGCCCTGTTTCAGCGAGGCGGCGATAAAATCGTCCAGGTCGCCATCCAGCACGGCCTTGGTATTGCCGACTTCGAAGCCGGTGCGCAAATCCTTGATGCGCGACTGGTCCAGCACGTACGAGCGGATCTGGTGGCCCCAGCCGACGTCGGTCTTGGAGTCTTCCAGCTTTTGCTGCTCGCTCATCCGATTGCGCAATTCCAGTTCGTACAACTTGGCCTTCAGCATGTCCCAGGCTTCGGCACGGTTGCGGTGCTGGCTTCGGTCGTTCTGGCATTGCACCACAATGCCGGACGGCGCATGCGTTAAGCGCACTGCCGAGTCGGTCTTGTTGATGTGCTGGCCGCCGGCGCCCGAGGCGCGGTAGGTATCGACCCGCACGTCAGCCGGATTGATGTCGATCTCGATCGAATCATCGACTTCCGGATACACGAACAGGCTGCAAAACGAAGTGTGGCGGCCGTTGGCAGAATCGAACGGTGATTTGCGCACCAGCCGATGCACGCCGGTCTCGGTGCGCAAAAAGCCGTATGCATAGTCGCCCTCGACCTTGATCGCGGCAGTCTTGATGCCGGCGATCTCGCCGTCGGACTGCTCCAGGATCTCGGCCTTGAAACCCTTGCGCTCGCAGTAGCGCAGGTATTGCCGCATGATCATCGAAGCCCAGTCCTGCGCCTCGGTGCCGCCGGCGCCGGCCGTAATATCGATGAAGCAATTGTTGGGGTCCATCGGATTATTGAACATCCGGCGAAACTCCATGCCCTCGACCTGTTTTTTCAGGGCGTCGGCATCCTGCTCGATCGCGACCAGCGTATCTTCATCCTGCTCTTCGCGCGCCATCTGGAACAGGTCGGAGGCGTCGCGCAGACCGGCTTCGATCTGCGTGAGCGACAGCACAATGCCTTCCAGGGATTTCTTTTCGCGGCCGAGGTCCTGTGCCCGCTTCTGGTCGTTCCAGACGCCGGGATCTTCCAGTTCCGCGTTGACTTGCTCGAGTTTCTCTGACTTTGCTACGAAGTCAAAGATACCTCCGAAGTTCAACTTCGCGGGTGGTCAGGTCCGCCAGCAGGGCGGAAAGGGCGTTGAGGCGTTCTGCTTCCATGATGGATTTTGTGTTTGTTCGGTGAAACCGAACATTATACCTGAGGGGCGGAGGAGATCTGAATGGGTGCAAGTTGTTATTTGGATAATCACCAACGAAGTGAAAGCTATATCTTGCGAAAATTCCGATTTGATTGCTAAATCGCACTTGTGTATGGACAATGGCGTTTTTGCTCCTTAAGTATGTTAATCGATTCGGTACCGATGACCAAGAATCTCAGTTTTATTAGCTTATTTTCCGGCTGTGGTGGACTTGACGTTGGATTTGTCAAGTCTGGTTTTACATGCAAGCGCGCATTCGATATCGACAAGAATGTGGTTGACGTCCATCGGTTAAACCTTGGCGAATCAGCAGTTGTGGCTGACCTTACTACGATTTCCACGTCTGAACTTCTTTCGAATGGAAAACCTACAGTAGTAATCGCCGGTTCGCCATGCCAAGGTTTTTCAACGGCAGGGAAGCGCCGGTTTGACGATCCCCGCAATTCGCTACTTTTGCACGCGGGTCGCTTAGCTCTAGAAATCAAGCCTAAGGTATTTGTTGCTGAGAACGTTTCAGGAGCATTGTCTGGCGAGCATAAAACATACTGGCATCAGCTAGAGGCACTTTTGCGTTCGGACGGATATTCGACTGTCACTTTACGGCTCAATGCTTCACAGCTCGGGCTAGCACAGCTTCGATCTAGGATATTTATGATCGCCTGGAAGGGATCGAAAAATCCGGATTTAAGTTGCCCCGAGACTCTTCCAAGAACGCTTGGTGAAGTATTGGATGGTGTCGATGGCCTACCTCAACACGACGAACTTCCTCTCGCAAAAACTTCCGCTCACTACCTTATATCACGGCGCATTAAACCAGGGCAAAAACTGTGTAATGTGCGAGGTGGAACTTCATCTATTCATACTTGGGATATTCCAGAAGTGTTTGGTAAAACTACCGAGCAGGAGCGGTTAATTTTGAAGGCAACGATGAAGCTCCGCCGCACTGAGCGGCTGAGAGACTTCGGTGACGCAGATCCGGTCTCTATGGAGTCCCTGCGTAGGGAGTTCGGATCGCGCGTTGGCATCTTAGTAGAAGGGCTTATAAGCAAGGGATATATGCGACGTATTGAAGAGCGCTTCGATCTCGCGAACACTTTTAACGGCAAATATCGCCGCCTCGATTGGAATTCGGTATCCCTGACTGTTGATACCCGATTTGGAGATCCCCGGTACTTCTTACACCCGTCAAAACATCGTAGCTTTACCGTGCGGGAAGCAGCTCGTATCCAAGGATTCCCCGATTGGTTTGTATTTCCAGGGCGACCTGTTGACAGCTATCGGATGATAGGTAACGCAGTGGCGCCTCCAATGGCCCAGCATATCTCCAGTATTGTTAGAGGTCTGCTAACCTAATACAATGGTTTTCTACTGCACAATACTGTTATTCGGGAAGAAAAAATGTGTGACCATTGCCTGAAACTTATATGAGCATAATTAATGCATGGTCGACCTCTACGATTGAACGTCAAAACACAACGTTCAAACTAAAACAATTGTACGAGCTACAAGCAATATTTTTGTTCGATCAATACGAGCCTGTTCTGGCGACTCCTGTTGAAGCGGCAATGCCATTTATAAATCGACTAGATCGCTGGCTGTCTTGTTTTGATGATCCCGATGATCAGTGGTCCGTGTTCCGCGCGTTTAAATATTTTTTCTTTATCGGAAAAGAAGAAACGGATGAGCTATATCGATGCGCGGTTAAGCATAAGCTCTTGCCTTGGTTGATTGAGCAAGAGGGGTTAGACATTTTTGATTCAGACCTTTCTATGCGGCTCAATGATGTCGTTTCCCAGACTTGGCCGTGTCCAGTAACAGATAGCTTACGAATCAACAGCTTGTTGCACAGGACGCATTTAAAGGGACAAAGTCTAAGACCAGATTGGTTAAGTCTGAAGCAATTGGGCGACAAAGAGAAAATTGCTAGATATATCGCAAGCCGAAAGAATTCGAAAGACGAGATAACCCCGATTAGATATCTCGTTTTGTTCGAGGATTTCGTCGGATCTGGCAGTCAGTGTGGGCGTGCAACGACGTTTGCCTTAGAGGCATTTGATGGCCCAATTTTGTTAAGTCCATTAGTTGTTTGCCACCCCGGTGACGAACACCTCCGAGACCTTGCTTCTAAATCAAACGGTCGATTAACGTATGATCCTGTCGTAGTTCTTTCGGCTGAGTGCTTAGTCAGCGAAGTACCAGCTATTGGGGAGCCTTCTTCGTTTCCGTCTTTGCGGCTAGCGATACAAAACGGTTGTGCCAAAGGAGAATTCTCCGATCCTGCATTTGGATATGAGGGGGTGGGAAGCTTGGCTAGTTCATATAGCAACTGCCCAAACAATTCCCCGCCAATCTTCCATGGAACTAGCGCCACTTGGCCGCATCCATTATTTCCACGAAAGGGGAGAGCTTAATGGTAGCGCTACGATTTGATAATCCGTTTCACGATCTTTGGGTAACTGAAATTTTGGAATCGAACGCATTTGTTCAAATGTTCAGCCCTTTGCTTGTTGCAGACGCGGAAGAGCTATTCTCGAGCGGTCACGTCGTCGTTCGCGGTCGTCAAGGAAGCGGCAAGAGCATGTTGCTGAACCTTTTGGAGACGTCCACTCGGGTTGCATACGCAAATAATAGTAGAACAGAATTCCCAGCCCCACCCAAGCAGCGCACTTTCATATCTGCTGGAGTTCAGCTCACCAAGGAAAGCGCATCACTTGTCGCTGCTAGGGCAGAAGAACTCCCTGAAGACCAGCGCACAAAATTAGTTGCGGCAAATTTTGCTGACTATCTAAATTCTTTGTTGTCGTCAGACCTTATACGAAATATATTGTACTTGGCAGCAGAGCAAGCTAAGAATTCCGCAATAATTCCTGAAGTGTCTGTCGACCTAAGTACTAATACTCAACAACGCTTCATTGATCTCTTGTACCAAGCAGAGGCTTGGAAAGGTTTTGTGCCAAAAGGGCTGCAGAGCCTAATGGACATTGGAACCGCGCTAGAGGGGCGAATTCGCTCCTACAAGAGCTATTTTAACTTTCAAACAGATGAGTTTCCTCGAGAGCTAGCAGTTTCACGCTCACCTGCAGGTGAGCCCATGGCGGAGCTAGCAGGTGCACTTCGTGACTCAGGTGTCTTGCCAAAGAACACGCTAGTACTCCTCAGGATCGATCAGCATGAGGAACTGTTTGAACTTGAGCGCCACACCAATCTTGGAACGGTCTTCCGTCAAGTGATCAACTCGGCACTTGCCAAGCGAGATCCTCGCGTAGCGTATCGTATTGGTACGAGACATTACGCATGGGATCGAGATGTAACCGCGTGGGGCAGTGGCGCCCCGTTAGAGGCGATGCGTGATTACAGCATTATCGACTTGGATCAAATTCTAAAGAGGGGAGAGCACACTAAAAGGTGGAAATTTCCTCTCTTTGCGGCAGACGTTGTAAGTAAACGTCTTGAGGCCGCGGGATTAAGGTTCCAGGGCAACTCTATGGAAATAATGTTTGGTAAGTCCTTGGAGCCAGCTGATAGAGCTAGGAGATATGTCGGCGACGCGAAATGCGCTCTTCAATTTGAAGCTGCCTGGGCGCCTGCGTGGAAAACGTATATAGAGAAACTCTGGAATGACGGTGATCCATTAGAAGCAAAATTCGGTGAGGTATGGCTGCGCCAGCAGGCACAAAAAAGACATAACGTTTCAAGCGATGGGACTCTGGCACATGATGCTCCATGGCGAAATAGTAAATGGTGGGCAAAAGAGCGAAACGAGATCGCGCTTATGCAACTTGCTGGCTTACGCCAGCAAGCACTAATTTGGTGTGGTGAACGCCAAATTATCGATTTGTCCGGTCACAACATCTTGGCGTTCATGACGATCTGCAAGTCAGTTTGGGCAACTTGGCAACGCCGCAATCCGGCAGATGCTGAAAAACGTGCAGCGCTACCAAATTTTTCAGTGGAAGATCAAGTCATCGGTATTTCCGAAGCAAGTCAAATATGGTTTAAGAAGATCCAAGTTGGCCTCGAAGCGAACCAACGAACTCGCTTGGTAAGTGGGCTAGGCCAGTGGTTCAGGCGTCGAATGCTACGCGATCGGGCACTTTCGTATCCAGGTCACTCTGGATTTAGTTTGCTCGAAAGTGAGCTGTCTTCAGACCATTTTCTCGTGCCCATAATAAAGGCATGTCGAGACCATGGGGATTTAATGGAGTCGCAGCACACAACTAAGGAGAAAAACCAAGCCCAGCGCCTAAAGTGGTATCTACATCCCTTGCTATGTCCTCTTTTTCGAATCCCGCACATTCGAACCAAGGAGCCAATCTACACATCGCTACATGAGCTTCAGGAAATTTACAATAACCAACGACGGGCTGGGCCGACTGCGGATGGACCGATAAAGACGGAGTCAGAAGGTCAACTAGGCCTCCCTGGCTTTTAGGCGCGCATAAAATGAGTATCAAACCGTGGGGATCTATTGATTGGTTGTTGCCGCGAACGAAGATACAGTCGTGGCATTTGATTACTTCTTCGTCTTTCGAGGAACGCTGTGCTGGTGTTTTGCAGCGTTTGCAGTCCAGCGAATTCAAGCTGTTGTCGACGACTCTATTACGTTTAACGAATCCACCTTCCGATTTCTGGACAGAAGCACAGCCTGCTATTAATAAAAATGTGGAGGAACTTCATTCTTTATTAGGTCAAGTTTCTGTTAACACGGTGGAAGGCAATTTGTTGGCTATGCCCAGTTCGCTTGTGCGATCGTCATCCCTTAATCCTGACAACTGTGAATCTGTAATTTTAGATATCACGACTATCCCTAAACGTTTCTTTCTGTTCGCGATGCAGCAGCTAATGCGCTCTGAAACAGTCAAAAATTTAGTAGTTACATATACGAAAGCTAAAGAATATCCGGAGGCCGCTTTATGCGAAAACGCGCTTCCTCCAACTGCACTTCAAGGATTTGTTCGCATGTCTGCTACTAAAGAAAGTTCGAGGTTGATCGTCGGAGTTGGTTATATGCCGCTTAGCGTTGAGGAAATTGTCGAGCAGGCGAAGAACACGAAATTAGACTTTATTTTCCCGTTTCCTCCTGCATCTCCGGCATTTCGTAGAAATTGGGATCTTCTATCGATGCTGATGCCTACGGACCCTCCACGCAATACCGAAATTCACCGTGTACACGGAATGGACGCGTTTGAGATCTGCGAGCGTGTGAGGGCGTGGGGTGAGACTCGAGACTTGGATTTGTTGCCATTGGGCCCAAAACCTCATGCACTTGGCATGGCTATGGCAGCTATGCGATTGGACGGCCGCGCTGAGGTTTTGTATTCGCAGCCGCAGGCTTATAGGCCAAACTATTCAACGGGTGTGGCGGTCGATTCGTCCGGACAACCGCAGATATCGGCTTATTGCCTAAAGCTAAATGGTCGTGATCAATTTTGAGAATTAAACCTCAACTTACTGGGCGTTGTTGAGGCAGAGCGAGCGTTGGTACTTGCCAGTCTTACGGGCTCATGGCTCGTCGCAAGCTGCACCTGAAAACGCAGCTCTATGCTTAGTCTTGAGAAAATCGTGCTGTCCAAACGGTCACTCCCTTAAAAAAACATGCTCTTGATGCCATTTGATGAACTCAATCTCTGGCCTGAATTTTTCAGGCAATGCAATCATCTTTCCTTCGATTCCTGATAACCATTCGGAAGAAAAAAGATTGCTTTTCCCCATTTCGATTTCTTTGGATACCTGCACCTTCAATTCGGTGGTTATAGTG
>JAKFBY010000020.1:0-46317 GCA_036677325.1 Paucimonas sp.
GCAGGATGATGGCACGGCACACACATGGCGCGCCCGTTTTGTACTGGATGCGTCCGGGCGCGACACTTTTCTGGCCAACCGCTTCAAGGCCAAGGTCCGCAACGACAAGCACAACAGTACCGCCCTGTACGCCCACTTTTCCGGCGCCGAACGCAATACCGGCAAGGCCGAAGGCAATATCAGCATTTTCTGGTTCGACCACGGCTGGTTCTGGTTCATTCCGCTGATGAATGGCAAGACCAGCATCGGCGCGGTGACCTGGCCGTATTACCTGAAAACCCGCACCAAGCCGCTCGATGAATTTTTGCTCGACACGATTGCACTGTGCCCGAAACTGCAGCAGAAACTGGCCGGCGCCCGGATCGTATCGCCGGTCGAGGCGACCGGCAATTACGCCTATACCTGCAACCACACCCATGGCCCCAATTACCTGCTGCTGGGCGACGCGTACACTTTCATCGATCCGGTGTTTTCCTCCGGCGTGATGCTGGCGATGAACAGCGCTTTCGTCGGTGCCGACACGGTCGACGCCTGCCTGCAGCGCCCAGCCGAGGCGGGCGCTGCATTGAAGCGCTTTGACAAGAACATGCGCATCGGCCCGAAGCAGTTCACCTGGTTTATCTACCGCGTGACCAATCCGACCATGCGCGAATTGTTCATGGGCCCGCGCAACATATTGCGCATGCAGGAAGCGCTGCTGTCGATCCTGGCCGGCGACGTATTCGGCAACACGCCGTTCAAGCCGTCGCTGTTCGCATTCAAGGGCCTGTATTACGCGATGTCGATCCTGCACATGAAGCGCACCTATCTCGCCTGGCGCAAGCGCAAACACAATATTCGCAGTGTCGCCGGTGCGGATGCTGCAGGCGGGATGATGAATTGATTGATCTGGCAACATCCGTTTTGCAATGCGCATATCTGCCGCCCGACAGTCGCGGGCAACCAGTCGGCAACAGCCATGACCGGCGCTTGGGTACCGTGTGCTTTTCACCCTTGCCCGCGCACCCGATGGCGGCACTGCCCTGCCAGCCATTGGTCGGCGTGCCGATGCCGGCCATTCATGTGCCCGGCGCAGCCAGCCCGGACTCGGGCAATGCCACCTGCGAGATCTGGAGCGCCGGCGGCACTGCCACCTACGGACACCAGGATGGCGTTCACTACGGCCATAGTGGCGACTTGCTGTTTGGCGCGATTCAATTGCCGGAAGCGCAATTTGACGACGAACCGCTTGCAGCCACCGGCAGCACGCCGCTGCAGCGGGCGGCCGAATCGGCTTACCGCGCCATTTTCAGCGCCGCCGACCATACCGGTTTTCCGCATATCCTGCGTTTCTGGAATTACCTGGCCGATATCAATGGCAACAGCCATGGGATCGAGCGTTACCGTCAGTTCAACATGGGGCGGCATGACGGCTTTGTGCACAGTGGGCGCGCAGTCAGCGGCCAGGCGGTGCCGCCGGCGTCCGCGCTCGGGTTTGCAGCCGGTCCGCTGACCATCTATTTTCTCGCCGGGCGCGATGTGACCTCGACTGTCATCGAAAACCCGCGCCAGGTCAGCGCCTATGCCTATCCGCGCCAGTACGGACCGCGCAGTCCGACCTTTTCGCGCGCCAGCGTCGCCCATTTCAACGGCAATGACGTGCTGTTCCTATCTGGCACCGCCAGCATTGTCGGCCATCGCACGCTGCACGCAGGCGACGTCCGTGCCCAGGTGCGCGAAACCATGGCCAATATCGCGGCCATGGTTGGCGAAGCCAACCGCGTTGCGCGGCAAACCCAGTTTGGGCTGCCCGAGCTTTGCTACAAGGTGTATGTGCGTCATGCGCGCGATGCCGGCGCCATCCATGAAGAGCTGCAGCGCAGCCTGGGCAAATCGGCGCGGCTGCTGTTCTTGCAGGCGGATATCTGCCGGGAAGACTTGCTGATGGAAATCGAGGCAAGTGCAGGTCATCCGCTGGATTTCGCCCCCGGTGTTTAACCTTTATGGTGGCCAGTCCCAGGCCGGCTGCACCAAGCGCGCATAACCGCGCTTGCCTGACATGCCTGTTGGCGCCAACCAGCGAAGTAGAATTGGCGCGCTGCGCCGCGGTTGCCGAACCAATGCAATATTCCACCCGCCATTGACTCCGGCACTGCCCGCGGACAATGCAGAACTAACATGAAAAACTGATATGAAATCCAACGGCCTTTCCTTTCATCATCCGGTTGCATTCTGGCTCGGCTGTGCCGCCCTGATGGCCGGCGTGCTGGCGCATATTCCGATGTTCATCCATGCATCCTATATGGATTACCAGATGGTCGGCATGCCGATGGATCCGGCCATGCTGGCAGGCATGTTCGTGATTCCGGTCGGCTTGCTGCTGGCGGCCTACGGCTTGATGCCGCGCCTCGACCTGATGCGGCAAGGCTTGCATGGCGGCCAGGCATTGCAATTCCATATTGCCGATGGCGTACCATTGAATCGCGAGCACTGGAAGCTGGTGATCGTGCTGGTGGTCGCCCTGATCGTCGATGTGATGAAGCCGGCCACGCTCGGCTTTGTGATGCCTGGCATGACGCTGGAATACGAGATCGGCAAGCAGACTGCCGGCTGGCTGCCGCTGGTGGCGCTGACCGGCACCATGGTCGGTTCGATCCTGTGGGGCCGGATTGCCGACCTGTTCGGCCGGCGCGCCGCCATCCTGCTGTCGGCGCTGATGTTCATCGGCACCGCGATCTGCGGGGCGATGCCATCCTTCGAGTGGAACCTGGTGATGTGCTTTCTGATGGGCGCGTCGGCCGGTGGCCTGCTGCCGATTACCTTTACCCTGATGGCCGAGATGATTCCAACCTCCCATCGCGGCTGGCTGCTGGTTGCGCTGGGTGGCGTCGGCACCTCGGCCGGCTACCTGGCCGCGGCTGGGGCTGCCAGCCTGCTGGAGCCGATGTTCAGCTGGCGCGTGCTGTGGCTGCTGGGCTTGCCGACCGGCGCCCTGATCATTTTTCTCGACCGCTATATTCCCGAATCGCCGCGCTTCCTGGCCAATGCCGGATTGAAAAACGAAGCGCGCGCAGTGCTGGCCAAATTTGCCGGCGTGATCGACACCGACCCGGCGACACCCGCCGCGGCGACCGCACCGGCAAGCAGCCAGCAAGCGGCCGGCATCATGCAATTGCTGCGCGGCGATTACGCCAGCATTACCTGCGGCCTGCTGGTGTGCGGGATCGGCTGGGGACTGGTCAATTTCGGATTTTTACTTTGGCTGCCGATCAATCTGGTCAGCATGGGCATGGATGGCAGTGCGGCCAGCGCACTGCTGGCCAAGTCGGCGGTGCTGGCATTGCCCGGCATCCTGCTGGTGATCTGGCTATACCACCGCTGGAGCAGTATCAAGTCGCTGGTGCTGTTCATCGTCTTCACTGCAATGACGCTGCTGGCTTTCTTTGCGATGGGATTGAGTGGCGCGCCGTCGGCTACTGCGATGGTAGTCACCACCGCCTTGCTGCTGGTGAGCGCCAGCGGCGTGATTGCGATGCTGATCCCGTATGCCGCTGAAATCTACCCGGTGCATTTGCGCGCCACCGGATCCGGCGTGATCGCGGCCGGCTCCAAGTTCGGCGGCATTCTGGGCGCCGCCTGCGGCGTGCTGGGATTATTCAACGAGCTGGCCTGGTCGGCACTGCTGATCGCGGTGCCAATGGCAATTTCTGCCGTGATGCTGCTGCAAAGCGGGATCGATACCCGCGGCCGTCGTCTGGAAGAAATTCAGGATGACGTCGCTGCCAGGCGCAGCGCCGGCGCATGACAATGCCGATGCAACGGCGATAATTAAATCAGGCCGCCGTTGATGGAGACGATCTGGCCGGTGATGTAGGCTGCGCGCGGCGAGACCAGAAAACTGACCAGATCGGCCACTTCCTCCGGCTTGCCGGCGCGCTTCATCGGCACCATGCTGCTGATGGTCTGCGCATCGAATGCGCCTTCGATCATGTCGCTTTCAATGATGCCGGGCGCAACCGCGTTGACGGTGATGCCGCGGCTGGCGACTTCCTGGGCCAGCGATTTGGTGGCGGCATTCAAGGCTCCCTTGGCGGCCGAATAATTGACCTGACCGCGGTTGCCGGTCAGGGCCGCCACCGACGACATGTTGATGATGCGCCCCCACCTGCTGCGGATCATCGGCATCATCAATGCATGGGTGACGTGAAAAAAACCATTCAGCGAGACATCGATCACCCGGTGCCATTGGGCGCTCTGCATGCCGGGAAAGACCGCATCGTCGTGGATGCCGGCATTGTTGACCAGGATCTGGATCGGCTGGCTATCGACCAGCGGCTGCAAAACGGCAGCCACTGCCGCCGCATCGGTGACGTCGAATACCAGCACTTCGGCGCTGCCGCCGGCATTGACAATGGCATTGACCGTTGCCTGCGCGGCTTCGCGGCGCGAGTTCGCGTGCACCAGAACATGGTGGCCGTCGGCTGCCAGCGCACGGCAGATTGCCGAGCCAATGGCACCGCTGCCGCCTGTGACAAGCGCTCGTTTCATGGATCGATTCCTGAGTAAATTGGTTGGTCGGTGTTGGGTATGCGGCGTTTTCCGGTCGCGACCAAGACTGCCTGCAAATGCAGGCAATCAGCCACGTTCATCGGTTGCCAGGTTGGCCGTCAGGATCACTGCCGCCCGGCCTTCCAGCAGCACCCGCCCCTGGCCTGAAACCGAAAAATCATACAAGACGTTATTGCCGTCGCCGCTGAAACGCACCACCTCGATGGTCAGCTCGCCCGCCACATCGTCGAGCCGGTCGACATGCAGGGTGGCGCCGCGTACGCTGGCGAGATATCCCTGGCGTGCAGGCTCATGGGACTGCGCCAGCAATGCGCCGTGCACCGCCATTGCCTGCGCCGCATATTCGATGCCGCAACTGGACGCCAGCCGCCCATTTGAACGCAACGGGTTGTCGAGGGCGCGATGGCTGGTCGCGCAGGCGCGCACCCGCTGCCCATCCCAATCAAGAATCCGCTCCAGCAGGCACATCGCGCCCTGATGCGGAATGTGCGCCGCAATCCAGGCATGGTCCCGCACCAACGGGTCTGTGTTGATTTGCGCTAGCTGCATGGCGCCACGTCGATCGCCAGCCGGCTGCTGTCGAGATAATCGATGACCACCCGCGCCGGCTGCCGATTGACGATTGCGCGCAGCAAAGGCAGGCTGCGTGCGGCGGGAATGGTGGTCCGCAATTGTTCCAGCAATGGATCGTCGATCCGGTCGGCGGCATCCGCGGTCAGGCTGACCGTGATTTTCACCAGCGACTGCTCGCCGGCCTGCGGCGCCAGCACCATGCCGACGCCAAACTCGTCAAGAATCGGCCGCGCCTGGCGCAGCGGTTCCGGATAGGTGGTGTCGCAGGCGATCAGCAGGATCGCGCTGCGGTCGACCACTGCCTGCACCAGCGCTTCGAGCAAGCCGGCACCGAAACTGGCGTCATGCGCGCACAGCACCGATGACGGCGCCATCGCGCCGGCGGCGATGCTCCAGTAGCCGGCGGCAGCGTTATGCACGGAATTGTGAAACCGGGTTGGCGATATCTGGCGGTCGTCCGATGCCAGCATTTCGCAGATTTCATGGCAATTGACGCCGTCGCCGCCGGACGCCGAAAAGACGGTCGGCAGCACCGCCACGTCCAGTCCGGCGGCGGCCGCCGCCTGGTAGCCAACCGCAAGCGACAGCTTGACGATCGCGCCGCAGCGGCGTCGCTCGGCCGGCGGCAGCGTGGCCGGCACCGGCAGGACCGCCTTCTGGTACTGGTAGGCGGTCTGGCCCGCCAGAATCGGCTGGCTCGACAGCCAGTCGGTCAGGCCCGGGCCAATCAGGCCGAGGCCGTCGATGTAGGCGGTAACAGGTGTCATGGCGACCATCTCAGTTGGCACGGCTGAAAATCAGGCTGCAGTTGGTGCCGCCAAATCCAAACGAATTGCTCAGGACCCGGTCGATGCGCTGCTGGCGGTTGTCGAGCAGATAATCGATTGCCAGTGCAGGGTCGAGTGCGCTGGTATTCAGGCCGCCCGGCAGCAAGCCGTTTTGCAGCGCCAGCGCGCAGATGACCGCTTCGATGCCGCCGGCCGCGCCCAGCGTATGGCCGGTGGCACCCTTGGTGGAACTGCACGGCGTGCCGGCACCGAACAGCGCTGCCACTGCCCGGCCTTCGGAGGCATCGTTACTCGGAGTCGCGGTCCCATGCAGGTTGATGTAATCGATCTGGTCAGCTCTCAGGCCGGCGATTGTCAGCGCCTGCTGCATCGCGATCTGCGCCCCCAGTCCTTCCGGATGCGGCGAAGACATGTGGTAGGCATCGCTCGATTCGCCGATGCCGCTCAGCAGCACCGCATCGGCATCCAGTCGGCTTGGCACCCGCTCCAGCAATATTAGTGCTGCCGCCTCGCCAATCGAAATGCCGCTGCGGTCAGCCGCATACGGGCGGCACGGCTGGGTCGAGGTCAGGCCCAGCGAATTGAAGCCGTACAGCGTCGTCAGGCAGAGTGAATCGACGCCGCCGACCACCGCAGCATCGATCAGGCCGGCTTCGATCATGCGCCGCGCCGAGGCGAATACCTTGGCGCTGGAGGAACAGGCAGACGACACCACGACAGCCGGCCCGCTCAGTTGCAGATAATGCTGGGCAAAATCGGCGGCTGAAAAAGTGCTGTGCGAAGTGCGGTAAATGAAGTCCGGCGGCAATGCATGGGTGAGCGGGTCGCGCTGGCGATAAGCCAGTTCGGTTTGCAGTATGCCCGAGGTGCTGGTGCCGAGAAACAGGCCGATGCGGTGCCGCCCGTACCTGTCTGCCGCCGCCTGCACCGCACCGGCAAAGCCATCCTGTTCCAGCGCCAGTTGCAGCAGGCGGTTATTGCGACAGTCGTAGGACGCCAGGTCGGCACGCATGACGACTTCGTCGACGCCGGCGACGGCGCCGATATAGGTGTCGAGCTCGACCGTATCGAAGTCACAATAGGTCAGGCCGCTGGTGCGCCGGCGCAGCGCATCCAGGGTCTGGGCACGGCCACGGCCGATGCAGCTGACGGCGGTAAAATGCGAGAGAAGAAGCGGTTTCAAGTCAGGGTCGGCAAAAGAAAGGTTTCAGCCGGCCGATTTTAACAAACTAAGCCGCCGGTATGGTTGTATTGGGAACAAGTTTAGCAACCAGCAGGATATTGGCGAATGGTGTGCCCTGATTCATTGGAATACTGTCAACCTCGAACCCCAGCCCGGCGAGCGTTGCTTTCCATTCAGACAAGGGCCGGCAATACATCCGGCTGTTACGGTGCCCGCGTGCAAATGTCACCACATGGTCGACCAGTACGCTGATTTTGAACGGCAAGCCGGCGCCGGCGTCACCGATACGCAAAATCAGGGTGCCGCCCGGCGCCAGCGCATCGCGCACCCGACGCAGCACGTCGTTTTGGGCAGTGATGCTCACATAGTGCAACACATCCAGGATCACCACCGCATCAGCCTGGCCAAAGTCGACCCGGCACATGTCGCCGACAGTAAAGCGGGCCGCATCGCCAAGCGCGCGCCGGGCCCGCTCGACATCGCGCGGCATCAGTTCAATGCCGTGAATCGATGCCGGCTCGGGTGCCGCCGGCCAGCCGCTCGGCCAGTTGCCTGACCGTTGCAGCGCCTGCGCCGCAAGCAGCCAGGATGCCAGCAAGCCCTGGCCGCAGCCGATATCGAGGATGCGGGCCTGGCGCGGAATCAGCCCACGCTGCAGCAGGCCGGCGAATACCGGGTCGCCGCCCAGCTTGCCGCGGGCAAAATGCCAGGCGAAACGGCCGGCGGGACGGTAGGGGGCGGCGGCTTTGTCGCGTAATTGTCGGATCAGCTGGGCAGTCATGAATTGCTCGTGTGAAGGGCGTTGGGTAGGGTGACAAAATGCAGGCCGGCTGCGGCGGCGGCTTGCAGCAGTGCCGGCAAGACGACGACGATCACCGGCAAGTCGTTCGCGGTGCGCGCGCAGTTGCCGTCATGCAGCAGCAAAATCGCGCCCGGCCGCAGATCCTGCAGCAAGCGTTTGGCCACCAGCTGCGGGTCGGTGGTGCGGGTATCGAAGCCGCGCCGGGTCCAGCTGGCCAGACGCAAGCCCAATTTCGCCAGGACCGGATCGAGGAAGGGGTTGCGCAAGCCTGCCGGCGCCCGGAAAAACTGCGGGGTGCGGCCGGTGATGGCCGCCAGCGTCTGCTGTCCGGCCTGGATTTCGCGCCGCATGCCGGCCATGCCCATCAGGGAAAAATGGTGGCGATGCTGCTGGCTATGGTTTTCCACTGCGTGGCCGCGCAGGGCGATCTCGCGGCACAGTGCCGGATAGCGGGCGGCATGCTCGCCGATGCAAAAAAAAGTCGCCTTGACCCCGTATGTATCCAGAATATCGAGCACCTGCGGCGTGACGTGCGGATGCGGGCCGTCATCGATGGTCAGAGCGATCTGATTGCGCTCGGCAGCCACGGCCGGCAGCGCGGTCCAGTTCGGGCCAAGCCAGGTGCTGCGTGGCCACAGGCCGGCAAAGGTCAGCAGCAAATGGTTGGCCAAGAGCGCCGCCAGCACCCAGACCCAGGCTTGCGGCGCAATCACGATCGCTGCCAGCAGCGCGGCATGCCACAGCAGCGTGGCGCAGATCAATGGCGTCATGCGCCAGTGCAGTGGTGGATTGTGCGTCATGCTGTCTCGTTTATCAGGGGCTTGCCAGGACATGGGGCTGGCGTTCGAGGAAATTATTCCACAATTGCTGCCACGCCGGCCAGTCATGGATGCCATCGATGGCATCGACGTTGTGCGCCGCGAGTGCCGCGCCCAGCAATTGCTGGCCCTGCGCGAACCGGTCCTGCAAGCCGTAACCGAGATGAATGTGCGGCGCGGCGGCATCTTGTTCGCTGTGGTTTTTCAGCCACTGCCATACCTGGCATTCGAGATCATCGGCGGCGCAGGCGGCAGTCCAGGCGCCGAGGCCGCCGGCCGCGATGATGGCGCCAGTTTGCATGCGATTGCCCGGATAGGGCGCCAGCAGGCACAGGCCATTCAAGCGTCCCGGATGGGCCTGCGCATAGGCCATTGCCAGGAAGGCGCCGATCGAGATGCCGCCCAGCCAGAGCTGATCATAAGCGGGCAATTGCTGCATCAGCTCAAGGTGCAGGCGTTGCAGTGCGGTGCCGTCGGTCACCTCGCCGATGAAATGCAGTTCGAGGTCAACCAGGGCCAGGTCAATCGGCAAGCCGCGCGCGCGCACTGCTGCCACGAAGCCGGCCTGCACCAGCTCTTCCGGCTGCTGCAGCGCTCCCGGCAACAGGACGATCAGGGTCGGCGCACGCTGTCCGGGAACGGCAAAGTCGTACAGGATGCGCATCGCCTATTGCGCTGCCATGCCGGTGGCGGGTGCTGCCGCACGACCTGGCTTTTGGCCGGCAAAGGCGGCCGACAGCAGCAGCGCCAGCACCGCACCCGGGCCGACCGTGGTGCCGATTGCCTGCAGCACCGGCACTTCTGAAAAGCCGAGCACGCCGAAACCGGCCACCGTGGTCAGGTTGGCAAACACCAGCGAGGTCAGGGTTTGCGGCGAGATGGTGTTGTTGCCCAGTTGGTCGCCACCGCCGAAAAACAGTGCATAGTTGGAGCCGACTGCCACCACCAGCAGCAAGCCGACCAGATGCAGGATGGTCAGCCGCTGGCCGCACAATACCAGGATCGCCACCACCAGCACCACCGACGCGGCCAGCGGCAGCAATACCTGCAGTACCCGCCTTGGTGATCGCAGGGCCCACCATAACAGTAGGATGATGCCGGCCAGCCCGCCCAGCGACAGCAGCGTGGCTTCGCCCAGATAGCCGGCATACAGCTGATTGGACTCGACCATCAGGTCGACAAACAGGGCATTTTGCTGGCCGGCGGCGGCCAGCGCGTTGCGCACCGGCGTCACCGCAATGCCGTCGTTACCGGTACTCGATGCCGTCAGTGGAAGAATTGCATTCCAGGTGGCGCCGCGCTGAAACAGCAGCGAGTCGACCGCCAGTGCCAGCGAGGTACCATCCAGATCGGCGCGCGTGAGCAGCGGCTGCTGCCTGGCGGCGGCGACATCGGCGATGAACGGCGCGAATACTTCAGGCCGTACCGGCAAGCCCACTGCCGCCTGCCGCAATCTCTGCTGCAGCTCGCCGCCAGGCAGACTGGCCAGGCGCGCCTGCTGGGTGGCAATGCTGGGCAGATAGCGGGTCGGGCTTTCAAATGCCGCCAGTACGCCCTGCTCGACCAGTGGCGCCAGCTGTTGCGACACTTTTTCGGCCGACACCAGGACCGCCTCCCGGTCCTGCCCGGATATCACCACCATGTAACGCACGTCGGGCGCGCCGATGTCGGCCCGCAGCCGGGCATCGATCATCTGATCTGCGGTGGATACCGGACTGAGCGAAGACAGTTCGGCATTCCAGACTGTAGCGCGGTGCTGGTATACCACCACGCACGCCGCCAGCGACAGCGCAATCAGGGGCAGGCGCAGCAGTCGCGCATGGTGCGCGATGCCTGCCAGACGGGCGCCGATTGCCGACACGTCGCGAATGTGAAAGTTCTCAGGCAGCAGATGCGGCAGCACAAAGCGGGTGACCAGAGCAGCGGTGACCAGACCGGCAATCGAGTACAGTCCGAGCTGGGCCAGCCCCGGAAAATCCGACAGCAGCAGGCTGGCAAAACCGGTAATCGAAGTCAAGACGCCAAGCCGGATGGTCGGCCAGAATTCGCTCACCCAGTCGATTGATTGCTGCGCTTTGCCGGCAGTCGTCTGGCGCGACTGCACGAACAGATAGATGGAATAATCGACTGCTTCACCGATCAGGGTGGTGCCGAATCCGAGCGTGAGGCCATGAATCATGCCAAAACCAAGACTGACTGCGACCACCCCCACCAGCGCGCCGGAGACTACCGGCAGCAAGCCGAGCGCCAGCGCGGTAAAGGAGCGGTACACCGCCAGCAGCAGGCAGACAATGATCAATGTGCTGATGATCGCCAGCCGCGTGACTTCGCTTTCGATGGTCTGGCGCGACTGCACCGAAAACACGCCGGGGCCGCTCATCACCAGCCTGGCCGATGCGCCGGACAGGTTTTGCTGCTGCACGGCGGCATCGAAAGCGCGCCGGACCTGCGTCATCGCCTGTTGCTGCGCATCGGTATCGAAGCCGGCGGCACGGGTTTGCGCCAGCAGGATCGCGCGCGCGCCGTCGTGCGACGCCCAGGCGCCATGCATCTGGCGCGGCCGGTTGCCGCCGCTCATCTGCTCGAACAGCTGCACCATTTCCCCGGTCGGGTCGCGTGGCAGCAGCGACTTGACCAGCATGCCTGCAGGCGAAGCGATCATGTCGATGGTATTGCTCAGCGCCGCATGCAAGCCGTCCGCCGTAAATCGTTCGGGCGACACCGCCGGGCTCAACAGGTAGCGGTGATTGAACAGATACGCTTGGTCTTGCCGGTTATGCACCGGCTCGCCGTTATTGATGACGACAAATGCCGGATCGCTGCGCAGGCGCTGTGCAATGTCTTTTGACAGCGCCGCGCGGGCCGGCGCATCGGCGCCTTCGATGCCGATCAGCATCAGGCGCGACACCACCCCGGATTGCAGCTGGTCCAGCAACACCTGCTGTTCCTTGGTCGGCGAGGTCGGCAGGAACGCCGACAGATCGGTGGTAAAGGTGGTGCGGGCGATGACGATGGCGCACAGGGCAACACCGATCAGCCAGGCACCCAGCACCAGCAAGCGGCGCTGAACAGCGATCGGCTTCATTGCGCTGTCATTCGTTCGATGGTCATCGATGAACGATCGCCATCGGTTTGCAGGATATCGAAGCTGCGCACATTGTCGCGGCTACCGGCAATCTGGATTTGCTGCACGGTCTGCGCAACGCCGGCGTCGTGCGGCGCCAGGGTCAAAAGCCAGCGCTGGGCGTCGCCGGTCAATGTCAGCTTGAAGGTGCGCTCGAGCGCCTTGCGGTCGCCGCTCAGGGTGCCGCGGATACCGTCGATGAAACCTGACAGCTCCGGATAGTCCTGCAGCTGCAGCCGGTGTTTCTTGCGGCCGCGCTCGATGACCAGCAAGTCGCCGTCGACCAGCAACGTTTCGGCTTTGGGCTTGAGGGTTCTTTTTTCCAGGCGACTGGGCGCGCTGTAAAACAATTCGCCGGACGATTCGACCGGGCGTTCCAGCACGGCGATGTATTTCTTTTCCACAAAGCTCGCGTGGCCGGTCTGGGCCCTGGCCAGGGACTGCATCAGCTGGTCGACCGTCCATTCCGCAGCCAATGCCGGCTGCAGGCAGGCCAGCATCAGCACGGCGGCAGCTGCGACCCGATAAAAAAACGCTCTGTTGATGGCTGGGGCATTCATTCTTGATCCTTGGATGCAGCATCCGGCACGTCTTGCCAGACATTGAAAAAATTGAACCAGTTATAGGGCGCAAGCATGCAGTATTTTTCCAGCAATGCTGCATAGCGCGCCATTGTGCACGTAATTTCATGCTGCCGCTGGCCTGCCGGCACGGTAGAAAAATCGGCCAGTTGTTCGAAATGAATCTGGTACCGGTTGCCGCCCATGTGCAGCCCGACCATGAAGACCACCGGCCGGCGCATGATCGCCGCCATCCGAAACGGCCCGGTCGGCAGGTGCGCCACTCCACCCAGCAGCGGTACGGCGCAAGTCGCGTCGGCGCCGAGCATGCGGTCGGCCAGGATACCGACCGCGATACCCTGCTCCAGGTGTTCCTTGACCTTCATCATTGAATCGAGCCGGCCAAGGCCGATCACGTGCTGCTGCGCCGCCGGATTGATGGCCCCCAGCATCTGATTGATCTTTTGGGCGTTTTCTTCATACATGGCCATGGCGACCGTCAATCCGGCGCGCTGGCGGCCCAGCGCGCGGATCACTTCAAAGCTGCCCATGTGGGCACCGAGCAGAAGCACCCCCCGGCCATCAACCAGCAAGTCTTGCACCAGCGCCTCGCCATGCACTTCAATGTCGTACAGGTCAAAGCGCTGGTTGAGCAGGTAGACGCGGTCGTGAATGGTCGAGGCAAAGCAGAAGAAATGCCGGTAGATGTCGCGCCAGCCTGGCTTGCGCTGCAGCACGCGCTGCAGATAGTCGCGCGAAGCGATGCGGCTCTTTGGCGCAAACAGCAGGAAATAAGCGGCAATCCCGTGCAATACCACGCGCCCGGCAGGCCGGCCCAGGCGCAATGAAATCCAGGTCATGATGCGCAGCATCAGCATGTTGCTGCGTTCTGGGCTGCGCATCCATTCGGCGCGCTTGGTCTTGGCAGGGGTCATGCCGGCTACTCCGCGTTCAGTGCGCGAATCGAGCCGGTCGCAACCTTACGCGCTGCACTGACGATATCGAAGCGGATCGCACCATTCGCCTGCAGTGCGTAGTGCACCTGTACCGGTTCGCCAGGCGCGACCGGACTCAGGAACTTGGCCGAACCGATCTGGCATGCCGATAGGTGGTGGCCGATTGCGGTACCGATTGCCTGCAATGCCAGGTCCAGCAATACCACGCCCGGCACAATCGGCATGCCGGGAAAGTGGCCGGCAAATGCCGGATGGTCAGGCGCAATCGGCAACGCAATGCAGTCGGGCATCATGCCGCTCGCCCATCGGTCCGGCTGGCATAAGCTTGTGCCAGCATGGCCAGCGCTTCGCGCGGCAGCTTGCCGGTGGCATTGCGCGGCAACGCATCGACGAATACCAGCGGACGCGGCAGGAACACCGGGTCGATCCGTTCGCGCAACGCCGCCGTCAGGCTCGCGCTCGTCAGTTGCGGCGCCACTACGAATGCGCTCAGGCGGGTGACGCCATCGGCGGCAAGTTCGTCAGGCATATAGAAGGCGCCGTCGACCACGCCGGGAATCGCATGCAACTGCAGATTCAGGTACGCCAGCGAATTACGCTTGCCGGCGATATTGACCAGGTCCGCCATCCGGCCATGCAGCAAAAAGCGCCGCTCGCCGACGACTTCAATCAGATCGTTCATCGGTGTCGGCTGTTCAATGTGGCCGCCGGAAACCCAGGCCACGCCATCCCGTTGCACCAGATCGATATTGGCAAACAGTTGCCACTCCTGGGTGCGGGTCGAATGGCGCATCGCGATCTGGCCAGTCTCGGTGCAGCCATAGATTTCCAGCAACGGCGCTGCAAATCGCGCTTCCAGTTCGCCTGCCAGCGACCCTGACAAGGGTGCGGTGGCCGATACGACCAGATCGACCGGCGGCGTCGCCAGTCCGGCCGCCAGCACCGCTTTCATGTGGACCGGGGTCGACACCAGCATGCGCGGACGCGGCACCGAATCGATGGCCTTGCAAATATCGGCGGGATAGAACGACTGCCCGGCAAACATTGCATTGCCGCTTTGCATCACGATCAATACCGTCGACTCGAAGCCATACATGTGCTGCGGCGGCACGGTGCCGATCACCGCATGGCGGCGGCCATCGTCAAGCTTGCACAGCTGCGCTTCGGCGCGCACGTTGGCGACCAGCGAACCCCAGGTTTTCCGGTGCGGCAGCGGGGTGCCGGTCGAACCCGAGGTAAACACATACGCGGCCAGCTGGCGAGAATCGATGTGCGGCACGACAAACGCAGTCTGACTCGATACATCTGCCGCGAGTTCGGGAAACTGCAGCTGCGGCAGTGCAACCGTACAATCCCTGGCATCGGTCAGGCAAAATACATCGGGTGCAAATTGCACCATCTGCCGGATCATTTCCGGTGTCTGGGTCGATGGCAGCAGACTGACCTTGTTACTGACCAAGGCTGCCGCCAGTCCCACCATGAACCGGTAACGATCACTGCAGGCATTGAGCATGTGGCCGCCGGCAGGCAGCAGCGCCGACAAGGCGGCGACATCCGACAAAAACCGGCCGGCGCCAATCGGCATGCCGTCGCGCCAGCCAATCACCTGGTCGGCGCATTCATGGGTAATCAGGGGAAGCTTAGGCATGATCAGGGTCTCGAGCGGCATTCCAGGCTCAGCGTGCCGGTTGTTTCCAAAAAGCTTTTATGCCATCCAGGATATGCGCATGCTCGAAGTCCGGCAGCAGCCGCTTGCGCACCAGATACTCAATGATGAACATGGTAACGATCAGGGGGGCGGTAAAAAAATAGGCAAACATTGACCAGGCTGGCCTTGGCGCCGCCACAAACAGCAAGGTCGACACTGCCGCCATCGCACCGAAAAAAATCACCCAGGCAAAGGTGAGCTGCCGGGTATAGCGTATCAGCGCGGGGGACAGCGTGCCATGCACCATGCGCGCAAAGTAGGTGCACATCGGTTCCCGGCCGCCAAGCAGGGTCCGGCCGAACGCCAGGCACAGCGCCAGCTGGGAGCCGGCATGCTCGATCAGGTAGATCAGCCCGAAATGGCGCTGCAAGACATCCCATGCCACAAACAGGCCCACGCATGCCAGGCAAAACAGGGCCAGCATCAGCATGCGGCGCGCCGCATGCCAGGCCAAAGACAAAGCCACCAGCATCAGCGGCGCCAGTGCCACCAGCAGGCCGAGCGTGGTGGCGTGCGACCTGCTATTGGTATAGTGGGCCAGAAATGCATAGCCCACACCCAGCGCAATGATCAAGCCCCAGCGCCCGTACCGCAGCACGGCAGGCATCAGGTCGCCTTCTGGGCGCCGATGTAGTCGGTCAGGGTGCGCAGCGAAGTGAAAATGCGATGATTGTCCTCGCTATCGGCGCGCAGCTGGAAGCCATAACGCTTGGAGACAACCAGCGCCACTTCCAGGATGTCGATCGAGTCCAGTCCGAGGCCGTCGCCGTACAGCGAGTCGTCCGGATTGATATCGGCGGGCGCCACGTCCAGATTCAGTGCCTGCACGATCAGCTCCGCGACCTCGCGCTGCAAGGCAAGGTCGGACGCGATTTTTTCAGTATTCATGATATCTACTAACAAATAACGACAACAGGCGGCGTGCGCACCACATGCAAGCTCGAAAACCCATCGCGTACGGAAGAGCCGTATGTTACCAGCGCACTCAAAAGCTGGCCGAATTTTTTACGCCGCCGGGCAACAGTGTGGCAAAACGGCATGGACAGGTTGACAAACTTCCCGTCCCGGCCATGATTTCGGCGTTCAGATGCGCCGGTCAGAGCGGCTTGAAACCGCAGTATTCGGAAAAGATACCCAGCGCAATATGGCGCTTGACCTCGACAAAGCCAGACTGTTCCAGCGTGCTGACCACGCTTGCCGGCGGCGCACAGGCCTCGATCGTGTCCCAGTAATAACGCCACAGCAATGAGGTGTCCTTGCTGCTCGACGCCAGCCGGGCCAGGGTCGGCACCACGCCGCGCACGTAGGCCTTGACCAGCAGCGTTTGCAGGCGCGTCTCGGGTTGCGTTATTTCCAGAATACAAAAACGCCCGCCCGGCTTCAGCACCCGGTAAAATTCGGCAAACGCGACCGACAGGTCGCTGATATGCCGCAGCGCATAGCCCATGCTCAGAAACTCAAAATGATTGTCAGGGAATGGGATGTGCTCGGCACTGCCTGCCACCAGCTTGACGCCGACCGGCACTTGCGCATGCTGGAGCATGCCGCTGCTGGGATCGACACCGGTGACCTTGGTCGGGTCACCCAGGATCTGCGCGGCTTGCCTGGCCACCAGTCCGGTACCGACGCCGACGTCCACGATATTCATGCCAGGCTGCAGGCCGGCCCGCTCCAATGCCTGCCGGCGGTACCATGAACCGGTTCCCAGCCCAAGTATGGTTTCAATCCGGTTATAGTCGGCTGCGGTCCGGTCAAAAATTGATCTGACCCATCCAGAACGCTCTTCTTCATTACGGTAATACTCGGTGAGTGGCGCATGCGGTGCGTGCACGACGTGCGGGTGAACAGATTCGGTGACAGGTTGACGATCAGGCATGGTGATTAAATTGAAAAATAAACAAAGATAAAAAATGTCAGGCGCGCGGCGGGCGCGCCATCAGAATGGGCAAACCAGCTTGCCAGCTTACCGGGACGCCACACCATAACCTATTTTACCGGCGCCGCCGGGATTTAATCTGTCACCGTGCCAGGCAACCCGGCCTGGATCATGCACGGGCAGTCGCCAGTTGCCGATGCAATCACTTCCAAATTGACAAGTTCGCACAACCAGTTGATCTGCCTGCCATCCGCGTTATCTGCCGATGCCGATGGTCGTGGCAGGCAGCAGTGACAATTGGCTGGGTAAACGAGCGCGAGATCGTCAGACGTTGCTTTTACGGAAAATGCGATCACAGAATTAGCTATGTTTAACAAAAATCTGCATAAACCATTTTAGTTTCCGACTGGAATTTATTATGATGAGAACTGGAAAACTGTACCTTTATAATGTGATTTTTAGCTCCTCATAAAATTTGTTTATACATACTAGATAAACAACACAATTCTTGCCTTGGCGCAACTAAGCCATTGTTTTTAATAAAGTCAGATAAAATAAAAGGTTATGACTTGCTGAGAGCTATTTCAGCCGTTCGCAACCCACGTCCCGCCTGACTCGCGTGAGATTGAGCCAGATATTGCCGCTCCATTTGGATATTTTTAGTTTCAGCAATGAAAATACTGGCAAATTGACAGCGCAAATGCGCCTTATACACTGAGCATGGAAAATCTTCTTAAACATCTGGTAGAGATCACGGGGCATCGCGATCATAATCTGCTCGATATTTCAGTCATCTCAGCGCTCAACGATCTGGTGGGCGGCACGCAGGCGCGCGTTCTCGAAATTTTCCGCGTGCGTGACGAGTTGTACATGCGCCCGCGGGTCTGGATGAAATCCGGCCAGGTCGTTTCGATTGAAGAAAATGCCGAAGGCGAGCAGGCTGGCGAGCCGCTCAGCAATTTCCCGGTACTAGTGGCTTGCATTGAACAGCGAAAAAATTCTGCGGAAGAAACGACCGCGCACAATGACTATGTGATGTGGGTACCAGTCTGGCTGAACGACAAGGTCACCACTTGCCTGCATTTGGTCAATACCACCCCGTATACGCCGCAAACCAAGGACATGATGGCGGGCATCCTGAATGTCTACCGCAATTTCCAGAATCTGCTCGACTATAGCGAACGCGATTCACTGACTGGTTTACTGAACCGCAAGACCTTCGATGAAAAGTTCTCGAAACTGGCCGCATCGACCGCCTCGCCTGACAGCGCCAGCCAGGAAGCCGAAGAACGCCGCAGCAGCGATGAGTCGAAGGAGCAATGGCTGGCGGTAGTCGATATTGACCACTTCAAGCGGGTCAACGATACCTTCGGCCACCTGTATGGCGATGAAGTGCTGATCCTGGTGGCCAACCTGCTGCGCACGTCATTCCGCTCGCAAGACCGGATCTTCCGTTTCGGTGGCGAGGAATTCGTGATTCTGCTGCGCTCGACCACACTGGAGGATGCACGGCGGATTTTCGAGCGCTTTCGCACCAGCGTCGAGCAATACAACTTCCCGCAAGTCGGGCAAGTCACTGTCAGCCTTGGCTTTGTCAGCATTTCAGTGGAAACCCCGGTGGTCATCCTGGGCCACGCCGACCAAGCGCTGTACTATGCAAAGACGCATGGCCGCAATCAGGTCTGCTATTACGACGAACTGGTCAGCAACGGCTTGCTGCATTCCGAAGTATCGAACGATACCGTCGAATTCTTTTAGAAGTCATTCCCATAACTGAGCAGGCAGGCCGGCATCCATGCCGGGGACCGTCGTGTGCCGATCTCAGCAGGCCTCTCGATCCGAAATCTGGATCGTCTCCCGGGCCGTCTTCAGCCCACCGCTTTTTACCTTGCGTTGCGCGCTGCGCTGGCGCGACCAAGACAACGGTTCATTCAACCACACCAATTGCCACAAGTGCTAACCCGGCCTGCCAGCATTGCCGGGCGCGCACTTCGCGCAACCACCGTCTCCAAGCGATATCCGGCGGCTAAAACCGGTAGCTTGCCGGCGCCAAGCGATCTTGCCATGTGGAATCTGATGTTGCTATGTGGCAATATACGCTCCGCCAACGGCCTGAGGCAAGCTAGCAGCATATCGGCGCGCTTGTCTTGCACCAGCCTTCATGCCGGTGTCCATTGAACTTGCATCAGCGACTGGCAATCAATCTATTTACCCTCTTCCCCGATCATCGAGGCACCATGCAAGCCAAACCGTTCTATCACTCTCTCTATGTGCAGGTGCTGGCCGCGATTGCGATCGGTGTGTTGCTGGGCCATTTTTATCCGGAAACCGGTGCGGCGATGAAGCCGCTGGGCGACGGCTTTATCCGGCTGATCAAGATGATCATCGCGCCGATCATTTTCTGTACCGTGGTGATCGGCATCGCCGGCATGGAAGACATGAAAAAGGTGGGCAAGACCGGCGGCCTGGCGCTGCTGTATTTTGAAATCGTCAGCAGCCTGGCACTGGTGATTGGCCTGGTAATCGTCAATCTGGTGCAGCCGGGCGCCGGCATGAATATCGATGTCACGACGCTCGATACAAAGGGCATTGCTGCCTATACCGCTCCGGGCAAGATGCAAAGCACCACCGATTTTTTCCTCAATATCATCCCGTCAAGCGTGGTCGATGCGTTTGCCAAGGGCGATATCCTGCAAGTCCTGCTGTTTTCAATCCTGTTCGGCTTTGCGCTGCACCGCTATGGCGGCAAGGATAGCGTGGTGTTTATCGGCATTGAAAAGCTGTCGCATGTATTGTTCGGGATCGTCGGCATCATCATGAAAGTCGCGCCGATCGGCGCCTTTGGTGCGATGGCTTTCACGATCGGCAAATATGGCGTCGAGTCGCTGCTGTCTCTGGGCAAATTGATGGGGACGTTTTACATCACCTGCCTGATCTTCATTTTCATCGTGCTGGGCACGATAGCGCGCCTGCATGGCTTTAGCATCTGGAAACTGATCAAGTACATCAAGGAAGAATTATTCATCGTGCTGGGCACCTCGTCATCGGAAACGGTGTTGCCGCGCATTATGGCGAAAATGGAAAACCTGGGCGCCAAAAAATCGGTGGTCGGCCTGGTGATTCCGACCGGCTACTCATTCAATCTGGACGGCACCTCGATTTATCTGACCATGGCCGCCGTATTCATTGCCCAGGCCACCAATACCCCATTGAGTCTGACCCAGCAACTGACGCTGCTGGCGATTCTGCTGGTGACGTCCAAGGGGGCGGCCGGCGTGACCGGCAGCGGCTTCATTGTGCTTGCGGCCACCCTGTCGGCGGTCGGCGGCGTGCCGGTGGCTGGCCTGGCGCTGATTCTCGGCATCGACCGCTTCATGTCGGAAGCGCGCGCGCTGACCAACCTGATCGGCAATAGCGTAGCGACGCTGGTGGTGGCACGCTGGACCAAGGATCTCGACATGGCCCGCATGCGCATGCACCTCGAACATGAAACCCCAGAAGAGGCGGACGAGCCCGAGGAATTGTTAAGCGAATCGGACAAGACCCCGGCCTGATGCGCACGCGCAGGCCGGCTCACGCAACGCCAGCCGATCCGGCAGCGGCCCGGCCTGTTATCGCGCTCGCCAAGGCTGAGCACCGGCCATGCGCATAATGCGATAATGGCGCTCTTTGCGCCATGCGAGGCCGCGCCGCGGCCCTGCCGCCCGGCGCAACCTCACTTCGCCAGCTTGGCGCGACTTTTTCATGAAATCTGGCATTTTTTACGCCGCTGCAGCCTATATCGTCTGGGGCATGTTCCCGATGTATTTCAAGGCATTGCAAGACATGCCGCCACTGCAGGTGCTGATGCACCGCGGCGTCTGGTCGCTGGTTTTCCTGGTGCTGGTACTGGCGGTGCGCCGTCAGTGGGGCTGGATTGCCGGCGTCTTGAAGCAGCCGGCCGTGCTGGCCGGCTTTGCCGCCAGCGCCATGCTGCTGGCAGCCAACTGGTTTCTGTATATCTGGGCCGTCAATCAGGGACGGGTGGTCGATGCCAGCCTGGGATACTTCATCACGCCATTGATCAATGTCTTGCTCGGCTTTATGGTGCTGCGCGAACGCATGCGCCCGCTGCAGTGGAGCGCGGTCGCCCTGGCCACGCTCGGTGTTGCCTGGCTGACCTGGCACAGCGGCCACCTGCCCTGGGTCAGCCTGCTGCTGGCGATCACCTTTGGCATCTACGGCTTGCTGCGCAAAACTGCGGCACTGGGCGCGCTGGAAGGATTATCTCTGGAAACGGCGATCATGTTCCCGGTCGCGTTCGGCTTTCTGGCATGGTGGACGGTTGCAGGCGACAATCAGTTCTTTGCTGCACCGTCTGTCACCCAGTGGCTGCTGCTGGCCGCCGGTCCGGTCACCGCGATTCCGCTATTGATGTTTGCCACCGGTGCCCGCCGCATCCCGCTGTCACTGCTGGGCATCATGCAATACATCACGCCCTCGCTGCAGTTGCTGCTGGGCGTCTGGCTGTATCATGAACCGTTCGGCGGCGACCGGCAAATCGGCTTTGCACTGATCTGGGCCGCACTGGCGCTGTATTCGGCTGAAGGCGCGTGGCGCGCCTGGGGTGCCCGGCCGGTGCCGCCAGTGTAAGAACCGCCCGCACAATAGTGTTCGGTTTGACCGATTCTGTCGTATCCTATTCCACTCTTTTTATTGCATTGAGATTTACATAAATGGCCAATTACGTCTACACCATGAACCGCGTCGGCAAGATCGTGCCGCCGAAGCGCCAGATTTTAAAAGATATTTCCCTGTCATTTTTTCCTGGCGCCAAGATCGGCGTGCTGGGCCTGAACGGTTCCGGCAAGTCGACCCTGCTCAAGATCATGGCCGGCATCGATACCGATATCCAGGGCGAAGCGGTGCCAATGCCGGGCCTGAACATCGGCTACCTGCCGCAGGAGCCGCAACTGGACCCGGAGCAAACCGTGCGCCAGGCTGTCGAAGGGGGCCTGGGCGAAGTGTTCGAAGCCAAGGCGAAGCTGGATGCGGTGTATGCCGCCTATGCCGAACCCGATGCCGACTTTGATGCGCTGGCCGCCGAACAGGGTCGCCTGGAAGCAATCATTTCGACCTCGGCCGGCGACAACCCGGAGCAGCAGCTGGAAATGGCCGCCGACGCATTGCGCCTGCCGCCCTGGGATGCCAAGATCGGCGTGCTGTCGGGCGGCGAGAAGCGCCGGGTGGCGCTGTGCCGATTGTTGCTCAGTAAGCCCGACATGCTGCTGCTGGACGAGCCGACCAACCATCTGGATGCCGAATCGGTCGACTGGCTCGAGCAATTCCTGCTGCGCTTTCCGGGCACCGTGGTCGGCATCACCCATGACCGCTACTTTCTGGACAATGCCGCCGAATGGATCCTGGAACTCGATCGCGGCCACGGCATCCCGTGGAAAGGCAATTACAGTTCGTGGCTCGAGCAAAAGGGCAACCGCCTGAAGCAGGAAGAAGCGACCGAATCGTCGCGCCAGAAAACCATTGCCAAGGAACTGGAATGGGTACGGCAAAATCCGAAAGGCCGGCAAGCCAAGAGCAAGGCGCGCCTGGCCCGCTTCAACGAGCTGTCCGAACACGAATACCAGAAGCGCAACGAAACCCAGGAAATTTTCATTCCGGTCGCCGAGCGGCTGGGCAATGAAGTCATCGAATTCAAGAATGTGACGAAATCATTCGGCGACCGGATGCTGATCGATAACCTGAGCTTCAAGATTCCGGCCGGCGCCATCGTCGGCATCATCGGCCCCAACGGCGCCGGCAAGTCGACGCTGTTCCGGATGATTACCGGCGTCGAACAGCCGGATAGCGGCGAAGTCGTGATCGGCAGCACTGCCCGCGTGTCGATCGTCGACCAGTCGCGCGAGTCGCTGGAAAACAGCAAGACCGTGTTCGAGGATGTGACCGGCGGCGCCGATATCCTGACCGTCGGCCGTTTTGAAATGCCGTCGCGCGCCTATCTGGGCCGCTTCAATTTCAAGGGTGGTGATCAGCAGAAAATCGTCGGCAATCTGTCGGGCGGCGAGCGCGGCCGGCTGCATCTGGCCAAGACCCTGCTAATGGGCGGCAATGTATTGCTGCTGGATGAACCATCCAACGATCTGGACGTGGAAACCCTGCGGGCGCTGGAAGATGCATTGCTGGAATTTGCCGGCAGCGTGCTGGTGATTTCGCATGATCGCTGGTTCCTGGACCGGATCGCTACCCATATCCTGGCCTTCGAAGGCAATTCGCAGGTCAGCTTCTTCGATGGCAATTATCAGGAATACGAAGCCGACAAGAAAAAGCGCCTGGGCGAAGAAGGCGCCAAGCCGAAGCGGGTTCGCTACAAGCCGGTGACGCGCTAGGTAGTACGGCGCGCGCGGCAAGCGCGCCGGTCGATGCAGTTTTATTCACTAACAAAAAAGGGGAAAACATGACAGTAAAAATGAAAATAGCGGCAGTTGCGATGCTCCTTCTGGGAGCTGGTTGTGCCAGCCAGAAAACCGCCTCCAATCCACCGGATGCGCCAGCTGCGCCGGCCACATCGACTGCATCGGCCAAGGCAGCAGACAAGGCGCCGAGCGGCACGCCAGGTGCACGGACTGTGAAATCCCGCAATGGCAAATTCAATGGCGAGATCATCGGCACAGTCGCGCCAAAAAGCAAATTTTCTAAATTGGAAATCGGCATGACCATGCGGGAAGTCAACAAGCTGATCGGCACGCCGGACGATATGCTGCGCCACGAAACCGGCAAACGCTGGATTCCTTTTTATTATGGAAACGATGCCCAGCGCCTGCGCGTTCTGTATCAAAACGAAGGTTGCCTGATTTATACCGGTGGCAATGTGTTTGGCGGCGGCGACAATGAGTTAATCGGCATCACGGTCGACACCAAAGGCGCGTGCCTGGGCTAACCGGCCGGCCAGTCTCACATGAGCGGATTAGGCAGTGGATTGCACCCTGATCCGTTCATTTCCCGGCGTCAAAATGCCAGCGTTAATGTTTTCATTCCACCACGCCTTGCTCGCGCAGCCATCGCACCAGCTGCTGCAAACCCGCCTGATTGATTGAAATGGCGCTCGATACCAGATCCTGGTCATCGGTATATTCGGCAATCTGGATATCGATCATCGCGCCGCTTTCCGGGTGCAGATTGACCACCAGTTGCTCGGTTCCGGCCGCACCGGTGTTGCGAATGACTGCCTGGGTAGAACCCTCGGCCTGAAATGTCGATTGCATGCTCTCTCCTTGATCTTTGCTGCCGTTTCTCCCGATATTTTTGCCAATTATTATTCTATTTCTTGCGCTATTTTTCCCGGAATCAGGTAGCTGGTTCGCGACTGCCCTTGCTACCCTTTATTGCGACCCATTATTTATTCATCCATGCCGTGCAATGCCTCGATATCGCCGATCGCCAGCTTCAGCATCAATGCCGGCGTATCTTCTCCGTTTGCAATACCTGAGGCAAGTGCATCGGGAAACGCTCGTTTCAGCACGCCGTCGCGGTGAATAAAGTATTCACCCCTGTCGTATTCGATCTCATAAGTGTAGCGTTTGCCGGTACGGCGGGTATAGTGTTCAACTGGCATGGTCACTCTCCATGTACATCCGATAAGAACTCACACTAGCATGGCGTATCGAACCAGAATACGCGTTTCATCAACAATATCAACCTGCTGTCGGAGCATGCAATGCCATCCGAGATAATCGGCGAATATGAAATCGAATTCGAGGGTGTACACCTGCCGGACCAAGAGGGCTGGGGCGCCTATGTGGCGATCTACGGCGCGTCGAAAAATCCGATGCATCGCAACAGCCTGTTTCCAACGCAGCATGTTTGCGTTCAATCCATTTTCTCGACGCAACAGGCCGCCGAAATGCAGGCCTATCAGGCGGCCCTCGATTTGCTGCAGCAACACTGGCCAAGCTGAGTCTTGCAGCCTTGCCTGCCTTCTCGATTGGCAGAGTTTTGGGCCGCCGCAGTCGGTACGCAATCGGTGCGTTTCGGTTTTTTCATGCCTGGTCTATCGCACCTGCCGGCGATTGCACCTTTTTTCAATTCGCCTGTCTGATTCAAAGGGTCTTGGCACGGTGCGCATTTGATTGTCATGAACAGCATTTCCACGCTGTTTTTTCCGAGGCAATCACACCGCTGTCCTGTCCTTGCTGCCCTGTCCTTTCATATTGTTGACGGTCCCGATCCAGCCTGCCAGATCTGGCAGGCATTTGACCCGGCGACCGATGGAGCCTGTCATGAGCATAGCAAAGCTGGAAAAAGAAGTGTGGCGTCCCTACTTCGATGCAGTATCAAAGGTATTAACCGGCAAGCGCGCCGAGATTGCGGTGGATTCACTGAAGCTGGGGCACCAGCTTGAGGCGGAGTGGCTGCCGCTGTATGGCATGGTGTACGATCCCAAGAGCGATGTCTTTGAAGTAGTGCTCGAAGGGCTGGATCATATGATTGCCCATCCGCAGGAAGTGTATGTCGATATCGACGGTGCTGAATTAAACAGCGTGGAAGTCATCGGTGAAGACGATGAGCGTCAAATCATCACCTTGCGCGATCCGCTGATGCTGCCCAAGCCACTGCATTGATTTCGCAGGCCACACCGCAACAGGGCATCCGATTGATTGCACCCGCGGCAATGCTGCGGGTGCAATCGGCAACAGGGCAAGGCTTCAGACCATCAGGGCTTCAGCACCACCTTGATGCATTCATCCTGCTTGTTCTTGAAAATCTCATAGCCGTACGGCGCATCGTCCAATGCCAGATGGTGAGTAATCATGCAGGTGGTATCGAATTCGCCACGCTGGATATGCTCCAGCAGCGGCTGCATGTAGCGCTGCACATGGGTCTGGCCGGTCTTGATGGTCAGCGACCGGTTCATCACCGCGCCAAACGGTATCTTGTCGACAAATCCACCATAGACACCAGGAATTGACACCGTACCGCCATTGCGGCAGGCCATCAATGCCTCGCGCAATGCAATTGGCCGGTCCGACTCCAGCCGTACCGCCTGCTTGATGGTGTCGTAGGCCGCCACCATGCCGACGCCGTGCGCTTCCATGCCGACCGCATCGATGCATGCATCCGGCCCGCGCCCGCCGGTCAACTGCTTCAATGCTTCGAGCACATTGATTTCCTCATAATTGATGGTTTCAGCTTTCAGCTGGCCGGCCAGCCGCAGCCGCTCGGGAAAGCGGTCGATTGCAATCACCCGCTCGGCGCCCAGCAGGTAGGCACTCTGAATGGCAAACAGGCCGACCGGCCCGCAACCCCAGATCGCCACCACGTCGCCCGGCCCGATATCGCAGTTTTCGGCCGCCATGTAACCGGTCGGCAGGATATCGGACAGGAACAGCACCTGATCGTCGGATAAACCATCCGGAATCTTGATCGGGCCGATATCGGCATACGGCACCCGCGCATATTCCGCCTGGCCGCCAGCATAGCCGCCAGTCAGATGCGAATAGCCGAAGATGCCGGCCGGCGAATGACCCCACATCTTTTCCGCCATCGCCGCATTCGGGTTGGAATTTTCGCACACTGAAAACAGTTTTTCTTCGCAAAAAAAACAATGGCCACAAGCGATCGGAAACGGCACCACGACCCGGTCGCCGATGGAAAGGTTCTTGACCTCGCTGCCACAATCGACCACCTCGCCCATGAATTCATGGCCAAGAATGTCGCCCGCTTCCATGCTCGGGACGAAGCCGTCGTATAAATGCAGGTCGGAGCCGCAAATCGCGGTCGAGGTGATTTTCACGATCGCGTCACGCGGATTGAGGATGGTGGGGTCCGGAACACGATCGACCCGCACATCGTTTTTTCCATGCCAGCAGTTGGCTTTCATCCTGGTTCTCCTTGGCGGAACAACAGCCGCGCGAGCATGCTGCGCGGACCGGAAGACTGGCCGACCGTGGTCGCGATTTCACCGGTTTCAATCAACTGCTTGAAACGCCGCAAATCCTGGTCGATCTGTTGCGCCGGTTCTTCGCCGAACAGCTTGGCAATCAGGGCGCCTGCGCGTCCGCCCGGTGGCTTGTAATGCAAATCGACCCGCACCACCGTGCCACGCCCGCCCGGTGCGCGTTCAAAACGCACGGTGCCGGCATTGTCGATCCCGGCACCTGGCAATGAATGCCAGGCCAGCAATTCGCCGGGCTGATCGACAGTGATTTCCGCATCCCATTCAACGCTGGTGCCGGCCGGCGCCTTGGCCCGCCAATGCGAACGGGTATCGGACAGCACCTCGACCGATTCCAGGTGTTTCATGAAGCGCGGGAAATTCTGGAAGTCGCGCCAGAAACGATAGCATTCCTGCGCCGGACGATTGATGGTGACGCTTCTTTCGACATCCACTTCACCCGGATGGGAGGGTGTAAACGATATGGCGCGCGGACGGCTTTGCTTCAAGCTCGACATCAGGTCCAGCGCCGCCACGCCAGCCACCGCTGCGGTCACGACGGCGACCCGGCGCCGGCGCGCACTGGACTTGCCGGACGAGGTCGCGGCAATCCCGAGCAAGGCAAGATCCATCGCGTCGCCGGCGACCCGGGTCCACAGCCAGCCGGCGGATTTCGGCTGGCTCAGGATGCCCACGCCGCTGGCGATTTCGCGCATGCCGAGTGCGCGCAGCAAAGTCGGATGGTGATCGACCCCGGTAGCGCGCGACAACATGCGCGGGGCCAGCAATTGCGTCATGCCGAGACCCAGACTGAACCAGCCAAGCCCACGCGACAGCCGTTCGGCGCCACTGCCGCGCTCGCGGCGCGCCAGACGCGCTGGCTGAACATAGGCCGCGCCGGCCGAGTACGCTGGGGCAGTCGAAGCGGCCGTGGATGCAGTTGACGCAACCCGGTTGCCCGACAACACATTCGACTGCGGTTCATATAAAGGAGGCGATGGCCGGGGCGAACCGGCTGGTTCGGAAGAAGTAAAGGTCGTCTGCATATAGAATTCTCCGTAGCGCTTGTCATGCCAGGCAGCATTGGCAGCATTGTTTTACCTATCGATGTGACCACTGCCGAGTCTTGGCTGCATGATCAATCTCGGTTGCCAAGGCTTGGTTGCTTAGTCTTGAGAAACGAAGTAAAAAATTCATTTCGCTAATACTTACCTGATGAACTTACCTGATGAATCAACCATGGAAGGAATTCCGGTTAGTGCACGACAGGCAGGGGGAGTTCCCGACCTGGAAATAAGAAAAAGTGTCGAAGCAGGCAGACAATCTGACGAAGACAGCGTTCGAAGCGCAGTGATCTGCATCGTTTAAGGATGGCATCGCCTATACTGGCGCATCCGTTACCCACGCTATTGTTACAGTCCATGAAAAACGGCAATCTCTATCAATCCATTCCTGCCAGCATGCCCGAAGAGATCGTCAATGTATTGATCAGTAGGCCCGGCGTGCGGATCGAGCGCATCGTTTCTCGCGGACACCGGAGCGCGCCTGATTTCTGGTATGACCAGGATCAGCATGAATGGGTGCTGGTGATCCAGGGACAGGCCTCCATTACATTCGAACAGGCATCCGAGACGGTGCGGTTAAGTGCCGGCGATTACCTGAATATTCCAGCGCATGTGCGGCACCGGGTCGATGCCACCAGCAGCGAATGCGACACAATTTGGCTGGCGGTGTTCTATTGATCGTGCCGGGCCAAGGGATGGAGTGCGCCATGCTATGCTTGGATCATGAACCGCGCCACCCGTCGCCTTGAAATTTCCGCCGACTTTGGCAAGCCTGCCGGCGGCTTGCGCCGCAATATCTACACCATCATTTTTGAAGCCGATACCAAAGCCGGATTACGCTTCGACCTGTTCCTGATTGCTGCGATCCTGGCCAGTATTCTGGTGGTGATCGTCGATAGCGTGCAATCGGTCAATGTACGCCACGCGCAATTGATGCGTATCCTGGAATGGGGCTTCACGCTCTTGTTTACGCTCGAGTATGCGGCCCGGCTGTACTGTGTCGAGAACCGCTGGCGCTATGCCGCCAGCTTTTTCGGCATCATCGATCTGCTGTCGATATTGCCGACCTATATCGCCTTTTTCGTGCCGGAAGCACATGTATTGATCGATGTGCGCATCCTGCGCCTGCTGCGCATATTCCGGGTATTGAAACTGACGCTGTATGTGGCCGAGTATTCAGCCCTGATGCGGGCGCTGCGTGCATCGCGCCGCAAGATCCTGATCTTTATTACCTTCGTGCTGATGCTCGATTTGCTGCTCGGCACATTGATGTATGTAATCGAAGGGCCGGTACATGGCTTCACCAGCATTCCGATGGCGATGTACTGGGCGATCGTGACCATGACTACCGTCGGCTATGGCGACTTGACGCCGCATACCGATGCCGGTCGCTTCCTGTCATCGGCGATGATGCTGCTGGGCTGGGGCATTCTGGCGGTGCCAACCGGAATAGTCGCTTCCGAAATGACGGCGCAGCGGGTGCAGCGCGGCGTCACCACCCGTACTTGCCCGGCCTGCCTGACCGAGGGCCAGGATGCCGATGCAAAATTTTGCAAGGAATGCGGCACGGCGCTGCCTGCATACCGCCACGATTAAGCCGCTGCTTTTTTAAGCTGCTGCTTCTTTAATTTAATCTGCTTTTCTTGATTAAGGCTCCGTTTCTTTAAGACTGCACAACACGTCCATGGCTGCGGTCATGCCAGACTTACAGCGCTGCAAGATTTTATGATTACTGGCCATTATTTGTCGCGGCACAAACTTCTGCCATCTTTTATCTGTTGTGCCGTGCTTACTTCAGGTGCAGCTTAGCGTTTGCTCAAGGCGTTGATTTTCTTGATCGCCGACACTATCACCGACGGGTCATGCGACCTGCGCACCGGCAGCCGTTCGCCATCTGATTGACGGCGAGTGGACCGCGGACATTTACTGACGTTTAACTATTGCCGAAGTGGCTGGCCATGACCATGGAAATGCTGCGGCTTGCGTTACTTTACACTCACTTGATCGCCTGCTGCGTGGCACTCGGGCTGATTCTCAACAGTGATCTGACGATGCTCAGGCAACTGCTGCGCGGGAGCAGGGATCAGCTGTATCACACCTCCGGCATGCTGGAAATCAAGTCGGTGGTGAGCGCGGCATTACTGGTGTTATGGATCACCGGCAGCACCCTGATCTGGCTCGATGTGACGAACAAGGGCTGGCTGGTGTTCGATAACCCGAAGCTGCAGGCAAAGCTGATTGTCGCCGTGTCGTTGAGCGTCAATGGCTGGCTGCTGCACTGGCTGATTTTGCCGGCGTGGGAAAGCGCCGGGGCACTGTGGCGCCTGTCACGGCCACGCTACCTGCTGGCAATCGCCACTGCCGCGGTCTCGGCGGTCTCCTGGCCGTATGCCGCGCTGCTGGGCTCGGGCCATGGATTGAGCTGGAAATACAGTCTGGCGCAATTGCTGCTGGCTTACCCGCTGCTGATTGTCGCCGCCGGCATGGCGCTGATGTGGTTGTTGCGCCGCCCGGCGCCGCATGAGGCGACTGCGGCGCGAGCCGACCCGGCGCCAGATTTGCGCGGCCAGCCTACAGCACGTTCTTGATGCAGCCGAACAAGGTATCCCATTTGAATGGCTTGAATACATAGCCGTCGGCACCTTCCTTCAAGCCGCGCATCACATGCTCATCGCTGACCTGGGCCGTCACCATGATCACCGGCAGTTGGGTCAATGGCGGCGTGCTGCGAATATGGTGCAGGATGTCAAACCCATCCTTGCCCGGCAACATCACATCCAGCAATACCAGATCGGGTAATGGCTGCCGGGCCAGCAACGCTAATGCCGCATCGCCGTCAGCGGCGAGCACGACTTGAAACTGGTGTTCCTGCAACAGAAATTCGAGCACTTGCGCAGTGGTCGGATCGTCTTCCACCACCAGAATCCGGCTGCTGCCCTGCCCGATTGCATGGCGCGCCTGATGCAGTGCGACCGGTGGGCTGTAAAAACCTTTTTCCTGCAATTCGCGCGCACCGCGCCGGGCTTCGGCCCAAGCTTGCACGCTGGCCTCAGGCGACAATTCGAGCACTTCAATCGCCGGCACGCCAACCCCGGTGTGATGCTGGCCGAGCGCCTCGGCCGCATCATCGAATACGTGAATCAAGCCAAGCGCCGCCAGATCGTCCAGCATTTGCGGCAACTGCGCGGCATCGGCTGCGCCAAGTCGGGTTGCCAGGTCGGCGACCGTGGCGGTGTCATCGAGTAGCGCCAGCACCTTGGCCTGCAGCGCGGTGAGCTGCGGTATTCCGGTCTTCAACGCAACCAAGCCATTGCCTGTCTTGCTATACACCAGGGAGGTATCCATTTTTGCCCAAAAGATATAATCATTACAACATGGGGCGAACTATAGAACATTTGCCAATGCTGAACAATCGACTGCCTGTTACGATCATCAAGTAACCAAGTCTGCTATCGGCCTTTCACCGTACCAGTGCCAACCATCATTTTCGTCGACATGACGTCACGCTACGTGCAACACCCTGCAATACGTCGGCAAACTGCAACAATGTTGTTTCAAAGCATTTTCCGCATGTGACAATGGGGAATCGATCCAGCCTTGCCGCACCATGCACGCCACCTTCCTGCTTTCCTGCCGAACCGCGCCCTGGCGACCAGTGCTCGCGGCATGGTCCGGCATTATGTCAATTCCGGCGCCTGCCGCCATCACGAAAACCACTCAGGGCGCGCCATGAGAACCCGACGTCTGCGGCGAATCGTCATCGCGAGCGCGATCGCCCTGCTGGTACTGACCGTCGCGGTCGTGGCTGGGTTGCATACCGCCTCGAAAATGCTCAAGAGCCAGGTCGAGGCTGCGCTTGGCGCCGACAGCGAGGTCGGCGCAATCCAGGTCGGCTGGTCGGCAATCGAGGTGCGCCAACTGCGCATCCGCGCCCCGCGCGGCTGGCCGGCGGCAGAAACCCTGCATGCAGAGAAAATCACGATTGTGCCCGACCTGCGCAGCCTGCTGTCGGACCGCAGTACGATCCGCATCCAGCGCATTGTCATTGAAGAGGCCTATCTGTCGGTACTGCGCACCCGGGATGGCCGGCTGCGCCTGCTGCCGAGCTTGCTGGAAGTCAAACCGAAGCCAGGCGCACCTGCCGACTCGCCGGCAGCCGCAATCCAGGTGGCGATTGGCAGCATTGCGCTGCAGGGCGGCTCGGTGGAATTTTTCGATGCCAGCGTCAAGCAGCCGGCGCACAAGATCCGGCTCGAACAGTTGCGCGCAACCATCGATAACCTGCAGCTGCCCAAGCTGTCGGGGCGCACCGGCATTGCCTTAGATGGCGTGATCAGGGGCGTGCGTCGCAACGGTACCGTGTCGATTGCCGGCTGGTCCGAACTGGCCAGCAAGAATTCAAAGATCAACACCCGGCTTGCCGGTGTCGACCTGATCGCCCTGCAGCCGTACCTGATCAAGGCGGCCGAAACCGGCGTCAAGCGCGGCTCGCTCGACATGACGCTGCAATCGACCGTGCATAACAAGCGTCTGCGCGCCCCCGGCAACGTGACGCTGTCGGATCTGGAATTGAGCGACAAGGGCGGCACCTTCATGGGCTTGCCAAGGCAGGTCGTGGTCAACAGCTTGAAAAACCGCAACAACCAGATCGCGATCCAGTTCACCCTGAGCGGCAACCTGGACGACCCGAAGTTTTCACTCAATGACAGCTTTGCCAAGAGTGTCGGCACCGCCGCTGCCGGATTGCTCGGCATTAGCATTGAAGGCTTGATCAAGGGCATCGGCGACGCGCCCGAGGGCGTCGGCTCGGTACTCAAAAAGATGTTTGGTCAATAGCGTGGAGTTGATCGGGACAGCTTGGCGCGCTATCGCCGGGCAGATCCCGAACTTTTCTTCGACACACCACTCCATCCAGTTTGCCGATCAGGAGTGTGGATCATGGATACCGGACAGAATCTGGAAGGAATACGAATAGCGGTGCTGCTCACTGATGGTTTCGAGCAATCCGAACTCACCGGGCCACGCGATGCGCTGCTGCAGGCAGGCGCCAGCGTCACTCTGATTTCGAATCACCTTGGCAAGGTGCAAGGTTTCAATCATGTCGACCGGGCCGATACCTTTGAGGTCGATCTGACTTTTGCGGATGCCGAGCCGGCCGATTTCGATGCCGTGCTGCTGCCGGGCGGCGTGGTCAACGCCGACCAGATCCGCATCGTGCCGCAGGCGCAGCAGTTTGTGCGCAGCATGCAGCAAGAGGGCAAAATCATTGCCGTGATTTGCCATGGCGCCTGGCTGCTGGTGTCGGCCGGACTGGTGCAGGGACGCACGCTCACCAGCTGGCCGACCCTGCAAGACGATATCCGTCACGCCGGCGGCCACTGGGTCAACCAGCAGGTGGCGGTTGACGGCAACTGGATCAGTAGCCGCCGACCGGGAGACATTCCTGCATTCAATGAAAAAATCCTGGCACTGCTTGGCCAGCGCATCGACATGAACGTGCGCGGCACGGCGGACGAACAGCGCCCGGGTTTAAGCAGCTGATCAACTGGGCAGCCGGGCAACTGAACGCGACAAGGATCGGCGTGCATAACAGTGCTGCCCGGCGTCAGCAGCGCCTGATAGAATGGCGCCATGCTTACCCTCACGCTCAAACCCGGAAAAGAAAAAAGCCTGCTGCGCCGCCACCCGTGGATATTTTCCTCGGCCATCGAGCGCGTCGACGGCAAGCCTGAAGAAAAAAACAAGTCGGGCGCCACCGCGCTGGTGCAATCGGCCGGCGGCCAATTCCTGGCGCGCGCCGCCTTCAGTCCCGATTCGCAAATCCGGGCCCGGGTCTGGAGTTTTACCGAAAACGAAGCGGTCGATCATGCATTGATCAAGCGCCGCGTCCAGAAGGCGCTGGCCTGGCGTCAGGCCAGCGTCAAAAACACCGATGCGATCCGCCTGATTTTCGGCGAAGCCGACGGCTTTCCTGGATTGGTCGCCGACTGGTACGGCGGTCAGGATGGTTATCTGGTATGCCAGTTCCAGTCGGCCGGCGTCGAGGCGTGGAAGAGCCCGATCGTGCAGGCGCTGGTGCAGGCAACCGGCTGCCCGAATGTGTACGAGCGCTCCGACGCTTCGGTGCGCGAACGTGAAGGCTTGCCGCTGGTTACCGGTGTGCTGGCCGGACGCGAACCGGATGACGACACGCCAGTCACCGAAAACGGCGTGCGCTACACGGTCGATATCAAGACTGGCCACAAGACCGGTTTTTATATCGATCAGCGCGACAACCGGGCATTTGTGATGGAGCGCTCAGATGGCCGCGATGTACTGAATTGCTTTTGCTATACCGGCGGCTTTTCGCTGGCGGCATTGAAGGGGGGCGCTCGCCATGTACTGTCGATCGATTCATCCGGCGAGGCCCTCGACGTTGCCCGCCGCAACATGGCACTGAATGGCTTTGACGCAGCACGTGCCGAATGGCGCGATGCCGATGTGTTCAAGACCTTGCGCCTGCTGCGCGACGAAGGCAGGACATTCGATCTGATCATCCTCGACCCGCCCAAATTCGCTGCGTCGCCGCAACAGGTCGAGCGCGCTGCGCGCGCCTACAAGGATATCAACCTGCTCGGCCTGCAACTGTTGCGGGAGAATGGCTTGCTATTTACTTATTCTTGCTCCGGCGCGATTTCGGCCGACCTGTTCCAGAAAATCATTGCCGGCGCCGCCACCGATGCCAAGGTGGATGCCCGCATCCTGCGCCGGCTAAGTGCCGGCATCGATCATCCGATGACGACCAATTTCCCGGAAGGCGAATATCTGAAAGGTTTATTGCTGCAGAAAATATAGTGCCAAAGCCGTCCATCGATTCAATCGATGCAATTGCGCAGCCGCGCCGCTCGGACGCAATCTGCCTGATGCAAAAAGATGCGCGGATGAAATTGGCCGGCACAGCAGCAATCCACTGTGCTGGCCAATTGCTTGCCGGACTCAGTATGCTTACTTGACGCGGTCGGTTTTCTGTTCAGCCTTGTCAACCTTGGCTTCTGCCACATCCTTGGCTTTTTCTTCCTTGGCTTCAGCCTGCGCCTTGGCTTGTTTTGCGCGGGCGTCAGCCTTTTTCTTGGCTGCCTTCGACTGGGCACTGGCTTGCTTTTTCTCAGCCTTGGCTTGTGCCTTGACTGTCTTTTCTTCCGCTTTGGCGGCATCCTTGGCTACATCCTTTTCAGCAGCGCTGGCCGAAGCGCTGTTGGCAGTTGCCGTGGCTTTCGAGCCCGGTGCGGCAGCCGTATTCTGGGATGGCGCGCTCGGTGAAACAGCGGTTTGGGCAACAGCCAGGGTGGATACGGAAAACAGGCTGGCGATCAGTACGGCGGTCAGTTTGGTCATGAATGTGCTTTCTTAAAAGTAAATAAGTAAATAGAAAATTCACGGAAGCTTTCTACTGCTTTGCTCACAACGCCACTTTCTGCAAGCCCGTTGACGCGTGCACCGGCAAAAGCGATATGGTTTGAGATTGCGCAAATCCTGCCAGGCCATTGGGCTACTGCACGACCCGGCTGCAACAGATAACCGGTACAACAGGTTAGCGAAGCAACTTGTCATCATGAAATTTTTGACGGTGACATACCGCGATCGCAGCTTGCTGGGCTGAAAAGCTGCTTGCAGGCTAGTGATACGTTGCTGGCTGCCGGTTGCAATCGCTCCGACCGAACTCCAGACGCGTGACAACCCGTGCCGGCAACCGTAACCGGCAGCGGCGGCACCACGCCGGGCGACCAGCGCCGAGGGCGGTAGAACGGGAGAACGCCGGCGTAACTGGCGTCAGGCAGTGCCGAACAGGCGCTTCAAGCCACCGCCAATGCGGTTCAGCATCGAGGTGCCGCCAAAGGCGGAATTGGCGGCCAGGGAGGGCTGGATGCGGGCGGCTTCGTGCTGAATGTTTTGCACCAGTTTTTCGGCGACACCTTCCGGCTGGCTTTGCACCATGTGGCGCCGGGCCGTACCGGGATTGTGCTTGAGCTCGCGGTGCTTGTTCATCGCCGACGCCAGCAGGATTTTCATGAAGCCCGGCTTGACCGGCTTCGGGATGAAGCGATAAATCTGTCCCTGGTTGATCAGCTTGATGATCGCATCGACATCGCTGTCGACGGTAAACATCATCGAGACAATTTCCGGATAGCGTTGTTTCAACACCTTCACCAGCGGCGTGGTATCCATCCGCCCGACGCAGGTCTCGCTCATCAGCACCGCTACCGGTTCATTGCTCAATATCGCGACTGCTTCGGACAGCGTGGTTGCATGGTTGACCCGCGTTCCTGGCGCCACCACTTGCCGGATCATCGCGACCATCTCACTGTCTTCATCGATCAACAGAATACTGTCGGAGCCGAGCGCCAGGGTCTCAGGTGCCACCGCTGCCGCCGGGGCCGGCTGGGTCTTGGCAATCACCGCCGCTTCGGCGACAGTCTGGCTCAGCTCGTCGTTGGACCAGGGTTTATTCACAAAGCGAAATACTTCGCCTTCATTGACTGAACGCAGAATAGCTTGCAGGTCGGAATAACCGGTCAGCAAGATACGCATCGCACGCGGCGCGATCTTGCAGGCTTCGCGCAGGAACTCGGAACCGATCATGCCTGGCATGCGCTGGTCGCTGACAATCACATCGAAATCGTGCTTGCGCAACATCTCCAGCCCGCTCAAGCCATCGGGCGCGGTCATCACGTCGAAATCCTTGTGCAGCATCCAGTGCAGCGAACGCAGGATGTTCGGCTCGTCATCAACGCACAGTACCAGCCCTTTCTTTTCTCTCATGATCTTGTCCTTGACGCCGGTGTTCAGGCAGCTTTCTTCAATGGTTCGTCCAGCGAGATTGGCAGGTAGACGCTAAACGTCGTGCCGGCGCCGGGCTGGGTGGTGAATGTCACGTCGCCGCCATGTTCGGTGACGATGCTCTTGACGATCGGCAATCCCAATCCGGTACCTTCCCCGGCCGGTTTGGTGGTGTAGTAGGTATCGAAAATATGCGGCTGCACGTGTGCCGGAATGCCGTCGCCTGTATCGCTGATATCGATCCGGATGCGCTGGCCATCGAGCACGCTGCGAACCGTGACCTTGCCATCGCCGGGAATCGCCTGGGCAGCATTGTTGATCAGGTTCAGGAACACCTGATTCAACTGCGATGGATTGCATTCCATCACCGGCACCTGACCGTAATCCTCGATCACCTCGATCCGATTCGGAATCACGCTCTTGGCAATATAAACCACCGTGTGCAAGCCCTTGTTGATGTCGAACTGGGCGATCTTGGCGCGGTCGAGACGGGTAAAGTCGCGCAGGTTTTCAACCAGTTCGCGCATCTGGTGCAGGCCTTCGAGGGTGTCGCCCAGCATTTGCGACAGCATCGTGATATCTTCCTCGTCGCTATTGATCTGCTCGAGCTGCGCGCGGGCACGGGCAATATTTAACGTGACCTGGTCGCCTTTGGCGTGCTTGACGGTGTGGGCGAACGTATGGGCCACCTTCAATGGCAATTCGAGATTTTTCAGTGCATCCATCACCATACTGATATTGCTGCTCGAGTAAGCCAGTGGCGTGTTGAGCTGATGCGCGACCCCGGCCACCATCTGGCCCAGCGATGCCATCTTTTCCGATTGCGCCAGCTGCTGGTGTGCATGTTCGCGGTCGTGTTCCTGCAGCACGATGGTCGCTTCGGCGCGGCGCACGATCAGAAACAGCGCACCGAACAGCAACACCAGCAAACCGGCCACGATCGCCATGCCCTTGTACGACATGGCTTGCACCACGCCCAGGTTATAGGCGGCGACCTGCTCCATCTGCCCCTCGTTTTCACGCGCGGTCACGTCGATCTTGGCGGAGGTCTGCTTGATCTGGTTGAGCATGCCGGTCATGTCCGAATACACTTCGAACACGCCAACGATATTATCGGTCCCGGACGCATACACCGGCAGGTAGCTGGAGATCAGGTCGCGGTTTTCAACCACGCCTTCGAACGCGCTGAATTTGTCCCGATGCGACAGGTCACTTTTCGGGATGCCCTTGACTGCACCTTGCCAGCCGCCATTGCTGCTCTTGTCTTCACCGATCTGGCCATGTTCGGATGAGTAGACGGTGATGCCGCGCAGGTCAAAAACCTTGATCTTGAATACCGAGGTTTTTTTCATCATGTCGAAAACCTTGGCATCGAGCGCCTTGAATTCCGGCAGCGCGCGGATTTGCGCGCCGATATCCACATAACACGCCTTCTTTTCCTTCGGTGGCTTGGTCTTGCCATCGGCTTCCTTGATGTCGGCAATGCTGCGGCAGTGATCGACCGGCAACACAGTAGCCTTGGCGACGAACGGGCCAAAGTCGTTTTCCCACAGAGTATTGGCAAACAGGCGAGTCAGGGTGATATTGCCGCCTTCATGAATCGCAACAAGGTCGCGCAGCGCCACTTCAGACTGCTGTTTGGCAAAACTGGTTTGCACCAGCTTGATGAAATCGATTTCCTGGCGTTGCACATCCTGGAAAAAGGTGGCTTGCTTCTGCTGGAAATAAGCCAATGCAATGGTGACGGCCACGAACATGCCAAGGCTGGCGAGGGTGAAATAGCGGACCAGCCGAAAGCGCATGGTGTTTGTCCTGTTTTTAAATGAAAGGGTGCATGATTCGGGCCGCAGCCATACGGTTCGTCAGGATTGGCTGGAGATGGCCTGATCGATTTCAGCAAACGTATCGGACAGCGCCGTCTTCTGCGAACGCACGCCGAGCTGGCGGGCGATCTGGGACGCCGAGAAAATGCCGCGAATATTCTGCTTGCCGGAAAATGAATCGTCCTCCACCACCAGTGCATGCTGACGGCCGGAATGCTTGAGCGTTTCGACGATGTCGCCGACGCGGGCATGCAACACATCATTCAGATGCAGCACTTCGATATGGTCGCCGCAGGTCATGATGTCGCGCACCCGCAATTCGCTGAAGTCAATGTTTTGGGTGCGCATCGCAGCGGCGGGCCGGTCACCGAGCAAGTCGCGCGAGGTAATGATGCCAATCACGTCCTGGGTCGCATTGGTCACCAACAGCGAACGCACGCCGCGCGCGATCATTTTCTGGGTGGCGCTATCGATATCGAAATCGGCCGAAACGGTCCCGGCGGCGATGAAGCGCAAATCGGTCATCACCTCGAGCGCCGAAGAATTCGCTTTGACCGGGTTTTGCACATGGAAAAATGGCCGCGCATAACCCGTCTGCAGTGGCAGTGTCGAGATATTCAGCGGTTGATACGGCTTGGTCGGTTCAGTCATTTGCTGCCCCTTGAATTGGTCGAAATTGCCGTGGCCTGCGAGCTGGCGGGGTGTGACCGGCGTGCCATTCTAAGTGGCAGGGTACGCAGTTTCCTTGACATAGAATAAGTTTTGCAGGCAAACAACATTTCCCTAACTCATCAATATTTGACAATCCAATCGCTGGATAGATAACGGAAAGCCCTGGCTACAAATTACTTAATTGCCAACAAAATGCAGCGAGGAAAGACAGGCATGCATGGATCCTGGCTGTTTTTTTCTTAGGAGCATGTTTGTGCTGGCCGGTTTTCATCCAGTGCCGCTGATTTACAACAGCAGGTGGCCGATATTGCGTGTATGAACCACGTATTTAACAGGGCGCAGGATGGCCAGGCTTTGTTCATTTCATTGCTGGTACTGGCAACGCCGACGCGGGCCCTTGTGCTGCAATGCAGCAGGCTGAATGTCATTGTCTCCCGAAAATTTCCCGCGAAAAAGATGGCTTCGGGCATAATCCAGAAAAAGTAAAACAACGAGCCCATCGGGCATACCGGAGACTTGCCGGGCATCCTCATGCATGCCGGCTTGGCGATTCAACCAGCGATGCTGCAGCAGCACTGCGGAGACGGCGATTGGCACATCAATTGGCATTGCAGGCGGCGTGCTGCATGCCGATGCATCCCGGTCGACCCGAACCTGTATCGTCTGGATTGGCTGTTATGGCGCAGGCCACAAAAAAATAGAACTCGGGAGCGTCGATGAAACTGGCAAACTCGCATCAGCTATTGCTGCTCAATGCAGACAAGACCTATCAAGACCCGCTGCCTTTTTTCATGCAGTCGATTATCGGTGCTGAGGATGAATTACTGTTCGGGTTCGAGATTCTGTATCGCGGCGGCACGCCGCGCGACTGGGCGCCGATCGACAGGTCGGTCATCCATCATCTGTGCGAGGCGCCAGCCGGCTCCCTGCCGACATTTTTTATCAATATCTGCAACCAGGCCTTTCTGGATATCCCATCCCAGCGCTTTGTCGAAGCCGCCCGCAAACACACCATTTATTTTGAATTGAGCGATGCGCAGGCCGACCCGGCCACGTGGCAGGGCATGACCGGCAAGGTGCAGTCGCTGGCCGCCGACGGTGTGCTGTTTGCGCATCACAATTACGGCAGCGACCCGATTGCCTTGCAACGCGTCTTTGCGCCCGGCTGCATTTCGATCATCAAGGTCGACAGCGCCTTGCTGCACAATGCGATGCAAAACCAAAGCGGCACTGATGCGTTGCGCCGCCTGGTGCAGCAATGGCGCCGCGCCGGCATCGCCTGCATTGCCGAGCGTATCGAAACACCGCTGATGCTGGAATTTGCCCAGCTATTGGGGTTCGATTATGTCCAGGGATTTCATATCGATGCAATGCTGTGCGGGCTCGATAGCCAGGATCTGCATCACCTGGCTTGACCAGTGCTGCTGTCATTGAAAGCCGGATGCCCAGCAAACCATTGTCAGCTGCGGTCAGCTACGCATTGCGCAAATGGCAATCGCTTCCATCAATTGCACCATGTCCAGCGGCTTGACCAGGTGCAGATCAAAGCCGGCGCGCAATGCCCGCTGACGATCTTCATCCTGGCCATAGCCGGTATAGGCAATCAAGCCGATGCCGGCTGTTGCCGGATCGGCGCGCAAGCGACGGGCAATCTCGAAGCCATCGATATCCGGCAGGCCGATATCAATCACCGCCACCTCGGGTCGCTCGGCGCCAGCGATCTGCAGCCCGGCTTCGCCATGTCCTGCTTCAAATACGGTATAGCCTTGCAAGGCCAGCATGCTTGCCATCATTTGCCTGCCATCCTGGTTATCCTCGATCAGCAGCACACGGCAGCCATTTGGCGCGATGTCATTTGCGACCGGCAGATGATTTTTCAGCGTCGGCACCGGCGCCAGCGGCAGGCGTACGGTAAAGGTGCTGCCCTGATTGACGCCGCCGCTGGCGGCGGCAATCGAGCCACCATGCAGCGTCACCAGCCGGCGCACCAGCGTCAGGCCGATACCGAGGCCGCCCTGGGCGCGGTCGATTGAGGCGGCGCCCTGGACAAATACATCGAATATTTGCGGCAGCAATTCCGGCGACATGCCGATGCCGTTATCGCTCACCGTCAAGACCGCAACATTTGCTTCAGTCTTGACAGTGACAGCAATGCGGCCCTGCGGCGGCGTATACTTGAGCGCATTGACCAGCAGGTTGTTGACGATCTGTTCCAGCCGGGTCGGATCGGCCTCGACCCATACCAGCTCGCTGTCGACACAGAGTTGCTGGCCGTGCGCGCTGGCGCTCGGCTCCAGCGCGGTCACGCACGAGCGCACCGTTTCGCTGAGATCGACACGCTGTTTGACCAGCGTGATCTTGCCGGTCATCAGCCGGCTCAAATCCAGCAAATCATCGATGATGCGGGTCAGGTGCTGGCTCTGGCGGCGCAGCACCGTGCGCGAACGGCTGACATGCTCGGGGGTGGCGCCGGCAATTTCCATGACCGAGATGGCATTGCTGATCGCATTGAGCGGATTGCGCAGTTCATGCCCGAGCATCGCAATGAATTCATCCTTGGCCCGGTTTTGCGCCTCGGCCAGCTTGCGCGCCTCCTGTTCGCCGGCCAGCAGTCTGGTACGTTCGGCCTCGGCTATTTCACGTGACTGGCGTTCCTGCATCAAGAGCGTGCCGGTTTCCGACAGGGCCACCTGCAGCCGGTCGACTTCGACCACCCCGGAACTGTCGGCTGCGACCGGCGTCTCGCCGCGCCCCAGCGACGTTGCCGAATGGGCGGCGGCGCCGATCGAGCGCACCAGGCGCCGCCCGAAAAAGGTAGCCATCGCCATCGCGCAGACAAGCGCGCCCAGCAGACCGAGCGCAGCCAGCATCACTGCCTGCCGGGTTGACGCCTCGATATCCTTGACCGGCACGCCGACCGCGATCCCCCAGCCAGACTGCGCCGAATGGGTAAACGCATTGTAGGCGTCGATGCCGTCGCGCGTGACATTGCGCACGACACCCTCGTTGGCGGCGCGCGATGCCTTCAGGATTTCAGGGCGGACCGGCTTGCCCAGGAATTCCTGTTCACGGTGGCTGCGTGCAATCGTCATGCCATCGCGATCGAAGATGGCCACGATCCAGTTCGGCGGCATTTTTGCGTGCGAAATCGATTTTCTGAAATAGCTTGTATAGAAGCTTTGCATCAGCAGATAGCGTTTGCCGTCGTTGAGCGTAACCGGCATCGCAACAACGATCACGTTCTTTTGCGTGATCGGTCCCAACAGCAGGTTGGACACGATCGGGCCGTCGGACTGCAGCGCCTGCTGCAGGCGCGCCCGGTCGTTTGAGACGGGCAGTGAGGCGCCGAACGGGCGCAAGGTATTGAGCAATTGCTCGCCCTGCGCATTCATTAGCAAGGTCCATGACTGCGATCCCCTGTTTGCCAGCACGGTGCGCTCATGAAAACTCTTGAAGTCGCCATACAACAGTTGCGGCGCCGTTGCCAACACCCGCAACGCCACGGCTGCGCCACCCAGTTCGCGGTCGATGTCCAGCGCGGTGGCGCGCGCGGTTTCCTGTACCCCGCGCAAAGCTGCTTCGCGCTCGTCGCCGATCAACTGGTGCAATGCCGCAGCTGAAAAGAAAATGACCGGCATCAATATTGCCACGACCATCAACACCAGGTAAGAGCGGATTTTCATGCAGGGATCGTGCGCACCATCGGCCAGCAACCCTGCAAATGGACCCTGCCGGCGCATGGCCGCGCGCATGCACAGCGCCCTGCGATGCTTGCCCGCGCGGGCGCGATCGTTGTCGGCTGATGCATGCCGGATGCGCTTGGTTGAATTGTCAACGTTTGATGAGGGTGAGTTTGATGAGGGTGGATACGCCATTATGCCTGATGGCCTGCAATCGCCCCAACCTCAATTGACGCGTTCGACCATGCAGGTTGTGTCAAAAACACGCTCCTGGCTGACTTGCTTTAAATTACTGCCAGGCGAGCCTGGCTTACCGGCACCAGACACTTTTCGCACGGCCGTTTTTCAACTTCTGCACGGCCACCAAAAACGCAGGAGCAGGCCGTGCCGGGCGCTAGGTAATTCCACGCATATGTCCGGATAGACAATTCGATTATGATCAGCTGCAGTCCGGTCCATTGGCTGCGTATAAGACACTTATAAGACGCTGATCGACATCTAAGAACGTGGTAACAGCCCGCTGCCTGCAGCACCTTTCAACCGCTTCGCGAGCCCGTCATGCTTGTCAAAAAAATTGTCATTCCCCTGCCCCAGCCCTTTACGGTGGAAGCCGGCTTTACCTTTACCCAGCCGCAGGCGGCGTATGAAGAATACGGCGTCGCCGACGGGCCGGTGATCCTGCTTTGCCATGGCGGCCTGTCGTCCTGCCATGCAGCCGGCAAATATGCACCGGAGGATGCCCAGCCCGGCTGGTGGGACGCGCTGGTTGGACCGGGCAAGGTGTTCGACACCTACCGTTTTCGAATCCTGTCGGTCAATGCGCTGGGCAGCATGCACGGCTCGACCGGACCGCTGTCGATCGACCCGGCCACCGAGCGTCGCTTTGGCCCGACTTTTCCGGCACTGACCATGCGCGACCAGGTCCGCTTCCTGAAGGCTTTCCTCGACCATCTTGGCATCGCCAAAGTGCATCTGATGGCCGGCCCCTCGATGGGATCGCTGCATACGCTGCAAATGGCGGCACTGTACCCGGACATGGTCGGCGCAGCCGTGGCGGTCGCGACCGCCGGACGGATGACGGCTTCCGGCATGGCCATGCATCACTTCATGGCCAATGCCCTGCAGGCCGACCCGGCATTTGATGGTGGCTGGTATGACCCGAAACAGCCGTTGGCGACCATGAAACTGGTCTGGCAAGTCATCCGCCTGTATTACACCAACGAAAAAATCTACCAGCAAGTCTGTTTCGATCCGATTCCCCACGGCCCTGGCGCACAGCGCCAGCGCTCGGCCGCCACCAGCACCTTCCTGAGCGCCGGCATGGAGACAGCCCTGACGGCATTTGATCCGAATGCGACGATTGCGGTTGTCAATGCAGTCAATACGCATGACCTGGGTGAAGGTTTTACTACTTATGAAGAAGGCGTGCGGCACATCCGTTGCCCGGTGCTGCTGCTCAACGTCGATACCGACCAGGAATTTCCGGTGCAGTGCGCGCAGGAAGTGGCCCACATCCTCAATGCAGAGCGGCCAGGCCAGGCCAGCAACCCGGTCATTGCCTCGGCCTGGGGCCATCTCGGCTGCGTGATCGAATCGCAACAGCTAAGCACCCATATCGGCACCTGGATGACGGCCAATCGGCTGTAACGATGGATATGTGAAATGCGCGGCTAGCCCGCAACAGGATTGTGTACGTCTCTTGCCGCCCTTCGGGGCGGCTTTTTTATGCGCTGCCGGGCCGAAACCGGCATCAGCCGGTGCAGCGCCTCAGGCAAACCCGACCATCTTCGAGATCAGCTCGACCACGGTCTTGACATTGAATTTATATAAGATACGCGCCCGGTGTGCTTCGACCGTACGTGAACTGATCGACAGGATGCGGGCGATTTCCTTGCTGGGCTTGCCTTCGAAAAGCAATTGCGCCACTTCCCTTTCCCGCCCAGTCAATTCCACCGTCACCGGACGTTTCACCGAAATATCCTCGAATGACCAGACGGCACAGGAAAACGGCTTGTCACGGGATAGCGAACGACCGACCACATGACACCAGAACAGGCTGCCATCCTTGCGCTGCATGATGCGATCGTCGCTATAGAGACCCGTCTTTTGCATGACCGGCAAGCCGCGCGAACCGGTATGTTCATATTCATCATGCGACGGATACAGGCACTTCAGGCAATTGCCACTTAATTCCTGCGGCATATAGCCAAACATTTCCGCAAACGTTTGATTGCATCGCTGAATGATGCGGTCGCGGGAAATGCACAGGCCGACGCCTGCCATGTTAAATGCCAGTTCGAGATCGTCCGATTGCTGGGTATCCATTGGTGCTGGCTGCGCCATGATCTGTCTCCGCAATGAATAACTTGTTGTATTTATGTTTACGTAGTTTTACTAATACCGTCGATATCAATCCAGACAGGCTGATTGCGCAAATTATTGCACGAATTTTCAGCAATATTGCGCTGTTCCGCGGCGCACAGATCGAATTGGCGCGGCGCCAGCGGCATTCAGTGGGAACGGCACAACATCGCCGTATTTTACCCAAGGCAGCGATTCATTATAAAAGCTGCAATTTTGCCGGTTCGCGTTGCGCTTGCAGGCAAGCAAACAGACAGAAATCGCCTGTATGATCAGGGTCAGATACCAAAAATTAACATCTGGCGCTTACCCTGAAGTGACGATGCAGCCAGGCGAATCCCGGAGAAAAATTGCGATGAATTTTACCCAACTTGGCATCAACGCCCGGATTGCCATCAGTTTTGGCATCCTGCTGTCAATAATCGGCGCCCTGGTGCTGTTTGCCATCAGCCGGCTGGCCGCAACCGATGGCACTGCGGTGACTTATCTGATTGCTTTGGGCATGGTGGCGCTGATCACCGGGTTGCTGTTGGCGTGGTGGATCCATGTCACGCTCGCGCGGCCGCTGATCGCCGCCATCGGCATCGCCAGGCAACTGGCCTCGGGTGACTTGAGCGAACCGTTCGCAGCCGATGCGCGCGGTGAGCTGGGTCAGCTGCAACAGGCGCTGCAGGAAATGAGCGAACGCATGTTCCAGATCGTGGCCCAGGTGCGCAACGGCACCACGGCAATCGCCACCACATCCGGCTTCATCAAGGCGGACAATACGGCGCTGTCGACCCGCACCGAATCGCAAGCCAGCTCACTCGAAGAAACCGCTTCCTCGATGGAAGAGCTGACCTCCACCGTCAAGCAGAATGCCGACAATGCCCGGCAAGCCAACAAGCTGGTGGCCACCGCCGCGACTTCGGCAGTCAAGGGCGGGCGGGTGGTCGACGATGTGGTCAGCACCATGGGTTCGATCAAGGATAGCTCGCGCAAGATCGTCGACATCATTTCCGTCATCGACGGCATTGCATTCCAGACCAATATCCTG
>JAKFBY010000021.1:0-117384 GCA_036677325.1 Paucimonas sp.
GGAAGCCGACATGGCCAGGCTGTTGGCTTGCCGGGCATTGTCGGCATTCTGCTTGACGGTGGAGGTGAGTTCTTCCATCGAGGACGCGGTTTCCTCCAGCGAGCTGGCTTGCTGCTCGGTGCGCGATGACAGGTCCATGTTTCCAGCGGCAATCTCGCCGGAGGCGGTGGCGATCGTGTCGGTGCCGGAGCGTACCTGCCCAACCAGTCCGGCGAGGCGGTCACGCATATCCTTGATCGCATGCAGCAAGCTGGTCTGGTCACCCGACTTCAGCGTGATGGCAGCTGTCAAGTCGCCGGCGGCAATATTTTCCGCGATAACAATGGCATCGGCAGGTTCGCCGCCAAGTTGCTTGAGCAAACTGCGGGTGATCAAAACCGATGCGATTCCCCCTACCAGCAACGCTACGACGCACAGTCCGAGCATCAGATTGCGGCCGCTTTCATAAGACTTTGCGGCATCGAATCCATAAATGATGCTTTGCTTGTCGACCAGACGGACCAGTTCATCCAGGCTGTCGACCCATTGCTGCTGCATCGGCTGCACCTCGGTCAACAGTACCTTGATGGCTTCTGGCGCTTGATTTTTTTGTCCCAGTTCCACTGTCTTGCTAATCAACGGCAGCGTCGACATTTCGGCTTGCTTGATCTTGGCCAGCAAGGTTTTCTTTTCCGGGCTGGTGGTCGCTGACGCGAACATCGTGTCGAGCTGTTCTTGGGCGCTGACGTATTTTTTATGCTGGTCGGCGACGCTGTCGACCTCGTTCTGGATTGCAGCCGCATCGCTGACTAACGCCACATTGCGCAATGCAATCATGCGATCGGTGACGGACAGGCGCATGGTCGCAGCCAATCGGCTTTCGACATTATTGATGGTCAAGACCTGTTCCAGCCGGTGCTGAATTTGCGCCACAGACATAATGCCGAGTGCGGTGATAGCGCCTAGCAAAATCAAGATCAACGCGAATCCTGCGCTGAGCCGGGTGCCAACCTTGGTTTTTGCAATGCTCACTTTACCCCCTTGTTGAATTTAATTTCGGGCTCAGTCCTATGTACACCGCGGCAATTTCTCAAGCTGTCGCGATTTGACGGCACCGCACCCGACCAGGCATTGATTTGCACCTACCGCCTACAATGTATGTACCTGCGAGATAGCAATGGGCTATGGCAAGGCTGGGCAGGAAAATGTTACCTATTAGAAATGAAAGGGTAGCAGAAAACGCGATTGCCCTGCTATAGAATTCAGCCGAGTTTGCCCGCCACGCAGCATAATGAGCCTGCATTACAACGCATGGTGTTTGTAATTTTGCAAGTTTGGCGCAGCTCTGATAAGACATTGCCGCCTTGCTACCTGCCAGACACCTCGCCGGCTCGGCGAAGTTTGATGAGCTATCCTGCCACGCGCGGATTTTCCGGCCGGGGCGGTTACATCATCTTGTTCTTGGCCAGCGGCGGATTTTTGGCAAAGTATTTGCGGATGCCGGTCAAGACCGCGTTGGCCAGCTGATCCTGATAAGTTTCATCGGTCAGCTTGGCTTCCTCCTCCGGGTTGGAGATGAAGGCGGTTTCAATCAGGATGCTGGGAATATCCGGTGCCTTCAGCACCGCAAAACCGGCTTGCTCGACCGATGCCTTGTGCAGCCGGTTGATGCCGCCGATCTCGGTCAGTACTGCCTTGCCGAGTTTGAGGCTGTCATTGATCTGGGCCGTGGTCGACAAATCCAGCAAGACGCTGGCCAGTTGCCGGTCGTGCTGCTTGATATTGATGCCGCCGATCAGGTCGGCGGCATTTTCTTTTTTGGCAAGCCAGCGTGCCGCGGTCGACGATGCGCCTTTTTCCGACAAGGTAAATACCGAGGCGCCGCGCGCGGTCGGTTCGACCCAGGCGTCGGCATGGATCGACACGAACAGGTCGGCCTGCACCTTGCGCGCTTTTTGGACCCGCACATGCAGCGGCACGAAGAAATCGGCGTCGCGGGTCATCATCACCCGCATGTTCGGCAGCTCTTCCAGCTTGGCTTTCAGTCGTTTGGCAATCGCCAGCACCACATCTTTCTCGCGGCTGCCCTTGCTGCCGATGGCGCCCGGGTCTTCGCCGCCATGACCGGGATCGAGCGCAATCGTGATCATGCGCGTCAGTTGCGGCGTTGCCGGAATGGCAGGATCGATCTTGACGATTTGCGGCTCTGGCGGACGGGAGGTCGGATCCTGTCTGGCATCGGCCAATTGCGGCTGGCGTCCGGCTGCCTGCTCCATCGCATTGCTGCGTGCGATCAGCGCCGCGATCGGATCGGCCGGATTGACCGGGTACAGGTCGAACACCAGTCGATGCCGGTAACTGCCGACCGGTGCCAGCGTAAACACTTGCGGGTTGATTTGTTCTTTCAGGTCGAATACCAGCCGCACCACATTCGGGCGGTTCTGGCCGACCCGGACCTGCTTGATGTACGGGTCATTGGCCTGGATCTTGGCGACCAGTTCCTTCAGGGTCGGGTTCAACTCGATGCCGTCGATATCGACCACCAGCCGTTCCGGATCCTTGACCAGGAAATGGCTGACCTTCAGCTCGCTGTCATTTTCCAGCGTGACGCGGGTGTAATCCTCGGCCGGCCAGACGCGTACGGCGAGTATTTGCGCAGCCCGGGCCGGCAGCGGCGACAATATCGACAGCAGCAGGGTGGCGCCGCCGGTAAGCAGCGTGCGGCGCTTGTGCGAAGAAGGCTTGGACGATTTCAAAGGTTGGGCGCGAAGTGTAGGCGTGCGAGGCATTCTCTACCCTGGTCAGACAATGCTTGCAATTCTACATCACGCCCATTGCCGGCAATGCGCAAAAAAACCTCGATGTCGGGCGATGGCAACACGCCCTGGGCTTTTTCCGGCCATTCGATCACGCATACCGTGGCCTCGTTGAAGTATTCGCGAAAGCCGGCGTCCAGAAATTCTTCGGCGCTGCCCATCCGGTACAGATCGAAATGAATCACCTCGACCGGAACACCATTGATGGCAATCGTGTACGGTTCGGCCAGGGTATAGGTTGGACTTTTGACATGGCCGGCATGGCCAGCCGCATGCAGCAGTGCCCGCGTCAATGCGGTTTTGCCGGCGCCGAGGTCGCCATGCAGGTAAATGGTCAGGCCCGGTGCCAGCGCCCGCGCCAGCGCAGCGCCCAGCGCTGTGGTGCCGGCTTCATCGTGCAAATAGAATGTAAAATGCTGCATCGCTTAATCTCTTAAAATAGCCATTCATTTAAATAGCAATTTATTGGCCGAATCCTGTGTGCCCGCCCGGGTTTCTGACTGTTCTTTCTGCCAACAGCATTGAATATGGCCGTTTCCATATGATCACGCCACCCGATTTATCAAGCCTTGCGCAGTCCATCGTGCTGTGGGGCCGCGAACTCGGCCTGGCCGACGTGCGGATTGCCGCCGCCGAGCTGTCGCATGCCGAAGGTCCACTGCAAGCCTGGCTCGATGCCGGCATGCATGGCGAGATGGATTATATGGCAGCGCACGGCGTCAAGCGTGCCCGCCCGGCAGAACTGGTACCGGGCACGGTGCGCGTGATTACCGCCCGCATCGACTATTTGCCGCAAAACAGCGCTGATGACTGGCGCGCGGCCGAGCAGCAGCGGCTGGGCGACCCGCAGGCGGCCGTGATCTCGATCTATGCGCGCGGCCGCGATTATCACAAGGTGCTGCGTGCCCGCTTGCAGCAACTGGCCGGGCGCATCGAGCAGGAAACCGGACGCTGCGGCTACCGCGTATTCACCGATTCGGCGCCGGTGATGGAAGTCGCGCTGGCCGGTCAGTCCGGCCTGGGCTGGCGCGGCAAGCATACGCTGCTGCTGAACCGGGATGCCGGCTCGATGTTTTTTCTGGGCGAAATCTATACCGACTTGCCGCTGCCGGTTGACCCACCGGTAGCCGCCCACTGCGGCGCCTGCCGCGCCTGTATCGATGTCTGCCCGACCCAGGCCATTGTCGCGCCGTACCAGCTCGATGCCAGGCGTTGCATTTCCTACCTGACGATCGAATTGAAAACCAGTATTCCAGTCGAGCTGCGCCCGCTGATCGGTAACCGGGTCTATGGCTGCGACGATTGCCAGACCGCCTGTCCTTGGAATAAATTTGCCCAGCGCGCGGTCCTGGCCGATTTCGATGTGCGTAATGGCCTGGATGGGGCCAGCCTGATCGAGCTGTTTGCCTGGAGCGAGGAACAGTTCAACCAGCGCCTGGAAGGCAGCCCGATTCGCCGCATCGGCCATGAGCGCTGGCTGCGCAATATCGCCGTCGGCCTGGGCAATGCTGCCAGCGCCGGGTCACGCGCGGACATGATCGCCGCGCTGGCAGCACGTGCCGACCATCCATCGGAACTGGTGCGCGAGCATGTGGCCTGGGCATTGGCGCAGCACCAGCCAGCCGCCGGCTAGCGGCTGGCAATCCCTGCTGTTGTTTCAGCTGGCTAAAGCCAGCCACAGCGGCAGCGTCACGATCGACAGCAGGGTGCCGGCTGAAATCAGGAAAGCCACCAGCGGGCCGTTGCCGCCCAGGCGCGCCGCCAGCACATAGGCGCTGGAGGCGGTCGGCAACGCGCCGAACAATACCAGGATTTGCAATTGCAACTGCGGCAAATCCATCCAGCGGCCGATCAGCAAGGCAATCGCCGGCAGCGCCAGCAACTTGATGGCGATGAAGTACGCGGCAATCCCCTTGGCTTCATGCAGTCCGGACAGGCGCAGGCCGGCTCCGACCATGATCAGGCCGAGCGCAATCGACGCATTGCCCAGGCGCGATAGCGTGGCGCCGATGACTTCCGGCACCTGCAGCCCCGCCAGATTCGACAGGACGCCAACGGCGGTGGCAACCAGCAGCGGATTTCTGGCCATTTCCTTCAACAGATGGCCATCCTTGTGGGTGAGCGCATGGACCGCCGCCATGTTACACAGCGGGACGGCAAAGCCGATAATCAATGCCATCAACGCGGTGCCTTCGTCGCCCGCCAGCCGCGATGCTGCTGCCAGCGCGATATAGGAATTGAAGCGAAACGCGGTTTGCACGCCGGATTCGAAAATCATCGGACCGGGCCGAAACAGCGGCTTGGCCAGCCAGCCCAGCGCAATGCCGCAGCCAACCGCAAGCAGCGCTGCCTGCAGCAGTGTGCCTGTCGCGGCAAAGTTCAGCGGTGTGCGCGTGGTGGAATAAAACAGCAGTGCCGGAAACAGCACGTAATAGACCAGCTTTTCCATTCCGCTCCAGAACACCGGACCCCAGTGGGTCACGCGCATCAAAATAAAGCCGAGCAAAATCAGCGTGAAGTCCGGCAGCAGGATGGTGGCAATCGTCATGAAAGAAAAAGGGTTTGAAGGAGTGGATTCGTTGCGTCACATGGTAACTAGTGTGTGGCAACGACTGGGCAGGATTGGGTCGGGTACAAGTCAGGCTAATGTGTCATGTCGATTGTGGGGTGGGGCAGGTGCAGGCTCATTTCAGCAGGCCCGCCAGTTCGACCGCGGTTTTGACGCCCATTTTTTCAAAAATATGGGCTCGATGGACTTCCACCGTGCGCATGCTGATGCCCAGCTGGTCGGCGATGATCTTGTTCATTTTGCCATCCAGGATCAGTTGCAGCACCTCGCGCTCGCGCGCTGACAAATTGGCGAGCCGCATCTGCACCCGCGCCGCTTCACCGGCCTGCAGCGACGCTGCCAGCGCTTCCTGCACCCGGTCCATCAATTTATTGTCATTGAACGGTTTTTCAAAAAAGTCGAAGGCGCCGCGCTTCAAGGTATCGACCGCCATCGGCACATCGCCATGACCGGTCAGGAAAATCACCGGCATCTGCCGGGTCAGGCCACGCGTGGCCAGCAAGTCGAACAATGCGCCGCCGCTCAAGTCGGGCATCCTTACATCCAGCAGCAGGCAGTCGCCGTCGGTATCGAACTGGAATGCACGTTCGATTCGCTGCAGAAATGCCGCTGCATCCGCATAGGCGGTGGCGCCGATGCCGCGCGACTGCGCCAGCCACAGCAGTGCATCGCGAATTACTTCTTCATCGTCAATGATATGCAGCATCGCCCCTCCTGGCTCATTCGGTGACCTCTATCGCCGTCATTGCCGGCAGCGAAAACTGAAATATCGTGCCGCCTTGCGGATTGTTCATGTGGGTCATGGTGCCGCCATGGAATTCGACGGCGGTGCGGCAAATGTTCAAGCCCATGCCCATGCCTTCGGCCTTGGTCGAAAAAAATGGTGAAAAAAGCCGCGCCGCGACATCGGGCGCAATCCCGTGGCCCTGGTCGATCACCGATACCACGATCTGTGGTGCTGACGCAGTTGCGGGTCCGGCAGTCGCGACGATTTTCAGCAGGCGTCGCGGCGGCGGCATATTCTGCATCGATTCGATCGCATTGCGCGTCAGGTTCAACAACACCTGTTCCAGCAATACCTGGTCCGCCAACAGCGGTGACAAATTATCGGTGATGCTGGTCTGTACTGCCACGAAAAATTGCCTTGCCTGCAGCTCGATCAGCGGCATCACATTGTGGATGATGGCCGCGATCGTCACCGGTTGGCGTTGCGGTTCGCGCTGCTTGACGAAGGCATGGACGCTGCGGATGATATGGCCGGCGCGCTGCGCCTGCTGACTGGCTTTTTCGAGCGCGCTTTTGAGCAGGACGGCATGGGGCGACGACGATTGCTCAAGCAGATTGAGGGCACCGGTGGTGTAGCTGGAAATGGCCGCCAGCGGCTGGTTCAGCTCGTGCGCCAGGGTCGAGGCAATTTCACCCATGCTGGCCAGGCGCGCACCGGCCTGCAATTTTTCCTGCTGGCGGCGGCTCAGCTCTTCTGCTTCCTTGCGCTGCGAAATATCCAGGATCGAGCCCATCCAGCCGGTTTGGCGACCACTGTTGTCCACCAGAGGTGATTCAAAAATCAGCACTGCAAAGCGCTCACCATTGGCACGCTGGAAAATGGTCTCGAACCCTTGCGGCGTCACCGTTCCTGCCAGGACCTGGGCAAAGCGCTGCTGGTAATCTTCCATGGCTTCCGGTGCCCAGTAACGCATCGGCGGCAGCTTGCCGACCAGGTCTTCCGGTGCCAGGCCCACCATCTGACAGAATGCCGGATTGACATAGGTGACCCGCCCCTCCAGATCGCGCGCGCGCAGTCCGGTCACCAGCGAATTCTCCATCGCGGTACGAAACGCCACCTGCTGACGCAACGCATCCTCGGCAGCCAGACGCCGGTTGATATCACGCCACAATGCGACCAGGCTCCACAGCAGGCCAAACGATAAAACAATCACCGAGCCGACCATCAGGTTGGGCAGCAGCTTCGGCGAACCCTTGACGCTGTTGGTGCGCAGCGTGATGCTGGCGCCATGCAAATCCAGCGGGCGGCGATGGGTATAGACGCCGCGCCCCGGGCCGCCCTCGGCACGGACCACCAGCGTCCGGTCATCGCCATCGACCAGCATGATTTCATTATCCTGGGCAAACCACCACGGCACCATTTCCTTCAACAGGCTGCCTAGCCGGTAACGTGCCGTCAGGCTGCCGATGTATTGTTCGCCCGAAAAAAGCGGCAGGTGGTAATCCATGAACAGCGGCTCGCTGCTGCCGGGCATCGGTGCCGGCGGACTGTAGCGTGGCACGCGCGCTGCCTTGGCATGGTCGGCGGCCAGCCGCGAAGCGGGCGCCAGCGTCAGGATCGCCTCGGGTGCCGGGTTGGTGCTGATACGGCTACGCCCGCTGGCATCGGTCAGGACGATGCTGTCGAATTCCTTGTTGTTGCGCACCAGATTGACCAGCCTGTCGCGCAAGCGGTTATCGGCCGGATGGCCGGCGGCGTCAGCGCTGACAATTTCGCCAACGATTTCGCGCAGGTTCTCTTCATCCCGGCCGAGCTGGAAACGGATTGCCTGTTCCACCCACAAGGTATCGGCAATCAATTGTTCCTGGCGCTCGGTCGATTCCATGCGCTGCACCTGCCACGGCAGCAGCAGCAATGCCGAGACGAATAACAGGACCAGAAAGATCGGCAGCAGCCAGTGCCACGGATGCTTGCGGTCTAATGCGGCAAGCAGCGGGCGCAGGGAGGAAACGAGGGTGGACATGATGCGGAAGTGTATCCTAACGGCAGCGCCATCGGCATGCCGGCGGGGCGTCAATCGGTTGTGGATAACCACAATTGTCAATCGATCCAGATCGCAGCCTGCCTATAATCCAGTCAAAACAGGCATAATGACGCCTTGATAACAGCGTGGAAACCTCAAAATGGATTTCAGTACTCCACAATTCTGGATTGCATTACTACAAATTATCGCGATTGATATCGTGCTGGGCGGCGACAATGCCGTCGTGATCGGATTGGCTTGCCGGCGTTTGCCTGTGCACCAGCGCCGGCTCGGCATCCTGTGGGGAATGGCCGGTGCCATCGGATTGCGGGTAGTGCTGATTTTTTTCGCAGTCAGCTTGCTGGCGGTGCCGTACCTGAAAATTATCGGTGCGATATTGTTATTCTGGATCGGTATCAAACTGCTGCAGCCGGAGCCGGAAGAAGGCGGGCACCATATCGAAGCCGGCACCACGCTGTGGGCCGCCATCAAGACCATCATCATTGCGGACGCCGTGATGAGCCTGGATAACGTGATCGCGATTGCCGGTGCCGCTGGCGACAGCCGTCTGCTGGTGGTGCTGGGTTTGCTGATGAGTATTCCCATCATCGTGCTGGGCAGCCAGCTGGTATTGAAACTGATGGACCGCTTTCCAATCGTGATTGTCGGCGGTGGCGCATTGCTGGGCTGGATCGCCGGCGGCATGCTGATCGGCGACGTTGCCCTTAAGGAAACCGTGATTGCCACCATACCGAGCCTGAAATGGATCGGCCCGGCAGCCGGTGCCCTGCTGGTCGTGATCATCGGCAAGGCGATTGCCGCCCGCACCATGCGCAAGCGCCTGGCCATGGTCGACCTTGCCCAGAAAAGCCAGCCGTCTTCTCCTCAGGAATAAGGAAACATCATGCCGAAAATTCTCGTTGCGACCGATGACTCGCCAAGCGCCTTGCGCGCAGTCGCGCATGCGATCAAAAAAGTACAGTGGCACAAGGAAAAAACTGATCTGCATTTGATCAATGTGCAAAATCCCATGCATGGCGGCATCAGCACCTTTATCGATGCCACCCAGTTAAAGGAAGTGCACCAGGAAGATGGGGTCAAGGCGCTGGCGTCTGCCAAGGCCTTGCTGCAGCAAGCCGGTGTTGCCTATCACGAGCATATCTTTGTTGGCGACCCGGCCGAGACCATGGCGCGCCATGCCAATGAACATGGATACGATGAAGTGATACTGGGCACGCGCGGCCAGAATCCGGTCAGCACGCTGTTGCTGGGATCCGTTTCCACCAAATTGCTGCAACTGGCTGACATGCCGGTGGTACTGGTCAAGTAACCTGGTCATGTTTTGACCATGCGCCATCAGGAGAACAACCGGATTGCCAGCCTGATGGCGACTGCGACTGATGTTGGCCGCGCCTGATATCGAACGGTTGCGCCGTGCCTGCTGCGGCCCGGATGACGACCGTGATGGATATCAAACTGTCATGATTGGCCGATTGTGGATATCCACAGTTGTCAGCTGCCTACCCGATCTGGAAAATGCGGTCACCGTGGACTCACTCCACGACACATTCATCCGGAGACTTCATGAAACTCACATCCCTGCTGTTTGCCCTGTCTGCTGCCGCCATCGTCAGTGGTCAGGCGTTTGCGCAATCCCCGATCGTTATCAAGTTCAGCCACGTGGTCGCCAACGACACGCCCAAGGGCAAGGCAGCCGAACGGTTCAAGGAACTCGCGGAAAAAGCGACCAGCGGCCGGGTGAAGGTCGAGCTGTATCCGAACAGCACGCTGTACAAGGACAAGGAAGAGCTCGAGGCGCTGCAGCTGGGCGCAGTGCAAATGCTGGCACCGTCGCTGGCCAAGTTTGGTCCTCTGGGCGTCAAGGAATTCGAACTGTTTGACTTGCCGTATATTTTCCCGGGCAAGGATGTGCTGTACCGCGTCACCGAAGGCCCGATCGGCAAGGATCTGCTGAAGAAACTCGAATCCAAAGGCATCACCGGTCTGGCTTACTGGGACAATGGCTTCAAGGTCATGTCGGCCAACAAGCCGCTGAAGGCCCCGGCCGATTTCCGCGGCGTCAAGATGCGGATCCAGTCATCCAAGGTGCTCGATGCACAGATGCGCACGCTGGGCGCCAACCCGCAGGTGATGGCATTCTCCGAGGTCTACCAGGCATTGCAGACCGGCGTGGTTGACGGTACCGAGAACCCGCCATCGAATCTGTACACCCAGAAAATGCATGAAGTGCAAAAGCACGTGACTGTCTCGAACCATGGCTATCTCGGCTATGCCGTGATCGTCAACAAGAAATTCTGGGATGGCTTGCCGGCCGATGTGCGCGCCGCGCTCGAGACCGCGATGAAGGATTCCACCAAGTATGCCAATGCCATCGCGCAGCAGGAAAACGACAAGGCCATGGCAGCCGTCAAGGCAGCCGGCAAGACCACCGTGTATGTATTGAACGACCTCGAAAAAGCTGAATGGCGCAAAACCCTGCTGCCGGTACATAAGCAGATGGAAGAGCGTATTGGCAAGGACGTGATCTCGGCCGTCAACAAGGAAGCCGCAGCACTGGGTTACAAATAATCCGGCTGCCTTTCATCAGCTTCAAATCAAGTAAGTAAGGCGCAGCCTGACCGGTGCATCCGGCAGGCTGCAGCTTTGCGCCATTATAGGGGCGTCCGACTCCGGAGCCGCCTTGCTCACCAGGGAGGTAGTGTGAAATTTCTCGATCATCTCGAAGAATGGCTGATCGCATTCTTGATGGCAGCAGCCACGCTCGTCATCTTCATTGCGGTTGTTCACCGCTATATGTCCGGCTGGCCGATTCCCGGCGTGCAGGATGCGCTGATCCAGTTGAATACCAGTTGGGCGCAGGAACTGACCATTTACATGTTTGTCTGGATGGCCAAGTTCGGCGCCGCCTATGGCGTGCGTACCGGCATCCACGTTGGCGTCGATGTCCTGATCAACCGCATGAATCCGCCCTGGTATAAAAAGTTCGTCATCTTCGGCTTGCTGGCCGGCGCATTGTTTACGGCGATTGTCGGCACGCTCGGCGCCAGCTTCGTATGGGAGTTGAGCCACACGTCCAGCGTTTCCGAAGTGCTGGAAATTCCGATGTGGATGGTCTATCTGGCGATCCCGCTCGGGTCGTACCTGATGTCATTCCGCTTTTTGCAAGTGACCTGGCATTTCATCAAGAATGGCGAATTGCCCAAGCATGACCATTCGCATGTCGAAGGTCTGGATGATGAGCAACCGATTGGAGCTTCGGCATGAACGCCTTGATTATTTTTGTCCTGCTCGGCGTCTTGATGCTGACCGGCATGCCGATTTCGATTTCCCTCGGCTTGACGGTGCTGACCTTCCTGTTCACGATGACTTCGGTGCCGATCGAATCGGTGGCGCTCAAGCTGTTTACCGGTATCGAGAAGTTTGAAATCATGGCCATCCCGTTCTTTATCCTGGCGGGCAATTTCCTTACCCACGGTGGCGTGGCCAGGCGCATGATCAACTTCGCCACCTCGATGGTCGGCCATTGGCACGGCGGACTGGCCCTGGCCGGCGTGGTTGCCTGCGCGCTGTTTGCGGCGGTATCCGGCTCGAGTCCGGCCACGGTGGTGGCGATCGGCGCCATCATCATGCCGGCGATGGTCAGGCAAGGTTATCCGAAGGGCTTCGGCGCCGGCGTGATTACCACGTCCGGTGCACTCGGCATCCTGATTCCGCCGTCGATCGTGATGGTGATGTATTCGGTATCGACCAATACCTCGGTCGGCAAGCTGTTCATGGCCGGCGTCATTCCCGGCCTGATGCTGGCATTCCTGCTCGGCTTGACAACCTGGGTATTGGCCAAGAAACACAATTACCCGCGCATGCAGAAGGCCACCTGGCGCGAGCGCTTTGTCACGTTCAAGAAAAGTGCCTGGGGTTTGCTGCTGATCGTGATCGTCATGGGCGGCATCTATACCGGTGTGTTTACGCCGACCGAAGCCGCAGCCATGTCGGCCGTGTACGCGTTCATCGTCGCCGTCTTTATCTATAAGGACATGGGCTTGAAGCAGGTACCGAAGGTGTTGCTCGATTCGGCATCGATGTCGGCCATGCTGCTATACATCATTACCAATGCCGTGCTGTTCTCTTTCCTGATGACCAGTGAAAACATCCCGCAAGAGATGGCTGCCTGGATCATGGATAAAGGCTTTGGCGTCGTTACCTTCCTGCTGGTGGTCAATGTCCTGTTGCTGTTGGCCGGTAACGTGATGGAGCCATCCTCGATCGTGTTGATCATGGCGCCGATCCTGTTCCCGGTTGCGATGACGCTTGGAATTGACCCGGTCCATTTCGGCATCATGATGGTGGTGAACATGGAAGTGGGTATGTGCCATCCGCCGGTCGGGTTGAATCTGTATGTGGCGTCCGGCATCGCCAAGATGGGCATTACCGAGCTGACGATCGCAGTGATGCCGTGGCTATTGACGATGCTCGGATTCCTGATGCTGATCACCTACGTGCCGCAAATCAGCCTGTGGTTGCCGAACCTGATTTACAACTGATTTCAGTTGGTCATATTTCAGTAGCAATTTGACAAAATGCCCCGACCCGGGGCATTTTGTTTTTGCAAATCAACTTTTTTGTACGACATTTCCTACAAAAAGCTTGAAAAGTTTGCGCGTGCTCAAATTCGCGCCAATCTCGACTGCTACATTAACAACACTCCGGTTTTACCAAGCTCGCGATTCAACTCAAGAAAATTTTCTTTGCGGTAAGTTGCTGCTAAAAAATTGGGGCAAAAGAAATTCAGCATCAGATAGAGGCAGGAGACAGACAAAATAGCGGACAGTGACGTGTGGCGGGACAGTGCGGGCCGGGCGACCGGTGTGCCAATATTGCAAAACACATCACAAGGAACCGGGTAACGAGGAGACAGGTGTTGCGAGAACGCTGCGCTAAAAGCAGCCCACAACACCACCGCAGGTTTAAGGCGCATCGCAAGATGCGCCTTTTTTATTTCTCTTCGCAATGATTTGCGATAAGCTTGACCGTCATGACCTCCACTCCATCCAGCCACCTGTTTGCGGCAATCGTCGCCGCGCCGTTTGGTGCGATCGGCATTCGCACCGAGTCCGGCGTGGTGCGCGAGCTGGTATATCTGCCGCCATCGTTTCAGGAAAAGCCGGCCGCCGACAAGACTGCCCAACTGGCCGCTGATCAGCTTGCCCGCTATTTTGATGAGCCGGATTTTCGTTTCAGTCTGCCGCTGGCCCCGGCCGGTACCGCGTTCCAGCGCAAAGTCTGGGAGGCGATTGCCGCCATTCCGCGCGGCGAGGTGCTGACCTATGGTGCGGTGGCCAGAATGCTGCAATCGGCGCCGCGCGCAGTGGGCCAGGCATGCGGCGCAAACTGGTTTCCGCTGGTAGTGCCGTGCCACCGCGTGACCGCCGCCGGCGGGTTGGGCGGCTTTTCCAATCACGATGACGCGGCCGGATTTCATGTCGGCGTCAAGCGCTGGTTGCTGGCGCATGAAGGCGTGCAGCTGGTTTGAACAAGCCTGCGCCTTCCGCCGTGCCCGAGTTGCCGACGCTTGCGCCGGCCAATCTGGCTGCAATTGATGAATTCTGTGACACGCTGTGGCTGGAAGACGGTCTGGCAAAAAATACACTGGAAGCCTACCGGCGCGACATGCGTCTGTTTGCATTGTGGCTGCAGGCCGAGCGGGCCAAACAGGTGTATGCTGCCAACGCCGAAGACCTGAACGCTTATTTCGCCGCGCGTCACGCCCAGAGCAAGGCAACTTCCGCCAACCGCCGCCTGGCCGTCTTGAAACGCTTTTTCCAGCTGGCGCTGCGCCAAAACAAAATCAGTACTGACCCCTGCCTGCAGATGCAGTCGGCCAAGCAGGCACCACGCTATCCGAAGACCCTGTCGGAAGCCCAGGTCGAGGCGTTGCTGAATGCCCCCGATGTGGCCACGCCGCTGGGCCTGCGTGACCGCACCATGCTCGAAGTCATGTATGCCAGCGGCTTGCGGGTGTCGGAACTGGTATTGCTGAAGTCGGTGGAAGTGGGCATGAATGAAGGGGTGCTGCGCATTACCGGCAAGGGCAACAAGACCCGGCTGGTGCCGTTTGGCGAGGAAGCACGCGCCTGGATCGGCCGCTATCTGCAGCAGGCACGGGCGGCGATATTGAATGGTCAAAGCGATGATGCATTGTTCGTCACCGGCCGCGGTGGCGCCATGACGCGCCAGATGTTCTGGACCCTGATCAAGAAATACGCACAGAAGGCCGAGATTCATGCCCCGTTGTCGCCGCATACGATGCGCCATGCATTTGCCACGCATTTGCTGAATCACGGCGCCGATTTGCGGGTGGTCCAGCTGCTGCTGGGCCATGCCGATATTTCAACCACCCAGATCTATACCCATGTGGCGCGCGAGCGCCTGAAAAAGCTGCATGCGATCCATCATCCGCGGGGATAGCGAAATGCAACTATGGCGCAATCGTAGTGGGTACAATAGAACCCATGATTTCATTGCAGGGTGAGCGGCATGTACACCGATCTGACAATCGAGGTGGTGGTTCTGGCAGAAAAACGGGGCGGCGCGAGCAAGATCGTGTATCGCTCGGATTTTGTGCCGGTGGGCCAAACCATGGATTTATATGTATCTGAAGAAAGTCGCCTGATCGCGCTGTATCACCATGCGGCCTATGCTGATCCGGTCCTGGCCGAGCGGCATCGGACCAATCAAATGGTGTACCCGGGGCGCGCGCATGAAAAACTGATCCTGGTTGGCCGGGTCCATGGCACGATTGAGGACGATGCGCAGACGCAGATTGAAGTCAGCCGCGCGCCATTGCGCCTGAAGGCAATCCCGATCGACGAACGATAAGGTCAGGCGCGCATGCGCCAGCACTTGGCGCTTGGCGTCGAACGGTCAATCTTTTAGACATGCTTATGCGTACCCGGTGGCACCGACTGCAAGCGTTTAGGCAGGTCGCTCGGCGGATGGCTCGCGCAGACTGAACCGCACCATGACGATGCCATGGTCCGATGCTTGCGCGTGGCGCAATAATATATGGTCGTTCAGGTACATCACTTCTTCCACCGCGCCGATGGCGTCCCGGCAGGCCGGATGAAATTCCTTTGATACCAGCACGTGGTCAATGGTGTTGAACAGGCCGTCGTGCAGATGACTGTAGCCGACATCGCGCGAAAAATTGCGCGCCAATTGAATCCTGTGACTGTCAAACAGTCGCTGACCGAAATCGTCTTCGCCAAAGCGACCGATGCCCATCACCAGCTGGGTGGTCACGGCATCGGCGATATCATTGAAGTCCCCCATCACCACCAGCGGCGTATGCACATCTCGTCCCATGAAACCATTCAATAGCTGGCGCAAGCCAAGGGCTTCGGTGCCGCGCCGGTACAGCGAGCGCAGCGAGGCCAGGCCGAACAGATCAGGGTCACTTTCATCTTCACCATGGTGGTAATCCGGACGCTTGGATTTGAGGTGCACCACCAGCACATTGATTGTCAAATGCTCAGACACCCGCACCTGCGCATGCAGCAGCGGCCGGGTAAAGCGTGTCAGCACGTCTTGTGCATGGGGCAGGCGTGCCACCAGATCGGCCGGTAACTGGTCAAATGCCATCGGCACAGCTGCCAGCGGCAGTCTGGACACCAGCGCCACGCTTGGCGTCAGGGGCAGGATCGCCGGATCCGGGTCAAATCCGGCATGATGCGCATGCTGATATTTTTGGGTTCGGGCAAGTACCTGTTTCAATGCCGCCTGCGAGAAGATTTCCTGGAAGCCGATCACATCGGCATCCAGTTCATCGAGCTGGCGCGCGAGCCAACTGATTTTGGCCTCATATTCCTCGGGTGAATAGGGCGGCAGGTTGTCATAGAATGTCATTCCCGGCGGCGCCAGATTGCACACATTGAAGGTTGCAAAGCGGATTTCTTGTTGCATAATAGCTCCGAATTTTAAAAATTGCGGGACAGAGTTTGCGAGACGCTTTGCCGAGTTACTCTCTTTCCAGCATTTTAGAAATGCGGAACAGAGCCAAACACAGCCGGGGCTGGTGGTCTCGATCCTCAACAATCAGGAATCAAGCGTATCACGCATGGCAAAAAATGAGCATGTTTCGGAGACTCCGGCTACGCAATTCCTGCGCCGGCACGCTATCGACTTTACCGAGCATCCGTATGTGTATGAAGAGCATGGCGGCACCACTGTGTCGGCGCGGGAACTTGGAGTCGATGAACATGCAGTGGTCAAGACCCTGATCATGCAGGACGACAAGGCCAGGCCGCTGATTGTTTTAATGCATGGCGACCGCAAGGTGTCGACTAAAAATCTGGCAAGGCAGATCGGCTGCAAGTCGGTCGAGCCTTGCAAGCCTGAGGTCGCCAGCCGGCATTCCGGGTATCTGGTCGGGGGCACCTCGCCGTTCGCAACCCGTAAGGCGATGCCGGTGTATCTCGAGCACAGCATCCTGGCGCTGGAAAAAATATATATCAATGGCGGGCGGCGCGGTTACCTGGTCGGACTCGATCCGAAAGTGGTCCCTGCGGTGCTGCCGGTAACAGCCGTCAATTGCGCGCTGGAAGACTAGCGTGGCAGCCTGGCAGCATAATAGAGTAAAAGAGTTATAAAGGAAAATGATGAATGTATTGATATTTACCTTTGCTGCGTATCTGATTGGCTCGGTATCGTTTGCGGTAGTGGTCAGCAAAGTATTCGGCCTGGCCGATCCGCGCACCTATGGTTCGAAAAACCCGGGTGCCACCAATGTGCTGCGCAGCGGGAACAAGGCGGCCGCAATATTGACCTTGCTTGGCGATTGCGTCAAAGGTTGGCTTGCAGTATGGCTGGCACAGAAAATTGGACCACAATATGGCATCGGCGAAGGCGGCGTCGCCCTGGTGGCGCTGGCCGTGTTCATCGGCCACCTGTGGCCGGTGTTTTTCAGGTTTGTCGGCGGCAAGGGCGTCGCCACCGCGCTCGGCGTATTGCTGGGCTTGAATATCTGGCTGGGTATGGCGACGCTGGTGACCTGGCTGGTGATCGCTTATGCATTCCGTTATTCATCGCTGGCGGCATTGGCGGCCAGCCTGTTCGCGCCGTTTTACTATGCACTGCTGTTTGGCGCCGATGAAAAGCTGCTGGCAGTGCTGGTGATGAGCGCGTTATTGATTTACCGGCACCGCGCCAATATCGGCAATCTTATGGCTGGCAAGGAAAGCCGGATTGGCAGCAAGAAAAGCGGCGCCCCGAAATAAGCCGGCAAGCCGGAGCGCCAAGCCGGCTGCACGGCCGCCGCTTCGACTTATCGCCCCGCTTCGCCGCCCTGACTTGCCGCGCCGGTTATGTCAAAGCAGCAGGAAGCACAGCATCGCGACGATGGTCGGCAACAGCGCCGCAGCAAATAATCCGAGCGGGCTGATCGATTCTTCGTCGAAGCTGCTTTTGAGAATCGCAAAGCCGGCCGGGTTCGGCGCATTGGCGATCACTGTCAGGCCGCCGCCGGTCACCGCGCCGGCAACCAGCGCGTATTTGGCGCTATCCGAAATGCCTTCCACCAGGGAACCCAGGTAAGTCAGCGCCGCATTGTCGGTGATTGCCGTCAGTGCGGTGGCGCCGAAATACAGCACCGTGGCATCCATGCCGGCCAGCAGCGGCTGCAGCCACCATTTCTGCTGGCCACCCAGAATCACCAGGCCGGCCAGGAAGAACGCCACCATCAAGCCTTCGCGCAGCATCAACTGGTCCTGGTACTTGTTATAGGCTTCGGTAAATCCGAGGAAAAACAGGAACAGGCCGAAGAAAACCACGGGATGATGGTTGAAAAATACCACGCCCGCCAAAAACAGCAGGTGAGTGAGAATAACCAGTAGCGGCATCCTTTCCTGGACCGACGCTGCCGGGGGCGTGGCCAGTGACGATAATTCCCTGTGGAAGATCATCGCCGCGCCGATCGCATTAATGGCAACCGCGATTGCTGCCTTCCAGCCAAACATGCTCATCATGAAACCCAGATCCCAGCCCCACTTGGCAGCCACCATCAGTACCGGCGGTGCTGCGTACGGGGTCAGCACGCCACCGATCGATACATTGACCAGCAAGACTCCGAGGGTTACATATTTCAGGCGCTGGGAAATCGGCTGTGAGTAAAAACGGTCGCGCAGCAACAATGCAGCCAATGTCATGGCGGCCGGTTCGGTGATGATCGAGCCAAGCAGCGGCACGGCGGTCAGGCAGGTAATGTAATACGCGACCGGCGCCGACAGCGGCAGGAAGGCTGCGATCCAGTCAACCAGACGCCTGGCCAGGTGCAAGATTGGCCGGGTGCCGGCCATCACCAGGATCACGAACACGAACAGCGGCTCGATCAGATTCTGCTGTTCCAGATAACCAATTGCATTGTCCATGCCGGCAGTACTTGCAATGAACAGCACCAGCACCATCGCCCAGAAACCGAACACCGCTTCCACTTCGCCCAACAGGTGAAACAACCCGGCATGGCGCGGATGGGTATGTGACAGGTGGTCGAAGAATTTGGTGGAAAAGGTGTGCAGTACGGCCACTGCAAACAATGCAGCGCCGGCATACTGGATCAGTTGATCGGACGGCATGGTGAATTCCCGGGAAAAGTTGGACGTATTGTCCCATATCCGGCGGGCCGCGCCATCAGTCGAAAGGAGGGGCGATCAATAAATCAGGCAGCGCCCAACTCATTGAGCGGCCAGCGCGGCCGCACATCAAATGCGTAGTCGCGGGTGGCAGCTGCCGGATTGCATTCCAGGCGCAGGGCACCGGCAAACGCGATCATGGCACCATTGTCGGTGCAAAATTCCAGCTCCGGATAAAACACCCGAAAGCGCCGCTTGTGGGCGGCGGCATTCAACGCCGCGCGCAATTGCGCATTGGCGCCGACGCCGCCGGCGATCACCAATCGCTTCATGCCAGTCTGCTTCAGCGCATCGATACATTTGGCAACCAGCACGTCGACGATTGCATCGACAAATGCGCGGGCGATATTGGCCTTGTCCTGCTCGCAGATATTGGCTGGATGATTTTTGACCAGAGTCAGTACCGCGGTCTTCAAGCCAGAAAAGCTGAAATCCAGGTTTTTCGAGTGCAGCATGGGGCGCGGCAATTTGTAGGCGGCCGGATCACCGAATTCGGCCATGCGGGAAATCGCCGGGCCGCCCGGATAACCGAGTCCCAGCAGCTTGGCCGACTTGTCGAAGGCTTCGCCGGCCGCGTCATCCAGCGTCTCGCCCAGCAGCGTGTACTGGCCGACGCCATCGACGCGCATCAATTGGGTATGGCCACCGGAAACCAGCAGCGCAATAAAGGGAAATTCCGGACGGTCGCGTGCCAGCAGTGGCGACAGCAGATGGCCTTCCAGATGATGGATGCCGATCACCGGCTTGTCCAGCGCCAGCGCCAGGCCACAGGCAAACGAAGCGCCGACCAACAGCGCACCGGCCAGCCCCGGGCCACGGGTATAGGCGACCGCATCGATCGCCTCGATCGATTTCTGGCTTTGCTGCAGCACTTGCTGCAGCAGTGGGATGGCGCGCCGGATATGGTCGCGCGAGGCCAGTTCCGGCACCACGCCGCCATAGGCGGCATGCATTGCCACTTGCGAATGCAGCGCATGACCGAGCAGGCCGTGTTGTATGTCATACAACGCAATGCCGGTTTCATCACAGGAGGATTCGATACCAAGAACAAGCATGGGAACAGGGTAGGTCAGCGGAGCGGGTGAGCGAAGTTGGTGCGATTCTTGCGTGGAATTGTAGCGTATTCTGCCAATGCCGGGTTTTCTGGCAAGGCAGCCAAGGAGCAAATGACCAACATGACGCGATTTTCGACAACTGAACTGCGGTCCCTGCGGATCGTCGTGGTCAATAGCGTGGTGCCGCCGGAAGACGAGCACAACGATGCCGCCTGGGCAGCCGCCGAGCGCGCTCGCGCGTTGCGCATTGGCTTGCTGGAAGCCGGCTACAACATCATTGCCGTATTCCCGGCTGACATGCACTTGCCGGACCGGGTTGCGCAGCTGCAGCCGGACATGATCATCATCGATGCCGAGTCCGATGCACGCGATGTGCTGGAACACGTGGTGGTTGCCACCCGCGAAGCACGGCGGCCGATCGTGTTGTTTACCGAAGATGACGACAAATCCAGCATGGAGGCAGCCATGGATGCGGGCGTGTCTGCCTATGTGGTGGCCGGGCTGCAGGCCGAGCGCGTCAAGCCGGTGCTGGATGTGGCGATGGCACGTTTCAATGCCGAGCAAAAGCTGCGCGCCGAACTGTCCGATACCAAATTGAAGTTAGCTGAACGCAAGACCGTCGAGCGCGCCAAGGGTTTGCTGATGGAACGTTACAACATGTCCGAGGACGAGGCATATCAAAAGCTGCGGCGCATGGCGATGGACAAAAATCTGAAACTTTCGGAAGTCGCCCAGCGCATCCTGGACGTAGCCGATCTGCTTGGCGGCTTGGCATGATGCTGTGGACAATACGATCGGCATGCAGCGGGTGCGGTTCGCTTCATTTTGATGCAATGCACGAAATTGGCGCATCAAAATGGACGCAATTGTCGCCCGGTGAACCGAAAGCGGCATTAAATCAGCTGGCACGTCAATTGCATTAGTGTAGTCAAGCGCCAACGGCGGCGCGGCAATCAATTATTTGTCGAGACCAACGTCGGTCACGGCAATTTGGACAAAGGTGTCCCGTCATGCGAATTCATTCGTATTGACCGGGCGCCTTTTTTTTGCTTCAACCGCTTTGCAAGAGGAAGAGAACATGACCATCAAAGACGATAAAAAAATAATTACCCGCCGTTCCATTTTGAAAGCAGGAGCAGTCATGACAGCAGGCGCATTCGGCAGCCTTGCCACGCAGGGCGTGTGGGCAGCAGGTTCCGACAAGCCGGAAAAGGAAGAGGTCAAGATCGGATTCATTCCGCTGACCGACTGTGCCTCGGTGGTGATGGCATCCGTTCTGGGCTTCGACAAGAAATATGGCGTCAAGATCATCCCGACCAAGGAGGCATCCTGGGCCGGCGTGCGCGACAAGCTGGTCAACGGCGAACTCGACATGGCGCATGTGCTGTATGGCTTGATCTACGGCGTGCACCTGGGCGTGGCCGGGCCGAAGAAAGACATGGCGGTATTGATGAACCTGAATCATAACGGCCAGGCGATTACGCTGTCGAAGAAACTGGCCGACAAGGGCGCGGTCGACGGTGCGAGCCTGGCCAAGGTGATGGCCACAGACAAACGCGAATACACGTTTGCGCAAACCTTCCCGACCGGCACCCATGCGATGTGGCTGTATTACTGGCTGGCGTCGGCCGGCATCAATCCGTTCAAGGATGTCAAGGCAATCACCGTGCCGCCACCGCAAATGGTGGCCAACATGCGGGTCGGGAACATGGATGGTTTTTGTGTCGGCGAGCCGTGGGGGCACCGCGCCATCATGGATGGCATCGGTATCACTGCCGTCACCACCCAGGATATCTGGAAAGACCACCCGGAAAAAACCCTCGGCACCACGGCCGACTTCGTCAAGAACAATCCGAACACCACGCGTGCCGTGATGATGGCAATCATCGAGGCCGGCAAGTGGATCGATGCCGGCCTGCAAAACAAGCTGAAGATGGCAGAAACAGTGGCCCAGAAATCCTATGTCAATACCAGCGTCGATGCGATCAACCAGCGCATCCTGGGCCGTTACCAGAATGGCCTGGGCAAGACCTGGGACGATCCGAACCATATGAAGTTCTTTAACGATGGCACGGTAAACTTTCCCTATCTGTCGGACGGCATGTGGTTCCTGACGCAGCACAAGCGCTGGGGCTTGCTGAAGGACCATCCGGACTATCTGGCTGTTGCCAGGCAAGTCAATCAGATCGACCTGTACAAGGAAGCCGCCGGTGCGATGAAGGTCAGCATCCCGAAAGACCTGATGCGAACCAGCAAGTTGATTGACGGTGTCGTCTGGGATGGCAAGAACCCGGCCAAGTATGCCGATGGTTTCAAGATCAAAGCCTGATCCCCACTTTTTGGAGTCATTATGAGTGCAGTTATGGATACCCTGATGAATGAACCGGCCAGACCGGTTGCCGAATCGATGCCCAGGAAAGCGATTGCGAAATCGGCAGAAATCGATTCCACGGCTGCTGTTGCCAGCGCTGCTGTGCCAGCCAGGACGCGCACCGGAAAATTTTCGCTTCAACCTTTTTTCCTGGCTGTGTTGCCACCGATCCTGGGCATGGCGTTGCTGGTGATGGTATGGGGAATCATCTCGGTGAAAAGCGCTGGCATACCGTCACCAATGGTGACCTTGAAGGCAGCAGTCGTATTATTTTCCGATCCGTTCTATCAAAACGGGCCGAACGACCAGGGCATCGGATGGAACATCCTGTTGTCGTTGCAACGTGTCGGCATGGGTTTCGGCATGGCTGCCATGATCGGCATTCCGCTCGGTTTCATGATCGGCCGTTTCAAGTTCCTGGCCGGCATGTTCAACCCGATCATCAGCGTCTTGAAGCCAGTGTCGCCACTTGCCTGGCTGCCAATCGGCCTGCTGGTGTTCAAGGCCGCCAACCCGGCATCGATCTGGGCGATCTTCATCTGCTCGATCTGGCCAATGATCATCAATACCGCCGTCGGCGTGCAGCGGGTGCCGCAGGATTACATGAACGTGGCGCGGGTACTGAACCTGTCCGAATGGAAGATCGTCACCAAGATCCTGTTTCCATCGGTGCTGCCGTACATGCTGACCGGTGTGCGCCTGTCGATCGGCACCGCATGGCTGGTGATTGTCGCGGCCGAGATGCTGACCGGTGGCGTCGGGATTGGCTTCTGGGTATGGGATGAATGGAACAACTTGAATGTGCCGCACATCATCATTGCGATTTTCTCGATCGGCATCGTTGGCTTGCTGCTGGAACAGGCACTGGTTGCGATCGCGAAAGCCTTCACGTACGAAGAAGTACGCAATTAAATTTCAATCCGTTCCTCTCCCGATCGGGAGAGGAACAATCTGAAGGAATCCGTCATGGAAAAGCTCAACAACAAATTCATTGAAATTGCAGATGCGGAAATGTCATTCAATACCAAGAATGGTGTTTTTCAAGCGCTGAAAGATATTAACCTGACCGTGAAAAAAGGCGAGTTCGTCACCCTGATCGGCCACTCCGGCTGCGGCAAATCGACCTTGCTGAACATGATTGCCGGCTTGTTGACCGCAACCCATGGCACATTATTATGTGCCAATCGGGAAATTGCCGGCCCATCGCCTGAGCGCGGTGTCGTGTTCCAGAATCATTCACTGCTGCCATGGCTCACCTGCTTTGAAAATGTCTACCTGGCCGTGGAGCGGGTTTTTGGCAGCAGCGAAACCAAGGTTCAGTTAAAACAACGTACCACTGCAGCACTGGCGCTGGTCGGTCTGACGCATGCCGAGCACAAGCGCCCGAATGAAATTTCCGGCGGCATGAAGCAGCGCGTCGGCATTGCCCGGGCGCTGTCGATGGAGCCCAAAGTATTGTTGATGGATGAGCCGTTCGGTGCGCTCGATGCGCTGACCCGGGCCCATTTGCAGGATGAATTGCTGAAGATCGTCGCCAAGACCGGTTCGACCGTGGTCATGGTCACTCATGACGTGGATGAAGCGGTTTTGCTGTCGGACCGGATCGTGATGATGACCAACGGGCCAGCCGCAACCATCGGGGAAGTCTTGTCGGTCGATCTGGCGCGTCCGCGCGAGCGCGTTGCGCTGGCACAGGATCCGCAATACATGGCCTACCGTACCGCGGTGCTGGAATTCCTGTATCACCGCCAGGCACATCCGGCCATGAAGGAAGCTGCATAGGTCTGTTACCGCCCTACACAGGTTGCATGGGCAGGTCATGCCCATGCAAGCTACCCAACGATCAGCAGATACAGCAGCAACAGATTGAGTACCAGGGAAATGGCGCCGACCATGCGCCACAGGGCGAGCGGGTCGCGTTCCACCAGTGGTGTGGCGGGCGGGGCGGCCAGCGGCCGGCTGGCGCCGCGTTCCAGCGCTAGCAAAAATTCCTCGGACGTCTCGAATCGCTGCGCCGGATCGCGCGCCACCGCTTTCAACAACACGTTTTCCAGCCAGTGCGGCACGTCCGGACGATACCGTGTCGGCGGCACCGGCTCGCCAAAACGGGGACGCTGGAATGGTTCGATTTCCCCATACGGATAATGGCGTGTCAGCATCATGTACAGCGTCACGCCTGCCGCGTACAAATCGGTTTGCCGCGACGGCGGCGCATTGTCGAACTGTTCGGGCGCGAGAAATGAGGGGGTGCCGGCTTGCGGCGCGCTGACAGCATCGTTGGCTTCCAGACCGGACTGGGCGACGCCAAAGTCGAGTATGCGCAATTCCCCATCCTCGCCCAGGTGAATATTGGCGGGCTTGATATCGCGGTGCAAAATGCTGCGCCGATGCAATGCGCCCAGTGCGCGCACCAGCCTGACGCCGTGGCCGACCGCATCCGGCACTGTCAGATGGCGGCCGCTGTCAAGATGCTGCTGCAAGGTCGCACCTTCATGCCAGGTAGTCAGATAATACTGATAATGCTTTTGGTCGGGCGTGATGACTTGCGGGAAGAAGCGTGCCACCGCACGCTTGGCCAGCCATTCTTCATGGGCAAATGCCGAACGCTCCTGATCATCACCGGCGCGATCCGGATGCAGGGTTTTCAGCACCAGCTTGCGCTGGGTTTTCGGATCGGTCACACGGTACACCAGCGTCGCCTGCGACGCATGGAGGACGGCCTCGACCGTCAGCCCGTCGATGGTCTGGCCCGGCTTCAGTTTGGATGGCAGCGGCAGCTGGCGCGCGCTCGACAAGGCATCGCGCAAATTTTCTTCCGGCAGCGCATCGATCCGTATCGCCAGTGCACTGGCATTGTCGCTGCTGCCAGCCTTTAATGCCGCGCTGACAAGCGCCCCTGCAGTCCGGTCTGCGCTGCATTTGTTTTGGGCAAGCGCTGTCAGTTCACTGGCGATGTCGTACTCGGTCAGCGCAGACCAGACGCCGTCAGTCGCCAGCAGCATTACGTCACGTTCGCGCAGTTCACCCATCCCATGGTCAATCGCCAGACGCGAATCAAGACCGATTGCGCGCGTCAAGACATGGTGCATTTCCGGGCGGTCCCAGACATGGTCGGTGGTCAGTCGCGTCAGCTCGCCCGCGCGCAGCAGGTAAAGCCGGGTATCGCCCACATGCGCAAAATAATACGATCGGCCGCGCAGCACGACGCAGGTCAACGTGGTCGCCATGCCGGATAATTCTTTTCGAATCGATCCCTGATTCTGCACCCAGCTGTTGATCGCCTTGATGACCCGGTCAAGCGACTGTGTTACCGGCCAGGTATCGGGCGTGGCGTAATAATCGGTCAGCAGGCCGCGTACCGTGTATTCGGATGCCTGGCGCCCGCCATCGTTGCCGGAAACGCCGTCGGCGATTGCCGCAATCAATCCCTTGGCGGACAGATCCGGTTCCCCCGGCGTGACCATGCCGACGAAATCCTCATTGGCAGCGCGGGTGCCGGCATCGGTGGCATGGCCTGGGGTGACGAGCAAAGGCATAGTCGGTTAATTTTCTGCAGGATTGGGCGCGGGGTAATGACTGTTCAAGTCAGTGCTCAGTCGTTACTGCCTGGTTGGCTGTTTTTATTATAGAGCGTGCGGTGCACTGTGATGCAAAACGCATGCATGCCAGGAAAACCGCTGCTGGCGCAAACTGTCGTGCGGGCAGTCTTGTGCCTGCACGACAGCTTATGCAGATTGCCGTTAAGGGTCAGATCTTTGCCGTTGTCATGGCTGCACTACCCCAGGTGGTGCGCCAGCGGGTTTTGACCGCCGTCAGGCCGACCAGTGCAATCACCGCCAGTGAGGCAAAGATGATCAGACCAAGCTGGTAGCTGCCCGTAATCTGTTGTGAAAAGCCGAGGCTCGACGCCAGATAAAAGCCGCCGATGCCACCGGCCATGCCGACCAGGCCGGTCATCACGCCGATTTCCTTTCTGAACCGCTGCGGCACCAGCTGGAATACGGCGCCATTTCCCGTGCCCAGTGCCAGCATCGCCAGCACAAAGACGACCACCGCCGTGACAGCAGACTGCAAGCCGAAGCTGGCGATGAACAGGAAAGTCGCTGCCAGCACATACATGATCGACAAGGTCTTGATGCCGCCGATACGGTCGGCAATCCGCCCGCCCATCGGGCGCACCAGTGAACCGGCGAAGACGCAGGCAGCGGTGAAGTAGCCTGCAGTAATCGGTGACAAGCCGTACTGACTATTGAAGTAGATGGTCAGTGATGACGCCAGCCCGGAAAAGCCGCCGAAGGTGACGCTGTAGAAAAACATGAACCACCATGCATCCTTGTCTTTCAATACATGCAAATACTCGACCAGCGACTTCGCAGGCGGCGCATTGGGCGCATCCTTGGCAAACACCATATACACAATGAATGCCACAATCAGCGGGATCAGGCACCAGCCAAACACATTTTGCCAGCCGAACGCCAGCGCAAGACCCGGTGCAAACAAGGCGGCGAATGCGGTGCCGGAATTGCCGGCGCCGGCAATGCCCAATGCTGTGCCCTGATGCTCCGGTGGATACCAGCGCGATGCCAGCGGCAGTGCCACCGCAAAGGCGGCGCCTGCCACGCCCAGCAGTATGCCCAGCGTCAGGATGCTGGAATAGGTGTCGAGCTTGCCAAGCCAGGCCCACAGCATGCCGGCAATCACGATCACCTGGCCGATCGCGCCAGCCCTCTTCGGCTTTAAATGGTCAACCAATACGCCCATCACGATCCTCAGCAATGCGCCGGCCAGTAACGGGGTGGCGACGATCAAGCCTTTTTGCGCAGCGGTCAGGCCCAGGTCTTTGGCAATTTGCACGCCGAGCGGACCGAGAATCACCCACACCATGAAACTCAAATCGAAATAAAAAAATGCGGCAAGCAGCGTAGGCGTGTGTCCCGCTTTCCAGAACGATGATTTTTGCATAACTTCCCTGGCGTCTAAAAGAGTGAATGCCATGCACAATGCAAGTGCTATGCCATCACTTTGAGTGCATTCAACTAGTTAGCACGGTGGAAAATGAGTCGATGCAGTGCCGTGCACCAAATAAATCGCAAAAACTCACCACGAAGGAGCACGACGGCATTTTTCAGTGCTGATTCACTGCACCGCCAACTGGCATCGCTTTTGCTTATAGAGGGTACAAAGCAATCAGGAGGGTAGAGTAATGAAGAAGCTGAAATTGGTAATGGTAGGTAATGGCATGGCCGGTGTTCGTACGCTGGAAGAGTTGCTCAAGCTGGCGCCGGATGTCTATGACATCACCGTATTCGGCGCCGAGCCGTATGCCAATTACAATCGCATCCTGCTGTCGCCGGTGCTGGCAGGCGAGCAGACCATTCAGGACATCATGTTGAATGATGTCGACTGGTATGAAGAAAACAATATCACGCTCCATCTCGGCAAAAAAATAACCAAAATCGATCGCCTCAAGCGTCAGGTAATTGCCGACGATGGCACGGTCGCCGAATATGACCGCTTGCTGCTGGCTACCGGCTCGAACCCGTTTGTCCTGCCGGTGCCCGGCAATAATCTGGAAGGCGTGATTTCCTACCGCGACATCCAGGATACCAATGCGATGATCGAAGCCGCAGAGAATCACACGCATGCGATTGTCATCGGCGGTGGCCTGTTAGGCCTGGAAGCGGCCAATGGCTTGAAGCTGCGCGGCATGAATGTCTCGGTGGTGCACATTTCCGGCACCCTGATGGAACGCCAGCTCGACTCGGTGGCCGGCAAGATGCTGCAAAAATCGCTGGAAGCGCGCGGCCTCAATTTCCTGCTTGAGAAAAGCACCAAGGAAATCATCGGCGACCAGGATGATGGAAAAGGTGGTCGCGTCAAAGCGGTGCGCTTTGCCGACGGCCTGGAAGTGCCGGCCCAGCTGGTGGTGATGGCAGTCGGCATTCGACCCAACACCACGCTGGCAGAATCGGCCGGCCTGTATTGCAACCGTGGCATCGTCGTCAACGATACGATGCAAACCTACGACCCGCGCATCTACTCGGTCGGCGAATGCGTCAATCACCGCGGCACCGCCTATGGGCTGGTGGCGCCGCTGTTCGAGATGGCCAAGGTCTGTGCCAACCACCTGGCCAATTTCGGCATCGGCCGCTATCAGGGTTCGGTCACCTCGACCAAGTTGAAAGTCACCGGCATCGACCTGTTTTCCGCCGGCGACTTTACCGGCGGCGAAGGTACCGAGGAAATCGTGCTGTCCGATCCAATAGGCGGTGTCTACAAAAAACTGGTGCTCAAGGACGACAAGCTGGTCGGCGCCTGCCTGTATGGCGACACGGTGGACGGCACCTGGTATTTCCAGATGCTGCGGGAGGGTAAAAATATCGGCGAAATCCGCGACACGCTGATGTTTGGCGAATCCAATACCGGACGGCCGGGCGACGTCGGCCATGAAGGCTATACCAAGGCTGCCGCCATGCCGGACACTGCCGAAGTATGCGGCTGCAACGGCGTGTGCAAGGGCACGATCGTCAAGGCCATCAAGGAAAAGGGCTTGTTTACGCTGGATGATGTCAGAAAGCACACCAAGGCGTCGGCTTCCTGCGGTTCCTGCACCGGGCTGGTGGAACAGATCATCATGTTTACCGCCGGCGGCGATTATTCGACCTCGGCCAAGGCCAAGCCGATGTGCGGCTGTACCGATCGTACCCATCAGGAAGCACGCGATGCGATCAAGGCCAACAAGCTGCTGACAGTGCCGGATGTGATGAAATTCATGGAGTGGCGCACCCCCAACGGCTGCTCTTCCTGTCGGCCTGCATTGAATTACTATCTGATCTCGACCTGGCCGCATGAAGCCAAGGATGATCCGCAATCGCGCTTCATCAATGAGCGCTCGCATGCCAACATACAGAAGGATGGCACTTATTCGGTGATTCCGCGCATGTGGGGCGGCGAAACCAATTCTTCCGAGTTGCGCCGCATCGCCGACGTGGTCGACAAGTTCAAGATTCCGACTGTCAAAGTCACCGGCGGCCAGCGCATCGATTTGCTTGGCGTGAAAAAGGAAGACTTGCGCGAAGTCTGGCATGATCTTGGCATGCCATCCGGCCTGGCATATGCCAAGGGCCTGCGCACGGTGAAAACCTGCGTCGGCTCCGAATGGTGCCGCTTCGGGACCCAGGATTCGACCCTGATGGGCCAGCAGCTCGAACGCGCCCTAGCGCGCATGTATTCGCCGCACAAGGTCAAGCTGGCCGTCTCGGGCTGTCCGCGCAACTGCGCCGAATCCGGCATCAAGGATGTCGGCGTGATCGGTGTCGATTCAGGCTGGGAAATCTATGTGGGCGGCAACGGTGGCATCAAGACCGAAGTGGCACAATTCTTCGTCAAGCTGAAAACCCATGAGGAAGTGCTCGAATATGCCGGCGCCTTTTTGCAGCTGTACCGGGAAGAAGGCTGGTATCTGGAGCGCACCGTCCATTATCTGGGCCGGGTGGGGCTGGATCACGCGAAAAAGAAAGTGGTCGAAGATGCTGTCAACCGCAAGGCATTGTACGAGCGGCTGCTGTTTTCTCTGGAAGGCGAGCCTGATCCATGGCATGAGCCGGAAAAGGCGATGGTCGACACGCGCCAGTTTGCGCCGTTGACTGTCTGACAAACCGGGCCGGGCGCATCGCAATGCGCCCGGCGAAACTGACGCAATAGCCTGCCAGGCGCCTGCTTCAGGCACGTTCAAACATTCAAAACAAGGAACAAAGCCATGACTCAACAATGGAAACCGATTTGCCAGGTGGCCGATATCCCGGTATTGGGCGCGCGCGTGGTGCAGCGTCAGGCGCAAACCGATGTCGCTGTTTTCCGCAACGGCGAAGACAAGGTATTTGCGCTGCTTGACAAATGTCCGCACAAGGGCGGCCCGCTGTCGCAGGGTATCGTGTTCGGTGAAAAGGTCGCCTGTCCACTGCACAACTGGAATATCGAACTCGCGTCCGGCTGCGCAGTGTCGCCGGATGAAGGCTGCACGCAGAAATTTTCCGTCAAGATCGAAGACGGCAAAGTTTTTCTCGATGTGAATGAATTGAATTCGCTTGGCCTCGAAGCGAAGGCTGCATGAGTGAAATGATGCCAGCCTTCCGTTCGCCAGGATTGTTGCCGGAAACCGGGCATGCCGCAGGTGACGGTACGCAAGCCGACCCTCATCCCCACCTTTTTCCTGCGGCAGAAGGTGGGGACAGGCGCGCCGCAGGCCCGCAGATTAAAACAGAGACCAAGGCTACCTGTTGCTACTGCGGGGTCGGCTGCGGCGTGATCATCGAATCCGATGGCGCGCAGGTATTGGGCGTGCGCGGCGACCCGGATCACCCGGCCAATTTCGGACGGCTGTGCACCAAGGGCAGCACCTTGCATCTGTCGGCCAAGCCGGTATTGCAGCAGCAGGCGCGCGCCCTGTATCCAGAAATGCGCTTCAAGCGTGAAGCTGTGCGTGAGCGCGCGTCCTGGGATGCGACGCTGGATTTCATTGCACAAAAAATGATCGACACGGTCGCAGTGCATGGTCCGGACAGTGTCGGTTTTTACATTTCCGGCCAATTGCTGACTGAAGACTATTATGTCTTCAACAAACTCGCCAAGGGCCTGGTCGGCACCAACAATATCGATACCAATTCGCGCCTGTGCATGTCGAGCGCGGTGGCCGGCTACAAGCAAACGCTGGGCGCGGATGCGCCGCCGGCATGCTACGAAGATATCGAAATGGCCGATGTTGTTTTCATCGTCGGCTCCAACATGGCCTATGCGCACCCCGTCCTTTATCGACGGCTGGAAGAAGCACGCAAGCATAACCCGCAGCTGAAAGTGATCGTGGCCGATCCGCGCCGCACCGACACGGCGCGCGACGCCGACCTGTTTCTGCCGATTTTGCCCGGTACCGATGTGGCGCTGTTCAATGGCATGCTGCACATCTGCCTGTGGGAAGACCTGGTCGATCAGGCATATATCGATGCCCATACCGAAGGCTTTGCGGACCTGAAAAAGACCGTACGCGATTACACGCCTGCGCACGTGGCGCAAGTATGCGGCATCCGCGAAGAGGATTTGATCGCGGCGGCGCGCCTGTTTGGCCAGTCAAAGGCTGCATTGTCGCTGTATTGCCAGGGCCTGAACCAGTCGGCCGCCGGCACTGCGAAAAATGCTGCCCTGATCAACCTGCACCTGGCTACCCGCCAGATCGGCAAACCCGGTGCCGGGCCGTTCTCGCTGACCGGCCAGCCCAATGCGATGGGCGGTCGCGAAGTCGGCGGCATGGCCAACCTGCTGTCGGCGCACCGTGACCTGAACAATCCGGTGCATCGCGCCGAAGTCGCCAGGTTATGGGGCATCGAGGATGTGCCGTCGAAGCCAGGCAAGACCGCGGTCGAAATGTTCGAGGCGGTGCGCACCGGCGAGATCAAGATTTTATGGATTGCCTGTACCAATCCGGCGCAATCGATGCCGGATCAAAAGCTGATCCGCGAAGCATTGAAGAAGGCCGAACTGGTGATCGTGCAGGAAGCCTACAAGACTACGGCAACAGTTGACTACGCCGACGTATTGCTGCCGGCAACCACCTGGAGTGAAAAGGAAGGCACCGTCACCAATTCGGAGCGGCGCATCACCCGCCTGAAGGCGGCATTAGGCAAGCCGGGTGAAACGCTGCATGACTGGGAAATCGTCAACCGGTTTGCGCGCAGGCTCGAAACCCTGATGGGAAAGCCAACCGGCATGTTTGATTATGCAGGCACCGAAGACATCTGGAACGAGCATCGCGAAACGACGCGCGGGCGCGATCTGGACATTACTGGCTTGACCTATCAGATTCTGGAGCAGCAGGGACCGCAGCAGTGGCCCTATCCGCAGGGAGCGGTGACTGGTCAGGCGCGCCTGTATCAGGACGGCGTATTTCCGACACCCAGCGGACGCGCGAGGTTCGTCAATACCGTGTACCGGCCGGTCGCCGAACCGGTCGACGCGCGCTATCCGTTCAAGCTCACCACCGGGCGCCTGCGCGACCAGTGGCATGGCATGAGCCGGACCGGCACGGTGGCGCAACTGTTCGCACATCAGTCTGAGCCCGCAGTGGTGCTGGCGGCCACCGACATGGAGCGCCGCTTCATCAAGGATGGCGACCTGGTGCATGTCACCAGCCGTCGCGGCTCGCAGATTCTGCCTGCGGTCACAGGCGACGACATGCGTGCCGGCCAGGCATTCATCGGCATGCACTGGGGTGAGGAATATGTATCCGGCCGTGGCCACGATGGCGACGGCAGTTATGGCGTCAATGCGCTGACTGTGCCGGCCTGTGACCCGGATTCGAAACAGCCGGAATTAAAACATGCCGCCGCCAAGATTCTGAAGGCCGAGCTGCCGTGGCGTTTTTTGGTATTCGGCTGGGTCGATCAATCGCAGGTGCTGGCCTTGCAGGCGGCGTTGCGGCCGTTCATGCGCCGCTTTGCATATGCATCCTGTACGCTGTTCGGACGCGACCGGGTCGGCGTGCTGTTTCGTGCTGCAGATGATTATGCCGCCGAACCGCTTGTCATCGCTGACATCGAAGCGCGATTCCAAATCGTTGGTGCTGATGTGCTGCGCTACGACGATAAGAAACGCGGCAATTCCCGACATATTCTGGTGCAGAATGGCAAATTGGCAGCCGTTGCGCTGGCGGGTGACATTTCCGCCGAACACTGGCTGAAAGAATATCTGGAAGGCGAGCAATCGGTTGCTGCGCTCGGTCGATTGCTGCTGATGCCATCGACCAAGGCACCGCAGGGCTTCAGGGCACGTGGCCGGATTATCTGCAATTGTTTCAATATCGCGGAAAGCGAAATCAAGGCAACGTTGGCGGCACTGCCAGGTACACCGGATGCGGCGCTGGCAACGCTGCAAGACAAGCTCAAATGCGGCACCAATTGCGGCTCTTGCGTGCCGGAGTTGAAAAAAATCATTTTCATGCAACAGGCCGCGATCAGGGCGGCAGCGTAACAGGATAGGCGCATCGCGATGCACCGTATGTGGTAATTGCCGGCGCATCAAGACTCGCCCAGCAAGCGATGGCATATGCGGCAAGTTGCGCCATCCTTCGCACTTCGTAGTAAGCTTAGGCCATGAATCCTTTAATCGACAATCAGCCGCTTCTGGCCGCCCGCTTCATCAAGGAAATCGGGCGCGGCAAGGATGGCGCGCGCAGCCTGTCGCGTGCCGATGCGCAATTGATGTATGCGGCCATGCTTGAGGGCCGCATCTCCGACCTGGAACTGGGCGCGATCCTGCTGGCGATGCGCATCAAGGGAGAAGCGGTCGAAGAAATCGCCGGTTTTCTCGATGCGGCGGAAAGCTCGTTCGAGCGCTTGCCGGCGCCGCCAGGCGAGTATGCGCCGATCGTCATTCCCAGCTATAACGGCTCGCGCCACATGCCCAACCTGACCCCGCTGCTGGCGATGCTGCTGGCACGAGCCGGCGCGCCGGTGCTGGTGCACGGCGTGCTGCATGACCCGAAGCGGGTCACCACCGCTGAGATTTTCCAATCGCTGGGTTTGCCTTTGTGCGGATCAATTCACGCGGCGCAAGTCGAATTTGCACAGAAATTGCCGGTGTTCATGCCCATTGAGGCGCTGGCGCCGAAGTTGGCGCATCTGCTGTCACTGCGGCAGATTCTCGGGGTACGCAACTCCACCCATACCCTGGTAAAAATCATGCAGCCATTCGCCCAGCCGGCGCTGCGGCTGACGTCGTACACGCATCCGGAATATCTGGACATGCTGACCAGTTATTTCACGACCGCCGCACCGGCCGCCCGGGGCGATGCTTTCCTGATGCGCGGCACCGAAGGCGAGACGGTTGCCAATGCCAAGCGGGCCCAGCAAATCGAATGGTTTCATTATGGGCAACGCACTACACTGGTGCAAAAACAGGCGCCGGTCGACAGTTTGCCGCCCTTGCCGCCCACAAGTGATGCACAAGCGACTGCAATTTGGATCCGGCAAGCGCTGGCCGGGACACAACCGGTGCCAGAACCGATCGCAGAACAGGTGGAACACTGCTTGCTAGTATCAAGACAGATACGAACCAGACAGATGCGCGATCATGAACCCAAACACGACCCATTCAACCAGCTCGACCTCCCTCACTCCTCCAGCTAAGGTTTATCTGGTGGGCGCCGGTCCGGGCGATCCGGACCTGCTCACCATCAAGGCAGTCAAGGCCATCGCCTGCGCCGACGTGCTGCTGGTCGATGACCTGGTCAACCCTGCCATCCTCGAGCATGCCAAGAAAACGGCGCGCATCATCCATGTCGGCAAACGCGGCGGCTGCCAGTCGACCCCGCAGGCATTCATCGAACGCCTGATGCTGTCGGAAGCCCAGGCCGGTCGGGTAGTGGCACGCCTGAAAGGCGGCGACCCGTTCATTTTCGGCCGTGGCGGCGAAGAGCGCGAACACCTGCGGGCGGCCGGTATCGAGGTCGATGTCATCAACGGCATTTCCAGCGGCCTGGCTGCGCCATCATCGCTCGGCATTCCATTGACCCACCGCGACTGGAGCCAGGGCGCGATATTCGTCACCGGCCATGGCAAGACCAGGGAAGCCAACCCGGACTGGCATGCGTTGGCTAAATTGAACCTGACGCTGGTGATTTACATGGGGGTCGCGCGCTGCCAGGAAATCCAGTCTGCCTTGCTGGCTGGCGGCAAAGCCGCCACGACACCGGTCGCGGTGATTCATGCAGCAACCGGTACCACCCAGGCGCATCTGGTCACGACGCTGGCTCGTTTGCCATCGGCGTTGGCAAGCGCGAAGCTGGCTAGTCCGAGCATTATCGTGATTGGCGACGTGGTGCGTTGCGCGGATATCAATGTCGACGATTTGATGGGGCAATGCCTGCTGCAGGCGGCGTCCAGCTGACGGAATTAAAGACTCAGGTAGTACAGGAGCATCGGAATGCGCCGTATGGTTTGCATGGCTGGTGTGTGTAAATCCGGCGCATTCCGATGCTCCTGTATTGCCGGGTCTGGCCCAAGCAATTTTTTCTAACGCCACTGCGACGTCGCTTACAATCACGGATTATTCCATCGGTTTAATCCATGACAAATCACTACGACCTTGCGGTAATTGGTGCCGGCGCCGCCGGCATGATGTGCGCCGCGGTCGCCGGCCAGCGCGGCAAAAAAGTCGTCCTGATCGATCATGCCGGCAAGCTGGCGGAAAAAATCCGCATATCGGGTGGCGGCCGCTGTAATTTCACCAATGTCGATGCGGGTCCGCAAAACTTCCTCTCGGAAAATCCGCATTTCTGCAAAAGCGCGCTATCGCGCTACACGCCGCAGGATTTCATTGCCTTGGTCAAGCGTTACCGGATCGGCTTTCATGAAAAGCACAAGGGCCAGCTGTTTTGCGATGACTCGGCAGAACAGATCATTGACATGCTGAAAGCTGAATGCGAAAAGGGCCAGGTCGCCTGGCGCATACCGTGCAAAGTGCTTGACCTAAGCAGGGAAGGCGACGCCGGCCAGTTGTACCGTATCGAAACTGATATCGGCAAGATTACGGCGCAATCGGTGGTGATCGCAACCGGCGGCTTGTCGATCCCGAAAATTGGCGCCAGCGATTTTGCCTATCGGATTGCCAAACAGTTCGACTTGAAGCTGGTCGAGCCTCGCCCGGCCCTGGTGCCGCTGACGTTTGATGCACAGGCTTGGCAGCCGTTCGTTGCGCTGGCCGGCATTGCGCTGGAAGTCGAGATCGAAACCGGCGAAAAAAAGGGGCGCGGGCATTTTCGCGAAGATTTGCTGTTTACCCATCGCGGCCTGTCCGGTCCGGCCGTGTTGCAGATTTCCAGCTACTGGCAATCCGGCGCGCCATTGATCATCAACCTGGCGCCGCAGCACGATCTGGCTGCGCTGTTGGTCGAGGGTAAAAGCACCAGCAAGAAAAATCTCGGCAATGTATTGAGTCAATGGCTGCCGGCGCGTCTGGCCGACAGCTGGCTGCAGGTGCAGGGCATGCGCGCCGATGCACGGCTGGCCGATTTGCCGGATAAGCAATTGCGTCAGCTGGGCGAATCGATCAACCGCTGGCGCATCACGCCGAATGGCACTGAAGGCTACAAGAAAGCCGAAGTCACCCGCGGCGGGCTGGACACCCGTGAACTATCGCAGCAGAGCATGATGTCGGTTAAAGTGCCGGGTCTGTATTTTATCGGGGAAGCGGTCGATGTGACCGGCTGGCTGGGTGGCTACAATTTCCAGTGGGCCTGGGCCTCCGGGGTGGCTGCCGGCCTCTCTGTTTGATGTGGAATTGGCAATGGATGGCGGTCGGGAGTGATATTTCAGGGCAATGAATGGCTTCCCATGCCGATTTAAAGCTGCTACAATCGCTGTCTTTCCCTAAATTTCATCGGTTTGATTTTTAATACATGACCACAATTCGCCTTAAAGAAAACGAGCCGTTCGAAGTCGCTATGCGACGTTTCAAGCGCACTATTGAAAAAACCGGTTTGCTGACCGAGTTGCGCGCGCGCGAGTTTTACGAAAAGCCGACAGCAGAACGCAAGCGCAAGCTCGCCGCTGCCGTGAAGCGCCATTACAAGCGCATCCGCAGCCAGCAATTGCCAAAAAAGCTGTACTGATTTTCGGCCGCACACCGTGCGGACCCATTGCAAACCCGCTCCGGTGTAGGTCCGCAGCGGGTTTTGGCGTTTATACATCGTCACAATGCATCGACACAATAATGGAGAATGTATGGGCTTGAAAGAACAAATCACCGAAGACATGAAAGCGGCCATGCGTGCCAAGGATAGTGCGCGTCTGGGCACCATCCGCTTGCTGACGGCAGCAATCAAGCAAAAGGAAGTCGACGAGCGCATCGACGTGACCGACACCGTGGTGTTGGCCATCATCGACAAGATGATCAAGCAGCGCCGTGACTCGATTTCCCAGTTCGAGGCGGGCGGTCGGCAAGACCTGGCCGATATCGAAAAAGCTGAGCTGACTGTTTTGTCGGCCTATATGCCGGCGGCCATGTCGGATGCCGAGATCCAGACTGAAGTCGCTGCCGCAGTCACGGCTACTGGCGCTGCCGGCCCGCAAGACATGGGCAAGGTGATGGGCGTGCTGAAACCAAAACTGGCAGGTCGCGCCGACATGACGGCAGTGTCGGCTCTGGTGAAAGCAGTGCTGTCCAAGGCCTGAGCCCGGTTGGTGTGCCGGCGTAGTCGACATAGGCGCTCATCGTGATCCCCCAATCCTTCATCCAGGATCTACTCAACCGGGTCGATATCGTCGACGTGGTGGGTCGTTACGTGCAGCTGAAAAAAGGCGGCGCCAACTTCATGGGCCTGTGCCCATTCCATAACGAAAAATCCCCCAGTTTCACGGTCAGTCCGGCCAAGCAGTTTTATCACTGCTTCGGCTGCGGCGCGCACGGCACGGCAATCGGCTTTTTGATCGAGTATTCGGGTCTGGGCTTTATCGATGCGGTCAAGGACCTGGCGCAAAACGTCGGCATGGTGGTGCCCGAGGCAGACGACCGGCTTCCCCCGGCGCAACGTGCCGAAGTCCAGGCAAAAACCATGGCGCTGTCGGAAGTGATGACCCGTGCCGGCGATTTTTACCGGCAGCAGCTGCGCAGTGCCCAGCCCGCCATTGGCTACCTCAAAAAACGCGGCCTGACCGGTGAAATCGCCGCCAAATTCGGCATGGGTTATGCGCCAGAAGGCTGGGATAGCTTGCGCGCGGTGTTTCCGGATTATCAAATCGAGGCCCTGGTCGAAGCCGGCCTGGTGATCGACAAGAGCGAAGAAGAGGGCAGTGGCCGCAAGCGCTATGATCGCTTCCGTGACCGCATCATGTTCCCGATTCGTAATATGAAAGGGCAGGTGATCGGCTTTGGCGGCCGCGTGCTCGATACTGGCGAGCCGAAATACCTGAATTCGCCGGAGACGCCGTTGTTCCAGAAGGGCAATGAGCTATACGGCTTGTTCGAAGCCCGCCAGCCGATCCGCGAAGCCGGCTACGTCTTGGTCACCGAAGGCTACATGGATGTGGTGGCGCTGGCACAACTCGGTTTTCCGCAGACGGTGGCCACGCTGGGCACGGCATGTACGGCAGTCCATGTACAAAAGCTGCTGCGCCAGACCGATCACGTGATTTTCAGTTTTGACGGCGACAAAGCGGGACGGCGCGCCGCCCGCCGCGCACTCGATGCCTGTCTGCCATATGCCACCGATAACAAATCGATCCGCTTTCTCTTCCTGCCGCCCGAACATGATCCGGACAGTTATGTGCGCGAATTCGGCGCCGATGGCTTTGAGCAACAGATTCGCGAAGCGATGCCCTTGTCGCAATTTTTGCTCAAGGAAGTCGCTGCCGACCATAACCTGGCAACGCCCGAAGGCCGGGCGCGGGCACAATTCGATGCCAAGCCCTTGCTGCAAGCCTTGCCGGCATCCGGCTTGCGCCTGCAGATCGTGCGCAGCCTGGCGCAGTTGACGCAGTCGACACCGGCTGAAATCGAAGCCCTGTTTGAGCTTGCCAAGCCGGTAGCCCGCACCCGCTCGGCGCCGCCGCCGCGCAGTAACCGGCCGGCGCCGGCTGGCCTGGAGCGGCAGATACTGCGCCTGCTGGTGGCGCATCCGTCGCTGGCGGCAGAACTCGATCAGGTCGCGCGCGATGCGCTTGGCCAGCTGGCACCCGACCGTGCCGAAATGTTGGCGCAACTGCTGCAAGCCAGTGCCGCGATGGGGGCGCAAGCCACCTTTGCCGCGCTGGCCGAACAGCTGCGGGCGAGCGGGCCGGAATTCGATGATTTGATTGCTGAAATTGCAGCCGATCAAGAGTCTGATATCGATGCGGTGCGCCTGGAGTTGGCTGGTGCAATCAGGCAAACCAAAACAAAAATTCTAAAGGCAGAAATGCAACAGTTAGCCGCAACCGGATTGCAAACCGAACCGGCGCGCCAGCGTTACCGTGAAGTGATGTTGCTGCAGGAGCAATTAAGACGGGAAGCAGAAGCAGAAATTGCCAAGCGTTGATTGTTATCTAGACAAGCTCATTTTGTGGCATTGGAGGAATATAACGCTGTATGTTATAATATAAGGCTTTTGATTCAAGGCCTTAGAGTAATTCTTCCGTGGCAACAGTTTCTGCCTGCAGGATGAAAAAACAAAAGGACGTGGCGCGGTTTTCCAGAGGAAACAAGGCGCACTCCTGAAAAAAATGGCCTCAAGGACTCGCAGCCTGAACCGCGAAGCAAGAATAACCTCTAATTGACAGTTGATTCCATGGCGAACTCAATGAAGAAATCCGCGAAAACTTCGACACCGGCCGCAACCAAGGCAAAGTCGGCAGCGCCCAAGGCAGCGCCCAAGGCAGCGGCCAAGCCGGTCAAGAAAGCAGTTCCTGCCCAGCCTGCTACTGGCAAGGGCAAGGCTGTGGTTGAAAAAAGTGTGAAATCTCCTGCGAAAGTCTTGACGAAAGCCACCCCAGCCCAATCTAAAGTGACAGCGAAAGCCGCGCCGAAAACGCCTGCGGCCAAATCACCATCCAAAGGGGCTGCCAAGGCAGAACCGGTACAATTGAAAGCGCCTGTGACAAAGAAATCCGAAGTAAAACCGACTGGCAAACCAGGCAAGGCTGCGGCCAAACCGGAAGCCAAGCCGGAAGTCATGCCTACCATTGTGGCAACCTCGGCTGCACCTGTCAGCCAGACTACCGATGCCGCAGCACTGGCCGCCATCGATACCTCAGGCTATGTCTTGCCGAGCGTGAAAGTGCCAGGCCGTCGCGGTCGCAAGCCGAAGGATTTTCAGCCGGAAAACGATGAAGTCGCCGCCCTGAATGCGGTCGAGCGCGCCGAGATGAAAGCGGCCGACAAGGCGAAGGCAAAAGACCGCAAGGCTAAAGAAAAGGCCTTGCTGAAAGAAGCCTTCTCGTCGGACACCGAAGCATCGGAAGAAGAACTCGAGCGCCGCCGGCAAAAGCTGAAAACATTGATCAAGCTGGGCAAGGAGCGCGGCTTCCTGACCTATTCGGAAATCAACGATCACCTGCCGGAAAACATTGTTGATCCGGAAGCCATCGAAGGCATCATCGGCACCTTCAACGACATGGGCATCGCAGTCTATGATCAGGCGCCCGATGCCGAGACGCTGCTGCTGTCGGATAACGTCGCCACGGTTGCCTCCGACGACGATGCCGAAGCCGCTGCCGAAGCTGCGCTGTCGACGGTCGATTCCGACTTTGGCCGCACCACCGATCCGGTGCGCATGTACATGCGTGAAATGGGCTCGGTCGAATTGCTGACGCGCGAAGGCGAAATCGAAATCGCCAAGCGCATCGAAGACGGCTTGAAAGACATGATCCAGGCGATTTCCGCCTGTCCGACCACGATCGCCGAAATTCTGGCCGCCGCCGAGCGCACCGAAAAGGATGAAACCAAGATCGATGAAATCGTCGATGGCATGGTGGACCTGAACGCCGGTGAGCCGGTGCTGCCGATTGCGCAGGTCGCCGCGGCCGATGAGGACGAGGAAGAAGATGAAGAAGAAGGCGAGGAAGAGGAAGAAGACAACAGTGGCGGCGGCGCTGCCGGTTTTTCCGCAGAACAGCTGGAGCAATTGAAGCGCGATGCGCTGGACAAGTTTGCCACCATCTCGACCCAGTTCGACAAGATGCGCAAGGCGTTCGAAAAAGAAGGCTACAACTCCAAGCCGTACGTGAAGGCGCAGGAAGCCATTTCGAACGAATTGCTCGGCATTCGCTTTACGGCCAAGTTCGTCGAAAAGCTGTGCGATACCCTGCGCGGCCAGGTCGATGAAGTACGCCACATTGAAAAGCAGATCCTCGATGTCACGGTCAACAAGTGCGGCATGCCGCGCAGCCATTTCATCAAGGTATTCCCGGGCAATGAGACCAACCTCGACTGGATCGACGGTGAAGTCGCCGGCCACCACGCGTACAGCACGATCCTGGCGCGTAATGTGCCGACCGTGAAGGAATTGCAGCAAAAGCTGATCGACCTGCAGGCGCGCGTCGTATTGCCGCTGCCGGATCTGCGCAACATCAACAAGAAGATGGCTGCCGGCGAAATGAAAGCCCGCAAGGCCAAGCGCGAAATGACCGAGGCCAACCTGCGCCTGGTGATCTCGATTGCGAAAAAATACACCAACCGTGGTTTGCAATTCCTTGACCTGATCCAGGAAGGCAACATCGGCTTGATGAAGGCAGTCGATAAATTCGAATACCGCCGCGGCTACAAATTCTCGACCTATGCAACCTGGTGGATCCGCCAGGCGATCACGCGTTCGATCGCCGATCAGGCGCGCACCATCCGCATCCCGGTGCACATGATCGAGACCATCAACAAGATGAACCGCATCTCGCGTCAGATTCTGCAGGAAACCGGTGCCGAGCCGGATCCGGCAACGCTGGCGATCAAGATGGAAATGCCGGAAGACAAAATTCGCAAGATCATGAAGATCGCGAAAGAGCCGATCTCGATGGAAACGCCGATCGGCGACGACGACGATTCGCATCTTGGCGACTTCATCGAAGACAACAATACGCTGGCGCCAGCTGACGCGGCATTGCATGCATCGATGCGCGGCGTGGTCAAGGATGTGCTCGATTCATTGACGCCGCGCGAAGCGAAGGTATTGCGCATGCGTTTTGGTATCGAGATGTCGACCGACCATACGCTGGAAGAAGTGGGCAAGCAGTTTGACGTGACGCGCGAGCGCATTCGCCAGATAGAAGCCAAGGCCTTGCGCAAACTGCGTCACCCATCCCGTTCCGACAAGCTCAAGAGCTTCCTGGAAGGGAATTAAACAACGTCGTGAGGGTAATCACCCTCATCCTGCCTGTTTCGTTGTGGAACAGGTAAAATTTGAGCGGGCGAGGCCCGCATGAAAGAGATTGGGCCTCTAGCTCATGCTTGGTTAGAGCAGCGGACTCATAATCCGTTGGTGCCGTGTTCGACTCACGGGAGGCCCACCAGAAATTATGTCTGACAACCAGTCTGCAATTCCGCAAGAAACCGCTGCCGCGATCCGTTTTCAGGATTTCGGATTATCTGCTGATATTCTGCGCGCACTGACCGACCAGGGTTATGTCCACCCGACACCGATCCAGGCACAAGCCATCCCGATTGTTTTGCAAGGACGTGACGTGATGGGCGCAGCCCAGACCGGCACCGGCAAGACCGCCGGCTTTTCACTGCCGATCATTCAGTTGCTGCTGGCGCAAGCCAGCACCAGTGCATCGCCGGCGCGTCATCCGGTACGCGCATTGATCTTGACGCCGACACGCGAGCTGGCCGACCAGGTCGCCGACAATGTGAAAGCCTATTCGCGCTATACGCCGTTGCGCTCGACCGTGGTGTTCGGCGGCATGGATATGGCCCCGCAAACCGCCGCTTTGCGTTCCGGCGTCGAAATCGTGATTGCCACCCCAGGGCGTCTGCTCGACCATGTCCAGCAAAAGACGCTGAACCTGTCGCAAACCGAAATCCTGGTGATGGATGAAGCCGACCGCATGCTCGACATGGGCTTCCTGCCGGATTTGCAGCGCATCATCAACCTGTTGCCGAAGAAACGGCAAAACCTGATGTTTTCCGCGACCTTCTCGCCGGAAATCAAGAAGCTGGCCAATACCTTCCTGAACAACCCGGTGATGATCGAAGTCGCACGCAGCAATGCCACCGCCGACAATGTGACCCAGGTCGTCTACAAGGTCGAGGAAGAAGCCAAGCGCGATGCAGTGGCCCATATCATTCGTGAGCGCAGCCTGAAGCAGGTGCTGGTGTTTTCCAATACCAAGATCGGTGCGTCGCGCCTGTCGCGCGAACTGGAAAAGAAAGGCATCAACGCTTCCGCCATCCACGGCGACAAATCCCAGGCCGAACGCATGGCCGCACTGGAAGCCTTCAAGCGCGGCGATATCGAAGTGCTGGTGGCAACCGATGTTGCTGCCCGTGGCCTCGACATTGCCGAGATGCCGTGCGTGATCAACTACGACTTGCCATACAACGCCGAAGACTACGTGCACCGCATCGGCCGTACCGGCCGCGCCGGTGCCTCCGGCGATGCGATTTCCCTGTGCTGCGACAAGGATGCCAGACTGCTGGTCGATATCGAAAAGATGATCAAGCAAAAGCTGGTGCCGGTGCCACTGCCCGGATTCGTCTTTTCGGCGGAGCGCAGCAGCGAGCGCCGTCCACGCCAGGAAGAAGGCGCATCGCGTCCACCGCGTCGCGAGCAGAGTGAGCCGCGTAGCAGCAGCGCCCGCCCGGACCGCAGCCCGACCACGCGCACCGCATACAGCACCATGCCACCGCAGCGCAAGGAAAAGGTCGATCCCTGGTTCCTGAAGCCGTACGAGCCATCCCAGCCGGCACCGACTCCTGCTGCTGAAAGCGGCGACAAGACTGCTCAATCCGCCAAGCCAAAAGCCAAGATGGCAGCCCTGTTGGGCGGCAGCGTCAAGCGTTGATTTTTTTGCGATATCCCGAGGTGCATTCTCGAGGTAAAGCTGGAAAGGCAGGGCCGCAGCAGCACGTCAGGAAGTAGGGCGCATCATGATGCGTTCTACCAATTGACTGTCAGGCACCGAATTTTTTCGTCCAGGCCGCCACGGCCTGATGCCAAAACGCTGCAACAGATTGCGGCGCATCGAGCGCCAATCCCAAGAACTGCGCTGCACGCATCAATTCCATCAATGGATTGTTCAAGTCCAAAGCCATGGCGCCCGTCTGCTTTGACAACTTTACGCCAAGCGTATTGGTCACTACCGGCACGTGCAGGTATGACGGCGCCGGCAAGCCCAATAAACGCTGCAGGTAAATCTGCCTCGGGGTCGATTCTAGCAAATCGGCACCGCGCACCACATGCGTGATGCCCTGTTCGGCATCGTCGACCACCACCGCCAGCTGATATGCCCAGAAGCCATCGGCGCGCTTCAACACAAAATCGCCGACTTCTGTTGCCAGCTGCTGCGACACGCTGCCGAGCCAGCGGTCGGTGAAGGTAATGCGGGCTTCCGGATCGGCGGCCTCGGGCACCCTCAGCCGAAACGCGCGCGCGGCCTTGCCATCTGCCAGGCCTTGGCGGCAGGTCCCTGGATACACCGCAGCACCGTCGGCGCCGATGCCGATGCGCGAGTCGGCAATCTCGCGGCGCGTGCAGCCGCATGGATAAATCCACCGCGCCAGCTGGTCGAATGCCGCATCATACAAATGCTGGCGCCGGCTTTGCCAGGCCACGTTGCCATCGCCTTGCATGCCAAACAAGCTTAGCGCCGCCAAGATGTCGTCCGCTGCACCCGGCAGGTTGCGGGCCAGGTCAATGTCTTCGATGCGAATCAGCCATTGCCCGCTGTGTGCCTGCGCATCCAGAAAACTCCCCATCGCAGCGACCAGCGAACCAATGTGTAATGGCCCGGTAGGGGAAGGGGCGAAGCGGCCAATGTAAGGCATGGCAAATGAGCGACGGTTTTTTGGGCTAGGCAGTTTTGTGAATACCAGGATTCAGAAGTGACCGGTCAGGCCGGTTCTCCTAAGGTAGCACCAATTTCGTGGCAAATCCCGCATGTCAAAGTATTAAATCGATTAATCAAACAGCCGGGCATCCTTCAATTGCGGCGCAGCGGCATCTTTTTCCGCGAGTAAAGGCGCCATCTGCAGGTCCGGCCAGCGGATCGCCAACTGCGGATCATTCCAGACAATCGCGCCTTCCGATTCCTTATTGTAGAGTGCCGTCGTCTTGTACAAAAACTCGGCTGTTTCACTCACCGTGATAAAGCCATGCGCAAATCCGGGCGGTATCCAGAGCTGGCGTCGGTTATCGGCACTTAGTTCCACGCCGACCCATTTGCCGAATGTCTTGGAAGACTTGCGAATATCTACTGCCACATCCCATGCCGTGCCTTGGGTGACACGCACCAGCTTGCCTTGAGCATAAGGCGCCAACTGGTAATGCAGGCCGCGCACCACACCGCACTTGCTATAGCTATGGTTGTCCTGCACGAAAGAAACGGTGCCGCCAATTGCCTTTTCAAATACCGCCTGGTTATAGCTTTCCATGAACCAGCCGCGATCGTCGGCAAAGACGCGCGGCTCGAAAATCAATACATCGGGCAATTCTGTGGCAATGACATTCATTTTGAAAACGGCTCCTTGAGGATGTGCAGCAGATACTGTCCATAGCCATTTTTGCTCAGCGGCTGTGCCAATTTTTCGAGTTGTTCACTATTGATAAAGCCGTTGCGCCAAGCAATTTCTTCAGGGCATGCGACCTTCAAGCCTTGGCGATGTTCCAGTGTTGAAATGAACAGGCTTGCTTCCAGCAGACTGTCATGGGTGCCGGTATCGAGCCACGCATAACCGCGCTGCATGATTTGCACATTCAGGCTGCCGAGATCCAGATAGGCCTGGTTGACTGCAGTGATTTCCAGTTCGCCACGCGCACTTGGCTTGACGCTCTTGGCAATTTCCACCACCTGGTTATCGTAAAAATACAAGCCTGTCACTGCATAATTGCTTTGCGGTTTCAGGGGCTTTTCTTCAATGCTGCTGGCACGCCCATTGGCATCGAACGCCACCACGCCATAACGTTCCGGATCGCGCACATGATAGGCAAACACCGTGGCGCCTTGCGACTGCGCATCGGCGTCGGACAGCAAGACCGAAAAATCATGGCCATGAAAAATATTGTCACCCAATACCAGCGCGCTCGGTGAATTACCGATGAACTTGTCGCCAATGATGAACGCTTGCGCCAAGCCATCCGGGCTGGGCTGCACCGCATACTGCAGATTGATGCCCCATTGCGAACCGTCACCCAGCAACTGGACAAAGCGCGGCGTATCCTGCGGCGTGCTGATGAGCAGGATGTCGCGTATGCCGGCCAGCATCAGGGTGCTCAGCGGGTAATACACCATCGGCTTGTCATACACAGGCAGCAGTTGCTTGCTGATCGATAGCGTGGCCGGGTGCAGTCGCGTGCCGGAGCCGCCTGCCAGGATAATGCCTTTACGTTGTGTCATGAGGAGTGGTCCGGGAATGATCAGATGATTTCAGTGAGCATGCGCTCGACGCCTTGCTGCCAGGCCGGCAGGGTGAGGCCGAATGCGGATTGCAGTTTGCTGGTGTCGAGGCGCGAATTGAGTGGGCGTTTGGCTGGTGTCGGAAAGGCACTGGTCGATACCGCCTCGATCGCTTCCACCGTGGCTTTCAGTTCGATGCCGGCGCGTTTGGCATGCTCGATGACCAGGCTGGCGTAGCCATGCCAGGAAGTGTGGCCACTAGCTGCCAGATGGTACAGGCCAGCCAGCTCCGGGTGGATTTGCAGGCTGCGCACCGCATGCGCGGTAACGTCGGCCAGCAAATCGGCACCGGTCGGTGCACCGATCTGGTCAGCGATCACGGTGAGGCGATCGCGTTCCCTGGCCAGACGCAGCATGGTCCTGGCGAAATTGCCGCCGCGCGCAGCGTAGACCCAGCTGGTGCGAAAAATCAGATGCCGGGGGCAGGCTGCTGCGATCAGCCGCTCACCCTCGAGCTTGGTGGCACCATACACACTCAGTGGCGCCGGCTGATCGGTTTCCCGCCATGGCTGGCAGTTGGTGCCATCAAATACATAGTCGGTCGAGTAATGCACCAGGCAGGCGCCGACCCGTTGCGCGGCTTCGGCCAGCACGCCAGGCGCCAACGCATTGATGGTGCGCGCCAGTTCCGGCTCACTTTCGGCCTTATCGACCGCCGTATGGGCAGCCGCATTGACGATGAAGTCAGGCCGCACCGCGTCCACGGTTGCCGCCAGGCCGGTCAAATTGGTAAAGTCGCCGCAAAATTCGGTACTGTCGGCATCCAGCGCAATCAGCCGTCCCAACGGTGCCAGGCTGCGCTGCAATTCCCAGCCTACTTGCCCTCCCTTGCCAAACAGCAGGATCGTAGGGGTCGCTTTCATGGTGGTCATTGGTTTCGGCCTGCATAGTTGGTCTGCACCCAGTCCCGGTAGGCGCCACTTTGCACATTGTCGACCCATTCCGGGTTTTCCAGATACCACTGCACGGTCTTGCGGATGCCGGTATCGAAAGTTTCGGCCGGCTTCCAGCCCAGCTCGCGTTCAATCTTGCCGGCATCGATCGCATAGCGGCGGTCATGGCCCGGACGGTCGGTGACATAGGTGATTTGTTCGGCGTAGCTGTTGCCATCCGGGCGCGGCCGCAATTCATCGAGCAGGCGGCACACGGTATGCACGATATCGATATTCGGCATTTCATTCCAGCCACCGATGTTATAGGTTTCGCCCAGTCGACCGGCTTCCAGCACCCGGCGAATCGCGCTGCAATGGTCCTTCACATACAGCCAGTCGCGTATCTGCATGCCATCACCATAGACTGGCAAGGGTTTGGCTGCCAAGGCGTTGACGATCATCAGCGGGATCAGTTTTTCGGGGAAATGGTAAGGGCCGTAATTGTTCGAGCAGTTGGTGGTCAGTACCGGCAAGCCGTAGGTATGGTGGTAAGCGCGCACCAGATGGTCGCTGGCGGCCTTGCTTGCCGAATAAGGGCTGTTTGGCTCGTATGGGTGGGTTTCGGTAAACGCAGGATCGTCCTTCTTGAGCGAGCCGTAGACTTCGTCGGTGGATACATGCAGAAAGCGGAAATTCGTTTTATCGACGCCTTTCAGCTGACCCCAGTAAGCCCGCACTTCTTCCAGCAGCTTGAATGTGCCGACAATATTGGTCTGGATAAAGTCTTCCGGGCCATGGATCGAGCGATCGACATGGCTCTCGGCAGCAAAATTCAGGATTGCGCGCGGCTGATGTTGCTGCAGCAAGGATTTAATCAGTTCGCTATCGCCGATATCGCCCTGGATGAATATATGGCGCTGGTCACATGAAAGATCGACCAGATTTTGTACGTTGCCGGCATAAGTCAGCTTATCCAGATTAACGAGCGGTTCATTTTCCTGCTTGAACCAGTCGAGCACGAAATTCGAACCAATGAAGCCGGCGCCGCCGGTAACTAGAATCATACAAAGCCTTTAACTGAAGTAACTTTAAGAACAGGGAACGATTTTACTGAAAAATGCAGGATTAGTCGTAATTTCATCGGTTAAAGGTGAATAAAACGGCAATAGGTCATTAGAAAAATCGTGCTGGTCGGCAGTCCATTTGAAGATGATAAAGAAAGTAGGGCGCATCACGATGCGCCCTACGAATTCATTCAGAATCAACTACCAAGTTAATCGTTTTAATGGTTTCTTGTTAATTCGGAAAGTCTGGGGGATATTTGATTAAATTTTTAACATTATTTAACTGTTGGTTAAATATATATTCTGCGATATTCAGAGCCAAAAGGCAGTTTCTTTAAAGCGACATCGCTGCCATTTTCCATATGGCCTCATGGTAAAATCCCGCCTTCTTGATAAAAATCAAGATAGTGAATTTGATGTTGCTTAATGCGCCAAATTTCCTGCGGGAACTAAAAGTATTTTCGGCTCATCATAGGCCAATAGCACTTGGGCCATTGTTTCATTAACGAATGTGTAGTCCTTCGTTTTTATTTGTTTCGCCGTTGTCCAGATTTGGTGCCTCTTCCGGATGCTAGGGTTTCCTGATGCGGAATGAATCTGACGGCTTTTACTTAGGTTGTCAGATTTTGTCATCAGTGCTGCGAACATCGATCAAATACGCCTGGGTTGGCTGCCTTGCCATTGGCAGCGTGCACGCCTTTGGCGCCACGCCGACCATTCAGGGCCAATCCGGCTACATCAATATGCCGAGTGCATCGGTGGAAGCCGATGGCACATTCAGCATGGGCTATGGCTACGACAGCCCTTATGGTTCATTCTGGGCAACGTCAACGCTGCTGCCATTTCTGCAGGTGACGGGTCGCTATGTATCGATATCCGGCATACAGGGTTTTACCAGTAATCCGAATGCCTACGGCGGCGGCTACGGGCGTTATAAAGACAAGGTAGTCGATACCAAGCTGCAGTTATGGGGTGAAAGTGGCTGGCGTCCTTCGGTCGCGGTCGGTGCGACTGACCTGTTTGGCACCACGCTGTTCAAGGGCCAGTATGTGGTCGCGACCAAAACCTTCGGCAGCAACCGGAATCTCGAAGCCAGTGTTGGTTACGGTCGCACCCGGCCGGATGGACTGTTTGCCGGTGCGCGCTGGACGCCGGAAAGCCTGCCAAACTGGGCGCTGGTGGCTGAGTACGATGCAAACGATTATCCAAAAGACTTCCGGGCAGCTCAAACATCTGCCGGACAGCGTGAAAAAGGCCCGTCGGTCGGTGTCGAATACCGTTGGGGCTGGTTGGGCGTGCAGGCCGCACGGCACCGCGATCATTCCAGTATCAATGCGTCTCTCAGCATTCCATTCGCTGAGCGGGAATTCATTCCTAAAATTTACGAACCGCCTTATTTCCAGGAGCAGGCACCGCGCGCACGCCCCTCGCGTACCGAGTGGCAAGACAATGCCGCGCATGGTGCGGCACTAGTCGATGCCTTGTCCAAGCAGGATTATAAAAATATCCGGGTCCAGCTAAAGGGCAACGTACTGCATCTGGCATTGACCAATGCTCGGATCTCCAACCTGGGGCGGGCTGTCGGCCGCGCCACCCGCATCGCGCTGGCGTTTGCGCCTGTAGGTATCAGCGGTATCCATGTCACCTATACCCGGCTGGAGCAGCCAGTTGCAACCTACGAGTTTTTCGACCTGAACAAGCTCAATGATTACCTGGCCGGCAGAATTACACGGGAAGCATTTCTGGAGGCGGTGTTGGTGCGCTATGCAAACCAGGACGATATCCTGCATGCCGACCAGGATGGCGTGCTGGTCGGGGTCAAGGATGACACCGGCCTGAACGTGCTGGTCGCCAAGGATGGCGACATGGTGCAATTAAGTTCGGAAGACCGTGAAACCAACCGCTTCAAGCTGGTGCCCAAGCTCGGATTCTTTTTCAACGACCCAAGCGGCGCCCTGCGTTATGAACTGGCTGCTGCTGCCAACTACGACAAGCGCCTGGGTAATGGCTTGTACCTGAACAGCGCAATGGACTTGAAGCTGGTTGAAAACGTCAGCGGCGTCACGCAGCCATCCAACAGCCTGCTGCCGCATGTGCGCACCGACGTGGCCGATTACAAGCGCGGCAGCCGTGTAAAATTGCAGCGTCTGCTGATCAATAAATACATGATGCCGGCCGAGCGCTGGTATGCACGTGCTTCAGCCGGATTGTATGAAGAAATGTACCGCGGCGTCGGTGGTCAGGTGCTGTATTTGCCAAAAAACAGCCGCTGGGCCGTCGATCTGACTGTCGACGCACTGCAGCAGCGCGACTTCAAGGGCTGGTTTGGCCATCGCGATTACAACACCGTCACTGCGCTCGGCGCATTGCATTATCAGTTGCCGTACGGCGTGACCGCCACTGCCAGAGCCGGCCGCTTCCTGGCAAAGGATGTTGGCGTGCGAGGGGAATTCAAACGCCGCTTCAAGTCGGGCATCGAAGTCGGCGTCTGGTACACGCGTACCAATGGTAATGACATCACCAATCCAGGATCGCCGACATCGCCGTATCGTGACAAAGGCATATTCCTGTCGATCCCATTGCGCAGCATGTTGCCAAACGATACGCAGGCAACTGCCGGCTTTGCGATTTCGCCATGGACGCGCGATGTCGGGCAAATGGTCACGTCCCCCGGCGACCTGTACGACATGATGGAAAATCCGCGCCGCGACATGACGACCTATGACGGCCTGGGCAACTTTGCCGAACACCCGAATGAGGAAGATCACCCCGCCGTCAATCCGCCGGAAAAAACCTTCAGCAATCCATGGCCGGCCATGCGCATGCGCCTGGAAAATTCATCTTCGGCGCTGCCGGATGCGCCGGAGTTTTTTAAGGGCGTGGGCCTGACTGCCGGCGCAGTGGTAGTTGCATCGCTCAGCGATAAAAAGATCGACCGGTTTGCCAAGGATCATATCGGTTCGACAGCTACCCGCAGATTGGACAGCTTCGGCAAGGCGGTACCGGTTGTCATGATGGGCGCAGCCGGCCTGGCTGCCGTGCTGGGCGACGAGCGCATGCAAAATACCGGCATCATTTCACTGCAGGCCGGCCTGGCCGCGGCAGGCGCCAGTATCGGCGCTAAAAATATTGTTGGTCGCGCCCGTCCGGAAGAAGAGCGCGGTAGTTGGGCACATTCTGCCAAGCGATCCGATTCGTCGTTGCCATCGAACCATGCATCAGTCGCATTTGCCGCAGTCACGCCGTTTGCGAAAGAATACGATGCACCCTGGCTGTACGGCGTCGCCACACTAGGCTCGATGGGTCGGGTCACTGCCAGAAAACACTGGTTTTCCGACGCGGTAGTGGGCGGCATAATGGGTTATGTAACCGGCAACTGGTTATGGCAAGCACAGCGCGACAACAGCAAATCGTACGTGTCCTTCAATGCCGCTGGCGGTGAATACGGGGTCACCTGGCAAACCACGTATTAACGCAAAAAAATTAATTAACCGAATAACGTCGTATATATCAAAATAATCGGATAAAGAACCGCATGAAAAAGAACAGCTTATTAGTCAAGCCGATGGTAAAAATCCTGTGCGCCATGTGCGTACTGGGAGCAATGTCTTCCTACGGATGGGCGCAAAGCAACGGCAGCGGTGTGCCGAGCGGCATGGGCACAGCAACTGTTGATCGCGGTTTGCCAAATCTGACCACCAATCGCTCCGAACAGCGTCAGCAGGCAAGCCAGACCCAGACCCAGACCCAGACCCGGCCGGCCAAAGCAGCAGTCAGCGAAAAGGGCGCCTTCGAAGCCTACGTAGAAACAGTCACCGGCAGCAAACTTGCGATATACGGCAAGGAATTGTTCAGCGATGTACCCAGCACGTTTGCGCCATTCGACTCTGCACAGGTCAATCCGGACTATGTGATCGGCACTGGCGACGAACTGCAGATCCGCGGCTGGGGCATGATCGATATTGACGTCAATGCGACCGTCGACAGAAGTGGGGCAATTTATATTCCCCAAGTTGGTTCGGTGCGAGTCGCAGGCGTCAAATACCGCGACTTGCAGGATCATCTGAAAAAAGCCATCGGCAGAGTCTTCAGCAATTTTGAGCTGACCGCCAGCATCGCCCAAACACGTGCACTGCAGGTATATGTAGTCGGCAATGCAGTAAGACCCGGCACCTATACATTGAGCGCGATGAGCACGCTGCTCAATGCCCTATTCACATCGGGCGGCCCGGATGCATCAGGATCGATGCGCAATATCCAGGTCAAGCGCGGCGCAGACACGGTAACCACATTCGACCTGTACGACATGTTGGCCAAGGGTGACAAGAGTAAAGATATTACCTTGCGCGATGGCGATGTTATTTATATCCCGGAAGTAGGGCCTTTGGTGGCGCTGACCGGTAATGTGAAAAAGCCAGGCATTTTCGAGCTGAAAGGTTCGCCATCGGTTGCAGATATCCTGGCTCTTGCAGGCGGCGTCGATTCGTCTGCCGACCAAAAGCCAATTATCATTGAAAAAAACGTCAATAACCAATATCAAACTGTTGCTGAACTGGTTGCAGACAAATCGGCAATCACCAGTCGCCTGGGTAGTATCCCGGTGCGGCCAACCGATATTCTGCGCATATTTTCTCCTGCCGCCGTACCGGTTCAGGTGCAGATCCAGAATGAATATGTACGTGTGGCCGGAGAAGTCAGGCAAAGCGGCGTATTCCCAATCAAAAAAGGTGAGACCCTGAGGGAACTGGTCGCCAGGCTTGGCGGCGCGAATGACAATGGTTACATATATGCCACGCAGTTAAAGCGTGAGTCAACAAGACGTGCCCAGCAAATCAAGCTGGATGAAGTAGCAGCACGATTCGAGCGTGAACTGGAAAGCGTTGCGTCGCAGCGTATGTCAGGCACTACAGACAAAGATAATGCAGCAACAATCACGGCAGAAGTTGAACGTCAAAGACGTATCGCGCAGCAGCTGCGTGCCATTAAAGCCGAAGGCAGGATTGTGTTGGAGTTGCCGGATGGCGACGCCCAGGTCAAGCATTTGCCGGATTTAGCTTTGCAGGATGGCGACAGCATCTTCATTCCTCGCAAGCCCGGCACGGTGGATGTGCTCGGCTCGGTGTTCCAGCAAAACACCTTCATTTATAAGCCGCGCCGCAACGTGAAAGATTATGTTGCCTTGGCGGGCGGCCATACCGCATCGGCAGAAACATCGGAAATGTATGTGATCCGTGCAGATGGCACTGCTCAAGGCGGTGGCGGTGGATGGTTTGGAGGAGTCGGTGGCGCCCTGATCAATCCCGGTGACACCATCGTGGTGCCGGAAACGATTGAGCGGAGTTCATGGAGGCAAAGCATGAAAGAATGGACAGCGATTTTCTACCAATTTGGATTGGGTGCTGCAGGACTCAAAGTTTTGAAGGATTAATTGAGAGAATACGATGCCACATCATTTGGAAAATAAAGATAATCGACAAGATAATCAGGATGACGAGTACTGCGAAATTCGTCTCTTCGATTTGTTGATAGCATTGGCGCATCATAAGTGGTTGGTGATGGGCATGTCCTGCTTGATCGGAATATTGGCAATGATAGTCAGCTTGCTGATGACGCCAGTTTTTACGAGTACAGTCACTATCATGCCTCCACAGCAGCAATCCTCCAGTATGTCAGCCATGCTGGGGCAGTTAGGGGGATTGGCAGGCGCCGCAAGCGGCTTTGCAGGGATAAAAAATCCGAATGACCTTTACGTTGCAATGTTGGGAAGTCGCACCATAGCCGATAATTTGATTAAGAGATTCGATTTGCAGGGAAGATATGAAACCGAAGTTATGGATGATGTACGAAAAGCCTTGGCTGGAGCGAGTCAAATTGGCAGTGGCAAAAAAGATGGCTTAATTTTTGTTAGTATCAGTGAAAAGGATCCCAAGTTTGCGGCTGAATTGGCAAATGCGTATGTCGAGGAATTGATCAAACTGACCCAGACAATGGCAATTTCAGAAGCATCACAGCGCCGCCTCTTCTTCGAGCGACAGTTGAAAGAGACGAAAGATCAGCTGGCAAATGCAGAAGTAGCTTTGCAGACTACCCAGGAAAAAACCGGAATGATTCAATTGGAAGGGCAGGTGCAAGCTATTATTGCAAGCATCGCCCAGATCAAAGGTACGATCGCCGCAAAAGAAGTGCAGCTGAATGCGATGCGTACATTCGCAGCAGGGCAAAATCCTGAGCTGCAACGTACACAGGAAGAGCTTCGTGGACTTCAGGGTCAACTTCTCAAACTGGAAAAAAATCAGTCTTATAAGGACGGGGATGGCAAGTTGCAATCGGGGAAAATTCCGGCAGTTAGTGTCGAATATGTAAGAAGTTTGAGGAATGTTAAATATTACGAAACGATATTTGAATTGCTTGCAAAGCAGTATGAGATAGCAAAAATTGATGAGGCAAAAGATTCGTCCGTTATCCAAGTGCTTGACCCAGCCATTCCAAGCGATAGAAAGTCCAAACCTAAGCGAGCAATTATTACGTTAAGTGGTTTGTTGGGAGGCGGTGTACTCGGTATCCTTTTCGCATTTTCCCTCGAATTTTATAGACGTTCCAAGCGAGATCCAGAAGCCAATAGTTATTGGCACGAATTAGCAGTGGCATGGAAGGGAAAATAAAGATTGGTTGTAAAAATTAATGATTGTAAAAATCATTAAATAAGAACAAAAATTCTTCCAAGACCTTATTGCTGAAGATAAAATGTTTGAATTCGAACAGCGTGTTTTAGTTAAATGCATCTACAGTGTCTGCTATCGATGTCCCTACCAAGCGTTAACTTTTCAGAGCAATACAATGTGATCTTTAAATTATGATTAGCCGCCAACGCAAGCTCCAGGAAGACACAAATTACAGAATGTTGCGGCTTTTGCAGGGCAAACCGAGTATGACTCAGCGCGAACTAGCGATAGCCCACGATATTAGTTTTTTTTGGGGGAGGGCTTAACTACTGTTTACAAGCTCTTCTGGATAAAGGGTGGATCAAGATTCATAACTTCCATGTTAGTAAACAAAAAACTAGCCTACGTCTATCTACTTACTCCAGCGGGCTTTGCAGAGAAGATCGCTCTTACTGGTCGGTTTCCGACAAGAAAGCAAGGAGAATATGAATTACTCAAGGTGGAAATTGAGTCGTTGGAGTGGGAAGTAACAGAGAGTGACCCTGACGTGAAATCTATAGCGTGAATAATATTATTGCACTTGTCATTCTTGGTGAAGGCTCTGGTATTCGCCTTTGGCCGCTTGAATGGTACGACAGGATTGATGAAGAAGCTCATTTCAAGGTGAAACGCATCCAGGTCAAAGCAAAAGCCAACCTTAACTTGAAAATGCGCCACCACCGTGCAGAACATTGGATCATTGTCAAAAGCACAGGAGAACTCACCTTTGGTGACAAGACTGTCCTGCTCAGCGAAAACCAGTCTACATGTATTCCGCTTGGCGAAGTGCATCGCCTTTCCAGCCCAGGAACCATTCCACTAGAAATTATTGAGTTTCAATCGGGCAGCTACCTAGGCGAAGACGACATCATTCGATTTGAAGATACCTACGGACGTAATAAAACTTAGTTGCCATGACAATTCAGAAAAAAATCTACGTTGCAGGCCATCGGGGTATGGTGGGCTCTGCAATCGTCCGCACTCTCCAGCAGCAAGGTCAGACCGATATTGTTACGCGTACTCATGCGCAGCTTAATCTTACGAATCAAGCTGCGGTTCTAGAATTCTTCGAATCTGAAAAGCCGGAGCAGGTGTACTTGGCGGCAGCCAAGGTCGGAGGAATCCATGCCAACAATACTTTTCCCGCCGAATTCATCTATCAAAACCTGATGATGGAAGCGAATGTCATCCATGCGGCTTGGCTTACAGGCGTTCAAAAACTTTTATTCCTTGGCTCTAGCTGTATCTATCCGAAGCTTGCTCAGCAACCGATGCGCGAAGATACTCTATTAACTGGTACTCTTGAGCCGACCAATGAGCCTTATGCAATTGCTAAAATTGCCGGGATTAAGCTGTGCGAAAGCTATAATCGTCAGTACGGTCAGAGCCATGGTACTGATTTTCGTAGCGTGATGCCAACCAACCTTTATGGCATTGGCGATAACTACCATCCAGAAAACAGTCATGTCATCCCCGGGCTTATCCGCCGCTTTCATGAAGCCAAGTTAAAAAATGCACCAACGGTCACCATTTGGGGAACTGGCACGCCTCGTCGTGAGTTTCTTTACGTGGACGACATGGCAACTGCCAGCGTGTATGTAATGAATCTTGATAAAGCGATTTATGAAGCCCACACTCAGCCAATGCAAAGCCACATTAATGTTGGTTATGGCGATGACATGACGATTTGCGAACTGGCTGTAACGATTGGCAAAGCAATCGGCTATCAAGGCAACATCGAATTTGATGCTAGTAAACCGGATGGTGCACCAAGAAAGCTGATGGACAGTAGTCGCCTTGCCGCACTGGGATGGCAGTCCAAAATTAGCATCGAAGAAGGCCTGCGTTCGGCTTACAAGGATTTTTTGAATAACCACAACGCATTGCGTATGCAGTAAAAAGATTTTGAAAGATCAGGAATGACTACACAGCAAAAAATTGCTCTCATCACGGGTGTCACGGGGCAAGATGGCTCCTATTTGGCCGAGTTCCTTTTGGAAGAAGGTTACATTGTACATGGCATCAAGCGTCGTGCCAGCATGTTCAATACTCAGCGGGTTGACCACATTTACCAAGATCCACATATTGAAAATGCTAACTTTAAACTTCACTATGGGGATCTTACTGATACCAGCAATTTGGTGCGCATCATTCAAGAGACGCAGCCTGACGAAATCTACAATCTGGGTGCACAAAGCCATGTGGCTGTGAGTTTCGAAAGTCCTGAATATACCGCTGATGTGGACGCTATAGGAACATTGCGTTTGCTAGAGGCTATTCGTATTCTCGGGTTGGAAAAGAAAACTCGCTTTTACCAGGCGTCTACTTCAGAGCTATACGGCCTGGTGCAAGAAACTCCCCAGAAGGAAACAACTCCTTTCTACCCGCGTAGCCCATATGCTGTAGCTAAGATGTATGCGTACTGGATCGTCGTTAATTACCGCGAAGCTTATGGCATCTACGCATGTAACGGGATTCTTTTCAATCATGAAAGCCCCCGTCGTGGCGAAACATTCGTCACCAGAAAAATTACGCGTGGCCTTGCCAATATCAGCCAAGGGTTAGAAGATTGTCTTTACATGGGCAATATTGATTCATTGCGCGACTGGGGGCACGCTAAAGACTATGTGCGCATGCAGTGGTTAATGCTTCAGCAGGAAACTCCCGAAGATTTTGTAATAGCCACCGGTGTTCAATACAGCGTACGTCAATTTATTGACAAAGCTGCGGCAGAATTGGGAATTACCTTGCGTTGGGAGGGATCTGGTATCGATGAAACAGGAATTGTGGTCGCTATTAAGAGCGAATTTCCTGGGGTGAAATTGGGTGATGTTATTGTGAAAATTGATCCTCGTTATTTCAGACCGACTGAAGTCGAAACTTTATTGGGAGATCCCTCGAAAGCCAAACAGAAATTAGGGTGGGAGCCAGAAATTACGCTTGATCAGATGATTAAGGAAATGGTTTCGACGGATTTGGCGCAAGCTAAGCAGCATGCTTTACTTAAACAGCACGGTTACAGTGTCAATGTGAGTGCTGAATGATACAAATTGTATGCGGATTAGGAGTTTTAGTATGAAAGCACCAGGCAAGAAGGTTTTGGTAACAGGAGCCGATGGATTTATCGGTTCACACCTAACGGAACTACTTGTTCGTGAGGGCTATCAGGTCAAAGCCTTATCCCAGTATAACTCTTTTAACTATTGGGGTTGGCTGGAAGACGTAGAGTGTCTCAAGGAAATCGAAGTTCTGAATGGCGACGTACGTGATCCGCACTATTGCAAACATATCACCAAGGATGTCGACATTGTTTTTCATCTGGCTGCGCTGATTGCAATCCCGTATTCGTATGTCGCCCCGGATAGCTATGTCGATACCAACATCAAGGGAACCCTGAACATCTGCCAGGCGGCCCGGGATAATGGCGTCAAGCGAGTGATTCATACTTCGACCAGCGAAGTGTACGGTACGGCACAGTATGTACCCATCGATGAAAAACATCCGCTGCAGGCGCAATCACCGTATAGTGCGTCCAAGATCGGCGCCGATGCCATGGCGATGAGTTTTTTTAATGCTTTCGATCTGCCGCTTACAATTGCGCGCCCGTTCAATACTTACGGACCACGGCAGTCCGCCCGTGCCGTCATCCCGACCATCATTAGTCAGATCGCCAGTGGAAAAAAACAGATCAAACTGGGTGACGTTACACCCACGCGTGATTTTAACTATGTGGCGGATACCTGCCGGGGGTTTCTTGAGTTGGCGCGTAGCGACAAGGCAATTGGCCAAACGGTGAACATAGGCTCTAATTACGAAATCTCGGTTGGCGATACGTTGAACCTCATTCGCGAATTGATGAAAAGCGATGTCGAATTCCTTACAGACGAGCAGCGTATTCGACCAGGAAAGTCCGAAGTGTTCCGCCTCTGGTGTGACAACAGCAAGATCCGCGAACTGACCGGTTTCGAGCCCAAATACAGCATCAGAGATGGGCTGCAGGCAACGATTGCATGGTTCACACGCCCAGAAAACCTGGTCAAATACAAAGCCGATATTTACAACGTCTGATTCCATTTATGTTTGAAACTCTCGTCCGCTTTGTTCGTGAACAGTATGGAACTAGCGACTTCATTCCACTTCATGCGCCAGTCTTCACTGGTCATGAACGCGAATACGTCGCTGATACAATCGAATCTACTTTTGTTTCAAGCGTGGGAGCCTTTGTCGACCGCTTCGAGCGGGATATGGCCGAATACACCGGTAGTTCACGGGCTGTTGCTACGGTGAATGGAACGGCGGCGCTTCATATCGCATTACAACTTGCTAACGTCAAGCCCGGTGAGCTCGTCATTACCCAGTCACTGACCTTCATCGCTACCTGCAACGCAATCGCCTATTGTGGTGCTGAGCCTGTATTTGTGGATGTTGATCACCACACGCTGGGCCTATCGCCCAAGGCACTGGAAACTTGGCTGCAGGAAAATGCTCACTTGGATAATGAAGGGGTTTGTCGAACTAAAGTCGACAGTAAGGTCATCCGTGCGTGTTTGCCAATGCATACCTTCGGTCACCCGGTTGAGCTCGATGCCCTAGTCGATGTGTGTGTGCGATGGAATCTGGCTCTCATAGAAGACGCAGCTGAATCTCTCGGCAGTTTATATAAAGGCCGGCACACAGGTACTATCGGTCTACTTGGCACACTCAGTTTTAATGGCAACAAGATCATTACAACTGGCGGCGGCGGCATGATCCTCGCCAGTAATGCACTTGGAGCACGCGCCAAGCACCTCACCATGACAGCGAAAAAGCCGCATCCGTACGAATACGTGCATGACGAAGTCGGCTACAACTACCGCTTGCCAAACATCAATGCCGCATTGGGGTGCGCCCAGTTGGAACAACTGGAAGCTTTTATTCGCGCAAAGCGGGTGCTGGCAGAGCGTTATGCGGAGCACTTGAAGGGCAGCGATCTGCAATTCGTCACAGAGCCCGCTGAATGCCGTTCTAACTATTGGCTTAATGCAGTCATCTGTGACAGTCGCAAACAGCGCGATGCGATGCTTAAGGCCACCAACGACCAAGGGGTGATGACACGCCCAATCTGGGCATTGATGAACCATTTGCCAATCTACGCACATTGCCGCAAGGGCGATTTAAGCAATTCAGAGTGGTTCGAATCAAGAGTCATCAATCTGCCGAGCAGCGTGTTGCCGGAGTTCTTGTAATGAAAAAAAAGGTCGCAGTTTTCACTGGTACGCGTGCCGAATATGGCCTTCTGTACTGGTTGATGAAAGACATCCAGGCCAGCAATATGTTGGATCTGCAGGTGATTGTCTGCGCAATGCATCTGTCGCCGGAGTTTGGTGAAACCTGGAAGCAAATTGAACAAGATGGCTTTGACATCGATGCCAAAATAGAAATGCTCTTGTCATCCGATACGCCTGTCGGTGTGGTCAAGTCTATGGGATTGGGGACTATTGGCTTTGCCGATGCACTTGACCGTTTGCGGCCCGACATTTTGATTGTGCTTGGCGATCGATTCGAAGCGCTGGCGGTGGTTCAGGCTGCACTCATCATGAGAATTCCGGTCGCACATTTGCATGGCGGCGAGATTACCGAAGGCGCTTATGACGATGCAATCCGCCACGCCATTACCAAGATGGCAAACCTGCATTTTGTTGCAGCCGCCCCGTATAAGCAAAGGGTAATACAGATGGGCGAAAATCCATCGACAGTTTTCAATGTGGGGGCGATTGGTCTGGATCACCTTCGGCGAAGCTCGATGATGGATCAGGATGAGCTCACAGCAAGCCTTGGTTTTCAGTTGCAAGAACCCTATCTACTGGTGACTTACCACCCGGTCACCATTTTGGACGAAAGCCCCGAGGACAGTTTTCGTGCCATCCTGTCTGCCCTCGACAAATTTCCCGATTGCCAAGTTATCCTTACTTATCCGAATGCTGATAATGGCGGACGTGCAATCATTCCTTTGTTAGAAGCATACGCGCAAGAGCAGCCCCGTCGGGTGCTGGCTATCCCATCACTGGGGTTCAAGCGTTACATTAGCGTGCTAAGTAAAGCGGCTGCCGTCGTCGGAAATTCATCTAGCGGCATCATAGAGGCGCCTGCGTTAGGTATTCCGACTGTAAACATCGGTTCTAGGCAGCTCGGAAGATTGGCGGCAGATTCAATATTGCATTGCACCCCAACCGCTGATGCGATCGAGAGTGCGCTCATCAACGCGCTCACTGCAGATTTTGCCAGGCATTGCCGAAACGTGGCCAACCCATATGGGCAAGGCAACGCAGCTACCGAAATCGTCAAGGTGCTTGAGTCGTATACGGAACCCTTTCACAAGCACTTTCACAACTTGGATATGGCTACATGAGCAGAACTGATTTTGGAAAAGTTTACATCATTGCCGAAGCAGGTGTGAACCATAACGGCCAGCGTGATCTTGCTTTCGCGATGGTGGATGCTGCTGCCGAAGCGGGCGTCGACGCAGTGAAATTCCAGACTTTCGATGCACAAAAACTTGCCTCGAAGAGCGCCCCGAAAGCGGCCTATCAGAAGCAAGGTACCGATGCTGAAGAAAGCCAGCTCGCCATGTTGAAAAAACTAGAGTTGCCGCGTGAGTGGCATCTGGAGCTGCAGGCCCATTCACGTAAGAATGGTATTGAATTCCTTTCCACTGCGTTCGACATTGAGAGCCTTGCTTTTCTGGTTGAACTTGGCATGCCCTTTTTCAAGGTCCCTTCAGGGGAGTTGACCAATGGACCGTTATTATGGCAGTTTGCCCGAACACGTAAGCCGCTGATTCTTTCTACCGGCATGGCGACATTGTCGGAGGTGGAACAGGGCCTTGCCATTGTGGCGCATGCAATAAATGCGGATACTGAGCCAGCCGACATGGATGAGGTGTGGCGTAATTGGAGTAAATTTGAATGCCGGAGCAGCTTGCGTGGTCACATCACCCTGTTGCACTGCACCTCACAGTACCCAACACCATTTAATGAAGTAAATTTGCGTGGTATGGATACATTGGCTTCTGCATTTGATCTGGAAGTCGGCTATTCCGATCATACCGAGGGCATTCTAATACCAGTTGCTGCCGTCGCACGCGGCGCCACGGTAATTGAAAAACATTTTACGCTGGATCGCACTCTTCCAGGTCCAGATCATAAGGCATCGCTTGAGCCAACTGAACTGGCGCAGATGGTCACCGACATCCGCGCACTGCAGTCGGCATTGGGTGATGGTAGTAAAACACCTCAGCAAAGCGAATGGGATACGCGCAAGGCGGCCCGTCAGCAAGTTGTGGCTGCTCAGGATGTGGCCGCCGGCAAAGTGCTGGATCGAGCAGACTTGGCCACAGCACGCTGTGGCCAAGGCTTGCCACCAACTGCATTGTGGGGACTGGTAGGGCGGCGTACCGGGCGGGCGTATAAAGCAGGGGAGATTATCGAAGCATGATCTCAGTTGCCAAGTCCTTTCCTCCATTGATCATATTGGGTGCCGGTGGTCATGCGAAAGTACTGCTTTCGTTGGCCCAGGCTGCTGGTCATACGGTGCGCGGAATTTGTGATCCTGGCTTGGCGGCGAAGGCCGTTGTGGAGTGGCGGGGCATTCCAGTGTTAGGTGGAGACGATGTGTTGGACGAGATTAATCCTGAAAATGTCAGCTTGGTCAATGGTATTGGTCAATTGGTCGGCAATGATGGGCGCCGCCATTTGTTCGATCGCCTTCGCATGAAGGGTTTTAGTTTTCCCCAACTAGTTCATCCCACTGCTTGGGTTGCTTCAACGGCTCAACTAAGGGAGGGTGCGCAGATTATGGCTGGTGTAATCATCCAGCCGGATTGCTACATAGGCGAGAACAGCATTATTAATACGCGTGCCAGTATTGATCACGATTGCCGGATTGGTGCCCATGTCCATGTTGCGCCTGGGGCAACTCTATGTGGTGGTGTGGTAGTGGAAAATTACGGCTTTGTTGGAAGCGGCGCTACAGTGATACAGGGTATGCGTATCGGGGTACGGGCAGTGGTCGGCGCAGGGGTAACGCTTGTAAGAGATCTGGCAGACGGATGCATGGTTCTGGGAGCCCCTGTTCGCAAAAATAACGCAGCATGAATAGTAATGCGGTTGAATAAAGCAAATGTTAGGACTGGTATAGCAGTTGTAACGAATTTTTCAGGGAATGGGCTATTAGTTGACTTTCTGGCCTACTGTATAGAAGAAAAAATATGAAAAGCTGGCAACGTGTCCTAGTTGGACCGAATACATCATTACGTGAAGCGTTGGAAAAAATTGATGCCGCTGGCAGCCAAATGGTATTGGTTGTTGATGAAAACCGTCAATTGCTTGGTACTTTTAGTGATGGCGATGCGCGACGCTCACTGCTAAAAGGAGTCAGTCTTTCAGATAGTGTTAATTCCGTAATGCACAAAAATCCCACTTGTGCCAACGCGGACGATGACCGTTTAACAATGTTGGCGACCATGCGGCGTTTAGGGGTACATCAATTGCCGATAGTCACGACGCAGGGCATTGTAGTCGGACTAGAAACTGTTGACGATTATTTTGCAACGCCGCAGCGAGACCAATGGGTAATCATTATGGCGGGGGGGTTGGGAAGCCGCTTGCAAGAGCTAACAAAAAATACTCCGAAGCCAATGCTGAAAGTTGGTTCGCGCCCTTTACTTGAAACTATTGTGCGTAGCTATGCGGATCAAGGGTTTCATAACTTTTATCTTGCTGTTAACTACAAGGCTGAACAAATCGAGGCTCATTTTGGCGATGGATCAGAGTTGGGGATTAACATCCAATATTTGCGTGAGAAGGAACGAATGGGCACGGCGGGCGCGCTGAGCTTGTTACCAGAACGGCCAAGTCAGCCTTTCGTCGTAACTAATGCAGACTTATTGACCAAAGAGAACTATGGCCATATGGTCGATCTGCACATAGATACGAAATCCGATGCCACTATGGGCGTTCGTAATTACGAAATGCAAGTGCCATTCGGCGTGATCAAGGAATTTGATGGACGTATTGAAACCATTGAGGAAAAACCAATTCAATGCTTTACCGTAAGTGCGGGGGTGTACGTGTTGTCACCACAAGTCTTGGATTTGGTACCCAAGGCTCAGTTTTTTGATATGCCTACGTTGTTCGAGGTCATGATTCAAAGAGGGATGCGCACTCGTTGTCACCAGATTGATGGTTATTGGCTGGACATCGGGCGGCTTCCCGATTATGAGCAAGCTAATTCTGATTTTTACGAGGTATTTAAGTGAATTAAATCCAATCGGATAACAGCACTATTTGATTGGAATTTATACATGAAGTGGCTCGTGGAGTAAATCTAGCCGTATTGCTTAACAGGATATTAAATGAGAAGTGAATTCGGAAATAAATAATGCTGAATTCTGTGTAAGAAAAATAGGATGCTCTAAACATGAAAATATTGGTTATAGGTTTGGGATCAATGGGGAAGCGTCGCGTGCGCTGTCTGCAGACGTTGGGATTTACAGAGATCGTCGGCGTGGATCTCCGGAATGATCGACGGGAAGAAACGCACCTTAAATACGGTATCGAGGTGTCAGATTGCCTTGAATCGATTTTAGCGAATAAGAAGTTCGATGCCGCTGTCATTTCCTTGCCACCGGAAGCCCATGTGGCGGCAATGCGTAGCTGTATTGTCGCGGCCACCCCATTTTTTGTAGAGGCGAGTGTAGTTGATGATGGCTTGGAAGGCATCATTGCGGAAGTTAATAAAGTCGGACTCGTTGCTGCGCCATCTACAACCTTGCACTTCCATCCAGCCATTCGTGAGATCGGGCGAATCGTAAGAAGTGGGCAGTTGGGCAAGCTATCCAACGTGTTGTTACATTCTGGTCAGTACCTACCCGATTGGCACACTTACGAGCCTGTTTCGGAATATTACGTCTCGTCGCCAGTTACAGGCGGGGCACGAGAGATTGTACCTTTCGAGATGACATGGTTTACTGACCTATTTGGTTTTCCGCGTCGAGTTGCTGCTAACTATCGTAAGACGATTGACATTGCCGGTGCTGAGTACATCGATGATACTTATAACTGCTTGTTTGATTACGGAAGTTTTCTCGCAAGTGTGACAGTCGACGTAGTGTCCCGTCATGCGACTCGACGAATTGTCATCAATGGCTCGAAGCAGCAGTTGAACTGGTCTTGGGATGAGTCAGTGATCAAGATTTTCGACGGCGCAACGGGTCAATGGCAAGAAGCGTCTTATGAGATGGAGGCGTCGGCTCCAGGTTACAACAAAAACATCGGCGAGAATATGTACATTGATGAGGTTCGTGCATTCATTGATGCGGTACGCGGTACTGCTACCTTCCCCAATACGCTGTCGCGGGATCATAAGGTACTCAAGCTTCTTTATAGCCTAGAGAGGGCTGACCGTTTGTCTGCATTCGTGGAGATCAATTGATATGAAGGTAGGCGCACTTGTCACGGCACGAATGGGCTCTTCGCGCCTGACCGATAAACACTTGCGTTTGATTCGCGAGCGTCAGTGTCTGACTTATCTGTTGGATCGGATCGAGAAAACATTTGCTAACGAAATAGCCAGAGGTAGCCTTGTAATAGTGCTGGCCACAGGTAATGCGACGCGTAATCAGCCATTGGCCGACTTGTGTAAGGAGCGTACCACTATTCCTTTTTTTGGTGATGATGACAACATACCATTGAGACATCTCCAGGCAGCGGAACAGCTTGGCTTGGACGCAATGATTTCTCTGGATGGCGACGATTTGCTGTGTGCGCCAGAGGCGATGCGTTCCGTGCATGATCAATTATTAGCTGGCAAATCCTTAGTAAAGACATCAGGCTTGCCTCTTGGAATGAATGCTTGGGGTTATACCCAATCCGCCATTCGAGATGCATTGCACGAAGTAAACCTCTCATTGCTGGAAACCGGCTGGGGTCGCATCTTCGATGACATGCCTTTACATACCAGTGATTTGAATTGCCCTAATGCTGATGCTGTGCGGGCCACTCTTGACTATGATCAAGATTTAACATTCTTCTCGCGTGTCATCAACGAAATTTCCGGTTGGGCACACATGAGTACGGCCGATCTTGTTAACGAAATTATGACGCGCGAAATTCACAAGGAAAACGCAGGGCTCAATGAGCAGTACTGGGCCAATTTCACTCGTCATATTACTTTCGAAAATTTTAAGGACCCAGCATGAGCTACAGCGAGCGTCTTCACGCAGTTATCCCAGGCGGCGCACATACCTATTCCCGTGGAGATGATCAGTATCCAAGCAATGCCCCCCAAATTCTTGAGCGAGGTAAGGGAGCATATGTTTGGAGTCCAGACAACCGCAAATTTCTTGATTACGGCATGGCACTGCGTGCTGTTTCAATCGGCTATGCCGAACCAGTGATCAATGAAGCAGCGCAGCGGGGTATGGACATGGGCAATAGCTTGACCCGTGCCTCGACGATCGAGTTGGAAGCAGCCGAGAGGCTGGTTTCACTTATAGACTCGGTTGACATGGTTAAATTCACTAAAAACGGGTCAACAGCAACCTCCGCGGCAATCAAGCTCGCGCGAGCGTATACCGGACGGGATTTGGTTGCACGCTGCGCACAGCATCCATTCTTTTCGTATGACGACTGGTTCATCGGTTCGACCCCTCTCACTAAAGGTATACCCGCAGTCACCATAGAACAAACCAAGACCTTTGCTTATAACGACATCCAATCTCTTCAAGCGCTGATTGATCGACATCCGGGGCAAATTGCCTGCGTAATCCTTGAGCCGGCATCCTCGGAATGTCCCACAGTCTTCGATGCACCGTCGGGGTGCTGCAACCAAGCTGATTGCACACGTGATTTCAAAGGTTCCACGAATTACCTGCAACAGGTCGAAGCTTTGTGCCGTGAGCACGGCATCATTTTTATCCTCGACGAAATGATTACCGGATTCCGCTGGCATATGAAAGGGGCGCAGCATGTTTATGGCGTTAAACCTGATCTCTGCACTTTTGGAAAGGCAATGGCCAACGGATTCTCGGTTGCAGCCGTTGCTGGCCGACGTGAACTGATGTCACTTGGTTCAATCGATCAACCAGGGCAAGAACGGCTGTTTCTACTGTCAACCACACATGGCGCTGAAATGTCAGGATTGTCCGCCTTCTTGGCCACCATGGACTTCCTTGAACAGAAGCAGGTGATTGATCATTTGTGGCGCTATGGCGCCGATTTAATCAAAATTTTTAATCGCATTTCTGGCGATCACGGGCTACAAAAATATTTGCGCGCCGATGGTCCTGCCGCCAACCCGTATTACGCTACGGTGGATGAGAAGGGCGCGCCTTGGTTTGAACTGCGCACCTTGTTTTCCCAGGAAATGGTGCGTCAAGGTGTGTTAATGCCATGGCTGACGTTTTCCTATCGCCATGATGAAGAAACAATGCGTTTGACGGAAACGGCACTCAACGAAGCGATGCTCGTTTGTGCAAAAGGTGTAGCTGAGGGGATTGACAAGTATCTTGTTGGACCAGCTGTAAAGCCGGTATTCCGAAAATTTAACTAAGGTACCGACCATGCGAATAGCCGTCGTGCAAATGCAGGTTGTTGATGGAAACCCTGAGAAAAATCGCCAGATTTTACTCGGCCATCTGGATCAACATCCTGGCGGGGATCTTTATCTAATACCTGAACTTTGGACTACCGGATATGTGCAAAAATCCTGGGCGAAGCTAGCAACGGAGGATACGCCCGCTACTTTGGAATGGATGGCTGAGCAAGCTCAAACCCGAAGAATATGGTTGGCTGGTTCGCTCATCGCTGCCAATGGCGACGGCACGCTTGCCAATCGGTTTGTGCTTTTTAATAGAAAAGGCAATTTGGTTTGCCAATATGACAAAGCCCATTTATTTCGGCCATTGCACGAAGATGTTTATCTACAAGCCGGCGCCGCACTGCCGCCCATTGTAAATGTAGAGGGTGTAAGGCTATCTCCAGCGATTTGCTACGATCTTCGTTTCCCAGAAATGTTTCGTCGTATCGCCATGAAAGGCGTAGATGTCTTTCTTGTTTCCAGTGAATGGCCTTTTCCTCGACAGCATGCATTGCGCGTTTTGACTGAAGCAAGGGCTATCGAAAACCAGTCAATTGTGGCGCTTGCGAATCGCGTAGGTTCTGATACAGATGGGAACAATTTTTGTGGTGGATCGGGTCTCTTTGGGCCAGAAGGAGCACTTGCAGAAGTGGTGTCGACAGAGGGTGTCGCAATGGTCGATATAAGTGCTGAGGAATTGCAGGCGATACGTGCATCATTTCCAGTCTTGGATCATCGTCTTAAGGGCATAGATTATGAGTAAGGCGAGGAAATGGATTTACATAATGGTGATCTGATTTTTTAAATAGTGCGAAATTTAGGCGTATTTACATATGTGATCTAGTGGTTTTTGCCATGAAGAAGATCATTTTTGCCCAGTAGATTTGGCATTGCAAACAGCTGGGAAATCGGCAGCCTTTATTTTTTATAAAAACCATTTCTCTACATTTCAATCAAATTAAGGTCAAGATAATGCAGTCCAATAATTCTTATTTGTTGGCAAACAAGATTGTTGTTGTAATTGGTGGTGCTGGCTTATTAGGTAAAGTTTTTTGCGAAGCTATCGTCACCGATGGTGCGACTGTTGTTGTTGCAGATATTAATCTTTCTCGTGCTGAACAGGTGTGCCAGAGCATAGCTGAGCGGTATTTGTGTGACCGTATTGTGCCTGAGTCCGTAGACTTTACCTCTAAAACTTCGCTTCAGTCTTTGATCGCCAGAATTTCCGAGCGCTTTGGCTCCATTGATGCTGTAGTCAATAATGCCTACCCACGCAACACGCATTACGGACGGAAATTGGAAGATATTGAGTATACGGATTTTTGCGAGAATGTAAGCATGCACTTGGGTGGGTACTTTCTAAGTACCCAACAGTTTGCTATTTTCTTTAAGCGCCAAGGTTACGGACAAGTCGTCAACATGTCATCAATTTATGGCAGTTCGGCGCCACGTTTTGAAATATATGATGGTACGACGATGACAATGCCCGCAGAGTATGCCGCTATCAAATCAGGAATTCAGCAACTGAGCTTGTACTTCATGCGGTATTACAAAGGGACTAGGCTGCGTTTCAATTGCATTTCTCCGGGAGGCATCATTGATACCCAACCTGAAGCTTTTAAGAGCGCCTATGGCCGCTATAGCCAATCCAAAGGCATGCTGGCACCAGAGGATATTTCTGGCGCCTTAACTTTCCTACTTAGTGATCGCTCGCAATATATCAATGGCCAAAACCTTGTCATAGACGATGGCTGGTCTAAATAAGACAATAATCAAAATGTACAATATCGCCGTTATCGGTGCCGGGCAACTCGGTCGCCGCCACCTTCAAGGGTTGGCACAATCAAAACTCGATGCTAGTCTTCACATCGTTGATCCAAGTAAAAATTCACTTGAAGCTGCTCGCACCTGTCTCACAGAAGTGCCTCCCCAGCATTTACTAAATAAGTCATTTCATCCGCATGTTAGTGCCGAGAAGTTACCGAATAATTTGGATCTTGTAATTATCGCAACCACTGCTGATGTAAGATTAGATGCCTTACGCGACCTATGTAATTTTGCCCCGCCGCGTTATTTAATTCTGGAGAAAGTGTTATTTCAGCGACTCTCGGATTATCCTGCTGCCGCACAGCTTATTCGGGAGCACGGCATTACAACTTGGGTGAATTGCCCGCGCCGCGCTTTTTCTATCTATCAAAATCTTCGGGATTTTTTTGCCGATGACCCTGTGCGCTACATGGATGTCTATGGTGGTGATTGGGGAATGGGATGTAACAGCATTCACTTTCTCGATCTTTTGGCATCTTTAGGTGGAGCAGGTCCGCTTTCCGTATTGACTAGCAACCTGGCTTCGGGAGTAATGCAAAGCAAACGTGCTGGTTTTGTCGAATTTTCCGGTGCTTTAAGCGGGCGTCTGGGTGATGCTGAATTTAGTTTGAGATCTATTGTTGGTTCATCCAAGAAGCATCTAATAACTCTCCATAGTGAGCAATCAAAATCGGTCTTTATTGATGAAGCACGTGGCGAACTCTGGAAACATTCAGGTAGTGACGCGGTTTTGGAACGCTTTACCTTACTTTATCAGAGCCAGCTTAGTGGTCTTCTAGCCGAAAGTATTTTGAATTCAGGTGACTGCCCATTAACACCATACGCAGAATCCATGGCACTGCACATTCCTTTGCTACAAGCTCTCGGACGTCATGCTACGGACTCCGCATTAGATACCGATTTTTGCCCGATTACTTGAGGATAAGGATATTCGCATGTTCATGCTTGTTGGTTCTGGTGGTATGGCGCGGGATTATGCTCGCGTCTTGGATGGCCTTAATTGTCAATACTTAGTAATTGGCCGGGGTGAGGATAGCGCGTTGGCGTTTGAGGCAAACTTGGGGACGCCAGTTATTCGCGGGGGGCTTGTTAAGGCATTAAAGCAAGGCATTCCTCCAGATGTACATGGCGCAATTGTGGCGGTAGGAGTAGAGGGTCTGTTTGAAACGACTTCTCAGTTGATTGAAGCAGGTATTCGGCACATTCTCGTCGAAAAACCGGCAGGGTTGAATGCGCATGAGATTCACAAACTGAATCAGCTGGCACAATCTTTCGGTGCCATGGTTTACGTGGCTTACAATCGCCGATTTTACAGCTCGGTACGTCAAGCGAAAAAGCTGATTGCAGAGGATGGTGGAATTCAATCTTTCAATTTTGAGTTCACTGAGTGGGGGCATGAAATTATCGGGCTTCAAAAAGCACCTGGTGTGAAAGAACAATGGGTGCTTGGTAACTCGTCGCATGTATTGGATCTGGCTTTTTATCTTGGTGGAAAACCTACTCAGTTATATCCTATACATTCTGGCGGACTCGAATGGCATCCAACAGCTTCTATATTCGTGGGATGTGGTCGAACGGACAAGGAGGCCGTGTTTTCCTATCAGGCGAATTGGGATGCTCCAGGACGCTGGGGAATTGAGCTATGCACTAGACAACGGCGTTTCATCTTTAGACCGATGGAGGCACTGCAAGTAATGCGCAAGGGATCTGTTGCAATCGAGACCATCGCTGTTGAACAAAGTGAATTGGACAAACAGTTCAAGCCAGGATTGTTTCTTCAGACGAAGGCATTCATAGAGAAGCAGGAGGGAGATCTATGCTCAATTTCGGAGCACTGTGAACTATTGGATAATTATGTGAAGATCGCAGGTTATTCTACAAAAACTGGCGAGGCTTGACGGATGCAAGATGCAGCTTTGGATGCTGTTAAAGTACATCTAGCGATTGAGCGTCCGCTAAGAGCCATTGTAATTGCCGACTCGCTCGCCATGCCACGTCCTGGCCTCGGCTACGAACATACTTGGCCCAAACTGCTTGCGGATGCGTTACCTGATATCGACTGGATCTGCCGTGCTGCACGTGCCTCTACTACGGAACGATTAGTTGAGGATGGTGAGGGGGGGGCTGATTGTCTTGAATTTTACGCCCCGGACATCGCAATTCTGCAGTTAGGAATATGTGACAGTGCGCCGCGCTTGCTCAATCGGCGTAGCATGCTAACACAGTTGATCTACCGTTTGCCCTTTGGCCTTAATCACAGGATTTCGAATTGGTTAGAGCAGCATGTGGGCCGTCAGGTCCGGCATGCTTGGGTTAGCCCCGAACAATTCAGAGAAAATCTCGGAAACTACGTTACACGCGCCGCAGCAGCAGGTACACATGTCTTTGCTGTGCATGTGTTTCCAGCTGGGAGCAGAGTATTATTAAGGAACCCAAAAATAAATGCGCAAATTGATGCTTATAACTGTATTTACGACGACTTAGCCAAGCGCCATTCAAATTTCACTTCCATAAAAGTTTTTCAACCTAATGAAAACGCCGATTCCTTCTATTTAGATGGTTACCATCTCAATGAACAAGGAGGCCGACGGCTAGTGCAAGCATTAGAGAAGAGCATACGCAGTAATGCAGCCATTCATCGAATTACATGATTTATTTTTTAGTTAATAACGATTATCAGCTTGTTGATGCTCGGCAGCATCTGCCCGGACTGAATAACGAAGGGTTTGCTACCTCTCTGATCGAGGTCCCGCACTGCTTAAATACAGAAAATCGGGGGGAAGGATTTTCTAATGTTTACTCGTTTTCGTCACCGCTGAAGTCCCATCGATGGTTAGGCGCATGGGCACGTTATTTCTATGCATGGAAGAAAATTGCGCGGAGCTTGCGACCAACATCTTGTGATGTTTTGTTTGTCTATACCGAGTTTGAGCTACTTAATCACTTCATCGCACGTCAATTCAAACGAGCCGGAGCTCGAGTGTACTTGGTGGAAGATGGGGGGTTTGCTACTTACATACCTTTGTCACTTCCTGGTGACGAAACATTGTCATTGAAAGAGCGTGTAGTCGCTGCAATGACTAAAAAATTACCTGGTTTAAAAGATACGCAATTTCATAAAGTCAACGGCGTGGTATTTCCGTGGCTGCCTGACGCGCAAATTGATGGGGTATTTGTGTATCGCCACATTTGCAGTGTCCGACAACTTCCAGTATTACATCTAAGACGACACAGCACATATAAGCATGTTAAACGGCAGCATGGTCGAGTAATCTTCCTAAATGAACGTATGTACGATTTTTACCAAACACCGTTTCAGTACTTTGAAGGCTTAGGGCGAATCATAACGGGTCTAACTCAGGGTTTTGATGAGGTTTTTTTTAAATTTCATCCGAGTGAAGTCTCAGAATGGTCAGATCGTATTAGAGACTTTCTTAAAGAAAATCACCCAGCAGTGCGCTTGATTGAGGATAAGCGTGGCATAGAAATACTGGTGGACCAATATCAACCAGAAGTATTAGCGTCTTATTTTTCTGCTGCGCTGCTCAATCTCGACGGTAGCGAAATAGAGCCGATGTACCTTTATCATTTAATTGATGAGATAGCCTCCCAAAAAGTATTTGTTCAAGTGACTGCATTACTTCAGCAGTGGGGATACAAATTTGTCGACGGATTTGACGAATTAGGTCGTGGTTACCATAGCGGCCTTTTCGAAAGCAGATCCCCACAAGTTGACTCTCTTGCCCAGTTGGTGAAATACCCTCGATGATTAATTCACTGTTCGCACTTTTGCTACTGCGCCTTGCGCATGCGCATAGTAGTCGCCACCATAATTGTTAAGCATGCGAACAAGACAGCAGTTTTCTAATTCACTCATCTATATGGGATTCTCCATCGCCTCATCTTTACTCGGTATGGCGGCTGTGATGGTTCTGACACGAATGTTGTCGCCCACGGAGTATGGCTTGATCGGTGTGTTTTTAAGTATTCTTTATTTTGTTGCTCCGTTAGTTTCACTATCGTGCGACGGTCTGATTGCCGTGAACAAGGTAACGCTTGACGCGGAAAACTACGCTCGTTTCCAACGGACCTGCATAGGCATCGCTTACCTTTGCTTTGCCTTATTGCAGATTACATTTTTGACTGGTTTAGCAATAGGGTTTTTAAGTAACTGGTTACTTGCTTTAATTCCTGTCTTTGGTCTGGTGCGCTTTCTTGTCGCCATGGCAGGAATAGAATACGTTGCGGAAGAACGTGCTTTAATGTTTGGCGCGATGACGTTGTTGACGGCTATAGTTGCATTAGTTTTGACCGTTATCATGACTTACTCTTTCGAACCATGGGGGGGATTTCGCCTACTGGCATTATTGGTGGCAGATCTACTAATGCTGGCAGTGCGTTATCGAGGTCGAATAAAAACCCTATTTAAGCCGAAGTTGAATAAAGATTATCGAAAGCAGATTTTGGCCTTTGGCTTGCCAAGTTTGTTGTGCCTGCCTGGTGCATGGGGATTGAATGAAGCCGATAAAATTATAATTGCGAAGTTGTCAGATATGAATACTGTTGGACTTTATGTTGCAGGCGCTGCTCTCGCCGCAATTATGGCAACATTTAATCAATCATTAGCCAATGGTTTGTATCCAGGGTTGTTTCGATCATTGGCGTCGCCGGAGAAACCTATTCAAACTGTATTAATTCAATATGCACTCGGGTTTTTTGGGCTTTCTATTATTTTTTGCGCATTGGTTATTGGTGGATATTTTTTGTTGGGAGATTTTTTGTTGCCCCCTCAATATGTCCATGCCGAACCAGTATTTCTAGCGCTTATGTTGACAGGGATTGCGGTCAGTATATATAGGCCTTTTGGTTTGGCAGCTGATTACTATAAATTGGCTCGAGTCCGTGCAGTAGCAATTCTGCTTGGAGGTTTTCTGAGCTGCGTGGTCACATATTTTGGCGTTAAATACGATGGTATTTTGTGGGCTCCAGTTGGCATTGGAACCGGTTATATTGGTACAACTTTGATACTTGCTATTGGCCTGAAGTGGAACGAGGTAAGGAAATGATTTTTATTGAGCGAATCATCCTCAAAATTTTATTGGTTTTTCAAATTGATCGAATTATAAGGCGTCTATCCTATCTAGGTGCGCAGCTAAAAGTATTACGCTACAAGCAGCGCGGGGTGGAAATTAAATTTATTCCGCAAGGAGAATTTGACTTCGAAATTATGGGTGAAATTTCCCGGTTTCATATGGCAGCCACTTCTCATCTGAAATCAGGAACCTATATTGACGTGAATGGTGGCGTCACTATCGGTGAATACTTCCATACTGGCCGTGGCCTTACAATATTTTCTACCTACCATGATTACAAGAATGCTACTTGCATTCCTTATGACGATGTAGTTCTACAGGCGCCTGTATCTATTGGTGATTTTGTATGGTGCGGTGCCAACGTGACCATTTTGCCGGGGGTGACAGTCGGTGAAGGTGCAATTTTGGCAGCCGGTAGTGTGATTTCTCAAGATGTCGCGCCACTTGCAATAGTTGGAGGAAATCCTGCAAAAGTAATTAAATACCGAGATGGCGCCCAATTTCATTATTTAAAGTCAAATGGCAAATTTTATTAAGTTACTGCGATTAGTTTATACGAGTGCTAGGAGAAATTACTATTCTCGTATTGTTTTTAACGATGTCAATACAGACATGCGCCACATTGTTCTAGGGCCGGATGTTTGTCGCAATTTTCATATCGTACACCCACAGCATCTAAGTATTGGTGTAGGAACGGTGCTAAATGGTGACTGTTACATTAATGCGCAGGGGGGGGTGAAAATTGGCAGTCATTGCCACATCGGTAAAGGCCTCACGTTGCTATCGTCGAATCACAATTTTCGCTCTGAAAATGCAATTCCATATGATGAAAACGATATTTTAAAGCCTGTCGAGATTGGAGACGCGGTTTGGATTGGTGCCAACGTCAGTATTTCTCCCGGTAGTCGCATCGGTGACGGAGCGATTATCGCCCTTGGTGCTATAGTGCGCGGAGAAGTCAGAGCGTGCGCTATCGTTGCCGGCAACCCGGCTCAAGTAGTCGGTTGGCGAGACAGCGAGATCTTCAAACATTTACAACAACAAGGGGCCTTTGCGTGAAGCGCGTTTGTATTGTTACTGTCTGCCGAAATGCGTTGCCTGACTTGAAGTTGACGGCAGCCTCAGTAAAAAATCAATGCTATCCAAATATTCACTATATTGTTGTTGATGGTGCGTCATCAGATGGGACCAAAGCATTTCTTGAAAGTAGTCGAGACGTCATTGATGACTGGATGTCTGAGCCTGACCAAGGCATATATGATGCCATGAACAAAGCGATTGATCGATGTCCAAGTGACTCTTGGGTTTTATTTTTAAATGCGGGCGATTGTTTTTTTAGCGACAATGTCTTGCAAAACCTTTCCTATTGTTTCAACGATTCTACTGATTTTGTATTCGGAGATGTGGCTGTGCGCCATGCTGGCGGGACGCGCGTGTACCGTGCTCGCCCCAGTGCATCGGTCGAGATGCCCGGTTGTCACCAGTCAACGTTAGTCAGGGCTAGCCTCCTTCAGCAGCATCACTTTGACACTAGTTACATTGTTGGAGCTGATTTTGAATTCTATCTGCGTACTACAAATGTGACTCGGCGAGTAAGCATCTATGACGGCATCATTGCTGTAATCGCGCCAGAGGGTTTTACAGCTAAAAATGAGGCAGTTCTAAGGCGTGACTATGTCAAATCATTGATTAAGTATCGCAGCAAATTTTCAGCTATTCGGTGGTTAGTCCGACGCACTTTGAGTAGAATTTTTCGTAACACCATAGCTATGTTGAAAGCATGACTGAAATGAGCTCAATTTCCATTTCGATCATTATTCCGCTCTATAACAAAGTCTCTTTTGTCAGGGCGACTGTCGAGGCACTCCTGTCTCAGCTCCAACATAATGACGAAATCATCGTGGTTGACGATGTATCAACTGATGGGGGCTTTGAATCCATTCAAGATCTTAAATCAAACTGTTTGCAATTAGTTAAATTAAATGCGAACTCTGGGCCGGCAACAGCACGGAACCGCGGCGCGGAGATCGCAAGAGGCGACTACTTACTTTTCTTCGATGCAGACGATTACCCACATGGTCAATTGGTTGCCATACTTAAATGCGCTATCGAGCGTTATCCATCGGAAGTAATATTTTCCTACGATATTGTTATTGAAGCACGCGGCGAGTGTATAGAAAATAAAAAATTTATTGATAACACTAATTTTCTGGGTGTCGTGAAGGAGCGCCACGCTTATGCAAAATCTTGTTTGGCTGGACGCCACTTATGTACAGCATCCAGTACTTGTGTAGAAGCAAAAATTTTTCGTGATTTTGGTGGTTTTAAATCTGGGTTGCGTGCTTGCGAAGATCCTGAGTTGTGGGCTCGATTGTCGGCGTATCACAACATCGTGCATTTGCCAGTTCCGTTGGCACTATATCGTGATGTACGCACTAGCCTTTCTTATTCTATGAGAGGGCAACCGGGGGCTGTTCATACTTATGTTGAAACACTATTGACGTTGAGTCAATCGCATTGCGATACTTACCATTTGCTGGCTCGGTCAGTGATCACGAAGAATACCGTTTTCAGCCTTGTATCGAAAGGGCGACGTAGCGAGTTGCGAGCTTATCTAAATTCGATGAGAGTAGCGCTGGGGCCATTTTATTTTATTTCTCTTCTACTGCTCACCTATGTTCCCATAAGTTTGCCTCGCGCTGCGTTTGCATTTCGCGCATGGCGTACCAGGGCTAGGACCCAGCAGCAAAGAACCTCATCGCACACCGTAGTTTAGGTCGATCCACTTATGTACACGTCTTCTAAATTTGGAAAATGGCACTTTGCGCCATCTCTTGCAATTTTCCTTTTCATGCTGTTTGGAACAGTACTCATCATCACTGCATTCTTCGCTTTTTCCCGAGCATATGATCATTCGTATTTTTTAGATTTGGCTAACCAAGGTGTTCCAGCTGCTACCTTGTCCGGTATTGATTTTTATGACCTCAAAGCACAAGCAATTGCCGCCGTGTTTTATATTTTGGCAACACCTTCTCGTATATTAGGCGGTAGTGATCTCGGACATATTGTATGGCTGCGCGTTCTTTCGCTTGTTGGCGTACTTATGGGTTTTGAGTGGGTATTACAAGTCGCTGGAATGAAGTTGGATTCTAAAGCTGTCAAACGAGCTCGTAACCGATTTTTGCTGTTGTTCCTTCTATATCCTGGACAAATCGCTTGGAGCTCCAGTTTGTTGCGCGATGCACCAGCATGCGCTTTACTTTTCGCAGGACTCTATGGGTGGTCATGTAAACAGCGGTTTGTAAGTCTCGTTTGTATGTTTGGAGGTATTGCGTTACGCCCTGAATTTCTTGTTGTGATTGTTATCGTAAGTTCTTCATTTTATTTTGTGACGAAGTTCCGTATTGAGGCTCACCGCCGGAAATATTGGCTATTAGGGTTATTGATATTTGTTTCATTGGCGGCTTTCGAACATCGCTCTGCTGTGTCAGCGTTTTCCCAACTTGCCTTCGAAGAAGCGGGGGCAGCATACCCAACAGTGGGTCATCTGTTAGATATTCCAGGATACCTGTTGGTGTTCATACAAGGTGCGATTGATCCAATCCCTTTAGCAGATCTAGGTAGCGCCACCCCCTTCTTTGTTTTGGAATGTGCTTTTTATATTTGGCTGCTCATTATTGGGTACCGAAGGCTTCCTAAGGTAAATTTTCAGATTGCGGGCTTAATTATTGGTACCTTGATTTCGATGTGGATTTTTGCATACTTTGAAATATACGTAAGTGGCTTTGCTCGCCACCGCATGGTTTTAACTGTAATGTTAATAGCTTTAGTTGCACTTCCGGTAAGGGCAACTGAAATTAGTAAAAACTGAAAACAATCGACCTGACCTGCTATAGGAATTTGTAGCCATTTCCATAGTTAGTCTTCGGGTTCAAGCACTCTGATTTTGCCATCGCATCTGCCCAGCCTGGGCAGGTGTACGGTTGCCGAGCGCAGAATGCGGCCGCTCGTTATTATAAAACTGGCGCCACTTCTCGATGACGATCTTCGCTTCCCGCCTGGTCAAGAACCATTCCCGATTCAGGCATTCATCGCGCAGCTTGCCATTGAAGCTTTCCACAAAGCCGTTTTGCCAAGGACTGCCAGGCTTGATGTAAGCAGGCCCAACGTTCTGATCTCTTAACCATTTCATCACTGCAATGGCCGTAAATTCTGCGCCGTTATCTGAACGGATGTAAGCCGGCTTGCCATATAAGCGCATCAAGCGCGACAGCGTGAGAATCATATCCTGGTTACGCAAGGACTTGCCTACTTCAATGGCCAGGCATTCGCGGGTATGCTCATCCACCACGCACAGCATCTTGAACAGGGAGCCATTGGCTAGCCGGTCGTGCACGAAGTCATAGCTCCAGACATTGTTGGGCGCAGTCGCCCCTGGAATGCGGATATCGCTACCGCAGCGGCGCTTTCTGGGCCTGCGCTTGGGTAAATTCAATCCCAATTCACGCCATAAGCGAAACACGCGGCCCTGGCTCTGATTCGTCATCACAGCAATGCGTCGGTAACCAAAGCGCGGATAGCGCCCAGATGCTTCCATTAACCGCTCACCCAGTTCCTTATCCTTGACTGGCTGTTTCAGCTCATAGCTGCCAATACGCCGACTTACCCCGGCAATTCGACAGGCAGTGCGTTCAGATAGGCCCTTGGCTTTCAGGATATCGATCGCTTGCCGTCTTGCTGCCGGGGTCACCATTTTTTTGCGGCGATTTCCTTCAAACCTTCGAGAGCAAGCATTTGTTCCGCAACGATCTTTTTGAGCTTGGCGTTCTCCAATTCCAGGTCTTTGAGCTTTCTGGCATCAGGAACCGTCATGTCGCCATACTTGTTTCGCCAGCGGAAAAACGTCTGCTCAGTGATGTTGTGCTTGCGGCAGACATCGCGGATGACGGCGCCATCGGCGTCTGCCTCCCGCAATATCCCAATAATCTGTTCTTCAGAAAAACGTTTCTTCATCTTCGCCTCCATGTCAAAATTAACATGAAGACTAACTTTGCGGGTGGCTACAACATTCTTAGCAGATCAGGCCATATCTCTACCCTGAATCCCATACATAGTTAGGTTTGACTGGATTTGAGTTTCTGCAAGATAGTGACCTGCTACAGGATTCTTAGCAGGTCAAAAGCATTCACAGGGAAGTGCTTAATTTATAGGGACTGAATGCCGTATAGATGAGTTGTATATTAGACGGGAAACACCCTGCGGCGCTATACGAAGCATAAATCTGAACAATGGGAGTATATATTTCCATGTGATGCCATCCATAGCCCATATGCCAGACACGTAACAATGCAGCTCTGAGAAAGCTTTGCTTACGCTACGCCGGCGCCAGAAGTTAGAACTTACAGTAAATTCATAAAGAGGTTGATCAACATTATCAAATTTGAAGCCTTCCTGTGCGCAGCATAACCAAAGTGCAATGTCTTCATTTGTGCCTGTTAATGGATAACCTCCAATCCTGCGAAGGACTTCACGTCTAAAGCAAACCGTTGGATGTGCAACAGGTACTCGCCAACTAAGTTTCTTTAATGCATCAATAGGGCCGCGGCAAAAACTAACTCTTCGTCGCGCACCACTCTCTGATACAACTTCAATGATGTCAGTGCCTAAAATATCAATGCTGGGATTTTGTCGGAAAAAATCCAATTGCGTTTGGTACCGATTTAGATAAGATCGATCGTCCGAATCCATTCGAAATACAAACTCTTCGTCGGTTAATTCTTTGATTAGCCCATTAAGTGCGAAAGCTAAACCACGATTACGTTCCAGTCGAAGGACACGATAAAAACGGTTATTGTATTCCGATAACACACTGTTGATCTCTGTGGATACAGGGCCATCAACAGCCACGTAAAGACGTGACTCCACCAACTCAGTGAACTCCTGATCAATTACCGAGTTGAGAGCTGTAACCAGCGCCAGTGGATCATCGCCGCGATAAACGGCCATAAGAGTTGCGACTTTAGTTACCATAAATATTTTAAGTGATTGAATCAGTAAAAATAAAAACTAGCCCACAGCATTTGATGCATTGTTCCTTATTAGGGCAGATCTAGCAGCGGCATATCTCGTCATTTTTTTGAATGTACCGTAGTGCCTTTCGTTGCAATGAAGATTTAATCAGTATCTTTTAATAAGAAATCTTTGCTCATTTTCCTCAACATATGGTGGCCGCCGCGAAGCGCAGAAGCGGCATTTGAGTGCCGCATGCGTGATTTTTTTAACGGTATATTTAAGAATCGTGGCGTCTTGAATTTCACGAGGCTGCTGTAAATCCAGACGTACGTCACTACGAACAAGCCGATAAAGGATGCGAGTACGGCAGAATTATTCCAGAACATTACCGCTGGTATTGTCCCCAGTGAACTGAGTACCCACAAGTACGGAGAAGTCTTGGCATTGCCTCTTGAACGAATCGACCCATTCTTGCCGCATGCGCTCCATCGCACCAGGCGCTTATTGAGTATCTGATGCAGATGCAGTGCATCTGGCAAGCCTGGAGATTTTCCCTGAATGAACTTGCGCCGGTAAATCGTAAACAGCGTTTCGAAGATCGGGTAAATCATCATCAATAGTGGGAACAGAACCGATACCTGCGGGTTACGCTCATTCAGCAATATCGACAGTTCTGCGATAATAAAACCGACCAGGTATGCTCCGCCATCGCCGAGGAATATTTTTGCCTTCGGATAGTTCCAGAATAAAAATCCTGTTACGGCACCTGCGGATGTCAGCGCAATCGTGGAGATCAACTGGTCGCCCACGATGTAGGCAACTACGCCTAGTGCCAGCAGTGCTACTACGGTGACAAACCCGGACAAGCCATTGAATCCGTCAACCAGATTGACGGCGTTTGCTACACCTGCAACCGCCACCATGGTGAAGATTATCGCAATCAGGTTGATCTGGAATAGAGTATCAATCGCATCAATGCCAAAGCTTCTGACAGTGATATTGAGCAAGTAGGATCCGATCAGTGCCGATAGCATGGTTACGCTCAGCCGCATTCGCACCGAGACACGTTTGGTGAGATCTTCTAGCAAACCGACGGCAAAAACTAGCGAAGAGGGAACAAGGAATAAAAGAAAGAAGCGCAGATGGGGGGAATCAATGATCCATAGCCAGACGGCACTGCATAAAAGCGCAATAAAAATACCAACGCCACCAATTCGCGGCACTGCAACGGCGTGAGCCTTCTGTACGCCGGACAAGTCATGGTCGGCGCTGAGATGAAAATGGAAGTCGCGCAGGTGTACGACCAGGAAGGTAATGAAAACAGCACAGACAAATGACAACGCAAAAAACTTCATAAAGATCACATCAAAATTGGATTGTTGCCGGATTGCATGATTTCACGCCTAGCTGGTACGATTCACTGCCGTTACGCAGAACGTGTTTTCATTGAGTCGCAGAAACAGATTTTTACTTTATTCGGTAAAAAATAACCGAAGGGAAGTTTTTTCTTAACTAAAATTTACTTTCATTACTTGTTGTTATCTACTATCAGTCAGATTTTATCTGAATACATCATTCCTTCCGGAATTTTTTATTTTTGTCGTAATCATGTCTTATTACTTGGCTAAGCTTTTCAGTTAAACAAGATATAGATTGTTGTTCGTATTGCATATTTTCAATGAGATTTGCGGTGCTTATCTTGAGGTACTAGAGGACGAAGCTAGAGGACGAAGCTAGAGGACGAAGCTTTACGTTCTTGCACCATCCGGCGCATCGCGATGCGCCCTACATCTTTTGAATTTTTCCGAATCTGGTTTCCGTGCCTACTTACTGCGTAGTCCGGCTTATAGGGCGCGCCGCGCATGTGGAACCGTATTTTTGCCTGTTGCACGACTACTGGCGTTAACGAGAAGCTAGATATTAATAAAATCACAAAAAGCTTCCAAGTATAACTTATAGCTTGCAGGAAATCTTGCTGCAATTGGTTAAGGATTGTTAGATTTTCGGGATTCGGGGATATATGGCAGGTAGCGCGTAAAAGAGATGATGTTCGGGACGGCACACAGTTGTTAAGTGCGTCTATGGCCGTCTAAACATTCGGCGCATTGCCAAGCGCTTACATGTTTTTACGTGCGTCCGTAGCGGTCTTCCAGTCTTACGATATCGTCTTCGCCCAGGTAGCCGCCAGATTGGATTTCAATCAGCTCGAGCGGAATTTTTCCGGGGTTTTCCAAGGAATGAACAACACCGATCGGGATGTAAGTCGACTGGTTTTCACTTAACAGATACTCCTGGTCGCCATTGGTGATTTTGGCGGTGCCGGATACCACCACCCAGTGCTCGGCGCGATGGTGATGCATCTGCAATGACAACTTGGCGCCGGGTTTGACGATGATGCGTTTGACTTGAAAACGCTCGCCGTTGCCGATGGAGTCGTACGATCCCCATGGGCGAAATACCTGGCGGTGCTGGGTGGCTTCCGGACGTTCGGACTTCAGCAGCTGACTGACCAGTTTTTTTGTATCCTGTGCCTGGTCGGTATTCATGACCAGCAGCGCATCTGCGGTTTCAATGATGGCGATATTGCGCAAGCCGACTGCGGTCACCAGCCGGTTGGTGCCATGGACCATGCAGTCCTGGCAATCCTGGAGCAGGGCGTCGCCCCGGACTGCGTTGTTATCTTGATCCTTGTCGGCTACGTCCCATAGAGATGCCCAGGAGCCAATATCGCTCCAGCCGGCATCCAGTGCCACCATTGCTGCGCGATCAGTTTTTTCCATCACGGCGTAATCGATTGCGATGTCCGGGCTTTGCTGGTAGGCCGCGCTATCGAGGCGGATAAAATCGGTATCTTTTTTTGCTTGTACTACCGCTTGGCGACAAGCACGTAAGACGTCTGGTGCATGAAGTTCGAGTTCTTCCAGAAAGCGGCTGGCACGAAACAGGAACATGCCACTGTTCCAATAATAATTGCCACTTTCAACATATTTTTCCGCGAGGGCCAGGTTGGGCTTTTCGACAAATTCAAGCACGTGCTGTGCTTGGCCTGCCTCAGTGGAGGCTGCTGCACGAATATAACCATACCCTGTTTCAGGACTCTGCGGATGGATACCGAAGGTGACCAGGTCGCCACTGGTCGCAGCCTGTACCGCCGAATCTACTGCGATGCGGAATGCTTCCTGATCCTTAATCGCATGGTCAGATGCTAGAACCAACAGCAGTGGGTCGTCATGTGCGTTGAGTGCATGAATAGCCGCAGCAGCGATTGCCGGGGCAGTGTTGCGCCGCATTGGTTCGAGCAGCATATCGGCATTCTCGACACCAATCTCACGCAGCTGTTCTGCTGCGATAAAGCGGTAGGCTTCCCCAGAGACAAGTAACGGCGCGTCGATTCCTTTGATTGACTGTACCCTTTGCACGGTTTGTTGCAGCAAGCTTTCCTGGCCTAACAGGCGCAGAAACTGTTTGGGGTAGCCTTCGCGCGATAAAGGCCATAATCGGGTGCCCGACCCGCCACAGAGGATTACTGGGATCAGGGGAGAAGATTTCATATAATGCTGTATTTAAGGGAGGATAGAAAAAAGTCTATACGGACACGCAATCCGCAATAGCAGGAGCAGGCAGAATAGTGGGTTGGTTGAGATTTGGCAAGTGTACTGCCGGTACAAACTCACCTTATGAATTCATGCCATGGGCTGGGTGAGGCAGTGAAGCAGGCCGTAACTACACGGATTCAAGATAAAGAAGTTGGAGCGCAAAGCGTCGCACGTGTAGTTAAAAGACGAGTAATTGGAAAAATTGGAAAATTATTTCAGAATGAGCAGATAATAAAAAAACGTTAGATAGTCAAAATTTGACAGTATGCCTTTAACCAATGACCATATTGACCAGCGCCGCCATGCCACCACTGAGATGCGGGATGAGACCGGCGGCAATCAGAAAATCGGGCTCAGAGAGCTCGTTCATCGGCAAAATGAATTGCGTCATTGGCAAGGCGTCGAGCATGAGAAGTCCAATGCCGGCCAAAATGCAGGAATTTGCCAGCATTTCAAATAGTCCATCGTGTTTGGAGGCAGAGATCATACCCATTCCTTGTATCGTCTTATTGCTTAAACCAGGCTTTTCTCTTCAATCGCACCATTCAATAATGCACTGTTTACTACGGCATCGTTCTGTGTGCGCCAATATTTTTGCTGCCTGAATAGATTCAATTACTAAGCTGAAGAGCAACTGTTTTCGACGATAGCAGCGCTATGGCAAAGTTGCTTGAGAATAATCAATTTCAGGTGTTGCCCTAGGATAGATTTACGAGATTAGGGAGACAAGGTAACTTTAATTACACAGGCCTGGGAATCAGCGTCGAGCAGTTATTGTCAAATTGCAATAAGTGACTAATGTGGGATTTTTTTGAAAAGCTGACCAAAAAACCGTGTGAATTGAGTGGGGATGCAAGCTGGGGCAATTAGCTTACCTTTCGTTTCGGATCAATTCATTGTTCGATGTTTCTTGTGTGATGTTGACCATGCAGCAAATCGCGACACGTCGGATGGACAGATGGAAGGCATTAACTTCCGGCGCATCACGATGCGCTTTATGAATTGCACTTTACAGTTACATTTTTGATGGGGTTCACATCGAAATTCAATTCACTATCAATGTGCGGACGTGGTTATTCCTCTAGGCAATGAGAAATTTACTAGGGTGCTGAGAAAAGCAGGCGTTGTGTAGCAACAGAAGTAGCAGTGCTTCCAGGGCGGAAGGCTGGTGAGATGGGTGACGCCGGAAGGCGTCACCCAGAAAGATTAATGATGCGTGGTGCTGGAATTGCTGCCAGCAACAATAGCCAGACCAGCTGCAGCAGCAATGCCGATAGCCAAGGTCGAAGCTTTCATTGCGCCGCCAGCAACACGAGCTGTGTTGGCAGCTGCGCCAGGATTAGGTGTTGCTGGAGTAGCTGGCGTAGCAGCTGTAACGCCTGGCGTGGCAGGAGTAGCAGGTGTTGCAGCAGTGGCTTGGGCCAGGACTTGGCTGGAGAACATGCTAAACATCGCAGCAATCAAAAGCATTTTTTTCATGGGGAAATCCTTTATTAGTTGAATTTGGAAAATCGGGTATTACAAATATACTTAATTGTATTGTATCAACAGTTTAATGAGTTAGAAAGAAATCATTAAAAAAGGCTGTTTGGTAAATGAATAGTGTTGTTTGTTGAATTTTTAATAATTTCTCTAAAGTATTAACTGAAGTCACGACGTGGATCCTACAAACGGCCAATTCATAAATTTGGCAAATCAATATTAAACAAAACGGGGCGCACCGCGAGGCGCCGGATATTTAAAACATCGTGGTTCAACGTTCACTCCTAGCTAGATTTTGTGATTTGTTCATCCATTCAGCGCATCGCGATCTTCACGTTTTGCCATCTATCTTATCTGGCCCACATACACACTGCTCAGTTTTGCAAAGTAATACCTTCTTGCCTTGATGTGTCGCAGGCTTCGAGCTGAAGGTACATGCCTGTTGGTTTTCCTGCAATTTCAAAAAATATTTCTGAAAAAAATTAAAAGCATGCCGCGGAAATTTCTTCCGTCATAAATCTATTTTTTATGTCTGAATACGCTTTTAATCGAAATTGATTTCATCACGTATCAAGTTGCATCAAGCGCTAATTAAGCCTGCAAATAAATTGCATCAAGCAATTTTTTGAACTCAAAATTTTGAATAATCACATTATTGTCATGCTGCTTGATTTAGGTTGATTGACACGGTGAATCCCTTAGAGTTAATCAATACCTTAACGATCCAAAATTTCTACTCTTAATCATGACGCGGCTGCACTCAGTGCCGCGTCTGGTTCGTTCCATTTCCGGGAAGCGACATACAGAGGAGTAGAACATGAAATTTCCATCACGGATGCATAATTTTTCCCGGGTTAAGAAAATGGTCGGGATGATTTTGTGCATCTATTCAGTCAGCGCTAACGCGCAAGAAGTCGATATCACACAGTTTCAATTCAACTCGTTTTCGCCAGATACATTAAGTGCGACGCCGTCAGATATTCCCGCAGTGGTAGAAACAGTACTCGTCACGGCGCAGGCGCCGGAGCATGCGGCATCATTGCCCGTTGATCCGACCGTGGGCGGTTCCGATAACGCCGTGGCGGCAGCCGTTGCCGATGGTGTCACAACCGGGCTGGCGCTGTCGGCCGGTGCGGTCGAACTGAATCCCCTGATCTCTACTTCACCAATTGGCTTGGTCTTGATGACTGGCATGAAAATCGGTTTGGCAAAATATGCAGAAACGCTGCCGGAAGAAGATAAGCGCACAACGTTGAAATCGACATCGGCCTTATGGGGTGGGGCGGCAGTGAATAATCTGATGGTGCTGTTTGCCGCACCGCCGCCATTGCCTATTATTGCGGGCTTGATCATGGGGTTTGCGACCTGGAACCATATGGCCAACCAGTATGAAGAGCAGGATCAATTGGCGGCAGCGCGCAATGCGGCCATCCTGGCAAGCAAGGAAAAATTACAGAATGAGGAAGCCAAAGCTGTAGAGGCGAAGACACAAGTGGTGGCTGATGCTGCGCAGGCTGAAAAAGAAGACATGACAATGTTGGCCGCGGAAGTACAGGGTTTTGGTTCTTCTGGAGAATAATGTTTGTCTGGATGCTACATCCAGATGCAAGGTATGGATAAAGAGTAGGGCGCATCGCGATGCGCCCTACCTGTTCTTTATCTTCCTCCGGGCGGGCGATGCCACACCGAACCATAGGGCGGGTCGAGACCCGTCGGATGGGTAACGCCATATAACCTTCAAGATCAGTTCCGGATGTCGAAATATACTTACCCATCCAATGCATTGCGATGCGCCCTGCAGTGCTGTCATGGTGCAAGATATAATGGCTTGCGCTTTACATACAAAAATGTATTGGCGTACAGGACTGTACCCTTTCAGCGTATGAATGTCGGGAGCTGAAGTCCATTATTTTGATGGGTAGAAATTTTCTGGTTAACACGAAGTAGACAAGAATTTATGGCTTTACTGTTTAAGACCGCCCAAGCAGGTTTGATTCTGATTTTCTTCCTGGCTTTTCTGGGTGCAGAAGCTGCGGCCGCCGAGAAGAATGACATGGCGATCGATGTCAAAAAAGAAGGCGATCTGGTGATGGTGAATGCCAGCCTTCTGGTGCCAGTTACACCTCGGCAAGCTTGGGATGTGCTGACTGATTATGATGCGATGACACAGTTTTTGCCAAAAGTGCATACCAGCAAAATTATCGAACGCACTGAAAACAGGTTGCGGGTTGCTCAGGCTGGCACCATCGGTTACGGGGTGCTGTCGGTTGCTTTCGATTATATTCGTGAAATTGAGCTGTTTCCCTACCGCGAAATCAAGTCGACAATTACTGGTGGCAGCGTAAAGAAAGGCAATGTGGCCACGCGCCTGTTGGCGGAAGGTGAGGCGACCAGGATCATTTATGTCAGCGAAGCAGTACCCGATATCTGGATTCCGTTGGGAATTGGCGAAGCATTTATTCGCAATCATGTTTATACGCAGCTTGACAGCATGCGTACGGAAATGCTGCGTCGAAAGCAACTGAAAAACTGATCAATTAGGGATTGCCGATCTTGAAGGGCAACTGGCAATAACATGCGGCGTATTGCGATGCGCCGCATGTTGAAAAATACGTACCCATCCGGCGGGTCTCGACCCGCCCTATGGTTCGGTGTGACATCACCCGCCCGGAGGAAGATAAAGAACAGGTAGGGCGCATCGTGATGCGCCGGATGTTGATGTTTCACATCCGTCCATCTGGCGCAACGCGGTGGGCCAGACGGTACGCTGCATCGCCAGGTTGTTTATTTCTCTTCGGCGCAGTGCGGACAGAATTTGCCGTAGATGAATAACGGCGACGCTTGTTCATCTAGCTTGAGTACCGCATCGCAATTGCGGCAGCGTACTTCCCCGGAAGGCGCCAAGTCAGGATTCAGTGCAGTGCGGTAATCGAATACGAAACATGAACCGGTGTAGTGGGCGCCGCCGACTTCCTCGAAATATTTGAGGATGCCGCCTTCGAGCTGATACACGCTGTCGAAGCCGACATTCTGCATGTGGATTGCCGCTTTTTCGCAGCGGATGCCGCCGGTGCAGAAGGTGACTACCGTCTTGTCAACCAGTTCATCTTTGTGTTGCGCCACCATGTCGGGAAATTCGCTGAATTTCTTGATGCGGTAATCGATGGTGGAATCAAAAGTGCCGACATCGACTTCGAACGCGTTGCGGGTGTCGAGCATTACCACCGGCTTGCCGGCGTCGTCAACGCCCGCATCCAGCCAGCGCTTGAGCGTCTTGGCGTCGACCGCCGGCGCGCGGCCTTTTTCCGGCTGGATCAGCGGTATTTTCATCGTGATGATTTCACGCTTGAGCTTGACCAGCATGCGCTTGAACGGCTGCGTGTCGGAATAGCTTTCCTTGACTTCGATATCGGCGAACCGTTCATCTGCGCGCAACCATGCCAGGAAACGGTCGACCGATTCGCGTACACCGGCTAGAAACAGGTTGATGCCTTCCGGGGTAAGCAGGATGGTACCTTTCAACTCGAGTTCCCGGCACAGATCCTGGAATGCGGCGCGCTTTTCGAGGGTGTCGTCGAACGAGATGAATTTGTAGGCGGCGATATTGACGATTTGCGTGCTGGGTTGCATAACTTCTCTAAGTCTTTGATTTGCCGACATTATAATCGGTGCAGCGATACTTTTCCGGTCTTGGTAAAAGAATGCATAGCATATCTGCCACTATTTGGTGTCGCAATATGGTCAATGAATTTATCGGGTACCGTCAATTTTGATGCCAAATTCCATCGTTCGCCAAGGGTTGAGCGGAGTAAAATATCGCGATGACTTCCACGCAATTTATTCATCTCCGGCTACATTCCGAATTCTCGATCGCCGATGGTTTGGTGCGCATCGACGATGTTGTCAAGGCAGCAGCAAGTGACCACCAGCCGGCGCTGGCGATGACCGATCTGGCCAATCTGTTTGGCATGATCAAGTTTTACAAGGCGGCGCGCGGCAAGGGCATCAAGGCAATTGCCGGCTGCGACGTCTGGATCACCAACGACGACGATCGCGACAAGCCATCGCGTCTGCTGTTGCTGGTCAAAAACCAGACCGGTTACCTGCAATTGTGCGAATTGCTCTCCCGCGCCTGGCTGACCAATTTGCATCGCGGTCGTGCCGAGATCCGTGCCGACTGGCTGGCACAGTTGCCGCCGGGCGGCTTGATCGTGTTGTCGGGCGCTCACTTCGGCGACATCGGATTTGCAATTGAACATGGCAACCCGGCTGCCGCAGAAAAATGCGCGCAGCGCTGGGCTGGCATGTTTCCTGGCCATTTTTACATTGAAATCCAGCGCGCTGGCCAGCCCAATATGGAGCAGCAGGTGCGCCAATCGGTGGCGCTGGCGGCACGCCTTGATTTGCCGGTAGTGGCAACCCATCCGATCCAGTTTCTGACACGGGAAGAATTCACCGCGCACGAGGCGCGCACCTGTATTGCCGAAGGCGAGATCCTGGCCAATGCGCGCCGCGTCAAGCGCTTCAATGACCAGCAGTATTTCAAGACCCAGGCGGAGATGGCGGCGCTGTTTGCCGACATGCCGGCGGCATTGCTCAATACGATTGAGATTGCCAAGCGCTGCAACCTGAACCTGGAGCTGGGCAAGCCGAAGCTGCCGGATTTTCCGACCCCCGAGGGCGTCACCATCGGTGAATTCCTGGTGGTGCAGTCCAAAGCGGGCCTCGAGCAACGTCTGGTCCAGCTGTACCCGGATCCAGCCAAGCGGGAAGAGCAGCGCGAACGTTATGAATCGCGCCTGAAGTTCGAGACCGATACCATCATCAAGATGGGCTTTCCCGGCTACTTTCTGATCGTGGCCGACTTTATCCAGTGGGGCAAGAACAATGGCGTGCCGGTCGGCCCGGGCCGCGGCTCCGGCGCCGGCTCGCTGGTCGCGTATGCATTGATGATTACCGATCTCGATCCGCTTGAATACAACCTGCTGTTCGAGCGTTTCCTGAACCCGGAACGGGTATCGATGCCCGACTTCGATATCGACTTTTGTCAGGAAAACCGTGACCGCGTGATCCAGTACGTGAAAGATCGTTACGGGCGCGATGCAGTGTCGCAGATCGCCACCTTCGGCACCATGGCGGCCAAGGGCGCGGTGCGCGATGTCGGCCGGGTGCTCGACATGGGCTACAACTTTTGCGATGGTATTTCCAAGCTGATCCCGTTCAAGCCGGGCAAGCTGGTGACGATTGCCGATGCGATCGAAGAAGAGCCGTTGCTGAAAGAGCGCATGGAACAGGAAGACGAGGTCAGGCAGCTGCTGAACCTCGCGCAACAGGTCGAGGGCATCGCCCGCAATATCGGCATGCATGCCGGCGGCGTGCTGATCGCGCCCGGCAAGCTGACCGATTTCTGCCCGCTGTACACGCAAGGCGGCGACGCCGGCGTGGTTTCGCAATACGACAAGGATGACGTGGAAGCGGTCGGCCTGGTCAAGTTCGACTTTCTGGGATTGACCACGCTGACAATCCTGGATCGCGCGGTGCGCTACATCAAGATGCTCGATCCGGCGCTGGCCGATTTTTCACTGGAAAAGTTACCTTTAAATGACCGGGCTTCCTACGAGCTGCTGACCAAGGCGAAAACGGTTGCCGTGTTTCAGCTTGAAAGCCGCGGCATGCAAGGCATGCTCAAAGAAGCGCGGCCCGACCGCTTCGAGGACATCATCGCGCTGGTGGCCTTGTACCGTCCGGGCCCGATGGACCTGATTCCGGATTTCTGCCGGCGCAAGCATGGCGAACGCTTCGACTATCCCGATCCGCGTACCGAGGGCATTCTGTCGGAAACCTACGGCATCATGGTGTATCAGGAACAGGTGATGCAGATGGCGCAGGTGATCGGCGGCTATTCGCTGGGCGGTGCCGATTTGCTGCGTCGGGCGATGGGCAAGAAAAAGGCTGAAGAAATGGCCGAGCACCGCCAGATTTTCCGCACCGGTGCGGCAAAGAATGGCTTGACCGAAGAAAAGGCCGACGAGATATTCGACCTGATGGAAAAATTCGCCGGCTATGGCTTCAACAAGTCGCATGCTGCCGCCTATGCGCTGCTGTCATATCACACCGCGTTCCTGAAGTCGCATCATCCGGCTGCCTTCATGGCCGCCAACTTGTCGCTGGCGATGGATGACACCGACAAGATCAAGATCCTGGTCGAAGATGCGATCGATATCTGCGGCCTGACGCTATTGCCTCCCGATATTAATCAGTCTGATTACCGCTTCATGCCGGAGGGCGTTCGCGGCAAGAAGGCGATGCATATCCGCTATGGCCTTGGCGCGGTCAAGGGCTCCGGGCAAAGCGCGATCGAGGCGATCGTCGAGGCCCGCAAGTCGGGACCGTTTGTCGACCTGTTCGACTTTGCCAAGCGGGTCGACAAGCGCCAGATCAACCGCCGCACCATTGAATCATTGATCCGCGCCGGTGCCTTCGACTGCTTCAAGGTTGATCGCGCGGTGCTGCTTGCAACCGTGAACCTGGCGCTGGAAGGCGCCGAGCAGGCGGAAGCCGCTGCCAACCAGGTCAGCCTGTTTGGCGGTGCCGACAGCGACCTAGAAACGCCGCCCGAATATGTGAAGGTGGCGCCATGGGGCGACAAGCAGCGTCTGACTGAAGAAAAGGCAGCGCTCGGCTTTTATCTGTCCGGGCACCTGTTCCATGCCTATGCACCGGAGGCGCGCAAGTTCGCCCGCACCAAGCTGGCCGACCTGTCGCCATCGCGCGATCAACGCATCATGGCTGGCGTGATCGTATCGGTGCGCACGCAAATGACCCAGCGTGGCAAGATGGTGATCGTCACGCTGGATGACGCCAGTGCCACGGTCGATGTGACCGTGTACAACGAACTGTATGACCCGAACAAGCGCCTGTTCAAGGAAGATGAATTCCTGGCGGTGCTGGGCAAGGTATCGGAAGACCGTTTTTCCGGTGGCTTGCGCATTACCGCCGAAAAGGTGATGGATATCGCAGCGGCCCGTGCCACGTATGTGAAAGCCTTGCGATTGTCGATGAATGGCCAGGCCGACGCTAAAAAATTGCGTGAAATGATTGCGCCGTTCCAGCAATCGGAAGCGGCCTGCCGGATCATTGTGCAATATACGAAAAACGGTGCGTTGGGCGAGATGCAGCTGTCGGACGACTGGCGCGTGCGGGCTGATGATGCATTGCGTAGCAAGCTATGCGAGTGGCTGAAGGAAGAGAATGTCTGGTTCGAGTATTGAGCCGTAAGGGGCGGCCGGAGTAGGGCGCATCGCGATGCGCCCTACGGTGAGGTCAAGGAGTCGCGTGTCTGGTGCGGCCCCCGCTCTTTCAATGCGAAGACCGGGATGGGGACGGGTTTTTATAGGCGCACAAGCCGCAAATTCTTCCGACCAGGCGCGCGACATAACGCGGCACTGGCACAAGCAGGCGCGGAACAATAGCAACAATTGCCAGCAGCAGCGTTTTGCGGCGCAGCCGGGCAGCCTGCTCGGCACCCAGATGCTTGCCAGTAAAAATCAGTTTGGATTGGGCGTGATGATAGCCGCGGTAGAATTCGGCGCGCAGCGGGTTGTTGCCGCGCACCGAGCCGCGCGACAGATGCTTTACCGTCACATGCGGTGCCACAATGATCGCTTTGTTCTTGGCGAACGCACGCTGGCACAGATCCTCGTCTTCGTAGTACAGGAAAAAATCCTCGTCGAAGAAACCGACTTCCCGCATCACTTCCATATTCAGCAGCATTACCGCACCGCTGACAAAACCGACACAGCACGCGCCTTCTGCCGCTGGTCCTCGGGATCGCCAGTGGGTGCCTGGCCAACGGTAACTGATATCGATCTCGCCGCCGCGCCGGATCAGATGGGGGGCGATGATGGCTGCGTCGGGATAGTCCCGGGCGACCTCGAGCAACTGAGTTAAAAAATCCGGCGTCGGCACGCAGTCCGGATTGAGCAGCAGCGCAAAGTCCGTGCGTACATCTTTCAGAGCCCGGTTGTTGGCAGCGCCAAAGCCGAGGTTACGTTCGTTGCGCAGCACCCGTGCATTGGGAATCTCGGCTGCCGTCATTGCCAGGGTATTGTCGTTGCTGGCATTGTCGACCACAGTCACATGGGGCAATGCTGCCAGCGCCGACACCAGGGCAGGGATGCAGTGGGCACTGTTGTAGGTGACGACGATGACGGTGACATCGGAAATTGTGGGCGGCAAGGTCATTGACTGGTCTGGGTTGTGAAGTAAGGCCATGGCCATCTAGCTACGCCTGGCCGCTGCAGTTCGTGCTTTTGCTGCTTTCCTGCGCAGCAGGCGGGCGCGGTTCAGGTCTTTCAGAAATACCAAGAAACGGTCGCCGATATCGCGCCACGCATCTTGCGCCACTTCCAGCGTGGTCGGGCATGGTCTGGGCGCCTGTTCTTCTTTATAAACGCTGGCAATAACGTCGTGCCATGCCAGCGCGGTGTGCGATAGCAGGTGGCGCATGCGAATCTGTGCGACTGCGTGTTGACTCAGGCGTTCACGCAGTTCGGGACTTTCGACCAGCGAGCAGATCGCCTGGTGCCATTGTTCAGTCGTGTTCTCGACCAGCAGTCCGCCTTGCTGATTTTCCACGACATCCCGGTAAGGGCTGACGTTGGAACAGATCGATGGCGTGCCTGCCACCGCATAGTCGAGATACTTGATCGCGCTTTTGCAACTGCTGAAGAGCGAATCATCCAGCGGGATCAGGCCAACCGGATTGGGAAGCGAGGCAATCAGCTCGACAAAGCGCGATTGTGGCACGATCGGATGTTTATGGATCATCATGCCTGGAATGTCGATTGACTTGGCGATTGCGCCGATACAGGCCAGTTCGATCGACGATCCGTATTGCGCATGTGCCGCCTGAATGGCGGGCAGCAGGAAATCGGTCTGCACTGTGTCCGATGCTGCCAGCACCAGAGTCGCCCGGGGCAAGATATCGGCCCGGTGCCGGGTCGCGACGATATCGGCAAGCACAGCGTAGTTAGGGACCAGGTGGACGTTTGGATTGATCGGGGCGAGCTGCTCGGCAAGCTGTGGTGTCGTGGTCGATATTGCATCTGCGCGCCTGATCATCGTAACTACCAGGTCCTGATGTTCGCGCATTGTCACATGGTCTTGCAGGAATTCAGGCAATTGCGTCAGCAGGTCATCGACTTCATAAATGACTGGTTTGCCGATCGCCTTGATGCGCTGCATGGTGGTCAGCATGCGCTGATTGATGCCGCGCTGGACGATGAATATATCGCCCCATCGCAGGTCAGCACGGGTGCACTGGTGAAACGAAAGGAATCTCAACTCGAGTGGATGCTGTGCCGCCAGAGCGCGCAGCGGGAGGCGTAAGCGAATGGCTGCGCTATTGGAATCTTTGTCATTGGAAAGTGCAACTACACGCATATTGTTAACTTACTCCCGGACGAGGCTGGTGGTGCGGCAGCTGATGACTTATTTGTCTGCGACGAATTCCCACAACACGTGGCTGATCTTGTTGCGCCGTTCCCGGTTCCAGGTCCGATACTTTTGCCGCCAGCTATCATCGACCGGTTCGTATTCCGATTTCGGTGCATAGCGCAACACCCGCTTGACAGTAAAGTCGCCGGCAAAGCCATACATTTTTGCCAAGTGCTTCGGTTTCGTAAAATACTCATGCGAGGTGAGCGTCAGGAAGTTGACGTGGGTCGGATCCTGAAACACTTCCTGATATGGATAACAAGGCGTGGAAGCGTACAACAAGCCGTCCGGTTTCAATACCCGCCATATTTCATTCATCAACTCGATGAAGGGAAAACGGGTGGACAAGCCATCTGAAGTCATCAATACACGCGGCACATGCTCAAAAAAATCATAGGCCGAAACCGAGTCGAAATAATTATCGGGATAGGGTATAGGCTCGAGTGACAGATTTGCCTTGCGAATTTCATAACTTCCCGGCTCGTGCCGCGGAAAGATGTCGATGCCATGCAATTCATCGCGCCGATAAGGATTGCGCGGCTTATCGCCGCAGCCTAAATCCAGGTGGCGGGTAATCGGGTGGGAATCAGGCGTCATGCGGCAAATGTAAGTGAAAAGATATGAAATAGTCGAATTTGTTACGTCGACGCTATCAAGGAAATGCGGCCGATTTTAGCATGGCACATTAGGCGCATTGCCAGGTCGCCGGGCGCTTGACAGACGACTGCAACGCTCTTGCCACCTAGACATTGCACAAGTTGAGTAGGGCAGGGATAATCCGCACAGTTACGTTCTACCTGTGTGATATCAAAAAAGCATGCCCAACCATTCGAGCCGCGTTACTGTCATCTGCGTCACCTTCCAGTCGGAGCGCCTGGTGCCGCTACTTGCGCGCACGCTGAACCGGTTCGAGCATGTGATCGTAGTCGACAATGCCAGCAGCGACGGCACGGTCAACAGCGTACGCGCCGCCGCGCCGCATGCGATTTTGATCGGCAATGACAGAAATCTCGGCTTTGGCGCTGCCAACAACCGGGCCCTGCAAAATGTGCGCACCGAATTTGCGCTGCTGCTGAACCCGGACTGCGAAATTGATGAGAAAAATCTCGCGATTTTACTTGATGCGGCAGACCGTTTCGAGCGTGCCGGACTCATCGCGCCGCAAGCCTATAGCGGCAGGCGTGCGCAGATATCCTACAACAACGCTTACTTCGAGCCGATCGCGCGTCATCCCTACCAGGTACCGGAAGGAGTCGCCTGCGCCAAGTTCCTGATCGCCTGCTGTCTCTTGGTGAGGATGTCGGCATTTGGCGGACACTTCTTCGATGAGCGCTTTTTTCTTTACTGCGAAGACGACGATCTGTGCCTGGAAACATACCGGCGTGGCTATGAATGCCTGATCGAACCGGCAGCGCAGGTGCAGCATGTCGGCGGTGGATCGTCCGGCAAGTCGATGCGGATTGAATACATCAAGGGATTTCACCATGCATTGTCGCGGCGCATCCTGGCGCGCAAGCATGTCGGCCCGCTCGCCGACTTGAAGCTGCGTGTGCGCCATCTGGCGTTGGCACCGCTGGCATTGCTGGTTTTCGGCGTGACGCTGAATAAGGCGGCACTGGCGAAGTGGGCCGGCCGCGTCGCGCAGGCAATGCGCTCAGCGGCTTGAAGGCGTCGTGACATTGGTGCGCCACGTACCTTTCCATTTGCCTCCCATCACCCATCGGGCAGTGATTTTTGCCCATTTCCATCCGGATGGGGAAATTCCTGCTTATACCCGGCGCCTGATCGATTTTCTGGCCAGCCGTGCGCAGCGCTTCATTTTCATTTCAACCTGTTTGAATGATGCCGCAGCACGGTCGTTGGCCGCTTCGATCGAGGTAATCATCCGTGACAATGTCGGCCATGATTTCATGTCTTACAAAACCGGATGGCAGCGGTTGGGCGAGCTTGCGGCTTATGATGAAGTCCTGATTGCCAACGACAGTATTTACCTGGCCGAATCGGCCCGGCTGGAGCAGACCCTGGCGCAACTGGCACAATTGCCACAGCACGACGCCGACGTCTGGGCGCTGACCGCCTCGGAAGAGCGCAGTTTTCATCTGCAATCCTTTTTCATCGTCTTTCGGCGCAGCGCATTAACCCATCCCGCGCTGGCAGGTTTCTGGAATGGGGTCGAAGTCCTGGCGGACAAAAAAGACATCATTCGGCGTTATGAGCGCGGGCTCAGCCAATGTTTGCAGGCATGCGGCATGCGGCTGGTAGCAGGGTATGTCGCGGATACCGGGCACGATGTGCGGCTGATGGCCAAACGTAAAGCGGATGGGAACAAGATCCGTCAACTGCTGCTGACCCTGAAAATGCTGGCGCAGCCGCGTCGCCGCTGCAACCCGATGCATTTTCTGTGGGACCAGGTTTTGATGCGGCAGGGGATTTTGAAGCTGGAATTATTAAAGCGTAACCCGCGCGGAATCGATCTGGATCGGCTGGAGCTGGAATTGTCAAAGCCTGCCTGGCAAGCCTTGCAAGAAGATCGGGCAGGTTGGTAAAACAGCGCATGCTGCGTATCGCGCTACGACCTACTGGTCCGATACCTTATTAAGGCGGGTCATGACCTGCCGGAGATTTGGCGCATGCAGCGGGTGATGACCCGCCCTACAGTCTTTTGCTGACTGCGAAGCCTGCCTTTTGTCCAGATATTGATTCATGTCGTTTTTAAAGCCGTAACACGAGATCACACATCATAAAACCGGCTTAATCAGGGTTTTTATCGATTAAACGGATGTTTTTTCAGCCGACGCTAGGTGAATCCGGCCGAAGAAATTAAAATTGCCGGTTAAGCTGCATTTGCCTTGTTGTCTGTGAGCAAGGCGCTTGTCCCTACCAGATGGAGGAATTTTGACATTATCCAGTACTGCAGCGAATGACGCCGGGCGCGTGATCCTGTGCATGAAGTGGGGTACCAAGTACGGTCCCGAGTACGTCAACCGCCTGTATGCGATGGTGCGCCGCCATTTGCAGGGAACGTTCCGGTTCGTTTGCCTGACCGACCGTAACGAGGGCATCCGCGCCGAAGTCGAATGCCTGCCGATTCCCGACCTCAAGCTGCCGGACGGCTTGCCGGAGCGCGGCTGGAAAAAGCTGACCACGTTCGAAGCTGATTTACACGGACTGACCGGCACCGCGCTGTTTCTCGATCTGGACGTGGTGATCACCGACAGTATCGACTGTTTCTTTGAATTCCCGGGCGAATTCCTGATCATCCATGACTGGAAGCGTCCGTGGCGCGTGACCGGCAACTCGTCGGTGTACCGCTTCAAGCTCGGCGCCCATGCCGATGTGCTGGCGCAGTTCCGCGCCACGCAGGCCGAAGCAAGGACTGCGTTTCGCAATGAACAGGCATTCCTGTCGGATGTATTGCACAAGCAGGGCAAGCTCGGTTATTGGCCCAGCGACTGGTGCTGCAGCTACAAATATCATTGCATCCCGCGCTGGCCACTGAACTACTGGCGTGAACCGACGGTACCCGCTGGCACCCGGATCGTGATATTCCATGGCGAAGTCAACCCACCGGATGCGCTGGAAGGACGCCGTAACCGTGCCTTGCGTTTTGTACGGCGTGCGCCCTGGATTGCGGCATACTGGCGCGAGTAAGCAGGCCGGCCGTCAAAGTGCACGGCGGGTTTTTCCATCCCAGCGGTTTGAAGGTCGCGCTGACGATTGCGCACAATTTGGATCACTGCGTAAAAACCCCATTGGGTTCGTGGCTGACGAGCGTCTGAGAAATTTGGATACTTTAATCGTCATTGTTCCAGTGCCAGAAGCGGCATGCGTATCAATAAAAATACCGCAGTTGATTCAAGACCGCGACTATTCCGACTTTGCATCGCTTGTTTTGAATCTTGCAGATAAATATGAAATTTCACTTGCGCCGTGATCAGTTGCCGCAAACAGTGCTGACCGGCTTGCCGTTTCTATTGTTTTTCCCGATCGGGTTGGTGTATCTGGGGGTGGTCGTGTTCCTGATCAGCCTGCTGATTGCCGGGGATTACCGGGCGAAATGGGCTACCGTGCGGGACAATCCGATGTTTTGGCCAGTGGTCAGCTTGGCTGGCGTCAGCTGGCTTGCCGCATTGTTTCTGGAACGTCCTGCAGAAGGGTTCTGGTCCGGCTTTGGGCATTACCAGACTTATCTGTTCCTGTTATTGTTTATCAGCGTTGGCAAAGGCGCGTGGCAAAGACGCGCCGTCACTGTCTTTTTTGCTGGCGCAGTGTATGCGGCCAGCCTGTATTACCTGGCGTTTCTGAAGGTTTTGCCTGCGGTGCAGCCGTTTACCAATTATGTGGTTTATAGCGGGAATAAATCGATTTTGCTGGGGATACTTTTGGCCCTGGCAGCCGGCTGGATGTTCTATGAACTGAACGCGGTGACCGACCGCCGTGCGTTCTGGTGGCGGGTGGGCAGATTTTTGTATGTGACGTTTGCCTTGCTGTTTCTGGCCACGACCCGTACCGGCGTGCTGATCTTTTTATTGTTGTGCATGCTGGCCAGCCTGAAATACTTTAGCTGGTCATGGCGTGGCATGCGCTGGCTGGCTGGTTTGCTTGTGATCATGGGGATTGCATGGGGACTGGCTGCCGATTTCCGGGCCCGCACCCTTGGCACGGTGCATGATCTCCAGGCATTTTCTCAGGGGGAGAAAATCAGCTCGCAGGGCGTTCGCCTGGGTATGTATGCTGTCACGTCGCAAATCATTGCCGAGAAACCTTTGATTGGCCATGGTATTGCAACCTGGACGCCATTGTATGCCGAGCGTGCCAAGCCTCTGGGCCTGGACCTGGTTTCGACGCCGCATAATGAGTATTTGCTGCATGCTGCAGAGATGGGCGCAGTCGGTGCAGCCGTCTTGCTGTGGGTCTGGCTGACGCAGTTGGCTGTGGCATGGAAAATGGGCGGCGATGATGGCATGCGCCTGCTGTTGCTGGGGATCGCAATCATGGTTGGTGGCATGTTCAATGCGATCCTGCGCGACGCGGTATTTGGCCTGGCGCTGATGGTGTTGCTGGCCATACCGCTGGCCGGGGTCAGGCGCAAGGAGATCTGGCACGCATGGCATGCAAGTTGACCAATGAGCAAGCCAGGTTTCACAAAATCAAACAGCGAGATAGGCAATGACTTTTCACCCGCATCTTAAACGCGCCGCCTCGATGCTGCTGGCGTACAAGGCGCGCCTGGCGGCTGCCTTGCTCGGCATGCTGCTGACCGCCGCGACTGAACCGGCGCTGCCGGCGATGATGAAGGCTCTGCTGGACAAGGGCTTTACCGGCAAGCTGACGTTTTCATTATGGCTGGTGCCAGCGTTTCTGGTGGGGATCTTCCTGGTGCGCGGGGTGTCGACATTTTTAACGACCTACATGATCACCTGGGTATCAACCAAGATGCTCAATCGGCTGCGCCAGCAAATGTTCGATCGACTGCTCGATGTCCCGCTCGGGTTTTATGCCACTAGTTCGGTCGGGCAAGTGATTAATTCGATGATGTTTGAAGTGCAGCAGATCATCGACATGATCAAGAATGTCTTCACTTCGTTTATCCGCGACACCCTGACGGTCATTGGTTTGCTCGGCTACCTGTTCTGGCTGAACTGGCGCCTGACGCTGGTGACGCTGGTGCTGATCCCGATGATTGCGATCGTGGTGCGCACGACCGGCAAGCGCTTGCGAAAACTGACGCAGACTTTTCTTGAAATTAATGCGGAAATGACGCAGGTCATTGAAGAGACGACCCGCGCACATCAGGTGATCAAGATTTTCGGCGGTCATCAATATGAAAAGACGCGTTTCGAGCAACGCGCTGCGAAATTGCGCGGTTACGCGATGCGCATGGCCAGCACCTTTGCCGCGACGGTACCAGTTACGCAAGTCATGACTGCATGCGCATTGTCGGTGGTGATCGTGATTGCCCTGATGCAGGCCAGCGAAGGAAAGGCGACGGTCGGTGACTTTGCCTCATTTATCACGGCCATGCTGATGCTGCTGACGCCGTTAAAACATTTGGCGGAAGTCAACGGGCCATTGCAGCGCGGTCTGGCGGCGGCACAGACTGTTTTCGGCTTGATCGATGCCGCGCCCGAACGAATTACCGGCAAGATGCTGCCGGCACGGGCCAGCGGCCAGCTTGAGTTTGTCAATGTTGGCTTTGCGTATCCCGGCCAGGAACGGCTGGCGCTGTCTGGTGTGAATCTGTCGGTGATGCCCGGCGAAACGATGGCTTTTGTCGGCACTTCCGGCGGCGGCAAGTCGACCCTGGTCAACCTGGTGCCGGAGTTCTATGCGCCAACCACCGGCGAAATTCGGCTCGATGGCGAGCCGATCCGCGACATTGCGTTAGACAGCCTGCGCGCCCAGATTGCGATGGTCAGCCAGAATGTGGTCCTGTTCGATGATACTGTGGCAGCCAATATTGCTTACGGCGACGATCATCCGGACCGGGAGCGCATCATGGGCGCAGTCAAGGCGGCGCATCTGGATGACGTGATTGCCAACCTGCCGCAAGGGTTGGAGACGCCGGTCGGCAACAACGGCATGCGCCTGTCCGGCGGCCAGCGCCAGCGCCTCGCCATCGCGCGTGCGATCTACAAGGATGCGCCGATCCTGATCCTGGATGAAGCAACTTCAGCGCTGGATTCGGAGTCGGAACGCGCCGTGCAGCTGGCGCTGGATGAACTGATGAAAGGGCGCACCACGCTGGTGATTGCCCATCGTCTGTCGACTATTGAGCGCGCCGATCGCATCGTGGTGCTGGATGGCGGCCAGATTGCTGAAATCGGCTCGCATGCGCAGCTGCTGGAAAAAAATGGCATCTATGCCAAGCTGTATTACCTGCAGTATTCGAAGCAGCAGTAGCCCAGGACACATCGACGCGCAGCAGGATTGACGCATCCGCCGTCCGCGCTGCGCCCTGTACAGCGTGGGCGTTCAAGATCTGCGTAATGGCGTCGTTAGACGTGACGCCGGTCGCGGCCGTGCTGCTTACATCAGAATGATGTCGTACTGTTCCTGGTGGTACAGCGACTCGACCTGCAGTGAAATCGGCTTGCCGATGAAGTCGCCCAGCATGGCCAGATGCTGCGACTCTTCTTCCAGAAACATGTCGACCACCACTTGCGAGGCCAGGATGCGGAATTCGCGCGGGTTGAACTGGCGCGCTTCGCGCAGCAGTTCGCGCAGGATTTCATAGCAGATGGTGCGCGCGGTCTTGACCTGACCCTTGCCGCTGCAGGCAGGGCAGACTTCACAAAGAATATGCGATAGCGATTCGCGGGTGCGCTTCCTGGTCATTTCAACCAGACCCAGCGCAGAAAAATTCGATACCGACACCTTGGTGCGATCGCGCGCCAGCGCCTTGTGCAGTTCGGCCAGCACCGCATGCTTGTGCTCGGCGTTTTCCATGTCGATGAAGTCGAGAATGATGATGCCGCCCAGATTGCGCAGCCGCAGTTGGCGGGCAATCGCATGCGCCGCTTCCAGGTTGGTCTTGAATATCGTGTCGTCAAAATTGCGGCCGTTGACATAGCTGCCGGTATTGACGTCGATGGTGGTCATGGCCTCGGTCTGGTCGACGATCAGGTAGCCGCCGGATTTCAGATCGACCCGCCGCCCGAGGGCGCGCTGGATTTCTTCTTCGACCGCATACAGTTCGAACAGCGGCCGCTCGCCGATATAGTGCATCAGTTTCGACAGCACCGACGGGGTATACATGCTGGCGAACTGCTGCAGCTTTTGAAAATTCTCGCGTGAATCGACCTGGATGCTGGAAGTATGGTCACCGACGAAGTCGCGCAGCACCCGTTGCGCCAGGCTCAGATCCTGGTACAGCAGGGAGGGCGCCGGCTTGGTTTTGGCAAGCTGACTGATATTTTTCCAGGTTTTGCGCAGGTAATCGATATCCATCTGCAAGTCAGCGTCGGATGCATCTTCGGCCATGGTGCGGATGATGAAACCGCCTTTTTCCTCCGCCGGCAGCAGTCCCTGCACCTTGTGCCGCAACTGCTCGCGTTCGGCTTCATTTTCAATACGCTGCGATATACCGATATGCGGGTCTTGCGGCAGGTACACCAGCATGCGCCCGGCAATCGAGATCTGGGTCGCCAGACGGGCGCCCTTGGTGCCGATCGGATCCTTGATGACCTGCACCATCACTGCTTGGCCGTCATACAGCAGTTTTTCAATCGGTGTGATGGTGGCCGATTCACGTGAACGCGCTTCCCAGATATCGGCTACGTGCAGGAAAGCGGCGCGTTCCAGTCCGATATCGATGAAGGCCGATTGCATGCCGGGCAAAACGCGCACCACCTTGCCGAGATAGACGTTGCCGGTCATGCCGCGCGACAGCGTGCGTTCGATGTGCAATTCCTGCACGCTGCCCTGCAGGATCAGGGCAACCCGGGTTTCCTGCGGGGTGATATTGATGAGAATGTCTTCGTTCATGATGCCGGAGGATGATGGATTGGGATGGGATAACAGCCGGCGCAGCGCTTGGTGCGGCGCGCATCAGTTGTTGCCTGCAGATTCATTCCGAAATGTGCACCGGCTTCATTGGAGAAGGGCATCCGCACGTTTGGGAATGAATGCGCGCTTGCAGCGCCGTTTGCCTTACTGGCCGTTAGCGCCGAGAATGCGTACGCCGGCCTGGCGCAGCAGTTGCGTGGTTTCGAACAGCGGCAAGCCCATGATGCCGGAATAGCTGCCGGCGATATCCTGGATGAAGACGGCAGCCATGCCCTGAACCGCATAACCGCCCGCCTTGTCGTACGGTTCCTGGGTGGCGCAATAAGCCCGGATCATTGCTTCCGACAACGCGGCAAAGGCGACATCCGACTTTTGCGTCATTTGCCAGGTCTCGTCGAGATGTCGGATCGCGACGCTGGTCAAAACTTGATGCGTGCGGCCCGACAGCAAGGTCAGCATGGCGACTGCTTCGGCGATATTGGCTGGTTTACCCAGTATCTGGCCATCGAGCACCACCGTGGTATCCGCGCCGAGAACCGGACGGTGCGGCAGCTTGCGCCATAACATCGTGTGGTGCGCGTATTCCGCTTTTTCCAGTGCGACTCGGGCTACATAGGCATCGGCTGCTTCGCCGGGCTTGACGATTTCGCTGACTTCGGGGCCGCGCGGGGTGTGATCACGCAACAGCAGCAGCTCGAACTCGACGCCGATCTGGCGCAGCAATTCGCGTCGACGGGCGCTTTTGGAAGCGAGATAGATTTTCTGGTCGGTTGGTCTCATGCCGTTTTTATTTTGCCTATACCCGATGATAGGGATGGTTTTGCGTGATTGACCACGCGCGGTAAAGCTGTTCTGCCAGCAGCACCCGTACCATGCCGTGCGGTAGCGTCAGGCTGGAAATCCGTATCAGCAATTCCGCACTTGCCTTGAATTGCGCATCCAGCCCATCTGCACCGCCGATGACGAATGTAACATCTCGACCAGTTTGTTGCCACTGTGTCAGATATTGAGACAGTTGTATAGTTGTAACATCTTTACCGTGTTCATCCAAGGCGATGATGCGTGCACCTTTCGGAATCGCCGCTTCGATCCGGGTACGCTCCAACGCCATCACGGTCTCGGCAGTTTTGCTGCCGGAGCGTTCCACCGGTTTGATTTCCTTGAGCTGCAGCCGGCATTCATGCGGCATGCGCTTGGCATACTCTGCAAACCCGGTCTCGATCCAGGCCGGCATCTTGTGGCCGACCGCGGCGATGGTCAGTTGCATCGGCTGCCTTAGCCTCAGTCAGCCAGTTCAGCCGGCTTTCTTGCTGGCGGCACGCTTGGCCGGGGCCTTGCGCGGTGCTGCGGGAACCTTGATGGTGGTGCCAGTTGGAACTTTGACGGCCTTCTTGCGTGGCGCTGCAGTCTTGGATGCCGGTGTTTTGGCAGCGGCAGTTTTGCGCGCAGGCGCTTTTTTCGGCACATCGTCGACGCTGGCCTGGCTGGCAGCCAGGTGGCGACCCGGCTTCTTGGCCGGGACTTCGGCCGCCATCATCGGCTCGCTGGCGCTGCGCGTGGAGAGACGCTTGGCCGCGCCCAGCTTGATTTCCTTCTCGCCCCAGATTTCTTCCAGTCGGTAGTAAGCACGAATCGTCGGCTGCATGATATGCACTATCATGTCGCCCAGATCGACCAGCACCCATTCGCCGGTTTCTTCGCCTTCGATGCTGACGATGGTGCCGCCATTTTGCTTGACCTTGTCGCGCACCGAAGCGGCCAGCGCCTTGGTCTGGCGGTTGGAGGAACCCGATGCGATCGCGATGCGGTCGAACAGGCTGGTCAGGTGGGTCGTATCAAAGGCACGGATTTCTTGTGCCTTGACGTCTTCGAGGGCGTCAATGACGAGGGCTTGCAGTTTTTTGATATCCATTAGGTTTGCTTTGATAGAGGTGATGTTGTTCGATATAGTCTAGCACTGTGGCCGGCATTAGCGCAGCCGGCCGTTCGCCATGCTGCAATGCGGCACGAATCGCGGTCGCGGAAATATCTACTGATAAATTTTCCGCCAAGTAAGTTGATCCGCAGGCCCGATTGCGGATTTCCGCCGGGGTTGCCATACGCCTGGCAAATTCCTGCCGCACCGCCTCCGGTACTGCCTCGCCATCGATTGCAAAACCGGGCCGGGCGGCTGCGCACAGATGTGCATGGTCGAACAGTTGCCGCCATGCGCGCCAGCTCGGTAATTGTTGCAACTGATCGGCGCCCAGCAGGAATACCAGGCTGGCCTCAGGACCGATTTCACTGCGTAGCGACTGCAGGGTATCAATTGTATAAGTCGGACCGCTGCGCAAAATTTCGCGCTGATCAACGCAAATTGGTACGGTTTGCCCGGCAAAAGCGCGTTCGACCATCGCCACCCGGTCGGCAGCCGATGCCTGCAATGGCGCTTTTTGCCAAGGATTGCCTGCAGGGATGATACGCAGTTCTGCAGGCTGGAGCAATTGAATAAAATGCTCGGCCAGCGCGACATGACCGAGATGGACCGGGTCGAACGAGCCGCCCAGCAGCAATATGCAGTTGTTTACACCCATTCCCGGTGCACCAGGAAGTCCGAATACAGCCTGGCTTCGGCACTGCCGGCGGCCGGGCTCCAGTTATAGCGCCATTTCACCACTGGTGGCAGCGACATCAGAATCGACTCGGTGCGCCCGCCCGACTGCAGCCCGAACAGGGTGCCGCGGTCGAACACCAGGTTGAATTCGACATAGCGGCCGCGCCGGTAAGCCTGGAAGTCGCGCTCCTGCTCGCCATACGGCAGGTCCTTGCGGCCTGTGACGATCGGCCCGTAGGCATCGATGAAGCGGCTGCCGACGCTTTGCATCATCGCGAAGCTCTGGTCAAAGCCGAGCGCATTGAAATCGTCGAAGAAGATGCCGCCGATGCCGCGCGGCTCATTGCGGTGTTTCAGGAAAAAATAGTCATCGCACCATTTCTTGAAGCGCGGATGCAGGTCGCCGCGATATGGCGATAACGCATCCTTGCAAGTCTGGTGAAAATGGCGCGCATCTTCTTCGAAGCCGTAATAGGGCGTCAAGTCCATGCCGCCACCAAACCACCACACCGGGTCCTCGCCTTCGGCCAGGGCGGTGAAGAAGCGCACATTCATATGCACTGTCGGCGCATACGGATTGCGCGGATGCAGCACCAGCGATACGCCCATCGCTTCCCAGTTGCGCCCGGCAATTTCAGGCCGGTTGGCCGCAGCCGATGGCGGCAGATTCTTTCCCATCACATGGGAAAAGCCGACACCGCCGCGTTCGAAGACATTGCCTTCCTCGATGATGCGCGAAATGCCGCCGCCGCCTTCCGGTCGCTGCCAGCTGTCGGTCAGGAAAGGCTTGCCGTCAATGGTTTCTAGCTCGGCAACAATGCTCGACTGCAGACCGAGCAGATAGGTTTTAACGGCGTTCGATGGAAGTGGCGAAGTCATGCTCGGTAGACCATCCAGATAATATGAATATGTAAAAAAGTGGAACGGTTCATGATGCAACCGACGATTTGCAGCCTGGGGTATGCAAACAAAATCGATTTCACCACGGCGTACACGGCGGCCACCGCGAAAAATCATTGCATTCGATACAGGTCGCGTTAACCATAACCAGCCCGGGTAGCCCGAGAAATCAGCACCAAGCCTTTTGCATTAGCCGTGCCCACCGTGTGCGCCGTGGTTAAAAAAGCAAGCCGACTGTACTCAACCCGGCTTCTTGATTGCGCGCCAGCCGATGTCGCGCCGGAACTGCATGCCGTCAAACTTGATCTGGTCGATTGCCTGATAGGCTTGGCGCTGCGCCATCTTGACGCTGTCGCCCAGACCAACCACGCACAATACGCGTCCACCGGCAGTGGTGAGCTGGCCATTGTTGTTCACGGTGCCGGCATGGAAAGTCACGCAATCCGCGTTTTCAGGCGGGATGCCGGTGATGGCGTCGCCTTTTCTGGGGGCGTCCGGATAGCCGGCGGCGGCCAGCACCACGCCCAGTGCGGTGCGGCGATCCCATTCCAGTTCGATGGTGTCGAGCGTGCCGTTGATCGCATGTTCGGCCACCGTCACGAAATCGGTTTTCAGGCGCGCCATGATCGGCTGGGTTTCCGGGTCGCCCATGCGGCAATTGAATTCGAGCGTCTTGACGCCGCCCTTGGCATCGATCATCAGGCCGGCATACAAGAAGCCGGTAAACGGGATGCCATCCCTGGCCATGCCTTGCACGGTCGGCTGGATAATCTCGCGCATGACTTTCGCATGCAGTGCCGGTGTGACGATCGGTGCCGGTGAATAAGCGCCCATGCCGCCGGTGTTCGGCCCCTGGTCATTGTCTTGCAGGCGCTTGTGGTCCTGGCTGGTGGCCAGCGGCAGGATATTTTTGCCATCCACCATGACGATGAAGCTGGCTTCTTCGCCTTCGAGGAATTCCTCGATCACCACGCGGGCGCCAGCGTCGCCAAGTTTATTATCCGACAGCATCATGTCGATGGCGTCATGCGCTTCGGCCAATGTCATTGCCACCACGACGCCCTTGCCGGCGGCCAGGCCATCGGCCTTGATCACGATCGGCGCGCCCTTGCGGTTTACATATTCGTGCGCTGCCTGAGGATTGGCGAAGGTCTGATATTCGGCGGTTGGAATGCCGTGGCGCTGCATGAATGACTTGGCAAAGTCTTTCGAGCTTTCCAGTTGAGCGGCTTCTTTGGTCGGGCCGAAAATCTTCAAGCCCTGGTCGCGAAACAGGTTGACGATGCCGGCAGCCAGCGGGGTTTCCGGACCGACCACGGTCAGGGCGATATTTTCCTTGATGACGAATTGCGCCAGCCAGGCTGGATCGCTGATCGGCACGTTTTCCAGGCGCCCATCGAGTTCGGTGCCGCCATTGCCGGGCGCGACATACACCATCTGGATGCGCGGTGATTGGGCGATTTTCCAGGCCAGTGCATGTTCGCGGCCGCCTGAGCCTACTACCAGAATTTTCATAAGGGTGCTTTAAAACGGGTTTTTTCTATAATGTTGTGGACAGAGTCACTCGATGCACGAGGCACCTCTTAAACTCTGTCCTACAATAACGCTGTCTCACAATATTTACGCTTATTCGTCGATGATGGCGTTGCTGTAGACTTCCTGCACGTCGTCGAGGTTTTCCAGTGCATCCAGCAGTTTTTGCATCTTGACCGCGTCATCGCCGGCAAATTCGGTTTCAGTGGTCGGCTTCATGATGATTTCCGCCATTTCAGCCTTGAATCCGGCTTTTTCCAGCGCATCCTTGACTGCCGAAAAATCATGCGGCGGGCACAGCACTTCGATGCCGCCTTCTTCATCGGTGAGCACGTCTTCGGCGCCGGCTTCGAGCGCGGCTTCCATCAATGCATCTTCATTGGTGCCGGGCGCAAAAAGAAATTGGCCGCAATGCTTGAACAGGAAGGCGACCGAGCCTTCGGACCCCATGTTGCCGCCGAACTTCGCAAATGCATGCCGCACTTCAGCAACGGTACGCACCCGGTTGTCAGTCATGCAATCGACGATGATTGCCGCGCCATTGATGCCATAGCCTTCGTAGCGGATTTCTTCATAGTTGGCGCCATCGAGGCCACCGGTGCCGCGGGAGATCGCCCGGGTGACGTTATCCTTGGGCATGTTGGCGTCAGCTGCCTTGTCGACAGCCAGTCGCAGGCGCGGGTTGGCGGCGATGTCGCCGCCGCCCATGCGGGCTGCGACCGTGATTTCCTTGATCAGCCGGGTCCAGATTTTGCCGCGTTTGGCGTCGGTTGCCGCCTTCTTATGCTTGATATTGGCCCATTTGCTATGTCCAGCCATGACGACTCTTTCCCGGGTAAGCGTTTGCAAGTGTCTGTTTGTAAAGGGGAAATCGATTTTTTCTCGACTTGTTCGCTACAATGGCAGACAGAAAAATGAGCGCAGATTTTACCATACCGGCGCTGCCCGAAATCGGCTGTTTTGCCGCGTTCATGCCACTTGCGCCAAGGCCGATAACGGCAAAATGACGTGAAATGCCGCAGCCGCACTGCAATAAATCTTTCCGCAACGCCTCCGCCACAGTGGCGAAACGCATAAAATCCCGGCATGGCTCTGATTTCTTCCTCTTCTGCTGCGCGGCGCGCCTTTCTAACTGGTTTGGCGATTGCGGTGATCGGTGCCATCCTTTTTTCGGCCAAGGCGATTGTCGCCAAGCTGATTTACCGTTATGACGTCGACGCGGTCACCCTGATTGCCTTTCGCATGCTGTTTTCAGTGCCGTTCTTTGCCGCGATCGCCATCTGGCAGGCATCGACCGCAGCGCCGCTGTCCGGTGCCGACCGCGTGCGCATATTGGTCATTGGCTTGTTGGGCTATTACCTGTCGAGCTTTCTGGATTTCCTGGGATTGCAATACATCAGCGCTGGCCTTGAGCGCCTGATCCTGTTTTTGACGCCCTCGTTCGTGTTGCTGCTCTCGGTGCTGTTCCTGAAAAAGCACATTACGCGCCTCGAGTGGGCGGCGCTGGCGACTTCCTATGCCGGCACGGTGCTGGTCTTCATTCATGACGCCCGCGGCGGTGGCAGCAATATCGCGCTGGGCGGTGGCTTGGTGCTGGCCAGCGCGGTGTCGTATGCGTTGTATCTGCTGATATCGGGAGAGCTGGTCAGAAGAATCGGCACGCTGCGACTGGTATCCTATGCGATGTGTGTTTCCAGCATCGCCTGCATTGCGCAATTCTTTTTGCTGCGACCAACGACCATGCTGGTGCAGCCAATGGCAGTCTACGGTCTGTCGCTGGTCAATGCGGTGTTCTGTACCGTGATGCCGGTGCTGCTGACCATGCTGGCAGTCGAGAAAATCGGTGCCGGCAGTGCGTCCCAGGCCGGCATGGTCGGCCCGGTGTCGACGTTGTTTTTGGCGGCACTGATACTGGATGAACCGGTTACGGCAATCCAGATGGTGGGCACCGCGCTGGTTTTATCCGGCATTTATTTGCTGTCACGCAAAAGGGCCTGAGTCTGGCCTCGGTCAACCGAATGCTGGAACAATACCGCCGCGCCGGTATTAGAATGCCAATGGTCGACCATGCCGATGATGGCCAACGGCACCGAAGCAGGGCGGGTCAGGATCGGCCAGATGGGAAAGATTGAGTGTCATCCCTGCGGTGCATCGCGATGCGTCCTACAATTGGCCTGGGTAGGTTACTTGCCATCGTTTATTTTTCAGAAAGCACACCAGATATGCCTAATGCAATCAGAATTTCCCGGGTAGGCGGCCCGGAAGTGATGGAATATGTCGAGGTCGAGGTCGGCAACCCCGGCCCCGGCGAAATACGGGTGCGCCATGCGGCATGCGGCCTGAATTACATCGATGTGTATTTTCGTACCGGCGCCTACCCGCAGCCATTGCCGGCCGGCCTCGGCATGGAAGCCGCTGGCGTAGTCGAAGCGGTTGGCGAAGGCGTTGGCCACCTGCGCGTCGGTGACCGTGTCGCCTATGCGGCGCGCCCGCCCGGTGCCTACGCCGACGTGCGGGTGATGCCGGCGTTACACGTGGTGCGCCTGCCGGATGCGATCGATTTCGATACTGGCGCTGCGATGATGCTGCAGGGCTTGACCGTTCAATACCTGTTTCGCCGCACCTTTGCGTTGCGTGGCGGCGAAACCATCCTGTTTCATGCCGCTGCCGGCGGGGTCGGCTTGATTGCCTGCCAATGGGCGCGCGCAATGGGGGTGAAAATGATCGGCACGGTCGGCTCCGATGAAAAGGCCGAACTGGCGAAGGCGCATGGCTGTGCCTACACCATCAATTACAACAAGGAAAATTTTGTTGAACGGGTCAGGGAAATCACCGGCGGCGCCGGCGTGCCGGTGGTGTACGATTCGATCGGCAAGGATACCTTTACCGGTTCCCTCGATTGCCTGTCGCCGCTGGGCATGATGGTCAGTTTTGGCAGCGCATCCGGTGCCGTGCCGCCGTTCGGCATGCAGGAACTGGCCTCGCGCGGCTCGCTATTCGTCACCAGACCGACGCTGTTCACCTATATTGCCAAACGTAATGACCTGGAAGCGATGGCCGCCGACCTGTTTGCGATGGTTGAAAGCGGCAAGGTGCAGATTCCGATCAATCAACGCTATGCGTTGAAGGATGCGGCGCAGGCGCATCGCGATCTGGAAGCGCGCAAGACCACCGGTTCCACCATATTGATTCCATAAGGTTGAATCCATCATGCCAGCGCCCGACCCGAACCCGGAAATCGACAATCACCTCGACCACAACCCGATGCAGCATCCGGCCGAGCAGCCGGCAGGCAGCGACGATTCGCCGAAATTCGGACGTTTGCTGGTGGTGCTGATCACGGCGGTGCTGCTGATGGTGGTGTTGACCTTCGCCTCCGAAGCTTACTATTCCTGAGCAATACTGGCAATCCTTGATGCCTAGCGGTTTTCCTGCGCCGGGCGGGTGGCTGGCGCAGGCACTGGTGCTGGCGCTGGCGCCTGATTTGAGCCCGGGCCTAGGGCGGGCACCGGCGCAGGTTCCTTGAATTCGAGTTCGACCCGGCGCGGCACCCCGCTGCGGCCCGGGAAGTCGGAAAAGGCGCTCTTGACCATGTACGGCATGGCAACTGCCAGCGACGGGTTTTGGCCTTCGCTGACCACCGTCACATCAAACAGTTTCTTGGCCTCGGCGGCACGCGTAATGGTTACCTGTAACTGGCGCTTGTACAGCCGATAACTGGATTCCTGATAGCTGACCACGGCTGGCGCATGCCAGAACGGGTCGTAGAAGAACGGGTCGTAATAGCGGTACCCGGGCCAGCGCGGGCCATAATACGACGGACCCCAGTATGGCCCCCATCCCGGCCCCCAGCCGCCGGGGTGGACCACCACCGGCTGCACGACCTTCAGATCGCGGTCGGTGACTTGATAGACGAGGGTGACTTTAAGCGCCGGACTGGTATTGACGGCGGCTTGCGTAAAACCGAGGCGCAGCAGCTCGGAGCGCACCAGGTTTTCATAAGTCTGGTATTCGAGGTTGTTGTCTTGTGCGCGGTTGCGCTCGAATACGAACGACTTGTCGGGCAAGCTTGCGGGCCACTCGTGAAATGCAGTCACATCGCTGCGGATCATCGGGCTCGCGCAACCGCCCAATAGCAGCATCGCTGCCATGAAGCTCAGGATCAAACCGCGTTTCATCACATACTCCTGTCATTCAATTCGTCCATGCTGCCATGATAGAGGGCTTGCCTGAAAAAACAGTAAAACTTTGTAACTGACCATGCGTCGACGCTGCCAAGGTGTGGCCGACGACGTGTAGCCGACAAGGTGCGGTGGGCCAGGTGAGATGACTCAGTGCGGGTTTTCAAAGAAAATATAGCTCGCGCCAAAGTCGCTGATCTCGAAATACACCTTCTTTTCGCCGGCATCGGCCATCATGTTCAGATTTTCATCCAAAATGCCATAACCATATCGATAAGAACGTGGCTGCTTGTCGTCTGTTCCCAGCGCGGTGGAAATTTTGTCGATCCGGATAAAGCGGCGCACCAGCTTCTCGCCGGCATAAAATTCCAGCACACCGTTGGTACCGGTCCAGTTCTGTACCGAGCGGCTGATCTGGTTTTGTTGCTCTTGGGTACAGGAAGCAAGCAGAAACATGACGAAAAGCATGATCGCTGCAGATACTAATTTCATGAATGACTCCGTAGGTTGGTAAAATCGCATTTTGCTCCTTTTCGCAGGACTCCACTGTTATGCGTACTGATACTCCCCCCACTATTTATCGCAAAAGCTATACCGAACCGGCTTACTGGGTAGAAAAAGTCGAAATGGGCTTCGATCTGGATCCGAATGATACCCGTGTCGCGACCCGTACCACCCTGGTCCGCAATCCGGCCAGTCCAGACAAGACCCTGGTGTTGTACGGACATGAGGTCGAATTGATCCAGATCCGCATGAATGGCCAGGTATTGACTCCCAGCCAGTACCGGCTCGAACACGATTGTCTGCAGATTGCCGATGCGCCGCAGCAGGTCACGCTTGAGATTGAAACCGCCCTGCGTCCCGAGCAGAATACCTCGCTGATGGGTTTGTACGTTTCAGGTGGGAATTTTTTCACGCAGTGCGAAGCTGAGGGGTTTCGCAAGATCACGTTTTTTCAGGACCGTCCGGATGTGATGGCCAAATACACGGTGATGCTGCGCGCCGATAAAAAAAGCTATCCGGTCCTGCTCTCCAATGGCAACCTGATCGAGCAAGGCGATCTGGACGATGGCCGCCACTACGCGCTGTGGGAAGACCCTTTCAAGAAGCCGTCCTATCTGTTTGCGCTGGTGGCTGGCAAGCTGGTATGCCAGGAAGAGACGTACACGCTGCAATCCGGTCGCGAAGTGCTGCTGCAGGTATGGGTCGAGCCGGGCAATCTCGATAAAACCCAGCATGCGATGAATTCGCTGAAGAACAGCATCCGCTGGGATGAAGAACGCTTCAACCTCGAGCTGGATCTGGACCGCTTCATGATTGTCGCTGTCGGCGACTTCAACATGGGCGCGATGGAAAACAAGGGCTTGAATATTTTTAACACCAAGTTCGTGCTGGCCAATCCAAAGATCGCCACCGACGTCGATTACGCCAATATCGAAGCGGTGGTTGGCCACGAATATTTTCATAACTGGACCGGCAATCGGGTCACCTGTCGCGACTGGTTCCAGCTGTCGCTGAAGGAAGGACTGACTGTCTTTCGCGACCAGGAATTTTCTGCCGACATGATCGGCACCGATTCCGGGCGCGCGGTCAAGCGCATCGAGGATGTGCGGGTGCTGCGCCAGACCCAGTTTCCGGAAGACGCGGGCCCGATGGCGCATCCGGTGCGGCCCGACTCGTATATCGAGATCAATAATTTTTATACGGTGACCGTGTATGAAAAAGGGTCCGAAGTGGTGCGCATGTACCAGACCCTGCTCGGGCGCGAAGGCTTCAACCAGGGCATGGCATTGTATTTTGCCCGGCACGACGGCCAGGCGGTCACCTGTGACGATTTCCGCGCCGCGATGGCAGACGCCAATCGACGCGACCTGAGCCAGTTCGAGCGCTGGTACAGCCAGGCCGGCACGCCGCAGGTTTCAGTCGTCGCCGAATACGATGGGCACAACCAGACCTATTCGATCACGCTGTCGCAGACTTGCCCCCCGACTCCGGACCAGCAGCACAAGCTGCCGTTCCATATTCCGGTGGCGGTCGGCCTGCTGGACCGTGATGGCCAGGACATGCCGCTGGTACTGGAGTCGGGTGCCGTCACCGAAGGCGCGCCCACCACTGTTGTGCTGGAGCTGACCGAGGCCAGCCAGACTTTCGTGTTTCACGGCGTTGCACAGTATCCGGTGCCATCCATCTTGCGCAATTTTTCGGCACCGGTGGAATTGAAATATGACTATGCCGATGTCGAGCTGGCGTTCCTGATGCAGCATGACAGTGATCCGTTCAATCGCTGGGAAGCCGGCCAGCGCCTGGCGAGCCGGCGCCTGCTGGTGTTGATCGACAAGCTGCTGCTGAACCAGTCAGTTGCGGAAACTGCGGATGACTCGGGGCCGCTTGCTGATCCTGCCGACCAGGGCGCGCCGGTCGCTGCAGACAACCCGGCACTGATCGATGCGCTGAAAAATACCGTGAACGACAAGCAGCTGGATGCGGCGTTCCGCGAGCTGGTGTTGACCTTGCCATCCGAGACCATGCTGGCCGAGCAGATGGACGTGATTCACCCGCAATCGATCCATATTGCACGCCTGGCCTTGCGGCGCACTATCGCCAGTCAGTTGCATGACGAATTGCTGGCCGCCTACCAGACCAACCAGACTCCGGGCGAATACAGCCCCGATGCCGAATCGATCGGCCGGCGCGGCTTGAAAAACGTCGCCTTGTCGTATCTGGCGGAGCTGGATAACGATCAGGCCTATGACTTGATGCATACCCAATACGATCATGCGACCAACATGACCGACCGGCTGGCCGCGCTGTCGACGCTGGTCAACAGCCATTCACCCGGCAAGCAGATGCGCCTGGCCCGCTTTTATCGTGACTTCGAGCAGGAAGCACTGGTGATCGACAAATGGTTCATGCTGCAAGCCGGCGCCCGCACCACCGATGTGGCGACGGTGCGCGACTTGATGACGCATCCAGCCTTTACCCTGAAAAATCCGAACCGCGCGCGCAGCCTGATTTTCGGCTTTTGCAACGGCAACCCGTCGCAGTTCCATGCGGTCGACGGCAGCGGTTACGCATTCTGGGCAGAACAGGTGATTGCCCTGAACGCGATCAACCCGCAAGTCGCCGCGCGGCTGGCGCGCACCCTGGATCGCTGGCGCAAGTATGCGCAGCCGCTGCGCGAAAAGATGCGCGCCGCCTTGCAGCAGGTCGCCGACACACCGGCACTGTCCAACGACGTGCTCGAAGTCATTACCAAATCCCTTGCCAACTCAACTGAATCACTATGAAAAATTCTGCAAAACGCATCAGTCTCACGCAATACCTGGTAGAAGAACAACGCGAGTTCAATAGCATTCCGGCCGAGCTGCGCCTGTTGATCGAAGTCGTCGCCCGCGCCTGCAAGACCATCAGCCATGCGGTGGGCAAGGGCGCCTTGGGCGAGGTGCTGGGTAGCGCCGGCAGCGAAAACGTGCAGGGCGAAGTGCAAAAGAAGCTCGATATCCTGTCCAATGAAATCCTGCTCGAAGCCAACGAGTGGGGCGGCCATCTGGCGGCGATGGCATCCGAAGAAATGGAAACCATCCACCCGATCCCAAACCGCTACCCGATGGGTGAATACCTGCTGCTGTTCGATCCGCTCGACGGCTCGTCCAACATCGATGTGAATGTGTCGATCGGCACCATCTTTTCGGTGCTGAAAGCGCCGGAAGGCATGGTCACGCCGACCGAGCAGGATTTTCTGCAGCCGGGCACCAAGCAAGTCGCCGCCGGCTATGCCGTATACGGTCCGCAAACCGTGCTGGTACTGACGACCGGCAATGGCGTCAATGGCTTCACGCTGGACCGCGAAATGGGTTCCTGGGTGTTGACCCAGCGCCAGATCCAGATTCCGGCAGAAACCCGCGAATTCGCGATCAATGCGTCCAATGCCCGGCACTGGTATGAGCCGGTCACGCGCTACATCAGCGAAATGCTGGCCGGTAAAGCCGGTCCGCGCGGCACCGATTTCAACATGCGCTGGATCGCCTCGATGGTGGCCGACGTGCATCGCATTCTGACCCGCGGCGGCATTTTCATGTACCCGGCCGATGCCAGGGAGCCGGGCAAGGCCGGCAAATTGCGGCTGATGTACGAAGCCAATCCGATGGCATTCATCGTCGAGCAGGCAGGCGGTGCCGCCACCAATGGCGCGCAGCGGATCATGGATATCCAGCCGGACAGCCTGCACCAGCGGGTGGCGGTATTCCTGGGTTCGAAAAACGAAGTCGACCGCGTCACCGCCTATCACCGCGATGCCTGAGTGCGGCGCCGGTGCGGGTAAAGCGTGCTGGCGGAAAACAGGGGATGTTTGTTAAAATACCGGCATTCGTCGATGTCTTGGCAACAGCGTGACTCAGTAGGCAGCGCGAGGTTGAGATTGGACGAAGTAGTTGATAGCGTCTTAAGCAGATTAATGACGTAGCCGCTTTAGCTCAGTTGGTAGAGCAGTTCATTCGTAATGAAAAGGTCGCCAGTTCGATTCCGGCAAGCGGCACCAA
>JAKFBY010000022.1:0-1910 GCA_036677325.1 Paucimonas sp.
CAGATCCACCGGCGCCACCCGCTGGCGACCGAGGTCGTCGATGATGAAGATGCCGTTGCTGGCCTTGAGCTGCAGCGGCGCCTGGTACAGGCGGCTGTATGGGTCGAAGCGGATATCCAGCATGTCCAGCGTCAACTCGCCGCCGGTGATGATGATTGGCCGTTGGCACTGCAGCAGACGCCGATCGATACCCTGGTCAATGCGCAGGCTGCGCTGCTTGACCTCGACGGGTAGCGGTTTGTGCACCTGGGGGTCGAAGATTTCTACCACCGCCTCGCCGATCGCAATGGCACGGGGTATCCAGACTGCCTGTTGAAATAGGCGGATAAGCCGTTGGCTGATATAGGTTTTGCCGGTACCGGCCGGCCCGTAAATCATGATCGCCCGCCCCGAGTTCATCGCCGGGCCAAGCTGATCGAGCAAATCTTCATTCAGTACCACGCCAGCGAACGCCTCGCGCATGGCCCGGGCATTGATCTGGCTGCCGTGCACCGTTTGTGCAGCCAGCAGTTGCCGATAACGCTCCACCGGGTAAGGCGCCGGGCCGATATAGCCGCTGCGTGCCAGGGCATCCTTGGCCGCGCTTCTGCCACGTTCAGTCAGGCCATAACGCAGGCCCTGCCCACCGGCCTGGCCAAGTACCTCGATGCGGCCATCCTTGCGTTGATAACCGAGCACTTCCTCCAGCACCGAGCCGGTCAATGCCAGGCGCTCCACCAACTGCGGCATATCCAGTACGCCGGCATCGTGCAAATGCTTGCAGATCAGATCGCCAATAAAGGTGTCTGCCAGGCCGGTCTCCGCCACGCTGCGCGGTTGCGGCGCCAGGCGTTGAATCGGATCGAGGACGTCTTGGTCGCTGTCCATAGGGCTTAGCGCATGCATGGCTAGACTCCCGCACTGGAGAACATGAAATAACCACTGGCCAGGGTGCCCAGCAGTATCGCTACCGAATAGGGAAAGGGCTTGCCGGCCACCTCATCCGTTGCCGGCGCCAGATAGGCCCGTGCCCGCAGCATCAGCCAGTAACGCCCCAAGGTTTGCTGCACCTGGCCGCGCACCAGCACCAGCAGCAAGCCACACAGGCCACCGGCAATCAGGCTTAAAAGAGCTGTCCATAATGCGAAATGCGGAGTCATGAAACTGCCAACCATGGCCATCAGCTTGACGTCACCGGCAGCCATGCCACCCAGGGCATAGAGGGGCAGGAAAACCCCAAAACCGATCAACATGCCCAGCGTTCCATCGCCAAAACCACTGACTCCGCCGGTATAAGCCTGGCCGGCCAGCCCCAGGACGAGGCCGAGCACGACCAGAAAGTTGGGGATGCGGTGGCGGCGTAGGTCGCTCGCCACCGCTATCCCCAGCAGCCCTAGTAGCAAAATGACGGGGACCATCTGCTCCATGGACATCGCTGCAGCTCTCCTTAAATAATCGCACTAACAGGCTTGGCCCATGACGGCACAACCCAGGCTAGTGATCCTTGTATTCACGTTGCCCCCAAGAGTGATGAATGCAGCAACAACAAATACCGTAATCAACCCTCCCGCTACCGCATATTCCACAATGGTCAGACCGTCTTCGTCCTTAACGAACTTCAACACCGAAGTCTTGATTGCTTGAAAAGTCATGTCGTCCACCTCACTCGTGTGTGCTTACCGGGAAAGGCGTCGCGCTGTGCTCCGCCTGCTTCAACCCTAGTTACCCGCCAACAGATCGGTTAGGAGGTTTTTGCACATCACTGGTAATTTTTTGCAGGCGTTCGCGCAGGACTCATCCAGCGCCCAGCGCTTGGCAATATCCACGGGCACGGTCGAATCCGGTCGACAGGGCAATTCGAGACGTGGCAAGTCCGCCCAGGTATTGCTCCCAGGATCAGTCGTTGCGACTGTTTGCCAATTGATAGTTCG
>JAKFBY010000023.1:0-2188 GCA_036677325.1 Paucimonas sp.
CTGCTTACCCAGATCCATGTAGGCCAGGTAAGCACGGTCCCCTTCCACTGTGGTTTCGAACTGATGGCTCGTCAGGTCATGGTGGATGGACAATACCTCACTCATCGCAACTCCTCTTACTAGGTTCTGAATCTGCCCCTGCACCTGATCGCTCTCCCCAGGCGAAGCGGCATCCGCGCCACGCCATTGCCGCCCGAAGGCGGCGATAGGTTTCGACATGCGTTATCCAAGTCAAAATTCCCTGATAAAACATGCCAGCCCAAGCAACAAAGCACAATGTTTACCGACTTGCTCGGCCGCGCCGAGCCTATTGACCAATGCTTCCCCCGCACTGCCGGTCGCTTGCGGCTATAGCCCGCGGGCTGCCGCCATGGCCGGGTCCGATCGGGATTGACACGCGCTCATCGCTGTATCGACAACGCCAGTCCCCTCCTCGAGATGCGCCGAGCTTATCAGGCCGGGAGGGAGTAAGGCCACTGCGAATCAATGGCTTAGAAGGCGCTCAAGAGCGCGATACAGCCCAGGACCGCCACTACCGGGACCAACACCGTCACTACAAAAATGTCCTTGTAGGCTTGCTTGTGGGTCAGCCCCATGATCATCAGCATGGCAATCACCGCGCCGCAATGCGGCAGCGAATCGAGCCCGCCTGCGGCAATATTGGCGATACGGTGCAGGACTTCAGGCTCCACCCCCATGTCCAGGTACTTCGGCGCCAGGGTCTGCATAAATATCTGCAAGCCGCCGGAAGACGAACCGACGATCCCCGACACTACGCTGACCGAGACAAAAATCGACAACAGTGGCGGCAAATCGACCGCCAGTACCCATTGGGCGAACTGGCTAAAGCCGGCGGTCTGGGTCACCACCCCGCCGAAGCCGATCACCGCTGCGGTGTTCAACAGCGGCATGATCGCATCGTCTGCGCCCTGCCCCAGCACGGCGACGGTGTTGCGGCGCAAACCGGGAAACAGCAGCACCGCAACGGCGGTGGCGATCACCAACGCCAGGCTCGGCCAGAGGATCGGCTGCTGCTGGCTGAAACCGATCAGTTGCCCCAATACCGCCGTCCCCGGGACGCTCAATCCACTCAGCAGCAGCACTCGTGGCAGCATGATAATGCCCAGTACCACCAGAATCGGCACCAGAGCCAGCCCCCACCCGGGCCCGGAGCCCGGCGCGCCGGCCAGCTGTTCCATCCGCAAATCCTGCGCGTTGGCCTCGAAGCCCTCGCCACTTTCACGAGCCAGACGCCATTCGCGCTGTAGATAGGCCATCCCCAACCCGCCCATCAGCACGCTGGCGGCCACACCGATCCAGGCTCCGGCGAACAGGTCGGTACCCAGGGCGCTAGCGGCGATCACGTTATGAATGGACGGCGTGCCCGGCATCGCGGTCATGGTGAAAGTACCTGCGCCCAAGGCAGTGGCAGCGCAGAACAACCGCTTAGGCAGGTTGGCTTGGCGCATCAGGCCGATCCCCAGCGGATACATGGTGAAAATCACCACGAACACCACCACACCACCATAGGTCAGTACCGCACAGACCAGCATGGTGACCCACAAGGTGCGCCGGGTGCCAAGGCCGCGCGTGATGGCCTGGGCGATGCTGCTGGCAGCCTGGCTGGCGGCCATGACCTTGCCGAACACCGCGCCGCAGAGGAACAGCACGAAGAACTTGCCGGCAAAGGTGAATGCGCCCAGCGGACCGAAAGGAAAGTACTCGAGCAGCGCCTGAGGCACTCGCAGTCCATTGCTCAGCGCCACCAACATGGCGCACAGCAACGCCGCAATGAATATATTCACGCCGCGCAGGGCCATGACAATCAGCAAGAGCAAACCGGCCAACAACCCCACATTCCCTAGCATGGCTATCCCCATTGTTTTTCCATTAGCCAGATGGCGTTGACCGCCCTCTGCCGCTCATGCATTCGCATGCCCACCATGCAGGACGACTTATAGCGACATGCGGTGCAGCACCGGCACAACAGGCAGAACTGTATATTTTTTATACAAAGCCATGCAACTTGCAGGGGCCGGCTTCGACAATATGAAAAAAAGCAGCCGTGCTTGCCTCGTCTCCGTTTACTTACTAAAAGTTATGGGTAGTATGTACGCCGGCTAATTTCCTACCGTTTGGAAATTGCTTTTATGGAAAACTCCACCTCAAGGGGAACACGATGAACAAC
>JAKFBY010000024.1:0-1611 GCA_036677325.1 Paucimonas sp.
GTGCGCCACCTGCATGCGCCGGTAAATGCCGCCGATCAGCAAGCCTTCCTCGCTCCAGTCAAACTGAAACGCCTCGCCGAGGGCAAAGGTCAGCGGCACAAAGGCATGCAACGACTTGCCCTGCTCCCCGCACCAGGCACGGATAAACGCTGTGAGCTGACTGTAGCCACCGTCGTAACCCTCGGCTTTGATTTGCGCCAACAGGGCCTTGGCACTGCGCCGCTGTTGCTTGGGGCGCAACGAGTCGGCCTTCAGCGCCTGCTCCAGCGTGGCGTGAAAAGCACTCAGCTTGTTGAAGACCGCACGGCGCTGGTACACCGGTTGCTTGGCCTCCGGTGCCCTGATCCACTTGCGGATCGTGTTGCGCGCCAACCCAGTGCGCTTGGATATCTCATGCAGCGACAGCTTGTCGCGGAAATACATCCGGCGAATTTTGCCCATCATTTCCATAGTGATCACCCTGTGTTCTCCTGCTCAAAAATTGAGCAGAAGCAGTTGAACACCTGGGTCATTTTTCGATCGGCAGAACAGCCTCTATTGGGTCAGTTTTCGGTCAGCGGCAACAGGCGATAGCCATTGGCAATAGCAGTGAGTGCAGTTTCCTGTCCGGCCTGAGCCAAGTGGTGCGTTGGGGCCGTCAGGAATTTAGAGAACGAAATAGCGAGCAGTTCCGCGATGTGTGCTTTGACGTAAATATCTGCCCAAGCATCGAGACGTGCTGGTTGGATGGCGTCGAGGGGACGTGAATTTTGATATTTCATTGACTGGCTCCGTCTGGGTTACGGAGTCCAGTTTCCTTTGCTTTCAAAAAGTGCAAGCCCAGTTTCTGGCGCACTTCCGAGGCGCTCTGCATATTGTCTATCTGGCCTTATAGAAATAAGGCCTGAGCGGTGGCGAGAGGCCACCGCTGCGAGTGCAAGCCAGTGGTAAATTGTTCGGCGAGCGTTTATGGCTCGATAAACAGATATTGCTTACCTTGGTTCATGATCGACCGCGGAGCTACACCTGCCAGGCCAGGGCTGTAGATATAAAACCACGCAGGAAGTTGCTCGGACATTTTCAGTGTCATTTGCACATCCTCTGCCTTGGCATGCCCACCCCAGGCACCGATGAAGATCGGTCCATATACCTTGCGCTTGGTTTTCATGAAGGGCGGTGCATCGACCCGGTTTGGGGTGTGATCCGCTACCAAGTCGAATAATTGCACGTAAGCATGCACTGGGCTGCCTTCTCCATAGGGCTGGCCAAGTATGTAGCGCACCTTGTTCCCAAGTAGCTTCTGGCGTTCTTCCTCGCTTCGTGCGTGCACGTTGGCACCAGCTTCAATAAATGCCTTTGAGCTGATGTTGACTGCCTCATCCGCAGTGGCAGCAACGTCTTCTGGAACCCAGGCCACAAACTGGATGTTTGCCGAGATGCTGCGGGGTGTGAGGCCGCTCAGCAGGAACATTGTGGGGTCGCCAGCAGCAATCAACTGGGCAGCGCCCACCACGGTATTGTCGAGATTTCTGCCATCGCCTGCGCCATTCTGGCGAGCCATCATTTCGGTGTATTTGGCTTTCGGTATGTCTGCTGCGGGAACACTCATGGCATCAGCAATCATCAGCGCCT
>JAKFBY010000025.1:0-3370 GCA_036677325.1 Paucimonas sp.
TGCCCTGACCAACGAGCAATGCACCCCGTACACCGTGCACTATGCCTATGACACCGTGGCACTGGCACGCGGCACCGGCGGCGCGATCGTCAAGCAGGGCGGCAAGGACTGGTTCTTCCTGACCGCCGACTATGCATTTGGCGCAGCTCTGGAAAAAGACACCGCTGACGTGGTCAAGGCCAATGGCGGCAAGATCGTCGGCCAGGTCAAGCACCCGTTGAATGCATCTGACTTCTCGTCGTTCCTGTTGCAGGCACAGTCTTCCAAGGCACAGATCCTGGGCATGGCCAATGCCGGCGGCGACACCATCAACACCATCAAGGCAGCCAACGAGTTTGGCATCACCAAGACGATGAAGCTGGCGGGCTTGCTGATTTTCATCACCGACATCCATTCGCTGGGTCTGAACCTGACACAAGGCATGTACCTGACCGATGGCTGGTACTGGGACCTGAATGACCAGACCCGTGCCTGGAGCAAGCGTTTCTTTGCCAAGGCCAAGAAAGAGCCGACCATGCTGCATGCAGCCGATTACTCGGCAGCACTGCATTACCTGAATGCGGTCAAGGCAGTCGGTAGCGATGATGGCGACAAGGTGATGGCGCAGATGAAGGCGACCAAGATCAACGACATGTTTGCCAAGAATGGCGTGATCCGTCCGGATGGCCGCATGGTGCATGACATGTACCTGATGCAGGTGAAGACACCGGCCGAGTCGAAGTACCCATGGGATTACTACAAGGTGGTGCAAACCATCCCGGGTGACCAGGCGTACATGAGCAAAGCTGAATCCAAGTGCGCTCTTTGGAAGTAAGTAATTCGTAGTTCTTAGTGTGCGGCGCGCCCTGACCGGCGCGCCGCTTTTCAAGTTTCACCACCCGTTCGGGTGATTTTTCTTCTGTGATCTGCCATGGAAATATTCGGCATTCCCCTGCAAGCGATGATGAGCCAGCTGCTGTTAGGCCTGGTCAATGGATCGTTTTATGCAATGTTATCGTTGGGCCTGGCCGTGATTTTCGGCTTGCTCAATGTGATTAACTTTTCCCACGGTGCGCTTTACATGCTGGGCGCGTTCCTGGCATGGATGGGCATGTCGTATTTTGAAATTAATTATTGGGTGATGCTGATCGCCGCGCCGATCATTGTCGGCATATTCGGCATCATTGTCGAAAAAGCCTTGCTGCGCTGGCTCTACAAGGTGGACCATATCTATGGTCTGTTGCTCACTTTCGGCATTACCCTGATTCTCGAGGGTGTGTTCCGCTCGATTTACGGCGTTTCCGGTCAGCCTTATTCGGTGCCCTCGCAACTGGCTGGCGCGACCGATCTGGGCTTCATGATCCTGCCGAATTATCGTGCCTGGGTGGTTGCCGCGTCGCTGGCAGTCTGCCTGTTCACCTGGTATGTGATTGAAAAAACCAAACTGGGCGCATACCTGCGTGCCGGTACCGAAAATCCGAAGCTGGTCGAAGCGTTCGGCATTAACGTGCCTTTGATGGTCACGCTCACCTACGGTTTTGGCGTTGCACTGGCTGCGTTTGCCGGCGTATTGGCGGCACCGATCATTCAAATCTCGCCGCTGATGGGTTCCAACCTGATCATCGTCGTGTTTGCGGTGGTGGTGATCGGCGGCATGGGTTCGATTCTCGGTTCGATCATTACCGGGCTGGGCTTGGGCGTGATCGAAGGCTTGACGCGGGTGTTTTACCCGGAATTGTCGGCAACCGTGGTGTTCATCATCATGATTATCGTCCTGCTGGTCCGTCCTGCTGGCTTGTTCGGTAAAGAAAAGTAAGACACGGTATTTGTCGCGTCATTAAGATTTGGTTGGCCGAACTCGGCTGCACATGGTGGAATTTATGAACAAAAAAATCGGTTACGGTATAGCGTTGGTCGCGCTAATTGCAGCGCCCTTCTATTTTTATCCAGTATTTTTGATGAAAATGCTGTGCTTTGCATTATTCGCCAGCGCATTTAATCTGTTGTTTGGCTATGTAGGCTTGCTGTCGTTCGGCCATGCCGCATTCTTTGGCACGGCAGGATATGTGGCGGGGCATGCATTGAAAGTATGGGGCGTGCCAGTCGAGCTCGGGCTGCTGATCGGTACCTTGACCGGCGCCCTGATCGGTCTGGTCGTCGGTGGTCTGGCGATTCGTCGGCAGGGCATTTACTTCACGATGATTACCCTGGCCATGGCCCAGCTGCTGTACTTCCTGTGCCTGCAGTTTCCATTTACCGGCGGCGAAGATGGCCTGCAGGGCGTCCCGCGCGGCAAACTGCTCGGCGTGCTCGATCTGGGCAACGATCTGACCTTGTATTTCATCGTGTTGGCGATCTTTGTTGCCGGTATTGCGTTGATCGTGCGTACCGTGCACTCCCCGTTTGGCCAGGTCCTGAAGGCCATCAAGGAAAATGAACCGCGCGCTGTTTCACTCGGATACGACATCGATAAGTTCAAGCTGCTGGCGTTTGTCATTTCGGCCGGCCTGGCAGGATTGGCCGGTTCGACCAAGACCCTGGTGCTCGGTTTTGAAACCCTGTCCGACGTTTATTGGGGCTTGTCGGGCTTGATCGTTCTGATGACGCTGGTTGGTGGCCTGGGTACGATCGCCGGCCCGATTGTTGGCGCATTCATTATTATTATTCTGGAATCCAAGCTCGGCGATATCGGTTCGTTCCTGGCTCGCGTGACCACAGTTGAATGGTTCAACTCGATCGGCGAGTCGGTCAATATCGTGATCGGTTTCATCTTCATCGTGTGCGTGCTGGCCTTCCGACGAGGTGTGGTCGGCGAGTTCATCGCGTTTTTCGGACGCAAGCGCACAGGCTGAGTTGACCTGATCGCATAGCGGCCTGATTCGGCCGCTGCAAAAATCTCGGGCGGTAATCTGTTGCAGAACAGATTACCGCCCGAGTCATTTTCGGCTCTCGCTTTTATTCGCTTGACGGGCTGATTGATGGCTCGCCAATGCCTGCCTGCCTCCTTGTTCGCTCACTATGTGCAGACCGGTTGCAAGCGGCGGGGCCGGGCAGCTCGCCATCGAGACGGGCTCTTAATAACAGCCGCCTCTTGATGATTTCCCGGATTGCTTGGCTTACTGTCGCTGGCAATTGCCTGCCTCTGCAAGACCTTGCATTCCTTTGTCGCCTGACGGTTCCGGCACTGGCTGCGCAACTGGCCAAGCTGTTGTAGCAGCAATTGAAGGTCGGCGCTCCGGTTCGCAGCGTGACTGATTTGGCGCCCGAGTAAAGCATTGCTTCGCTACAATTGTCTGCCGGCGCATCACGTCGTTTTGACGGGCTGCAAATTTCTTCTGCTGTCATATGAAGTAAACGGCAGTGTCCAATAGACTGCAAGCGTTCGACATGG
>JAKFBY010000026.1:0-87413 GCA_036677325.1 Paucimonas sp.
AACGTATCGATCACGGTGATGCTGATCAATCCGATCGCGATGGAAGAAGGCTTGCGCTTCGCGATTCGCGAAGGCGGTCGTACCGTCGGCGCCGGTGTCGTTGCCAAAATCATCGAGTAACAGTGATGCATTGTGGGACAGAGTGTGCGAGGCGCCGCTGTGCGACGAGCTACTCTGTCCTCGCTGAATATAAAAATTAATATTGCTGCGTGTGACTACTTGCATCCAGCTCGCTCTTTAAAGGAAACAATATGTCGGGTCCAAATCAAAAAATTCGTATTCGTCTGAAGGCATTTGATTATCGTTTGATCGATCAGTCTGCACTGGAGATCGTTGACACTGCCAAGCGTACTGGCGCCGTCGTCAAGGGCCCGGTGCCACTGCCTACCCGTATTCAGCGTTTTGACGTGTTGCGTTCCCCGCACGTCAACAAGACATCCCGTGATCAATTCGAAATCCGCACCCATCAGCGCCTGATGGACATCGTTGATCCGACCGACAAGACGGTCGATGCATTGATGAAGCTGGATTTGCCAGCTGGCGTGGATGTCGAAATCAAATTGCAGTAATTAGTAATTTTTGCCCCATACCATAATTTTTCCACTTTTAGTATTGTGGAAAAGGGATTTGCGGGTTAAAATATTCGGCTTTGGTGCAGGTTCGTCCTTTGCGAGCCTGCATATTATTTAGTAGTACAAACATCAGCCCCGCCCAATCGTAGGCGGGAATGGAGAAAACAATGAGCCTAGGCCTTGTTGGTCGCAAGGTTGGTATGATGCGCATCTTTACGGAAGATGGGGATTCGATTCCTGTTACCGTTGTGGACGTATCAAACAACCGTGTCACCCAAATCAAAACGCCTGATGCAGACGGTTATTCCGCTGTTCAGGTTGCATTCGGCACACGTCGCGCTTCTCGCGTGAATAAAGCCGCCGCCGGTCATCACGCCAAAGCTGGTGTTGAGGCTGGTACCGTCCTCAAAGAATTCCTGATTGACGTAACCAAGGCTTCGGATATGAAGGCGGGCGATGTTGTCGCTGTCAGTCTGTTCGAGGCGGGTCAAAAAGTCGACGTGCAGGGTGTATCCATCGGTAAGGGTTATGCCGGTACGATCAAGCGTCACAACTTCAGTTCTGGTCGTGCATCCCATGGTAATTCCCGTTCGCATAATGTGCCGGGTTCGATCGGTATGGCGCAGGATCCGGGTCGTGTTTTCCCGGGTAAGCGCATGACCGGACACATGGGTGACGTCACCTGCACCACGCAAAATCTGGAGATTGCGCGTGTGGATGCCGAGCGTCAGTTGTTGATGATTAAGGGTGCAGTGCCTGGTGCGAAGAACGGCCAAGTCATTGTTCTGCCTGCCATCAAAGTCAAAGCAAAGAAGGGGGCTTAATCGATGGAACTCAAGCTCCTAAATGACCAGGGTCAAGCTGCATCGAACGTCGCTGCACCGGATACCATTTTCGGTCGCGATTATAACGAAGCGCTGATTCACCAGGTAGTGGTTGCTTACCAGGCCAATGCACGCAGCGGCAACCGTAAGCAAAAAGATCGTGAAGAAGTCAGTCACACCACCAAGAAGCCGTGGCGTCAAAAGGGCACCGGTCGTGCTCGTGCCGGTATGTCTTCCTCGCCTTTGTGGCGCGGTGGTGGCCGTACCTTCCCGAACTCCCCGGATGAGAATTTTTCGCACAAGGTCAACAAGAAGATGTATCGCGCAGGTGTCTGCTCGATTCTGTCCCAGTTGGCACGCGAAGGTCGCTTGTCTGTGGTTGAAAATCTGTCGGTTGATGCGCCCAAGACCAAATTGCTGGCGCAAAAACTGAAGGATATGGGTTTGGATTCCGTTCTGGTAATCACCGATAGCATCGATGAAAACCTGTTGCTGGCATCGCGTAATCTGCCGAACGTGCTGATTGTCGAGCCACGCCACGCTGATCCTGTATCCCTGGTGTTTTACAAGAAAGTCTTGATCACCAAGCAGGCGTTGGCCAAGATTGAGGAGATGCTGGCATGAACGCATTAGTCAAACATAGCGAAGAGCGCTTGATGAAAGTGTTGCTGGCGCCAATCGTTTCCGAAAAGGCGACGTTTGTTGCTGAGAAAAACGAGCAAGTCGTATTTCTCGTCGCGCCAGATGCAACCAAGCTGGAAATCAAGGCGGCTGTCGAGCTGATGTTCAAGGTTCAAGTGGACTCGGTGCAGGTGGCAAATCGTCAGGGTAAGCAAAAGCGCTCCGGTCGCTTCATGGGTCGTCGCAATCACACCAAGCGTGCGTTTGTGTGCCTGAAGCCTGGTCAGGAAATCAATTTCAGCGAGGAGGCTAAATAATGGCACTCGTTAAAGTAAAACCAACGTCGCCTGGTCGGCGTGGCATGGTCAAGGTCGTTAATCCCGATCTGTACAAAGGCCGCCCGCTTGACAGTCTGATCGAGAAAAAATCGAAGTCGGCAGGCCGTAACAATAACGGTCGCATCACCACCCGTCATATCGGTGGTGGACACAAGCAGCATTATCGCCTGGTCGATTTCCGTCGCAACAAGGATGGCATCGTCGCCAAGGTTGAGCGTATCGAATACGATCCTAACCGCACCGCGAACATTGCGCTGCTGTGCTACGCCGATGGCGAGCGCAAGTATATTATTGCGCCGAAGGGTGTGGCGGTTGGTGACCAGTTGATGAATGGTTCAGAAGCCCCGATCAAGTCCGGTAACTGCTTGCCAATTCGCAATATCCCTGTCGGCACCACGATGCATTGCGTCGAAATGCTGCCAGGCAAGGGTGCGCAAATGGCCCGTACCGCCGGTGCTGGCGTGGTATTGATGGCGCGTGAAGGTACGTATGCTCAGGTGCGTCTGCGCTCGGGTGAGGTGCGTCGCGTGCATATCGAGTGCCGTGCAACGGTCGGTGAAGTCGGTAACGGCGAACACAACCTGCGCAAGATCGGTAAAGCTGGTGCAACCCGTTGGCGCGGTATTCGTCCGACGGTGCGTGGTGTGGTCATGAATCCGATCGATCACCCGCACGGTGGTGGTGAAGGGCGTACTTCTGCCGGTCGTCATCCAGTATCGCCATGGGGCCAGCAGACCAAGGGTAAGAAGACGCGTCGCAACAAGCGCACGACTTCCATGATCGTCTCGCGCCGCGGTAAGAAATAAGGGGTAACACATGACACGTTCATTGAAAAAAGGGCCGTTTTGTGACGCCCACCTGGTCAAAAAAGTTGAAACTGCGCAAGCGATCAAGGACAAGAAGCCCATTAAAACTTGGTCGCGTCGTTCGACGATCATGCCGGACTTCATCGGTCTGACCATTGCGGTGCATAACGGCAAGCAGCATGTGCCAGTGTATGTTTCCGAAAACATGGTTGGTCACAAGCTCGGCGAATTCGCGCTGACCCGTACGTTCAAGGGTCATGCTGCTGATAAGAAGGCTAAGAAATAAGGTCCGATGATGGAAACTAAAGCTATTCTCCGCGGCGTACGCCTGTCGGAACAAAAAGGCCGACTGGTTGCTGATCTCATTCGTGGCAAAAAAGTCGATCAGGCATTGAATATTCTGGCATTCAGCCCGAAAAAAGGTGCGGCAATCATCAAGAAGGTGCTCGAATCCGCGATCGCGAATGCCGAGCATAACGATGGTGCTGATATCGACGAGCTGAAGGTCAAGACGATCTATGTTGAGCAAGGCGGCGTCCTGAAGCGTTTCACCGCGCGTGCCAAAGGCCAGGGCAATCGCATTTCTAAACAATCCTGTCACATTTTCGTGACTGTCGGTAACTAAGGGGTCACGATGGGACAGAAGATTCATCCAACCGGTTTCCGCCTTTCGGTGACACGTAACTGGGGTTCGCGCTGGTATGCAGGCAATAGCAATTTTGCCTCCATGCTCAACGAAGATCTGAAGGTGCGTGAATACCTGAAGAAGAAACTGAAGAACGCCTCCGTCGGTCGTGTCGTTATCGAGCGTCCAGCCAAAAATGCGCGCATCACGATTTACAGCTCGCGTCCAGGTGTGGTGATTGGCAAAAAGGGCGAGGACATCGAGGTATTGAAGTCCGCGCTGGCCAAAATGATGGGCGTGCCGGTGCATGTGAATATCGAAGAAATTCGCAAGCCTGAAACCGATGCCCAATTGATTGCCGATTCGATTGCCCAGCAATTGGAAAAGCGCATCATGTTCCGTCGTGCAATGAAGCGCGCGATGCAAAATGCGATGCGCCTGGGTGCGCAAGGGATCAAGATCATGTCGTCGGGTCGTTTGAATGGCATCGAGATCGCCCGTACCGAGTGGTATCGCGAGGGTCGCGTTCCACTGCACACTCTGCGTGCTGACATCGATTATGGTTTCGGTGAAGCCGAGACAACCTACGGCATTATCGGCATCAAGGTCTGGGTCTACAAGGGTGACCGTCTTGCCAGTGGCGAGGCGCCAACCATTGAAACTCCGGTGGAAGATGACAAGAAGCGTCGCGCACCTCGTCGTGACGACGGCAAGCCAACCGGCCGTCCGCGTACCGCTCGTCCGGAAGGTCAAGTCGCAGCAGCTGCGCCTGGTGCAACAGCACCGGCTGCCGCCAAGCGGGTTCGTGCCAAGAAGCCGGATGGCGTTGCCCCGGCTGAGAAAGCAGGAGAATAAGCATGCTGCAACCAGCACGTAGAAAATATCGTAAAGAGCAAAAAGGCCGCAACAAGGGCATCTCTCACGATCGCGGCACCGCCGTATCGTTTGGCGAGTTTGGCTTAAAGGCAATCGGTCGCGGTCGTATCACAGCCCGCCAGATCGAAGCAGCGCGCCGTGCCATGACCCGTCACATCAAGCGTGGCGGCCGGATCTGGATTCGCATTTTCCCGGACAAGCCGATTTCACAAAAGCCGGCCGAAGTCCGGATGGGTAACGGTAAAGGTAATCCTGAGTACTATGTCGCTGAAATCCAGCCTGGCAAAGTACTGTATGAAATGGATGGCGTCGATGAGGTGCTGGCGCGCGAAGCATTCCGCTTGGCCGCGGCGAAACTGCCGTTGTTGACGACGTTCGTCGTTCGTCAAGTCGGCCAATAATTGGAGTGGACCATGAAAGCATCTGAACTCCGCGGCAAAGACCAGGTAGCACTGGGCAAAGAGCTGAATGAATTGTTGAAGGCACAATTTGGTTTGCGTATGCAAGTTGCTACGCAGCAGTTGTCCAATACATCGCAGCTTAAGAAAGTGCGCCGCGACATCGCACGCGTTAAAACTGTCATGAATCAGAAGGACGCCAAATAATGAACGATCAAGTGAAACAAGCGCTCAAGCGCACATTGATTGGCAAGGTAGTTTCCGACAAGATGGACAAGACGGTAACCGTGCTGATCGAGCGCCGCGTCAAGCATCCGCTGTATGGCAAAATCATCATGCGTTCGAACAAGTATCATGCGCATGACGAGAACAACCAAGCCAAGGCTGGCGACACCGTGGAAATCCAGGAAGGCCGTCCGATTTCGAAGACCAAGGCCTGGACCGTGACACGCGTGGTGCAAGTCGCGCAAATTGTTTGATATTAATGCTTGCAGGCTCGGTGTATTAATGCCATAATGCTGGGCTTCGCTCTTGTAAAGTCATTTGCAAGAGCGGCATTAAAGAAGCTCTGCAGTTTGTAAATATAGTCTTAGCAAGAGTTTTGGAAGTCGTCGACCCAATCGGTGGCCCTGGTAACGGGGTTCCTGGCGGGACCAAGACTGACCGCTGCGCCGCATTGTGCGGATTGTGCGGGTTAAGTTGGGAAAGAAAATATCATGATTCAAACTGAAAGCCGGCTCGAAGTAGCCGACAATACCGGTGCGCGTGAAGTCATGTGCATCAAGGTGCTGGGTGGTTCCAAGCGCCGTTACGCCAGCATTGGCGACGTTATCAAGGTAACGGTCAAATCTGCTGCGCCACGTGGTCGCGTCAAAAAAGGCGAGATTTACAATGCTGTCGTGGTGCGTACTGCCAAGGGCGTGCGCCGCCAAGATGGTTCGCTGGTGAAGTTCGATGGCAATGCTGCGGTTTTGTTGAACGCCAAGCTCGAGCCGATCGGCACCCGTATTTTCGGGCCGGTCACGCGTGAGTTGCGTACAGAGCGCTTCATGAAAATCGTCTCCCTTGCGCCTGAAGTTCTGTAAGGAGTCGTCATGGATAAAATTCGTAAAAACGACGAGGTAATCGTCCTGGCTGGTAAAGACAAAGGCAAGCGCGGTGTTGTCGCGCAGCGTGTCGATGCCAATTATGTCGTGGTGGAAGGTGTGAATGTCGCCAAAAAAGCGACCAAGCCGAACCCGATGACTGGTAGTAGTGGCGGCATCGTTGATAAGCTGATGCCAATTCATGTGTCCAATGTCGCATTGTTCAATGTGGCATCTGGCAAGGCAGATCGTGTGGGCTTCAAAGACGTCGACGGCAAAAAAGTCCGCGTCTACAAGTCCAGCGGTGAAGTCGTGAAGGTATAAGGAATCATGGCACGTCTCCAAGCATTCTATAAAGATAAAGTCTCCGCTGACCTGACTAAGAAATTTGGTTACAAGTCGGTCATGGAGGTGCCGCGTCTGACCAAGATCACCCTGAACATGGGCTTGTCAGAAGCTGTTGCAGACAAAAAGATCATCGAGCACGCTGTTGGTGACCTGACCAAGATCGCCGGACAAAAGCCTGTTATCACCAAGGCGCGCAAGGCAATCGCGGGTTTTAAAATTCGCGAAGGCTATCCGATTGGTTGTATGGTCACGTTGCGTGGCGCACAAATGTATGAATTCCTGGATCGTCTGATCACAGTGGCGTTGCCGCGTGTTCGTGACTTCCGTGGTGTGTCAGGTCGTGCATTTGACGGTCGTGGCAACTACAACATCGGTGTGAAAGAGCAGATCATTTTCCCCGAGATCGAGTACGACAAGATTGACGCGTTGCGTGGCATGAACATCAGCATCACGACGACTGCAAAGACCGACGACGAAGCAAAAGCGCTTCTCGCCGCATTTAAATTTCCGTTCAGAAACTGAGGTTGCCATGGCAAAACTGGCACTGATTAACCGTGAACAAAAGCGCGCCGACCTGGTAAAGAAATTTGCCGGCAAGCGGGCCGAGTTGAAGGCAATCATCGATGATCAATCCAAGTCGGAAGAAGAGCGTTACGAAGCGCGCCTGAAGTTGCAGGCGTTGCCGCGTAATTCTGCTCCGACTCGGCAGCGCAATCGTTGTTCGATCACCGGTCGTCCACGTGGCACCTACCGTATGTTTGGTTTGGGCCGTACAAAACTCCGTGAAACCGCCATGCGTGGCGAGATCCCGGGTATGACTAAAGCCAGCTGGTAATAGGAGAATAAGCAATGAGTATGAGCGATCCTATCGCCGATATGCTGACCCGTATCCGCAATGCGCAAGTAGTGCAGAAAACCACGGTTGCAATGCCGTCGTCCAAGGTCAAAATTGCGATTGCCAACGTCTTGAAGGACGAGGGTTATATCGAGGATTTTGCAGTGGCTGAAGCTGCAGGCAAGGCTGAGCTGAAGATCGGCTTGAAATATTATGCCGGCCGCCCTGTCATTGAGCGCTTGGAGCGCGTATCCCGTCCGGGCTTGCGTATCTACAAGGGCAAGGACGATATTCCAAGTGTCATGAATGGTCTGGGTGTGGCGATCGTATCGACCCCAAAAGGCGTCATGACTGACCGCAAAGCGCGCGCGACCGGTGTCGGTGGCGAAGTTATTTGCTACGTGGCCTAAGGAGTGCAATATGTCTCGTGTAGCTAAAATGCCGATTGCTTTGCCGAAGGACGCTCAGGCGACCATCAGTGCAGAGCAAATCACAGTAAAAGGCCCGTTGGGCACGCTTTCCCAGGCGCTGACTGGCGTCGTGAATATCAAGAACGACAACGGTACGTTGACTTTTGAGGCTGCCAATGACAGCCGTGAAGCCAATGCGATGTCGGGCACCTTGCGCGCATTGGTCAATAATATGGTCAATGGCGTAACCAAAGGTTTCGAGAAGAAATTGAACCTGGTGGGCGTGGGTTATCGTGCTCAGGCGCAGGGCGATAAATTAAACCTGTCTCTCGGTTTTTCGCATCCGGTGGTGCATCAGATGCCGCAAGGCGTCAAATGCGAAACCCCAACCCAGACTGAAATCCTGATCAAAGGGATTAGCCGTCAGCAAGTTGGCCAGGTTGCCGCCGAAGTTCGTGCTTACCGCAGTCCTGAGCCTTACAAGGGCAAGGGTGTTCGCTATGCGAACGAAGTGGTAATCCTCAAAGAAACCAAGAAGAAGTAATAGGGGTTGACGATGGATAAGAAACAATCGCGTCTGCGCCGTGCACGCCCAACTCGTGCCAAGATCGCAGAGTTAAAGGCAACACGCCTGGCAGTGCACCGTACCAACTCGCATATTTATGCAAGCATTATTGGCCCGGATGCCAAGGTGCTGGCTTCAGCTTCGACGCTGGAGTTGGAAGTGCGCCAGCAATTGGATGGCAAATCGGGCGGCAATGCTGCCGCCGCTGCGTTGGTTGGCAAGCGGGTGGCGGAAAAAGCCTTGAAGGCTGGTATCGCTGAGGTCGCGTTTGACCGCTCGGGTTTCCGTTATCACGGCCGCATCAAGGCAGTTGCTGAAGCTGCCCGTGAAGCTGGTCTGAAGTTCTAAGGAAGAATCGTCATGGCAAAGATGCAATCTAAGATGCAAAGCGAAAAGCCAGATGATGGCATGCGCGAAAAAATGATCGCGGTCAACCGTGTCACCAAGGTGGTGAAGGGTGGTCGTATCATGGGTTTCGCTGCACTGGTCGTAGTCGGTGATGGCGATGGCCGCATCGGTATGGGTAAGGGCAAGTCGAAGGAAGTGCCGGTAGCCGTACAAAAGGCAATGGAAGAAGCGCGTCGCAAGATGATCAAGGTGACCTTGAAGAATGGCACCCTGCAGCATACCGTCTATGGCAAGCATGGTGCATCGTCGGTGCTGATGGCGCCGGCAAAGGATGGTACCGGCGTGATCGCTGGCGGCCCGATGCGTGCAATCTTCGAAGTGATGGGCGTGACCAACGTGGTTGCCAAATCGAACGGTTCGACCAATCCATACAATATGGTACGGGCGACGCTGGATGGCTTGGCCAAGATGAATACTCCATCGGAAATTGCAGCCAAGCGCGGCAAGTCCATTGAAGAAGTTCTGGGTTAAGGTGAGCGATATGGCAAATACAGTCAAAGTACAATTGGTCAAGGGCTTGATCGGCACACGCGAATCGCATCGTGCTACGGTCCGTGGCCTGGGCTTGCGCCGCGTGAACTCGGTTTCGGAGCTGCAAGACACTCCATCCGTGCGCGGCATGATCAATAAAGTTTCGTATCTCGTGAAAGTGGTCTCGTAAGCCTTGGGCTTGTGAGCGGAGCAAATCATGGAATTGAATAGCATTCAACCAGCCGACGGCGCCAAGCATTACAAGCGCCGCGTCGGCCGCGGTATCGGTTCGGGCCTGGGCAAGACATCGGGTCGCGGGCACAAAGGTCAGAAGTCCCGTGCCGGTGGTTTCCACAAGGTCGGTTTTGAGGGCGGTCAGATGCCTCTGCAGCGTCGTTTGCCAAAGCGTGGTTTCAAGTCGCTGGCAACACCGTACAAAGCTGAAGTGCGCTTGGCCGACTTGAATAAGTTGCCGGTCGTTGAAATCGACATCATCGCCTTGAAGCAAGCTGGCTTGGTAGGTGACCTGGCGCGTGTTGTGCGTGTCATTCTGTCGGGTGAGATCAGCAAGAAGATTACGCTCAAAGGCTTGACGGCAACCAAGGGCGCGAAAGCGGCAATTGAAGCTGCCGGCGGTTCGGTTGCTTAAGATAACGGCTGATTTGGAGTAAACATTGGCGACTGCTGCTCAACTTGCCAAGCGTTCGGCAGGCGGATTCCCTTGGAGCCGCTTGTGGTTTTTGCTTGCGGCACTGGTGGTCTATCGGGTAGGTGCGCATATTCCCGTGCCGGGTATTGATCCGTCCCAGCTTGCGGAATTATTTAAGCAAAACCAGGGCGGTATCCTGGGTATGTTTAATATGTTTTCCGGTGGTGCGTTGTCCCGGTTCACGATTTTTGCACTCGGAATCATGCCGTATATTTCGGCGTCGATCATCATGCAATTGATGACCGTGGTCTCGCCGCAATTAGAGGCAATCAAGAAAGAAGGCGAATCCGGTCGCCGCAAGATTACGCAGTACACCCGGTACGGTACGCTCGGATTGGCGATTTTCCAGGCACTCGGTATTGCCGTCGCGCTCGAGTCCCAGCCAGGTCTGGTACTCGATCCCGGTTTGGCGTTCCGCATGACCGCCATGATTACCCTGGTAACCGGCACCATGTTCCTGATGTGGCTGGGTGAGCAGATTACTGAGCGCGGCTTGGGTAATGGTATTTCGATTATCATTTTCGCCGGTATCGCAGCCGGCCTGCCAAGTGCCCTTGGTGGCTTGTTCGAGTTGGTGCGGACCGGTTCGATGAATGCGCTGACAGCGATTCTGATTTGTGTGGTTGCAGCAGCGGTAACCTATCTGGTGGTGTTCATTGAACGTGGACAGCGGAAAATCTTGGTGAATTATGCCAAGCGCCAAGTCGGCAACAAGATATATGGCGGCCAAAGCAGTCATTTGCCGTTGAAGCTGAATATGGCTGGTGTCATTCCACCAATCTTTGCTTCATCGATCATCTTGTTTCCGGCGACGATCACCAGCTGGTTTACATCGGGTGAAACGACCAACCCGGCGGTGCGCTTCTTGAAGGATCTGGCGGCGTCGTTGGCCCCGGGTGAGCCGATACATGCATTGTTGTACGCAATTGCCATTGTCTTCTTTTGCTTTTTCTATACCGCGCTGGTCTTCAATAGCAAAGAGACCGCGGATAATTTGAAAAAGAGTGGTGCGTTTGTCCCAGGTATCCGTCCAGGTGAGCAGACTGCGCGCTACATTGACAAGATTTTGACGCGATTGACTCTGGTAGGCGCGGTGTACATCACGCTGGTTTGTTTGCTGCCGGAGTTTATGATCGCAAGATGGCAAGTACCGTTTTATTTTGGTGGTACGTCGTTACTGATTATTGTGGTGGTTACCATGGATTTCATGGCGCAGGTTCAGAATTATGTGATGTCGCAGCAATATGAGTCACTGCTTCGCAAGGCAAATTTCAAAGGCGGAATTACCTCGCGATAAGCGGTCAAAATAATGAGCTAAGCGCATGGCGAAAGACGACGTTATTCAGATGCAGGGCGAGGTTCTGGAAAATCTCCCAAATGCAACGTTTAGAGTGAAGTTGGAAAATGGCCATGTCGTACTCGGTCACATATCAGGAAAAATGCGAATGAACTATATTCGGATTTTGCCAGGCGACAAAGTCACTGTAGAATTGACGCCCTATGATTTGAGCCGCGCGCGTATTGTATTTAGAACAAAGTAGCAAGACAGGTTGATGGCAGAGCAGATCTGCACTTGAGAATGTCTCGCAAAGAGTATCAATAATTGAAAGAAAGAGGGCGAAAATGAAAGTGCTCGCATCAGTTAAGCGGCTGTGCCGCAACTGTAAGATCATCAAGCGCAAGGGCGTAGTTCGTGTGATTTGCACCGAGCCGCGTCATAAGCAGCGCCAAGGTTAATTAACGTTATTGATCGAGGAATAACGAATGGCACGTATTGCAGGGGTAAACATCCCCAACCACCAACATACCGTAATTGGCTTGACAGCGATTTATGGTGTCGGCCGCCCACGGGCACAAGAGATCTGCGCCAAGACTGGCGTTGCGACCAATAAAAAGGTCAAGGATCTCGATGATAACGAGCTGGAAAAGCTGCGCGATGAGATTGGTAAATTCATCGTCGAAGGCGACCTGCGTCGTGAATTGTCGATGAATATCAAGCGCCTGATGGACCTGGGTTGCTATCGCGGCATGCGTCATCGCAAGGGTTTGCCAGTGCGTGGTCAGCGTACCCGTACCAACGCACGTACTCGCAAGGGTCCGCGCAAGGCCGCTCAATCGTTGAAGAAATAATCCACTTTAGTGGAATGATCAGCAGCTTGATTTGTCGTTGGATTCAAGGAAATTATTATGGCAAAAGCCCCCAATAACGCCGCAGCAGCACGTGTGCGTAAGAAAGTTAAAAAGAACGTTGCTGAAGGCATTGCGCATATCCATGCATCCTTCAACAACACCATCATTACCATCACGGACCGCCAGGGTAACGCGCTGTCGTGGGCAACTTCCGGCGGTGCCGGCTTCAAGGGCTCACGCAAGTCGACGCCGTTTGCAGCCCAGGTAGCTGCCGAGGCGGCTGGCAAGGTGGCGCTCGAGTGCGGCGTGAAGAATCTGGAAGTGCGTATCAAGGGCCCAGGTCCTGGTCGCGAATCCGCTGTACGCGCACTGAACAACCTGGGTATCAAGATCACCCAGATTCAGGATGTCACGCCAGTGCCGCACAACGGTTGCCGTCCACCGAAGCGTCGCCGTATCTAAAATGTAATGGATAGCGCAGCGCTTGACATCGTCTTGCGCTGTTGTGCATTGCAGGCAGTCGAATCTCAGATGTACCAGTAAGTTGCCCGCCAACGACCTTGGCGGGTTTTGTTCTTAAGCCCACTGTTTGATTGAAAGTAAATCAAACTAGCGCCTGACACACCAATCGGTCTGCTCGGGGCGTCATGAAAAATGTTGGGGACAGAGTAACGCTTCGCTTAACTCAGTCCCGCAACGCAATTGAAAGGAAATTCTCGTGGCACGTTATATTGGACCAAAAGCAAAGCTTTCCCGCCGTGAAGGCACCGACCTGTTCCTGAAGAGCGCTCGCCGCTCTCTGGATTCCAAGTGCAAACTGGACTCCAAGCCAGGTCAGCATGGCCGCACCTCCGGTACCCGTACTTCCGACTATGGTAACCAGCTGCGTGAAAAGCAGAAGGTCAAGCGCATGTACGGCATCCTCGAGCGTCAGTTCCGTCGCTATTTTGCCGAAGCCGATCGCCGCAAGGGCAATACCGGTGAAACCCTGTTGAAATTGCTGGAAGCCCGTCTAGACAACGTCGCCTACCGTATGGGCTTCGGTTCGACTCGCGCAGAAGCGCGCCAGCTGGTCAGCCACAAGGCATTTACCGTCAACGGTAACGTTGTCAATATCGCTTCCTATCAGGTCAAGCCGGGCGACGTCGTCGCCGTGCGTGAAAAAGCCAAGAAGCAGACCCGCATTGTTGAAGCGCTGTCGCTGGCCGAACAAATCGGCATGCCAGCCTGGGTCGCGGTTGATTCGAAGAAGATGGAAGGCACCTTCAAGGCGCTTCCGGATCGTAGCGACATCGCCAACGACGTCAACGAATCCCTGATCGTTGAATTGTATTCCCGTTAATTCCGTTTTCCGGCCCACTCATCAGAGTGGGCATTTTACTTAATGCCATCAGCCTTATCGGTGTAACGAGCCGAGGGTATTGAAAAGGACATTTCATGCAAAACAGCTTGTTGAAACCCCGTATTATCGAAGTCGAGGCACTCGGTGCCGGTCATGCACGTGTCGTCATGGAGCCGTTCGAGCGCGGCTACGGCCACACGCTTGGCAATGCATTGCGCCGCGTGCTGCTGTCGTCGATGGTTGGTTATGCACCGACTGAAGTGACGATTGCCGGTGTCGTGCACGAATATTCGTCGCTCGATGGTGTTCAGGAAGACGTAGTCGACCTGCTCCTGAATCTGAAGGGCGTCGTGTTCAAGCTGCATAACCGTGACGAAGTCACGCTGACGCTGAAAAAAGATGGCGAAGGCGCTGTGCTGGCCTCCGATATCGATCTGCCACATGATGTCGAACTGGTCAATCCGGATCACGTCATCGCCCATCTGACTGCCGGCGGCAAGCTTGACATGCAGATCAAGGTTGAAAAAGGTCGTGGCTATGTGCCAGGCAACGTGCGTCGTCTGTCGGAAGATGCTAACAAGACCATTGGTCGTATCATTCTGGATGCCTCGTTTTCGCCCGTGCGCCGCGTATCGTATGCGGTCGAGTCGGCCCGCGTCGAACAGCGTACCGATCTGGACAAGCTGGTCATCAATATCGAGACCAATGGCGTGATTTCGCCGGAAGAAGCGATTCGTCAATCGGCCCGTGTGCTGGTCGATCAGCTGAATGTGTTTGCAGCTCTGGAAGGCACTGAAGCCGCCGCTGAAGCACCGTCGCGCGCTCCGTCGGTCGATCCGATCCTGTTGCGTCCGGTCGATGACCTCGAGTTGACCGTACGTTCGGCCAACTGCCTGAAAGCGGAAAACATTTACTACATTGGTGACTTGATCCAGCGTAGCGAAAACGAATTGCTCAAGACGCCAAACCTGGGCCGCAAATCCCTGAATGAAATCAAGGAAGTGCTGGCATCGCGCGGTCTGACCTTGGGCATGAAGCTGGAAAACTGGCCACCAGCCGGCCTGGAGAAGTAATTTTCACCGGAGCAGGATGAAAGTGCCTGCTCTGCTGTAGAGCAGTAGTTGTATCAATAAAATTACCGGCCCGCGACCCGCACTGTGCATGGTTGATAGAAGAGCTGGATCCAAACTAAAACCTGAAAGGAAATATCATGCGTCATCGTCACGGTCTTCGTAAATTAAATCGCACTTCCTCGCATCGCCTGGCGATGCTGCGCAATATGACAGTGTCACTGCTGCGCCACGAAGCGATTAAAACCACCCTGCCAAAAGCAAAAGAATTGCGCCGTGTGATTGAGCCGATTCTGACTCTCGGCAAAACAGATTCGCTGGCCAACAAGCGTCTGGCATTTAATCGTCTGCGTGACCGCGAAATGGTTGTCAAGCTGTTTGCCGAACTTGGTCCGCGTTATGCTACTCGTAATGGCGGTTACCTGCGTATCCTGAAAATGGGTTTCCGTCAGGGCGACAATGCGCCGATGGCATTTATCGAACTGGTCGACCGTCCGGAAACCACTGAAGCAGTTGAAGACATCAGCGCAGAGTAATCATCAAGCTGCTGTCAACGGTAGGAATCGAACAAAAGCCAGGCATTGCCTGGCTTTTGTTTTTCGCGCATCCCCCATCTATGGCAAGATAATGCCTGATTCGTCAGAGGCTGCCTTCCCTATGTCCGAAACCGCAATTTTATCAGTCACCAACTTGCGCAAGTCCTATGGCGCCGGCGCGGGCAAGACTGCTGTGATCGACGGCTTGTCATTTTCTCTGAAAAGAGGGGAGTGCTACGGTTTGCTGGGTCCGAATGGGGCAGGCAAAACCACGACCTTGCGCCTGTGCCTGGGACTGATTGCGCCAGACGAGGGAGAAATAGTCCTGGTCGGCAAGGCTGTGCCGCAGCATGCCAGACCAGCACGGCTCAAAGTGGGCGTGGTGCCGCAAGGTGATAATCTGGATCCGGATTTCACGGTGGCGGAAAATCTGCTGGTATTTGGCCGGTACTTTGGCATGGATGACGACCTGATCAAGGCACGCATACCAAAATTGCTGGAATTTGCCAATCTGACAGCCAAGAAAGATGCACGCATTGACGAGCTGTCGGGCGGCATGAGGCGGCGCCTGACGCTGGCTCGTGCACTGGTCAACGATCCCGACCTGATTTTCATGGATGAACCGACCACCGGGCTCGACCCGCAGGCGCGTCACATGATATGGGATCGCCTGAAGGTGTTGCTGGCCGAGGGTAAAACGATTCTGTTGACCACGCATTTCATGGATGAGGCCGAGCGCCTGTGCAATCGACTGGCAGTGATTGACCATGGCAAGCTGATTGCCGAAGGTACGCCACGCGCACTGATTGCGCAGCATATCGAAGCCGAGGTGGTCGAAGTGTACGGCGAAAATGCGCTGGCATGGGGGGAAGAGGAAGGACGCGGCAAGTCGGCGCGGCTGGAGGTCAGTGGCGAAACTGTATTTTGCTATACCAACGATGCACAACCCTTATTGGATGGATTGCAATCCATGCCGGGTGTGCGCTATCTGCATCGGCCGGCCAATCTGGAAGATTTGTTTCTGAAACTGACTGGCAGGGAGATGCGAGATTGATATGAATACGGCAGCTTACCAACTTCCTGAATTTTCAATGCGGTTCTTGCCGATCTGGCGCCGCAATTTCCTGGTCTGGAAAAAGCTCGCGGTCGCCAGCGTGCTGGGCAATGTCGCCGACCCATTGATTACGCTGATTGCATTCGGCTATGGGTTGGGTAGCCTGCTCAACAATATCAACGGCATTCCCTATATTCATTACCTGGCGTCGGGGTCGATTTGCATGTCGATCATGATGGCCTCCTCCTTCGAAGCATTGTATTCGGCATTTTCGCGCATGCACGTGCAAAAGACGTGGGAAGCTCTACTCAACGCGCCGCTAGCGCTGGATGACGTGGTGCTCGCAGAAATGCTGTGGGCCGCCACCAAGTCACTGTTTTCCGGAATTGCAATCCTTGGGGTAATGTTCATCCTTGGTATTGGCTTGAATTTTCATACCCTGCTGGTGCTGCCGCTGCTGTTTTTGATTGGAATGACGTTTGCGTCGCTCGGATTGGTAATCAATGCAATCGCCAAGGGTTATGATTTTTTCACCTATTATTTCACGCTGGTACTGACGCCCATGATTTTCCTGTCGGGCGTATACTATCCGGTATCCCAATTGCCGGGATGGCTGCTGCAGGTATCGCAGCTGCTGCCACTTGGCGCCGCGGTTCGCCTGGTGCGCCCGCTGATTCTGGGCGAGTGGCCGGTCATGGTGTTGACCAATATAGCCATTCTGCTCGCCTATTGCGTGGGCGGTTTCTATATTGCCGTGATCCTGACTCGCCGTCGCCTGTTGAAATAAAAAAACAGTAAATGTAGAACCAATTGATCATGGAACAAGTGCTGCTGGTAATGACGAATATGCCCGACGCACCCAGTGCGCAGCAACTGGGGCGCCGGCTGGTGGAGTCCCGGCTGGCTGCCTGCGTCAGCTGTCTGCCGGGCGTACATTCGGTCTATCGCTGGCAAGGCGCGATTGAACAGGCCGATGAAGTCGCCGTGTTGATTAAAACAACCGCAAATCATTACGACGAATTGGAAGCAGCCATCAAGACACTGCATCCGTATGACGTGCCAGAGATTATCGCGATTCCGGTCAGCGCAGCCTGGCCTGCCTATGCCGCCTGGGTAGCCCAGGAAACCAGGAAAGATGTTGATGTTTAAGCAAAATGCCACCATGTTTGCCGTTATCCTGCAGGCATTTTTTGCCGCAATGCTGCTTTGCGCCAGCAGCGGTGCGCGTGCTGAAGAAGATTATCTTCGCCCCGAGCAGGCTTTTAAATTTTCAGCTGCAATGGTGGATGCTGCGACAATAGAAGTCCGATTCGTGGTCGCCGATGGCTATTATCTGTATCGCGAGCGCCTGGGATTCAAGGCTGACGGCGCCAGTTTGGGCGTGCCGGTTCTGCCACAGGGAAAAATCAAGTTCGATGACACGTTTCAGAAAGATGTCGAGTCCTATCGCAAGACCGTCGTGATTCGTTTGCCGGTACAGGCCGACAAAGCCTTCACGCTCACCGTGGCAAGCCAGGGATGCGCCGATCGCGGATTGTGCTATGCGCCGATGGAATCGGTCGCCCAATTGGACCCGAATGGCAGCGGATTGTCTGGCGCGCTGACTGCTACCCGACAAGCACTGGCCGGCACGTCGGGTGCGGAATCGACGCCGGCAATTGGTCAAATAAAAACCGTTGCAGCGGTTTCCACCGCCGCCTCGACTGTGGCACCGGATGCGGAAATGGGAAGAATTGAATCTTCACTCCAAAGCGGCAAGCTGCTGGCGATCGTGCCATTGTTTTTATTGCTCGGCCTGGGCCTGGCTTTTACGCCATGCGTGTTGCCGATGGTGCCTATCCTGTCGTTCATCATCGTCGGTGAGGGCGCCCAGGCAAGTCGCAAGCGCAGCATGGTGCTGTCACTGACCTATTCACTCGGCATGGCGCTGGTCTATACGGCACTCGGCGTCGCCGCCGGCCTGATCGGCGAAGGATTGGCGGCAGCACTGCAGCACCCAGCCATTTTGGCGATATTCGCTGTGCTGATGGTGGCGCTGTCACTGGCCATGTTCGGCGTCTACCAGCTGCAAATGCCAGCCGCAATCCAAATGAAGCTGTTGCATGTATCGGAACAGCAAACGGCAGGCAAGCTGCTCGGTGTGTTTGCAATGGGCGCACTATCCGCATTGATCGTCGGCCCCTGTGTGGCAGCGCCATTGGCCGGTGCGCTGATTTATATCAGCCAGACGCGCGATGTGGTGATTGGCGGCAGCGCATTATTTGCGATGGCGGTCGGCATGAGCATCCCATTGCTGCTGGTTGGCATTTCCGCAGGGACCTTGCTGCCCCGTGCCGGCGCCTGGATGGAGCAGGTCAAGCGCTTCTTCGGGGTGCTGATGCTGGCAATGGCGTTGTGGATTGTCTCCCCGATCTTGCCAACCTGGCTGCAAATGCTGGGTTGGGCCGGATTGGCTGGCGGATATGGTGCCTATCTGCTGTGGACCAAGCACGCCGGATGGCTGGCCAAGGCTTGCGGCTTGCTGCTGGCGGCATTGGGCATGACCCAGATCGTCGGCGTGGCCACCGGTGCCAATGACCCGCTGGCGCCATTTGCCCAGATTGCAGGCAGCCAGGCCAAGCATGCCGAGTTTGTCCGGGTCAAATCCATCGCCGAACTCGATGCGGCAGTGTCCCAGGCCAAAGGCAAGACGGTCATGCTCGATTTTTATGCCGACTGGTGCGTGTCCTGCAAGGAAATGGAGAAATTCACTTTCACCGATCCGCGGGTCCAGTCGCAATTTGCCGAAATGGTGCTGCTGCAGGCTGATGTCACTGCCAACAATGACGATGACAAGGCTTTGCTGAAGCGATTCAAATTATTTGGTCCGCCGGGCATAATCTTCTTTGACAAGCAGGGTCGTGAAATTCAGGGTGGGCGGGTAATCGGTTACCAGAATGCCGATCGGTTTTCACAATCGCTGACACGCGTTAGCGGACTTTGACGCGGACTCTTCAACGTTCACATCAGCAACTGCGCACTGTCATCGATATCCAGCATGGTGCCCGGTTTTCCGGGCATTCCCCCCGCCAAAAAAACTGGACCATCGCAGATCGGTTAAGGGCAGTAGCGCAAAGGTAGGCAACCCGATGGGCTGCCAGTTTAGCCCGGCTTCTCCGCATTCTGGTCTTCCAGGAAACGCTTGCGTCGGAAAAAGAGCAATGCAACGATGACGGTGACGCCCATGATGCCGAGTGCGATCCAGAAGCCAGTCTTGTTTTTCAATAAAGGCATTTCCACGAAATTCATCCCGAAAATGCCGGTGATCAATGTCAGCGGCATGAAGAGCGCGGTCAGCACCGTCAGCGTGCGCATGATTTCGCTGGTGCGATGCGCCATTGCCGAGAAATGGATCTGCACCGCCGACTCGATCGATGCCTCTAGCCGCCGGGCGTGATTGAGCACACGGGTAATATGCTCCATCACATCATTGATACGCACCAGCAGCACATCCTTGGTCCGATTGCTGTCGTTGCCCTGCCAGGTATCGACAAAATGGTCCCTCAGCTCCTGCAGCGCATCATGCTGCTCTTCACATAAAAGATCGAGCTTGCGCAATTCGATGCGCGCATCCAGCAGCGCGATCCAGTCGTTGAATGGACGCCTGGGGCTCAGCAGCGCACGTTGCCAGCGGTCGATCTGCGTCGTCAACGGCTGGCGCAATTCCAGGTATTGATCGACCATCGCATTCAACAAGCGCAGCATCAATTCCTTTGGCGATGCCGGCAATCGGCTGGCATGCGTGCCGCCGGCTTTATGCCGGTAGTCGAGCAGGCGGTTGCGTGCGGCTTCGATGGTGCGGGTCTGGCTTGCGTGCACCGTAATCAGCGCATGGTCCGTGATAAGGAAAGTGACCGGCTGGGTAATCAGTTTGCTCAGTGCCGGCGGGATTTTTCGCCGCAGATCGCTTTCCGGTGGCTGCTGCGGCTCATGCTCGGCATCGGCGCTCTTGGCCAGCGCCAGTTTGCGAAACACCACCATCTCGTAATCGCGTGTCGAGTCGAAGTACGATGGATGCTTCAGATTGATGGCATCGCTGACATGCAAGTCATGCAGCACAATCGCCGTGATTTTTTCAACCTGGGCACGCCAGGCAAGAATATCTGCCGCGACCTCTTCATGACTGGCATCGAGCCACAGGAAGCTGCCCGCAGCCGTGTTCGCAATGTCCGCAAGCTCCGTTACATCGCTGATGCGCCGGGCATGCTGTTCGCTGATGAGAAAAATATCCATGGATTGCGAAATAAAAAGATCAGGCAGGGCGCGCTCAACAGTTGCGTGACGCCTTGGCCAGTCATTGGCGAACAAGGCGCCCATGCAATATCAGGCAGTTTTCAGGAGGCGCGCAATGTCGCGGGCAAAATAAGTCAGTACGCCATCGGCGCCAGCCCGCTTGAACGACATCATGGCTTCCAGCATCGTCTTGTCATGGTCGAGCCAACCATTTTGTGCCGCCGCCTTGATCATCGCGTATTCGCCGCTGACCTGATAGGCAAAGGTCGGAACCTTGAACTCATCCTTGACCCGACGTACGATATCCAGATAAGGCATACCCGGCTTGACCATCACCATGTCGGCGCCTTCAGCCAGGTCGAGCGCTACTTCGCGCAAGGCCTCGTCACTGTTGGCAGGATCCATCTGGTAGGTGGATTTGTTGCCCTTGCCCAGATTGGCAGATGAACCGACTGCGTCGCGGAACGGGCCATAAAACGCAGATGCGTACTTGGCGGAGTAGGCCATGATACGGGTATGGATGTGCCGCTGTTCTTCCAGCGCGGTGCGAATGGCGCCGATGCGGCCATCCATCATGTCGGAAGGGGCAACAATGTCGACGCCGGCGTCGGCCTGAACCAGTGTCTGCCTGGTCAGCATCGCGCAGGTTTCGTCATTCAGAACATAGCCGGTATCGTCGATCAAGCCATCCTGGCCATGGCTGGTGTACGGGTCGAGCGCGACATCGGTCAATACGCCCAACTCCGGAAAGCGGACTTTGAGTTCCCGCACCACCCGCGGCACCAGGCCGTCCGGGTTGGTCGCTTCTATCCCGTCTGCAGTTTTCAGGCTAACGTCGATCACCGGGAACAACGCCATCACCGGGATGCCGAGCGCAACGCATTCCTCGGCCACCGGCAGCAACAGGTCGAGCGACAGGCGCTCCACGCCCGGCATCGATGCGACCGCCTGGCGCTGGTTCTGGCCATCGAGAATAAATACCGGATAAATCAGATCGGCCGGAGTAATCAGATGTTCGCGCATCATCGCGCGGGAAAAGGCATCCTTGCGCATGCGGCGCATGCGGATTGATGGAAAGGCAGAGGACGTCAGAAAGTTTGTCATGGCGGCGCAGAGTGGAAAAAATTCCCGAAATTTTTAAATAAACCTGAAATTCAATGAAACTTTTGGCAAATATCAGTCTCTTAATACTGGGTGATCAACTCACCCCCCGCTTCTCCTCCCTGAGCGGGGCCTATCGTGCATAAGCGATTAGGCGTTATCGCCCTGAAGATACTCCCCTTTCTTCAGGGCTTTTTTTATCCTATTACTATTCATCCTGAGGCGGCTGTTTGGCCGCATCGTTCGATAAATCTGCGGCAGACTCGTTTTCAGACGGTTTATTGGCGTGCTGTTCACCTTCTGCAGCATCATCAGTCAAGTGCAGTAATTCCCGGATCCGCTGATCTGCTTCTTCCAATCCCTGCCGTTTCAAGGCAGAAAATAATTGTGCAGTAAACGGGCAAGGCTGTCCTGTTTCATCGACATAGCTTGCCAGAACGCTTCGTGCCAGTCGCAATGCATTGGCCTGGTCATTGCGATTGAGCTTGTCTGCCTTGGTCAGGATGCAGTGGATCGGTTTGCCGGTAGGGGCGAACCATTCCAGCATCTGGATATCCAGGTCGGTAAACGGGCGGCGCGAATCGATAATCAATACCAGCGCCGCCAGCTGGTTGCGTTTTTGTACATAGTCGCCAAGCAGCTGCTGCCAATGCAGCTTGGCCGAGCCTGACACTTCGGCATAGCCATAGCCCGGCAAATCAACCAGCAAGGCGCGGATTTCATCGACCTTGGTCAGGTCTTTGCGGTGCTGGCCGACCTGGGCGCCGCCAATCGAAAAATAGTTGATATGCTGGGTGCGACCCGGTGTTTTGGACGCAAACGCCAGCTTTTTCTGGTTGCACAATATATTGATGGCCGTGGATTTGCCTGCATTGGAACGGCCGGCGAAGGCGATTTCCGGGACTTGCGTTGTGGGCAAATCGCGCAGATGGTTCACGGTCGTGAAGAAGCGGGCTTGCCAAAGTAGGGACATAGAGTCGACAGAAAATACAGCTAAGACGGCGAAAATGCCAGAAAGCTATTGTACAATAAGGGGTTGTGGCTGTTGCACTGCAAAATGCGCCGACGCATAAAACAATGAAATTGCTGTGCAAAACCGTCACCGACCAGAATTTTAAATTTAAGTCTCAGGGTGTTTGAATGAAACGTGTTTTCCTACCATTTGTAAAATCCTTGTCGCTTGGATTGCTGGCGATTTCGTCGCTGGCGATGGCAGCCGATACAAAACCGGCATCGGTGAAAAAGGCCGATCCGGCACGCGGTGAAGTCTTGTATGCCAGCGGTGATGCCGCACGCGGTATCACTGCCTGCGTCGCCTGTCATGGTGCTGCCGGCAATTCGACAATTGCGCAAAACCCGAAGCTGGCAAGTCAGCATGAAGCTTATGTGGTCAAGCAGCTGGCCGATTTCAAGGGCCCGCAGCGTAATAATCCAGTCATGACCACCATTGCCAAGGCAATGACCGATGACGACATGAAAAACGTTGCCGCATATCTGAACCTGCAGCAGCAAAAACCCGGCGCGGCAAAGAATAAAGAATTGGTTGAGCTTGGTAAAAAGATTTATCGTGGCGGCATCGCCGAAAAGAATGTGCCGGCATGCGCGGCCTGCCACAGCCCGAACGGCGCCGGCATTCCTGCCCAGTTCGCCCGCATTGGCGGTCAACATCAGGAATACACTGCGGCGCAGTTGACCAATTTCCGTTCCGGTGCACGCCAGAACAGCCCGCAAATGACCACCATTGCCAAACGTCTGTCAGATGATGAAATTCAAGCGGTAGCCGATTATGTGGCTGGTTTGAAATAAATCGAAGCAGCGTACAGTTGGCTTCAACAAGGGTGGCGTAAGCCACCCTTTTTATTTTCACAACGACGTCACAACGACGTCTCAGCTTGTGAAATGAACGAAATATAACGGTTGCCCCTGATTCAATTGCCGTGCTGGCGCGACGTCGCCCGGTTACTAAGGGGCGATCGCATGCTGGCATCTGACACTTATCCGGCATGCACGATCTGGCCATGCCTGACACCCGCTTTCTTGTGCAACAGTGCCTGACTTCAACGATGCATTGATACTGCCTGCGATTGCCCACGATGATGTAAATATGCCTGTAAGGTTAAGGCAGGTTAAATCGACTACACTTCCATTGAATCCATTAAGGGAGCCGTCATGTTAATCAAGCGAAATCCCAACGGCATCGACCGGCCATTTCCTTCGGAAATCACGCCCCGCGCCATCTTCGAGTCGCGCCGCCAATTTCTCCAGCAGCTTGCGATCGGGTCGGTTGCCGGTGGCGCCTTGCTGGAAATGGCGGCACGTGACGCATTTGCGCAATCATCCAATGCCAGGAAACTGACGGCCAGACCCAATTCCTCCTATGTGGTGGTCGATCGGGCAACCACCTACAAGGATGCCACCACCTATAATAATTTTTACGAATTTGGCACCGACAAGGCTGATCCGGCACAGTATGCGCACACCCTGAAAACCCGTCCATGGACCATTTCGATTGAAGGCGAAATCACCAAGCCGCTCACGCTCGACCTTGATAGCCTGGTCAAGCTGGCGCCGCTGGAAGAACGGATTTACCGCTTGCGCTGCGTTGAGGGATGGTCGATGGTGATTCCATGGATCGGCTATTCCTTGTCTGAATTGATCAAGAAAGTCGAGCCAAACGGGAATGCGAAATATATCGAATTCACGTCATTGGCGGATCGGCAGCAAATGCCGGGACTCGGAAGTGGCGTGCTGGACTGGCCGTACGTCGAAGGGCTGCGGATCGATGAAGCCAATCATCCGCTGACGCTCATGACGCTTGGCATGTATGGCGAAGTCTTGCCGAACCAGAATGGCGCGCCGGTACGGGTGGTGGTGCCATGGAAGTACGGCTTCAAATCGGCCAAGTCAATTGTCAGGATCCGGTTTACCAAAGACCAGCCGAGGACGGCCTGGAACCGGTCGGTACCACAGGAGTACGGTTTCTATTCAAACGTCAATCCGGCCGTCGATCACCCGCGCTGGTCGCAGGCAAGCGAGCGGCGCATCGGTGAAGATGGTTTTTTAACCAAAAAACGCAAGACGCTGATGTTCAATGGCTATAGCGAGGTCGCGCCGCTTTATGCCGGGATGGATTTGAAAAATTATTTCTGAGTACGCTCCGCATGACAAAGCCGAAATTTCATCCAACACCCGGGCAACTGCATGTCATCAAGGCGGGCTTGTTTTTGGCCGCATTGCTGCCTCTCGTGCGGCTGGTCTGGTTTGGGTTCGTCGATCGACTAGGTGCCAATCCGATTGAATTCATCACCCGTAATACCGGAGACTGGACGCTGTATTTTTTATGCCTGACGCTGGCGGTCACGCCGCTGCGCCGACTACTCCAGTGGCCATGGCTGATTCGGCTGCGGCGCATGCTTGGCTTGTTTTGCTTTTTTTATGCCAGCTTACATTTCACTACTTTTTTATGGTTCGATCATTTTTTCGATCTTGAAGAAATGTGGAAAGATGTCCTCAAACGCCCGTTCATTACCATCGGGTTTAGCGCATTTATCTTGCTGATTCCGTTGGCGGCGACCAGCACCAATGCCATGGTCAAACGCCTCGGCGGCAAACGCTGGCAGTGGCTGCATCGCCTGATTTACCCGATCGCGCTACTGGCTATTCTGCATTTCTGGTGGATGAAGGCAGGCAAACAGGATTTTGCACAACCGATTCTGTTTGGTGTGATTGTCGCGACTTTGCTGGGAATCCGGATTTACTGGTACCTCAAGCAAGCAAAGTTCCGCAAAAGTCAGCTTGCGGCTGCATCAAGTCACTGACCGAATCGCAGGCATAATGCTGTCGCGATTGCTGGGCAATCCAATCGCTCCGTGGAATTGATTGCCCAGCAATCGCGAAGTAAAAATGTAGCTTAGGAGATCAGTTTTTCCAGTGCAAATAACTGTTCCGGCTGTTCCCGCTGCCGAACCACATGCATCTGCTCGCCGTCGACGATAATTTCTGCTGCCCGGCCGCGCGTATTGTAATTGGACGCCATTGTCATGCCATAGGCGCCGGCAGACAGGATTGCCAGCAAATCGCCCTGTTCCAGCACGAGTGTACGCGCCCGTGCCAGCCAGTCGCCCGATTCGCAGACTGGCCCGACAACATCGTAGGTCCTGGCCTCACTTGCATGCTGCACGACTGCCTGGACGCCATGCCAGGCTTCATACATTGCCGGACGCATCAAGTCATTCATCGCTGCATCGACAATCGCAAAATTCTTCGCGGGACTGTGTTTCAGGTACTGCACTTCGGTTAATAATATTCCAGCATTGCCGACAATCGAGCGACCCGGCTCAAACAGTACCGTGATCGGCCGGCCCTGATAACGACTGGCACGCCAGGCATCGATCCTGGCAAACAGGCGGTCCAGATAATCGCCGACCGCGACCGGCTGGTCTTGATCGTATGCAATGCCGATGCCGCCGCCGATATCCAGATGATGAATGGCAATACCATCATCTGCCAAGATATCGATCAATTCGATCAACTTGTCGAGTGCTTCCAATAGCGGTGCATCGTCGAGCAATTGCGAGCCGATATGGCAATCGATACCGGTAATGGCAATGTGCGGCAGCGCTGCCGCAGTGCGGTAGATCGACCGCGCTTCGTCATAGGCGACGCCAAACTTGTTTTCTTTTAACCCGGTGGAAATATACGGATGGGTTTTGGCGTCGACATTCGGATTGACGCGCAAGGAAATCGGCGCTTGTTTGCCGGCTTCTCCGGCAACTTCATTCAGGCGATGCAATTCCGCCACGGATTCGACGTTAAAGCACAGGATATCGTGCGACAGGGCCAGCCGCATTTCCTCGCGGGTTTTGCCGACTCCGGAAAAAATGACTTTTTTCGGATCGCCGCCCGCTGCCAGTACCCGCAGCAATTCTCCGGCAGAGACAATATCAAAGCCGGAGCCTTGTTTCGCGAGCAAATTCAAGACTGCAAGATTGGAATTGGATTTGACCGAATAGCAGATCAGCGCCGATTCTTTGTCGCGGCCATGCAGGCGGCATGCATTGGCGTAAGACGCATAATTTTCCAGCAGCGCCGCTTTGGAATACACATAGGTCGGGGTGCCATGCTGCCTGGCGATTTCCGTCAGTGGCAGCTTTTCAGCGCACAATACGCCGTTTTGATAAGAGAAATGCGACATATCGTGGTGAAATTATTTTGAGGCAGGTGTAGGGGCAGGCGTATTCGCAGTCGTATTTTGGGCCGGTGTTGCAGGCATTGCCGCCGCCGGTTTGCTGGGCAAATAGAGCGGCCCGCGCTGACCGCAGGCACTCAGCAGGCAAACCAGTGCAGTAGTCAAACTGATGGCGACAATGCGCAACAAATGAAATTCAGCGTTCACGATTACAATCACGATTTATACAAATGCATTGGAGTGTAGCATGACCGAATCGGAATTCCTGGGCTTGGCGGAAAACACACTGGCGGCGATCGAGCAGGCGCTGGAAAACGCGGCAAATACCGATGATCTGGATACCGAATGCAGCCGGGCCGGCAATGTGCTGGAAATCGAGTTTATTGAGAACGGCAACAAAATCATCATCAATAGTCAAACCCCGATGCAAGAGATCTGGGTTGCCGCCAAATCCGGCGGCTTCCATTACAAGCGCATCCAGGACCAGTGGATCGATACGCGCGGTGGCGAAGAATTGTTCGCTGCCTTGTCGCGCCTGGTCAGCGAGCAGGCCGGACAACCGATTCGACTTGACGCCATTGTTTGAATGTGGCCCGAATCAGAATAACTGGTTTTTGACTTCGTCCTTGGTTTGCTCTTGCTCTGCCGGCGCGCCTTCCTTGGCGGGTTCGCCGACGCCAAGACTGCGTACCCCGCTGCCGGGCGGGTTTTCCGCATAGTAAAACTCATTGCCAACCTGGATCACGCCATCCGGTATGGTGCGTTCGACTATGGGGATGTCCTTGAGCGCCTGCTGCATGTAACTGACCCACATCGGCAAGGCCAGGCCGCCGCCGGTTTCCCGATTGCCCAGGTTTTTCGGCTGATCAAATCCGATCCAGGCAATACCGACCACTTTGGGTTGGTAACCGGCAAACCAGGCATCGAATGAATCGTTGGTAGTCCCGGTTTTGCCGGCAAGGTCGGTCCGCTTCAAGGCCAGCGCCTTGGTTGCTGTACCGGCTTTGACAACATCCTTCATCATGCTATCCATCAAGAATGCATTGCGCGCATCAATTACCCGGTTGGCTTCATCACCGGCCTTGTCGGGTATCACCTGTGACAGGATCTTGCCGGTATTGTCGGTGACTTTGGAAATGATGTAGGGATTAACCTTGTAACCCCCATTGGCGAAGACGGCAAAGGCGCCTGCCATCTGCAGTGGCGTGACAGCGCCGGCACCCAGCGCCAGAGTGAGGTAAGGCGGATTTTTTTCCGCGTCAAAGCCGAACCGTGTCGTGAATTCCTGTCCGTATTTGGCGCCGATTTTATGCAGGATGCGAATCGATACCATATTTTTCGATTTGGCCAACGCACGGCGCATCGGCATCGGCCCTTCATATTTGCCATCGTAATTTTTGGGCTCCCATGCCTGGCCACCGGTCTGGCCAGCATCGAAGCTGATAGGCGTGTCATTGATCACGGTACCTGGCGACAAGCCTTTTTCCAGCGATGCAGAGTAAATGAAGGGCTTGAATGAGGAACCCGGCTGACGCCATGCCTGGGTGACATGGTTGAATTTGTTGCGATTAAAATCGAATCCGCCAACCAGCGCACGAATCGATCCATCTTCGGTATTGGCTGCCACGAAAGCCGCTTCGACTTCCGGCATCTGGGTGATTGCCCAGGTTTTGCCTTCCTGAATCACGCGGATAATGGCGCCACGCCGGATACTCTTGTTGGGTGGCGTCTTGTCGCTGAACGCGCTGGCGACAAAGCCCAGGCCGGAGGCGGGAATCTCGATTTCTTCGCCAGATGCCAGTACCGCACGTACCTGCTTGGAGGACGCCTCCAACACCACCGCAGCGACAATGTCGTCGCTATCCGGATGGTCGGCCAGTTCCGCCTCGATCGCATGGTCGGCTTCCTCCTTTACCGCGGGAATTTCCATATAGCCTTCCGGCCCGCGATAGCCATGCCGTCTTTCATAATCCATCACGCTGCGGCGCAATGCCAGATACGCAGCATCCTGGTCGGCCTTGGTAATGGTGGTGAAGACATTCAAGCCACGTGTGTAAGTATCTTCCTTGAACTGCTCATACACCATTTGGCGCGTCATTTCAGCGATGTATTCGGCATGGATGCCGAACGCGGTGCTGTCAGTCTTGACTTTCAAATTTTCGTCCTTGGCTTGCAGGTATTGCTCCTCGGTAATGTAGCCAAGCTGGTGCATGCGCTGAATGATGTATTGCTGTCGCGCCGTCGCGCGCTTGCGATTGGCCACCGGATTGTAGGCCGATGGCGCCTTGGGCAGACCGGCCAGCATGGCTGCTTCAGCTATTGATAATTCATGCAGTTTTTTCCCGAAATAGATTTGTGCCGCTGATGAAAATCCATACGCGCGCTGCCCGAGATAAATCTGGTTCATGTACACCTCGAGAATCTGGTCTTTTGACAGATTTTGCTCGATTTTCCATGCCAGCAACATTTCATAAATTTTGCGCTTGACGGTTTGCTCGCTGGAAAGGAAAAAATTCCGGGCCACCTGTTGGGTAATCGTTGATGCGCCTTGCTTGGTGCCGCCTGACAAATTATGCAGCGCAGCTCGCAAAATGCCGAAATAATCAACCCCACCATGTTCATAGAAGCGGTCATCTTCAATCGCCAGAACAGCTTTTTTCATGATGTCTGGAATATCCTTGACACGCACCATATTGCGCCGCTCTTCTCCGAATTCACCAATCAACACGTTATCAGCTGAAAAAATACGTAATGGAATTTTTGGTCGGTAATCCATCAAGGTATCGAGCGCAGGCAAATTAGGGTAAGCCATGGCCAATACAAAAATGAGGATTAACACGCCGATTACGAATAGCGCAGCAATCGTTGCTGTTATGCCAAGCGCAATACGCAACAACATCGAGGGAAGAGATTTAGCGACTGGCTGCGCCGAGCTGCCAGTGGTGGGGTCTGAGGTCATCCGGGAGGAATAAAGAGTGGGCCGTAATGCGATCCATTATAGCGGTACCAAACCAGAGTATGAAATTGCATTGGGGAAACAACAACAGGCAGTGCATAAATGATTGCCGCGTGGGATTTTGGCAACGGATTTGCAAATTACTATATGGAAATTGCTTTACACCCAGTCATCGTTATTGCTAGGATTTAATGTAACCTTTGATAAATGTCACCTAAACATTGGTTTTTAAACGAATTTTTCTGAATGCAATCGTCTTGTACGTCTATTGCGCACTGTAATTGACGGCAGGTTTACAAGTAAAAAATTGGGTTTTCGGGGAGAGCTGGCCTTGGCCTTAGATCTTGGATCATTAATCGGTAAAGCAAATCCGCCGCTGGTTGGCTTGGATATCAGCACGTCGGGTGTCAAGCTCGTCGAGTTGTCCCAAGTTGGCAAGAATGAATTGCGACTGGAGCGCTTTGCTTCGGAATCCCTGCCGCGTGGCGCTGTTGTCGACGGCAATATTGAAAACATTGAACAGGTTTCTGAAGCGGTGCGGCGGGTTTGGAAAAAAAGCGGCACCAAAGCCAAGCACGTGGCATTGGGCATGCCGCCGGCTTCCGTCATTACCAAAAAAATTATTCTGCCGGGCGGCTTATCGGAAGAAGAATTGGAAATGCAGGTCGAGACGGAAGCCAGTCAATATATTCCATTTGCTCTGGATGAAGTGAGTCTCGATTTCGACCTGTGCGGCCCGGCACAAAATTCTCCGGAAGATGTGGAAGTCTTGCTCGCGGCAACCAGAAAAGAAAAAGTCGAAGATCGGGTGGCAGTTGCTGAAGCCGCTGGATTGACGCCACTGGTCATGGATATTGAATCCTATGCTGCTCGATCGGTGGTTAACCGCCTGATTTCGCAATTGCCTAATGGGGGTCAGGGGCAGATCGTTGCCTTGTTGCAAATTGGCTCGCACGTCACCCATATCTCGGTGTTGCTCGACGGACAAACCATCTATGAACGTGAACAGCCTTTCGGTGGCAATCAGTTAACCCAGGATATTGTGCGCGCCTATGGCTTGTCGCATGAAGAAGCGGAAGCCAAGAAAAGAGCTGGTGATTTGCCTGAAGGATTCGAGCGTGAATTGCTGGAACCCTTCCTGGAAAATGCAGCCATGGAAGTCACCCGGGCGGTGCAATTCTTTTTTACGTCAACGCCTTATACGCGGATCGATCAGATATTTTTGGCAGGCGGTTGTGCGGTGATTCCTGGCTTAGTCGAAATTGTCGCAGAGCGCACCAAAATTTCAGGTTCGGTCGTGAGTCCATTCAAGGGCATGCAATTGGCGTCCAGTGTGCGGGAAAAGCAATTGCGCCTGGAAGCGCCAGCCTATCTGGTGGCATGTGGTTTGGCGATGCGGAGGTTTGATTAATGGTCAAAATTAACCTACTTCCCCATCGTGAGGAAAAACGTCGGCAACGCAAGAACGCCTTCGTTGTCATGCTGGGTATTGCAGCATTTTTGGGCGGACTGATTGTGCTGGCCGTCGGCGGATTTATCAGCAGTAAAATTTCCGACCAAACCCAGCGCAATGAATTCATCAAGGCGGAAAATGCCAGGCTCGATATTCAGATCAAGGAAGTGGCGACCTTGAAGGCGGAAATCGAAGCGCTGAAGGCGCGTCAGCAAGCCGTTGAAGATTTGCAGAGCGACCGCAACCAGCCCGTATATTTAATGGATGAACTGGTCAAGCAAGTGCCGGAAGGCGTGTACTTGAAATCGTTCAAACAGGAAGGACAAAAGATTGCGTTGAATGGCTACGCACAATCCAATGAGCGGGTATCCGAATTGCTGCGTAACCTTAGCAATAATTCGCCATGGCTGGAAAAACCGGATCTGATTGAAATTCGCTCAACCGGCGTCGGCCAAGGTCGGGATGCGAAAAAAGTGTTCGACTTTACCGTCAATGTCGGCATCAAGCGTCCGCGCGACAAGGAAAAGCAACAGCCTGCGACAACGGCTGCTGGCAGTGCTGCGGCGCCTGTGGCGCCTAAGGCACCTTAACAGGAAAACGCGCCATGGCAGATATGAAAAATTTTGGAGATTCACTGGCCGCCCAGTTTCGCGGCTTGAATGGGCGGCATCCCGGTTTATGGCCATTTGCGCCCCGCTTGTTATGCGCGGTTGGCGCGCTGGCTGGGGTGGTGGTCCTAGGTTGGTATTTTTATTGGGATCCGCAATTGCTGGAACTTGATCAGGGGAAATCAGAAGAAGTGACCCTCAGAGCCGCTTATCAGGATAAGGTTAAGCAAGCAATTAACCTGGATGCGTTACGTAAACAAAAAGAGCAAGTTGGCGAGTATGTAGCAACCTTAGAAAAGCAACTGCCGAGCAAGGCAGAAATGGATGCGCTGTTATCCGATATTAATCAGGCAGGTTTGGGCCGAGGCTTGCAATTCGAATTATTCAAGCCCGGACAAGTGGTGGTCAAAGACTATTATGCGGAGCTGCCAATTAATATCAAGGTCACTGGCAACTATCATGATGTTGGGGCCTTTACCAGTGATATTGCGAATTTGCCGCGTATTGTGACGCTGAATAGTCTGCAGCTGACAACAATTAAGGATGGGGCGTTGAGTCTGGAGGCTGTTGCCAAAACTTTCCGCTATCTGGACCGCGAAGAAGTCGATGCACAACGCAAGACCACTACCGCTAAAAAAAATGGAGGTAAAAAATGACAGCCTCTCGTTTTTGTTGTGCCGGCTTGGCAATCGTGATGTCGGTGGGCTTAGCTGGATGCGGGGATAACGGAATCGAGGAAGTCCGGCATTGGATGGATGAAATCAAGCAGCAAACCAAAGTCAATGTGCCAAAGCTGTCCGAACCAAAAAAGTTTTTGCCTTTTACTTATGCAGCCAGGGATAGTCTGGATCCTTACAACCCTAGCAAGCTTGCTATCGCTTTGGCAAAAGCCAAGTCAAATACTGGAAGTGCTTTAAAACCAGATATGGATCGTCGTCGGGAAGCATTGGAAAGCTATCCGCTCGACGCACTGAAAATGGTGGGCACATTACAAAAGCCGGGAATCAATTATGCATTGATTCAAGCGGATAGAACGGTATTTCATTTGAAGGTGGGTAATTATATGGGGCAGAATTTTGGCATGATTACCAACATCACAGAAACAGTAATTGAACTGAAAGAAATTGTCCAAGATGCGTCCGGCGAATGGGTCGAACGTCAATCCAAGTTAGAGTTGCAGGAGAGTAAAAAATGATTGCACTTAATAAACAATTTAAAAAGTCAGATGCAATAATGCGTAAATTAAGGCAAATTTTTACGACTGCGGTTCTAGGTACCGTTTGTGCATTGGCGGCTGCGCAGGAAAATGCGATTGAATCGATCACGGCAAATCAGCAAGGCAGCAATGTCATTGTTAAAGTGACGCTGAAAAACCCTGTTAGCAAGCCACCGATTGGTTTTTCCATTACCAATCCGGCACGGATTGCATTGGATTTCCCGGGGACAGTCAACGCGACAGGCAGTTCATCGCAAAATATTAATCTTGGCGATGTCCGCAATCTGAATCTGGTACAGGCAGGGGATCGGTCCCGTCTGGTATTCAATTTGATGCGCCCGCTCAATTATGCGACTGCTGTCGATGGCAACGCGATTGTCGTCACCATTAACGGCTCCGGCGGGGTTGCGGCTGCGGTTAACTCGGCGGGTCTTCCTGTAGCTGCACCGTCGGCTGCAATCGGCAAGGAAGCTTTGCGAGATATCGATTTTCGGCGTGGTGCAGCTGGCGAAGGGCGGGTAGTCGTCAATCTGCCGAATAACCAAATTGGTGTGGATGTGCGCCAGCAAGGTCAGTCGATCATTGTTGATTTTCTGAAAACCGGCTTGCCGGAAGTATTGCGCCGTCGTCTGGATGTGACTGATTTCGGCACACCGGTGCAAACCGTCACGACCACGCGGCAAGGTGAAAACGTTCGGATGGTGATCGAGCCCAAAGGCGCATGGGAGCATAGCGCCTATCAAAGCGATTCCCAGCTGGTGATTGAGGTCAAGCCGATCAAGGAAGAACCGAACAAGCTCACCCAAGGCACACAGGGTTACCGTGGTGAAAGACTGTCGTTGAACTTCCAGAATGTCGAAGTGCGTGCCGTATTGCAGGTGATTGCCGATTTCACCGGATTGAACATCATTACTAGCGACACCGTCAGTGGCAATTTGACACTGCGCTTGAAGGATGTGCCATGGGATCAGGCGCTTGATATCGTGATGCAGGCCAAGGGCCTGGATATGCGCAAGAATGGCTCGGTGTTATGGATTGCACCCAAGGATGAATTGCTGACCAAGGAAAAACTGGAACTGGAGCAGAAGTCCCAGATCGCAGAACTTGAGCCATTAAGAACTGAAACATTTCAGTTGAATTATCAAAAGGCGGAAGCGTTTAAAAGCGTGTTCGGTGTGGATGGCGGTAAAAACAGCATTCTCTCCAAGCGTGGCAGTGCGATGGTTGATCCACGGACCAATAAACTGTTTATTACCGATATCCCATCTAAACTGGAAGCGGTGCGCAAACTGATTGCCTTGACCGATATCGCTACTCGTCAAGTGTTGATCGAGGCACGTATTGTTGAAGCCGATGATAAATTCAGCAGGAATTTAGGTGTCAAATTGGGATTTGGCGTTGCAAGGCCGACTAGGGAGATTGCCATCGGTGCTCAGCAAACCGGTACAGGTGCTTCAATCGGTACCGTTGGCGGAAATCAAGTAAATTTCCCGGCCGCACCGCTTGGTGGTTTTAGCGCAGGCTCAATGGCATTGACTTTATTTAATGCTGCGGCTACACAATTTATTAACCTTGAATTGTCTGCATTGGAATCGGATGGTCAAGGTAAAATTGTTGCCAGCCCACGCGTCGTCACGGCTGATCAACAGCCAGCAATCATTGAGCAAGGTGAAGAAATTCCTGTGACCACTGCAGGCTCCGCTAATTCGCCCGCTACTACTTCATATAAAAAAATCAATTTAAAGCTGGAAGTAACACCACAAATTACACCAGATGGCAGCGTGATCTTGATGGTCGATGTTACAAAAGACAGTCGTGGTGATGTAGTACCTGGGGGCTTGGCGGTTAATACAAAGCACGTCAAAACCAGTGTCCAGGTTGAAAATGGTGGTACGGTTGTACTGGGTGGAATTTACACTCAAGAAGAGCGGGAAGGAATGACAAAAGTGCCGCTTTTAGGCGATCTTCCGGTGCTAGGTAATTTGTTCAAAACCAAATCGCGCGTTGCCAATAAGACAGAGTTATTGATTTTCTTAACCCCCAAAGTGTTGGATCACAATTCTTATGTTAAATAGGACGCGAAGCGCACGCAGTTGTATGTCCGATTGAAACAGGGCTGTGAAAGATTGTGTAAAACGTGTCTGGTAATATTTTTTTGGTCGGTTTGATGGGTGCTGGCAAGACCACCGTCGGCCGCGCCTTGGCTAAAAAGCTCGGCAAGCAATTCATCGATTCCGACCATGAAATAGAGGCGCGCACCGGCGCCTCTATTCCTTTGATTTTTGAAATCGAAGGCGAAGAAGGATTTCGTCAACGTGAGGCGGAAGTCATCCGCGATCTGAGCGCGCTTGACGGCATTGTGCTCGCGACCGGTGGGGGGGCAATCCTGAAGCCGGAAAATCGTCACTATCTGACATCGCGTGGCGTCGTCATTTACTTGCGCGCCAGTGTGGCGAGCATACTGCAGCGCACCAGCCATGACAAAAATCGACCGCTGTTGCAAACGCCTGATCCACGCAAGCGGATCGAGGAATTGGCTCTGGCGCGAGAACCCCTGTATTGCGAAGTAGCCGATTTCATCATCGAAACCGGCCGTCCTAACGTACAATTACTGGTACAAACGATATTAACGCAGCTTGAACAGCTTGCCGGCCCCGATCAGGATGGGACCGGGCCGGCTGTTTGAATTGCATGCTACCGGTAAAGTGTCCCATGTCCAATCCGTCTGTTGTTCCCATCAACCTGCAAGTTGATCTGGGGGACCGTACTTATCCGATTACGATCGGTCCATCTCTGCTTTCCGATATTGACTTGGTCAGTCGCCATGTTGGCGGCCAGCGCGTGGCGATTGTCACCAATACCACGGTGGCGCCGTTGTATCTGGACAGCCTCACCGCCTCGCTGCAAGCTGCAGGCAAGCAAGTTACGCCGATCGTGCTGCCTGACGGTGAAGAAGAAAAAAACTGGGAAAACCTGATGCGTATTTTCGACGTCTTGCTGCGTGAAAAATGCGACCGCACGACGACCATGCTTGCATTGGGAGGGGGGGTGATCGGCGACATGACCGGATTCGCTGCCGCCACTTATATGCGTGGTGTGCCTTTCATCCAGGTGCCCACCACCTTACTGGCGCAAGTCGATTCCTCGGTCGGCGGCAAGACCGGCATCAATCATCCGCTCGGCAAAAACATGATCGGCGCCTTTTATCAGCCGCAGGCAGTCATTGCCGATATCAGTACTTTGTCGAGCTTGCCAAAGCGTGAGTTGTCCGCCGGCCTTGCCGAAGTGATCAAGCATGGCGCCATTATCGATGCGCGTTTCTTTGACTGGATCGAAGCCAGTATTGATCACCTGCTGGCAGGGGAGGCAACGGCACTGGCCTATGCGATCCAGCGCTCGTGCGAAATCAAGGCCGATGTGGTGCGCCAGGACGAGCGGGAAGGAGGGTTGCGGGCGATCCTGAATTTTGGCCATACCTTCGGCCACGCCATAGAGGCCGGGCTCGGCTACGGCCAATGGCTGCATGGCGAGGCAGTCGGGTGCGGCATGGTCATGGCTGCAGATCTGTCGCAGCGTCTTGGCTATATCGATGCCAGTGCCAAGGAGCGGATTGCCGACCTGGTCAAGGCAGCCGGTTTGCCGGTCGTCGCTCCCGACCTGGGGATGGCGCGATGGCTGGAATTAATGCAGGTAGACAAAAAAAATGAGGCAGGCCAGATCAAGTTCATCCTGTTAAAGCCACTTGGCCGATCCGTAATCACGACTGTACCGGCCACGATGCTGGCACAGACCCTGGGCGCTTGCGTCGCATAACATGAATCTGGAAGCTTACCTCGCACCTTATGCGGCCCACTCAGCCGCATCGCGAGGACGCCTTTTTGCCGAGCCGCCTACCGCTTCGCGCACCGAATTCCAGCGCGATCGCGACCGTATTGTTCATTCGACCGCATTTCGGCGGCTGGAATACAAGACGCAAGTCTTCGTCAATCATGAAGGTGATTTGTTTCGCACGCGTCTGACGCACAGTATCGAGGTGGCGCAAATCGCCCGCTCGATCGCGCGCAACCTGCAATTGAACGAAGATCTGGTGGAAGCTATCTCGCTGGCGCACGACCTTGGACATACGCCGTTCGGACATGCCGGTCAGGAAGCGCTGAATGCCTGCATGGGGGATTACGGCGGCTTCGAACACAATTTGCAGAGCTTGCGTGTGGTTGATCAGCTTGAAGAGCGGTATGGCGCGTTCGATGGCTTGAACCTGATGTTTGAGACACGCGAAGGGATACTCAAGCACTGTTCGATCCCGAATGCAAAAAAACTTGGCGACATTGGCCAACGTTTCATTGATAAAAAGCAGCCGACGCTGGAAGCGCAACTCGCCAATCTGGCCGATGAAATCGCCTACAATAATCATGATATTGACGATGGTTTGCGCTCCGGCCTGCTCACCATCGAGCAGCTTGATGAAATCGATTTTTTTGCGCGCCATCGACACCAGGTCCGGACCATCTTCCCTGGTATTGCTGGCCGACGCATGATCAATGAAACCGTGCGGCGCATGATCAATGCGCTGATTGTGGATTTGATCCACGCATCGGAGCAAAAAATTCGGGATGCGCAGATCAAGTCCGCAGAAGAGGTGCGCAATGCGGCCCCTTTGATCACGTTTTCAGAGACGATGCGCAGCGAAGCAGTATTGCTCAAGCGCTTCTTGCGAGAAAACTTGTATCAGCACCATCAAGTCAACCGGATGACCAGCAAGGCACGCCGGATTGTGCAGGAATTATTTGATGCATTCATGCAGGAGCCACGCCTGCTTGCGCCGGATTATCAGGCCGAGCCGGGCAAGACTGCGCAGCAGGCGCGCAAGGTGGCCGACTATATTGCCGGCATGACCGACCGTTATGCAATGCGCGAGCATCGACGCTTGTTCATGATTGACGAAATTTAGCGCAGCGCCATATCGCCAGGCAAGACTGGGTGAAGCCTGATCTGACTAAAGCCAGCAACGCAATGGATGCACTGGCGCCGGCCAGGCTGGCTTGAAAAAGTCGTCCACCATCTGCTGCGAAACATCTGTCAGGCGGGCAGGGTGCCAGTTCGGCGTCATGTCCTTGTCGACGACGGTGGCGCGTATGCCCTCGACTGCTTCCCCGATTGAAAAACCGTGGCGCATCATGGAGCGCTCCATGCGCAAGCACTCGGCGAAATCCATGCCGGCGCCATGCCGCAATTGTTGCAGTGTTACGCACAGCATCAGTGGCGACCGCTTGTGCATCGTAGCCACGGTTTCCTGCGCAAACTGACTAGAGTCTTGCTGCAGCGATCCGATAATTGATACAACAGTATTCTGCATAAAATGCCGGTCGATCAGGCTGCGCTGCTGGGCCAGCAAACTTTCCTGCGTCTTCACCTGGAAAGCGAAAGGCGCAGCATAGTCGCGAATCAGTCCGTCAGTATCTGCACCCCGGTTTGCAGCAAGCAGCGCCTTCAGACCGGCGAGTGCGACGGAAGGCAGGAAGACATCCGCCAGGCCGGCATACAGCGCGTCCGCAGCACCAATGCTTTGACCGGTAAGCGCCATATAGGTGCCTACCTGGCCCGGGCAGCGCGTCAGGAAATAGCTGGCACCGACATCCGGGAACAGGCCAATATTTACTTCTGGCATTGCCATCCTGGTGCGCTCGGTCACGATGCGCATGCGCCCCGTCGAGCGCGCTTGCGCAATGCCCATGCCGCCACCCATCACAATGCCATCCATGAACACGATATAGGGTTTGGGATAATGGTGAATCAAATGATTCAAGGCGTATTCTTCAGTAAAAAAGTCTTCCAGCAAGGCGCTGCCTTGTTGCGGCGTTTGCTGTGCAGCCTTGTAAAAAAACCGGATATCGCCACCGGCACAGAAGGCCTTTTCACTGGCGCTGTCAATGATGACCGCGGCAATGGCGGGATCATCGCGCCATGTCAGCAGCGAACCGGTAATTGCTCGCAGCATCCCCAGGGACAGGGAATTCAATGCTTGCGGTCGATCCAATGTCAGATGGCCGATCTGATTTTCGCGGCGGGCCTGGATGTGTTCGCTCATGCTGTTGGACGTGTCAATGTATGGGGAAGGTAAGCGGGATCAAGCTTGTCGTATTGAGAGGGCAAGGCCCAGAATGGCGAAGGCAGCAAAAAGGGCGCACTGCGCGCCCTGGGTGGTCATGCCGTTAAGGCGTTTAGCCCTCCTGGGGCGCCGGCACACTCATCATTGATTCAGGCAGGTGTTTGATTGCTTCATGCTGGTGATCCTGCATCCTGGTTTTATACTTGATGACTTGACGGTCAAGCTTGTCGATCAGTGCATCAATGGCGGCGTACAGGTCGTGTGCAATACTTTCAACATGCAAGTCCTTGCCGCGCAGGCGCAGGTTGATTTCAGCTTTCTGGCGTTTCTCTTTTTCAGGGAGCTTATCGACGGTCAGAATAACCGCAATATCAATGACATGATCGAAATGGCGTCGGATACGTTCCAACTTGGTTTGCACATATTCGCGGATGGCAGGGGTCAGTTCGAGGTGATGTCCACTGATGGTCAGATTCATACAGCGCTCCTTAGGATAAGGTCACTGGCGGTTCGCAACGGTGGCATAGATTGGCTAACCGTCCGAACACAGCAACAGAAACAACAACGCTACAAAAATTACAAGGACTTGCGCAGGTTCACCGGCGGGATTTTTAAGGCTTCACGGTATTTCGCAACAGTACGTCGTGCGACCACCATGCCTTGTTCACCCAGCATGTCTGCGATTTTGCTATCGGAAAAAGGATTCTTGGGGTCTTCTGCTCCTATCAATTGCTTGATCAGTGCCCTGATCGCAGTCGAAGAGGCTTCGCCGCCTGCTTCGGTCGCAACATGGCTGCCAAAAAAATACTTCAGTTCAAACATGCCATGTGGTGTCAGCATGTATTTCTGAGTTGTTACACGAGAAATAGTACTCTCGTGTAGTCCAAGTGTATCAGCAATTTCACGCAAAACAAGAGGACGCATCGCAACCGCGCCGTGCGAAAAAAAGTTTTTTTGCCGCTCGACAATGGCTTGCGCCACCCGCAAAATCGTGTCGAAACGCTGACGCATATTCTTGATCAGCCATTTGGCCTCTTGCAGCTGCGAAGTGAGCGATCCCTCACCTTTGCTTTGTTTGAGGATGTTCGCGTATAGGGCATTGACCCGCAATCTCGGCATCACGTCATGGTTGAGCGTCACTTGCCAGCCATTTTTGCTGCGTTTGACGATCACGTCCGGCACCACGAAATCGGATGCATCGGTCGCAAAAATCGCACCTGGATGCGGGTGACACTGCTTGATCACGACTTGAGCCTCCCGCAAATCCTCATCATCGCAATCAAGCAGTTTCTTCAGTTTGTTGAAATCACGTTGCGCAAACATTGGTAAATGGTTCTCGACAATCGCCAGCGCCATGCGCCGTGTGACCATCGGTACCCCTGGCATACGCCGGATTTGCATCGCCAGACATTCGGCCGCATGCCGAGCGCCCACTCCGGCCGGATCAAAGCTTTGCACCAGTTTTAATGCAATCGATAACTCTTCCATCTCGATCGCGAGTTCTTCCGGCAGCCTGGCGTGGATTTCGTCAATCGGTTCTTCCAGATAGCCATTGCTGTCAAGTGCGTCGATGATCAGTTCCACCAGTGCGCGGTCGCGTAATTCCAAGCCGGTCAAGCGCATCTGCTCCAGCAAGTGCTCGCGCAATGTCACCTGATGGGCTTCCAGTTGTGGACGCGCATCATCATCTTCCGGTGCCTTCGATGTGCGTGCCACATCATCGAAACTCCAATCGCTGTCACTGGCACCGGCATCCGGGGCGTCGGATGCTTCGTAGGTGCCTTCGCCATCGGCAGCTGGCGCGTCTTGCGAAGCGGGTTGTTCGGTACTGCTGGCCGTCGGTGCAATCGCACCGTCTGCCAGCAGACGTACCGAATGGTCCAGCGGGTCATCCATGCGTTCGAGCATCGGGTTGTCCGCCAGGATCTGTTCCAGTTCCTGGTGCAGTTCGAGCGTCGACAATTGCAGCAATCGAATCGATTGCTGCAATTGCGGCGTCAATGCCAGATGCTGCGATACGCGAAGTTGAAGGGATTGTTTCATGGCGACTTGTGTGTTCTGCCTTACATCCGAAAGTGTTCGCCCAGGTACACGCGGCGTACCGATTCATTGGCGATGATGTCGTCCGGCCGGCCGCTGGCCAGCACCACGCCCTGATTGATGATATAGGCGCGATCGCAAATGCCGAGCGTTTCACGCACGTTATGGTCGGTGATCAGTACGCCAATGCCGCGTTCCTTCAAAAACCGCACAATGCGCTGGATTTCGATGACGGCAATCGGGTCGACGCCGGCAAATGGCTCATCCAACAGCACAAAACGCGGGCTGGTCGCCAGTGCCCTGGCAATTTCCACGCGCCGTCGCTCGCCGCCAGACAATGACAGTGCCTGATTGTCGCGAAGCTTTTCAATTTGCAGTTCTGATAGCAGCAAATTGAGCCGTTGTTCAATTGCCGCCTTCGACAATGACTTGCCCTCGTTTTTTTGCAGCTCCAGCACCGCGCGAATATTGTCGGCAACCGACAGCTTGCGAAATACGGACGCTTCCTGCGGCAGATAAGACAAGCCAAGCGTGGCGCGGCGATGAATCGGCATGCGTGAAATGTCGATGCCATTCAATTGAATTTCACCAGCATCTGCCGGTACCAGACCGACAATCATATAAAAGGCGGTAGTTTTGCCGGCGCCATTCGGACCCAGCAAGCCAACCACTTCGCCACTGCCAACTTGCAACGAGACATCGCGCAATACCTGGCGCGCGCCATAACTTTTTTGCAAACCACTGGCAACCAATGTACTGGTCATGCTGCTGATCCTTGTTTCATCGAGTCGATTCGGTGCGTGGTTGAATCGTCGCTTTGACGCGTCCTGCACCGGGTTTGCTGGCACCCGAGGCGGTATTGTTGACTGCGAAAAACTCAGTGCGACTGTCATAGGAGATAAATTCACCTTCGACTTCATCGCTCGGCCGGTTGCCCTCGAGGCGACGCATTTTTGCTTTCGAAAACAATTTCACGATATCGGTTTTCCCATCATATTCAATCCGCTCGGCTTCGCCTTCGATCCACAAATTCTCGCCTTCATTACGCTTCTGGCGAAAACTGGCGAATTTTCCGGGGGCCGCATACAGCGTCGCATACTGATAACCTGCGGGATCTTGTATTACTACAAGTTTGTGCGCTTTCATCAATAGTGTGCCACGCGTGAGTACCACATTGCCGGTAAAGGTATTGATCTGCCTGACATCGTCATAGGCCATCTGATCAGCTTCGACATTGGTCGGTTTGTTGGCATCGGCTGTTTCAGCATACGCAAAGCCGCCGGCAATCATGTTGAGCCCAAACAGCGATAAGAGGAAAAGTCGTTTCATGGAAAATTTCAAAAGTAATGCCTTGTTTTTGTCGGCAATCAATGAGCAGTTTTTGGCGGGAAAGTGCCGTGAACCTGCGCTGCCAGTTTCAATTCGCGGGTCGCATTGTTGGCGAACATGCCGGTGCCGGACAATATCGAATTTCCGACGGCAATGCGTACCGGGCGATGGGTTTTCATCACATCGTCATCCGGTAACACCAGCAAATAATCCGAGGTCATCTGCAGTGCCTGCGCCGTCGCGGAGGCTGGCCGGTTCATTCGCACCTGGTTAAATAACTGGACCTGACTCAGATTCATATCGGCCAATCCGCGCTCCGCCACCACCGTCATGGCCGGCTGGGTGGTGCTCAGGCTTTTAATGATCGGTTGTTGAATTTCATAAGAGTCATCCTGCGGATTATGGGTCATGCGGGCGCCGGAAATGTGATAGCGGACTTGGCCGGTTTTCGCCATCCTGACAAAATTAAACCGTTCGATATAGTAATCCGGCTCGGTGCGCTTGGCAGCAGGTAGCGTATCGTCCATGCCACGGCGCACCACATCGAGTAGCCAGAAACTGCCAAGTGCCAGCATCGTGACCAGTGCCAGCAGCATGCCCAACTGCAGCCGATAGGAGGTGGCGCGCGCATCGCTCATGCCAGGTACGGCGCAATCGCCGCCTCATAATTGCCTTGCGCACGCAGGATGAAATCACATAATTCCCTGGCCGCACCGGCGCCACCTGCGGCCCGGGTAATGTAATGCACGCGGCTTTGTACTTCCGGATGCCCGTGCGGCACGCTGGCGGCAAAACCGACCCGCAACAGGATCGGCAAATCGATCACGTCATCTCCGACAAAGCCGCACACATCGGGCGTCAAATCGGTTTCTTCAAGCAGTTGCTCAAAGGCTGCGCGCTTGTCATGGACGCCTTGCCGGACATGCCGGATTCCCAGGTCGCTGGCGCGCCGCTCGACGATGGGCGACTTGCGCGCACTGATGATCGCGGTTGCCACACCCGACTGCTGCAGCAGCTTGATGCCATGTCCATCGAGGACATTGAATGTCTTGATTATTTCGCCGTCGGCCCCGTAATGCAGATTGCCGCTGGTCAATACACCATCGACATCGAAAATCATCAACCGTATCGCTGCGGCGCGGACCGTGGCCGGGTGTTCGATTGGATCCATCAGATGACCTTTGCGCGTGTCAAGTCATGGATATGCAGCGCGCCGATCAGCTTGCCGGCGGCATCGGTGACCAGCAACTGATTGATTCTGAACTGTTCCATCACCTGCACCGCATCAACTGCCAATTGATCCGGCCCAATGCTGCGCGGATTGGCATGCATCACGTCGGCAATCAATAGCTTGGTAAAGTCATGCGCATGTTCCAGCAGGCGGCGCAAATCGCCATCGGTAAACACGCCAATCGGATGAAATGCTTCATCGACGATGGCCGTCATCGCCATGCCCTTCTGGCTGATTTCCATCAAGGCGGCTGACAAGGGCAGGTTGGCAGTGACGGCCGGAATTGCGTCACCGCTACGCATCACATCGCGCACATGGGTCAACAGGCGCCGGCCAAGGGCGCCACCCGGATGCGAGCGGGCAAAATCCTCTTCGCGAAATCCGCGAGCATCGAGCAACGCCACCGCCAGCGCATCGCCCAATGCCAGGGTGGCCGTGGTGCTGGCCGTGGGCGCCAGATTGAGCGGGCAGGCTTCCTTGTCGACGGCGACATTCAGATGCACATTGGCCAGTTGCGCCAGACTGGAGTCAGGGTTGCCAGTCATGGCGATCAGGCGCGCGCCCATGCGCTTGATCAGCGGAACAATCGCTAACAGCTCGGAGGTTTCACCGGAATTGGAAATGGCAACAAAGGCATCGTTTTCCGTAACCATACCCAAGTCGCCATGGGCGGCTTCACCCGGGTGAACGAACAAGGCCGGCGTGCCGGTCGATGCCAGGGTGGCGGCGATCTTGCGCGCAATGTGACCGGATTTGCCCATGCCCGATACCACCACCCGACCGCTGCAATCGAGCAGCAGGTGCACCGCCTGCGCAAAGCTTTGGCTGACATCCGCCGTTAATCGGTGCTGCAGCGCAATAATGGCATCGGCTTCAATTTGCAGCGTGTCACGGGCCAGATTCAGCGCGCGTTCCGCACTTTTTTCATCAAAAGGTTTCGACACGGTTTTTTCATCGGTTACACTCATGCCGAAAGTATAAACGAATTCCCAAAGCAAAAAACTTGCCAGAATCAACATAAATGTCGGAATTGCGACATCTTAAGGCAGTCCCACTTCTTAAAAACCATGTTTTCAGCGCTTGAATTAACCCTGTTATTGCTTGGTTCCGCCGTGTTGGGGGTGGTGGCATTTCGCATGATGCATTTGCCGCCGATGCTCGGATATTTGCTCGTTGGAATTTTATTGGGGCCGCACGGACTGGGTCTGGCCGAGGAAAATCACACCACCAATACCTTTGCCGAGTTCGGGGTGGTGTTCCTGATGTTTTCGATCGGTCTGGAATTTTCACTACCCAAACTCACCTCGATGCGCCGCACCGTGTTCGGCCTCGGCATGGCACAGGTCATGGTGACGATTGTGGTGGTCATGGCCGTCAGCTGGCTGATGGCCTATCTGCTGCCGCAGCTGGCCAACATCAGCTGGCATGCCGCCTTTGCGCTGGGCGGCGCACTGGCGATGTCGTCAACGGCAATTGTGTCCAAGCTATTGACCGAGCGCATGGAACTGGAAAGCGAGCATGGCCGGCGCATGATCAGCATCCTGCTGTTTCAAGACCTGGCATTCGTGCCGCTATTGATCCTGGTGCCGGCGCTGGCCCAGTCGCAATCGGGTAATGGCTTGCTGGCAACAATGGCCTGGGCTGGACTGAAGGCGGTATTGGTGCTGCTGCTGTTATTGTTCTTGGGGCAAAACTTGATGCGCGGCTGGTTCCGGGTTGTCGTCAAGCGGCGGTCGCAGGAGTTATTCATGTTGAACCTGCTGTTGATTACGCTGGGCGCGGCGTGGATCACGGAAAAGGCCGGGTTGTCGCTGGCGCTGGGCGCCTTTATTGCCGGCATGCTGATTTCGGAAACCGAATTCAAGCATCAGGTCGAAGAAGACATCAAACCCTTTCGTGATGTCTTGCTGGGCTTGTTCTTCATTACCATCGGCATGTTGCTCAATGTGCGCCTGGTCATCGAACACTGGTGGCTGGTATTGCTGCTGCTGAGCTTGCCGATTTTTCTGAAATTCGGCTTGATTGCGGCATTGGCAAAATTATTTGGCGCGCCCACCGGGGTCGCGTTGCGCACCGGCTTGGGGCTGGCACAGGCAGGCGAATTCGGCTTCGTGCTGCTCAATCAGGCCGGCGCCCTGAAGATGATGGATCCACTGGTGATCCAGATCGTGCTGGCATCGATGGTGCTGTCGATGCTGGCCGCGCCCCTGATTCTGGCCAAGTCGGATGCGATCGTGATGAAACTGTCTGCCAATGAATGGATGACCCACTCGCTGACATTGACCCAGATCGCGTCCCGCACCATGACCACGCAACGGCACGTGATCATCGCCGGGTTTGGCCGCACCGGCCAGAGCCTGGCCAAACTGCTGGAAGAAGAGGGGATCGCCTATCAGGCGCTGGACATGGATCCGGACCGGGTCGGAGAGGCGCAGGCTGCCGGCGCCAATGTCTCTTATGGCGACGCCGGGCGCCGGGAAAGCCTGGTCGCTGCCGGCATTCACCGTGCCGCTGCGCTGGTCATTACTTATGCCAATACGCCATCGGCATTGAAGGTTTTGCATTTCGTGCATGAACTGGCGCCGGCATTGCCGGTGATCGTGCGCAGTTATGACGATACCGACCTGGATAAACTGCGTGCCGCAGGTGCCAGCGAGGTGGTGCCTGAGGCGCTGGAAGGCAGTCTGATGCTGGCTTCGCATGCACTATTGCAACTAGGTGTGCCGATGCAGCAGATCGTGCAGCGGGTGCAGGCTGCGCGCGAAGAGCGTTATGCGTCGCTGCGGGGATTTTTCCGTGGTGCCACCGATGGGAAGGAAGAGGGCGCGCACCTGCAGGTGCGTCTGCAATCGGTCACCTTGAATGAAAAGGCGCATGCGATTGGCCGGTCGCTCGACAAACTGCAACTGGATCAGCTCGGCGCCGATATCACTGCGGTACGACGCGGCAAGGTTCGACTGGAGATGCCGGCCTCGACCATCTTGCAGGCGGGCGACATCATTGTGTTGCGAGGATCGACGGAAAGCCTGGCCTTGGCCAAAACGCGTCTTTTAAAGGCGTAATAGCGCAGCAGTGTGAATGCGTTCCACCGGCTTGGTCGGTGCTGCAAACTGGCAACAACGCCACAAGCACGGTTCAGCACGGTGGCAGGTGGCCCGGACTACCAGCCAGGACTGGTCTTACAAGGTGCTTAAAACCGCGAACTTTCCATCAAAAGTCTCTGCATTATCAACCTCGTCGACTGCAATATGGCTGACCTGCGCGCTCGATGGACCGTGCCAGGCTCGGGTAATCAGAATGTCAATCGCCGACGCATTACCGGCCACCATGGCTTCCACCGAGCCGTCGCGCCGGTTGCGTACCCAGCCGGTCAACTGCAGCGCCTGCGCCTGATCGGCAAGCCAGGCACGGTAGCCGACCCCCTGCACCGTGCCAGCAATCGATAAATGCCTGGTCAATTGTCATCCTCCTTGTCGCTGCAGCCAGCCTGGCGTCTCGTCATTTCTTTTTCAATAACGGTGCCAGGTATTGTCCGGTGACGCTGGCCGGATTGACCGCCAGGTCGTCCGGGGTGCCGCTGGCAATGATCTGGCCGCCGCCAGCGCCACCTTCCGGCCCTAGGTCGATCAGCCAGTCAGCAGTTTTAATTACATCCAGATTGTGTTCAATGATGACCACTGTGTTGCCTTGGTCGCGCAAGCGGTGAATCACTTTCAGCAGCAAATCGATATCGTGGAAATGCAAGCCGGTGGTAGGCTCGTCCAGAATGTAGAGCGTGCGGCCAGTGTCGCGCTTGGATAGTTCCAGCGACAATTTGACCCGCTGTGCCTCGCCGCCGGACAGGGTGGTGGCACTTTGGCCGAGCTTGATGTAGCCGAGGCCGACATCCAGCAGCGTCTGCAGCTTGCGCGCAATCACCGGTACCGGGCGGAAGAAATCATGAGCATCCTCGACCGTCATGGCCAGGACTTCGGTGATGTTCTTGCCCTTGTATTGCACTTCCAGCGTTTCGCGGTTGTAACGCTTGCCATGACAGACGTCGCACGGCACATACACATCCGGCAAGAAGTGCATTTCGACTTTCAGCACGCCATCGCCCTGGCAGGCTTCGCAGCGCCCGCCCTTGACATTGAATGAAAAGCGTCCGGCAGAGTAGCCGCGTTCCTTGGCAGTGGGCACCGTTGCAAACAGGTCGCGAATCGGCGTAAACAAGCCAGTGTAGGTGGCCGGGTTGGAACGCGGCGTGCGGCCGATCGGCGCCTGGTCGACTGAAATGACCTTGTCGAAAAACTCGAAGCCCGCAATCGATTCGAATGGCGCAGGTTCGGCATGCGAGCCATACAGGTGGCGCGCGGCCGCATGGTACAGGGTATCGTTGACCAGCGTCGACTTGCCGGAGCCGGAAACGCCGGTGACGCAGGTGAGCAGGCCCACCGGCAAGTTCATCGTCACGTTTTTCAAATTATTGCCGGTCGCACCCGTGATGACAAATTCCTTGGCCGGATCATATTTTGTGCGTTTCTTTGGCACGGCAATTTCCAGTTTGCCGTTCAGATACTGCGCAGTCAGCGATTTCTTGTTTTTCAAGATATCCGTCAAGGTCCCCTGGGCGATCACTTCGCCGCCATGCACGCCAGCGCCAATGCCCATGTCAATGATGAAGTCGGCGCAGCGGATTGCATCCTCGTCATGTTCGACCACCAGCACGCTGTTGCCGATGTCGCGCAAATGTTTCAGGGTTTCGATCAGGCGGTCATTGTCGCGCTGGTGCAAGCCGATCGATGGTTCGTCCAGCACATACATGACGCCGGTCAGGCCGCTGCCGATTTGCGACGCCAGACGGATGCGCTGCGCTTCGCCGCCGGACAGAGTATCCGCACTACGATCCAGCGACAGATAATCAAGGCCGACATTGTTCAGGAATTTCAGGCGCGAGACGATTTCCTTGATGATGCGGTCGGCGATTTCGCGCTTGGCGCCGGTCAGCTTCAGGCGCTCGAAAAATGCCAGTGTCTCGCGCAATGGGGTCGCCGCCACTTCAAAAATCGCGCGTTGCTGCTTGCCGCTGCCGACTTTGACATGCCGCGCTTCAATCCGCAGCCGGGCACCATCGCATTGCGGGCATGCCTTTTCATTGATGAATTTCGCCAGCTCTTCCTTGACCGCCATCGAGTCGGTTTCCCGATAGCGGCGCTGCAGGTTGTTGACCACGCCTTCGAAGGTATGCTCGCGCACCACGGCGCGGCCGCGTTCATTGATATACGAGAAGGGGATCGTCTGGCGGCCGGAACCGTGCAGAATCGCTTGCTGAGCCGGGTTTGGCAATTGTTCGAACGGAATATCCAGATCGAAACCGTAGTGCTCGGCCAGGCTCGACAGCATCTGGAAATAGAACTGGTTGCGCCGGTCCCAGCCCTTGATGGCGCCGCTGGCCAACGACAGGTTCGGAAATGCAACGATGCGTTTTGCGTCGAAGAATTCAATATGGCCGAGACCATCGCATTCCGGACAGGCGCCCATCGGATTGTTGAATGAAAACAGGCGCGGCTCCAGTTCCTGCAGCGAATAGCCGCAGGTTGGGCAGGCAAACTTGTTCGAATACACATGCGCGATGCCGCTATCCATTTCCAGCGCCACCGCACGGCCTTCGGCCAGCCGCAGCGCAGTTTCGAAACTTTCAGCCAGGCGCTGCTTGATGTCGGCCTTGACCTTGACGCGGTCGATCACCACGTCGATCGTATGTTTTTCGGTTTTTTTCAGCTTCGGCAAATCGTCGACTTCATAGATCTTGGCCGCATGGGTGCCGCTCTGGATACGGAAACGCACAAAACCATGCGCCTGCATTTCTTCGAACAAATCAGCATGTTCGCCCTTGCGGTTGGCCACCACCGGCGCCAGTATCATCAGCTTGGTATCTTCCGGCATCGCCAGCACCGCATCGACCATTTGCGACACCGATTGCGCCGCCAGCGGATTTTCCGGATGGTCAGGGCAGTAGGGCGTGCCGACCCGCGCATACAGCAGGCGCAGATAATCATGGATTTCAGTGACGGTGCCAACGGTCGAGCGCGGATTGTGCGACGTCGCCTTCTGTTCGATCGAGATTGCCGGCGACAAGCCTTCGATCAAATCGACATCCGGCTTTTCCATCAATTGCAGGAACTGGCGCGCATACGCTGACAGCGACTCGACATAGCGTCGCTGGCCTTCGGCATACAGCGTGTCGAAGGCCAGCGACGATTTGCCGGACCCGGACAGGCCGGTGATCACCACCAGCTGGTTGCGTGGGATATCCAAGTTAATGTTTTTCAGGTTGTGCGTGCGCGCACCGCGGATTCGAATTTCTTCCATGAAATCTTTATTCTTTCTACGCTTTGCCAGGAAACAGTTTCTTATGAAAACCGCATTGGCAGGTGAATTTGAGCCAACCTGATACTATAGCGGGTTTTGAACTTGGCGGTAAAACGCCGGTTTGCCGATTAAGCTTATGTCATTGCAAAATTCCATTCCTCCCCGTGAGCGCATGACCGGGCTCGAGATTCGCGCCAGTGTTTCACTGGCATCGATTTTCGCGTTGCGCATGCTTGGCTTGTTTCTGATCTTGCCCGTGTTTGCCGAGCATGGCAAAACCATGTCGGGCGGCGAGAATGTGACCATGGTGGGCCTGGCGATGGGCATGTATGGCCTGGCACAAGCGTTTTGCCAGATACCTTTTGGGGCCGCCTCCGACCGGTTCGGTCGCAAACCGGTGATTGTGACCGGATTGATCCTGTTTGCCCTCGGATCAATAGTCGCTGCCATGGCAACCAGTATCCTGTGGGTGATCATCGGCCGCGCGATCCAGGGAGCCGGCGCGATTTCGGCCGCGATCACCGCATTGCTGGCGGACGCCACCCGCGAACAGCATCGGACCAAGGCGATGGCGATGGTGGGCGGCTCGATCGGCCTGACCTTTGCCCTGTCGCTCGTCGTTGCACCGCTCTTGTATCAGGCAATCGGCATGAGCGGCATCTTCTGGCTGACCGGTATCCTGGCCGTGGCAGCTATCGGCGTGGTCGTTTATGTGGTGCCGGCAGCGCCAATGGTCAAGGCCAAGCGGATCGCCTTGCCGGAAGTCTTGAAAAATCCCGAGCTGATGCGTTTGAATGTCGGCGTGTTTGTTTTGCATCTGACCCAGGTTGCCATTTTTGTCGTGGTGCCGGCAGCACTGGTTCAGGCAGTTAATTTGCCGTTGGCAATGCACTGGAAAATTTATTTGCCGGTGGTATTGGCATCGTTTGTGTTGATGCTGCCGCCAATCTTCATTGGTGAAAAGCTGGGCAAGGTCAAGCAAGTCTTTGTTGCTGCGGTGGCTTTACTGCTGCTGGTGCAAATCGGGTTGTGGTGGTGCCTGTCGCAAGCCAGCGCCAGCGGCTGGTTGTTGTTGACGCTGTTGCTGGCATTTTTTGTGGCATTCAATATCCTGGAAGCCAGTCAGCCATCGCTGGTGTCGCGACTGGCGCCGGCGGCCGCCAAGGGCACGGCGCTGGGTGTGTATAACACGCTGCAATCGCTGGGTTTGTTTTGCGGCGGCATACTCGGTGGCTGGCTGGTGCAAAATGTGAATCAGTCGGCGGTCTTTATATTCGGTGCCGGGCTGACAGTGGTCTGGCTTATAATGGCCGCCAATATGAAAAATTTGCCGCGCCGTAGCCAGGCGGCTGCGGTTGCTTAATAGGAGAAGCCAATGGCATCGGTCAATAAAGTCATCATCGTAGGTAACCTCGGGCGTGATCCGGAAACCCGGTATATGCCCAATGGGGAAGCAGTCACCAATGTCGCGGTCGCAACGACGGAAAGCTGGAAAGACAAGTCTTCCGGCGAAAAGAAGGAATTGACCGAATGGCACCGCATCACCTTTTATCGCAAGCTGGCAGAAATCGCCGGCCAGTACCTGAAAAAAGGCTCGCAAGTCTATGTCGAAGGGCGCCTGCAAACGCGCAAGTGGACTGACAAGGATGGCGTGGAACGCTATACCACCGAGATCATTGCCGATTCCATGCAGATGCTCGGTAGCCGTCAAGGCATGGGCGGGGGCGCTCCGTCCATGGATGATGATTATGGCAGCAGTGCACCGCCGGCACGCCAGTCGTCAGGTGGTGGGGGTAGTGGCGGTGCGGCCCGTCCCGCCGCTGGCAAGCCGGCACCAAATTTCTCGGATATGGATGACGATATTCCATTCTGAGATGCAATAACATAGTAGTTTGATCAACTCGGCCCAGACATGTCTGGGCCGTTTTATTTGGTAATGTGATTTACTTAATGGGACTTACTTTATAGAAGGCACTTCAGCCTGAAATGATGTGCGCTATCGATTGCTGCCGCCTGGGCGCTTCCGATATTGCGTGTGCTACGGCCGGGTTCATGCCGGTATAGTCGGGCAGATATTGGGATCGATCCTGGCTGGTCGGAACCGGCCTGCGTGCAAATGAATCGGATTGCTGCGCGTATCCTGATCGTGGAGCTAGCGTTCGGACCAGGCGAAATTGGCCTATCGTGCACGCGGGTAGCTGTCTTTTGGCATCTGGCTAGGCTCGGAAATATTGGGATAGTTCTTTGACGCAACAGATCTGTCAGGCCTGGAACATTTTCGGATTTCTCCAGTCAAGAATGACAGTGCTTTAACAGGGGTGCGCGTCTGAATCGACCGTGAGCCATCAAGCCAACTTTTATCAAAACCCTTGCTTGATGCTGGTTGAAACTAACATCCGGCCAATTATTGCTGAGGCAAGTGCCAATTTGCTCAAGGAGCACTACCCGATTCCGGATCATGATGATGATCTTTGAGTGCATCCAATAAATTCTTTTAAAACAATTCCGCATGACATTTCCCTCGCCAACGCCATCACGGCCATCGCTGCAGAGTTCGATCGAATTATGGGGTGGTATTGAATGCACTGTGGCACGTCTGGGTGATGATTTTCGCAACCAGCTTGTTGAGACGGGGCATTATCACCGGCCCGAAGACATTGCACTGATTGCCGGACTAGGCATTAAAACCTTGCGTTATCCGGTATTGTGGGAAACCATCGCAGCCGACAATCCGGAGCAGTGCGATTGGCGATGGGCCGATGAACGCTTGTCATTATTACGTGAACATGGGATCGCGCCGATTGCCGGTCTGGTGCACCATGGCAGCGGTCCCCGCTATACCAGCCTGACCGATCCCGCCTTTCCGGAATTGGTGGCGCGTCATGCAGCGCGCGTGGCACAGCGGTATCCATGGATCAAGCATTTCACGCCGGTCAATGAGCCGCTGACGACCGCCCGTTTTAGCGGCTTGTACGGGCTTTGGTATCCGCACGGTCGCGATGTGCCGACCTTCTTGCGTACCTTGATTACCCAGTGCAGGGCAATTGTGTTGTCGATGCAGGCGATTCGGCGCATCACGCCGGAGGCGCAGTTGGTGCAAACGGAAGACTTGGGCAAGGCATTCAGCACGCCCCTGATGAGTTACCAGGCGGAACTGGAAAACCAGCGGCGCTGGCTGAGTCTGGATCTGTTATGCGGACGGGTCGATCATGATCATCCGTGGCATCACACTTTTCTGAATGCCGGCATCGGCCAGCATGAGCTGGATTTTTTCCGGGAGGCGAAATGCGCGCCCGATATCGTCGGCATCAATCATTACCTGACCAGCGAACGCTTTCTCGATCATCGGGTACGTTACTATCCGAATTTTTTACGCGACTATAACGGCCGGCACCGGTATGTCGATGTCGAAGCGATGCGCGCCGATTTCCCGCTTGGGCAGCTGGGGCCCGAGGCCCGCTTGCGCGAAGCATGGGAGCGCTATGGCTTGCCAATGGCAATAACGGAAGCCCATCACGGCAATTCACGTGATGAACAGGTGCGTTGGCTGCTTGAAGTCTGGCATGCTGCCGGCAAGCTGCGCGAAGAAGGCGCAGATATCCGTGCGGTCACTGTCTGGTCAATTTTCGGATGTGTCGACTGGAATACGCTGTTGACGCAAAAAAATGGCTTTTATGAACCCGGCGTGTTTGATGTGCGCACCACGCCGCCGCGCGCCACCGCGCTGGCCAATGCCGTGGCGGCACTGGCCAAGACTGGCGATTATGATCATCCGGTGCTGGATAAAACGGGTTGGTGGCATCGCGACAACCCGCTGCAGGAGCCTGCGGATAGCCAGCATGCGCCACGCCGCCTGTTAATTACCGGCGCGACCGGCACCCTCGGTCAGGCATTTTCCCGTATCTGTGATATTCGTGGCCTGGAGCATGATTTGCTGGCCCGGATCGATATGGATATCGCCGATCCGGCCGCAGTGGAGCAAGTCTTGCAGGCGAGGCGGCCTTGGGCGGTAATCAATGCCGCCGGCTATGTGCGGGTGGCTGACGCCGGCCGCGAAGCGGAGCGCTGCAATCGCGAAAATGCAGCCGGTGCCCATGTACTGGCGCGGGTTTGTGCCAGCCTGGGCATTGCCTATGTCACGTTTTCATCGGATCTGGTATTTGATGGGCAACTCGGCCGGCCGTACCTCGAAAGTGATGGTGTGTCGCCGATTTGTACCTATGGCAATAGCAAGGTGGATGCCGAACAGCTGGTCATGCAAGAGCATCCGCAGGCACTGGTAATCCGCAGTAGTGCTTTTTTCGGACCGTGGGATCGGCAGAATTTTGTTTATGCAGTCTTGCGCGACTTGGCAGCCGGCCGCCAGGTGCACGCCAGCGATGAAGTGAAGGTGTCGCCCACTTATGTCCCCGACCTGGTCAATGAAGCGCTGGATTTGCTGATTGATGGCGCAACCGGGGTATGGCATCTGGCCAATCAGGGTATTGTTTCATGGCATGAATTTGCCGAACGGATTGCCCGTGAAGTCGGGCTCGATACCCGGGGTTTGATCAAGGGAAGCAATGGACGTACCGGTATCACCGCTTTATCGAGTGAACGCAGTCGTGGGATGCCCTCGCTGGAAAGTGCAATTCAACGTTTTGTCCACGATAGCAGTGTTTCATGGGATGAGGGTGGCGGTGCAGCTGCGGCATCGCGCGAATAATCGAATCGAGCAGTGCATAGCAATTACTTGATTTGCCTTCTCGATAGCCTTTAGTCGAAAATAGGGGTCAGAGTGCCTTAAATTGGAGGGCTGCTTTAAATTATAATAATGGCATTCTTCTTTCCTCGAATGCCATGGCACGCCTTCCCCGACTCGTCATTCCATATCAACCACATCATGTAATTCAACGTGGAAACGACCGTCAGCCGATCTTTCGCGATCAGGAAGATTACCGGGTTTTCTTGCAATGGCTGCGTGAAGCAATCCGCCAATACAAGCTGGCCTTGCATGCGTATGTATTAATGCCCAACCATATCCACTTGCTGGTCTCGCCAAGCGATGCAACCGGCTTGGGACGGGCAATGCAATGGATTGGGCGCTATTACGTGCCATATTTCAATAAAAAGTATCACCGGGTTGGTACCCTTTGGCAGGGACGATACAAGGCCACCGTGATCGACTCGGAACAGTATTTTTTGACTTGTTGCCGCTACATCGAACTAAATCCGGTGCGTGCCGATCTGGTGGTCGATGCGTCTCAGTACCCTTGGTCAAGCTATGCTCATCATAGTGGCGTGATACCCGATCCGTATATAGTCGACCATCCACTATATTGGGCGCTGGGCAATACGCCGTTCGAGCGCGAGGCGGCCTACAAAGCATTGGTTGAGCAGGGATTGACGCAGAAAGAAGTGCAGGCGCTGCAAGCGGCGACCGATAAAGGTTGGGCCCTGGGTGGTGCTCAGTTCAAATCGCTGCTAGAAAAACAAACACAACGCCGGGTGCAACCTGCAGCCAAGGGACGTCCACGCAAAGCCGGAAATTAACAATTTCTGCGGCTTGAATAGGGAATTTGCTCTGTCCCTATTTAAAAATGTTCCACAATGGTGCGCCATTTAAATCTACTCTGACCCCTTTTTATAGTGGTTGATCTATCTATTGCAGTGCACTATTCTTAGGGATCATTCCCATTCAAAGCGGAGTAGTTTATGCACGCGCAAGGTTTATACGACCCAGCCAATGAACATGATGCCTGCGGCGTCGGTTTCATTGCCCATATTAAAGGCCAGAAAAGCCATTCGATCGTCGAACAGGGTTTATTGATCCTGAAAAATCTCGACCACAGGGGTGCGGTCGGTGCAGACAAGCTGATGGGCGATGGCGCGGGCATCCTGATTCAAATCCCGGATCAGTATTTCCGTGAAGAAATGGCAAAGCAGGGTGTTGCCTTGCCCCCCCCTGGTGAGTATGGCGTGGGCATGGTGTTCTTGCCGAAAGAGCACGCTTCCCGTATTGCCTGTGAACAGGAAATCGAGCGCGCCGTGCTGGCTGAAGGACAAGTCGTGCTGGGCTGGCGCGATGTGCCGCTCGACCTCGACATGCCGATGTCGCCAACGGTGCGCGCGAAAGAACCGGTGATCCGCCAGATTTTCATCGGCCGCGGCGCCGATATCATGGTCACCGATGCGCTCGAGCGCAAGTTGTACGTGATCCGCAAATCTTCCGGGCATGCGATCCAGGCATTGAATCTGTTGCACGGCAAGGAATTCTTTGTGCCATCGATGTCGGCCCGCACCATCGTCTACAAAGGCTTGCTGCTGGCCGACCAGGTCGGCGTCTATTACAAGGATTTGCAGGATGCGCGCTGCGTCTCGGCGCTGGCGCTGGTGCATCAGCGTTTCTCGACCAATACCTTCCCGGAGTGGCCATTGGCCCACCCGTACCGCCTGCTGGCGCACAACGGTGAAATCAATACCGTCAAGGGCAACTTCAACTGGATGCGCGCGCGCGAAGGCGTGATGAAGTCGGCCGTGCTCGGCGACGATCTGAAAAAGCTGTTCCCGCTGATTTATGAAGGACAAAGCGATACCGCCTGCTTCGACAATGCGCTCGAGCTGCTGGTGATGGCCGGTTATCCGATCGCCCAGGCGATGATGATGATGATTCCGGAAGCTTGGGAAAACCACACGCTGATGGATGATAACCGTCGCGCCTTCTATGAATACCATGCGGCGATGATGGAGCCATGGGATGGTCCGGCTGCGATGGCGTTTACCGATGGCCGGCATATCGGCGGCACGCTGGACCGCAATGGCTTGCGTCCGGCCCGTTATATCGTCACCGATGACGACCTGGTGGTGATGGCGTCCGAATCGGGCGTGTTGCCGATTCCGGAATCGAAAATCATCCAGAAATGGCGCCTGCAGCCAGGCAAGATGTTCCTGATCGATCTGGATGCCGGTCGCATCATCGACGACAAGGAATTGAAGGATACCTTCGCCAATGCCAAGCCATACAAGCAATGGATCCAGTCGGTGCGCATCAAGCTGGGCGAGTTGAAGCCGGAAGCGGCCGAGCCGCCATCGACGCTGCCGCTGCTGGACCGACAGCAATTGTTTGGCTATACCCAGGAAGATTTGAAATTCCTGATTGCGCCGATGGCGGTGCAGGGCGAAGAAGCGACCGGTTCGATGGGCAATGACTCGCCACTGGCGGTCATGTCCAACAAGAACAAGACGTTGTACAACTATTTCAAGCAACTGTTTGCGCAGGTGACCAACCCGCCGATCGATCCGATCCGGGAAGCGATGGTGATGTCGCTGGTATCGTTCATCGGCCCCAAGCCCAACCTGCTCGACACCAACAACATCAACCCGCCAATGCGCCTGGAAGTCTCGCAGCCGGTGCTCGACTATGCCGATATCGCCAAGCTGCGCAACATCAGCGCGCATACCGGTGGCAAGTTCAAGTCGCATGAACTGAATATCTGCTATCCGCTGGCATGGGGCAAGGATGGCATCGAGGCGCGCCTGGCTTCTCTGTGCGCGAAAGCGGTCGATGCGGTCAGGTCCGGTCACAATATCCTGATCATTTCCGACCGCAAGGTTGCAGCCGATCAGGTTGCGATTCCAGCCTTGCTGGCTACCTCCGCAATTCACCTGCATCTGGTATCGAAGGGCTTGCGCACCTCCGCCGGCCTGGTGGTGGAGACCGGTTCCGCCCGCGAAACCCATCATTTCGCCTTGCTGGCCGGCTATGGCGCCGAAGCGATCCATCCGTACCTGGCGATGGACACGTTGAGCGACATGGCGCAGGGCTTGCCGGGTGAATTGTCGCCGGAAAAAGCAATCTACAATTTCCAGAAGGCGATCGGCAAGGGTTTGATGAAAGTGATGTCCAAGATGGGCATCTCGACCTACATGTCGTATTGCGGCGCCCAGATTTTCGAAGCGATCGGCTTGAACAAGGCCCTGGTTGACAAGTACTTCAAGGGCACTGCATCGAATGTCGAAGGCATTGGTGTGTTTGAAATCGCCGAGGAAGCCCTGCGCTTGCATAATCTGGCATTTGGCACCGATCCGGTATTGGCCAACGCGCTCGATGCCGGCGGTGAATATGCATTCCGGGTGCGCGGTGAAGACCATATGTGGACGCCGGACGCGATCGCCAAGCTGCAGCATTCGACCCGCTCCAACAATTTCAATACCTATAAAGAATACGCGCAGATCATCAATGACCAAAGCAAGCGTCACATGACGCTGCGCGGTTTGTTCGAATTCAAGATCGACCCGGCCAAGGCCATCCCGCTGGAAGAAGTCGAATCCGCCAAGGAAATCGTCAAGCGTTTTGCCACCGGCGCGATGTCACTCGGTTCGATTTCGACCGAAGCCCACGCGACGCTGGCCATTGCGATGAACCGCATCGGCGGCAAGTCCAATACCGGCGAAGGCGGCGAAGATGAAAACCGCTATCGCCAGGAATTGAAGGGCATCCCGATCAAGCAGGGTGAAACGCTGGCGTCCGTCATTGGCCGCGACCGCGTCGAGGTCGACACGGTGCTGCAGGATGGCGATTCGCTGCGCTCGAAGATCAAGCAGGTCGCATCCGGTCGGTTCGGTGTCACCACCGAATACCTGACTTCCGCCGACCAGATCCAGATCAAGATGGCGCAGGGCGCCAAGCCCGGCGAGGGCGGCCAGTTGCCGGGTCATAAAGTGTCCGAGTACATCGCCAAGCTGCGTTTCTCGGTGCCGGGCGTCGGCCTGATTTCGCCGCCACCGCATCATGACATCTATTCGATCGAAGATCTGGCGCAGCTGATTCACGACTTGAAAAACGCCAATCCGAAGGCATCGATTTCAGTCAAGCTGGTATCCGAAGTCGGCGTCGGCACGGTGGCTGCAGGTGTAGCCAAGGCCAAGGCTGACCACGTGGTGATCGCCGGCCACGATGGCGGCACCGGTGCATCGCCGCTGTCGTCGGTCAAGCATGCCGGCTCGCCGTGGGAACTGGGCCTGGCGGAAACCCAGCAAACGCTGGTATTGAACCGCCTCAGGAGCCGCATCCGGGTCCAGACCGATGGCCAGATCAAGACCGGCCGCGACGTTGTCATCGCCGCGCTGCTGGGCGCCGATGAAGTCGGCTTTGCTACGGCTCCCTTGGTGGTCGAAGGCTGCATCATGATGCGCAAGTGCCATCTGAATACCTGCCCGGTGGGCGTGGCCACGCAAGACCCGGTATTGCGCGCCAAGTTTTCCGGCAAGCCAGAGCACGTGGTCAACTACTTCTTCTTTGTCGCCGAAGAAGCGCGCCAGATCATGGCGCAACTGGGCATTCGCAGTTATAACGAGCTGATCGGCCGCGCGGATCTGCTGGACAAGGCAAGAGCCATCACCCACTGGAAAGCCAAGGGGCTGGATTTCTCGCGGATTTTCTATCAGCCGGATGTGCCTGCCACCGAGCCGCGTTATCAGGTCGAAGAGCAGGACCATGGCCTGGAAAAGGCGCTCGACCACAAGCTGATCGCGCAGGCCAGGGCCGCCATCGACCGCGGCGAGAAAGTATCCTTCATCTCGCCGGTGAAAAACCTCAACCGCACGGTCGGCACCATGCTGTCGGGCGAAGTGGCCAAGAAATACGGCCATGAAGGCTTGCCGGACGATACCATCCACATCCAGTTGCAGGGCACTGCCGGACAGTCCGCCGGCGCCTTCCTCGCGCACGGCATCACGCTGGACCTGGTTGGCGAAGGCAATGACTATGTCGGCAAGGGCTTGTCGGGCGGGCGCATCATCGTGCGGCCAAATACCGAATTCCGCGGCCGCGCCGTCGACAACATCATCATCGGCAATACCGTCTTGTACGGTGCGATTGCCGGCGAGGCCTTCTTCAATGGCGTGGCTGGCGAGCGCTTTGCAGTGCGCAATTCCGGCGCCACCACCGTGGTGGAAGGCAGCGGCGACCATGGCTGCGAATACATGACCGGCGGCACCGTCGTTGTTCTGGGCAGCACCGGGCGCAACTTTGCGGCCGGCATGTCCGGCGGCATCGCCTATGTGTACGATCCGGATGGCGAATTTGCGGCCAAGTGCAACATGTCGATGGTCGCGCTCGATCCGGTGCTGTCGGCTGCCGATCAGGAAGCCAAGCTCGAGCGGGCAATCTGGCATAGCAGCCGTCGTGGCAGCGAGCCGCAAACCGATGAAGCGATTTTGAAAGGCTTGATCGAGCGGCACTTCAAGTACACCGGCAGCACGCGCGCGCGCAACCTGCTGGACGACTGGACTACTGCACGTGGCAAATTCGTCAAGGTCTTCCCGACCGAGTACAAGCGGGCGCTGGGCGAATTGCATGCCGCTGCCAAGGCCAAAGAAAAAATCGCTGCATAAAAATTATCTATAACGATACCGTCATAGGCACCACAGGGCGCAATCCCTGTGGCGCCATGGCTAGGAATGTGAGAAAAAAATGGGAAAAGTAACCGGCTTTCTGGAATTCCAACGGCTGCAGGAAGCAAGCGAAGCGCCGCAATCGCGCACCAAGCATTACAAGGAATTTACCCTGCACTTGAGCGATGCCGATGCCAAGATCCAGGGTGCACGCTGCATGGATTGCGGTATTCCATTCTGTAATAGCGGATGCCCGGTCAATAACATCATTCCGGACTGGAATGACATGGTTTATCACGGCACTTACCGCCAGGCGCTCGACAACCTGCTATCGACCAACAACTTCCCGGAATTCACCGGCCGTATCTGTCCGGCGCCTTGTGAGTCAGCGTGCACGCTGGGTATCAATAGTGATCCGGTCGGCATCAAGTCGATCGAGCATTTCATTATCGACAAGGGTTGGGAAAATGGCTGGGTCACGCCGCAGCCTGCCGAAGTCAAAACCGGCAAGAAAGTCGCCGTGGTCGGCTCCGGCCCGGCTGGCCTGGCTGCTGCCCAGCAACTGGCGCGGGTCGGCCACGATGTGACAGTGTTTGAAAAGAATGACCGCGTCGGCGGGCTGCTGCGCTATGGCATTCCAGACTTCAAGATGGAAAAGTCGCATATCGACCGTCGCGTCGAGCAGATGCAGGCCGAAGGCGTGGTCTTCCGTACTGGCGTGTTCGTCGGCAAGGATTTTCCTGCGAGTGTCACCAACTGGGCCAAGGAAACCATCACGCCTGAGCAGCTCGACCAGGAATTCGATGCGGTGGTGATTGCCGGTGGTGCTGAAAATCCGCGCGACTTGCCAGTGCCGGGTCGCGAATTGAAGGGCGTGCATTTTGCGATGGATTTCCTGCCATTGCAAAACAAGGTCAATGCTGGCGACAAGTTGAAGGACCAGATCCTGGCAACCGGCAAACATGTGGTGGTCATTGGCGGCGGCGATACCGGCTCCGATTGCGTCGGTACCAGCAACCGTCATGGCGCCGCGTCGGTGGCCCAGTTCGAATTGATGCCATTGCCGCCGGAGCAGGAAAACAAGCCGCTGGTGTGGCCATACTGGCCGTACAAGCTGCGCAGCTCGTCGTCGCATGAAGAAGGGTGCGAGCGCGACTGGGCAGTGGCCACCAAGCGTCTGGAAGGCACGAACGGCAAAGTTGAAAAGCTGATCGCTGCCCGTGTCGAATGGAAGGATGGCAAGATGAGCGAAGTGCCGGATTCCGAATTCGAAATGAAGGCCGATCTGGTCTTGCTGGCAATGGGATTCGTGTCGCCGGTGGCACAGGTGCTGGACGCGTTCGGGGTCGACAAGGATGCACGCGGCAATGCCAAGGCAACCACCGATGGCGATGGCTGCTATCAGACTTCGGTAGCCAAGGTATTTGCCGCCGGAGACATGCGCCGCGGCCAGTCGCTGGTCGTATGGGCGATCCGTGAAGGACGCCAATGCGCGCGTGCCGTCGATGAATTCCTGATGGGCAGCTCGGTCTTGCCACGGTAATGGATCACCATGTTGCGGCTGGCAAGCCGCGGCAGCGCCCACCGGTTAGAACAGGCGCAGGCCTGTTCTACCTATCCGGCTCCCGTTCGTGAAGGACGTCAGTCTGCGCGTGCCGATGCATTCCTGATGGGCACTCGGTTTTGCCGCGCGAGTGGTGCCCGGACTTGGCTACCCGCCAGGTCCGGTTGTTCTTAAGGGAATTGGAAAGGGAAAATGAAAAGTGCGATAGACAAGTAACTGTTGCACTGATGTGGCGTATTTCGACAGGCAATGTCGATGCATTGTCTTCTCGCTGCGTTACTACTGACCGTAGCGCTGTTCAACACACGGAGTCAGCCTGCTAATCAGTGATGGTAGTTTTACTATGAGTTATTTTTATTGCCATTTTTTATAAGGCTGGCAATCTGTTTGTGTTGCATTCACGCTGCACTCTGTACTGACAGATGTCGCACTTGGTTAAACATCGTCAGACAAACCGTCTGCCATCAGCAGGAAATGCCTGTTCTGCACTACAATCTCATCTAAATAACTCATACGTCATTAATTCGTGCCAGATTTAGTTCAAATTCGCGATGTGCATTTCGGTTTTGGGGAGCGCGCGGTCCTGTCTGGGCTGAATATGGCATTTCCTCGCCGCAAGGTCATCGCCGTGATGGGCGGCTCCGGTTCCGGCAAGACCACCATTTTGCGTCTGATTGGCGGGCAGTTGCGGCCGCAATCCGGTACCGTGCAAATCGATGGCCAGAATGTGCACGCACTCAATACCGCCGGGCTGTATGCATTGCGCCGCAAGATGGGGATGCTGTTTCAGCATGGCGCCTTGTTCACCGATTTGACGGTGATGGATAACGTCGCTTTTCCTTTGCGTGAAAACACCGATTTGCCGGAAGAGTTGATCCGCGATCTGGTACTGCTGAAGCTGCATGCGGTTGGCTTGCGCAATGCGGCGCAGTTAAAGCCGGCCCAGATTTCCGGTGGCATGGCACGGCGGGTAGCGTTGGCGCGTGCGATCGCACTCGACCCGCAATTGATCATGTATGACGAGCCGTTTGCCGGGCTTGACCCGATTTCGATGGGCGTGACAGCCAATCTGATCCGGACCCTGAATGATGCACTGGGCTCCACCTCGATTCTGGTATCTCATGATGTGCATGAAACCTTGCTGATTGCTGATTACGTGTATTTCCTGTCGCAGGGGAAAATAGTCGCGCAAGGCACGCCTGAAGAAATGCGCAGTTCGTCCGACCCGTATGTCCGCCAGTTTGTGCAGGCAGAAGCGGATGGCCCGGTGCCATTCCACGTACCTGGCCAGTCGCTGGCGACGGCACTCGGACTGGAACGCTAGCCATGCCGATTAACTGGATTGTGGCGCTGGGCCGCGGCGTGCGCGAATTTATCGGCAATCTCGGTTACGCCGCGCGCATGTTTTTGATTGTGTTGCGAGCATCCGGTGCATTGTGGCGTCGTCCACGTCTGATTACCGATCAGATTCACTTTATCGGTAATCATTCGCTGATCATTATTGCCGTCTCGGGTTTGTTTGTCGGTTTCGTGCTCGGTCTGCAAGGTTATTACACGCTGAATAAATACGGCTCGGAGCAGGCGCTGGGGCTGCTGGTAGCATTGTCGCTGGTGCGGGAATTGGGGCCAGTCGTGACTGCCTTGCTGTTTGCCGGACGTGCCGGCACCTCGCTAACGGCGGAAATCGGCTTGATGAAAGCCGGCGAACAATTGGCTGCCATGGAAATGATGGCAGTCAACCCGCTGCAGCGCGTGATTGGCCCGCGGTTTTTGGCAGGCATCATCGCAATGCCGTTGCTGGCAGCAATTTTCAGTGCGGTGGGCATCCTGGGCGGTTACATTGTCGGCGTCCAAATGATCGGCGTCGATGAAGGCGCGTTCTGGTCGCAGATGCAAGATGGCGTCGATGTCTGGAAAGATATCGTGAATGGTGTGATCAAGAGTGTGGTGTTTGGCTTTGCCGTCACCTTCATCGCCTTGTTTCAGGGCTATGAAGCCCAGCCGACGCCGGAAGGCGTGGCCCGTGCAACCACACGTACCGTGGTGACTGCTTCGTTGACGGTATTGTGGCTCGATTTCCTGCTAACCGCCTTGATGTTCAATTAAAACGCAGCGCGGCTGGTCCGAATTTAAAGGCAAAATTTTTCATCGAAGGTCGTACTTATGCAACGAAAATCATTTGACCTGTGGGTTGGATTGTTTGTGCTGATTGGCGCGGCAGCTCTGTTCTTTCTTGCCATGAAAGCCGGAAACATGAGCACCTTGTCATTTGCAGAGACGTATCCGGTGACCATGAAGTTCGACAATATCGGCGGCTTGAAACCGCGCGCGCCGGTCAAAAGCGCCGGTGTGGTGGTCGGCCGGGTAGCGGACATCAAATTTGACGATAAAAGTTTTCAAGCCCTGGTGACGCTGCGCCTGGAAAGCCGGTACCACTTCCCCAAGGATAGCTCGGCCAAAATTTTGACTTCCGGCTTGTTGGGCGAACAATATATTGGTCTGGAGCCGGGTGGCGATACCGTCAATCTGGCCGCCGGCGATCAAGTCAAGATGACGCAATCGGCGATCGTGCTGGAAAATCTGATCAGCCAGTTCTTGTTCAGCAAGGCTGCCGAAGGGAAGGAAAAAGAGCAATGACAATGTTTTCACGATTATTCGGTGCTGTGGCCATGCTGCTGATGATGAGCGGTTGTGCCACTGGCGGGCACCCGCAAGACCCGATGGAAGGCTTTAATCGGGCCATGTTCAAGTTTAACGATGTAGTGGATAAGGCAGCATTACGGCCTGCGGCCACCGCGTACCAGACGGTGCTGCCGAATTTTGTCCAGGCCGGAATCGGCAATTTCTTTGGCAATCTCGGCGACGTCTCAACTGGCCTTAATAATTTGTTGCAAGGCAAGATCAAGGATGGCGCATCGGATTTCCTGCGCGTCGGCTTGAATACCACGGTTGGCGTGATCGGCCTGTTTGATATTGCGTCTGAAATCGGCTTGCCCAAACACGAAGAAGATTTCGGACAGACACTGGGACGCTGGGGCATGGCATCCGGTCCGTATGTGGTATTGCCATTTCTGGGCTCGTCGACACTGCGCGATGTCGGCGCGCTGCCAGTCGATATCAGTGCCGATGCCTGGAGTTACAAGCGCCCGGTTTTCTGGCGCAATGTCGGTACTGCAATCAGGGGAGTGGACCGGCGCGCGGCTTTGCTGGATGCCTCCAATCTGGTCGAGGATGCGGCACTCGATCCTTATGAATTCATTCGCGACGCCTATCTGCAGCGGCGCCAGAACCGGGTGTATGACGGTGACCCGCCCGCCACCCTGAACCAGGATAATGGCGATTCGCCAGACACAGGCAACAAGGACACAGGCAACAAGGACACAGGCAACAAGGACGCAGGCAACAAGGACGCAGGTAACAGGGACGCAGGTAACAGGGACGCAGGCAACAGGGACGCAGGCAACAAAGACACAGGTAACAAAGACACAGGCAACAAGGATTGAACATCCGATAACAATTTGGTAAGAAATGTAACAGAGTATGTGCGTCAAATCCGGTAAAGTCCGGCATGCTAAATTGGCACGATCAATCGGCTGTTTGAATATTCTTTTAAAATCAAGTGCTTGGGAATGTATTCTAGGGCCGGCGAACCGCTGCGGCCAGTTTGTTACACCCATTTTCCAGATGTGGCGGCGTCAGCAAGCAGGTAGTGGCTCAGGCATAATGTGTTTTCCGATTTCTTGCATTTACAAACGATGACTATGTTGAAAAAAATATTAACGACTTTCCTTGCCTGCGGCACATTAACTTTTGCCAGCTTGTCAGCTGCGCAGGAAGCGCCGGATGCCTTGGTCAAGCGCATCAGCAGCGAAGTGGTCGATGCTGCCAAAAGCGATAAGGAAATTCAGGCAGGCAATCAAAAAAAGGTACTGGATTTAGTCGAAGATAAAGTGTTGCCGCATGTAGACTTTCAGCGGATGACATCGCTAGCTGCCGGCCGCTACTGGCGCGAAGCGACGCCAGAGCAGCAAAAGCGTTTGATTGAAGAATTCCGCAATTTGCTGGTGTATACCTATTCCGGAGCGATTTCCCAGGTGCGCGATCAAAAGCTGGAATTCCGGCCGCTGCGCGCCGACCCGGCCGATACCGAAGTCGAAGTCCGTACCCAAGTCATTCAGCCGCGTGGCGAACCGTTGCAAATCAATTACCGACTGCAAAAGCAGGCAAACGGCTGGAAGATTTATGATGTCAATGTGCTGGGCGCCTGGTTGGTCGAATCCTACAAGGGAAGTTTTGCGACTGAAATCGGCAAGGCGGGCATTGATGGCTTGATCAAGCTGTTAACCGACAAGAACAAGCGTCTGGCCGCCGCCGCCGCCAAAACCGTCAAGGCTTCGTAATAACGCATGTTTCGTCCAGTAAACATGTTGACCGCTGCCACCGTTAAAGACCTGTATGCGGCTGGCCTGTCGGCAATCGCTGCCGGCCAGACCAGTATTGATCTGGGCGACATTACCGCAGTCGATTCCACTGCGGTCGCCGCTTTGGTCGGGTGGCAGCGAGCTGCACTGCAAAAAAGCGTCAAGCTGGACTTTCTCAACTTGCCTGGCAGCTTGCAAAGCCTGACAGCGCTGTATGGTGTCGCCAGCCTGTTGCAGACTGCGCCGACGCTGCCGGCAACTTCAAACAGCGGCGATTTGCCGCACCATTGAAGCAGCAAATCGGCTTTCCTTTCTGCACCTTTGTCCGGTCCGGTGGCCGGAAATCCAATATAATCAAGAGCTTTCGCCACAGAACTTGCCTTAACCGGCAAATCTTGGTCTCATTTGCATAAAGTGCACTCAGCCAGCATGGCGGCCATTCAGATTACTCAAGTTGCAAAAAGCTACCAGTCTGTCCAGGCACTGGATGGCGTGTCGTTGACTATCGAGCAAGGGGAATTCTTTGGCTTGCTGGGCCCGAATGGGGCAGGCAAGACCACGCTCATCTCGATTATCGCCGGCCTGAGCCGCGCCGACACCGGAACTGTGCGCATCCAGGGACACGATGTGGTGAGCGATTATCGGCAAGCGCGCAAGCTGCTCGGCGTGGTGCCGCAGGAACTGGTGTTCGACCCATTCTTTACCGTGCGCGAAACCCTGCGCATGCAATCCGGTTATTTCGGCTTGAAAAACAATGATCCGTGGATCGATGAGGTAATGCACCACCTGGATCTGACCAGCAAGGCCGATGCCAATATGCGTTCGCTGTCCGGCGGCATGAAGCGCCGGGTACTGGTGGCGCAGGCGCTGGTACATAAGCCGCCGGTAATCGTGCTCGATGAGCCGACTGCCGGCGTCGACGTGGAATTGCGCCAGACGCTGTGGAAGTTCATCGCGCGCCTGAACCGCGAAGGCCATACGGTGGTGCTGACCACCCATTATCTGGAAGAGGCGCAAGCCCTGTGCAACCGGATCGCGATGCTCAAGGGTGGCCGGGTGGTGGCGCTGGATACCACCGCAGCGCTGATCCGGCGCATTTCCGGCTCGCAACTGGTGGTCACGCTCGCCAGCGGCAGTTTGCCGGACGGGTTGAAGCCGCTGGTGTCGCATCCCGACGAGCTGGTTCAGGGCAACCAGTTTACCCTGCGGGTGAATGATTATACCGAGGTCGAGCCGATTCTGGCGCGGCTGCGCGAAGCCGGTGCCGTCATTGAAGACTTGTATTTGCAGCAGGCCGACCTGGAAGATGTTTTTATCCAGATCATGGAAGGCGAAAAATGATCGGCTTTCAAACTCTTTTCTACAAGGAAGTGCTGCGCTTCTGGAAAGTCGCCACGCAAACCATCGCCGCGCCGATTCTGACCGCGATGCTGTACCTGCTGATTTTCGGCCATGTGCTGCAGGAGCATGTACAAGTCTATCCCGGCGTACGCTACACCGCGTTTCTGATTCCGGGGCTGGTGATGATGAGTGTGCTGCAAAATGCCTTTTCCAACACCTCGTCGTCGTTGATCCAGTCAAAAATCACCGGCAATCTGGTATTCGTGTTGCTGCCGCCGTTGTCGCACTGGGAACTATTTGGCGCGTATGTGCTGGCCGCGGCAGTGCGCGGTCTGGCCGTGGGCGGTGGCGTGTTTATGGTGACGGCCTGGTTCGCCGATCTGACATTTGTCGCGCCATGGTGGATTTTCCTGTTTGCCTTGCTGGGCGCGGCAATGCTGGGCACCATGGGTTTGATTGCAGGCATCTGGGCAGAAAAATTCGACCAGCTGGCGGCGTTCCAGAACTTCCTGATCATGCCGGCCACCTTTTTGTCCGGCGTGTTCTATTCGATCCACTCGCTGCCGCCATTCTGGCAAACGGTGTCGCATTTCAATCCATTCTTTTACATGATTGATGGCTTTCGCTACGGGTTTTTCGGTCAGAGCGATATCGATCCGATGCTCAGTTTTGCCATTGTTACGACGTTTTTCCTGATCACGGCAGGATTCGCCATCCATCTGTTGAAAATCGGCTATAAATTACGCCATTAGCAACCCCATCGCGACTTTATTGAACACTTACTATCATGCTGCCTACTCCTGAACTGGTTAAAGACTATATTGCCGCCGGCCTGAACTGCGCCCATCTGGAAGTCGAGGGCGACGGTCATCATTTCAATGCCGTCATCGTCTCCGAAGCATTTGCCGGCAAGCGCCTGATCCAGCGCCATCAGCTGGTGTATGCTGCGCTGGGCGAGCGCATGAAGGCGGAAATCCATGCGTTGTCGATGAAAACACTCACTCCGGAAGAATATAAAAACAATGGATAAGCTGCTCATTACCGGCGGCAATCGCCTGGCCGGTGAAATCGTGATTTCCGGCGCCAAGAACGCCGCACTGCCGATCTTGTGTGCCGGCCTGCTCACCGCTGACACCGTGCAGTTGTCCAACGTGCCGCATCTGCAGGATGTCGCCACCATGTTGAAACTGTTGCGCCAGATGGGTTTGTCAATCGAGCAGGATGGTGACCGGGTCGCCTTGAATGGACGTGCCATCGACAAGCTGGAAGCACCTTATGAAATGGTGAAAACCATGCGCGCCTCGATTCTGGTGCTGGGGCCGTTGCTTGCGCGATTCGGCGAAGCAAAGGTGTCGCTGCCAGGCGGCTGCGCAATCGGTTCGCGTCCGGTCGACCAGCACATCAAGGGTTTGCAGGCAATGGGCGCGGAAATCACGATTGAAGCCGGCTATATTCATGCCCGCGCCAAGCGTCTGAAGGGCACGCGCGTGATGACCGACATGATCACCGTCACCGGCACCGAAAACCTGCTGATGGCAGCCACGCTGGCCGATGGCGTGACGGTGCTGGAAAATGCCGCACGCGAACCCGAAGTCACCGATCTGGCGCACCTGCTGGTGAAGATGGGCGCCAAGATCGAAGGCATCGGCACCGACCGCCTGGTGGTGCAGGGTGTCGAGAAATTGCATGGCGCCGAGCATGCGGTGATTGCCGACCGGATCGAGACTGGCACCTTCCTGTGCGCGGTCGCCGCCGCCGGTGGTGACGTGACTTTGACCAATACCCGCAGCGATATCCTGGACGCCGCGCTCGACAAGCTGCGCGAAGCTGGCGTGATTCTGACTTCGGGTCCGGACTGGATCAGGGTGCAAATGGCCGCGCGTCCGAAGGCAGTCAATTTCCGCACCACCGAATACCCTGGTTTTCCGACCGACATGCAGGCGCAATTCATGGCATTGAACTGCATCGCCGAAGGCGGCAGTCGCATCACCGAGACCATCTTTGAAAACCGCTTCATGCATGTGCAGGAATTGAACCGCCTGGGCGCGGCCATCGACATCGATGGACACACCGCGGTGGTGAAAGGCGTCGACAAGCTGATCGGCGCGCCGGTGATGGCAACCGATCTGCGCGCGTCAGCTTCGCTGGTGATCGCCGCGCTGGCAGCACAGGGCCAGACCCTGGTCGACCGCATTTACCATCTGGACCGCGGCTATGACCGCATGGAAGTCAAGCTGTCGGCGGTGGGCGCCGATATCGTGAGGGCCAGATAATGGATCGGCAATTAACCCTGGCATTGTCCAAAGGCCGCATTTTCGAGGAAACCATGCCGTTGCTGGAAGCAGCCGGCATCAGGGTACTGGAGGACCCGGAAACTTCTCGCAAACTGATTTTGCCAACCAATGACCCCGATGTGCGGGTCATTATCGTGCGCGCCTCGGATGTGCCGACTTATGTGCAATACGGCGCGGCCGACTTTGGCGTGGCCGGCAAGGATATCTTGCTGGAACACGGCGGCGAAGGACTGTATCAGCCGATCGACCTGAATATCGCCAAATGCCGGATGTCGGTGGCGGTGCCAACCGGCTTTGACTATGCCAATGCAGTACGCCATGGCGCACGGCTGCGGGTCGCAACCAAGTATGTCGAGTGCGCCCGGGAGCACTTTGCCGCCAAGGGTGTGCATGTCGACTTGATCAAGCTGTATGGTTCGATGGAACTGGCGCCGTTAGTCGGCCTGTCGGATGCGATTGTCGACCTGGTCAGCACCGGCAGCACCCTGCGCGCCAACCACCTGGTCGAAGTCGAGCACATCATGGAGATTTCATCGCGTCTGGTGGTCAACCAGGCTGCTTTGAAATTGAAACGCGAACGTTTGGCGCCGATTCTGGCGGCATTTGAAAGAGCGTCGCAAAGGAATAATTAAGCGCAACGCGCCTGCATCAGGGAAAATCATGTCCATACAAATTCGCACGCTCGATTCCACACAGACTGGTTTCAGGCAGCAACTGGCCCAGGTACTGGCGTTTGAGGCTGCCGAAGACGAGGCGATCGACCGTGTCGCCGCCGGTATTCTGGCTGATGTGAAAGCGCGCGGCGATGCTGCGGTGCTGGACTACACCAACAGGTTCGACCGCTTAAAGGCCGATAGCGTGGCGGCGCTGGAAATTCCGCAGGCTGCCTTGCAGGCGGCCCTGGCCCATTTGCCCCAGGCGCGGCGCGCTGCGCTGCAGACTGCAGCCGACCGGGTGCGGGCCTACCACGAGCGCCAGAAGATCGAATGCGGCTCGGCCGGCTTTGCCTACACCGAGCAGGACGGCACCGTGCTCGGCCAGAAAGTCACGCCGCTGGACCGGGTCGGCATTTATGTCCCTGGCGGCAAGGCCGCCTACCCATCGTCGGTATTGATGAATGCGATTCCGGCCAAGGTGGCGGGCGTAGCCGAAGTGATCATGGTGGTGCCTACCCCCGACGGCGTAAAAAATGACCTGGTGCTGGCGGCGGCGGCGATCGCCGGTGTCGACCGGGTATTTACCATCGGTGGCGCACAGGCGGTCGGCGCACTGGCGTATGGGACTGCCACCATTCCGGCGGTCGACAAGATTGTCGGGCCCGGCAATGCCTATGTGGCCGCGGCCAAGCGGCGCGTGTTCGGTATTGTCGGCATCGACATGATCGCCGGCCCGTCTGAGATCCTGGTGATCTGCGACGGCAGCACCGACCCCGACTGGGTGGCGATGGATCTGTTTTCGCAAGCCGAACATGACGAGCTGGCGCAGTCGATCCTGCTGTGTCCGGATGCCGGTTATATCGAACAGGTCAGGGCCAGCATTGATGCGCAAATCGAATCGATGCCGCGCCGCGACGTGATTCGCACCTCGCTGACCAATCGCGGCGCATTGATCAAGGTGCGTGACATGGCAGAGGCATGCGACATCGCCAATTTCATCGCCGCCGAACACCTGGAAATTTCCGCCGACAGCCCGCAGCAGTGGGCGGACCGCATCCGCCATGCCGGCGCAATGTTTTTGGGACGATTTTCCTCCGAGTCGCTGGGCGATTATTGCGCCGGGCCGAATCATGTGCTGCCGACTTCGCGCACCGCGCGTTTTTCGTCACCGCTGGGTGTGTATGACTTCCAGAAGCGTTCCAGCATCATCCATGTCAGCCAGGCCGGCGCCCGGACCCTGGGCATGGTGGCAGCCGAACTGGCTTATGGCGAAGGCCTGCAGGCGCATGCCCGCTCGGCCGAATACCGCCTCAAATGAGAAGGGTCGGCCGTTGCCCATCCAGCGCCGTGTCCTGTCATGAGTGACTGGTTCAACCATGTTGCCTGCGAAGATGCGCTGCAAGGCATGTTGCGCATTCCGGACGGCGCCATCGATCTGATCATCGCCGATCCGCCTTACGGCCTGGGCAAGGATTACGGCAACGATTCCGATAAGCTTGATACCACTGCCTACCTGGCCTGGATGCAGCAGTGGATCGATGCCGCATTGCCCAAGCTCAAACCCAACGGCAGCCTGTATATCTTCCTGACCTGGCGCTATTCGCCGGAAGTGTTCGTGATGCTCAAGCAGCGCATGACAATGGTCAATGAAATCGTCTGGGACCGGCGGGTACCGTCGATGGGCGGCAGTACCAGGAAGTTTTCGTCAGTGCACGACAATATCGGCTTTTTCGCCAAAGCGAAGGATTATTATTTCGACCTCGATGCGGTGCGCATCGCCTACGATGCGGTGACCAAGAAGGCGCGCTCGCGCTCGATCTTTGTCGGCGCCAAATGGCTCGAGCTCGGCTACAACCCGAAGGATGTCTGGAGCGTATCGCGCCTGCATCGTGAACACCGCGAACGGGCCGATCACCCGACCCAGAAGCCGCTGGAAATCATCGAGCGCATGGTCAAGGCCTCCTGTCCTCCGGGTGGCGTGGTGCTCGATCCCTTCATGGGCAGCGGCACCACGGCGGTGGCTGCGAAACGCTGCGGGCGCAACTTCACTGGATTCGAATTGAATGCCGATTATTGCCAGCTGATCCGGCAACGGCTCGATGCCCTGTCCGCTGAAGAAACGCCAGCCGGTGAAAAAGTGGTGTAAAAGTGTTGTGAACAAGCCGCTGTCTGTACAATGACGCCATGTCCCTGATCGACAATATCATTCGCCCCGAGGTGCGGGCCTTGTCTGCCTATCATGTGCCGGATTCTGCCGGCTACGTGAAACTCGATGCAATGGAAAATCCCTATCCATTGCCGGTACATTTGCGCACCGAACTGGGGCAGCGCCTGGCTGAAGTGGCATTGAATCGTTATCCGGTGCCATCCTACGCCGCGTTGAAATCCAAGATCTGCGCTGCGCTCGGCGTGCCTGCGGGCTTCAATGTCGTGCTCGGCAATGGCTCGGATGAGTTGATTTCGATGGTATCGGTTGCCTGCGCCAAGCCTGGCGCCAAGGTGCTGGCACCAATTCCAGGATTCGTCATGTATGCGATGTCGGCCAAGCTGGCCGGCATGGAATTCATCGGTGTGCCCTTGCAGGCCGATTTCACGCTGGACAAGCCAGCCATGCTGGCAGCGATTGCGGAGCATAAGCCAGCAATCACTTACCTCGCATATCCGAACAACCCGACCGGCAATCTGTTTGATGCCGATGACATGGTCGAGATCCTGGCTGCGGTAGGTGAGTCGGGTGTGGTGATTGTCGATGAAGCCTATCAGCCGTTTGCGCAGGCCAGCTTCATGCCGCGCCTGGCGCAGTTTGCCAATCTGATCGTGATGCGCACCGTCTCCAAGCTCGGCCTGGCCGGCATTCGCCTCGGTTACATGGCGGCAAGCGATGCGTTGCTGGCGCAATTCGACAAGGTGCGCCCGCCGTATAATGTGAATGTCTTGACACAGGCCGCCGCCGAATTCATGCTCGACCATGTCGATGTGCTGAATCAGCAAGCTGGTTTTTTGCGCGAGGAAAGAGAAAAACTGTCCGCCGCCCTGGCAAGATTGCCTGGCGTGGAAGTGTTTCCTTCGGCCGCCAATTTTCTATTGGTGCGGGTGGCGGGTGGACCCGGACAAGGCGACGCGATCTTTGCGAATCTGGCGACGCGCAAAATACTGGTCAAAAATGTGGGTAAAATGCATGCATTGTTACAAAATTGCCTGCGGGTGAATGTCAGCACGCCGCAGGAAAATGCCTTGTTTCTGGATGCCTTTATGGCATCACTTGCCTGATTTGTTTTAAATTGTTGGCGCAAGATGAATGGCGAGCTGCCTGATTTTTTCTGGCGGATATTAAAATTTTTGGGTCTACATCGATCATGTCCAAGCAACGCAGTGCAGAAGTCACGCGCAATACCAACGAGACGCAGATTCGCGTCGCCATCAACCTGGATGGCACCGGCGTGCAAAAGCTCAATACCGGCGTGCCGTTTCTCGATCATATGCTGGATCAGATTGCGCGCCATGGCTTGATCGATCTGGATATCGATGCGCGCGGCGACCTGCACATCGATGCCCATCATACCGTCGAAGATGTCGGCATCACGCTGGGTCAGGCAGTGGCCCAGGCGATCGGTGACAAGAAGGGGATTCGCCGCTATGGCCATGCCTACGTGCCGCTGGACGAAGCGCTGTCGCGGGTGGTGATCGATTTTTCCGGCCGGCCGGGCCTGGAATTCCATGTGCCGTTCACGCGTTCGATGATCGGCACCTTCGATGTCGATTTGACGCACGAGTTCTTCCAGGGCTTTGTCAATCATGCGCTGGTGTCGCTGCATGTGGATAACCTGCGAGGACAAAATGCACATCATCAATGTGAAACCGTGTTCAAGGCGTTTGGCCGGGCACTGCGCATGGCCGCCGAACTCGATACGCGTGGGGCCGGCATGATTCCGTCGACCAAGGGTAGTCTGTAAAGCGAAGCAGGTAGCACGTGGCCGCATCGGCCGATTGAAGTGTTAAGTTTGATCATGAACAAAATTGTAGTGGTGGATTACGGCATGGGGAATTTGCGCTCGGTAGCGCAAGCCTTGCGGCATGTGGCGCCTGACGCCGACGTGCGGATCTCGGGTGAGCTGGCGGACATCCGCGCGGCCGACCGGCTGGTGTTGCCAGGGCAGGGTGCGATTCCCGATTGCATGCGCTGCCTGCGTGAATCGGGTGTGCAGGACGCGGTGCTAGAAGCCGCACGCAGCAAGCCGCTGTTTGGCGTCTGTGTTGGCGAGCAATTGCTGTTTGACTGGAGCGAGGAAGGCGATACGCCGGGGCTGGGTTTGTTTCCGGGCAAGGTCGTGCGTTTTCAGCTGGATGGCCAGCTGCAGGAAGACGGTTCCCGCTTCAAGGTGCCGCAAATGGGGTGGAACCGGGTGTCGCAAACCCGGTCCCATCCGCTATGGAATGGCATCGCCGACGACAGCTATTTTTATTTCGTGCACAGCTACTATGCGCAGCCAGCCAATCCGGCGCATACCGCCGGTCAGACAGTGTATGGCGCGCCGTTTACCAGTGCGATTGCGCGGGACAATATTTTTGCAACCCAGTTTCATCCTGAAAAAAGTGCTGCCGCCGGTTTGCAGCTGTACAAGAACTTTGTGCACTGGAACCCGTAAGCTTGATTGCCTGATTCGATTGATTAACCAATTTCACTCACTCACTACGACTTCACCGCCAGCCATGCTGCTCATACCTGCTATCGATCTCAAAGACGGTCACTGCGTTCGCCTGAAACAGGGCGATATGGACCAAGCCACCGTGTTTTCCGAAGATCCTGCCGAAATGGCGCGCCACTGGCTCGCGCAGGGCGCACGACGCCTGCATCTGGTGGACTTGAATGGCGCATTCGCCGGCAAGCCGAAAAATGAAGCCGCGGTCAAGTCCATTATTCGTGCGGTGCAGGAATTCGCGCTCGAAAACGATATCGAGGAAATTCCGGTGCAACTCGGCGGCGGCATCCGCGACCTCGATACCATCGAACGTTACCTGGATGACGGCTTAAGTTACATCATCATCGGCACCGCCGCCGTCAAAAGCCCGGGTTTCCTGCATGATGCCTGCAGCGCCTTCCCGGGTCAGATCATCGTCGGGCTCGATGCCAAGGATGGCAAGGTTGCCACCGATGGCTGGAGCAAGCTGACCGGCCATGAAGTAATCGACCTGGCGAAAAAATTCGAGGATTACGGCTGTGAAGCAATCGTGTACACCGATATCGGCCGCGACGGCATGATGGGCGGCATCAATATCGAAGCCACCGTCAAGCTTGCGCAAAGCATGACGATTCCCGTGATCGCGTCCGGCGGCGTGCACAGCATCAAGGATGTCGAAGCACTGTGCGCGGTGCAGTTCGAGGGGATCGAAGGCGTGATTTGCGGTCGTTCGATTTACGAAGGCACGCTCGATCTGCGCACCGCGCAGGTGCGCGCCGACGAATTGAGCGAAGCCGAGCAAATCTAGTCGTTCACAGCAGGGCAACAACTTAAGCAAAGAATGTATGGCGCTGGCTAAACGTATCATCCCTTGTCTGGACGTGACCGCAGGTCGGGTCGTCAAGGGCATCAATTTCGTCGAACTGCGTGACGCCGGCGACCCGGTTGAAATTGCCAGTCGCTACGATGAGCAGGGCGCCGATGAAATCACTTTCCTCGACATCACGGCAACCTCGGATGCGCGCGACCTGATTTTGCATATCATCGAGGCGGTTGCTTCCAAGGTATTCATTCCACTGACGGTCGGCGGCGGCGTACGCACTGTCGACGATGTGCGGCGCCTGTTGAATGCCGGCGCCGACAAGGTCAGCATGAATAGCGCCGCGGTAGCCAATCCGCAGCTGGTGTTCGACGCATCGCAAAAATACGGCTCGCAATGCATCGTGGTGGCAATCGACGCCAAACAGACGGGCGACAACCGCTGGGAAGTGTTTACCCATGGCGGTCGCAAGGCGACCGGACTCGATGTGGTCGAGTGGGCGCAAAAAATGGAACAGCTGGGTGTGGGCGAATTGCTGCTGACCAGCATGGACCGCGACGGCACCAAAAGCGGCTTTGATCTGGCGCTCACGCGCGCAGTCTCCGACGCGGTCAATGTGCCGGTGATTGCTTCCGGCGGCGTCGGCGACTTGCAGGATCTGGCCGATGGGATTGTGCAGGGCCACGCCGATGCAGTGCTGGCGGCAAGCATTTTTCATTATGGCCAGCATACGGTCCAGGAAGCCAAGCGCTTCATGGCGGAACGCGGCATTCCGGTGAGACTGACATGAATGCAACCGTTAAATGGCTTAACCATGTGAAATGGGATGAGCATGGCCTGGTGCCGGTGATTGCACAGGAAGCGGGCTCCAATGACGTGTTGATGTTTGCCTGGATGAACCGCGACGCGCTGGCCAAAACGGTCGAGCTGGGCGAGGCTGTGTACTGGAGCCGTTCGCGCAAAAAACTCTGGCACAAAGGCGAAGAATCCGGCCATATCCAGAAAGTGCATGACATTCGCCTTGACTGCGATGCTGATGTTGTATTGCTGAAAGTGGAGCAGGTTGGCAAGATTGCCTGCCATACTGGCCGCCACGCCTGCTTCTTCCAGCAATTTCATGCCACCGACAGCGGTGGTGAATGGCGCTCGGTCGACCCGGTATTGAAAGACCCCGACAGCATTTACAAGTAGCCTGCGGCTACCTAACCAGGAACAGGGAGCCGCCTGCCGGCTCGCAACCAGACCATGAGTGATACCTTGAAACGCCTGGCCGACGTGATTGAAGCGCGCAAGCTCGTCAATGGCGGCGATCCGGAAAAATCCTATGTTTCACGCCTGTTTGCCAAAGGCGATGATGCGATCTTGAAGAAAATCGGCGAAGAAGCGACCGAAACCGTGATGGCGGCCAAGGATGCCCGGGTCGACGGCGATACCGCGAAAGTTGTCTATGAATGCGCCGATTTGTGGTTTCATTCGATGATCATGCTGGCGCAATTCGATTTGACGCCGCAACATGTATTGCAAGAGCTGGCGCGCCGTGAAGGCCTGTCCGGCATCGAGGAAAAGGCGAATCGCAAACTGCAGGCGCGCGAACAGGATGAGGCACAGGATTGAAGCCGGCCATCTGACTCAGGGAGAGCAAATTGGATAACTGTATTTTTTGCAAAATTGCTGCTAAACAAATTCCTTCCAACACGATTTATGAAGATGAGGATTTGCTGGCATTTCACGATATCCATCCCGCCGCGCCGATTCATTTTTTAATCATTCCAAAGCGGCATGTGCCGACCTTGGCGGAATGCACTGAAAGCCATGCGGCATTGTTGGGTAAAATGATGTTGCTGGCACCGAAGCTGGCCGAGCAATTGGGATGCGGTTATGCTCCGGCAGCAGAAGGCGTAGGCAAGGGGGGCTTCAAAACCCAGTTCAACGTCGGCCCGGAAGGCGGTCAAGAGGTGTACCATATTCATTTGCACGTACTGGGCGGCCCACGCCCTTGGCGTGGCTTGAAGTAATTTGCAACCAGTAAGCGCGGTAATGACGGGAAAATTGCATCGGCATGGCTTTTGCACCAGCTGTGCGGACAGGCTTATTGATATCGGGGCGCCTGGCGTTCCACAAGGAGAATTAACATGGGTTCACTCAGTATCTGGCATTGGCTGATCGTATTGGTGGTGGTTTTGCTGATATTCGGCACCAAAAAGCTGGGCAATATGGGTGCTGACCTCGGCAAGGCAGTCAAGGGTTTCAAGGATGGCGTCAAGGGCGACGAGGAAAAATCGGCTGGGCCCGGCGCGCCGCCTTCCCAGGTCGCCGACAAGAGCACGATCGACGTTGAAGCCAAAGAAAAAAGCAAGATCTGATATGCGCGTGCTGTCCGTGTTCTGCCCGGCAATTGGAACTGGGGCGTCTGGTGTTTGACGCCGGCGTGATGCCATGATCGATATCGGTTTGACGAAAATCGCGCTGATTGGCGTGGTTGCGCTGGTGGTGATCGGCCCGGAAAAGCTGCCGCGGGTTGCCCGCATGGCCGGCACCCTGTTCGGTCGTGCCCAGCGCTACATGCATCAGGTCAAGTCCGAGGTCAGTCGCGAGATGGAAATCGACGAGTTGCGCAAGATGCACAAGGAAATGCAGGATGCGGCCAGCGAGGTCGAGCAAAGCGTCGCGAAAAACATGGCCGATACCGAGCAGACGCTGCATGCCGCCTGGGGGGATGCCACCGGTGCCAGCGGCGCCGGTGGGGACAACCCGTTGCTCGACACGCCGACGCCGGATCAACTGGCGGTCAAGACCAAGAATTTTCGCAGGAAAAAGCTGGCCCGCACCTCCGCCGTTCCATCCTGGTATAAACATCAAAGCGGCCGCAAGACCCGCGTGCTGTCAGCCGCCGCACGGGTCGCCAAATATCGGCGCGGATCTGCTGCAGCCAAATCACACGCCTTTTTTCACTGATGGCAAATATCGTTCTTTCCGGCCGGACCGACACTGAACTTCGTATGTGGCCGCAACCATCGTGCCATAACCATTTATTGCCGCATGCGCTACGGCCAATCTGCCATGAATGAAGACCAGGATTTCGCCAGCGCAAAAGATTCGTTCATCTCGCATCTGGTCGAGCTGCGTAACCGTATCATGAAGGCATCAGCCGGAGTGCTGCTGGTATTCGGCATTCTGTTTCTGGTCTGGCCCGGTCCCGGCGCGATTTACGATTTCATGGCGCAGCCGATGCTCGCAGCGCTGCCCGCCGGTTCGAAGATGATTGCCACCGGCGTCATTACGCCGTTTCTAGTGCCAATGAAAATCACCTTGCTGGCGGCATTCATCGTTGCATTGCCGTGGGTGCTGTATCAGGTCTGGGCATTCATTGCGCCAGGTTTGTATGCGCATGAAAAAAAGCTGGTTGCGCCGCTGGTGATTTCTTCCTCGCTGCTATTCATGCTGGGCGCCAGCTTCTGCTATTTTGTTGTGTTTGGCCAAGTCTTTAAATTCATTTATAACTTCGCGCCGCAATCGATTTCATTTGCGCCGGATATTGAAAATTATTTTGATTTCGTCATGAGCATGTCGCTGGCATTTGGCCTGACGTTTGAAGTGCCGGTGGTGGTGATCGTGCTGGTGCGCATGGGTCTGGTTTCAATCGAGAAACTGAAAAGCATCCGGTCATACGTGATTGTCGGCGCCTTCGTGATTGCGGCGATTGCCACGCCGCCGGACGTGATGAGCCAGCTATTCCTGGCAATTCCATTATGCCTGCTGTACGAACTCGGCCTGCTGGTGGCGCCGCTGTTTGTGCGGGCGACCCAAAAGCCGGAAGAAGCGGTTTAAGCGACGCTCGGCTGGCTAGGCACTTGCCGTAGCCAGGCAACCAATGGGTAGGCATCCTTGAATCCTGTCAGCACTTCCCGGCCCAAATCGACCGGGATTTTTTTCTTGATGCTGGTTTCTTTCCAGACAATAAAACTTTTCAGCTTGATCGATTCGATATGCGGCAGCGTCGCATCGAAACCCTTGGGTGGCCGACTCAATTTGCCTTCTTCCTGCAAGCCGCCAAACGTTTCCTTGAGTTTTTTATTTTTCAACAGCTTGCCAAATCCGGCCGCATCCACGACTACATGCTGACGGATTGCACGCAGGCGCTCTGGCGGCGGCAGGTATTCACCACCGGCGACCAGCAATACGCCGTTGGCATCGATATGGAAATAGTAAGCAGGGCCGCCGCCCTGGCTGGGTTTTTTCAAGCCGCTGGCAGTAATCGCCGCTGAAAAATGGGTTTTATACGGACTCTTGTCCTTGGAAAATCGCATGTCGCGGTTGATCCGGAACAGCGCTTTTTTCGGGTTGCATGATGCGACCGCCGGATCGAAACGGCTGATATCGGCAATCAGCTGTGTCACCAGTTCCAGGAATTCGGCGCGCAAAATATCATAGCGCGGCTTGTTCATCACAAACCATGCGCGATTATTGTTGTCGGCCAGCTCCGCCAGAAATTGCATTAAGTCGCGTATGTGCATCGCCCTGTCCTAACTTATTTCTGATTTATTCCTGACTGTCGCGCCGGATGTTGGGCCGTTTGCCGATAATTAAATCCAAAGTGGTTTGCTGTTGCTTGCGCAATACCGTCATCTTGGCTTTTTGCCCTGGTTTCAATTGCGCAATCAGGTTCAGCATTTCGGTGGTGTCATCGATGGTGTTGCCATCGACTGCAATCAGAATGTCTCCAGGTCGTATGCCGGCCTTGTCGGCCGGGCCACCCTTCAATACGCCGGCAATGATGGCGCCGGTTTTTTTCGCGAGGCCGAAACTCTCGGCCAGTTCCGGCGTGATATCTTGCGGCTCAACCCCGATCCACCCGCGTATCACCTGGCCGGTGCTGATGATGGAATCCATTACCGTCTTGACGGTCGTGACCGGAATGGCAAAGCCGATGCCAAGCGAACCGCCGCTGCGCGAATAAATGGCAGTATTGATCCCCAGCAGATTGCCATTGGTATCGATCAGTGCCCCGCCGGAATTGCCCGGGTTGATTGCAGCATCGGTCTGGATGAAATTTTCAAAGGTGTTGATGCCCAGATGATTGCGGCCAAGGGCGGAAACAATGCCCATGGTGACCGTCTGGCCGACACCGAATGGATTGCCGATGGCCAGCACCACATCGCCGACCTTCGATTGTTCCAGGCGTCCCAGCGTGATGGCCGGCAGGTTTGGCAACGTGATTTTAATCACTGCCAGATCGGTTTCGGCGTCCGAGCCCACCACCTTGCCGGATGCCTTGCGACCATCTGCCAGGGCGACTTCGATTTCATCGGCGGCTTCGACCACATGGTTATTGGTCAGGATATAGCCCTCGGTGCTGACGATGACGCCGGAGCCGAGGCTGAATTGCTTTTCCTCCTGTTCATCCAGGCGGTCGCCGAAAAATTTGCGAAACAGCGGGTCATCCAGCATCGGATTGCGCTGACGAGAACCCTTGGCAGTATAGATATTGACCACCGACGGCATCGCCCGCTTGGCCGCATCCCGGTACGACCCCTGGGTGGCCGATAGAACGGCAGGCGCTTCCTGCACCGGCACGGTGGACCAGTTCAGGCGCACATTTTCTGCCCTGCCCAGCAACCGGCCAGCCCATTCGGGCTTCAAGCTCGCTACAATGAACCAGAACGCCAGGCCGACTGTAACGGCTTGCGCAAACAATAACCAAAAACGTCGCATAGAAAGTAAAGAGAATGGAACGGCAGACAGTGGATCGGGATGAGCTCAATGCATATTTGGCACAATTGCTAAATATCGCACGTTTTCGTGATTATTGCCCAAACGGACTGCAGGTGGAAGGCCGCGCCCGCATCGCCAGCATCGTCACCGGCGTGACCGCCAGCCTGGATTTGATCGAGGCGGCAATTGCCGTCGGTGCGGATGCGATTGTGGTCCATCATGGCTATTTCTGGCGCGGGGAGGATGCCCGCATCATCGGCGTCAAGCACCGGCGGCTTCAACGACTGCTGGCCCATGACATCAGCATGTTCGCCTATCATCTGCCGCTGGACATGCATGCTGAGCTTGGCAACAATGCCCAACTGGCGCGGCAACTCGGATTGGTGCCGGATGGTCGCTTCGGCGAAGATGAGCTGGGCTGGCTGGGGCAGGCCGACCCCGCAATTCGCACTGTGGCCGATCTGGCGCGTGCGGTAGAAGCCGCGCTTGGCCGTACGCCGCAGGTGATTGGCGACCCCAAGCAAGTGGTGGGGCGCATCGGCTGGTGCACTGGTGCTGCGCACAGCATGCTGGGTGATGCCGTAGCAGCCGGTGCTACCGCCTACCTGAGTGGCGAGATTTCCGAGCCGACCGTGCACCTGGCGCGCGAAGCGGGTGTTGCCTACCTGGCATGCGGTCACCATGCAACCGAGCGCTATGGCGTGCAGGCGCTCGGCGTGCACCTGGCGCAACAGTTCGGGATTACTCATCGGTTTATCGACATCGCCAACCCGGTTTAAGGCAACGCTTATTTTTTCAGCGTATCGCGTATTTCCCGCAACAGCAGGATTTCTTCTGCAGTGGCGGCAGCGACTTCGGGTTGCGTGCGCTTGGCCTTGTTAATCAGGCGGACCATCTGGAAAATGATAAAAGCCAGAATCACAAAGTTGAGCAAAATGGTCAGGAAATTCCCGTACGCGAATACGGCGCCAGCCTTTTTGGCTTCGGCCAGCGCCAGCTGCGTGCCTTGGCCATTCAACGGCAGGTAATAGTTGGCGAAATCCAGACCGCCGACGATTTTGCCCACCAGCGGCATGATCAAGTCATTGACGATCGAGTCGACGATCTTGCCAAAGGCGCCGCCGATGATCACCGCGACCGCCAGATCGACGACATTGCCTTTGACGGCAAAATCCCTGAATTCCTTGATTATTCCCATAATGACTCCGTTTTTATTTGGGTAAAGCGACCGGGGGATTTTACCGTTGCTTAGGTTCCAATTGTCAGAAATTACATTTTTAATCAAGCTGATTGCGTTGGAAACTGGCTGGTAGCCCAAGTAAATGCTTGTAGATGCAATGAAAAAGTTCCCTCCAAATGGCTTTGAAGCATCTATTCCCTTTAAAAGGTCGGCTGACTCCGTTATAATTTAAGGTTGCTAGAAGTTTCATGCAGGTTTCGCATTTTGACTGATTGGGGTTGGTATGAGTAACGATAAGCAGGTCGATTCGGGTCGGCGTGGCTTGCTCGTCGCCACATGTGCGGCGGGCGGCGTGGCTGGTTTGGCTACAGCTGGAATGTTGGTGTCTACCTTTCAGCCGTCCGAGCGCGCCAAGGCCGCCGGTGCGCCGGTAGAAGTGGATATCGCCGGCTTGGCGCCGGGCGAAATGAAAACGGTGGAGTGGCGCGGCAAGCCGGTCTGGATTCTGAAGCGCTCGCCGGAAATGGTTGCGGCCCTGCCGAAGCTTGATGGCCAGCTGGCCGATCCGAAATCCGAACGCAATCCCGATGAATTGACGCCTGAATACGCGCGCAATGAACATCGCTCGATCAGGCCGGAAATTCTGGTGGCAGTCGGTATCTGTTCGCACCTGGGTTGCTCGCCAACCACCAAGTTGCAGCCGGGCCCGCAGCCATCGCTGCCGGATGACTGGCAGGGCGGCTTCCTGTGTCCATGCCACGGTTCGACTTTCGATGCCGCCGGTCGTGTCTTTAAAAACGTTCCAGCCCCCGATAACCTGCAGGTGCCACGCCATATGTATGTGGGCGACACCAAGCTGGTCATCGGCAGGGACGAGAAAGGGGAGGCGTAATCATGGCATTTGTCGAGAAAAAACTGCCGGCTGACGCACCTGTCGCGGCCAAGGCCCTGAATTGGGTGGATTCCCGCTTTCCACTGACCAAGCTGTGGAACGATCAGTGGGGCCAGTACTACGCTCCGAAAAACTTCAACTTCTGGTACATCTTCGGCTCACTGGCAATGCTGGTGCTGGTGATCCAGATCGTCACCGGCATTTTCCTGGTGATGCACTACAAGCCGGATGCCAATCTGGCGTTCGCGTCGGTCGAATACATCATGCGTGATGTGCCTTGGGGTTGGCTGGTGCGCTACATGCACTCGACCGGCGCGTCGGCCTTCTTCATTGTGGTCTATCTGCACATGACCAGGGGCCTGCTGTACGGTTCTTACCGCAAGCCGCGTGAATTGATCTGGCTGTTCGGCGTCGGCATTTTCCTGATGCTGATGGCGGAAGCCTTCTTTGGCTACCTGCTGCCATGGGGCCAGATGTCGTACTGGGGTGCACAGGTGATCGTCAACCTGTTCGGCGCCATCCCGTTCATCGGCCCGGACCTGTCGCTGTGGATTCGCGGCGACTATGTGGTGTCGGATGCAACGCTCAACCGCTTCTTCGCGTTCCACGTGATCGCGATTCCGCTGGTATTGCTGGGCCTGGTTGCCGCGCATCTGATCGCGCTGCATGAAGTCGGCTCCAACAACCCGGACGGCATCGAAGTCAAAGAAAACCTCGGCCCGGACGGCCATCCGCTCGATTCGATTCCGTCGCACCCGTACTATTCGGTGCACGACATTTTCGGCGTCACGGTATTTTTGCTGATTTTCAGCGCAGTGGTGTTCTTTGCGCCGGAAATGGGTGGCTACTTCCTGGAATATAACAACTTCATTCCAGCCGATCCGCTGAAGACGCCGCCGCATATCGCACCGGTCTGGTATTTCACGCCGTTCTATTCGATCCTGCGTGCCACTACCACCCAGTTCATGTATGCGCTGGCGATTGGCGTGGTTGCCTATGTGGCGCTGATCTGGTTGCGCACCAGGCTGGCGGCAACCGTGAAGATCGGCATTGCTGCAGTGGCGCTGGTGGCGCTGGCCGGCATGTTCATCTTTGATCCGAAGTTCTGGGGTGTGGTATTGATGGGCGTGTCCGTGATGATCCTGTTCGGCTTGCCGTGGCTGGATCATTCGCCGGCCAAGTCGATTCGCTACCGCCCGACCTGGCACATGTATGTGTTTATCGTGTTCGGTATCGCGTTCGTGATTCTCGGCTACCTCGGCATCTTGCCGCCGACCCCGGGCCGCACACTGCTGGCGCAGATCTGCACATTCATCTATTTTGGCTTCTTTCTGTTGATGCCATGGTGGAGCACGATGGGCAAGTTCAAGCCGGTACCCAAGCGCGTGACATTCCATCCGCACTAAGCTGCCAAAGGATAACAACATGAAATTGCTAAAAAAATTACTCGCTGCTGTCGCCCTGGTGCCGACGCTGGCGCTGGCCGCTGGTGGCGGCTTTCCGCTGGAACATGCTCCGGACACGACACGCAATCTGGCTTCCCTGCAAAACGGCGCCAAGTTGTTCGTCAACTATTGCCTGAACTGTCATGCAGCTTCCGCGATGCGCTACAACCGCATGCGCGATATCGGCTTGACCGAAGAGCAAATCAAGAACAATCTGACGTTTGCCTCCGACAAGGTGGGCGAATTGATGAAGGTGTCGATGACCGCCAAGGATGCCAAGGAATGGTTTGGCGCCGCACCGCCGGATTTGTCGGTGATCGCGCGCGCCAAGGCTTCGGGTGATGGCTCCGGCCCGGACTGGCTGTACACCTATCTGCGCACTTTCTACAAGGATGACACCCGGGCGATCGGCTGGAACAATATGGTATTCCCGAACGTCGGGATGCCGCATGCATTGTGGGAATTGCAAGGCGTGCGCAACGTCAAGTTTGCAGACGTAAAAGATCCACACGATCCGAGCAAGACCGTGCACCAGTTCGCCGGTTTCGAGCAAGTCACGCCCGGCAAGCTATCGACTCTTGAGTATGACCATGCCGTGGCCGATCTGGTTGGCTTCATGACCTGGATGGCCGAGCCGGTACAGGATGATCGGCGTCGCCTGGGCGTCTGGGTATTGCTGTTCCTCGGCATTCTGGTGCTGCTGGCCTGGCTGCTGAATCGGTCGTACTGGAAAGAAGTCAAATAATTTACTGCCCGTTTCAGGGCAAGTGTTTTGGGGTGAGTCGTTACACGTCTCACCCTTTTGTTTCTAAGGAACTACAAACATGATGGTTCTCTACTCGGGCACAACCTGCCCCTTTTCCCAGCGCTGCCGTCTCGTATTATTCGAGAAGGGCATGGACTTTGAAGTCCGCGATGTCGATCTGTTCAACAAGCCTGAAGATATTTCGGTGATGAATCCGTACGGCCAGGTGCCGATCCTGGTTGAGCGCGATTTGATCCTGTACGAATCGAACATCATCAATGAATATATTGATGAACGCTTTCCGCATCCGCAATTGATGCCAGCCGACCCGCTGATGCGCGCGCGCGCGCGGTTGATGCTGTTTAATTTCGAAAAAGAATTGTTTATCCACGTACACACTCTGGAAAACGACAAGACTAAAACGAACGATAAAAACACGGACAAGGCGCGCAACGAGATTCGTGACCGTCTGACCACGTTGGCTCCGTTGTTCCTGAAAAACAAATACATGCTTGGCGATGAATTCTCGATGCTGGATGTCGCGATTGCACCGCTGCTGTGGCGTCTGGATCACTATGGAGTGGATTTGTCGAAGACTGCCGCGCCCCTGATGAAATATGCCGAGCGCATCTTTTCAAGGCCAGCCTATATCGAGGCATTGACGCCATCCGAGAAAGTGATGCGCCGCTAACACCTCAGGCTTGCGCAACGTATCAATGCTTGTTTTGTCAAAATGTGGCAGCATCTGCACAATACGATTAACCAGTTGAAAATACGTTGCGCCATTCTGTGGCGGCTATTTCATTGCCAAACATGTCTGACACCTCGACCAAACCCTATTTGCTTCGCGCCATTTATGAATGGTGCACCGATAATGGCTATACGCCGTATCTGGCAGTCATGGTAGACGGACGCACGCGGGTGCCGATGCAATTTGTCAAGAATGGCGAAATTGTATTGAATGTCAGCTTCGATGCGACCAGCAGCCTGAAAATGGATAATGATGTGGTTCATTTCAATGCCCGGTTTGGTGGCGTATCTCGGGATATTTCTATTCCGGTGGAAAATGTAATTGCCATCTATGCGCGTGAAAATGGTCAGGGCATGGCGTTTGACGTCCCCAAGGTCCCCAACCAAGCTGGCGCAACGGAAGTTCAGAGTGATATCCAGCGTTCGCAGGAGCCAGCGACATTGACGTCGGTGCCGTCCTCCGGCGACATGGGCGACAGTGCCGATGCTGGTGGACCGGACGATAATGCTGATCCACCAAAAAAAGGTGGGCGTCCGACGCTGACCCGCATCAAATAATCAAGTACAATACCCATCTTTCCGATTTTGCTGGCTTAGCTCATCTGGTAGAGCACCTGACTTGTAATCAGGGGGTGGCGGGTTCAAGTCCTGCAGCCAGCACCA
>JAKFBY010000027.1:0-177762 GCA_036677325.1 Paucimonas sp.
GGGTCCTTCGCCATCGGCGAAATACAAGCCCAGGCCCATGGCGTCGGGCACGGTCAAAATATCGGAAAACAGGATCGCGGCGTCCAATGCATAGCGCTCCAGCGGCTGCAGGGTGACTTCGGTGGCGTAATCGGGGCTTTTGGCCAGGCCCAGGAAGGAGCCGGCGCGCTTGCGGGTGGCGCAGTATTCGGGCAGGTAGCGGCCTGCTTGCCTCATCAGCCACAGCGGCGTGTAATCGGTAGGCTGGCGCAGCAGCGCGCGCAGGAAGGTATCGTTCTTCAGCGGAGCAAAGATGGTAGTGGACATGAGAAATTATTTGATTGCTAGCGGCATTTGGCAGTCCTTGCTTCAACCTGCAAGAGCCGGCAAATGCCGAAATCGGTCAACGGCATTGCCCGGCTTGACTGCCGCAATTCAGGGCAGATCAAATGGGGCACCGTTTACTTAACTTAAACAAGCACCCTGCCTGCGCAATGCCGACTTGGTTTACTGTTTTGCTTTCAGCCGCGACACGCCGCCAAAACTGCCGACCCACTGATCGCCTTCCGGCGAAGTCGCCATCGAAAAGACGGTATTGGAGAACAAGCCATCGGCAGTGGTCAACACCTCGAACTTGTCGCCGACCCGCTTGGCAAGCCCTTCATTGGTACCGATCCACAGCACGCCCTTGGCGTCACGGTGCAACATGAAGACATGGTTGCCCGGCAATCCATCGGTCACTGTGTAATTACGCCATGTCTTGCCATCGAAGCTGGCCAGGCCGCCGCCCCAGGTACCGCACCAGACCACGCCTTGATCATCCACCACCATGGCAATGATGTAATTCGGATTGTAGGCAACGTTAATACCCTGCAATCCCATTTCTTCCTTTTGCTTGGCATGGTGGGTCGATTGCTTGGCCGGATCATTGTTGAACTTGATATCGTTCTTGACCTTTTCATAGTCGGCGCCGAGTCCCTTGGCGTGGTTCCAGTTATCCCATTTGCCATCCTTGAAGCGCGCCAGGCCGCCTTCGGTGGCCATCCACATTTCGCCGTTCTTGCCTTCGGCCAAACCGTACACCCAGTCGTTCGGCAAACCGCCCTTGGTATTTTCAACCGTGTACAGATCCCACTTCTTGCGGTCCTTCAGTGCGCCGCCGCGGATCCGATTGGCGCCGGACCAGGTCGCGACCCAGACATCCCCATTGGATGCCTTCACCACTCCGTAGACGAAGGCGTCGCCCAGGCCGTCCGGGATATTGAAGTTATCCCACTTGTCCTGCTTTTCGTCATACAGCGACATGCCGCCGCCATAGGTGCCAACCATGATTCTTCCATCCAGCTTGCTGACATGGAAAATGCCGTTGGACAGCAAGCCATTGCGCGAATCGAACAGCCGGTATTCATCGGTGGTCATGTCATAGCGGACCACGCCGCCCGAGGTACCGACCCAGATCACCTTACCATCGAGCAGCATCGATTTGACGTTGCGATTACCGACGCGAAAATGCGTGAACTTCGCATTCGGATCGGTCTGCACCTTGCCTTGCTGTTGCGGCATGCCAGTCGCAGCGGCATTGGGCGCCGTACCCGGCATGGCCGGATGAGTGGCCGATGGCTGCGCGCCTTGCTTGAGCGGTCCTGCAGACAACTGCGACAAGGCAGGCTGGGCCGGCTTGGATGCCTGGCGGGTACCGAAGTAATAGGCACCTGCAACCAGTGCGGCAACGCCTACGCCAATTATCGCTACGCTAATCTTATTCAACTGCACTCTATTCTCCTTATTTACCCTTTTGACCCAGATGCGCCACACCGCGTTTGGTACCAGCCCAGATGTCGCCATTCGGCGCCACAGCCAGTGCATAAACGTTGTTGTCGAGCAGCCCTGTGGTCTTGTCCACGCTTAGCCATGTCTTGCCATCGTAACGTGTCACGCCGGCATTGGTGCCGAACCAGTACACGCCTTTGGCATCTTGCGCAATGCTGTAGACGATGTCGCCCGCCAGCCCATCCTTGACCGAAAAATTGGTCCATTTCTTGCCGTCGTAACGTGCAACGCCGCCGCCCCAGGTGCCGGCCCAAATGGTCTGGTCCTTGGCGACCAGAATCGAGAACACATAATTCGGGTTGTAGGTCGGCGACCCGTCTTCGGAGCGCAAGCCCAGGTCATGGCGGGAACGGGTCCCCAGTCCGGTATTGGGGCTGGTCAGCAATTTCTTTTCATTGACCGCACCGATGCCATCCTTGTGCGACCACGAGGTCCATGTTTTTCCGTCAAACATCGAGACGCCGCCCTCGGTGCCGAACCAGACCCGGTCCTTGGTATCGACATCGATGCCATACACCCATTCGTTGATCAGTTCCTTGACATAGGTGCGCATCTTGAGGGTCTTCAAGTCCACCACATTGACGCCGGCCCAGGTGCCGATCCACAGGTCGCCATTCTTCTGGCTGCCAAACGAGTAGACCCAGTAATCGGCCAGTCCATGCATCGGAAAGAACGTCTTCCATTTGCCATCCTTGTAGCGCGACACGCCACCGGCGTTGGTGCCAAACCACTTGTAACCGTCGCGGTCAATGCCGACAGCGAACACATATTCATTGGCCAGTCCGCTGGCGCGATTGAAGGTATTGCGCGGTTTGCCGGAAGCGATATCGATCTCGTGCACGCCGGCCGAAGTGCCGACCCACATTGTGCCGGTCTTGGCTTCCATTGCCAGCGCACGGACATAAATATTGTCGCCGACGGCAAAGGTTTCAATGACTTTCGGTTGATTCGGGTTTTCGATTGCTTTGGTTTGCGCGCTGGCGCCACCGATGAATGCAGAGAACAGTGCCGGCAGCAATAGCCATTTGGTCGAACGCATCAATGTAAAGTCCTTACGTAAGCGATGACATCCATGATGTCGCGGTCAGAGAGAATGCCCTGAAAGGCGGGCATGGCATTCCTGCCGGAGCGTATCGTTGCCAGCAACGTGAAGTCCGGCTTGAGCACGGCTTCACCACGATCGAAATTGGGCGCGCCAGGTAAGACGCTACGCCCACTTTGCCCATGGCAAATCGCACAATTGGCAGTATACACTTGGCGTCCCTTGATACTGTCGGCCGCATACAGGTCACTGCTAAAGCCTGCCGCCAGCAACGCCACTGCCAGCGCCGCCGCCACGCTCGCTGCGCGCGAAATTTTCTCAATTACACGTTTATCGATTCCCAATTTCGAGATCATTTGCGCCTCCCGGTAATGCGTTACTTGGTTTTTACCTGCGTCGTCTCTTTCGGAGACAGTTGCTTGACCTTGGCTTCCCATTGCGCGGCCAGGGCCGGATCGCGACTCTCTCCGAGGCTGCCGTTTTTATACATTTCCATCATGGCGACCACCGCCAACAGATAATTTTTTTCAGCGGCACGGCTGATGTAGGTACGCGCCTGCGCGAAATCTTTTTTCACGCCCTCGCCTTTCGCATACATCTGGCCCAGGCCATACTCGCCCGCGGCACTGCCTTGCTCTGCCGCCTTGCGATACCAGGTGGCAGCTTCAGCATCTTCTTCTGCCTTGTCGAGAATGTCACCCAGCCATACCTGGGCCGGCGCATAACCAGCATTGCCAGCTTTGCGCCAGAGCGACATCGACACCTTCAGGTCGCCGCGCGCGAATGCCTTTTCAGCCTGATCGGTATCCTGTTCCGCGCCAGCCAGCGCCATTGGCGCAGCCAGAGTCAACAACAGCGCGCCAATCCAGATCCGCTTATCCTGCCTGCAAACATTCATTGCCATGGTCTCCCCTTGCAGCCTGCCGTCCCCACCAGCCCGGTACCGGGTCTGGCGCTTATGCGCCGCCCTGCAGCAATCCGAGCGCTTCGAATTCTTCCAGTTTCCGATACAGGCTCGATAGCCCGATTCCCAATTTTTGGGCGGCGACACGACGGTCACCGTCAGCGTCGCTGATCGCCTTGCTGATCACCGCACACTCAAACCGGCGCACCTGTTCACGCAAGCCGTCGCCGGCATCGGGAATCGGCACCCCGTTCTTTGCTGGCGCAGTGCGGGCGATTTGCGATGGCAGATCAGCCATCGTAATACGTCCTTCGTCGGCCAGAATCAATGCACGATCAATCACGTTTTCCATCTCCCGCACGTTACCTGGCCAGTCATACGTTGCCAGAATTTCCTCAACTTCCGGATCAACCGAAATCTGTTGGCCGTTATTCATCCTCTTCGCTCCTCTCTGGAGCAAGAATCGCACCAGCTGCGGCATATCCGGACGGCGTTCGCGCAGCGGCGGTGCATGGACATGGAATACGGTCAAGCGAAAATAAAGGTCTTCACGGAACCGGCCGTCATCAACCATCTGCCGCAAGTCGCGGTTGGTGGCAGCGATGATGCGCACGTCAGCGCGCTTGGCCTGTTCGCTGCCGACCGGGCGCACCGTTTTTTCCTCGATCACATGCAGCAGCTTGACTTGCAGCGCCAGCGGCAATTCGCCGATCTCGTCGAGGAAGATGGTGCCCTTGTCGGCTTCCAGGAACAGGCCCTTGCGAGCCTTGTCGGCGCCGGTAAAGGAACCCTTCATATGACCGAACAATTCGGACTCCATCAGGTTTTCGGGAATCGCGCCGCAGTTGACTGGAATGAACGGACCATCCATGCGCTGGCTATGCTGATGGATCTGCCGGGCGATCACGCCTTTGCCGGTGCCGCTTTCGCCGGTCACCAGTACCGTACTGTCGGTTGGCGCCACCTTGGCCACCAGCCGTTCCAGGTCGCGCATGGCCGGCGAGGCGAAACCGAACATATCCTCGCGTGTGCCCAGCACCAGATTGCGCAGCACCTTGTTCTCGGAACTGAGACGGCGCAGGTCGCCGACTTTCATCAGTCGGTGCAGCACTTCCTCGTTGCGCACCGGCTTGATCATATAGTCGGAAGCACCGGCCTTGATCGCCTCGATCGCGGTATCGACCGACGCATAGGCAGTCATCATGATGAAGTTGGTTTCGATGCCGGCAGCGCGCGCGCGCCGGACCAGCTCGATACCGGTAAAGTCGGGCATCTTGATATCGCTGATGGCGACATCGATATCCCCTTTTGACAGGCGCTCGAAAGCTTCGGTGCCGCTCGCCGCCTGGCACACGCTGCAACCGGAACGGCTCAGATGCGCAGCCAATACCTGCCTGATTGCCGGCTCGTCATCGACCACCAGCACTTCCAGAGTTTTCATATTCACGATAGTCAGCTTATTTCATTAATTGGAAAAAATGCCTGCACTCGCGTGCCGGCGCCCGGCGTTGATTCGATTTCGATGCTGCCACCATGCTTCTTCATGATCGAGTAGCATAATGATAATCCCAAGCCGGTACCTTTTCCTGCAGGTTTTGTTGTATAAAATGCCTCGAATGCCCGTGCCAGCACGTCTTTTTCCATGCCAGGGCCATTATCTTCCACACTCAGGCGCACCCGTTCCCCGTCGATCCGGGTCGAGATAGTGATGGCTGGAGGGCGATCCATCACCGGCTCCAGCGCATCCATCGCATTGATCAACAGGTTCATGATCAGTTGCGTCAACTGGTCGGCAACGCCGTAAATCGCAGGCAGTTGCGAATCCAGTTCAAGCTGCAACTGGATGCGCTGCAAGCGCTTGTCATAGCGAATCAAGCTGCTGCTGCTGCGCAGCTGCGCATTGAGGTCGAGGAATTGCGGCTCGACCGGCTGTGGCGAGGCGAATTCCGAAATTTCACGGGTGATTACAGCCAGGCGCTGGGCTTGTTCCCGGATCAGGTCCGGACGGCAAGGTCCGCAACTGTGTTGGCCACCACTTTCGCTGATGTGGTCCGACATTTCCTGGGCAATGCCGCAAATGGCTGCAATCGGATTGCCGATTTCATGCGCCACACCGGCGGCCAGTGTACCGATCGCTGCCATTTTCTCCTGGTGAAAATATTTTTGGCGCTCGAGCATCAATTCCTTTTCCCGCTTGTCCAGCGCGGTGGCCATGCTGTTGACGGCGTTCATCAGCTGGCCGACTTCATCATGGCGCCGCACCGGGATCGGCTCGCCCCGATATCCATTGACAATGGCCAGCGCGCGGTTTTGCAAAGTACGCAAGTCCTTGGTCAACTGCTTGAAAAACAGCGCAGTGATCGCGCCCAGCAGTGCCAATCCCAACATGCCGAGAAACAGTGCCGTGACCGCAACCGAATCGGTTTGCATCCGGTATTGCGCGGACATGCGCTCGCGCGCCTGGGACGCATGCTCGGCCAGGTTGGTGAATTCGTTCTTTATTTTTACCAGCTCGACAATCAGCTGATTCAAATTGGCTTTCGACGGATCGGCACTGGCTACCGTGAGCGCGGCATTGACTGCGTCCAGGCTGACATCGAGTTTCGGAAGATGCAGTTTCAATTCGCCGTATTTCACCCGCAACGATTGCAGATGCATCCGGATGCGCTGCATGCCGGCATCGGGGTCCGCCACATCCAGATTGGCAAATACCGCCATCACCGCATGAAATGCTGCCGCATCGGTGTCGCGCAGCATGCTGTCGCTCTCCAGCGACTTCTGGATCTGGTTGAAATCCTGGAACAACTGGTTCTTTTGATAGAAAACGAACAGGGCAATGACCAATGCATAAACAATCAGTGCGCTGAACACGATCAAGCCTTTGGTGCGCACCGACAGAACCGACTCATGCGAGGCCTGCGCCGGCGCGGTCGCAGCCACGGGCAATTCGGAGAACGTGTCGGACGACTGCGCTGCAGATCCTGCTGGCTTGTATATTGTTTGCATTATGGCCGCCTGCCATTATTGTCTGTGCTACCGGTCCTGCTCGCATGATCGCGATACAGATCTTCCAGCATCGCCACCATGGCCGGACTGCTCCAGTTCTGCTCCCCGAGCACGCGCTTGACCAATACGCCATCTGGCGCAATCAGAAAAGTTTCCGGATATACCTTCAACCCGAGCTGGCGGGCGATCTTGCCGCCCTGATCAAAAAAATTGGCGAAGGTGATATGGTTTTGCCAAAGAAATTCCTCGGCCAGCAGGGCATCCTTATCGGTCGAAACGCCGATGACTGCAAACCGTTTCGGATCCATGGTGCGGCTCAATTCTTCCAGGCCCGGCATCTCGCGCCGGCATGGCGGACACCAGGTCGCCCAGACATTGAGGACCAACACCTTCCCATGAAAAGTGTGGGTTGAGACTGCGTTTCCGGAAGAATAGTTCAAGGCAATCTTTGGGAAGGAATGGCCTTCTGCCAGCAGCGGCGGTGCATCCGGCGAGCGAGTGCAGCCGGACAGGATCATCATGCATGCGCACGCAATCGCCCAAACGCACCATGCTCCCGGCCTGAACCCGGATGTCCGTGCAAAACTGTCCCAGCCCATCTGGTTTTCCTTATCCATGCAATCCTGGCCAGAGTGCCTTGACGCCGAAACAATAAAATACCGTCATGCCAAAACCCGCGACCGCCCAGCATGCCATGTGCCAGCTGCTCCACCGCTTGATCAGGCGAAAATAAAAATACGATGCATAGGTGGCCCAGACGATCAGTGCCCAGGTTTCCTTCGGATCCCAGGCCCAGTAGCGACCCCACGCTTCGCGCGCCCACAAACTGCCGAGCACGGTTGCCAGGGTAAACAAGGGAAATCCCAGCAGGATTGCCTGGTGCATCGAGCGGTCAATGCGCTGCAAATCCGGTAGTGATGCCATCGCAAAGCCGCCACTTCGATTGCGTTCTGCATGGCTTTTGAAAAGGTAGCCAGCGCCCATCGCGCCGGCAATCGCGAATGCGCCATAGCCGATGAAATTGCCAAGCACATGCGCATACTTCCAGTAACTCTTGAGCATCGGGATCCGGTTTCCGATCACTGCCTGCCCGCTCTCCACCAGCCAGATCTGGAACAGCACCGAACCCAGTACGATCACCATCACGAAGGCGCCGGCCGAACGGGTCCGGTACACCTGTTCCATCGCCAGGTAAATGATGATCGTGAGGACGCTGAACAAGGCCATCATTTCGTAGGTGCCGCTGAGCGGTACATGACCGGGCCGTTGCAGATAGTACGTCTCGATCCAGCGCGCGGCCAGCGTCAGCACCAGGCCCAGCGTGCCAAACATGGCAAACCAGGACGCCCACTTGCCGGCCATGTCGGAATTGGAGCAGAGATGCCATACATACAGGATCGTCGAAGCGACCAGCAGCAAATGCGCGTAACCGCCGACCTTGAAGGTATACAGCTGGTCGAGCTGGATGGCCGGGGTCAGAATATCGGTTTCGACATATTCGAGCAGCCCCATGAGCAAAAGTCCGAGTAGCGGCAAGCCAATCCACCACAGCCGTGAAAACGGCTGCCGGTCCAAATCAAAATGGTTCCAAATCTGTCGGTTCATGAATCGATGTCTCCGAATACGCAGTCAGCAGCCTGTCAGTGGCTGTTTAGCTGAGTGTCGCCTTGCCTGAACCTGGCAACCGTGCACGAAAGCGGCAACATACTTCCTTAAAGCAAGTTTGATTCCATGTGAAAATTTTATCTTTGCCGGCAAAAACCTGTGACAACCGGCTGACCGCCTGAATCCGGCAAAATACTACCGGTAACGTCATTATTTTTATTGTTAGTTAGTTCAGCTTTTTCTCGCGAATGGGATAGGCAATCACGTTGTTCTCGCTTTTAGGAATGGCCGCAGTCTGCTGCGGCGCTTGCGAGCGATCCTTTTTAAGTTGCTCTTCCCATTCCCAAATTGCCGCATTGGCGCGGCGCTGATATGGATCGTCCGGTTTGGACAAATGCACATAGCTGCGCATCGCGCCCAGCGCGCCTCCTATGTCCTGCATGCCTTCGAGCGCGACGGCCAACCCGTAATAGGCATTGACCTGGGTGGTGCGTAAATCGATGGCGCTTTCAAAAAATTCGCGCGCCAATGGGTAACGTTGCAGGCCGAGCATTGCAAAACCCATATTGACATGCGCTTCCGGCATCTTGGGCGACAGCGCCAATACCCGCTGCAGTTCTGCAACCGCAGCTTCATACTGACGCTCGTTGAGCAGCTTCGCGCCTTGCTTGAAACGACGGTCGATTTCCTCAATCCGCTTTTGGCTGGCATGACCGGCCGGATCCTTGGCAGCATTAACCTGCACCACATTGCCGTTGTTGCGCGGCCAGTAGACAATCGCCAATCCGATCACTGCGGTCAGTCCGATTGTCAGCACCAGCGCCGGCACGCGCACATCGCGCCGCCTGCCGGCATCGCGCAACAGCATCGCTTGCTGTTTTTGACGCAGGCTGCGCACGATATTGACAATGAATAGTGCAGCGCCACCGACGCCCAGCAATCCGCCCAGGCCGACCATGCCCATGGCAGCGAAATAAGCCGGGTAACGCATCAGCACATCGGCATGCAAGGTCTTGCGCGGCACCCCCAGCCAGCCGGACCAGGCCAGCCCCAACGCCAGGATCAGAAGACCGCTACCATACAATAGCGGCTGCCAGCGCAGCAACCGGCCAGTCTGCCCAGCAAAGCCGAATATAGGCAGCAGGCGGTAACCCAATGCCATGTAAGCCAGTGTCACGGCGCCAACCGTGCCGTGATAATGCGCGGGCACCATGGTCGAATCGTTGCGGATCGAGGCACCCAGCAGGCAGCCAAGCAAAAACAGCGCAATCGACAAGAGCAGCGGCAGCGCCTGCGGCCTGGCCCAGACAGTGCGCCCGGCGCTCGCCAGCTGCAGCAGCAGTCGCATGCCCAGCAAGGCAGCTGCCGGCCAACAGCCCCAGGCCATCAGCAGCGTGAAGCCATGACGAAATTCCATGCTGGTGGGGTGGCTTTGATAAATAAATGGCACCGCCAACAGCGGCACTGCCGCCAGTATCAGCAACGCCGCTACCCAGCGCGGCGCGAGCGGCGTGCCGGGCAAATCCCGCGCAAGCACGGTCCAGACTGTCATCAGCAACAGTACATGGACGAATTGCAATACGTGGCCCGGCCCCCAGGCGATGATCTCGAATGCGGCCGGCGTATCTGGCACGCCTGCTTTGGCCAGCGTGGCGATCAGCGCGCCGAGCGCCATGGCTGCGGCTACCGTCGACAACAATCCACCCAGCCCTAATACCAGGTCTTGCCTGATCTGGCGCCACAGGCCGCGCACTGCCAGTAATCCCGTCAGTGCAATGCCGGCAATGAACAGCGCCAGCCCGGCCAGGAATAACGGATGATCCAGCACCGGGATGTAGTTGGCCAGCACCGGCTTGGCCTGGTCAAACGCCAGCGCAACCGTCATGCCTGCCATGCCGGCTGCAGACAGCACCAGCGCCGCCCAACGGGCAATGCCGGTGGCGCCGCCGGACGCCAGCGTCCAGAAACCGGCCGCGCAGGCAAGAAACCACACAATCACGGCCAGACTGACATGCAGCACCAGCGATCGCCCGAACAGTTCAGCCATACCGGCAAAGCTGCCAGGCAGCGGCGCACGGGCGGCCACCAGCAACACTGCGCACAGCGTCGACAGCGCCAGTGCCGTCAATGCCAGCAGCAGCCAGGCGGCGACCAGGCGCGGGCCGTCGGTTCGTTCGTGAATTGCGGATTCCATATTGTCGTGCTGCCTTGCAAGTAACAGGCCAGCGCCAGCCGGGCTCAGAAGGTCCCCTGATGCGGTCCGTTTGAGATGAACGGCACGCCGAAAAAGGTCAAAAAGCCAATCACGAATACCACGAATGCCATGACCGACGACCAGCGCGGCGAAGGCTTATAGGTCACGCGCAGGTGCAGCGCTGCCGCCAGCAGCAGCCAGGTGATAAAGGCCCAGGTTTCCAGCGGATCCCAGGCCCAGTAACGGCCCCATGCATCCTGGGCCCAGATGGCGCCGGCAATCAGCATCAATGCATTGAAAATCATCGCCAGCGCCATGAACCGGTAGGCCAGGTCATCCAGTCGGCGGTCTTCGGGCAGGCGCTGGAAGCGCACCATGCCGAATTCGAACCGGCGCAACTGGATCACCCCCGCCAAGCCGACTGCAACCAGCATCGCACCGAGAAAGACCTTGCCAAGTCCGACATGGATATACAGCCAGGGCGTACGAAAACTCTTGGGAAAATGACTTTCGCCCGGACTTTCAAGCATCAGCCAGCCCATCATCACGAACAGGATCGGCATCACCACTGCAGCCGATGGTCTGATCGCCGGGATGCGCCAGTACGTGATGATAAACACCAGCACCAGGCTCCAGATATTACTGAGCAGGATTTCATACATGCTGACAAACGGGCCATGTCCGAGACGTTCCCAGCGCACTGCCACCGCCGCCGTCTGCAGGATCCAGCCGAGCGCAATCAGCGCCAGGATGGCGCGCTCCGGACGCTTTTTCAAAACCACCGCGCCGATCGCCAGCGAGCCGCCGATCACGTAAAAAATGATCGCAGCCCACAATACTCTCAATTCAAGTTCCATCGATTCGTTATTTCTTTATCGTTAATTCTTTGTTTAGTTAGCCAAATGCAAACAGCGGAAATGGTGCTGCGGCAGGCGGGTGCTCAATTATCCGCATTCCAGGGGCGGGCCGCAAACTTGCGCCAGAAATACCATGCCAGGCTCAATACCGCAACAATACTGGCTGCCAGTAGCCACGGCACGGTCCAGTCGTAATACACCTGGTAACCCATCCAGGTGCGCAATTCCCGGTATTCCAGCACGCCATCGGGCAGACTGACCCGCTGGCCCGGCTGCAGTTCCCAACGCGCAGTGCGATGCCGGACAATCAGCGTGCGCTCATCCGGCAGGCGAAAGCGGGAAGCCCGCTCCGCCGGTATCAGGACTTCCTTGAATGACAACATCAGCCAGATGTCTTCGGTGACGCCATTCGGACGCCACGTCATTGCCTGCGAATCGGCCTGGGCCGGATAACTGGGCATGTGCACCGCGCCCAGCACTGGATCACCATTCGCGGGCTGCCACAACAGCACCGGCGCGAAACCCTTGTTGGCGGTGACATTGAAATGGTAACCAAACAGCACCAGCGGCGTATTGTCACGTGCTGAACCGGTATGTTCGATGCCGTGTTCATCGACCCAGCGTACCCGACTGACGGTCGAGACCCGCACCGGCCCCGGTGTGTAATCGATGTCCATGCCTTCATTGATGAATTGCACGCGATCGATGCGCCAGGGATGCAGCGGCCCTGCCTCACTGTGCTTCAAACCGCTGAAGGCTTCCCCCTCAGTGACTTCGGCGCCGCCCTTTAAAAAGGTCAGACGGCCAGCTGCAGCCAGCAGCACAATGCCGATCAGCGCCAGGTGAAAAATCAGCAACGGGGTATTTTTGCGAAACACGCGATTGGTGGCCACTGCCGCAATCAGGTTCACGCCCATCAAAAAAAGCGGGCCAGCCAGCCAGGGGGCGGCATTATGATCGAGCTTGTAGACAGCGACCGATGCCAATCCAAACAGCACCATGCCGACCAGCGTCAACTTGAGCGATGCCAGTGACTTGAGAATTTCCATCATCGGTTAGAACTGCGACCCGGCTTCAGGTTGCGTTCTCGCACTGGCTTTTCATCGAATCGCGACCACCGTTGCAATTAGATTCGCTCCAGGAAGTGCCAGAAGGGAAAGATGTGACGCGCAAATAGGCACGGCGATAATAAGGACCATTTGTATACGGACCATTACCAACATCCGTGCCACGCGCCAAGCCCGCTTCCGGCCCGACATCGCGCAAGTTCGCCAACAAGCCGCGGTTTTTCCAGCCATGCGGCACGGCGACATGGCAAAAATTGCACTTCATATTGGTATCAATCCGGTCCGAATGTACGGAATGCCCATCCCCTTTGCTAGTATTGAAGCCGGTGCCACCGCCACCGGAATAACTGCCGGCATTGTGACATTTGAAACACAGGGTATTGCTGTCACCTTCGCCGGACGCCGTGCTCCAGGTGCCCTTGAGTATGAATGGATTGGTTGAACCATGCGGGCCCCAGGGGGCGCCATTTTCAGCAGCGGTGGTAGCGAGATTGGTGTTGCCAGTCGGCATAACGGTTGCGGTGCCGGTTGCCGAACCGTGACAATCGGAACACAGCATGGTTTGCACGCCAAGTCGGCCTGCGGTACCGGCGACGTTGTTGGCATCCTGATTATTATTCCATGGCGAAAGGAATGCGCCGGCCCGACCGGTACGACCAGTCGGCGCCATTACCGGATGCCAGGAACGGTGATTGTTATTATTAGTTGATGCATCAAAGGTCAGCACGTTATTGACCAGGACCAGCTTGCCGGCGCCACCTTCATAGCCACGACTGGTCGAACCCGCTGCCACGTTATGATTGGCAGGTGCCTGGAATTCTTTGGCCTGGTTGGTGTAGCGGGTGAAGTTGGTATGACCATTGGCATTCGCGGCAGTCTTGCCATCACCGCCCAGCAATGGACGCTTCAAACCGCTCGGATAGACATTGTCGTCGTCATAACCGTAATTGGAATGGCACTTCAGGCAAACCTGGTATTCGCGTGTGACATAGCTTGCGTCCTTTGCGAGGGCAGTATAGGTGCCTGTGCCCGGGTCGCCGCGCTTGACATCGTACTTGGTGGGCATCGTTTGAAACGATGGATCACCCTGGTAGTCCGGCTCGACACCCCAGGATCCGCGCAGGACGCCTGAAATGGCATTACTGTGAATATAACCGCTGGTGTTCTCATGGCGGTGGGTACCGGCCTTCTGACTGGTATTGGTCGCATTCAACGTGCCCGGCAAGCCATTCTGTCCCTTGATTACACGATGCGGGTTATGGCAATCGGTGCATTCGGCATGGCGCGCCGCCAGATTGGCGCGCTTTTCCATGAAATCGGCGCCGCATTTCTTTTCGACGGTGCAATCAATGGTTTCAGGAAAAAAGGTGGTGCCGGTCAGCTTGCCGGTGATATCGTGCAATGCATCTTCACCGGCCAGGCTGATCGGCATCCGATAGCCGTTGGTCAATTCGAAATCCGCCTTGATATTCGGCACGCCGCTGCCATTGCCGGTGGCATTGATGATCGCGCCGCTGCCATCGTGGCATTGGTAACAGGTGTTTTCGATGGCCGACTTGGAAAAATCGTTGATTCCGGTGCTGCCACCGACCACGCCGGTCTGTACGCCATTGACCACCAGCGGCGTGGTGCCTTCGCGCAGCAGGCGCCGTGATCCCTGCACGGTATGCGTATCGTGGCAATTCAGGCACGACACTTCCCAGACCTTCTTGCCGTCGAATCCGCGTAGCGCCGCAGCCGTGGTTGACTGGTAGGTCGGCGTTGCCACGCCGTCATGCGCGTGCGCTGAATACGCCCACGACGCATTGCCCTTGTTATGGCAAGCCAGGCAAATGATGTCGACATCCTTCTGGAACCCGCTTGTTCCCGGCGCGGAAGCCTGGGTGCGGTTCTGGCGCAGGAACTTGGCATTCAGATCGAGCGTATCGCGCAGGTGCGGATCATGGCAGGTGCTGCACTGGACCTTGCCACCTTCGAGCGGCAATACCGGCCTGGCCATGCCCGGCCCGCGGTTCATCACGATGCCACCGGTGGTATTGTCGGCCGCTGGCGTATTCAATTCGCCATCGTTGGCAATCAACGCGCTGTTGTAGGTAAACGAGATCGGATGATCGTTGCTGAGATTGGTGCCAAGATTGCGGGTAAAGCCGCTATCCAAGCCGGCGCCGGCCGGCATTTTTACTTCGGTAGCGACGTTCATCGCAATCGTCGGATTATTCGATGAAACTTTGTTGGTTACATCGATATTCACATTGACCTTGTCGACTGCCATCGTGCCATCGTGGCACGACAGGCACAGCTTGGAACTGCCGCCGGGGCCGGCCGCCAGTTCGGTGGCATCGGCATCCATCGAGCTGGAAGTATAGGTATTGGACGCGGTATAAGTAGCGCTCGACAGCGTGCGGTTCCACAATGCCGGCGTGTTGTTGTTCTGGTTGCCGTGCGGCGTATGACAAAAAATGCACACTTCCGTCTCCGACGTTGCCTTGATATTACGTGTCGGGACGGATTGCGACACGCCATCCTTCACATACGTGGTTGCGGCGGAAAGGTTGTGCTTGGTCCCGCGCACATCGGATATCTTGGCAGCATGCACCAGCCCGGCAGCCAGCAGCGCCAGGCCGATCAGCAACAGCGCCAGATGCTTGCGCAGAACCATCAGTCGCCTCCCAAAAACTGAAAAATCATCACCCGGCCATTGAACATGTCGGCCACATAGACGCGACCCTGCTGGTCGTTCCAGACGCCGGACGGCAAATAAAATTGGCCAATTTCCTTGCCGGTGCCGCCGATCGGCATCAGGAATTTTCCCTGACTGTTAAATACAAGCAAATTATCGTAGAAAGATTCCACTACGTAAATGTTTCCGTGTGAATCGACGCTGACGCCTTTCGGTCGTGACAGATTGCCAACGAAGCGCCCGCGCTTGCCAACCATGCCCAACTGCTTGCCTTGGGCGTCGAGAATCAGCACCCGCGCATTCATGCTGTCGGCCACATACAGCTTGTCATTGGAAAATGCCAGGTGGGTCGGAAAATTCATTTCGCCATCGCCGTCGCCGCGCTGGCCGAGGGTTTGCACCAGCTTGCCATTGTCGTCAAACACCTTGATGTTGTGGGCGTGGGTGTCGGCGACATAGATCCGCTGCGCCTTGGGGTCACGCGCGATACCGGTTGGCCGTTCCAGCGACTCCAGCCCGAAGGTGCCAATTGGCTTGCCGTCGCGGTCCAGGCGAAACACGCCGCCCAGCTCGGCATCCACCACCAGGATCTCGCCGCGCGCGCCTTCGGCAATGCCAATCGGTGTGACGAAATTGGTATTTTCCAGCGCCTGGTCCCATACCAGCAGCTTGCCGGCAGCCTGGTCAAATACCATGACTGCGTGGCGCGCGGTATCGGTGACGTAGACGCGGCCCTGGCCATCGGACATGCCGGATTGCGGGCGTGACAGTTCGATCTTGTCAACACCCGAACCGACCAGGCCGACCAGCCAATACAAGACCTTCATGCCGGCATTGCGCCTGTCGGCGGCATCGGAGACGAAATTGTCTTCGCCGGTTAACTGCCCGGCATAGCGAAAGCGCCGCTTGTCCGGCCCATCCGGCCACATCGGGGCGCTGGCGGCGGACTGCTGCGCGGGGTCAAGACGCATGGTGTACTTGATTTCTGCGCAACCGGCGAGCAGCAGAGCGCACAGCGACGCCAGTAGTGCTGCGCGCAGGACGCTAGTCATGCAGCGCGCCCCGCCGTCCCGGCGGCGCCACCTGGAAAGTCTGGACACGTCCATTCAGGCTGTCGGCAACATAGAGCATATCCTGCTCGAGCCACAGACTGCTGACCTGGTTGAAGGAAGCGGGGATGGTGCCGGTACCGCCTAAGCTTGCGACCATTTTTTCTTGCTCAAAAATTCTGATGGTATTGTCGAAACTATCACTGACGAATACACGGTTGTAGCGGTCCACCGCAATCGCCTGCGGGTGAACCAGCAAATCCTTGCCGAAGGTATAACGGTGCTGGCCATCGCGGCCGACCACCACCACCTGCCTGCCTGTTCTGTCAAGCAGATACAGTCCGTCCGGCCCCTGCGCCATTGCCTCGATGCTGCGCGCGGCCGCCGGCTTGATCGCCGCGACGATGTGGCCGAAACTGTTGAAAAACACGACGTGATTATACAGGCTATCGGCGACCAGAATCTGCCCGGTGGCGTCATCGAACAACATGCCGACCGGACGTGCGACTTCGAGTTCATTGCCGAATCGCCGCAGCAGCCGGCCGTCGACTGCGAAATGCAGGACCTGGCGCGCGGCGCCATCGAGCACGTACAATGACAAGTCGCCGGCAACGGCAATCGCACGCACCGAGGACGCGGCATAATCGGCAAACGGCGCCATGGTCTGGCGCATGCTGTCGTAGCGGTAAATCCGGCGCCGCCCGTTATCCACTACATACATGAAGCTGTTGCGCGCGACGACCTGGGTCGGCGACATCCACTGCAGATAGGCATTGGGCAATAGCGGCGGCACGGCGCCAAAAACGGGATTGGCCAGCGTGCTCACGCGTGCGCCGGTGACAACTGCCCGCGGCGTCAGCAGCGAACGCTCAGTCGGCTTTGCGCCCGACGGATCACTAGGCGCGGCGCAACTACTTAACATGATGCCCGCGACAATGACCAGATGGGAAAACTTAATGCGGTAGCGCACGGGTGTCGCGTTCATACTCGGCTTTCTGTTGACAATCTTGACGTGCCAGAACATGTGCGTAGACGACGCCCGGCACTTTCAGCACTCCCGGCGGCGTCATCGTCCGCGCCACGCCACCTTCACCACTTGCCGGGGCCGGCGGTCGAATCACCGCCATAAATGCCGCTGGCCAGGCCACGCTTGCCGGAATGGCACAGATCGCAGTTCGCAGCACCCCACGCGACACGGTCGTTATGGCACATGCCACAGAACTTGCCATCGATGATATCGGACATCAGCACATCATTGGCTCCGGCACGCATCTGAAAACCAAGTTCCGAATGACATACCTTGCAACGAAAGCGGATTCGGTGAAACCAGTGCGGAAAAACGACCGGTCGAACGCCCTCTTTTTCCGCGCGCCGGTTCAGCACGACATCGGCGTATTCCGCCTGCGCCGGCATGCACAATGCCGCCATCCACAGGGCCAGGATGACACAGAATGTGCGAACTGCATTAGCTGACTTTCCGGGGCGCGCGTTCATCGTTGACTCACTTGCGCGGGACGCTGTGGCAGCGCTTGCACTCGGTCAGCGGGAACGCCACCGCCCCATGGCAGCGGCCGCAGAACTCGCCCTGCAGGATCGCAAACATGTTCAGATTCTTGGTGGTGCCGGCCTTGTATTTGAACAGCTTTTCATGGCAGTTGTTGCAGTCCAGCCATTCGGTGTGCTGCTTGTGCGGAAACAGCACCATTGGCGCCTCGGCGGTGCGCGGCATCAGGATATCAAGATTCAGTACGCGAATTGGCGTATCCGGCAGGATGTTAGTACGGGGATTGATTGCGCCCTGTTCCAGGGCCTTGACCCAGCGCACTTTATTGCCGACTTCGTCCTTCGGCAGACTCGACAGCGCCTCGCGCGGCTCCTGCAAAAACTTGATGCCGGGATTGTCCGGGTCATGCACGCCATCCTTTGCCAGCGACAGCTGATTGGCATGCGCAAGCCGGCTCCCTGCACAGACGAGCGACAGCAACAGCAGCATCACCAGCGCCATCCCGATCGATTTCATCCTATGCCATTGGTGTGTGTGCATCAACCTTCACTTCTTTCTTCATTATCAAGCCTGCATCCGGCTTTGCAGATGCAGTCATGCTTTCGGTCGCGCTGCGCTTGCTGCCTGCTAACGCGCTTATTTGAAGCAGACGGGAAAGTGCGCAACCCTCCGTACCGCGGCTTCAATGCAAGCCGAACAGGCGCCTGTGCAGTGTCGCACTTGCCGCCTGCAAGCGCCTGGCATGCCCGGGGCAATCTCTCGCTTATCCCGGAATATAGACACCGGCGCCGCGAATTGCCCGCACCAGTTCCTTGGTCGAGTCTTCCAGCACCTTGATCGCGCCGTCAAAATCCTTCCTCGATGCCAGTCCTTCTGCACTGGCCCGCAATACCGCTGCCTGCTCCAGGTATTTCTGCACCATGCCCTCCAGATTCGGGTTATTGGCGCGTTTTTCTTCCAGTAGGACCTTCACCAGCATCTTGTGGGTATCGTTGCGATCGACTTCGTACACATATTCTTCTTCCTTGCTTGCAAAATGCAAGGAACGTACCAGCGTATCGCCATCGCGCATGCCTTCAATCGCGGTCTTGGTCTGCACATACACCTGGTCAAGCACGGTGCGGGCCTGGTCGAGCTTGCCGGCCGCAGACAGCGATTGCGCCTCGCGGATTTGCGCCTCGATCTTGTTGCTGGTGTCGGTGCCCTTGGCGCCGAGCTTCTTTTCGGCGCTGATGCGCTTTTGTGCGCTCAGCAATGCCTTCACGCTTTCCAGGCGGTTATCGAAGTCGCGCTGCTTTTTCTCGGCAGTGACTTGTTCCGGTGCAGCCAGGTGCACGCCATCGTACAAGGCCTTGACAGCCGAATCGAGCTGGCGCGATGCGTTGGCGATATTGCCGGCCTTGTATGCCTGTTCTGCCTGCTGGCGCAGCTCGCGCGCCTTGACGCGCTGTGCCTGGGCTTGCGCAACGCCGCTGGATTCAATCTGCTTGGCCGCAGAAGATGACTCGATCAGAGTGGCAACCGATGTCAGCCGCCGCTCCAGCTGTTCCTGGGTTTCCGGCGCGCGCGCGGTGCGGGCCGGCGCTTGCGCTTCGGGCGCATCCGCGGCCTGCGCACCCGATGCAAGTTGCAGGCCGGCGGCGCCGATCAGCATGGCGAGACCGGTTTTCAGATGACGTTTGGTATTCATGGTTTGCTCTCCTGTGCCTGCGGCACGATGACGCCGGCGACTCGCAATGAACGCTGCAGTTGACCTGTGGCGTCCTGAATGGTTTTTAATGCAGCCGGATAATCGCCACCGGTTGCCTGCTTTTGCGCGGTGTCGCGCAATTCCCTGCTTTGCTGCACATAGCGCTCGCTCAACTGCGCGCTTTCACGCGGCGTATTCAACTGCGCCAGCGCCAGCGGCACCAGATCCTCGTAGCTGCGATTGCGCGCCAGCTCGAACCGGAACTCGTCGGCTTGCGTGGCGAATTTCTGGTCATACACAATCGTGGTCGCCATCAGCATGCCGGTCAGCGACGACACCACTGCCTGGTACGCTTCGCCAAGCGCGGTATTGGCGTCCTTGTGATTACCGTTGGCCGCCAGCATTTCCGCCTTCGCCATCAGGGCGGAAACGCCCGCGCTATCCAGCGTGCCGGACTTGCCTGCTGTCAGCCGCATGCTGACATCCTTGTGCAGCCCTAGAAAGATGCGCACCGTCTCGCTCTGCTTCTGATAACGCGCGCGCTCCTGCGCGGTCAGCTGCGCCGGATCGGGCACCAGACGCGACGCCGACACGATTTGCCGCAGCGCCTCGTCAAGCATCTTGACCGCCTGCTCGGTGCGGCCGCTGCCGGCCTCGGTTGCCGCGTTTGCATACAGTGCCTGCGCCTCGGCCAACTTGCTCCTGGCCTGCTCATTGCCGCTGTGCGGGATGCGCTGCACCGCCGGCGACTGCGCCAGCAACAGTTTGACCAGGCGCGTCTTGCTTTCCAGAGCCGCCGGCAGCATCGCTGCCGAATCGACGCCTGGCTGGGCCTCGGCTGCGGTCGCAACCGGCAGCGCAGCCGCCGCTGCGCCAGCCAGTACCAGCGCCGCCAGCGGCTGAACGCACCGGTTCCTGCGTGCGATCATGGCTTGACGTCGGCGCGCGCCGGCAGTGCCTTGCTCTTCGAATGGCAGCGCCGGCAATCCGATACCGGGAATGCGACCTTGCCATGGCACACGCCGCAGGCCTGGCCGAGCAGGATCGACGCCATGCTGATCTGGTTGGCGCCTTTTTGCGGCACGAAGATTGCAGGATGACAATTCGAGCAATCCAGCCACTCGGTGTGCTGCTTGTGCGGATAGACCACATCCGGCATCGAGCCCTTGACTTCGCGCACGATGTTCAGATCCATCACCATCGGCTTGGCATTCGGATCGTTGCGGTCAAAGCGCGGCGCGATCTTGTTTTCACCGAGCGACTTGACCCAATCGACCCGATTACCGTCATTGTTGCGCGACAGCGTGCCGAAGGCGGCCAGCGGCGGCTGCAGCGAATGTGTGCCATCGTTTTCCGGATCGTGGATGCCATCGCGTGGCGGCGGCAGGTTGCGCTCGGCAGGCGGCTTCATCAGTCGGTTGAAGGTATTGACGCTGGCGCCGGTGGCTGCCATTGGCGCAGCTGCTGCCGGTGCTGCCGGTGCCGCAGCGACTGCGGGTGCGGCCGCCGGCGCCGGTGTTGCCGCAGCAGCCTTGCCGCCTTCGGATTGACTGACCATGTAATTGACGGTGGCCCGGATATCCGCGTCCGACAGCGCACTGTTGCCGCCCTTGGCCGGCATCGCGCCACGGCCCTTGATTGCACTGGCATACAGTGCCGGCAAGCCAGTCTTGATGCGTGGCGCCCAGGCCGCTGCATCGCCGACCTTCGGCGCGCCGGCAGCGCCGGTACTGTGACAGGCGACGCAACTGGCGTCGTACGTTGCTTTACCGTCCGCTGCTGCCGTGATGGCCGGCAGTGATGACAATCCCGTAACCACGGCAAACAGGCCGGCACGGAGCATGAGAGAACTGTTCATGATTGCTCCTATTTCTTTGGCTGTTGGACGGACGTCTTGACGGCGGCCGAGGTGTTCGCCGGCGCTGCCAGCGAATTGATCGTGCTTTCATGCACCTGGGTCGGGGTATTCGGCTTGGCGGAATGACACAGGTTGCAGTTTTCGATCGACCAGGCGATATTGCCGTTATGGCAGGCACCGCAATACTGGCCATCGATAATCTTGACCATGTTGATGTCATTGCCGCCCGCCTTGAACTTGAAACCGAGGTCGGCGTGACATACCTTGCAACGGAAGCGGATACGGTGGAACCAGTGCGGGAACACCGCCGGTCGCATGCCGGCCGCATCCGAATAGTTATTGATCACGACGTCGCCGTATTCTGCACGCGCATCGCGCATATCGGCCCAGCCGGCCGCCAGGATTAAAGTAAGCAGCAAGACCGTCCTGAAGCCTCTGCAGTATTCCATTAGCCTTAACATTACAACCCACCTTTCGATCAACAATATAAAAACCGCTCCGGTCGCAAACTGCCTGGCTTCGCCTTGAACTGTTTGCGCCCGCCCTATTAATCACCCAATCCGCGCGTGGCGCTAAACATGATTGACTTGTTATTTCTCCCTCCTACCTGGGCCACCCGCGCGCTCATGCGGAACTGGGTGCGCCCGATTTCGTAATCAAGGTTGTTTTCCCAGGCGGCTTTTTCCTGGTCTTGCGGTCCACCCAGAATCGGTAGCAGCGCCTCGCTGTTGAGCCGAATGTCTGACAAGAACCGCAGCCGCGGCACGCCAAACACGCGCTGGTTCTGGTAGCTCAGTGAGCCTGTCGATGTGGTGACAGCACCTCGATTGGTTCCATTAAACTGACCCTGATTCTGGGCGGAAGCCGATGAATGCTGGTTCACCGCCTGAATCGTCAGGTTGCCGCTCCAGCTGCTGTAACGCCCGGTCGGTATGCTGCTCGACGCCTGAAAGTTCACCATCTGGAACGATTCGTCCTGATCCCCCATCGATCGCGAATCGCTGCCGCTCAAGCTTACGTAGGTACTGCCCTGCGGCGATGAACGGTTCCACGATACCGACCCGGTATGGGTCAAGTGCTGGGTCGGTCCACCGGCGCTGCGCACCAGTGACGATAGCGACTGACCGCCATTTACCGCCACCGCCGTGCCGGTGCCAAGCTGATAGCTGCGCCCCAGGCTGTGACTAAGCTGCAATGACAGATGGCGCTGCTGGCGCTGCGTACCGCTGCTCGAGCTGGCATTATTGAAGCTGGTGGAAGCAGACCAGTCGTAACGGTATTGGCCAAGCTTCTTCGATTCCGGCTGATAAGTTGCGCCCACCGACTGGCTGCTATCAACGTTCCTCTGACCAAACCCTGAGGCGGTATTGAAATTGGCGCTGGCGCTCAAGCGTACGGCCCGGCTGTAATCGTAATTGGCGCCGAAGTTGACGTTGGCATTCTGCATGCGCGAGGCGTTGCCCGTGCCCGTATTGGCCATCTGGACATTGTTCGCGCTATTTGCCAGCGTCAGCAGGCGCACGCCACCGGTGATCATCAGCGGGCCTTCCGACGGACGCCAGAAACCAAAACTGCTCAGCTGCATCAGGTCGGTATCCTGGTTGCCTTGCGCCAGCCGATAGCCAGCCTTGCTGAGATTGGCGACGCTGTCGAAAGTCAATGCCGGCGATGGCGAAAACTTGTGCTGCAAGCTGAGGTTGCTCTGCGTTGCCGTCTCACCGCTATTCTTGAGGGTATTTTTGCTATGCGTGCCATTGAGCTGCACTGTCTGATACCCGGTCAGCGATTTGGCCAGCGACAGCCGCAAGCTGTCCTGCTGGGTTTCACCGCCACCGGCGCTGATCTGCTGGCTGCGGTCGAGGCCGAGCTGGCCACTGCCAATCGGCGAGTCGAAATTCTGACTCAAACCATAGTTCATCGTCGAATAGCCGCTCAGCGCCGACAGCGTGCCGTTGATGCGGCTGTCGGACTTCGAGAAATGGGCTTCGAATGGGTACTTGCTGCGTGGAATAACGTTCAGTTGCAAGTTGCCTGTGGTGACCAGATTTTTACTGGTCAACGATTCCACCGAGTTACCGTTGCCGGCAAAGCTCGATCCGGCATAAGTATTGATGGTGCTATAGCGCAAAACACTCACACCCAGATCGCCGGACACGGTCGCAAACCACGGCTGCCACAAATAAGTGTTGGTGCGGGCAGTCAGGGTGCTGGTTATGCCTTGCTGCACAATTTTCTGATCATCGCTGGCGTCACTGCGCAATTCATACGACACCTTGCCGCCGAAGCGTACCGGCGGTAGCGCAAAGATGGTTTCCCTTTCCGAAGTGGCGGCGCGCGGCACGGATTTTTCCGACTGGTTATCTGACAGCGAAGAAGCTTTTGTTTCGCCTTCCTGTGACTGCGCTCCTGCACTCACCGGCGGCAATGCGGCATACAGTGATCGATTCGGCACAATCGTGAGCAAGCCTGCGATGACAACGCAGGAATTGATCAGGTGCTTTTTGCGCGGCTCGACCACGACATCCCTTAATTACGATTCAAGCGCACATCGGCACCTGGAGGTTTATTTTGCCGGCGCTGCCCTTGCATTGGCCCGCTCGGACAATGGCAGAAATTGCGACTGGTCGATTTGCGGCGGCGACTTGCTCTTCAGGGCCGTCAAAAATTCCAGCCATGCCGCCTCACCCTGTTCGCGCTTCAACAACTCTGCCGCACGGTTTTTGACGGCATCGAACTGGGCCAGTTTGGGCTGCCTGCGGTCAACCAGGCGGAAGATGGCAAAGCCCTGCAGCACCTTGACCGGTGCCGTCAGTTCGCCCCGCTTGACTGTATTGAGTACCTGCTGCGCTTCGTCAGGCAACATGCCGGTATGCACATACCCCATGTCACCACCTTTCTCGCGCGATGGTGCATCATCCGAATGCTGGCGCGCCAGTGCGGCAAAATCGGCGCCTTCACGCAATTGCTTGGCAATGGCTTCTGCATCCTGCTGCTTCTTTTGCCAGACCGCAGCCGGCGATGACGGATCGACTTTCAGCAGGATCACCGATACATGCAATTGCTCGGGTTCAGTGAATTTCTCTGGATGTTTGGCAAAATATGCCTGTACTGCGAGGTCATCTGGCTTGACGCCAGCCCGTGTATTTTTCTCGATCTGACTCAGCAAGCTCTGTTCCTCGAGGCGCGACTTCAGGCCAGGAATCAGCTGCTCGCGGTTTTTCTTCCAGTGCTCGCTGTTGGCGTAGCGCTGCTCATAAGTATCAATCTCTTTCTGAATGGCTGCATCGTCGGCTTTCAAGCCGCTGGCGCGAGCCTCGCGCAACAGCAGCACGCGCGTGACCAGTTGATCGGCTACTTCACGCTGCAGCAGCGCGACATCGTCGCCGCCTGCCTTGCCATGAAAGAATTTGTTCCGTGCAGCGGTGGAAAAGGCAACGTTGAATTCTTCGTTCGTAATGACCGTGCCGGCAACTTGCGCAAACGGCGCTTTCGGATCGACGCTCTTGGCCGACGGCGACGCGTCGGCAGCACTGACCCCAAACGCCCCCAGCAATGCCAGCGACAATACCGTTGCCCGATAACCGCGCACACCCATCATTGATTTCTGTTTCATCGCATTCCTTCGTCCGCTTGCACGCGAACATAAACAAAGGGCAGACGGGTTTCCCCGCCCGCCCCGAGATTCACTTCAAACGTCTGTTACTTGTCATGGCAAGCCAGGCATACCGCACTATTGGTGTTTTCGGTACGCAGGAAGGTTGCCTTTTCCGAGTGTGGATCATGGCAGCTGGCGCACTCAACGAACGGCTGATTGGTGACAGTCGCTGTTGAGCCATCGGTGAAGGTCACTTGCTCAGCACGAGCGTACAGCGGCAAGTCAGTCTTCTGGCGGGTAGCATCGGCGTTAGTCTCGACCCACCAGACCTGGTTGCCGCCCAGCGTGGCACTTTCGGCCCGCTTGAAATCCGGATCCTTGAAGTTGGCTGGCAGATAAGGGTTTGGCGCTGCAGGAACGGTATTGGCGATTTTCGGGCCGCCCGCATACTGAATGCCGACCGGATGGTCGTTCTTCAAGCCTTGTGTATCAGCACCGACCGCTGCCAAGCCGGTCATCTTGCCGTTAAGCTGATTGGTACCACTCCAACCGGTGCCGGACAGACCAGCGACCCAGGCCGCATCGCCAACCAGGCCTGAGCCTGGCGCATTGATTACGGTATTCATCGCTTGCGTGCCGTCATGGCAAGACAGGCAGGCCATCGAAGTCGAACCGACCGCAGCTGTACCGCCATCCAGACTGAGCGTACCCAGGCTGTTGTAGGTTGCATAAGGCAGTGGCGTAGTTGAAGCCTTGCGATTCCACAGAGGAATCTGGGCAGCCGTGTCGGCGGCGTGAGGCGTATGGCAAAACACGCAGATTTCGCCGGTGCCGGAAAACTCGTTGGCGTTTGCACCAGCCTGCTGGGAACCGAGATTGTGCTTGGTATCCTTGATACCCGCGCTGGCGGTCGATCCGCCAAACACAGCCAGCGACCCGACCACCGTCACTGCAACAGCGGCAGTACTGACCCAGCGTGCCAGCCTCCCTTGGTTATGATTCTTCATTATTTCATCCACCTTTCTTATTGACTGAATGTTCACTGCCTATCCTGTTGACCAACTTACAAATTGTTTGCAAGCACCATTCAGCAAGTTTCAGGCCAGACACTAAATTGACTCAAATCAAGTAATTTTCTTTCCACCAAGAATTAAATCAAGGTTTCTGCCGTTTTTAACCCTATTTGCATTGTGTGTATTCCCGCAAACAAGAAGTGCTTCCTGTTTGCGGGAAGCCTTCCCGCCATAATCGATCTACTTTCCTGACGCACCACTGTTCGGCACCGCAAAGCCAGCGTTGGCCGCCAGTTTTGCCGGCCGATACACATCGACTTTGCGGAAAAACTGGTCAACCATGTAGACCCGGCCATCGCCATCGACGGCAATCCCGGATGGCAACATGTATTTCGCCAGACCGTCGCGCTCGGCGCGCCCGCCGACAGCCAGCAGTAACTCGCCTTCGGGCGTAAAAATCTGGAAATTGCCAAAGGCAGTGTCGACCACATACACATTGCCCTCGCCATCGACGGCCGCTTCTTTAGGACGGGAAAAGGTGCCGCTCTGGCGGCCGACCGTGCCGAATACCCGCACGAAGGTGCCGTCCGGCTTGAATACCTGAACCCGGAAATTGCCGCCATCGACCACATACAGCAAACCGTCCTTGCCGATCGTGATGTCGCGCGGCAGGTTGAACTGACCCGGCTCGGTGCCGCGCTTGCCGATATCGAACAGATGCTTGCCGCTCCTGGCATCGAACACCCGCACCCGATGAAACTCTTCTTTGGTCACGCCGCCGGTATCGACCACATAAACACGGGTGCCACCGCTATCGACCGCAATCCCGGAAGGACGGGCAAACCAGGTCGGGCCGCCCAGCGTACGCAAATGCTTGCCATTGCCGTCATACACCTGCACCTGACGGGTCTTGTTGTCTGCCACATAGACATTGCCGGCACCGTCAACATCCAAACCGATCGGCATGGCCAGCGCGCCGGCGTCGCCGTCACCGATCCTGAAATAGCGCTGGCCCGGAATGTCAAATACCGCGACCCGGGCGCTCAATGTATCGGTGACATAGACGCGGCCGTGATACACCGCCACGCCGTAGGGCTTGCCAAGGAATTCTCCGGTTCGCACCTCACCTGTCAGGCGGCGGCGCATGTCGGCATTCTTGTCTTCCCTGACCACATCGGCGCTGCTGTAAATCGTGCGTTCATAATAAAAGCGCGGCTCGTCAGGAGGCGATGGGAAAACCGGCATCTCGACTTTGGGCGCATCCACGGCAACCGAGGCGCAGCCGGCAATCAGCAGTGCGCCAATCATTTGCATGGCGACTTTTACGGACCTGGCAGTAATATTCGATTTCATGGAACCTCGCATTCGACAGTCAAGTTGCACGGAAATAATAATTGCAGTTAGGCAGTTTCTAGCAAACAACGTACCAGCCATGAACAAGATGTTAAAAACACATTGCCTCGGTTGAATGCTTTCAATATGTGGCCACTGGGCATTATTCTTGCTATCCCATCTGAAACTTTTCACTTGACGTTCGCTTGGCCGGATTTTTTTATGACCGGCGTCGCGGCCTTCGCCCAGACCAGAACATGACACGACATACACAAACTTCTGCCACCATGCCCCGCTTGCTGTGCGGAGGCCGCACTCTTCGCAATCTTGCTGCGCTGGTCATAGCCGCGCTCGGTACCGGTCAACTGCATGCAGCACCGGCGAGCCAGGGCGGCGCGTCCGGCGCGCAGGTCAGGCCAGCGGTGCTCTACCATAACTACTGTTCGGTTTGCCATGGCGACAAAGGCGATGGCCGCAGCCGCGCGCAGGGCAGCCTGAATCCGCCGCCCAAGGATTTCACCAATGCTGCTGTCGCCAAGCATATGACCCGGGCCGGCATGATCGACATCGTCACCAACGGCCGCACGGGAACCGCAATGACTGGCTGGAAAACCCAGCTCAATCAGCATGAAATCGAAGCGGTAGTCGATTACGTACGCAATACCTTCATACCGGCGCCCGCCACCAATGACAGCAATCGCGGCCGGGTTGTCTTCAACCAGAGTTGCTCGGTGTGCCACGGCGAAAAAGGTGATGGCCGCAGCCGCGCGCAAGGCAGCCTGAATCCGCCGCCGCGCGACTTCACCAGCGCGGCAGCGCGCAGCGAATTGAGCCGGGAACGGCTGATCAAGTCGATCACCTACGGCCGCGCCGAAACGGCCATGGCCGGCTTCAAGTCACAACTCAGTGCTCAGGATATTGAAGCCGTGGCCGACTATATTCGCACCGGTTTCATGGCCAGCGGCTCCAGCGAAGGTATTTCCGGCACTTCGGCCGGCGCCCGCCCGAGCCGGCTGCCGCATGGCATGACCCAGGCGCCGATTCCGGCGCCGATCCCGGCACCAGTGGCCAAGAATGTCGCACCCGACATGAACGCGGTCATGCCAAACGGGCTGAAGGGCGATGCCGTCAAGGGCGCCGCTTTTTACATGAGCAATTGCGCAACCTGCCACGGCACCACCGGTGACGGCCGCGGTCCGCGGGCCTATTTCATCAACCCCAAGCCGCGCAATTTCCTGCATACGGCTTCGCGCCATGAACTCAATCGGGTCGCGATCTATAAAGCGACTTCGGAAGGCAAGTATGGAACCGAGATGCCGGCCTGGGACAAAGTACTCGAGCCGCAGGAAATCGCCAACGTGGCCGAATTCGTGTTCCAGCGTTTCATCCAGCCGCCAGCAAGCGCCAAGCCAGCAAAACCGGTAAAGTAACGCGATGCGATTGATTGTCCTTCTTGGCCTGCTGGCGGTGCTGGCGGGCTGCTCCGAGCGCCCGACATCGAAAGCTGCCGCACCGGCAGCCACTGCCGCCGCGCCATCAGCGGAGGTGCTCGAACTCGGCCGCAGCGTCTATAACTTCCGTTGCTATTTCTGCCATGGCTATTCCGGTGATGCGGAAACCCTGGCCAGTACCTATCTGAGTCCGCGCCCACGCGATTTCACCAAGTTGTCGCCAGGCCAGTTGAGCCGTGAAACAATGCTGAACACCATCACTCACGGCCGACCCGGCACCGCAATGAAAGGCTTTGCCGATATTCTGCCGCCGGAAGAAATCGCCGCTGTCACGGATTTTGTGCGCCAGGAATTCATGGTATCGAAGGCCCGCAATACCAAGTATCACACCGAAGCCAACGGTTGGCCCCAGCATGAACGCTATTCGGCAGCCTTTCCGTTTGCAACCGGCAAGATCACGCTGGACACACCTGCCGAACAGCTTACGCCCGAGCAGCGTGCAGGCCGGCGCCTGTTCATGTCGACCTGCGTCAGTTGTCACGACCGCGCCAAGGTGGATAATGAAGGCGTGCCTTGGGATTCGCGGGCGCTGTCCTACCCGCGCATGGGTTTTCAGCCCGGCGACTGGCCGCCCAAGCAGGTTGACGGCGTATCCAGCGCCACCCCGTATCACCTGCATGACAAGGTGCCGAAAATCGCTGGCCTGAGCGCCCAGGAAAAAAAGGGCGAGACCCTGTATCAGCAAAACTGTGCCTTTTGCCACGCCGCCGACGGCACCGGCCGCAACTGGATCGGCACTTTCCTCGAGCCGCATCCGCGCGACCTGACTGCGCCGGCATTCATGCAAACCATCACCCATGACCGCCTGGCCGAAGTGATTCGGGAAGGCTTGCCCGGCACCTCGATGCCGGCCTGGAAATCGGTGCTGAACCCGTCCGAAATCAATGCCATCATCGCCTACGTTGCCCGCGCTTTTCACCCGGTCGGACCTGCACCGACGCCGGCGGCCACGCCCGCGGCCAAGCCCGCCGCAACTCCCGCCCAGCGCTAACAGCGCCGATTTTCAAGCGTGGCCGGAATGCGGGCGTCGCCAATCAGGCCGCTCGCCTACCCCGGACTTTCTTGCCATTGGAAATTTTCCCCGAAGAAATTATCAGTTTCGAGAATTCTGATAGCCGAATATTGCGATTTATCAGAACCTTGAGGTGAAAAAGACGGTAAGCGATTCGCTTGCCGTTGGCACATTACTTGCAAACTATCAATTGCAACAAAATCGTCAATTGTCATTTGCATCACGTTTTTCATCCAAGGAGAAATCATGAAAGTCCGTATCCTCACTTCCGTCGTTGCAGCCGGGTTGTTGTTAGTGGCAGGTCAGTCATTCGCCGGCGGCAAGGAAGTTTATGACGCCACCTGCGCCGCATGCCACTCGACCGGTGCAGCAGGCGCGCCGAAAACAGGTGACAAGGCTGCCTGGGCGCCACGCATCAAGGACATGGCGGTACTGCACGCTTCCGCAATCAAGGGTAAAGGCGTCATGCCAGCCAAGGGCGGCAATAGCGGCCTGTCCGATGCAGACGTGATTGCAGCTGCCGACTACATGGTCAGCCTCTCCAAGTAATCGGTTGCCCAAGGAAAGGCGCAATGCCGGTGGTTGCGCCTTTCGATCGTTCCTGATTTGGCGACGCCAGTTGCTGGTTCAGGCAAGACTGGAATCAATCCATACCGGCATGCAGTACCTGGGCTCAGCCCAACACGCCGGCATCCGGCCGGCCGATCACCGCAGCAACACATGACAGCGGCCAATGATCGACACGCATCGTCATATGTTTTTTTCAAAGTTGGTGCCAGTACCAGGCGCCAATTCCGAAAAGGACCTGAAACAACGGAACCGGTCCGCACTTGAGCTTGCTGCACGAACCTGCCCGGTTCACGCACCAGGATGAATTCAAGAATTAAAAGGAAATGCGACATGCGTAAGATTATTGTTTCGAACCTGTTGCTGTTCATGTTCCTGGTGGGGGCTGCGTCCGGCTTTTTTGTCAGTGTCACCGGCTGGTTGGGTTTGCATCGCGGCGGCCAAGACCTCACCCTGCTGTACGATAACGGCACGCTCCCACTAAAGCAGGTATCGGGCATTGAAATCAGCCTGCACCGTTCGCAAGCAATATTGTTGGAGGTGATGCGCACGCAAAAGCTGGCCGCCGCCAGCAAAGGCGAATTATTTCATTCACAAGGCGAAGTACGGCAGCAATTGAGCAAACTGGTGCAGGATCCGACGCGCGGTGAACACTGGACGCGGGTCAACGAACTGCATGAACGCCTGGCAACCAGCCGGGAGCGCGCGCTCGGTTTACTCGAAAAAGATGGCGCCGAAGCGTACCGGTTCTATGTCACCGAAACCGCGCCTTTGGAAAACCAGCTGGCCGATGCGCTGCACCAGTTCATTCCACAAGTCATCAGCACAGCCCAGTCTGCCTATGACGAAGGCGATGCATCCATTCGCAATACGCGCAATTGGCTGCTGTCGGTATCGATGCTGGCGACCGTATTCTTTTGCCTGATCGCCTGGCTCACCTATCGCGAAACACTCGAGCGGCGAAAAAAGTCAGCGCAGCTTGACCATGAACATACGCTGTTCAAAACCTTGTTCGAAGGCACCAGCGATGGCGTCATTCTGCGCAGCCGGGATCGTTTCATCGATTGCAACCAGGCAGCGCTCAAATTATTTTCAGTGCCGAGTGTGCAGGATTTCGCCAGGCTCGGACTGGACCAGCTGCAGCCAGACGAGCAGCCTGACGGCACACCGTTAAGTGCGACCTTGTTTGCCAAAATCCAGGAAAGCCTGTCGGCTGGATCACAGCGCTTCGAACGTCAATTCAAGTCCTTGGATGGTAACGAATTTCCGGCGGAAGTATCGATCGAGGCAGCACGCATCGGTGACCAGGACATCATTCAGCTGACCATCCACGACATTTCGAAAAGAAAAGAAATACAACGTTCAGTCATGCTGGCCAATCAGGCATTTGAAAATTCCCTGGAAGGCATGACGATTACCGATGCCAACAGCAACATCCTGACCGTCAACAATGCCTTTACCACCATCACCGGCTACGGCCGCGAAGAAGTGATTGGCCGCAATCCGAGCGTATTGAGTTCTGGCCGGCAAACTCGTGAATTTTACGATCAGATGTGGCAGTCGATCGATAACAACGGAAAATGGCAGGGCGAGATCTGGAATATCCGCAAGAACGGCGATATCTACCCGCAATGGCTCAACATCAGCCGCGTCACCAACGAGCACGGCAAAGTGACCAATTATGTCGGCGTGTTCAGCGACATTTCCGAACGCAAGTCGGCTGAAGAACGCATCCTGCATCAGGTGTATTACGATCAGCTGACCGCGCTGCCGAACCGCGTGCTGTTCGCGGACCGGCTCGATCAGGTGATGGGCATGGCCAAGCGTCGCCCGGATCACCGCTTTGCAGTGATGTTCATCGATCTGGACCGCTTCAAGCTGATCAACGACAGCATGGGACATGATGCCGGCGACCAGCTGCTGCAGCAGGCGGCACACCGTCTGCATGGCAGCATCCGGGAATCCGATACCGTGGCCCGCATGGGCGGCGATGAATTCACGCTGGTTCTGTCGGAAGTGCGCAGTCCGAAAGACGCCTGCAGCGTCGCGCAAAAAATTCTTGATGCCTTCCGCGCCCCGTTCCTGCTCGATGGCGAAGAAGTTTATGTCTCGGCCAGCATCGGCATCAGCATTTACCCCGACGATGGCAACACTACCGAAATCCTGCTGAAAAATGCCGATATGGCGATGTACCGGGCCAAGGCTACCGGCGGCTCATGGTACGAACTGTTTGACGAGGGCTTGAGCACGCTGGCCAGCCAGCGCCTGGCGATGGAAACCGCACTGCACAAGGCAATCGAGCGACAGGAATTCGAGCTTTACTATCAGCCGCAGTTCGACTGCGGCAGCGGCAAGCTGGTCGGATTCGAGGCACTGCTGCGCTGGCACCATCCGGAACGCGGTCTGCTGCAACCGGAAGCCTTCCTGCATATCGCCGAAGAAAACGGCTTGATCGTTCCAATCGGAAACTGGGTGTTGCGCACTGCCTGCGCCCAGGCCCAGGCATGGAGCAAGGAATTCCCTGGCCACCGGATGATGGCAGTCAACCTGTCGGCACGTGAGTTCCAGCATGCAAACCTGGTGCGCATGATTTCGCTGGCGCTGCAGCAGACCGGCCTGCCGCATTTCTGCCTTGAACTGGAAATCACGGAAAGCGTGGTCATGCATGACATCGATGCCAGTATCGCGATCATGCATGAAGTCGCCGAGATGGGCGTGCAATTCTCGATCGATGACTTTGGCACCGGACACTCGTCACTTGCTTACTTGAAAAAACTGCCGATTCACGCATTGAAAATCGACCGCTCCTTCGTCCACGATATCGCCACCGACCAGGATGACGCCGCGATTGTCAGCGCCATTATCGCAATGGCCAACAAGCTTGGCTTGCGGGTAGTGGCCGAAGGCATAGAAGACAAGGCGCAACTGGAGCTATTGAAAACCTATAAAGGAATTATTGGCCAGGGCTATTTGCTGGGACGGCCGGTGACGGCGCAAGCGGGCACCAAAATGATTGCTGAAGGCAAGCCTAAAGCGGCATTTGCCTGAACCGGGCTGGACATTGCCAGCTTGTGCGCCGATTAGCACTCGGCGCGCAAGCTGGCAATACGAACCGCCTGTCCCGGACCCTCGCAGCCGACCGAGACCTTAAAAACGACCATCCAACTCAACGGAGCAGTATGCAATGAAACGCCTGGTTACGGCATTGATGGGCCAACAAGTGGAGGAGCCCGCCCTGCGATTTCGCCTGCGCCTGATCACTGGCCTCGCCTTTGCCGCGACCCTGCTTGTCGGCGGTACGGTAGCGGTACTGGCGGTGCGCGTCCATGTTCTGCATGAACGCAATGAAGCCGAAGTGCTGGTCTCCAACCAGAGCTCCTTGCTCAAGGAACGCTTGAGCCGGTCCCTGTCGAGCACCTTTGCACTGGCAGCCGTGGTCCGCCAGGGTGGCGGGAAAATCGACCGCTTCGATGAATTGGCAGCGGAGATGCGGCAACTGTATGGTGGCATCAGTAGCCTGCAACTGGCGAAAAACGGCATCGTCAGCCAGATTTCGCCGCTGCAAGGCAACGAAAAGGCAATTGGCCATGACTTGCTCAAGGATCCGCAACGCAACCGGGACGCGTTCATTGCGGTTCAAACCGGGCGTCTGACGCTGGCTGGACCATTCGAGTTGGTACAGGGTGGCCAGGCGGTTGCCGGCCGCCTGCCGGTGTATCTTCCCGATGAAAGCGGGCACGAACATTTCTGGGGCTTTGCCACCGCCCTGATCAAGATTCCCGATCTGCTGGCGACCAGCGGATTGCCGGAATTAGCGCGCCAGGGATACCACTACCAGCTTGCGCATACTGCGGCACACAGTGAATCGTCTGAAATATTCGCGCGTTCTTCATGGCTGGCACTCAAGCAACCGGTGGTACGTTCCATCGACGTGCCTAACGGCGAATGGCTGCTGAGTATCGAGCCGGAAAACGGCTGGTCATATCCTGTGGTGCCCTATGCGGCAGCCGCCATCGTTGCGCTGATCGCCATGCTGATGGCCGGCTTCACCTATATCATTTTCAAGCAGCCGATCGTGCTGCGCCGCAAAGTGGCGCAGCGTACCGAGGAACTGGCCGAAGCCAACCGTATTCTGAGCGACCAGATCCAGGAACGGTCACGCATCCAGGAAGAGGTGAGCCATATCAATCGCCTCTACAGCGTCCTGAGCCATACCAACGCCGCCATTGTCAGGATTGCCGAACGCGACCAACTGCTTGATGAGATTTGCAAGATCGCGGTCGTGCATGGCGGGTTTCCGCTGGCACGCATCGCCCTGCCCAACGCTCAGCATAAGAAATGGGAATGGGCTGCCAGACATGGCCCGGACGTAGCCTTGCCGGATTGCGACATGCTGATGTCTTCCTGTATCAGCCAGCATCTTGACGACGCTTCTGGCGCGATACTTCGGGTATGCACGACTACACAGCAAGATGACGCAAAATGGTCTCCGATGTGCGAAAAGTCGCTTGCTGCAGGCTTCCAGTCGCATGTAATGCTGCAATTGGCAATCCGTGGACGCGCAGCCGGCGTGTTCAGCCTGTATGCGCAGGAACCCAATTATTTCGATGCGGCGCAGCTGCGACTGCTGGAAGAAATGACCGAGGATGTATCGTTCGCGCTGGACAACATCGAGCGCGAAGCCAGCCGCAAGACGGTTGAAGACAATTTGCGTAAACTGTCGCGGGCAGTCGAGCAAAGCGCCAGTGCAGTCCTGATCACCGACCGCGACGGCGTGATCGAGTATGTCAATCCGTGGTTTACCCGTATCACCGGTTACACGCTTGATGAGATGACGGGCAAGACGCCGCGCATGCTGAAATCGGATGAAACCCTGCCGGAAACCCACAAGCGGATGTGGGAAACGCTTACTTCAGGCAAGGAATGGGCCGGCGAATTACACAACACCAAAAAAAACGGCGAACTGTACTGGTGCCTGGCGACCATCTCGCCGTTAAAAAATGAAGCGGGTGAAATCACCAATTTTGTCGCAGTCACGGAAGATATCAGCGAGCGCAAGCAAAACGAGCAAACCATCCGCCATCTGGCGTTTCATGATCCGCTGACCGGCCTGCCGAACCGCAGGCTATTCAACGACCGGCTGCACCAGGCGACGATTTCCCGTCACCGTAAGGACAATCCGTTTGCGCTGATGCTGCTCGATCTGGACCGTTTCAAAACCATCAATGACACGCTCGGCCATGATGTCGGCGATGCATTGCTCAAGGCGGTCAGCATGCGCCTGTCGTGCATCCTGCGCCAGGGCGACACGCTGGCGCGCATGGGTGGCGACGAATTTGCGCTGCTGGCACAGCAAATGGTACACCCGGAAGATACCGCACACCTTGCAGAAAAAATATTACAGGTCCTCAAGGACCCGTTCCACCTGTATGGACATGAGCTGTATATCACGACCAGTATCGGCGTCACCCTGTTTCCCGCAGACGCTTCGGATGCCGAGGCGCTGACCAAGAATGCCGATATCGCGCTGTATCGCGCCAAAGATCTCGGCCGCAACAAGTTTCAGTTCTTCACCGACGACATGAACGTCGCCATCATGCATCGCCTGCAGCTGGAAAGCAGCATGCGCTGGGCGATCGAGCGTGGTGAATTCATGCTGCATTACCAGCCGCAGGTCGACGTGGTGACCGGCAGAATCCGGGGCACCGAGGCGCTGATCCGCTGGCGCCATCCTGCGCTTGGCATGGTCTCGCCGGCAAAATTCATTCCTCTGGCCGAAGAGACCGGCATGATTATTGAAATCGGCGAATGGATTCTGCGCACCGCATGTGCCCAGGCCAAGGTATGGCAGCAGGCTGGCGTGCCAATGCGCGTGGCGGTCAACCTGTCCGCGCGCCAATTCCACCAGGGTGACCTGGCCGACACCATTGCCGGCATTCTGAACGAAATCGACCTAGCGCCCAGCCTGCTGGAAGTCGAACTCACCGAAGGTGTCCTGATGGACGACACCTCGCAAACCGCCGCGATTCTCAACCGGCTGCATGAGATGGGCGTGCAAATATCGATTGATGATTTCGGTACCGGCTACTCTTCCCTGTCTTACCTGAAACGGCTGCCGATCCAGATCCTCAAGATCGACCAGTCGTTCGTACGCGACATCCATACCGACCCGGATGACCGGACCATTGTCACTGCGGTGATCGCACTGGCACACAGCATGAAGCTGAAGGTGGTTGCCGAAGGCGTGGAGACCCATGAGCAGCTCGCATTCCTGCGGGAATACTCCTGCGACATCATGCAGGGTTATCTGTTTAGCCGGCCGGTCAGCGGGGAGGAGTTATTGGCGTTGCTGGCGTCCGACAGCCGGATGGCGGCCTGACAGCTGACGGCGCATGTTCGTCGATGCAGCCGCACTAGCTGAGCGCAATGGCGGCTGCGGCAACCACAGCGGATGCCGGAGATACCGGTGATACCGGTGATACCGGCAATACCGGTGATACCGGTAGAGGATGATGAGACTAAAAAATCAGGCACCGGACTGACCGTAGCGTATCTTCGCCACTGCGAAAATACACCTCAGCCACGCACTGCCAAATCAGCGCGTCAACACCAGCTTTTGGTACAGGCCGCCAAAATAGGTTTCTTTCTGGATGCTGGAAAAACTGACATCGCCCGGCAGATAGCTCTCCAGGGGATTTTTCCACAAATCATCCGCATACGGTTCCAGCCGGCGCAACAGCGCCCGCAACGGATGACGAACCGGATTCCAATTGTCGGGGCCATGGTAATCAACGATCACGACTTTGCCGCCCGGTTTGACGACACGGCAGGCTTCAGCCAGCGTGCGCCGGCGCACGCTTTCCGGCTGCTCATGCAGCAGGAAAAAAACCAGCGCGCGGTCATAGCTGTCATCGGCAAAACCCAGCGCTGACGAATCGCGGTGATACAGCGAGACTCGAGGGTCGGCAGGCAGCTTGCGCTTGAGGTTTTCCAGCTGGATCGGCAGCACGTCGATCACATGCAACTGACCATCGTCGGCGATGCGCTCGCGCAGGCGTGGCGTCAGGTCGCCATAAGCGCAGGCTACCTGCAGCGTGCGTCCCGGTGCCTGCTGGCCAAATTCGTCCAGTGCCACATCGCGCAACGCCGAGTAGTTACCAAACAAAATCAGATTGACCAACCAGTCGCGCTCGAATACCTTCACGGCGTTCGGATGAACATAAGCCCACCAGTACACGTTCTGCAGATAAGCCGGCACGGTGACCTGTTCATTCGCCACGAAAGGCGGCACTGATGCCAAACCGTTCAGGGAATCAATGCCGGTCTCGGGCATCAGCTTGGTTATCATCTTTGTCATCTTCAGGATCCCCTATTCTGCGGCAATTGTGTAAAGCGCTTGAGCCACTGATTTATTCAGCTTCATCTTTATGAGAAAAAAGTCCCGACATTGAGAAAAAATTCCGGTTGTGCAAACAGCTGCGCTGTACGACGGCCCCGCATGCAAGCTTGCACGTTCCAATTTTTCAGAAGCTCGCCAGCCTGTCAGGCTGGCAGCATTGTGATTAACAGGGAGTATGCAGTACACAAGGCGGTCTTCTTGTAGTTTTCTTGGAATATAGAATTTATGGTCGAACGCCACGCTTCATAACAACAGGGGCCAGCAGTGCCGGCCCCTGTTCTTTGCACCGTGACCTGCCACGATGCCCAAAATCGATGCGTGCCAATCCGTCTTAGCGCGCCATGATCCACTTCGCAATCGCCTTCAGATCGGCCTGATCTTTGGTCTCGACCTCTTTGTGCTCTTCCTCGGTGCCATCCTCGAGCTTGACCATCGGGCTGGTGGTCAGGTTCTTGATGATCTTGGCTTCGCCATCCGGCTTGGCCTTCATTTTCTCGGCAATTTTCTTGTACGAAGGACCTTTTTTGGTCTTGTCCATGGCATGGCACTTGAAGCAACCCTGCTTCTTCAGGTACGGCTCGACATCTGCGTCCGACATGGCGGCAAAAGCCGGAGCCGACAGCGCGGCGGAAATGGCAAACACCTTGATCAGGGTGCGGACGATGATTTTGATATTCATGATGACTCCAATGTAATAAATGACGGCGGTTTAACCGTTGGCCCGTTGTCGATAATTATACTGCGATTGTCGATTGAACCTGGCTCCGCCCATTATGCATTCAATGTTCGTGCCAGCCCGTGATCATCATCTTGAATAGCGACGAGACGCGCTTGCCGGTGGTGGCAAGATAGACGTGGCCGATCAGGAACATCACGATGACCGAGCTCGACAGGAAGTGCAGGAAAGCCACCGGCAGCAAGCCATCCATGCCGAACAATTTGTCGGGCGACACACCAGGAAAGAAAAAAATCAAGCCGGTGATGATCACCACCGGCAGCACCATATACATGATCACCCAGTACAGCAGCGCCTGCAGCGGATTGAACTTGGTTTCTTTGCTCGGTTCGTACGGATGCGGCTCGCCGCGGAAGATACCCCAGACATAGTAGCGGGTCTGGCGAATGCAGCCGGCAATGACCGGATGGCGCGGGAAATACTGCAGGCCGTTGCCGGTGAAGATATTAAAAATAAAATAAAACGTATAAGCGCTGGCCAGCGCGATGCCCGCGATGTCATGGATACGCGCAGCCAGTGAAAACTCCACCAGGAACCGGCCAGGCGCTGCGAAATGCAGGCTGATGCCGGTGATGGCCAGGGTAAGGATCAGTGCGGCATTGGTCCAGTGCCACACGCGCAGCCACAAAGGCAACAGATAGATGCGTTCACTCATTTTGCATTGTTCCTTCTCTTCTTCGCCGACAGGTAGCGAATTGCACCGTGGCCCAGCACGCCCAGCAGCGTCAGTGCGATCAACACCGCAATAATCGTGTCAAGCAGTGGATGGCGGGTTGCGCCGATAACGTAGGAGTTTGCCAGGATGACACTGTTGGCGAAGCCATACTTTTGTTTCTCATTCTCGGCCAGATGGCGGTAGAGTCGGGTCGCCAGCTTGGAATCCTTGCTGTGGCAATTGACACACTGCCGTTCAGCCTTCTTTTCATCGAGAATCTCGTGCGACATTTTGGCGTCGGCAGAGGTATGGCAATCGATGCAGCGCACCGACTTCCAGTGCAGCTTGGTGTTGGGCAGCCAATCGTGCAGTTCGTCGAGATTCGGCCGGTCGATTTTTTCGGCATCCTTGTCAGCGGCATTGGCACCTTCCTTGAGTGGCGCGAACTTGGCAAACTTCTTGTCGGAATCGTGGCAGGAAATGCACATCTTGTTATCCTGCGCCACCATCTTGCGCGGATCCTTCAGCTTGGTCACCATGAAAATGCCGTGACTGCCATGGCAATCGGCGCAACGGATCGTATTGCCGCCGGCATGGTTAGCCAGCTTGCCGTGCCTGGTGCGCTCATACGACTTGTAGACCTCGTCGTGGCAATCGCCGCAGTTGGCGGTAATCGCCTGCTTGACGGTGGCCGCCGAGGTATTGCCGACCGAGTGTGCGGTGTGGCAATCCGAGCAAACCGCCGACTTGACGTTTTCCTCATCCAACAGCTGCTCGCCATGGATCGAGCCGGTGTATTCATCCAGCTGGTCTTCGTGGCAGGTTCCACACAATTTTGGATCATTCAGCCGCCATTGCGCCCGTTCCTCGCTCCCCTTGACCGGGATATCGAAGGTATGCGCGCTGTGGCATTCATTGCAGGTCGCGTAGACACGCGTCTCGTCTTCCTTGTTGACGCGCGCATGGAACGATTTTTTGTATTCGTCGATCGATTCAACCACGGTACCGAGACGCGGCTTTTCCTTGGTCTTGTTTTCTTTCTTTGCCTTGTCCCACAGTTTTTCATGGCACGATACGCAATCCGGCTTCTTGGCATTGGCCGCCAGCTTGTGCGGCGTCTTCGAATCGGTAATCGCGGTATGACATTCGACGCATTGCATTTTTGAATGCACGCTCTTGCCGAACTTGTCGGTCAGGACCGGATGCAGTTCGCGCGCCTCGCCCTCGGCATCCTTGCCTTCGAGCTTGCCTTTCTTGCCATCGTGGCAGCTTTGGCAACCGGCGTTATCGAGCTTGCCGTTGCCGTGGGTGGTGCTGACAGACCTGGCATCTTTCTCGGCGTTAGCCTGTACAGCCGGCTTGGACGGTGCAGCCTGTGCCGGTGTTACGGCGACCGTGCCGGCCACGCCAATTGCAGCAGCCAGCATCCATGTCCGCAGCTTGCCGATTGGCGCTGCAAAGGTATTCCGGTACGCAGACAGGGTAATCATGATATGGGGACCTGTTTCAAGTTATCACTTGATTGTAAGCAATTTTTAAGCCCGTGATAACCGAGGTGTCGGGGTGATGAGGTATGGCGATCAATCTGACATGCGGCACGGCGCCCCTGGGCGGGGTGCCGTGCCGGCAAGAGCTTAGAAACGGTAATCCATCGATACGCCGATGAAATGCACGTTGTAGTTCGGGCTGACCAGATTGGGCCCTACGACTGACGTTACTGAAGTCAGTGTAAGCGGCGCATCCCATGCCCAGTCTTTCGCACGATAGCGCTCATACGCATACTTCAGGTTCAGCTTGACATCCTTTTGCACCATATAGCTGCCGAACAAGTCCAGACGATTCAGGCGCGAGACCAGATCAGGCAACGGTCCGATCGGCACCGCAGAACCGGCAACAAACGTGCTACGGCCCACCGAGTCGGAATGCGTGAGGTTACCACCCACCTCGTAATTGCGAACCGGCTTGTAGCGCGCGCCCACACCGACCGTCAGGGTGCGGTCGGACAGCGTCGTGACTGCCCGATATGCGGCCGGGATTGCGCCACTTTCCGCTGCGGCAGCGCGTGCTGCGTCAGGCAAGTGCGCGCCGTTCTGGTCAGTCTTGTACTGGTCCAGCGAAGCAAAGAAATTGCCGGTAAGCGCGTCGGTCGCCTGCAGGGTGGCATCGAAGCTTGCCATCCAGCCAATGGCCCGGGTCAAGCCGATGCCGGCGAAGGTATCGGGATACTTGTCGCGGGTGATATGGGCACCGAAATCCAGGTCAAGCCGATCCGTTGGCGCGAAGCTGGCAAAGGCCCCGACCTTGTCGCGCTTGCGATCAGCCAGATAGGATTTGCGCAGGGTTGGCGCTTCAAGCCATGCATAGGTCTTGCCGGTGGTGCCGCCAAACAGGGTGTTGAGGTAGGCCTGCGAATAGGTGGATGCCAGCGGCGCCGCGCCATTGTAGGCCGATGCATCGCGATCCGAGTAGGCATAGCTCAGACCAGCCGTGACCGTCTCGCCGAAGCGCTGGCGCACTTCTGTCTTGACAGTGTGCTCCTTGTCGCCGGTGGTCGGCTCGTAGTTATGGTCGACCTTGTGGAAGTCATACCCGAACTTGAGCGTGGTGGCCGACGCCAGATGGTAATCGAGGTCCGCATACAGTACCTGCTTCTTGATATCGAGCGGAATGTTGCGGCGGTCATTGGCGCTACCAACCGCGCCGCTACCTAAGACGCCAGTATTAACGTCGCCGGTGATGTAACGGAACTGGGCAATCGGCGTCTTGTTGTCGCGGTCATCGTAACGCATGCCGGCGGTCAGGTTCAGCTTCGGCATCAGCTTGGTGTTGAGCTTCAGGCTGGCATGGGTGGTGTTGACCTTGCCATTGAGCGAACCGGAGGCCGGTACGGCTTGAACCGCACCGGTCGCATACGGCAGGAAGGCGTCGTTTTGCGTCATGCGCCCATAGCTGAGGCTGCCGGACAAGCGGGTTACACTGGAAATCGCATAGCTGCCGGACGCGTTAATCTGATGAAACTCGTTATCAGGCGGCAGGCCAAAGCGTCCGGTCGCATTGCCAGCATCAAACAGATTGTCCCAGGTCAGCGACTTGTTATCGTTCCTGAAGATCGATGCGTTATAACCGAACTGCAACTGCAGCTTTTCACCGGTATATCGCACCAGCGCTTCGTATTGATCGGTGGTGTAATCAACCGGCTCCGGCACAAAGACCGCGCCGCGCGTACCGCCACCTGGAAGGATCTGCATCATCGCCGCAGTCAGCTTGTCGCCATCCTTTTTCTCGCGCTTGTAATTCATTTCGACATCCCAGTCGCGGCCAAGCTGTTTGGTAAAGCCAAGACCAAGGCCCTTGCGCACGGTGTCGATGTCGTATGGCTTCAGGTTGGCGGCCAGCCCGGTCATCCCGCCCGCGTTTCTATTACGCGCGACACCGGCAGGACGGGTCAGCACTGCTGATCCGGCACCATTGTAGGGTGTGCTGAAACTGTTACTGTAAAAAGGGATCTGGTCGTACTGCAGGCGCAGACCATAATTTCCCTGCTCGCCGGCACGGATTCCCAGGCCGCGGGAATCCAGTCCCAGATTGCTGCCCTCGATCTCGACGTAGCGTGCATTGCCCTCGCCGCGTTTGTTGATCAGGAAGTTACCGATCAGGTGCGCGCCCGAGTCATTGAGCCCGGTATAGTTTCCGAATCGGACATTGTCATCCGATACGTAACCCAGGCCCAGTTCGATATGACTGTCCGGACGGATCAGGCGCTCTATTTCGTCGTCGGCCCATGCAGGCATGGAGAAGATGGCGGCGATCGATGCGGCCAGAACGGTGCGTACGAGACGTTGTTCAGTGATGGTGTTCATGTTCAATTCTCCATTAGCGTACGAAGCGCGGACCAGACGGGTGGTTGCTTCCGTGTACTTGTGTATGGCAGTTCGCGCAAGCCTTGTAGGCAGTCTGCGCATTGGCATTTGTTGCTGCGATCCCCACACCGCTACGTACCGTGTTCGGATGGCCGCCGCCTGCTGTCTGGTGACATGAGGCACACAGGAACGGTGCACGCGACTTCAGCAGAGCAGGCTGGTTGGAACCGTGCGGGCTGTGGCAAATGCTGCAGTCATCACTTGCCGGCGGATGCTCCCACAGGAACGGACCACGCTTCTCGGTATGACACGTATAGCAAGTCTCGTTGACGGTATTCTTGATCAGTTGCTTCGGACCAGTGGAACCGTGCGGGTTATGGCAGTTCGAGCAGGTAACCTTGCCCTCTTTCATCGCATGATGGGAAAGCTTGTTGGCATCGGAACGCTGCTGTTTATGGCAGGTAAAGCAGACTTCGGTTTCGGTCGCCTTGTTGCGAACCGGATCATTTTGCGTATGCAGCTTGTGGCAGGATGTGCAAGTCACTTCGCCATTGGCGTGTGAACTGCCAGCCCAGTGCATTTGCTTGCCACCCTGATGGCAGGTCAGGCAAGCCTGATTGCGTTGTTCAGGCGTATTTTTGGTACCTGGCTTGAAGTTGATATCTGTTTTAGGCGGTTTGTCCTTGCCTTTGTAATCAACGTGGGCATCACTTTTGCCGTGGCAGCTGGAGCAAGTCGGCGTGCGACCGTCAGCCTTGATGCCATGGCGGGTCTTGCCAATGTGCAGCAGCTTCGGCTCGTCGGCCTCGTCATGGCAGGTGGTACAGCGCGCATCCTCTTTGAGGACGATATCCTTGGATTCGGCCTTGGCGGCATCGGCCGCGAACACCGGCGCGACTCCAGCCAAACCGATCGTTAATGTCACCGCAGTGACTACCTTTTGCCAGAGCTTCATTTGCCTCTCCCTCTTTGAACCTTGAACCCCGGGGCCTTCCATCGTGGCTGCCCCAAGCCTTTTACTCTTGTTACACCTGCCAATAAATTGCACATTGGAATATGTTACATTTTGTAACGGTGAAGCAATTTTTGAGCCAGAAAAATTACTTCATTTTAATTGCATGAATGCATGCAAATTTCTATCGTCAATTCCATTATTTCCCAGCGCAATACTGCCCGCCGAGCTGATTTGCGCAACGCCATAACCTTACAATTCATAGGGTATCCAACCGGAATATTTCCCGCAAGAACGAGTGTTGTATAAGGCGCGCCTTCGGCAGAAATTTTTGCTTTGATTGATTTCACTCAAGACGCATTTGTTAGCGTCGTATTGAAAATGAGAATAACCCCGCTCAATATTGAGAATGGGCTGGTACAGGTCCGGGAAATTTTTTTACCGTTTTGGCTGTTATTATTGGCCAGCTAGCCATGGCAGGCTATTTCCCGAAGGATGGCTATCGCGACAAAATCCACTGGATCAGATTTCTAATCTGCTTTTCATCATTGGTCTTGATGATCCTGTGCGATTCTTCATCGCCATCAGCCAGCGTGACTGATTTGCCTGCTTTTACATGGGTGATCAACAGTTCTTCGGCGCCGCTTTCTTCCTTATATTTGGCTGCAATCTTTTTATAGGATGGCGCACTTTTATCCTTGTCGATGGCATGACACTTCAAGCAACTCTCCTGACGTGCAAGCGCTTCCGCAGCCGCGGCATCGGCCGCACCTGCCCCACCTGGCATGATGAGTACCGTGGCGGCAACCGATGCGGCCAACATTTTCCCGAGGCGGGTTTTCATCGAACGTGTTTTCCCATTGCCGGTGATCCCGCGGTAAAGCTGGACGCCTGACACAACCGCCCTTGCCCAGGTTGCGTGCGCGCAAAAGAACCAGGTACCGGTCTGTGTGCCGATGCCCAATGAACTTGTACTAGAATTCTGTGCAAGGCCCGCAATGCCATATCACCGTACAGGACAACGCTTGGTCGGCAGCCATTGCAGCAGCCAGTCCGGTGCCCAAGGACCCGGCTCGCTGCTGCGCTATGATGCTATGTTGCCGGCTTACTGGAATCGATAAATATACGTCACGCCTACCAGATGGGCATTCTGGCGCTGCCGCTGGCTGATCTGGGTGCCATCGCTATAAGTCCAGGTGGTTGGATTGGTCAGTGTCGACCAGGTCCAGTCATTGGTACTGAAACGATCATATATGTAGTCGAAACGAATAATGGCGTTCTTGTCTACCGCGTATTTCGTGAATGCCTTCAGGCTGCTTTGCCGCGTGAAGTACGATGGCGGGGCGGCGCTGATCGGCGCACCGCTAGTAAGGAGCTGCATGCGGTATGCATCGATCACCTCGGAATGGCTAAGGTCAACACCAACATCGAACTTGCTGCCCATCTTGCCGCGCAGGCCGATACCAACCGACTTGCCGTTATTGGTCAGCGCAGCCAGCCACGCAGTATTCAAAGGCGTCAATGCCGGTGCGTTGGCAACACCCCCGCCGGCCTGATCCAGCCGCGTCGCATTCCTTGAAACCCAGGCATTGGCCTGCCAATCGTCGGATAGCGAATAGGTGGCATCGACCGAAATATTATTGGCCCTGCCCTCACGCAAGCCCATCTGCGCAGCGGTCCGGTGGCCATAATCGTCGCGCGACTCGTCGAGCGCAAACTGCAGCGACAATTCTTCGCTAGGCGTCCAGCTGGCCGACAGGCGAACCTTGTCGCGCTGGCGATCCATCAGGTGAATCGGCGTGATGGCCTGGACCGGATTGTTCGCCAGGTTGGTCATGGTCGACGCCAGGTAAGGCGATCCGTGCCGGTTGCTATGGACGTATTCGATCGAACCACTGACTGTTTCCGACATCGAGCGCTGCAGCACCATGCGATAGGACGCCTCTTCAGTCTTTTCGCGGTAACCGGTCACCCGGACCGGGTAGCTATTGCGGTCTTTTTCGACATAATCGAAACCGCCAGTCACGCGCATCGCCATTGGCAAAAGATAGCTTGCCTCCAACTTACCGGAAGTCGTGCGCATCGAACGCGGTTCGTTTTGGCCGGTAAAGGTCGAGGTGCCGGGCACCACGACGGTGGCAAAACGACGCACCGGGGTCTTGTCATCCCGGTCGTCATAATTGAAGTTCGCCAGCAGCGACAGTTTCGGCAGTGGCCGCGAGCTCACGCCGAACTGTGCCCGGGTGGTGTCGACCCGCGCCCCGAGATCGGTTGCCACCGGCACGCTGGTGATGAAGGTGGAATTCTGGGTGGCGCGTGCGTAGGCAACCTTGAAGGTGCCTTTGGTGGTAGGCGAGAACTTGTAGCCGCCGCCGACATGCAGCTGGTGCGATTCATTATCCGGCGGCAGCGCAATCAGGTTATGGGTGGTTCGCAGCGCAAGCGTCGTGCCGCCGGCAATATTCAGAGCGGTACTGTGATTGTCGTAGGCTGAACCATAGTAGCCGACATTCAGATGCAGGTTTTCATTGGTATAACCCAGCGTGGTATCGAGCTGCCGCGTGGTGGAATTGATCGGCTCGGGCGTAAATTCCATGCCGCCGCTCTCGCCGCGGGCAAACAGCCGCGCGCCGTCTTTTTCCTCGTTGCGCACCTTGACCAGCACCTCGAAACCGCCACCCAGCTGCTTGCTGAAAGTCAGGCCGGTCGCCTCTCGTTTCATTTTCAACGATAGCGCCGATCCGGGCGTCGATGTGTTCGGCACGATCAGGTTTGCGGTGCCGATCCCTCGCACCGCCGTGGTCACCGATCGAGGCTCATGGCGCGTGGTTTCACTATAGTCGAGCGAATAGGCCCAATCACCCTGCCGCTCGTGGGTGACGCGCAAGTCGCGACTCTCCAGTCCGAGATTGCGGCCATTGAACTTGAGCCAGGTGCCGGTGGCTTCGTCCAGACGGATGATGTTGAAATCGAGCACGCCATACAGGCCTTCGTCCTTCATGCCGGAGTACAGGCCAAAGCGAGGCGCATCTTTGGACAGGTAGGCGGTACCGAGCGCGATGCTGCTGGTGGGCCTGGTCAACAGTTTGACTTCATCATCTGTCTGGGCCCATACAGGCCCATAGGCTGCAAGCAGCGCCGCGGCGATGGCGGCAAGAGGGAAATCCCGTTTTTTATTGAGTTTCATGATTGGCTTTCTTGTCTCTATCAGCGCCGGAAGGCGCGTCCGGATGCAGCGTCATGGGTCGGGTTGTTGGAACCATGGATGTTGGTATGGCAGTTCAGACAGCCGCGCGCCAGCGTATTGGTATTGAAGGTGCGACTCGAATCCATCGATGCAGCAGTGGCCCTGTGCCCGGTCGGCTCATGGCATTGCTGGCACAGGAATGGCGGGCGGGACTTGAGCAGATTGGGCGTGGTGGTGCCATGCGGATTGTGGCAGATCGTGCAGTCTTCCTGGACCGGCTGGTGGTTGCGCACGAACGGGCCACGCTTTTCCATGTGGCAGGTGTAGCAGGTGTCGGTCACGCTGTCGCGCACCATCAATTTTGGTCCGGCTGATCCGTGCGGATTATGGCAATCCGAGCAAGCCATCTTGCCATCCTTGATCGGGTGACGCGATGGCCTGCTGTACTGCGCGCGCTGTTCCTTGTGGCAGGCAAAACACACCTCGGGCTGGGTCGTCTTGTTACGGACCTTGTCTTCGTGGGTATGCATCTGGTGGCAGGATGTGCACAGCACATCGCGGCTTTCATGGGCACTGCCGGCCCAGTGCGAACGGACATCGGACTTGTGGCAGGCAACGCAATTCTCGACATCGCGCTTGGTAGCAGTGTTGCGGCTGCCCAGGAAATCAACCGCAGGACGTGCCGATTTTTGCGTCGTATTCTTGACATGGTCCTCGCTGGCGCCGTGGCAGGACTGGCAGGTCGGTGTGCGCTCGTCGGCCTTGACGCCGTGGCGGGTCTGATAGATTGACAGTACCGGCTTCATTTCGGACTGGTCGTGACAGCGGGTGCAGATTTCATCCTGCGCGCGCGACTTGTCGATCTGCGCCTGCTTGCCGCCTTCTGCTGCCTGCGCCGGCATGGCGGCAGCAAAGCTGACCACCATGGCCAGCGCGGTGGCGATCTTTTGCCAATATTTCATTTTTTTCCCCGAGTTGTTGCATTACTGGGCACGGTCGATTGCTTCGCCGCTTTAGCCCAGATATCTTTTATTTATTCTTACAGTGACAGAATCCACTGGACCAGATTCTTGATCTGCTCCGCATCCTTGTTCTTCGGTATCTTGTGGTCTTCTTCGTGCCCGTCCTCAAACTTCACTTTCGAGCCGCTGCTCAAGTGTTTGACCAGAGTCGCTTCCGCATCGGCCTTGCCACGCAATTTTTCCGCGATTTTTTTATAGGCCGGCCCATCCTTGCCGCGCTCGACGCCGTGACAGCGCAGGCAACCTTCCTGGCGCGCAAATTTTTCGGCTGCGGCGGCATCGGCTGCATGCACCGTGGGCGACATCGTCAATGCCACAACTGCAGTGATGAGTGCGAGCAGTACTCCAGTTATTCTGATTGCGTTCATGGCTGGCTTTCCTTCCTTGCTAATGGGATGGGATAAATTGACGATTGCACTTCATCGGGAACAGACACGGAGGCGAAGCGATGTATATGGCAGCGCGATGCAGGTGACTTGAAGCGGTGAGGTAAAGCGCTCATAAATTAAACCCTTGCGGCATCAAGTTTATATCTGGCAACTTATTCCCACAATGAAATATGTTGCACCTGCAATACAAAGCTCGTGCGTCTTTTTATCTCTTGATTTGAATCAACGAATTCATAAAACAAACTGTGTCCAGTTCAAATAAACAGTCAACAGTCCAACTAAAAATTGCACAGAAAACATGTTTCACATGGGCGCCGAATTGCTGCCGACAAACTAAGTATGCGGTACACGAATTAACTCCAAGCAACTCTTATGCCAAATCAACAATCGGAACAAGGGCAATCGCCAAGCCTGACCATCCAGATTGTTAAGTAATGTGAATTCGGCCAAATTAATTGCGTTGTGGAAATTTTCTGCCATACTTCAGCCATGCCGAATCGGCGTAACGGGAGGTGAGCATGGCCGCAATTACGAGCGTTGCGCATAAAAATCCATTGCTACAAACGATGGCAGCCGCCTCGGCACAAGCAAAGCCAGCACAAGCGGCGTCCCAAATCGGGGCCAAATCATCGGTTCCCGCAAGCCCTGCCCCGCCAGCCAAAGCGACAGCTACGCAACATGCTGTGCCGCCAGCACATCGGCAAAATCTGCGGCGCCGCCGCCGGTAGCGCAGCCAGTCAAGGCAGCGGGCGCGCCAGCCAACACGGTTTCGCAAACTGCCGCGGCCGCTGCACAAAAGGCAAGCTCCACGCAAGTGACGCTCAATGCTCAAAAGAAGCCGGCGTTAGATGTCTACAACAAAGCCGGTACCAGTGACAAGGCGATACAGTCTGCAAAGATCGCGGAAGCAGTGAAGGCGACGCAAGCCAAGGCGAGCCCTGTCGTACCACCAGCTACGCCCGCACCAGTGCGCCAAGCGGCTAAACCGGCGGCACCTGCAACGGGTAATCCGTTGTCGGGTGCAGCCGCAGCGGCTAAGCCTGCGACTCCACCAGCGCAGCCGAATATCGGCAAGACAAGCGCTAATCAGACGAATGCGAACGCAGCCAAGCAAGCTGCAGAAAAAGCCGGGCAACTGGCGGCAGCACAAGAGGCAAGCAAAGGCTTGGCCGTCGGCAGTGACGGCAAGGTCAGCATTTCCATTCAGAAGTCAGATTCGGGTTACGACAACAAGATCTTCTTTAGCACTGACAACTTCAAAACCCGCACTTATGTCGGCATCGATAACAAAACCGGCACCTATAGCTTCGATGTGAAACCCGGCAGCAAGCTGGAATTCGGTATTGAGAACGGTCCCAAGCAATTCTTCCGTACTGGCGGTGCAGCAGCCAATAAGGACGGGTTTGACCATACCAAGGTCAGCAAGACAGGCAATGGCTTCGCCATCGGCTTTGAAGATTTACATGGTGGCGGCGACAAAGATTTTAACGACGCCATCATCTCTGTGCAGTTGGGTGGCGCAGCAACGGCAGCGAACACCAATCGTTCGGGATTAGGCGACGGGACCAACCCAGGCCAGGGTGCGGGCCGTAGCAATTCATCCAATCAAGGTGTGAACAACCCGAATAATCGCATCGGGTAAAAAAATGGGGGCGACCGTGCAGCGAACCGTGCGGCTGCTCACAGGTTTTTTTGGAGAGTGTGGAACAGGCAATCGGTGCGGCAGCGCAGTCGATGCGCATTGGGCACAACGACTGCGGCGCGCAATGCGCGGAGCGCGGCCGATTCCCGGAATTGATAACCGAACTGAAGCGCTTTCTTATTTTTGCTTCGCGCTTTTTCCTGGCTTTGACAGTTCGGCGGTTCTTGTCACCGGTGGTTAACCGTTACGCTTGTCGATGCGGATTTTCAGGCCGGTGGCGCCTGGCTTTACCGGCTCGGTCAGCCCTTCGAGGTCGCCGGGCGCAGGTGTTGCACTGCCCGTCTTCGAGATGCGCGCCCCGACCACCACCATCGGAAAGCTGGACAGCTTCGCATCCGGCATCATGCTCATGCTGTCGTCCAGCACGAATTTAAGCGGCAAATCCTTGACCTGCTTGCGCAGCACCGCCAGCGGAAAGCGCGGTCCCTGCGCGGCACGCGCAAAGATGAATACCACATCCGTATCGGCGGCTTGCGCACGCAATGCCGGATCGATATCCACCGTTCCCTCGACCCTGGCACTAGCAGCAGCTGGCGCCTGATCAGCCTTGGCCTGCACCACCGGGGCCGGTGCCGCACCCTTGCCCATCATGCCCTGCGCGTCGCTGATGCTGCCGGAAATCGAGCGCGCCACTTCGGAGTCGGCCGGCACCAGCGCCAGGATGCTTTGCCAGCGTGAAACTGCCGTTGCGTAGTCCTTGCGTTCGAATGCAGCGCTGCCGGACAGCGCGATGGCCTTCAGATTTTTCGGGTCGATCGCCAGTGCGCGATCAATTAACTTTTCCGGCTCGCCCTGCAGGCTCCTGTTTTGTGCCATGGCCAGCGTATCGGCATAATCGGTCAACAGCGCCGCATCGTTTGGCACCAGCGTCACCAGACGCGCATACGCCTGACTCGCCTGATCATAGCGTCCCAGCGCATTGTACGAACGCGCCAGCATGTTCCATCCTTCTGCATTATCGGGTTCATTCTGCAGCCGGGTCGCCAGGCCAGCGACCATGCCTTCAATCTGTTCCGGGGTTATTTCATGCGATTTGTTGTCAGCGGCGACCTGCTGAGCCGGGTCCATCGCGGCCGGGGTGCCAACCAGCAGATAGAGCGCGATCGACAGCAGGGGCACTGCCAGGCCAACCAGCCATGCGCCCCAGCGCCTGCCGGTTGCAGCAGGCAAGGCCGCTGCCTGCGGCTTGACGTCCTCGCTCACCCGCTGCTCCAATTCATGGCGCGCGCTCTGATAGCCGGCAGGGTCAATCAGGCCTGCCTCGAGATCGGCGTCCAGCTCGGCCAATTGATCGCGCAATACCGCCAGGTTCAGTTCGTCACGCTGCACATGCACGTTGCTTGCCGTCTCGCGGCGCAACAACGGCGGTAATATGAATGCCAATGTCAATGCCACCAATAATGCAGCACCAATCAAAAATACTGTCATGCTTTTTCCTTCGATTGCTTGGTTTCGTTTGCGCCATCAAGTAATGCCGCTGCACGCTGCATTTCCGCTTCCGGTACCGTGTCAGTTGCACCGCGACCGCGCGACAACTTGAAGATCAGCAGTGCAAGTCCGCCGATCAGCAACAGAAACGGGCCAAACCACAACAGCCAGGTGATGCCTTTTACCGGCGGGCGATACAACACAAAGTCGCCATAGCGTTCAACCATGTACTCCAGCACATCATGATCGGACATGCCGCTGGCAAGTTTTTCCCGTACCTGGTTTTTCAAGTCGATTGCCAGTTCGGCATGGGAATCGGCCAGCGTCTGATTTTGACACACCAGGCATCGCAACTCTTCGGACAAGGCCATCACACGTTTTTCCAGCGCCGGATCGGCGACAGTCGGCGACGCATCTTTCGCCTGGGCGGTGGCGGACAGGACCAATAGCAGGAAAATAAAAAATTTACGCACTCTTCAACTCTTTAATCAAAGGCAACAATTTTTCGGTAATCGCTTCCGGAGTCAGGGGGCCGGTGTATTTCATCCGGATCACGCCTTTTTTATCGATCACAAAAGTTTCAGGCACGCCGTACACGCCATAGTCGATGCCAACCCGGCCATCATTGTCAAAGGCCGACAGCGCATACGGATTACCAAATTCGCGCAGCCATTTGGTGCCATCATCCCGCCCATCCTTGTAGTTCAGGCCAATCACCGGCACGATATTACTTCTTGCAAAATCCATCAGCACCGGGTGTTCCGCCCTGCACGACACGCACCAGGAAGCCCATACATTGAGCAGCCAGACCTGACCTGTCATGTCCTGCGGAGAAATGCGCTTGCCAGGCTCATGCAACTGGGTCAGATTGAATGCCGGAGCAGGCTTGCCGATAAACGGCGACGGTATCTCGCGCGGATTCAGGCGCAATCCGACCCCAAGGAAAATCAGCAGGCCGATAAATATGCCGAGCGGTAAAAGGTATCGTTTCATGACTTAAGCATTAACCGGTTTAACTGTTGAAACAATTGGATGAGCCGCTTCCCTGCGCCGGCGCGAGCCGACCCGATAGCGGCGATCTGACGCGGCCAGCAAGCCGCCGAACGCCATGATCAGACAGCCAGCCCAGATCCAGCCAACGAACGGCTTGTGCTGCACCCGCACCACCCATGCACCGTCATTGGTCGCTTCGCCCAGCGACACGTACAGGTCGCGCGTGAAACCGCGGTCGATACCGGCTTCCGTCATTGGCATTTTCTGCACGGTGTACAGGCGCTTTTCCGGCTTCAGTGTGGTGACCAGCTTGTCGCCATAGGTGACATCAAAAGTTGCGCGCGCCGCGACATAGTTCGCACCCTTGATTTCCTGCAGCTCCTTGAAACTGAAGGTGTAGCCATTGAGCGTGACGGTGTCGCCGGCACGCATGTGGACATCCTTGGCATCATCGAACCCCTTGACCATGGTGACGCCGACCACGAATATGCCGATGCCGGCATGGGCGATCAGCATTGCCCAGTAGCTGCGAGGCTCGCGTGAAAACCGCTTGCCGACCGACATGCCGCTCGGTGCGTGGCGCAGGCGCTCGGCCAGGTGGGCCGCCGTGCCAAAAAATATCCAGATCGCGAAAGTCAGGCCGGCGGTTACCATTGGCGACGCAGCCAGGACCAGTGCAATCGCCAGCGCCAGCCCGACCGCTCCCAGCGCAATCCAGCGCAGGCGACGCAGCAGATCCGGGAGCGATGCTTCCTTCCAGCGCACGAACGGTGCGGCGGCCATCAAGATCAGCACCGGGATCATCAGCGGCGCAAATACCGCCTCGAAATATGGTGGCCCAACCGAGATCTTGCCAAGCCCGAGCGCATCCAGAAACAGTGGATACAGTGTACCGAGCAGCACGGTGCCGGCAGCCACCAGCAGCAGCACGTTATTAACAAGCAACATCGATTCACGCGATACCAGACTAAAGCGTCCGCCCAGACCCACCTTCGGCGCGCGCCAGGCAAACAGCGTCAGCGAACCGCCGATCACGACGGCCAGGAAAATCAGGATGAACAGACCGCGCTCCGGATCGGTTGCAAACGCATGCACCGAGGTCAGGACGCCCGAGCGGACCAGGAACGTGCCCAACAGTGACAGCGAGAAGGCGATGATCGCCAGCAGCACGGTCCAGTTCTTGAACGTGCCGCGCTTTTCAGTCACGGCCAGCGAATGGATCAGCGCGGTGCCGACCAGCCATGGCATGAAGGACGCGTTTTCTACCGGATCCCAGAACCACCAGCCGCCCCAGCCGAGTTCGTAATAGGCCCAGAAACTGCCCATGAAAATGCCAAGCGTCAGAAACATCCACGCGACCGTGGTCCAGGGACGCGACCAGCGCGCCCACGCCGCATCGAGCTGGCCGCCCATCAGCGCCGCAATCGCAAAAGCGAATGCCACTGAAAAGCCGACATAGCCCATATATAGCAGCGGCGGATGAATGATCATGCCAAAGTCCTGCAGCAGCGGATTCAGGTCGCGGCCATCGGCAGCACCCGGCAGCAGCCGGTCGAACGGATTCGAGGTAAACAACAGAAACGCGAGGAAACCGATACTGATCAGGCCCATCACGCCAACCACGCGCGCGACGGTCTCGTCCGGCAACTGGTGGCTGAAAGTCGCTACTGCAAAGGTCCAGACTGCCAGCATGAAGATCCACAGCAGCAGCGAGCCTTCATGACTGCCCCAGGAAGCGGCGATGCGGTAATACCATGGCAACATCGAGTTTGAGTTCGATGCAACGTTTTGCACCGTAAAGTCATTGGTGGCAAATGAGTAGATCAGACAGGCAAAGGCCAAGCTGATCAGCATCAGCTGCCCAGCGGCCGCCGGGCGACCCAATGCCATCCAGCGCTGGTTGCCATTGAACGATCCGGCAATAGGCAGGATAGCTTGCGTCAGCGCCACGCATAATGCGAGCATGACGGCAAAATTACCAAGTTCTGGAATCATCGCTTCACTTCCTTTGCCGGTTCGCCGACGGTTTTCTGGTTTGCTTCATTGCCTTTCTTCAGCGCGTAAGCGGCTTCCGGCGGCATGTAGTTTTCATCGTGCTTGGCCAGCACTTCCTCGGCCACGAACTGGCCGTCCTGGCCCAGCTTGCCCTGCGCCACCACGCCCTTGCCTTCCTTGAACAGGTCCGGCAGGATGCCCTTGTAGGTCGCGGGAATCTTTTGCACCATGTCGGTCACGACAAAGGCGACAGTGACGCCGTCCGGCTGGCGCTTGATGCTGCCCTCTTCCACCATGCCGCCGATACGGAAGCTGCGCCCCTTGGGCGCCTCGCCGGCAAATACCTGGGTCGGCGTGAAAAAGAACACCATGTTTTGCTGAAATGCGGATAGCACCAGCCATGCGGCCAGGCCGAGCGTGGCCAGTCCGGCGGCGATCAATGCCATGCGCTTATGTCTAGTTTTCATTACGTTCCTTCCGATTATTCCTGATCCAGCGGCGGTGCTGCGCCAGGATCGACTTGCGCTGCGCGGCCAGCACAGCGACTTCCACGAACAGCACACCGAATGTCACAACCAGCGAGCCCCATACATACAAGCCGTAGCCGCCCATTGCGAAAAATGCACTCCAGCTTTCCCAAATCATGCGTTTTTCTCCACGTAATCCTTGACCCAGTCAGTGTGCCGCTCGCGTTCGAGCATGATGCAACGCACCCGGTACAGTGCCACGGCAATCGTATAAGCCCAGGCCGCCAGCGCCATCACCAGCATGCCGATCAACATGATGGCTGCCATGCTTGGAGCCTTGGTCATATTGATCGAGGAACCCTGATGCAGCGTATTCCACCATTTCACTGAAAAATAAATGATGGGCACATTCACCACCCCGACCAATGCCAGCAACGCACCGGCCTTGTCGGCACGGCGCGGATCGTCAATTGACGCCTGCAAGGCCATGAAGCCGATATACAGGAATAACAGGATCAATTCGGAAGTCAGGCGCGCATCCCACACCCACCAGGCGCCCCAGGTCGGCTTGCCCCACAATGCGCCGGTCCACAACGCAATAAAGGTAAACAAGGCACCGGTCGGTGCCAGTGCACTTGCCATCATCGACGACATGCGGGTGTTCCATGCCAGCCCGATGCCGGCCCAGAATGCCATCACCAGATAGATGAACATCGACATCCATGCCGCTGGTACATGCAGGAAAATGATGCGGTACGCATCCCCTTGCTGATGATCGGTGGGCGCGGCAAAAAATCCGATGTACAGACCGACAATGGTCAACACGATGGCAAGGCCGGCAAACCAGGGAATCATTTTTCCAGCAACCGGGAAAAACATTTGTGGCGATGCGTATTTGAACCAGTGGATCCCGCTGGACGGCGGCTTACCGGAAAGAATTTGATTAGTTGCAGACACTACAAGGATACTCCCGTAAAAGTTTCGATTGCGACAGGCTCAGAGGGTAGGTGCGCGTCACAAATTCCGGCATTCTCAAAAATGAGATAAAGATTAAAGTAATTCACCTTGTTTCACACTCTCTTTTTAGCTGCCATTCTGCAGGATTACCAGGAACGATACAGGCAAGCATGTCTTAATGATGATGGGCTGCAATTCTTTAACCAAAGCAATCAGTGTGCCACACGGGAAGAAGGGGAATTATTCGAGTGAAATGCGTAACGCGGCCGCCGTTGCCCATGGTGTCAATGCCGCCGCACCGGCCAGTGCGCCACCCAGCAACAGCAGGTGGGCGGTCGCCCCTACGCCCGAGGCTTCGGCACCGACGGCGCCGGCACCGAAAATCAATACCGGTATATAAAGCGGCAACACCAGCAGGGACACCAGCACGCCACCACCGCGCACGCCAAGTGTCAGTGCCGCGCCGATTGCGCCGACCAGGCTCAGCACCGGCGTGCCGATCAGGAGGCTGAAAAACAGCACTTGAATCGATTCGCGCGGCAAGTCGAACTGGATTGCCAGCAAGGGCGCCAGCAATACCAGCGGCAAGCCTGACACCAGCCAGTGCGCAATCACCTTGCCGATCACGATCACGGTCAGCGGTTCGGACGCCAGCACCATCTGCTCCAGCGTGCCATCGGCATAATCGAGCGCGAACAGGCGGCCCAGCGCCAGCATCGATGCCAGCAAGGCAGCAACCCACAGAATGCCAGGCGCCATGGTGCGCAGCAATCCTGATTCGGGTCCAACGCCAAGCGGGAACAGCGTGACCACGATGATAAAAAAGAACAATGTCGTCAACACGTCGGAGCGGCGTCGAAACGCCAGCATCAAGTCGCGCCGCAGAATGCACAGAAAGGCGTTCAGCATGTGGCCGCCTGATTCAAGTCCAGGCACAGCACACGGCGCGCAGTCAATTCGACATCCTGATGAGTTGTGTAAATGACCATTCCACCGCGCGCCAGGTGCAGGTTCAGCGTAGTGCACAAGGCTGCCACCGCACTTTTATCCAATGCGGTGAACGGCTCATCGAGGATCCACAGGGATGCCGAGCGGTCCAGGCTCAGGCGTGCCAGCCCGACGCGTTTGCGCTGGCCTTGCGACAGTGCGCGGGTCGGCAAATCTGCGGCCCGCCCCAGACCCAGCTGCTCCAGCGCCCCATGCGCATCATCGCTGGTGACGGGGGACCCGGCCAGGGCGGACGCGACCACCAGATTTTCCCAGGCGAACAAGTCATCTTTTACTCCGGTCGCGTGGCCGAGGTAGATCAGCTTGCGGCAGAATTCATCGCGCAGCTTGCGAATATTGTGTCCATTCCAGCGTACTTCGCCGTCGTGCGGCGCCGACAGGCCGGCCAGCATGCGCAACAAGCTGGTTTTACCGCTGCCGTTGGTGCCGGCAACCCGCATTGCGTCGCCCGCATGCAGTTCGAAATCCACGCCGCGAAATAACTGCAGGTCGCCGCGAACGCAGCTGAGCTGATGTGCCTGGAAGGTCATTGATGAGGGAAGAGTTGACGTAATGATTTATTCAAAAAAGCCGCGTTGGCACCAGTTCACGTAAAAACCTGGCTGAATGCGTGTCGGAAACAGCGATCAAGGCAAGCCGTATTCTACAACACATGCCGTATATAAATAGCCGGTCCGTTGCCGGCTGGCCGGCAGGCGAAGCGGGTGGATCACGCCCCGTCAATGGCTCAATTGCCTGGGCGCCGCCATCCGTGCAGGAATATCAACAGTAACGCTCCGGGTCCCGCATCAATCGAAAAAGTTGCCTGTATTGCATGCGCAGCGCGGATTCGCATCACTCAGACAGAGAGAAGCGCGCTCATTTTCTCGAAATCGAGGATTTTAATGCGCGGTCCCGAAACCGAGATTAAGCCTTCGGTCGAAAAATCATGCAGCAGCCGGGACAGGGTTTCCGGGGTCAGACTAAGTCTGGACGCGATCAGCGCCTTGCTGGCGATGAGCTGGATGCTGTCGGCAGTCTGGTATTGACTCTGGCGCAGCAGGTAGCCGGCCAGTCGCTGCTTGGCGGTTTGCAGCGAATAGCTTTCGATGTCGCGCACCAGCGTATATAGCTGGCGACCCACGCAGACCATCAGCTCCTGCGCGAATTCGAAATTGCTTTGCGCGGCCTCCATCACCTTTTCACGCGAGGTATGCAGCAGCATCGAGTCGGTGGTGGTTTTCACGAATGCCAGGTGGGCGCGATCGAGCAGCATCTCGCTCAAGCCGAAACATTTATTTTGTCCCAAAATCGCCAGCGTTTTTTCGCTGCCGTCCTTGCGGTCGAAGCACATCTTGACCTGCCCATACACCAGCACGAACACGCCCTTGGCGGCATCGCCCTGACTGACGACACAGGTATTGGCGCCCACCCGGATCGGCTGGGTCCCGGTACTGATTTCTTCCAGCTGTTCGTCGTCGAGTGACTTGAACAGCGACGTATTGGACAGAATTCGTTTGATGTTTTGCGAATACATAATGTCATCTCGCGAAATACGGCGAATTTCCATAAGGAACCCTCAGTCATGGTAAGCAGCGACAGTGCAATCGGGTGCTTCCCAGATGAAAAGCACAATGTGAACCAGGCTTAAAGCCTCTCTCTTGGTCGCGGCCAACCAAGATTTGCCCTGAATCAATTTACGATAAGAATACCGGGCAATATTGAATTTCTGTTGATATAGATCAAGCTCGTAAACTTCGTGTGAGTGGAACTCAGGTCAATGCAGCTGAGGCAGCGTGTGCTGCTGCGCGCTATCCCTTGCTTGTTGAACCGACTACCACCATGCCTTGATTTTTCCATGGGGAACACTATGGCAACGCTCACAGGAAAAATAGGTCAGGAACGCCACACGGTCGTGGCAGGTACCGCAATACTCGCCCCGAAATATTTTATCCATCGTGATTGGATTGGCGCCGGCCTTCGGGATAAACAACTGGTCATGACAATTGCTGCAAGCTAGCCACTGCGTATGTGAATTATGTGGAAATTTCACATACGGCATTTCTTTTGTGTTCTTGAGAATGATATCCAGATCCAGTATCTCGGCCGGCTGATTTCCCTGCAAATTCGCACGCGGTGCAATGCTGCCATTGCGCAGCGCGGTCATCCAGTCGATCTTGCCAGTTTTATCGCGTGGCAAACCCATCAATGCATCCGCGGCTTTCTGCAGTTGGTGCAAGTCGGGATTGGCTGGATCATAAAACCGGTCAGCCTGGGCTCCCAGCGGCGCCAGCGGCATCTCAACCGCTGGTTGCGGCACAACTGGCTCCGCCGCCCGAGCGCCGATCACGGTTGGCACTGCAGCCAGACTGCCGATGCCCAGTAAAAGACATCCGGCAGCCAAGCGCCGCAGCACACTGAATAAAGCTGGAAGCTTGATGCGCAATTGAAGTTCTCTTCGTCAGAATGGGAGCCGGATCGAATATCGGGCAAGAGAATATAGCCAACGCGCAACGCAATTCGATTGATCCAGGTCAAGCTCACCTGCTTGTCAAACAAACCGGCAAGGTTAAGCTTGCAGGGGCGCATCTGACCATTTCAATTGGTCGCGACAGTTGAAAAATCCTTGAGCCGGGTCAAGGAGAACCGTGTAAGGAACGGATGACAATGTAGCATCGCTCCGGACCCATCCTATGCAAACCATCTGCGACTTTCTGATGTACGATCACCAGCGCTGCGACCAGCTGTTCGTACAGGCGGAAACCAGCGTCGCCCAGCGGGAATGGCAACAGGCCGAAGCCCATTTTCAACTGTTCCTGAGCGCATTCACACGCCATGTCAAGATGGAAGAATCGATCCTTTTTCCCGCATTTGAGGAATCCATTCGCCATGCTGCCGGACCGATTGAAATGCTGCGCATGGAACACCGGCGCATCACCGGAATCGTCGAGCGTATCCATGACGCCTTGCTGCGGCGTGAACTGGCCGATTTCATCCTGCACGCCGAAACCTTCACGATCCTGACCCAGCAGCACAGCATGAAAGAAGAAGAAATGCTGTATCCGCTGCTTGACCGTATCCTCGCCGGCAACACGCATCACATCGTCAGCGCCATGCGCAACGCGGTCGAACACCGCACCCATTCCGCAATGTAATCAGGCATCACCTAGCGCTTGCGGCACAGCCGCATGAACCGCTTCGCCTAGGCCGGCGATATTTCAAATTGCCTTCCGGCACACTCCTTGCTTTTAAGCATTCAACTACGCCTGATTACTGAATTAAAGCAACAGGCAGCTCCTTCCGATCCACAAAGACAACTTATTTTTATACCATCGCCATGAATGACATTGCTGCGCAGTACATTGAAAACCTTACCTACGATGAATTAAGTATTGGCCAGTCCGCACGCCTGATGCGTACGCTCGCCTTGTCCGACATTCAGGCATTCGCTGCCGTATCCGGCGACTATAACCCTACGCATGTCGACGCCGCATTCGCGGTACAGACATTGTTCAATGGCGTGGTTGCGCACGGCATGTGGGGCGCCACCCTGATTTCCAGCTTGCTGGGCACCAGCTTCCCCGGTGCAGGCACCGTCTATATCGAACAGACCCTGCACTTTGCCCTGCCGGTGCGCGTCGAAGACACGCTGACCGTGATCGCGACCGTGATTGCAAAAGAAGATGCCACCAAGCGCGTGACGCTCGACTGCAAGGTCACCAACCAGGCTGGCGTAGTGGTCCTGTCAGGTACCGCGCTAGTGCTGGCACCAACAGTGAAGGTGCGCCGCCATGCCATCAACGTCCCGCAACTGCGCACGTTCGACCCGCATGCCCGCCTGGATGCGCTGCTCGCCAGCGTTGCCCACCTGCCGGCAGTGCGTTGCGCGGTGGTCCATCCCTGCGATATCGAATCCCTGCGCGGCGCGGTCAACGCGGCGCACTTCGGCCTCATCATTCCCGTACTGATCGCCCCCGAAGCCAAGCTGCGCGCCACTGCCGAAGCGGCCGGTGTCGACTTGTCCGGCATGGAAATCCGGTCGGTGGAACATAGCGTGGCGGGCGCCGATCTCGCCGCCGAGCTGGCCGCCTCCGGCGATGTGGAAGCGTTGATGAAAGGCAGCCTGCACACTGACGAAATCATGCGTGCGGTGGTCACCACGCGTGCGTTGCGCACCAAGCGCCGCCTGTCGCACGTGTTCCGCTTTGACGTGCCGATGTACGACAAACCCCTCCTGATCACGGATGCGGCAATCAACATCAAGCCGACCCTGGAAGAAAAGGCCGACATCATCCAGAACGCCATCACGCTGTCGCACGCGCTCGGCAACGAGCGTCCGAACGTGGCGATCCTGGCGGCGGTGGAAACCGTCAACGTCAAGATGCAGTCCACGCTCGATGCGGCAGCCCTGTGCAAAATGGCAGACCGCGGCCAGATCACCGGCGGCAACCTGGACGGCCCGCTGGCGTTTGACAATGCAGTGTCGATGGAAGCGGTGCGCATCAAGGGCATCCAGTCGACGGTGGCCGGCAATGCCGACATCCTGGCCGTGCCTGATCTCGAATCCGGCAACATGCTGGCCAAGCAGCTCGAATACCTGGCTGGCGCCACCACCTGCGGCATCGTGCTGGGCGCGAAGATTCCAATCGCGCTGACCAGCCGCGCCGACAGCGCCAATGCACGCGTGGCATCGGCTGCGCTGGCGCTGCTGATGGCCCATCAAAATCGCAAGGTGCAGCCATGAGCGCCAAACTGAATGCCATTCTGGCGGTCAACGCCGGTTCTTCCTCGCTGAAATTTGCGCTGTATCCGCAAAACGGACGCGACATCGGCGCGGCCCGGATGAGCGGCAATATCGAGGGACTGGAACCGGGCGGCTCGCCGGTGATCAAGCTTTCCACCGAGGGCGGCGACTCCACTGAAAAGATCGCACCCGGCCCTGAAGCGCCGTTCGACCGGGCCCTGATGGCGCTGGAACGCACGCTGCTCAGCCACGCCGACGGCATCAAGATTACCGCCATTGCGCACCGCATCGTGCATGGCGGAGAACGCTTTTCCGAATCGCTGGTGCTCGATACCGCCACCATCGATTACCTGGCCACGCTGTCGTCACTGGCGCCGCTGCATCAGCCGCACAATCTGACCGGCGTGCACGCATTCCGGCGCAGCTATCCGGATCTGCCGCAGATCGGCTGCTTCGACACCGCGTTTCACGCGACGATCCCCGAGCGGGAACACCTGTTCGCCCTGCCGCAAAAATTGCGCGATATTGGCATCCGGCGCTACGGCTTTCACGGCCTGTCGTACCGTTATGTGACCGACTCGATGCTGGAGCGCTCGGCGCGCGCCAAGGAAAAAATGGTGATTGCGCATCTGGGCAATGGCGCCAGCGCCTGTGCCGTTGCCGATGGCAAGAGCGTGGCGACCACGATGGGGTTTTCCGCGCTGGATGGCTTGATGATGGGCACCCGGAGCGGCGCAATCGATCCCGGCGTGCTGCTGCATCTGATGCGCGAAGGCTGGACCCGGGAACAGATCGAGTCGCTGCTGTATCGCGAATCGGGGCTGCGCGGCGTATCGGGCGTGTCGGCCGACATGCGCACGCTGCATGCAAGCGATGCCCCAGGCGCGCTACTCGCCATCGAAATATTCACGCACCGTCTGGTACGCGAATGCGGCGCCCTGACTGCCTGCCTCGGCGGACTCGACGTGATTGCCTTCACCGGCGGCATCGGCGAACACGACGCCGCCTTGCGCCAGCGCGCCTGTGATGCACTGCGCTATCTCGGCGTGCAGATCGACGAAGCCGCCAATCGCGCCGCAGTGGGATCCGCCACCATGCCGATCCACGCTGCCAACAGCAGTGTCGAAATATGGGTGGTGCCAACCGACGAAGGCCGGGTCGCAGCCCGGGATGCGGCGCGCCTGACCAACTGACACCGGAAGACATTCCCGGCACGGCTTTTTTCGGCAGCAAAAAAAAGAGCGGGCGCATGCATCATGCGCCCGCTCTTTCTGTAGTGCGGATCAATCAGTAACGGTTGGGATTATTGGGACGCCGATCGTCCCGATTGCGCACGCCATCGCCATCCCGATCACGATCTGCCCGATCCGGCACGCCATCATGATCGCGGTCGCGCCTTGGTCGTTGCTGGCGACCATCATCGCCAACGTAAATCGTTGCGCTGCCAGATACCGGCGCCTGGCCATAGGGAACCGCATATCCGACACAGCCGGACAAGATGCCCGCCGCGGCTACTGCGATGACAAGTATTTTCATGATAATTCCCAGTCGATTTCAATCAATAAAAAAATAGCGCTCAAGCCAGACTCCGAATAGGCTTATGTACGATTCACTATATCGCGTTAAAAAAACGGTACAACAAGTGATGCATCTGCTTACAAGATATACATTTTGGCGCAACTCTTCGGTGCGCCAGAGAATAGACCTAAGCCGGGCAACGGCACCAACCCGGCAGGCTTGCTGCTACCGATAGATTGCGGCAGACAAATGAAAAACGCCTGCCTGAAAAAACCGGGCAGACGTCTGGGCGCTTCAAGACGGGATGCTTACAGTTTGTCGACTGCGTCCTTAACGATTTCCTTCATATCGCCTACAGCCTTTTCCGTTTTGCCTTCAGCCTGTTTATGCAATCCTTTGGCCTGCTGCTCTTCGCTGCCGACCAATTTTCCTGCGCCTTCCTGGATTTGACCTGCAATGTCTTTGGCAACGCCTGTAACTTGATCTTTGTTCATGATGGATTCCTTGATGGTTGATGATGCGTCTTTGGACTGCTGCGCTTCCCGGTTGAGAAACCACAGCAGTTTTTAAAATTGTTGCAGCAGCTGCACTATGTCTTTTCAGTCGGTCGTCGATCACTGACCGATCCATGGCCATTTCCAGACCACTTGATCGTTTGCAAAGCGAGCTTCCGACTGCGTAATAGAAAAACAGTGCAGATGCAGGTTGGTTAATTACAGAACGTTGGTACCGTAATAGCTGCCGATGCTGTCGATCCACGACTGGTCAGCCATGTCAGGCCATTCATTCGAGTCGAAGCCCGGTGCGTTTTCGAAGCGCTCTTTCGCCACGTCCAGCGTAAAGCGCTTGTTGGCAGTATCGAGCTTCAGGGCGCGCCAAGGCACGGCAAACAGCTTTTCACCCAGGGTAAACACGCCACCGGATGCCATCACTGCATAAGCGACCGTACCGGTACGCATGTCCAGCATGATTTCCTTGATGTCGCCCAGGTGCTCGTCTTTCAAGTTGTGAACATGATTGCCATTCAAGGTTTCAGCGCCCATCAGTTCAGGACCCGGACCTTTATGCCCATTGTTTTTATAAATGCCGTAGGTATCGCGCTCTTCGTATGTCATATGCACTTTATTCATGGTGTAAGGAAATGTCAGGATGCGGCATGCTGTGGCATGGGTCGGTTCGCTAGCCCACATAAAATCGGACGATTAATGCGACTTGCCGCCTTCCCGACAATGAGTTGTTTAAACGCATGATGGGATTGCCGGCGGCAGCCGCAGGCGACACGCCACGTTATCGCCGCAGCCCTTTCATCGACAGCGCGACTGGATATTCGTGAAGGTCAGCCGTATCCGTGCCAACCCGGAATCGATCAGATTGGGATCGGATGGATAGGCTGCGGTCTTACCATGGGATTTCGCGGACACTGCATGCAATTCAGCGAAGCTGCACAGTGTGACTGATGCCGCTACGTGTGGCGGCGAATGGTGGAAAAAGGTGACGAAGAGCGTCGGTGCCAGGTGTGCTGTCAACTTCTTAATACTAAGAAATATTCCCAAAAAGTCCAAAACAAAAAGCCGACCGTTGCCGGTCGGCTTTGCTTTCTACACAGGGGTACAATCAGGCCGCCACAAGCATCGTCCAGGCGATCGGCTTGGTGCCTGCACTAACCATTACATTTTCACGTACCAGGTGGCCAATGCCAGCAGTGTCATCAACGGTATGATCATGCAGGTCCAGCCGATCAGGCGACGCAATGTCTTGTTGGCTTTTGCCTCGACCCGCAGGTTGCGCTCATTGATGATCCCGTCAAAATCTTTCTGGGCAAGCGTAAAAGCATCCAGACCCCCGGTGGTTGTCAGCAGCGCTGTATGGCGTGCGATCTCCGACTCATTCAACTGCATATTGCGCAGCGTTGCGCCATATTCCTGTTGAAATTCCGCTGGTAGTGTTGTCATGGCTAAACTCCATTTCTGTCGGCATATGAATCAATGAAGAAATTTTCTCGATTAAAGAAGTTCCTTTAAGCAAGAACATGCAAAACCTATGCCAAATAGAAATTTTTATTATGATCAAGAGAAAGGTGACATGTGCAGTCCGCTTGAAACGAACACATGACGTGCTATTGGCTGCAAGATAGTGGCGGCAATAATTTGCGTACGTGTGTGCGCTCGATCGACATAACCGCGTATCGGCGGTTGCCACTATGGAAGGATTTTAATAATTCTGTGGCCATCGCAATTGCGCAGCAGGTCGGGGCAGCAACAAAAATGATCACGTACCTGAAGCGGAGTATGGGATGTTCGGGAATATTCACGCCGCCAATGAAAAAGCCGACTATTTCAGTCGGCTTTTTCAACAGCAATTGAGTGTATTGCGGTAATTTGGTGGGCGGTGCAAGTTTCGAACTTGCGACCCCTGCCGTGTGAAGGCAGTGCTCTACCCCTGAGCTAACCGCCCGATGCGGCACGAATTATCGCACAATTGTCTTGCCGATTCAATTGGCATTGGCAAGACGCCAAATACAGGTACCCTTGGCTTCCTTGTCCAGCTTGCCCAGCATCGCATCGTGTTCCGCGTTTTCCTCGGGGCTGGCAGGCAGCACGATCATTTTTTCAATCAGCGCGCCGACTTCGAGCGCCGCATCGTCGCCATGCTGTTCGCGGTTATCCATCAGATCGATCGTCAGGCTGTTTTGGCCGCGCGTCATGGCCAGGTAGACCTCGGCCAGCAATTCAGCGTCCAGCAATGCCCCGTGCAAGGCGCGGTGAGCGTTGGAAATGCCGTAACGGTCGCACAGTGCATCGAGCGAATTGCGCTTACCCGGATGCATCTCCTTGGCTTGCACCAGCGTATCGGTAATCGTGCCGACATGCTCGGCGAAACGCGGCAGGCGCAATCGCCCGAACTCGGCATCCAGGAACGCCAGATCAAACGGGGCATTGTGGATGATGATTTCGGCATCGCGGACGTAGTCGCGCAACTCGTTGGCGATGTCGGCAAATTTCGGCTTGTCGCTCAGGAATTCGGTGGTCAAGCCATGTACTGCCAGCGCGCCTTCTTCCGAGTCCCGCTCCGGATTAATGTAGGTATGAAAATTATTGCCGGTCAGGCGGCGATTGATCAATTCGACGCAGCCGACTTCAATGATGCGGTCGCCCGAGCGCGGATTCAGCCCGGTGGTTTCAGTATCCAGAACAATTAGGCGCATGGTCTACTCAAAAATTCATATGCAAAAATAACATCACAAGACTGTTTCCACGCCGAGATTGGCGAGCGCATCGGCGCGTTCATTGCCGTGATGACCGGCATGCCCCTTGATCCAGCGCCACTCGATCTGGTGCTGGGATTGGGCGGCATCGAGCGCCTGCCACAGGTCGACGTTCTTGACCGGTGCGCGGGCGGCAGTTTTCCAGCCGCGCGCCTTCCAGCCATGAATCCATTCGCTGATCCCCTTTTGCACATAGACGCTGTCGGTATGCACGATCACTTCACAGGGTCGCTTCAATGCGGTCAATGCTTCGATTACGGCTTGCAACTCCATCCGGTTATTGGTGGTGTTGCGTTCCCCGCCATACAATTCTTTTTCATTGCCGCCGGCAATCAGCCATGCGCCCCAGCCGCCCGGACCGGGATTGCCCTTGCAGGCGCCGTCGGTATAAATTTCTACTTTATCCACTTTATCCATCAATTTTATCCATCTACTTTATCCAGTTTTCGAGAGCGTCTCATTCGATTGGTCGCCGGTACCCCTTGCGGCAACCTGGCCGTGCGCTGGGTCCAGGCCGGGCCGATCAGGCGCATGCCCTTGACCCGCTTGATCGCCTGCACGATATACACGGCGCCCAAGTAGGGCCACCAGCGGTCTCCTGCCTTTTCCATGAAAGCAAAGTGGTCCAACCATGCTTCTTTTTTAAAGGGGGGAGCATAACAGCCGAAATGGCCGCGATTGACGCCAAGGTCCAGCAACTTCATCCAGTCCTTGATGCGCGGCATGCTGATGAATTCGCCATGCTGCGGCAAGAAATGTGCGCCGGTCACCCTTCCCGCAAATTGGCGCACACCCCACATGCTGGCTGGATTAAAACCGCAAATAATCAGTTGGCCTTCCGGTATCAGCACCCGTTCCACTTCGCGCAATACCTGATGCGGTTCCTCGGCAAATTCCAGAACATGCGGCAATACCACCAGATCCAGGCTGTGTGAGGCAAACGGCAGCTCGGCAAAATCGTGCACCACCACCAGCGGCGTCGAGCTCGCGCTATTTGCCTCTGCCGGCAGCAGGGTATCGGATAACCATTTATTGGGCATCCGGTTGGCGCGCAGTGCATCGATTTGCGGCAAACCGATCTGGATGGCATTGAAGCCGAAAATATCGGACGTCAATGCATCCAGGCGTGCCTGTTCCCACTCCCGCACGTAATGCCCCATCGGCGTCTCCAGCCAGGAAGCCAGCGCTATAATGGGTTTTTCGGATGATGGATGTTGCATGTTTATGTTAAATGTTTTGGCGATTCCGGCTTTTAACGACAACTATTTATGGCTCATCCATAACGGCCGCCATACAGCGGTGGTCGATCCCGGCGACGCCGCACCCATATTAACGGCATTGGCTGCCCACCGCTTGTCCTTGATCGCTATTTTACTGACACATCATCATGCTGACCATGTCGGCGGCGTACCAACGTTGTTGGAACAGGAAAAAGTACCGGTATTTGGCCCGCGCAACGATGGCATCGCCACCGTGACCTGTCCGCTGGATGAGGGCGATACCGTCCATATTCCGGAATTAAAACTGGACTTGTCAGTCATTGCGGTGCCTGGCCATACGCGTGGACATATTGCTTATGCTGCCTCCAGCCCAAACTGGCTATTTTGCGGCGACACAATGTTTGGCGGCGGCTGCGGGCGCTTGTTTGAAGGAACTCCGCAACAGATGGCGGCTTCGCTGGCAAAGCTGGCAAGCCTGCCAGACCAGACAGAAGTGTATTGCGCGCATGAGTACACGCTGTCGAACCTGCGTTTTGCGCAGCAAGTCGAACCCGGCAATGCCGTATTGACAACTCGGATCGCAGCCGAACAAGCCAAGCGCAATGCCGGGCAGCCAACAATTCCCTCCACGATTGGACTGGAAAAGGCGACCAATCCCTTTTTACGCTATCGGGAACCGGAGATTATTGCCTGCTTGAAGGCAGCCGGACGGCTGAAAACGGATGACCCGATTGCTGCCTTTGCGGCATTAAGGGAATGGAAAAATAGCTTTTAATTGACGAATTTGCACCGTCAAGCCAACGCTCCTGGCTTGACGGGCTGCGACACGCGTTCAGGCTGGCTGCAACTGGGCCATGCCCATGCCATCGTGTTTTTCCAGCAAGACACCGGTGAGCAGATACTGCAGCAAGTCTTTGACCGACCTGATTTCTTTCCCAAAAGGCAAAGGTTCGGTACCGCGGAAAAACAGGCCGCGCTTGATATCGCCTTTTAATGCAAACGCCAATTGGGTATCGATGCAAAATTGTCCTGCCTTGGCAAGCCCATCCCGCAACCCACATTGCTGCAGACAGTCAAATGCCATCAGACAGGCTTTCGGGGCTGCCTTGGCTTGCAACTTGGCTTCCTTGTCCAGATAGGTGGCTAGCCACGGTGTGCGCACCGCGCGCGCCGGCAAACCGGCTACGCTCATGAACGTGACGATATCTTCCGGGCGGGCTTCTGCCAATACTTTCTTGAAATTGGGATGCGCATCCCCTTCTTCGGTAACTGCAAACGGCGTACCCAGTTGCACTGCGCTGGCACCCAATCCCAGTAAATCGCGGATTTTTTCATGGGTATTGATGCCGCCGGCGGCAATCAGCGGAATGTTTTCGCGCTCAAGCCCCAGTTCCTTGAAGATTTCAAAAGTGCCTTCGATGACTCGCGGCATGTCAAAACGCGCATCGGTGACGTCTTCCGGGCGAGCAGCGCCCAGATGGCCGGCCGCATAGCGCGGATTTTCAATCGCGATTGCGTCAGGCAGGCGATTCTTGCGCATCCATTTTTTCAGGACCAGTGCAATCCCACGCGCATCCGACAAAATCGGAATCAATGCAATCTTGGGAAAATCCGTGGTGAGCTCCGGCAAATCCATCGGCAGGCCGGCACCGACCACCACCGCATCAGCACCGCTCTCGCAAGCCTGGCGCACGTTGGCGGCATACTGGGATACGGCACGCATCACATTCACGGCGACCAGGCCGTTACCTTCGGCAATTGCCTTGGCAGAGCGAATTTCCCGGTCCAGCGCGATCAGGTTGACCCGATCAATCAATTCCTTGTCGCGGCTTTTGCCACTCTGAATCATCAGATCCTGATGATGGTGACGCAAATCGACGCTGGCGATGGTTCCCACCGCGTTGTTGCGCGCCACATTGCCAGCCAGCCGGTGTGCCGATATGCCAACCCCCATCCCGCCCTGCACAATGGGTAACAGGGACTTCCCAGCCAGTTTTAATCGAGGCAACGCCGTTTTTAACATACCAATCCTTTTCACACCACACTACAAAAAATCACGATAGCAAACACGCCAATTAATTCATTTGATCTAAATCAAGATTAAAAAATGAGCAGTCTTGCAATGGTTTATTGTTTTAAAACAGTTTTTGTGCAATAACCATGCCTAGACGGAACTAATTGAAGTGAACATTAGTCTTTACTAGGCAAAAGAATTGCACGCAGGAAAAACGTTGCAGGCTTGGCGAGATTCATTGCTCAATTGCAAAATCATTTAAAGAGGAAATGTAAAATTCCTTGACGCAAGAAAAGACTGTTCCGTACACTCACCGATCGAACTTTTACCGACTGATGCAGGGTCGGACCACACGAAAACCTGACATGCATCTGTTATCGAAATCTGCCATCCTGCTCGCAGCGCTGATCGCCGTTCCACTGCCGTTCGCCGCGCATGCTGCCGACATCACGCTTTACCTGCACAATTCCAGCGACAGCCACCACTCGCCGATCCCAGAGCTGGCAATCGAAGAGACCGATGTATGGGCGCGCATTCGCAAAGGGTTCGGCATTCCCGACCTGGACAATCCATTGGTCACCTCGCAAACCACCTGGTACAGCTCGCGTCCGGATTATTTCCAGCGCACCACCACGCGTGCCTCCCGTTATCTCTACCATGTGGTGCAGGAGCTGGAAAAGCGCAACATGCCGACCGAGCTGGCACTGCTGCCGTTCATTGAATCAGCGTTCAACCCGCAAGCCTTTTCATCTGCGAAAGCGGCTGGCATGTGGCAATTCATCCCGTCCACCGGACTGGACTTCGACTTGAAGCAAGGGGTGTTCAAGGATGAACGACGGGATGTGCTGGCGTCCACCGATGCCGCCCTGACCTATCTGCAAAAACTGTATGGCATGTTCGGCGACTGGCAACTGGCGCTGGCAGCTTACAACTGGGGCGAAGGTTCGGTGCAGCGCGCGATCAAGAAAAACCGCGCAGCCGGCTTGCCGATCGATTTCAACAGCCTGTCGCGCCTGATGCCGGCGGAAACCCAGAATTACGTACCGAAGCTGCAGGCAGTCAAGAACATTATCGCGGCCCCCGATCTGTATGGCATCGCCCTGCCGCGCGTGGACAATCAACCGTATTTTGTTTCGGTCGGCAAAACCCGCGACATCGATATCAAGGTGGCGGCCCAGCTGGCCGAACTGTCGATGGAAGAATTCAAGGCGCTCAATCCACAATACAATCGCCCGATCATCATCGGCAGTAGCGATACCCAGATTCTGCTGCCGAAGAGCAATGCCGAGAAATTCAAGGACAACCTGTCGAAGTGGCGCAAGACGCTGTCATCCTGGACCGCGCACAAAGTGACCAGCGCCCGCGAACGGATCGACACCATCGCCAAGCGCTTTGGCACCACGCCGCAAGTCATCCGCGAAGCCAATAATATTCCGCCGAAGATGGCATTGAAAGCCGGCTCCACCATCCTGGTGCCGAAAAGCGAAGATACCCCGGACAAAGACATTACCGCTGCCGTTGCCGATAGCGCGACCATGGTGGTGGTGCCGGATGTGCCGGAAACACGCCGCATCTTGGTGAAAGTCGGCAAGCGCGACAACCTGGCCTCGATTGCCCGCCGCCACAAGGTGACGGTTGATCAAATCAAGACCTGGAATGACCTGTCGCAGGACAAGGTCGCAACCGGTAAGACGCTGGAGCTGCATGTGCCCAACCGGGTGATGGCGCGCAACAGCGGGGTAAAGCCAAATTCGGCGCGCAGTAGCGGCGCAAAGCAACAGGTGGCGCGCACTAGCGGTGGTAAGCAGCAGGCACGCAACAGTCGCGCCCAGCCAGCCAAAAAAGTGGCCGTAAGCAAGCAGGCTGCCGCCAAGACGCGGCAAGCCGCGGCCAAGCCTGCCAGCAAGACGGCCAAGAAAAACAGCCGGACAGTGGCAGTCGCGTCGGCACGATAACGCCAAACGCTAGTGGGCCAGCCCGGATCCCGTTCCGGGCGCCGGCTCGGTCAGGCGGCGCTCACCGTCGCATATTCGGATGCGGCCAGCAAGCGTTTGGTATACGCCTGAGTCGGATTGTTCAGGATCGCTTCGACATTGCCGCTTTCGACGACTTGTCCATCCTTCATCACGATCACCCGATGCGCCATCGCCCGGATCACTGCCAGATCGTGGCTGATGAAAATGTAAGCCATCCCATACTTGCGCTGCAGTTCGGCCAGCAGCAGCAATACCTGCTGCTGCACCGAGACGTCCAGCGCCGAGGTCGGTTCATCCAGCAACAGCAAATCCGGCTTCAAGACCAGCGCGCGGGCAATCGCAATCCGCTGCCGCTGCCCACCGGAAAATTCATGCGGATAACGCATCATCATCGATGGCAGCAGGCCGACTTCTTCCAGCGCTGCCGCCACCGCCTGACGCAACTGCTCCCGGCTCAATTTCGGCTGGTGCAAGGCCAGGCCTTCGCCAACAATCTGTTCGACAGTCCGGCGCGGTGACAGCGAGGCAAACGGATCCTGGAACACCACCTGCATCCGGGCACGCAACGGCCGCAACTCGGTGCTATCCATGTCGCTGACCGGGTTGCCGTCAAAGCTGATGCGGCCCTTCACGGCCGCCGACGACAGCCGCAACAGCGCCATGCCGAGCGTCGACTTGCCGGAACCGGATTCACCGACGATGCCCAGCGTCTCCTGCGGCTTCACATGCACATCCACTTCGTCCACCGCCACAAAAGGCACTTTCTTGAACCAGCCGCGCTTGATCGAAAAAGTGCATTGCAGGCGTTCGGCCGTCAGCAGTTCTCTGGTGCCGCCTGGTGCCGCATCGACGATGCGCTGCGGATGGCTGGCCAGCAGCTTGCGGGTGTAAGCTTCGCGCGGACTGGCAAACAATTCCCGGGTGGGCGCCAGCTCCACCAGACGGCCTTTTTCCATCACGCCGACGCGGTCGGCGAAATGGCGCACCATGTTCAGGTCGTGCGAGATCATCAGCACCGCCATGTTTTCTTCGCGCTGCAACTGGTTGAGCAACTCCAGGATCTGCACCTGGATCGTCACATCCAGCGCCGTGGTCGGCTCATCGGCAATCAGCAGCTTGGGTTTGCAGGCCAATGCCATCGCGATCATCGCGCGCTGGCGCTGGCCGCCGGACAACTGATGCGGAAACGATAGCGCCCGGCGTGCCGGCTCGGGAATGCCGGTCTTGTCGAGCAATTCGACTGCGCGCACCGCTGCTGCCTTTGCATGCAAGCCTTCATGCAGCATCAGGACTTCGGCGATCTGGTTGCCGATCGAAAACAGCGGATTCAACGCCGTCATCGGTTCCTGGAAAATCATCGTGACATCCTTGCCGCGCACGCTGCGCATCGCGGTCTCGGATTTTTGCAGCAAGTCGGCACCCTCGAACAGGATCCGACCGCTGTAGCGCGCATCCTGGTTCAGGCGCAGCACCGACAGCGCGGTGACGGTCTTGCCGGATCCGGATTCGCCGACCAGCGCCAGTTTTTCGCCGGGCGCAATCGAAAAGCTGACATCGTCGACCACGGCGGTGTCGCCGAATGCCACCCGCAAGTTTTGAATATCTAAGAGGCTCATGCTTTTCTCCGGACATCCAGCGCATTGCGCAACGCATCGCCGATATTGGTCAATAGCAGCAGGGTGACAGTCAAGACCATGAAGGTCGACACCGCAATCCACCATGCGTCCAGGTTGTTCTTGCCCTGAGCCAGCAATTCACCCAGACTCGGCGTCGACGGCGGCACGCCCAGTCCGAGAAAATCGAGGCTGGTCAAGGCCAGGATCGCGGCACTCATCCGAAATGGCAGAAAGGTCACGACCGGAGTCAGGCTGTTGGGCAGCACGTGGCGCCAGATGATTTGCCGGTTCGACAAACCCAGCGCGCGCGCCGCCTGCACGTATTCGAGATTGCGGTTGCGCAGAAAATCGGCGCGTACGTAATCGGACAAGCCCATCCAGCCAAACAGCGACAACAGCACCAGCAACAAGCCCAGGCTCGGGCTGAAGATCGATGAAAAAATGATCAGCAGGTACAGTTCCGGCATCGCACCCCAGATTTCCATGAAGCGCTGGAACAGCAAGTCGGTTTTGCCTGCGAAATATCCTTGAATCGCGCCGGTGATCACGCCCAGCAGAATGCCGGTGATGGTCAGCGCCATGCCGAACAGCGCCGAGATCCGGAATCCATACAATAGCCGCGCGAACACGTCGCGGCCACGGTCATCGGTGCCGAGCCAGTTATCGGCCGAGGGCGGCGCCGGATTGGGTAACCTGGAAAAATAATTGAGCGTATCGAACCGGTAATGATTGAGCGGATAGATTGCCCAGTTACCGGGCCGTGAGAATTGTTCCTGAATGAAGGGATCGAGATAATCCGCCGGCGAATCGAAATCGCCGCCAAACGACTTTTCCGAATAATCCTTCACGATCGGGAACACCAGTGCACCGTTGTAGCGGGCGACCAAGGGCTTGTCGTTTGAAATGACTTCCGCCAGCAGGCTGATGCCAAACAGGACGCTGAAAATGATCAGGCTCCAGTAGCCACGGCGATTCTGCTTGAATCGCAGCCACACCCGGCGTCCTGGCGAAACCGAGGGCATTGCAGGAGTCATGGCGGCGCTCATCGGGCAAGGCTTTCAAACTGGACCCGTGGATCGGCCCATACATAGCAGAGATCGCCAATCAGTTTCACCACCAGGCCTATCAGTGTAAACAGATACAGGGTGCCCATGACCACCGGGTAATCGCGCCGCACCACCGACTCATACGACAGCAAACCAAGTCCATCGAGCGAAAACAGGGTTTCGATCAACAGGCTGCCGGTAAAGAAGGCGCCGATGAAGGCAGCCGGAAATCCGGTCACCAGCGGAATCAGCGCATTGCGAAACACGTGTTTATACAGCACCGCCTTTTCACTCAAGCCTTTGGCCCGTGCGGTCAGCACATACTGTTTGCGGATCTCTTCCAGAAAGGTATTTTTGGTCAACATGGTCATCACCGCAAACGAACCCGCAACCGATGCGATCACCGGCAACGTGATGTGCCACAAATAATCGGCGACCTTGCCAAACAGGGAGAGTGACTCCCAGTTATCCGACGTCAGGCCGCGCAACGGGAACCATTGGACGAACGTGCCGCCGCCAAACATCACCAGCAAGAACACGCCCAGCACGAAACCGGGAATCGAATAGCCGACCAGCACCGCCATGCTGGTGAGCGCATCAAAACGGCTGCCTTCTTTCACCGCCTTGGCCACGCCTAATGGCAGAGAAATAAAATAGGTCAAAAAGAAGGTCCACAGGCCAAGGCTGATCGACACCGGCAGTTTGGATTTCACCAGTTCCCAGACATCCTTGTGATGATAAAAACTCTGTCCGAGATCGAACTTCGCAAAGCCTTTGAGCATTTGCCAGAAGCGTTCATGTGCAGGCTTGTCAAAGCCATATAAAACCTTGATCTCCTGCAGCCGCTCCGCATCCAGCCCTTGCCGTCCCCGGTAATCGACCCCGCCTCCGCCGCCGGTCTCGGCAAACTCGCGCGACTTCAATTGCTGCACCATTTGCTCGACCGGCCCGCCCGGCACAAACTGGATCACCACGAACGTCAGGAAAATCACCCCGACCAGGGTCGGTATGATCAGCAGCAAGCGCTTCAATATGTATGCCCACATAGCGATCCTATTTTTGCCACCACATCGTCATCACCCATGCAAATGCCGAGTATTGCTTGGGCAATACTGCAGGATAGGCTAACGCGTTGCGGTAAGCGATGAAATGCTTTTCATTGAAAAAATTCGGTACGCAATAATACTCATGCAACAGCACCCGGTCGAGTGCACGGCTGGCCGCTACCAGATCGGCGCGCGAGGTCGCCTTGACCACGCGGTCGATCAGCGCGTCGACCGCCGGATGGGCAATGCCGCCGATATTTTCACTGCCGGGTTCTTTGGCCGCTTTTGAGCTGAAATCGCCATACAGTTCATTGCCGGGGCTGGATGAGCCGCCCTTGATCTGTGTCACCATGTCGAACTCAAATTCGTTCAAGCGCTTTTGCAAAAGCGCCGGATCGATTACCCGATACTGCAGCGCGATGCCGAGTTTGTCGAGATTGCGTGCGAAGGGCGCGACCACCCGTTCGGTGGATTTTTGCGCGATCAGGAATTCAAACTGGAATGGCTCGCCTTTGGCATTGCGCAGCGCGCCATCGCGGTAGGTCCAGCCGGCTTGTTCCAGCAGCTTCTTGGCCTGCCTTAAATTCTCACGCAGGGAGCCGGGCTCCCTGGTGGAAGGCGGAATCGGCGCCGGGCCGAATACTTCGGGGCGCAATTGTGCTCGCAGCGGTTCCAGAATCGCCAATTCTTCGGGACTGGGCAGCCCGGTTGCGGCCAGCTCGCTGTTGGTGAAATAGCTGTAGCTGCGTTTGAGCCGGTCATAATAGACTTGGCGGTTGAGCCATTCGAAATCCAGCGCCAGCCCGATTGCCTGTCTGACCCGCACATCCTTGAACAGCGGATTGCGCAGATTGAACACGAAACCCTGCATGCCGGCGCCGTTCTGGTGCGAGAACTCCTGCTTTTTCAACTCGCCGCTGTCAAATCTCTTGCCGGCGTAGCTGCGCACCCAGTTCTTGATATTGTTTTCGATATTGACGTCGAATTCACCCGCCTTGAAGGCTTCCAGCCGGATCTGGTCATCCTTGTAATAGCGGAACGTCACCCGGTCAAAGTTGTACATGCCGCGCCGGCTCGGCACCTGCGTGCCCCAATAGTTCGGGTTGCGCTTGTAAGTAACGTATTTGCCCAGGTCATATTTCTCAACCGTATATGGACCGCTGCCGATCGGCAGTTCCAGCGCCAGCTTGTCGAACGGTTTGCCACCCGCCCATTTCGGCGAAAAAACCGGCAATTGGCCCATAATCATATGCAATTCGCTGTTTTTCTTCGCGAATTCGAAACGCACAGTTCGCCCATCCACGACCACGACCTGCTTCACGTCTGCCCAGTAGGAGCGGAAGATCGGCGAGCTTGCCTTGCCCATCAAGGTCTCGAACGAATACTTCACGTCATTGGCGGTCACCGGGTCGCCATTGGAAAACCGCGCGGCCGGATTCAGGCGAAAGGTGACGCTGAGCTGATCGGCGGCCAATGCCATATCTTCAGCCAGCAAGCCGTAGGCAGAGAACGGTTCATCCTCGCTTTGCGTCATCAACGATTCAAAAACCAGGCTGATCTGGGCGAATACGAAGCCGCTGCCGCCTTGTCCGAGCCCGGACACGGCGCTGCCCTTCAGCGTGAACGGATTGAATTTATCAAAGCTGCCCAGCGCGGGAAACGTGATGTTTCCCTGCTTGGGCGCATCCGGATTGACGTAGTCAAAGTGCGTGAAATTGGCCGGGTATTTGGGGCTATAGCCTAATGCCAGCGCGTGGGCGGCATATGCACTGCCGCCTGAAACCAGCGCGCACGCGAGGATCAAGGAAATTAAGTATCTTGGCATTGGTCGAATTAAGAGACGCATCGCGCCATTTTGCATGGATAAGATGGATTTTGCCGTATTTTAACCAAACAACTGTTGCGATATCACGGAAAACTCCCTTTTTGGACGGATCGATGGCAAGACCGAAAATCATCTAAAATTTGCCGTTGCGGGCCAGACCTCATACAATCTCGCTCAGTTTGCACGTCAGCGCATGCCAAATCAGACGCCCAGCCAGGCTTTATCAGGCTGCTGCGCAGATTGGCCTGCCATCTGCATCAACTATAACAGTACATTTGGAGTCACCCATGGCATTCTTGCAAGGCAAAAAGATCCTGATCACCGGTTTATTGTCGAACCGCTCCATCGCCTATGGCATTGCCCAGGCCTGCAAGCGCGAAGGCGCGGAACTCGCCTTTACCTATGTCGGCGAACGTTTCAAGGATCGCATCACCGACTTTGCCAAGGAATTCGACAGCAATCTGATTTTCGACTGCGATGTCGGTAGTGACGAGCAGATCAACGCCTTGTTCGCCGACCTGGGCAAATCCTGGGACCAGCTCGATGGCCTGGTGCATGCGATCGGTTTTGCGCCGCGCGAAGCGATCGCCGGCGATTTCTTGGATGGCCTGTCGCGCGAAGCGTTCAAGATCGCCCACGATATTTCAGCCTACAGCTTCCCGGCGATGGCCAAGGCGGCGGTGCCGATGTTGCGTGAAAATTCCGCGCTGGTGACGCTGACCTATCTGGGCGCCGAACGCGCGATCCCGCATTACAACACGATGGGCCTGGCCAAGGCGTCGCTGGAAGCAAGTGTGCGCTACCTGGCTGAATCGCTTGGCAAGAAAGGGGTGCGCGTCAATGGCATCTCGGCCGGGCCGATCAAGACGCTGGCCGCCAGTGGCATCAAGGATTTCAGCAAGCTGTTGGGTTTCGTCGAATCGCACGCGCCGCTGCGGCGCAATGTCTCGATCATCGAAGTCGGCAATGTGGCCGCCTTCCTGCTGTCGGATCTGGCCAGCGGCATCACCAGTGAAATCACGTATGTCGATGCCGGCTTTTCGCATGGCATGGGCCTTAATGAGGATGACTATGCCTGATGCCGGGGTAAACAGCGGCCAGCTCCCCTGTTTGTCAATCTGACATCACCGGATCGACTGCCGGCTTTTTGTGCAACTGCAAAAAACGCCAGCAGTCAATCTATTTTGCCTGTAGAATAGCTCCTTTGCGGTGCAACATGCATCGCAGCGAGCAGCATCGCAAACCCTTAGCTTAACGTTAAAGCCCCCCGCCTCTGGTGTCGTTTGACTCACACCGTCCCGGCGCAAAGCTTTCTGTGCCGAAATCTCTTCGAGTTTTCAGTTGTTTCGTTGGTTAGCGTTGCAATTTTTGCGTCCGCGCGTCTCCACGAGAGAACGTGCGCGCTATATTTTACGAAAGAAATACATGACTTTTGAAGCATTAGGATTACACGCGTCCCTGATCAAGGCACTGAACGACTCCGGCTATACCGTGCCGACACCAGTGCAGGAACAAGCCGTGCCCGCTGCCATCAGTGGCCGCGACCTGATGGTATCGTCGCAAACCGGTTCCGGCAAAACGGCCGCTTTCATGCTGCCGGCACTGCATAAATTTGCGTCTGCCGAGCAATCAGCGGAAGGCAAGACCGCGAATCAGGAGCGCCAGTCGGTGCGCGCCCGTGGCGAGCGTCCGCGCTTCCAGGCAGCGCAACCAAAGATGCTGGTTTTGACCCCGACCCGCGAGCTGGCCTTGCAGGTGACCACGGCGACCGACAAGTACGGCGCGCACATGCGTCGCGTCAAAGCGGTGTCGATTTTGGGTGGCATGCCTTATCCGAAACAGATGCAATTGCTTTCGCGCAATCCTGAAATCTTGGTGGCAACACCGGGACGCCTGATTGACCATATGGAATCCGGCAAGATCAATTTCTCGCAACTGGAAATCCTGGTGCTGGACGAAGCCGATCGCATGCTGGACATGGGTTTTATCGAAGATATCGAAAAAATCGTCGCTGCTACGCCGGAATCGCGTCAAACCATGCTGTTCTCGGCAACGCTCGATGGCGTGGTCGGCACCATGGCCAAACGCATTACCCGCGACCCGCTGGTGATTCAAATTGCCGGCTCGTCGTCCAAGCATGAAAACATCCAGCAGCGCGTCCATTTTGTCGACGACCTGTCGCACAAGAATCGCATGCTCGACCATTTGCTGCGCGACGTGACGATGGATCAGGCAGTGGTGTTTACTGCCACCAAGCGCGATGCCGACACGATTGCGGATCGCCTGAATATCGCCGGTTTCGCCGCCGCCGCGCTGCATGGCGACATGCATCAGGGTGCGCGTAACCGTACCCTGAACTCGATGCGTAACGGCCAGGTACGTGTGTTGGTCGCAACCGATGTGGCTGCACGCGGCATCGATGTGCCGACAATCACCCACGTGGTCAATTACGACTTGCCGAAATTTCCTGAAGACTATGTGCATCGTATCGGCCGCACCGGCCGTGCCGGCCGCAATGGCCTGGCAATTTCCCTGGTCAATCATGCCGAAAGCATGAACGTCAAGCGGATTGAGCGGTTCACCAAGCAATTGATTCCAGTGGACATCATTGAAGGTTTCGAGCCAAAGAAAACCACTTCTGCACCGCGCAAGCCAAGTGGCTGGAAGCCGGGCGATACACGTGGTGGCAACAATGCCGCTGCCAAGCCAGGTCAGCGTACCTTCAGCAAGCCAAGCGCGCCGCGCAAGGATGGTGGCTATAAAGGCACAAGCACGCGCAGCACTGCCGACGGCAGCGCACGCCGTTCTTACGGCGACCGTTAATCGGTCTTGTTATTGGCGTGCCTGTTAAGGGATTGCGCCACTTGCGGAATCGCTGACCTGACCGGTCATCGAAGCACATGAAGAAACGACTGCCCGGCGCAAGCTGATCAGTCGTTTTTTATTGACCCAGGCGATTACAGTGCACAGGTCCGAAAGCCTACCAGCATGTCATGCCGCTCGGGCAGGTAGAAGTTGCGGTACTTGGCCGAGCGCAGGCGGGCGCGGGTGAGATAGGATGCGCCCCGCACCGCCTGGTGACTGCCAAACCATGGCGCTGAATATTCCCGATAAGCATCGACTGAAAACCCCGGATAAGGCTCGAACGGGGTACAGGTCCATTCCCACAGATCGCCCCAGCGCCAGCCGGCATGGCCGGATAGCGCGGCGCACTCCCATTCGCCTTCGCTTGGCAAGCGCCGCTGTGCCCAGACACAATAGGCTTGCGCCTCAAACAGGCTGACATGCCGCACCGGCTCGCTCGGCGCCAGCGCCACCAGCTTGCCGAAGCGCTGCGCCAGCCAGAGCTGGCCGTCGCGCTGCCAGTAACGCGGCGCGGAGCGCTCCTGCTGCATTAGCCAGTTTTTCCCGGCCATGCTCCAGAACTGCGCTTGCTGATAGCCACCGTCGGCAACAAATTCGGCAAACTGCGCGTTCGATACCAGGGTCGAGTCGATCGCAAATGGCGGCACATAACAGGGATGCGCCCATTTTTCATTGTCGAACACAAAGCCATGATCCGGCGCACAACCGAGCTGGATCGTCCCGCCCGGAAAACCGATCTGTGTCTGCGTCCAGGCAGCCATGCTCCGTTCGGCCAGTTGGCGCGGCAAGCCGACACCCAGGGTTTGCAGGGTATAGGCCAATGCCTCGCCATGCATGTCTTCATGCGCCAGCACCAGACGATATGAATACAGATCCTGATCCCGGTTTTCCACCCGCGACAATTTGTCGAGCACCCGGTCCAGCACTTCCCGGCAATACGTTTTCAGCGCCCCGGCACTGGGCAAATCCAGCGACCAGCGGGCAAAATGGGCAACGGTATTGGAGTCAAACCAGTCATCCCCCTTGGTCAGCAAGGAAGTGCGCCTGGCAGCAGCCGGATCGCTGGAATCGGCTTCGCGCAAAATATACCATTCGGCAAACCAGGCAATGTGGCCGAGCTCCCACAGCGGCGGATTGATGATCGAAAGCCTCGGCACCCTGGCTGGATCATGGAATCCCGCAGCCTGAAAGCATTCGAACAGGTCCAGCGTATAATCGCGCGCATCCTGCAAGGCGCGCGCCAGCTCCTTTGGTGCAGCACGTCGGAAAGAAGCGTGGTCGGATGGCATAAAATCGTCTATCAATGGAAATGCAAGGAAGGCCGCTGCCCGTGAAACCCCATATTGTCATCATCAGCCCTGCTTTGGCAACTGCCAACAATGGCAACTGGCAAACCGCCAGCCGCTGGGCGCGCATGCTCGGTTGCCGCTACCGGGTCAGTATCGTTTCCAGCGCCGGGCCTGTCACCGGCACCGTCACCGAGCGGCCGGACGTGATCATTGCGCTGCATGCACGCCGCTCTGCACGGGCATTGGATGAACTGGCATCGCACTATCCTGCAACGCCCTCGATTCTGGTACTCACCGGCACCGACCTGTATCGCGATATCCGCACCGATGCTAGCGCCCGCCAAACATTGCTGCACGCCAACCGATTGGTGGTGCTGCAGGCAGCCGGTCTGGCAGAACTCGATCCGGCATTGCGTGCCAAAACGCATGTCATCCATCAGTCGGCGCCGACGCTCAAGCCGATCGATGCCGCCGGCAAAAGCCGCATGCGCCATTTCAATGTCTGCATGATCGGCCACTTGCGCGACGAAAAGGATCCGGCCACTTTCATGCAGGCAGCCGCCCTGCTGAATTCACCGCGCATCCGCCTGACGCATATCGGCAGCGGTGCGCAGGATCCGGCGCTGGCACAGCTGGCGCAGCAAACCCAGCAACAGCATGCCAATTACCGCTGGCTGGGCGACCTGCCGCATGCCGCCACGCGCCAGCACATCAAGCGTAGCCACCTGATGGCCCTCACGTCGAAAATGGAAGGCGGCGCCAATGTCATCATCGAGGCGCTGACATCCGGCGTGCCGGTGCTGGCCAGCGATATTTCCGGCAACCGCGGCATGCTCGGCGAGGACTATCCCGGCTACTTTGCGCTGGCAGACAGCGCGGCACTGGCGCACAAAATCGAGCGCGCCGCATCCGACCGCGCGTTCTATGCAGAACTCGAGGGCCTGTGCCAGGCACGCGCCGCACTGTTTGCGCCGCAACGGGAACAGGCAGCCATTTTGCAGTTGGTGGATAATACCCTCCACCACACTTCAGGAACCACGCCACAATGAATGCATCCACCGACTCCGGCATCAAGCTGACTTCGTTTTCCCATGGCGGCGGCTGCGGCTGCAAGATTGCACCCGGCGTGCTGGCTGAAATTCTCAAAAAATCAACTGGCTTTCCAGTACCCAAAGAATTGATGGTCGGCATTGAAACGGCGGACGATGCCGCAGTCTATAAATTGAACGATGAACAGGCATTGATCGCGACCACCGATTTTTTCATGCCGATCGTCGATGATCCGTTCGACTTTGGCCGGATTGCCGCTACCAATGCGATTTCGGATGTGTATGCAATGGGCGGCACGCCGATCATGGCATTGGCGCTGGTCGGCATGCCGATCAATCAGTTGCCGATCGACGTGATCGGCAAGATCATCCAGGGCGGCGAATCAATCTGCGCCGAAGCCGGGATTCCGATCGCCGGCGGCCACACGATCGATTCAGTCGAACCAATCTACGGTCTGGTGGTATTGGGTCTGGTGCATCCCTCCAAGGTCAAGCGCAATGCCGACGCCAAGGCTGGCGACAAGATTATTCTTGGCAAGCCGCTTGGGGTAGGCATCCTGTCGGCGGCGTTGAAAAAAGAGGCGCTGGATGCGGCCGGTTATGCGGCGATGATTGCCAACACCACCAAGCTCAACAAGCCTGGCAAGGCCCTGTCTGAACTCTCCGGCGTGCATGCGCTGACCGATGTGACCGGCTTTGGCCTGCTCGGCCACCTGCTGGAACTGGCCCGTGGTGCAGGTCTGACCGCCAGATTGAACATGGCCGATATCCCGCTGCTGCCGCAGGTCAGCCAACTGGCTGAACGCGGCTTTATTACCGGCGCGTCGGGACGCAACTGGGGTGGCTATGGCCAAGACGTGACGCTGTCAAATTCGATCACGCCGGTGCAGCAGGCATTGCTGACCGATCCGCAAACCTCGGGAGGCTTGCTGGTGTCGTGCGCGCCCGAAGCGGTGAAGCAGGTTCTCGATTTATTCAGGCAAGGCGGCTTTACCGAGGCCAAAGTAATAGGCGAGATGACAGTTGGCGCCGCCAGGGTTGACGTCACTGCTTGACAAGCACGCATTGAGGGCACCGAACGTCAGAAACATGCGCTCGTGCCAGTCGCCATCCGTCAGCCGGTTATATGCCCTGCATTGTCGCCAGGCCGCCAAGGCATCTCGCCAGAGGTGATCATCCTTGGCTCGTCCTGGCCCATGCCGGATGCATGGTCGTTCATAAGCGATGATCGTCGCATCTGCCACCCGGAGTGTCGCAGGCAGCTTGCCAACCTATTACAGACAATTCTTCACTTGATCGCTGATGTCGATGCAAACCGGGTTACTTGTACGTCGGTGTAAACAACCAGTTATATCTCGCCACATACCGGCTCCCCACGACCGCGCCATGCGATCGTTTTGATTTTGCCGTGCACTATGGCTTCATCACGGAGTTGCGCAAAGATATCTGCGGGTGACCAGCCGGCCGGCTCGCTGCCAAAAGGAAGTCCGAGGGTTTGGAGCTGCGTCAGGATACTGGCAAGATTTTCTTTAGAAGAGTAAGGCAGGCAAAGATCGGTATCATCATCTTCACAATCCCTTGCCATCGGCCCAAGCACTTTCCTTGCCGATTCGGATGAGCATTCGAGACGTATTTCCACGCCAAGAATGGCGGCAACGTGGTCCATCTTCGGTCCTCAATGGCATAACGCCCGGATGAATAAAAAATAAGAATGGCAAAGAACGTACCGCCTGTTTTGCCGGCGAGTGTATGGCCAAATGTGCAATTTTGCAATTGCTTACTTTAACCCTGATGCATCCGTTGCCTATTTCAGCGGCATACTCTGCCCATCACATACGATGCACCGACTCAGAATGGCCAAACGCAGCGAGTATCGTGGAAAGTTTGGCGATATCGACGGGTTTAGTCATGTGATGATCGAACCCGGCAGCAATCGATTTTTGCCGATCATGCTCCTGGCCATACCCGGTCACGGCAATCAGAATCGCGCCGTTCGTATCCGGCCGGGCGCGAAGCTGCTTTGCCAGCTCATTGCCATCCATTTCCGGCAAGCCAATGTCCAGCAGATAGACATCAGGCAGTTCGTTGCGCGCTCTTTCGAGCGCCTGCCTTGCGTGAAATTCGACGATTACCTGGTGCCCGGCGGCCTCTAAAAACATGGCCAGCATTTGCGCCGCATCGGCATTATCATCAACCACCATGATCTTCAATGGCCGGCTGACATTGAATGAAGAGCGAGGGGCCTGGCGACGCTCGACCTTCTGATCCTGATCCACCAGTCTTGGCAGGCAGACCGTGAATCGGCTTCCCTTGCCCGCACCTCGACTGGTGCATGCCACTTTGCCGCCATGAAGCTCAACTAAACTTTTCACCAGCGCCAGGCCCAGTCCAAGCCCGCCACCCGATCGGTCGGATGTGCGTTCTGCTTGCACGAACAGCTCAAATACACGTTCCACCAAAACAGGCGCCATACCGATGCCATCATCCTGCACACTGAGAATCACCTGGTCAGGCAGCACATCACTCTGCAGTACGATGTTGCCGCCTTCAGGCGTGTATTTGGCGGCATTGGTTAACAGATTGGCGATCACCTGTACCAGCCGCTTCTTGTCGCCGGATACGACCGCCATTTCCGGCGGCACATGCAGCATCAGGTGATGCCGTCGCGCCTGGATCAACGGGCTCACCTGCTCTACCGCGTCGACGACGATGCGGCGGATATCCAAGGGTGCTTTTTCCAGCTCCACCATGCCCCGGGTGACGCGTGAGACATCCAGCAAGTCGTCCACCAGGCTGGTCATGTGTTTGACCTGGCGGACAATGATTTCACTGGTTCGTTGCACACGAGCTTCATCCAGCTTCGCCATTTGCAACAGCTGGGCAGCAGAGGTAATCGGCGCCAGTGGATTGCGCAGCTCATGCGCCAGCATCGCCAGGAATTCATCCTTGCGGCGGTCAGCGTCTCTTAATTTTTCTTCCCCAAGCTTGCGCTCGGTGATGTCACTGGCGGCCCCGATCCACTCGTAAATCTCGCCATGCATGTCAAGCATTGGCACCGCTCTCGAGAGAGTCCAGCCAAAGCTGCCATCAATGCGGCGCACGCGATGTTCGAGATCGAACGTGGACTTGCTGCGGATTGCCTGTTCGATGGTCTTGTGTACCAATTCCTGATCTTCGGGAGCGATATAGTCGTCAAGCCAGAAATGACGTGGGTCGGGCGTATCTTGCATGAAGCCGCGCCCTTCGAGTTGGCGCATCTGCTTCCAGTCAGGGCTCATCCGGTAGACTACATCTGCCGTCGCGCTGATCAGCGCGCGCAACCGCCCCTCACTTTCACGCAAGGCTTCCTCGGCCCTGACCTGACTGGTGATATCTACCTCGGCGATTACCGCGCCCGTGATCTTGCCTTTTGCGTCACGGATGGCGGCGCCTGAGTTGATCACAGTTTTGCGCATGCCAGGATGGTTGAACGGCTCAATTTCGATGATATCCTGAATACCCTCCTCGCCACGCAGCGCCCGTGCCATTGCCCACTCGCCAGGCTGGATCAGCTGCCCGTGTCTTGCCGAACCGTCTGCCCACCATCCTTTCCATTCCCGGTATTGTTCGACATTTTCCGTAGCCGGCATCAACTCGCCCCAGATCCTGACGTTGGCCGTATTCATTTCCAGCAGTTTTCCATTGGGATCTGCCATGACGATGCCGACCGGCGCGGCGTCGAGTAAAGCGTTCAACCGGTCGCGCGCATGCTCTGCCAGTTCTGCCGCTTCATGCCGTGCATCTTCAATTCGTTTTTGTTCCGTGACATCGTTTCCCTGTATAAAAATGCCTTCAACCTTGCCATCTGCTGCGAAAATCGGTTGAAAGATAAAATCAACAAAACACTCTTCGAGGAGACCGCCTGGGATACGTTGAAATTTCGCCGACATCTGGCGACCGGCAAATGGCTTGCCGGTTGCATAGGCTTCATCCAGCAATTGAAAGAATCCCTGACTTCCAAGCTCGGGAAGCGCTTCGCGCACAGGCTTTCCGAGGATGTCACGGTGCCCGATTAATTGCAGGTATGCATCGTTAGCCAGTTCATAGACATGTTCAGGGCCATGCAACAGTGCCATGAAACCTGGCGCTTGCTGAAACATCGATTCCAGGCGCTCGACAGCTTCCATGAGCGTCAGATTCGTGTTGTCAGCAGTTTGCGCTCGGTCCAGAAGGCCCGTCTGCGATACCAGCAGGTTCGGCTGGCGTCTTTCCGGCAACGCATGTTCTGCCTGGCGAAGGCGTTCCAGCTCAGTGACATCCAGCGCATGTTGAATAATCTGTTCAACCTCGCCGTTCGTGTTCATAACGGGAGTATGTGTCAGGCTCCAGTAGCGTGTCTCAAATTCGTGATCTTCTGCCTCGGGGCGAGGAATATCGAACCGCAGCAGTGCAATCGTATCAGGCTGGCGACTGTGGATGACGCGCTCGAACGATGCAATCGATTGCCTCAAGGTTTCCGGGTCGGTTGGAAACGCATCCCAGGCCGAACGACCAACAATGTCCGCCAGGTCGCGCTGGGTCAACCTCAGATAGGCGCGGTTAGCCACAACAATATGAAGATCGCGGTCAAGTACAAGATAAGGGTTGGGCGAAGCGTCAAATATCCCGTGGTAATCGAGGTTAGATGTCGTCATGAAAGTGCGCAGGCAGCTGGTTCAGTTCTTTAATCCGTTGGCATACAATGAGTGGCATGCAATCCAATTTATCGACACCGTTTTCCTGCTAGTGGAAGCTGCTGGCAGCAGCGAAAATACAGCGCACATAAGTAACTGCATGCGCACTGCGGATCCAAACAATATCGTTGTTTGGGCACATATTGCATGGCTGTGAGAGTTGCCTGTATGCGGCCATTACGTCTTTCTGCTTTCCAAATTGCAAGTTTTGTCAATGCAGATCTGGCCATATGAATGGTCAAGCAAGCATTCAGTTGCAGCTGCCCTGTCTGCGACTTTGTCATTACAAGTAGCGCCAAACTATTTTAATTTATATGTAATGTTTATTACATAGCCAGCAGATAAAAATTTTCTGTCACAAGCAATCAGCCTTCCGCAAAACTTGACTCGATGCAATGCATTCACGGGCACGCAATTGGTTGCGAGAGTTGCGCAAGCTTGCATTGAAGCAGCAAGCACCGAGAACCAAGCAGCAATGTCAGGCGCAGCATCATGCAATTGACGACGGGCGACAAGTCGCTCCTGGTCTTGCCGAAACGCATGCAAACTGTCTGCCGGCTGTTTACACGATGTTTGGCATAAGTGAGTTCGACCATCACACCGGTATGAGACGACCCTGAAACGAATGCGGATGCGGCTCGATTTTTTTCATCGCAATCGCCCGAAAATATACGCTGGCCGGCAACAGGATTGTTCTGCCTCAAATATGCTTTCTTCACGATAATTTCAATGAGGGGTAAGTCACTTTGCCATTCAGTTTTTTTCCGCTTTTAACTTCCTCGCGATTACTCTTAATGTAATTACAACGCATTCAAAAACCTTGTTGCAGATGGGCATGCAACAAGCTTGGTTTGGAGCATACCGAAGGATGATTTTGGTGAATCAACGGGACAAACCGGATAAAGCAGGCTCTATCAATTGGCTTCGTATGGTGCGATTTGGCTTGACCACGATCGGTGTCGTCATCAGCTTGTCATTTCTCTCCGGATTAACTTACCTGGCATGGCTATTACCCAGCATCCCTGATGTTGCTCATTTAAAAGATATCCGTAATGCGCAGCCAAGCCTGGTACTGACTGCAGACGGCACGCCGCTTACCGAGTTCCGGCGCATCCATCAGGAACATGTGACACTGGATCAGATTTCACCGCATATTCTTCAAGCATTGATTGCCACCGAAGACCATCGCTTTTATGACCATCGCGGCATCGACCTGCGCCGTATTGGTTCAGCCATGGTGCAAACGCTGCGCGGCAGTCCCCACGGTGGCTCCACCATCACGCAACAACTGGCACGCAATCTGTTTCAGGAAGAAATCGGGCGTTCGCGCACGGTACATCGTAAGGCAAAGGAAATGATCACCGCGCTCAAGATTGAGCGCCTCTATACGAAACAGGAAATCCTCGAAACCTACCTCAATACCGTGCCGTTTTTGTACAACGTGTTCGGCATCGAAATGGCCGCACGCACTTATTACGACAAGTCGGCAGCGCAACTTAATGTGCTGGAAAGCGCCACGCTGGTCGGCATGTTAAAAGGCACCCAATACTATAATCCGGTGCGCAATCCGGATCGTGCGTTAAAGCGGCGCAACGTGGTATTGCGCCAGATGGTGCGACATGGGCAATTGCTGCAAGCCGAGTTTGACACGCTCAGCAGCCAGCCGCTTACTGCGCGCTTGCACCGCCAGGCCGAAGTCGGCGGTCTGGCACCGCATTTTGCCGGCTATGTGCGCCGTTGGCTGACCGAGTGGGCGGACCGCAATGATTACGATTTATATGCCGATGGTCTGGTGGTGCAGACCACGCTTGATCTGCCGCTGCAGGAAGCGGCCGAACAGGCCGTGGAGCGGCAGGCGCAGAGTCTGCAGCGCATTGCCGATGTCGAATGGAGCAAAAGCACGCCCCGCACGTCGATGAGCACCAGCTTTTATACCGATCTGCATGCGCGGATCGAACCCTTTCGCCATCTGTGGAGCTCGCGTCCGGAACTGGTCGATGCCTTCATTCGCGAGACTGCGGCTTACAAAAAAGCTGCCGCCGGCGGCGACCCGGCGGCAGCACTGGCTGCATTGAAGGCGGATAAAAAATTTCTGCACCAATTGCTTGCCGACAAATCCCGGCTCGAAGCCGGCTTTGTCGCAATGGACCCCAGTACCGGCGACATCAAGGCCTGGGTCGGCAGCCGCGACTTCGCGCAGGATCAGTTCGACCACGTGGCGCAGGCGGCGCGTCAGCCAGGCTCAACCTTCAAGCCGTTTGTGTATGGCGCAGCGCTGGAGCGTGGCATCAACCCGGGCCGCAGCTATCACGGCGGGCCGGTGGAAATTCTGCTCACTGATGGCAGCATGTGGCGGCCAACCGACATGGATGTGGCCGACGGGCCGATGACACTGCGCGAAGGACTGATCTACTCCAAGAACACCATCACCGCGCAGGTCATGCAGGATGTCGGCGTGCCGGGCGTGGTCGACCTGGCACAGGCGATGGGCGTGCGCCAAAGCAAGCTGGACCCGGTGGTCTCGATCGGGCTGGGAACCAGCCCGGTCACCCTGCTGGAAATGGTATCGTCGTATGCGACCATCGCCACCGCCGGCGAGTATCGCGCACCGATCGCCGTCAAGAGCATCACCGACCGCAGCGGCAAGGTGATTGCCGATTTTGGCACCGAGCCCGGCCAGCGGGTCATGTCGACCCAGTCGTCGCTGGAGCTGATCGACATGCTGCGCGGCGTGGTGAATCAGGGCACCGGGCAAAAGATCAAACAGCAGTTCGGCATCGTCGCCGATGTCGCCGGCAAAACCGGCACATCGCAAAACAATACGGATGGCTGGTTCATTCTGATGCATCCAAATCTGGTGGCAGGCGCATGGGTTGGATTCAACGATCAGCGGGTGACCATGCGCAGCAGCTACTGGGGGCAAGGCGGCCATAATGCGATTCTGCTGGTCGGCGACTTCTTCCGCGACGCATTGAAGAAGCGCCACATCGATATCAAGGCGCACTTCCCTCGCCCCCCGCGCCGCCCATTAATGGTCCAGCGCGACGATGACTTTCCAGGCCATCAAAGTGAGGACCAGGTCGCCCAACTCAATGGCACAGCGCAACAGACTGGCAGTCTGGCGGGCGACATGCCGCCACGCGGCCAAGGCATCATCATTCGCCGCAATGGCAGCAAAACCCTGGTTGGCGATGCCCAAGGCATGCAAAGCATGGAGCGCGATGAAGCGCAATCATCAATGCGTACAGCCGAAGAGCTGGCACGCGTGATGGCCGGGGCCGGCCGCGCCAGGATGTACAGCGAAGGCAGTTCCAGCGGCATCAGTGCCGCCGGAGCCGACTGAACTGCGATCGCGATTGATTAAATGATGTCGCCCGGATCCGGCCAAATGTTGGCCTGTCGGTCCGTCAGCCAGCCAGTACTGCGCAGCCTGCCACACGCTGCCTGAGCGGCCATCTCTACCTAGCGGGAACGGCGACGTTTAATCATCCTTGGCACCGGCGATGCCGAGTTCCTGGATCTTGCGGGTAATCGTATTGCGCCCAATGCCAAGCCGGACCGCCGCATCGTTCTTGCGCCCATGGGTATGCTTCAATGCCGCCTTGATCAATACCGACTCGAACTGACGACCGAGCGCATCCATGACTTCCGGCTGCCCGGCTGACAGCATCTGCGCTGCTTCGGACTCGAGTAATGAAATCCAGCTTTCCTTGTCGGCGCTGACATGGCTGAACCCGCCGGCGGCCCCCGCAACAGAATGGGGCGCGCCATTCGGGTAGGTGCCTCCATTGAGTGCATCGATGGCCGGCGACGCACCATTTGCACCATTTTGTACCGACGCTGGAAAGGCCACTGATGACACCGGCAAGGCAACTGGCGCCATGCCTTGTTCATCGATCAGATCTTGCGGCAGATCCTTGATTTCGACCGTCTGCCCGGGCGCCATCACGGTGATCCAGTTGCACAGATTTTCCAGCTGACGCACGTTGCCGGGCAATTCCAGGCCCGACAGGAATTGCATGGAATGTTCGGACATGCGCTTGGCTTCTACCCCGAGCTGCTTGGCACTCTGGGCCAGGAAAAAGCGTGTCAACAGGGGGATATCTTCGCGCCGCTCGCGCAGGCTCGGCAGCCGCAGGCGGATCACATTCAGGCGATGATACAAGTCTTCCCGGAACAAACCTTCCTTGACCCGGTGTTCCAGGTTTTGATGGGTCGCCGCGATCACACGCACATTGGCTTTCAACGGCTGATGACCGCCGACCCGATAGAAATGACCATCCGATAACACGCGCAGCAGGCGGGTTTGCAAATCGAACGGCATGTCTCCGATTTCGTCCAGGAATAGCGTGCCGTTTTCAGCCTGCTCGAAACGCCCGCGCCGCGTCACCTGCGCGCCGGTGAAGGCGCCTCGCTCGTGGCCGAACAATTCGGATTCCAGCAAATCCTTCGGAATGGCAGCCGTATTGAGCGCAATAAATGGCTGCGCGGCGCGCGGGCTATGCTTGTGCAGCGCACGCGCGACCAGCTCCTTGCCCGAGCCGGATTCGCCGGTAATCAGCACCGTGACATTCGACTGCGACAGTCGCCCAATGGCGCGAAACACGTCCTGCATCGCCGGCGCCTGGCCGAGAATTTCCGGGGTCTCCGCCTGTGCTTGTTCCACGCTGGTTTCACGCAGGCTTTCTTCCAGCGCGCGGCGAATCAATTCCACCGCTTTGTCGACATCGAACGGCTTGGCCAGATACTCGAACGCGCCACCCTGGAATGCCGCCACAGCCGAATCCAGATCGGAAAACGCGGTGATGATGATGACCGGCAGGCCCGGGTGCATGGCCTTGACCGCCTGCAGCAGCGCCAATCCCGACTCACCCGGCATGCGGATATCGGACACCAGTACCTGGGGCGTACTGGTTTGCAGCGCATCCATCGCTTCGCGCGCATTCGAAAAGCTTCTGGTTGCCAGATTCTCGCGTGCAAGCGCCTTTTCCAGCACCCAGCGAATCGATTCGTCGTCGTCAACAATCCAGATTGGTTTCATATTTTCCCAGTGTGTCACATGCATGATCGGTGCACCGGATCAGGGCAGCGGGATCAAAATCCTGAAATCCGTGCAGCCGGGGCGACTTTGGCATTCGATCACCCCCATATGTTGCTGCACGAACGTCTGCGCCAGGGTCAACCCCAGCCCGCTGCCGCCATCCCGTCCCGAAACCAGCGGATAAAAAATGCGATCCTGAATTTCAGGCGGGATACCCGGTCCATTGTCGATGATATGCAAGTCTAATGCCAATCGATAACGAACCTTGGCCAGGGTCACCTGGCGGGCGATTCGGGTTTGCAGCGTCAATTCCGCCTCGCCTGCCACAATACGTGGTGCCAGGGCTTGCGCGGCATTATGGGCAATATTCAATACTGCCTGAATCAGCTGCTCCTTGTCGCCGCGAAATTCCGGCACCGACAAGTCGTAATCGCGTTTGATGGTGAGTCCCGCCGGGAATTCCGCCATGATCAGGCTGCGTACCCGTTCACATACCTCATGGATATTGACATCGCCGACGATATGCGGCCGGCGGTGTGGCGCCAGCAGCCGGTCGACCAGCGTTTGCAGGCGATCGGCCTCCTTGATGATCACTTGCGTGTACTCCCGCAATTCCTTCACATGGCGCTCGGGCAGTTCCAGCTCCAGCAACTGGGCAGCGCCGCGGATGCCGCCCAGAGGGTTCTTGATTTCATGGGCCAGATTGCGGATCAGCTCCTTGTTGGCCTGGCTTTGATCGAGCAGGCGCTCTTCCCGGTCGAGTTTCAACTGCTGCACGTTTTCCCGCAGCTCCAGCAGGATCGGCGTATCGGCATGATCAAGGGCGGTCACGATGCAATGCACATGCAAGGGTTCGCGGCCGCTTCGCTGCAAAGACAAGTCTTGCCGCTTGTCGGCGAACTGATGGGCCGTCGCCTGCCGGAACACGCTGGTCAGCTGATCGCCATTCAGAAAAAGCTCGGTGAATTTGTGCTGTGACAGCGCCTTGAACGAGCTTTCCAGCAAATGCTCGGCGGCGGGATTGGCGTAGGCAATCCGGTCTTCTGCATCCAGAATGATGACTGCCGACGCCAGCAGTTCCAGCCCATCCAATGAAGTCATGATCGCTTTCACAGTCCTGGTTTATCGATAACAGCGCACGGTTCGGTTCGGGCCTGTCCACCAATCGATATAGATATACAGACAGATATTAAAAAAAAAGGCCGCATTACGCGGCCTCCTTGATGCAAGGGTTGTACCTACCTCAGGTTGGCGATTTCGCGCTTCAACGCTTCGACATTTTTTTCGGTGCGACTCACATCTTCCTTCAACAACGCAGTGCGCTCCTGATATTTCGGGGAATTGCGATCCTCGCCCTGGCGTTCGGGCTCGCCGTTATTGAAATCCTTCCTCAGTGCGCCAAGCTTTTGCTCTTCCGTCTTCAATTCATCCAGCAAAATCTGCCTGCGATCCGTATCGCGCGCCTTTTGCGCACTGCCATCGACCCTCGGGAACCCCTCCGGCGCAGGCGACTTCAGCGACGCGGTCTGTACCACGGGCGGGCTCGGACGCGCACGCGGCGCCTCAATGGTGGTAATGCCTGGCAGCTCGACGCGCTTGCAGCCTTTGGTGCCGCCGGTATTCTTGTATTCCTTGTTGCCCCGGTCGTCCGTGCACAGATAAACATCCGATTGCGCCTGCGCGGTACTGCTCAGGGCGGCCAGCAATAGACAGCTTGATATTGTGAATTTCATAATATTTCTTATTTGAAACCTTTGGTCCGGAATGTCAGTTTAGGATAAGAACCGACAGAATACAATTATTCCTTTGCAACTCCTCGCATATTACAACGGCATGATAAAACAAAAGGGCGGGGTTTCCCCCGCCCTTCATTACACCTTCAGCAGATTCGCTTACAGCGAGTAGTACATGTCGAACTCGACTGGATGAGTCGTCATGCGCATGCGCTGGACTTCCTGCATCTTCAGTTCGATGTAGGCATCGATCATGGTGTCGCTGAATACGCCGCCACGGGTCAGGAACTCGCGGTCCTTGTCCAGATACTCAAGCGCCTGGTCAAGTGACGAGCAAACTGTTGGAATCAGCTTGTCTTCTTCCGGCGGCAAGTGGTACAGATCTTTCGACGCTGCTTCGCCCGGATGAATCTTGTTCTGCACGCCGTCCAGACCTGCCATCAGCAAGGCGGCAAAGCCCAGGTACGGGTTCATCAGCGGATCCGGGAAGCGCGCTTCGACACGGCGGCCTTTCGGATTGGCCACGTGCGGAATGCGGATCGATGCCGAACGGTTCTTTGCCGAGTAAGCCAGCTTGACCGGTGCTTCGTAATGCGGTACCAGACGCTTGTACGAATTGGTGCCCGGGTTGGTGATCGCGTTCAGCGCGCGTGCATGCTTGATGATGCCGCCGATGTAGAACAGCGCGAATTCCGACAGGCCGGCATAGCCGTCGCCAGCGAACAGGTTCTTGCCATCTTTCCAGACCGACTGGTGCACGTGCATGCCCGAACCATTGTCGCCAACGATCGGCTTCGGCATGAAAGTGGCAGTCTTGCCATAGGTATGCGCCACATTCCAGACCACGTATTTCAGGTTCTGGGTCCAGTCGGCGCGCTCGACCAGCGTCGAGAACTTGGTGCCGAGTTCGTTCTGGCCGGCGCCGGCGACTTCATGGTGATGCACTTCGACCGGAATGCCCATGGCTTCGAGGATCAGGCTCATTTCCGAGCGCATGTCCTGGAAGCTGTCGACTGGTGGCACCGGGAAATAGCCGCCCTTGACAGTCGGACGATGGCCGGTATTGCCGCCTTCGAGTTCACGGCCGGTGCTCCAGGAGCCTTCTTCCGAGCCGATCTTGACGAAGCAGCCGGACATGTCGATCTTCCAGCGCACGTTATCGAAAATGAAGAATTCCGGCTCCGGGCCAAAGTAAGCGGTATCGCCCAGGCCGGAGGATTTCAGATAGGCTTCGGCGCGCTTGGCGATCGAGCGTGGGTCACGGTCGTAACCTTTGCCGTCGGCTGGCTCGATGACGTCACACTGCATGAACAGCGTGGTCTCTTCCATGAACGGATCGATGTTGGCGGTGTTCGGATCCGGCATCAGCAGCATGTCGGATGCTTCGATACCTTTCCAGCCGGCGATCGACGAACCGTCAAATGCATGACCGGATTCGAATTTGTCGATGTCAAAATGCGAAACAGGAACGGTGACGTGCTGTTCCTTGCCCCGTGTATCAGCAAAGCGGAAATCAACGAATTTGACTTCGTTGTCTTTTGCCATCTTCAAGACCTCTGCGGCCGTCATTGCCATGCGAATCTCCTAAAATAAGCGGAAGTAATACGAAATTTTGGTTTGATTTTGTACCGACTGGATGCGAACAATTGCCGAACGCGACAAGCTTGAGCAAGATCAAAAACTCAGCCCGAAATGATAGCAGATTCTATGCCACCAGCCGGACCAAATTGCAGTTGCCACGTTGCCCGCGGAAACAGAGGAGATTAAGTATTTCCGGCGATAAACAGCATCTCTTTGGAGGCGCCATTTTGCACTAATTTAATGCAAAATATTTTATGAGCACCAAATAAGTGAATAAATCGATGCTTCCGCTAAAAATGCACCAGTTTAGGGATTTTACGCAAAACGTCTAAACAGACCGGCGCGTCCGGGTTGACTTTCAAAAATAACAATACCCGGGCAGGACAAATCAGGCTGCAACGCGTCCTGCCATGCAAATGAATCAGATCATCAAGCCCCGCCGGGTTGCAACCAGGACAAGCTTGCTTCATGCATTCAGTTTGAGAGCGTGGTTACCGTCACCGCCAAATACAGGTGGGCAGAGGCTATCGACCCCATAAGCTCTGGCGCCGTTTTTTTCGGCGTCCTGGTGGTGATGGTGTCATTCAATCCCCTATTCTAACTGGCGCTCATGGCACTGGCAGACCCGCCGCTTGCATACATGCGGGCATTGGCGACACCGCAACGCAATACTGTCGGCGGGCCGCGCAACTGCTTAACCGCCCTCGACTGGCGCACTACTCAGTGCCGGCGCCGCTTTTGCCTGGTACAGCTATAATCAATCTATCTTTTTTCTGGATGGATTAAGCGATGAACCCGGTATCCGATATTCTGTCGACAGCCCACGAGCGCGCTCAAGACGGCCATTTACCGTATGCGGGTGCCGTTACGCCGCAAGAAGCGTATGCGCTGCTGCAATCCGATTCGAATATTAAACTGGTGGATGTGCGCACCAATGCCGAGCGCGACTGGGTCGGTCGCGTTGCGATTCCCGAGAGCCAGCATGTGGCAGTTCAATGGAGTCTTTATCCGGGCGGCACACCCAACCCAGCGTTCCTGGAACAGTTGCTGCAAGCGGCAGCGGCGGATGCGACGCTGCTGTTTTTGTGCCGCTCCGGCATACGTTCCCGGCACGCTGCCAAACTCGCCACCGATAACGGCTACCGCCATTGCTACGATATCCTCGAAGGGTTTGAAGGCGACAAGGATACTGAAAGCCATCGCAAGACGGTGTCAGGCTGGTGCAAGGCAGGTCTGCCCTGGTCAGGCGCCTGAATTACGGATACGCCTTTCAGGATTGCGCCTGCAGCCACAGGATGCGTTTGCGGACAAAATTGATATGACTGCGCAGGCGATACAGGTCTTCCGCAAAGGAAAGCGGCAGCGAAACATGGTTTGCCTTTTCCTCGATTTCATTTAATCGCGTGAGCTGCTGTTGATAAACCGTGCCACGCTGTTCTGCCGGCACGCCTTCGATGGCTTGTTCGACCGCCCGCAGCTTGCCGTACCAGCGATAGACGCGCGACCGCACTTTCCAGACATACAGCGGCGGCACGATACGCGACAGCGGTAGAGCCAGCGCACCGACAGCGACGATCACCACCCACATCCGCTCGAAGAAATTTGCCAGCCAAAACGGCAGGTAATGCTGCAAAAAGGACGGGCCGCTGGTGTAGTATTTTTCTGCATCCCGCGCAACCGGTATTTCAGAATAGCGGGCAGTAGGAAATTCATTTTGCTTTTGGAACCAGCCGGCATTGCCATGGATATCGGCAGCAGCCTGCACGAACAAGTCAACCAGAGCGGGATGCAGGTCGGCACGCGCCACGAGTGTGGCAGTCGGTGCAATCAAGTGATAATCCTTGGCAGGCAGATTTTTCCCCAGATCGACTATGCCGCGCGGCAGCACCACATGCGATAAAAAAGGCAGACGCCTGGCATACGCTTCAGCCTGGGTGAAATCGAACAGTTGAATGCCGGGGGTTTGCAACAGCATCTGCACCAGTGGCGCATCCGGCGCCGAACTGAATACCAGCCCGTCGATTTTCTTATCCAGCAAGGCCACGGTAGCCGGCGTATTTTCCAGTGCGCCCAGTTGTAAATCGGTCGGTTCGATATTGTTTATTTCCAGCAATTTTTTAAATAACTGCGGCACGCCAGAGCCTTCCGGTCCGACATTGATCGCCAAACCCTTCAACTGCTTCAATTCGACGATTTTTTTCCCGTCACGCAAAAAGATCCAGACCGGTTCGGTAAACAGGCTGCCCAGAGACAGCAAGCCTTGCCGTTCAGCTTCATCTTGTGCAGTTGATCCGCTTTGCACAAAAGCGATATCGATCCCTGATACACCATCGTTGAGTCGGGTCAGGTTTTCCTGCGAGCCGAGCGAAGGTGCCAGGCGTACTGAAATCTTGTGCTTTGCCAGCGTATCGGCGTATTTTTTGCCAAATTCTGCATAGGCGCTGTTTTCCTGGCCGGTAGAAATCACGACTTTTTTAGGCGGAGAAGGATCGATAAGCCAATAGGCAAACAGGCAAACGCTCACAATCAGCAAGGTCGCCGGTCCGGCAGTGACAATCAGATCACGCAGAGAAAATCCGGTGAATGTAAAAATTTTTGGCATGAATAGGGATAGACAATGTCAAGATCGTGCCCACACCATGCCAATAAACGGACCGCCGTGCAAGAAGGATTTGTTGCATGTCATAACAATTCTGGCAGTCCCATTCCTCTTTCTGGCTTCTTTTCCCATGCAAGTCCGGAACGGGCGATGGGTGGCCAATGTTTCACCTTTGTCTGCTGAGCGGACACAGGCAAAAAAAAAACGGCGTGATGGACACACCGTTTTTTTACTAGCGAATAAAGCGGCAACCACGCAGGCTGACTATGCTCCAAGTCTAGATGAAGGATAAATTCTGTTGTTTGCGCTTTGCATCTTCCGACAAAAATTTGGCAGCAATGTCAAACCACTGCTCCGTTGGCAACAAACTCTTGAGTAACGGCAAAAGCTCGTCTTCTTCTTTTTCCAAGCGTTTCAATAAATGATGGCAATAGGATTCCATCGCAGAACATACTTTTTTTACTTCGACCAAGCCCTGGTCAAATGCATGACGCAGCTGATCGTGCAAATGACGCAGAATGTGCAAGCCATGCGAACTGAGCGAGTCCAGTTCAGCCAATATCGGATCAGCCTCGCGCGTCGTCTGACGAACTGCGGGAATCACATAAATTTCCACTTTCCTTTTGTGGCAATATTCCTCGAATTGTTCCAGTTTATGTAAGGCGGTTTCAACACAAGTCCGATTCATGCTTTTCAAATCGTGCAAAATGCCATGAATCTGTGCCTGCAGCTTTGACAAAATACTGCGAGAATTTTTTTGTTCGGCCGTTAATGCAACCAAAGAATAAGTGGTAGTCAACATATTGGCTCCTTGTCCACTTGCTACAAATATCGGTAATCACGATGCATTACCAAGTCTCTTGTTTTTTTAATAATAAAATTTACACCCGACTGGTTTTTCAATCGTGTAAAAAGTATAGAAATAAGTACCCGCCGTCGATTTGATAATTCGCAAACCCCTCCAAGGTTGAGACAAGATTCAAAATCATTGAAAAGTGGGTATTTCCATCCAAATTCCATGCAAAAGCTGGCAATTATTGATGGCGAATAAAAAATGGCACATTAAAAATGTGCCATTGTTAGTCATGCTGAAAAGGAAAGAGTTCAGTAGCCAGGCAGATTATTCCAGCTTTACCGCGTGTTCACGGGTCGCATGAAAAGTCAGTTGTGGCCAGCGCTCCTGCGTATGCCGCAGATTCACGTTCGAGGTGGCCAGATAGGCCATATTTCCGGCAGCATCGTAAGCAACATTATTGCCGGCAACAGACTTTTCAAAATCAGCCAGTACCCGTTTGTCATCACTGGTGATCCAGCGCGCGCTGCTAATGCTGGTGCCCTCGAAGACCGCATCGACCCCGTATTCATTCAGCAAACGGCTTGCCACCACTTCGAATTGCAATACGCCGACAGCGCCCAATACCAGATCGCCACTGTGCACCGGCTTGAAAACCTGTACTGCCCCTTCTTCACCCAATTGCTGCAAGCCTTTGTGAAGTTGCTTGATCTTCAACGGGTTGCGGATCCGCACCGAGCGGAAAAAATCAGGGGCAAAATACGGAATCCCGGTGAATTGCAATAATTCACCTTCGGAAAAGCTGTCGCCGATCTGCATATTGCCGTGATTGGGCAAGCCGATAATATCGCCGGCATAGGCTTCCTCGACTTGCTCACGGCTCGATGCCATGAAAGTGACCACATTCGATACCTTCACTTCACGGTTCAGGCGCAAATGCTTGATTTTCATGCCGCGCTCAAAATGCCCGGAACAAACCCGTAAAAACGCAATCCGGTCCCGATGCGCAGGATCCATATTGGCCTGGATCTTGAACACGAATCCGGAAAATGGCGTTTCTTTCGGCTCGACCGTGCGCACGGTCGCATCGCGCGGCCGTGGCGCTGGTGCCCATTCCAGCAAGGCATCAAGAATTTCGCGCACACCGAAATTGTTGATGGCGGAGCCGAAAAATACCGGGGTCTGGGTGCCGGCCAGATAGGCATCCAGATCGAATGCATGCGAGGCGCCATGCACCAGCTCGACTTCCATTTTCAACTGTTCGATTTCCAATGGGAACATCTGCGCCAGGCGTGGGTTGTCGATGCCCTTGACGACTTCAAATGTCTGGTCGGCGCGCTCGCTGCCGGCAGCAAACAACAGGATCTCATCGCGCAGCAAATGATAGACGCCGCGAAAGCTCTTGCCCATGCCGATCGGCCACGTCACGGGCGCGCACTCGATTTTCAATACCGATTCGACTTCATCAAGCAATTCCAGCGGATCGCGGGTTTCGCGGTCCATCTTGTTCATGAAGGTCAGGATCGGTGTATTGCGCATCCGGCAGACATTGAGCAACTTGATGGTTTGCTCTTCGACGCCCTTGGCCGCGTCGATCGCCATCAAGGCCGAATCGACCGCGGTCAGCACGCGATAGGTATCTTCCGAAAAATCCTGGTGGCCCGGGGTGTCGAGCAGATTGACCACATGGTCGCGGTATTCAAACTGCATGACCGAGCTGGCGACCGAAATGCCGCGCTGCTTTTCGATTTCCATCCAGTCCGACGTCGCATGCCGGCCGCTTTTGCGCGCTTTCACGGTGCCAGCCAACTGGATTGCACCCGAAAACAGCAGCAATTTCTCGGTCAGCGTGGTTTTACCCGCATCCGGGTGGGAAATGATGCCAAAGGTACGGCGGCGTGCGACCTCGCGCGCAATCTGCTCGCTTGGCACATTGCGCGGCTCTGCCGGATTCACATCGGGCGCGTCTGTCGATGGCGGATTGGATTCAGTGGCCATGAGGAGACCTTGCGAAAAAGGGCTAAAGTCTACCGGCTCTTGGCTGCGAAGTCTAATACCTTGATAGAAAAGGAAAATCAGCCTGATTTTGGCGGTTACCGAAGCTTGTCCAACGCCCGCTACTTTACCAACTTCTACAGGCGCGGCGTCACCGATACCCGCACCGGAATCCGGTTGCCCGGCTCGTACGGCAAAATGCTGGTAACGGTATGTCCCCGGTATTCATAGGTCACCGCATATCCATTGTTGCGGGTTTCCCATTGGTCGACCATTTGGCAGCGCTGCACCGACTGATTGGCGGCCATCGCCTGCTGATCATTTTCCATCCGGTCGCCGACGATGGCGCCGGTCACCGCTCCCACCGCCGCCGCAGCGGTACGGCCAGACCCGCCTCCGATCTGACTGCCGAGCACGCCGCCTGCAAGTCCGCCGACAATGGCGCCGCCGATGCCGCGCTGCTGGCGTTGCTGCACCGGCACCTGTTCCATCCAGCATTGCTGGCGCGGCTGATTGACCTGCTCGACTTGCGGCACCACATTCACTACCCGCGCGAAATCCTCGAACTCGGCTGCCTGGCCAAGCGATACGGCACTCAAGCCAAGCAGTCCGAGAATGAAACTGGTTTGAATTGACATGTTGTCCTTCTTTCTGGATCGTGCAATGCACAAAATAGTGTGTTGCCAATTTTTCAAGTGACATCTGGATAAATTTGGCCGGCGCCTGCTAGGCGCTGCAAAATTCTTTGTAAACTGCTGCCACTATTTAATGCGTTTGGAACGACGCTGACCAGATGTTGCATGGTAACTATTGAAACAATCTGTATCTGTGCCAGGGACAACCGCAGCGGCTTCACTCGATCATGCAGTGCCAAGACCATCAATGGAACTTCGCACAGTCACGACAGCCTGCGGTAAAAAAAGGAGGTAGATGGAATGAGGTATATTCATGCCAATCTTGCCGGCGTAAAAAAACCCGGGTTGCTTGCGCAACCCGGGTAAAAACAACTCCAGGGGGAGTGTATTCAAAGATCAGTTGCTATGTTACTCAAGTTGCCAACGCTTCATTTGCGATTCCGCAAATGTGATGCTCGTCATTCAGATGCATACCGTGAACTTTGCCTGACCTCCCCCGATTCAAAAAAACAGTGTGCATTACGCGGCATGCGGCTAAACAATGCATAATTTATTGACTTGGCTCATAGGCTCAAACTTTCGACCGGGCATCCTTTGGCAATCGGATGCCGGCTGATCATAAGATTATTTGTGATGCCTGCATAGCGGGCGATGGAATTGCCGGTATCGCACCGATTAAATTAATGTAAAACAATATAATGTTATTGCTATCTTGACGACCGTTTCTGCACTGCTGCTCGGCCTACTTGCTTTCATTCAACCAAGCTCCCATCTTGATTGTCCAGCTCATTTTGCCGAGGGTGGCGGGCCCCAGATCGTGGCTGAGAAGGTGGCGGAGAAAACCATACCGCTTTGTTTTGAAGCTTATGCGGTGATGCATTCCGGCGTCTCGCGTACACCTCTCTGGTCGGCCGAACATCTAACTGCGGCGCGACTCGGGCAAGCGAAAATGGTTGCGCGCCGCAATGCCTATCATGAAGAACAACGGCTGCCATTCTGGCACCGGGCAGAACTGGAAGATTACGCGCGCTCGGGTTTTGATCGGGGCCACCTGAGTCCATCCGCCGACATGGCTACCGATCAAGCGCAATTTGAAAGCTTTTCTTTGGCAAATATCGTTCCGCAACACCCGAGAAACAATCAGGTATTGTGGGAAGGCATCGAATACAGCACGCGCGAACTGGTTTTTCAGCGCGGCGAACTGTATGTGATTACCGGGCCGATTTTCGAAGGGCAATCGCTGAGGCGGCTTAATGGACGGGTACTGGTACCTTCCCATATCTTCAAGGCGATATACGACCCGTCCCGGAATGAAGCGGGCGCCTATGTTGCCGTTAATGGCGCTGAATGGGAATATCAGACGATCACCATCAGCGCACTTGAAAGCCGGCTTGGGATCAATTTATTTCCGAAGCTCGAACCCAGCATCAAGACTGCCGGCATGGCGCTGCCCCGCCCGCAACCCTATCAATACCGGCGCCGCCGGTAAAAACCTTGCCGGCTGACCGACTGGAATAATTTGAGGTAATTGTTATGCGCCCTTTTAAGCCCTTCAAGGAAGAAGCAACCTCGCTGATGCTCGATGCGATGACGATTGAAAACAGGATCGACCGCATTGAACTGTATGGCACGTTGCAAATTACCCGCGACAAGGCTGGATTGAAAGCTGCACGCTCACTGAAGGAGGTAGTCGATGCCGCTGTCGCCGCGCTGGAAGCCGAAACCTTGCCGGATCAAATTACGATTCGCCCCCCGGACAAGGTGAATAATCCGTTTAAGTAAGCTGCTATAAATTGCCAAACCCAAATAGCCCTGCTCGACAGGAGCAATTACACAGCTATTCTGCAGACGCCTCAAGTTCATGCGCCACATTGACAGAGCGGTCACCGACCAGACTTTGCCAGGCTTTGACGAAATAAGTCTTTTCTTCATCGGTAGGCGCCATGAACCAGGCAACCATCAATGTGCCTTTGTGATCATGCAGTCGGGATAATTTTTTGATGAAGCCGGGGTTGCCCATCTGATCCGCAACACCGACCGCATAGCCATAGATCCGATTTAACCGTTCAATGCGGTCAGCTTCGATATCTTGGTTGGTCGCGGAAATTTTCGGATGATCCAGATACATCATGCCTCCCTAAGTTGTTCCTTTGGTAGGCCACAAGCCGTGGCCAATGCATGACATTGTTGCACATACTCCCGCCCTGGCATACGTCGGAACTGGCATACAATTCAAGGCAATAAAAAGCCTGCAATGCGTGCGCGCTGCAGGCCAATGAATTACCAATGCCCCTTCCAAGAGCAATTTCACGATAACGCACCAGACGCTCAAAACCTTGATGATTCCACAAAATTGCCGCAATATCGCCCGAGTTCAACGCAGGCTGGCAACATGTCAAAGATAAAACATGCGGCCGGGCGATATTGCAAGCGGCTCTTCAGCAATGTACGCAAGCTGCCAAGCAAAATGCCCTTTACTGCATTATTTTTTATTCGTTTGGTAAAAGAATAACGATTCTGGTAGCGGCACCTTCCGATGCGACTCCAATTGTTCCTTGCATCAAACGCACCCGCTCACATAAGCTGGCCAACCGGTAGCATGGATCATGCGCATCAGCCAATGCGGCACGTGTGCCGTCACTTCGAACGCTAAGCTGAAGAGCATCTGCCTGCTGCTTGAATTCAATCTCGACGTTGCGCGCGTCTGCCTGCGGCAACACATCGGTAAGTAATTCCTGAACCAGTCGGTAAACCATCGTGCTGCGGGATTCATCCAGCAGCAAATCCGCCGCATCGGCCTGCAACTGACTGTTCAGACTGAAGCGTTCAGCTGCCTGTTCTTGCAACGCGATCAAACCTTGCTGCAGCTCCCCTTCAACGACCCCTTTCGGGCGCAGTTCGGCGGAAATACTGCGCAATGACGCAATCGACGATGCCACCAGCTTATCCATGCCAGCCAGCGCTTGGGCGCAGTCGTTGATCTCAGGAAATCGCTGTTGGAGCAAGCTCAAATTGATGCGCAGCGCCGCCAGTAACTGGCCAAGGTCGCCGTGTAATCTGTTAGCCAGGCTGCTGCGCTCTTCCTCGCGGGCCATTTGCAGCTCTACCGATAGCCGGGCCAAGTCAACATTGGCTTGGGCCATCATCATGCGGGCGCGCTGAACTTCAGAGGTGTCGCGTGCCACTGCGACGATCATCCAGCCCGCTTCCGATAATTCGGCAAGATAATGCATCTCCAGCGTCAGTGGCGTGCCGGACTTGCTGTGCAAGGTCACGGGCGTGGCCGCCGCCGGGTGGTTGCCGGCAATGAGTTCGTCATACAGTTGCTGGTGATATTCGCGTGGATGGCCGGTCAACATCATCGGCGCCATCGACAACAATTCTTCGCGTGCATAACCTAACAGGCGGCAGGCGGTGTTGTTCACATCCAAAAATGCCATACTGGCCGGATGGATCAAGAACATCGCATCGCTGGACACATCCATGGCTGCCCGAAACCGTTCGGATAGCAAGGGATTGGCAGCGGAAGAATTAAACTGAATGGACATATTGCGAGGGTGCAGTTTCTACTTAATCGCCCGATGATATCAAAGGTTCGGTGATTGGGAGAATTCTTGCACGAAAGATTGTTTCAGGGCACGCACAAATAAGCGTAGCAAAGAGACAACCTGCTGATAATGTCTCATCAATTGATTACGGCATGTTACGTCCTGCGATTCGATAATTTTATTTTCGGCTTTAAAGCACGCACTTCTTTTAATTAAAACGCTTCCGCTAGGCTCATCACGCGGGGCGTCAACTGAATGCCGATGCCGGCAAACACCTGTTCCAGATCTTTTAAATTACTGTCGCGCTCGCAATCCTTCCATCCCTGGAAAATATCGGTGCCAGCTTTACGATAGTGTAAATCCATGACTTTCTTTCCTTCGTTATGGGTATAGGGCGCTGCCTTCGCTTTCGTAAAACCCAAACTTTCTATTGCAGCCAAAAATTCATCCGGTTGCTGGTCGCCGTCGACCGCTAAAAAAACATCAAAGGTCTTTCCAGGTGGCTTGGCTGCCACATCAACCGCATAAACATGGGGAGCAATCGTGGTGCGGGTCGTTTTGATGAATAGCATCGTGCATCCTGAAAAAGATGAGAATCGGAATAGTTAGCTGAGCCATATTATTGCTTACAAGTAAAATTTATCATGCATTGGCAACCAAGAGAATAGGCAACGGATCTTTTACCGCTTTATAAAAGTTTATTATTATTATTGCCACAAACTCTATTTATGGCTTTTTTTGCAAAACTGGCCTTTTGACCGGCATGGCGTAAATAAACTGTGTGTAGGAGGCGAACAGCCGCGAAACAATTGATGGTGTTTGATTTCGCGCAAAGGTTTCTGAAATTGCAACCTTATCATCATCCCCTAGTAGACGAGTGACATAGGAGATTGCAATGAGCAATACCCATGTAAGTAGCACTTCCCGACAGGACGGTATCGCATTTACCGTAACGGTCGGCGTGAGCAACCACAAATGCCTGATTACCCCCGATGCGCTCAAATCGCTCTGCCCGTCAGATGACGATGCGTTGCAGCTGAAGGAAATTTTCTGGGAATACGAAGATCATATTCATTGGGTCGCGCGTCGCCTAGTCAGCGCAGGCGAGTCGGGCAATCCGCTGGTGCTGGAACCGCAGTATTTTTCCTAGATTCAGAATCGATGCTGCGCGTCATTTTCCAGGCCAACGGCGCTGTCGCGCAGGCATAACGCGCCATGGTATGTTGCGCAGTCAGATGCTCAATGGACCGGCGTAATGCAGAGGAATGAAGGCAACTGCGCTGCATTGACATGCCATAGACCGTACAGGCCGAAGCTGACCAATGCCAGCGCCCCGGCTCCTTTCAGGATGAAGGGCACGCGCCGATGACGCAACCATTGCGCAGTTCCCTGCGCCAGCAGCAGATAAGGCAAGGTAGTCAAGCCGAAGATCACCATCAGTGCCGCGCCGGACCAAGGCGCGCCCGATAACAATGCAAATGGCAATACGCCATACAAGAGTCCGCATGGCAGGCACCCCCAGGCCATGCCGGCAATGAAAGGATGGCGCCGGGTGTGGGTCGCCAGGGAAAATTGTGGTGGCAATCCGGCTGCAAGCCGGCTGCCCAGCCGGGCCAATGGCGCATGCAGCGGCGCATAGCCGGCGAGACGCACCCCCAGCCAGATCAGCGCAAGGTTGCCGATCACAAACAGGATCGTATGCACCGGCATGATCGGCTTTAACATTAAACCGGCACCGCCCAGCAGGCCGACCACAGCCCCCATCAAGCCATAGGTGAAAATTCTGCCGGCATGCAGCAGTGCCGACGTGCGCCAACCATTGACCGCACCGGCCGACGACGCGGCTGCGTGGGCTGGCACGATCGGAATAATGCGATGGCCACGTTTCGCCACTGAACTGAGCATGGTGGCCATGCCACCGCACATGCCCGCGCAATGAATGCCGCCCAGGACTCCGGCGGAAGCGACTGCAGCGATGAGCGGAAAGGTCAGCATTGTCAGTCAGATCAGGTTCGAGTAGCGCGCGGCACTGGGCTCGGCGAGGTATTTGTCGAACACCATGCCGATGGCGCGCACGAACAGGCGCCCTCTCGGTGTGACGGTCAACTGCGAGCGGCCGATCTCGATCAAGCCGGCACTTTCATAATGCTGCAACTCCGCCAGTTCCTTGGCAAAGTACTTGCAAAAATCAATCCCATACTGCTGCCCGACTGCCGTGAAATCGAGCGGCCCGCTACACATCAAATCCATGATGACGGCGCGGCGCACGATATCGTCCGGTGCCAGCACAAAACCTTTTTCAATCGGCAGGCAGCCGGCATCGAGCTCGGAATAATAGGCATCCAGGGTACGCGCCGCCTGGCTATAGGCATTCCCGACCTTGCCGATCGACGAAAGGCCAAGACCGATCAGGTCGCATGCGGCGCGCGTGGTATAGCCCTGGAAATTGCGGTGCAGCGAATGATCCAGCCTGGCACGCGCCAACTCGTCGCCCGGCTTGGCGAAATGATCCAGCCCGATATACACATAGCCGGCATCGAGCAGGCGCTGCGTTGATAGCATGAAGATTTTCAGGCGCTCTTCGGCCGATGGCAATTCTGCTTCGACAATGCGGCGCTGTGCGCTAAAGCGCATGGGCAGATGAGCATAGTTGTACAGCGCAATCCGGTCCGGTGACAGCCGCACCACTTGATCGAGCGTATTGCCGAAGCTTGCCAGCGTTTGCCTGGGCAGGCCGTAGATCAGATCGAAGTTGACCGAATCGAAGCCGGCGCTACGGGTGGACGCCATCGCTGTCTCGACCATGGCCAGCGGCTGGATCCGGTGCACCGCCTGCTGCACGGCCGGGTCGAAATCCTGCACGCCAAGACTGGTACGATTGAACCCGAGTTGCGCCAGAAACGCCATGGTGTCGGGCGTGACGGTACGCGGATCGATCTCGATGCTCAATTCGGCATCGTCGGAAAAATCGAAGTAAGTGCGCAGCAACAGCATCAGCTTGTGCAATTCCGCGTCATCAAGAAATGTCGGGGTACCGCCGCCCAGGTGCAGCTGCACCGTATGCCGGTCGCTATCGAGGTGCGCCGACACCAGTTCCATTTCCTTTTCCAGATAAGCCAGGTACTTGACCGACTGGCTGCGGTCCTTGGTAATCACCTTGTTGCATGCGCAGTAATAGCACAGTGATGCGCAAAAAGGCAGATGCACGTAGACCGACAATGGCGCCTCGGCAGAATACTGCTTTCGCAGCTCCAGCTGCCGGACGTAGGCGCGGGCATCGAAGTCGCCATGAAAGCGGTCGGCCGTCGGGTAAGACGTGTAGCGCGGCCCGGACGTATCAAAGCGCCGGATCAATTCTTCCGACACGAAAATCGATGACGCTGCAGCAGTCATGACATTAACGCGCTCATGGATTAATCATTTTCTATCAGTAGCAAGGCAGTCAGGCTGCTGGCGATCGCCCCTAAAAACCAGAACAGGAAAAAGCCGATCGTGTACATGCCCAGCGAACTCAGTTGAATTTTATTGTCAAGCAAAACCAGTTCTTCCGGATCGACCAAGCTAAACAGCAGACCGCTGGTCACGCACGCCATCAGGAACGAGGGCCAGAAAACGGCCATGACGATCTGCGGCAGACGGTTGATTTTGACGGCAAGCCTGTTGTTATCCACATTACTCTCCTGACTGACACTGCTCACCGGTTGGCCTTGAGGGCTACCGGGTCGTGGATCAAGCCATACCAGCCCGAGGACAGGCGCCAGTCGCTTGCTTCCAGGTTCACCTGCCACAATGCCGGCTCAGCGCCTTTGCGCTCGTCAGCAAGCGGCAGCTTGCCGCGATACAGGCCGGGTCCTGCCTCGACCAGCGTGGCTTTCAGCACGATCTCCTCGGCACCATTGCCGACCGCCCGAAAAATATCGAGCGACAGGCTCGGTGGCATCGCGCCCTTGCCTGCGAGGCGCAGCGTAATCGCCTGCGTGACTGCATCGACTTGGAAATCGGCCGCCAGCTGGCGTTCCTGGGCCGTGATGTCGCGCCGGATATCCTTGTTGATGGCCAGCCCGCGCTTGTAATAATCCGGCGCGATCACCTTGTCGGCGCCGTCGAAGGCGAGCGTGGCCAGATAGATACTGGACACGATGGCGATGATGGGAACGCCCAGCACCAGCCAGACCCAGGGTTCCTGATACCAGCGGCTGCTTTTCGTCTTGTGGGTGGTGAATATCGCTTCCATGCATGTCTCCTAGCGCGGTATCAGAAATACCGCTTTTTCAGTAATGGCCACATCCCTGTTTTCCAGATCCTGCACCACGAACGTGATGCGGTTCGATCCGGGCTGCGCGGCCCCGGCCGGGACCCGTACCCGTACCGGTACTGCCTTGGTGCTGGCTGCCGGCACGTCGAAATGGGTGTCCGATACGACTGCCGCACCATTCAAGCCCTTGACCACGACACTGTAGCGGTGCGGCAGCTCTTCGGTATTCATCAGTTGCAGGCGATAGACATTGTCGATCGATCCATCTTCAGTCACACGCGGCATGCTGCGGTCGCGAATCACGTCAACCTTCAGCGGCATGCGCATTGCCAGCGACAGTGCGGCCGCCAGGATAATCAATCCCAGCACGCCGGTATAGATCAGGGTTCGGGCCCGCAACACGCGACCCCAGATGGCGGGTATGTCGAGCTTATTTGCCAGTGCATGTTCGGTGGTATAGCGGATCAGGCCGCGCGGATAGCCCATCTTGTCCATCACCTGGTTGCAGCCGTCGATGCAGGCGGCGCAGCCGATGCATTCGTACTGCAGGCCGTCGCGGATATCGATGCCGGTCGGACAGACCTGTACGCAGATATTGCAGTCGATACATGATCCCAGTCCCAGCGTCGACAGGTCGGCTTTCTTGCTGCGCGGACCGCGCGGCTCGCCACGTTCTGCGTCGTAGGTGATGGTCAGCGTATCCTTGTCGAACATCGCGCTCTGGAATCGCGCATACGGGCACATGTACTTGCAAACCTGTTCGCGCATCCAGCCGGCATTGCCGTAGGTGGCAAAACCGTAGAACAGGATCCAGAACGTCTCCCATGGTCCGAGCGCCAAATTCTGCACTTCGCCGACTAACATGTGAATCGGCGTGAAATAACCGACGAAGGTAAAACCGGTCCAGAGTGCGATCGCCCCCCACACCAGATGCTTGGAAGACTTCAGGAAAAACTTGTGTGCAGACAGTGGCTGGCGGTCCAGGCGCATGCGGGCGCTGCGGTCGCCCTCGATCTTGCGTTCGACCCACATGAAAATTTCGGTGTACACCGTTTGCGGGCAGGCGTAACCGCAGAACACGCGCCCTGCCACCGCTGTAAACAAAAACAGCGCCAGTGCCGATATCACCAGCAGCACCGCCAGATAAATGAAATCCTGCGGCCAGAACACCAGCCCGAAAATATAGAATTTGCGCGATGCCAGATCGAACAGCACTGCCTGACGGTCATTCCAGGTCAGCCAGGGACCGCCGTAAAAAATGAGTTGGGTAACCCACACCAGCACCCAGCGCCAGGTGGCAAACCACCCTGTCAACGCGCGCGGATAAATCTTTTTGCGAACCTCGAAAAGAGACTGTTCGATCTCTTGTTGAGAAAATTGCTTTAGCGGTGCGGTTTCCATTCATTCTTCCTGCATTCCGGTGGCGGCCATTTTGGCGGCTACCACCGGACACGACTAAAAGTTCATCGAGCATCCCGCCCAGGAAAAAAAGCGGTGCCAGCCTGGCGCTGCATACTTGGCCAGACTGTCACGCAACGCTTATTTTCTGTTTGCCTCATCAGCTGCATTGGACAGATTGCTCACCAGTTGCTTTTGAGCAGACGAGCCTGCAGCGGTCGCCGCCGGTTTGTTGGACAGGCTCCAGACATACGTAGCCAGCAAATGCATCTTGGCTTCGGACATCAGGGCTTTATGCGCCGGCATCATGTTGCCACGACCCTTGTTGATGGCTTCCATCACGTTGTTGATGCCACCGCCATACAACCAGGTTTTGTCAGTCAGATTCGGCGCGCCAAGCACGGTGCTGCCCTTGCCATCGGCACCATGACAGGCAGCGCAGGCGCCGAACTTGGCTTTGCCCATCACTGCCTTGATCGGGTCATGACTCGAACCTGACAGACTCAGCACATAGTTGGCGACATTGCGCACATCTTCGTCACCGCCAAGGGCTGCAGCCATCGGCGGCATCATGCCACGACGGCCGTCACGGATCGAGGTCTTGATGATCTCAGGGTCGCCGCCATACAGCCAGTCGCCATCTGCCAGATTTGGAAAGCCCTTGCTGCCCTGGGCATCGGAACCATGGCACTGGGCACAGGAATTGAGAAACAGGCGTGCGCCGATTTCCCGTGCCTGGCTGTCCTGCGCCAGCACCGGAATCGCCATCGCCTGATACTTGTTGAAGATCGGACCGTACTGCTTTTCGCCATCCTGCATTTCCTGCTCATAGGTCTTGGCCTGGCTCCAGCCGAGCACACCCTGAATCGAGCCCAGACCCGGATACAGAATCAGATAGCCGATGGCAAAGACGATGGTCAGGTAAAACAGGGTGCTCCACCAGCCGGGCAACGGATTGTTATGTTCCGTCAAATCCTCATCCCACACATGACCGGTGGTTTCCACCGGCAGCGGCTTGCCATCGGTACCGAGCTTGACCTTGACCTTGGATTGCGACCATAGCAGCAGTCCGCAAGCAAAGACGCTCAGCAGCGTCAACACGATGACATAGACGCTCCATCCATTGTTAAAAAAATCCGCCATGATCAATTTCCTGTCGTTACGTTATCGTGATCGATCGGCATGCGACCGAGTTCTTCGAAGTGCGCCTTGTTGTGGCCGCTGTAGGCCCAGAACAGGATCCCGAGGAATACCGTCAAGCTCAATAACGTGAAAATAATGTTGATTAGTGTGAAATTCATTGGGCGCCTCCAGCCTGGCTCAGTATTTGTTCTTCACAGCCGTACCCAGCATCTGCAGGTAGGCAATCAGGGCATCTTCTTCGGTCTTGCCCTTCACCTGTTCGGCCGCACTGGCAATCTCTTCCTCGGAATACGGCACGCCGACCCGCTTCATCGCGCGCATCCTTGGTCCGGCGCCGGCCGGGTCGATGGTCGCCTTGGCCAGCCAGGAATAGGCCGGCATGTTCGACTCCGGCACCACGTCACGCGGATTTTGCAGGTGAATCCGGTGCCACTCGTCGCTGTAGCGCCCGCCCACGCGGGCCAGGTCCGGTCCGGTGCGCTTGCTGCCCCACTGGAATGGATGGTCGTACACCGATTCGCCTGGCACCGAATAATGGCCATAACGCTCAGTTTCAGCACGGAATGGCCGGATCATTTGCGAATGGCAGTTGTAGCAGCCTTCACGCAAGTAGACATCGCGTCCGGCCAGCTGCAGCGCCGAATACGGTTTCATGCCTTCCACCGGCTGGGTGGTCGACTTCTGGAAAAACAGTGGCACGATTTCCACCAGACCACCGACACTGATGGTCAGAATCACCAGCACGAGTAACAAACCGACATTCTTTTCAATCAGTTCGTGGGTAAATTTACGCATTCAATCTTCTCCTGTTGGCGTTGGCTGTATCAGGCTACGACAGCCGCATGGCCGGCAACGTGTTTCATCGCTGGAATCTTTGCTTCGGTGATGGTCGCGCCGGCAATCGTCTTGACCACGTTGTAGGCCATGCACAGCATGCCGCCCAGGTATAGCAGACCGCCCGCGAAACGGATGATGTAGTACGGATAGGTCGCCTTGACGCTTTCCACGAAGGTGTAGGTCAGCGTGCCGTCGGAATTGACCGCGCGCCACATCAGTCCCTGCATCACGCCGGCAATCCACATCGAGGCGATATACAGCACCACGCCGATGGTCGCGACCCAGAAATGCACTTCGATCAGGTTCTTGCTATACATCTCGGTCTTGCCGAACAGGCGCGGGATCAGGTAATACAGGCTGCCGATGGTGATGAAACCGACCCAGCCGAGCGCGCCGGCATGAACGTGACCCACCGTCCAGTCGGTGTAATGCGACAGTGCATTGACGGTCTTGATCGACATCATCGGACCTTCGAAGGTGGCCATGCCATAGAACGACAGCGACACGATCAGGAAGCGCAGGATCGGGTCCGAGCGCAGCTTGTTCCAGGCGCCGGACATGGTCATCATGCCGTTGATCATGCCGCCCCAGCTCGGCGCCAGCAGGATCAGTGAAAACGCCATGCCGACCGATTGCGCCCAGTCCGGCAGCGCGGTGTAGTGCAGATGGTGCGGGCCGGCCCACATGTAGGTGAAGATCAGTGCCCAGAAGTGCACGATCGACAGACGATAGGAATAAATCGGGCGCCCGACCTGCTTCGGAATGAAGTAATACATCATGCCCAGAAAGCCCGCTGTCAGGAAAAAGCCGACCGCGTTATGGCCGTACCACCACTGGATCATCGCATCCTGCACGCCGGCATAGGCGGAATAGGACTTCATGAATTCCACCGGAATCGCCGCGCTGTTGACGATGTGCAGTACGGCGACGGTCGCGATGAAGGCGCCAAAAAACCAGTTAGCCACATAAATGTGCGCCACCTTGCGCTTGACCAGCGTGCCGAAGAAAACGATCGCATACGCGACCCAGACCAGCGCAATCAGGATATCGATCGGCCATTCCAGTTCCGCATATTCCTTGCCCTGGGTATAACCCAGCGGCAGCGAAATGGCAGCACCTACGATCACCAGTTGCCAGCCCCAGAACACGAATGCCGCCAGCCCGTCCGAAAACAGCCGGACATTGGAAGTACGCTGGACGACGTAAAAGGAAGTCGCCATCAGTGCACAGCCGCCGAATGCAAAAATCACCGCATTGGTATGCAGCGGTCGTAACCGGCCATAACTGAGCCAGGGAATATTGAAGTTCAGTTCCGGCCAGGCGAGCTGGGCGGCGATGAAGACGCCCACCAGCATGCCCACCACGCCCCAGACGACGGCCATGATGGACAATTGACGGACTACCTTGTAGTTGTAATTCAGAGAAAGCGCTTGGTTCATGTGAGTGGCTCTTGAGTGGTTTCCTGGCGCCACTCTAACGGACCACCCTGCGCACGCACTTGATTCAGATCAAGCGAATTTTCTTTTTTGCAACTATTTCACCCGGAACCATGCTACGGAATTGCGCTTGGCTGTGGTGAAAATGACGATGTGCATTTGCTAGCGCGACTGCTCGGTCGGCATCGTCGGCTGAAATCGATTATCAGTCAGGCAATGTCATGCCATGCGTAATTGCAGCACCGCTGCTCGTGGCGGAGCGCGTGGCTTATTTTTCCGACTTGTCGGTGTCGTCGAGAATGCGTTCGCCGGCTTCGTCGAGATCGTCGAACTGGCGATGATTCAGTGCCCACCAAAACAGGCCGCCGATCGCAAACACCAGAACGACGCTCAAGGGCACCAGCAAGTAAAGAATTTCCATGCGATTTCAACCAGCTTCCGCAACAAATTATTGTATGAATGTTCGATGAATCAGGGCTGCGCACCGGGCGCACTGGTCAATGGCAGCATCGCCACTGCATTGGCTTGCGGCGGCAGCGCACGCTGCCCAACAATCCGTAGTGAATTGAGCACCACCACCAGGGAACTGACCGACATGCCGATCGCGGCATGCCATGGCGCCAGTATGCCAGACACGGCGGCCGGCACCGCAATCAGGTTGTACAGCAGCGCCCAGCCCAGGTTTTGCCGAATCAATGCCAGTGCCCGGCCGGTGATCGACACTGCGGCTTGAAAATCCTGCAGGCGGTTCGACAGCAGTACCAGGTCGCTTCGCACCTGGGCAATCGGCGCTCCCTGTCCCATTGCAATTGATACATCGGCCAGCGACAGCACCGGCCCGTCATTCATGCCGTCGCCGATCATGGCCACCACTGCACCCTGCTGCTGCAGCGCGCGCACCATGTCATGCTTTTGTTCCGGGCGTAGCTCGCCATGTGCGGTATCGATCTTTAATTCTTGCCCGACCTTCGCCACCACATCCTGCCGGTCGCCGGATAACAGCCACACCTGCTTGCCCTGTCCGCGCAAGAAGGCGATGCATTCCGCAGCACCCGGCCGGATTTCGTCATGCAGGGCAAACAGCGCAATCCAGCCGTGATCGTCGCCCAGCGCCGATACGGTCTTGTTGGCAAAACCGTCCGGCATCTGCAGCGCCTGCCCATGCAATTCCTGCACGAATGCGGTATTGCCGAGCCGGTAACAGCGTTCGCCGTCGCGCGCCTCAACACCCTGGCCGGCGACTTCCCGAACCGCTGCATACTGCGGCAGTATCCCGAATGTGCCGCCGGCTGCGGTCGCCTTGGCCAGCGCTTTCGATACCGGATGCATCGACGAGGCGGCGATCGCCGCCGTCATGTTCAGTAATTGGGCGCGCTCGATACCTGGCCGCAGGATCAGCATGTCGGCCAGCTGCAGCCGTCCTTCAGTCAGGGTACCCGTCTTGTCAAACACGAAATGGGTGGCGCGCGCCAGCGTCTCGATGGCGCGGCCACGCGCAACCAGCACCCCGGTTCGGGCCAGCTGGCCGATCGCGCCCGACATGACGCTCGGCGTTGCCAGAGACAGGGCGCACGGGCAGGTAATCACCATCACGGTCACCGCGATCCAGACCGCGCGCGACGGATCAATTTGCCACCAGACGATCGCCGCCAGCAACGCAATCACCAGGATCAAAGTCATGAACATACTGGCGTGACGATCTGCCAGCTCCACCAGCGGCGGCTTTTCATTGGCGGCGGCTTCCATTTTCTGCACCAGTGCCGACAGCTGGGTGGCGTCCCCCACCCGTTCAGCCAGCATCACCAGTTGCCCGGACAGATTCAGCGCGCCACCCACCAGAGGCGCGCCGACGTCTTTCTGGACCGGTTGCGATTCGCCGGTCATCAGCGCTTCATCGCACTCGCTGCGCCCTTCCAGAACACTGCCATCCACCGGGATCTGCGCGCCGGGCGCAATCAGCAGACGGTCGCCCACCTGCAGGCTGGCCGCCGGCACCAATTCGACATGCCGGCTGGCCGGATAGTCGGTCAGTCGCTGCGCCGTCAGCGGCACCAGCTCGGTCAATGCATTCAACGCGGCCATGCTCTTGCGATGCACCCGCGCCTCGATCATGCGCGCCCCCAGCAACAGCAGCACGAACATGATCAGCGAATCATAGTAGACCGGGCCGCCGCGATAGGTGGCCCAGACACTGGCCATGAAGGTGACGATGATGCCGATCGATACCGGCACATCCATGCCGATGCGGCGAAGCCGGATTGAACGCCAGGCCGACTTGAAAAAGGGGGTGGATGAAAAAAACACCACCGGCACCGTCAGCACCATGCTGGCGATTTTCAGCAGGCGGTCAATATCCGGCGTCAGATCGCCATCGATCTGCGGCACCGGTTGCAGGTAAGCCGGAAAGGCATACATCATCACTTGCATCATTGCAAAGCCCGCAATAAACAGCCGCCACCAGTCCAGCTTGTTCTGGTGCTCGGCGCGGGTATCCTTCTCACCGGCCGGCAAGGCACTGTAACCCAGTTCGGAAATCGACTCGACAATGTCGCGCAAACCGATTTTGTCGGGGTTCCAGCGCACCTCGGCACGATGGCTGGCGGCATTGATCTGAAAGCTTTCGATCCCGGGCATGTGCCGCATCCGGTATTCGATGATCTGGGAACAGGCGGCGCAGCGCATGCCGCCGATTGCCAATTTGTCACGGGACAATCCCTGCTCCGCTGCCGGCTGGTTGGCGGACTTGATCGGCTCGGCCGCGATCAGTTGGTTTTTCATGGCGCCTGGTTGCCTGTATTTTTTTGTTCGCGGTACTGCTGCTGCATGCCCATCTGCTCCACCGTATTCAGGATGGCAGCGCATCCATGACAGCAAACCAGCCTGGGTGCGCCGTCAAACTGCACCGTCACCGCATGCCGCAGCTTGACCCGGTCGCCGCAATGAAAGCATGCCACGCCCGGTGCTCCAGGCACGGACGCGGCACGCAATCTGCCAAACAGGGAGGTAAGGAAATGCAGCATTAGACAGGAGTGGAGAGGAGCGGACAATAGCCCCGGAGTTCGAAACAGAAAACCATTTACCGGTATTTTCTCATGATTGCCGGCCAGACTGCATGGCACAGAAAACCGCAGGCGACCTTGTTTTAGAAATAGGTCGAATAATTTATTTGGTGTAAGATTTAATAGCAGTCGATTTTTTAGCAACTCATTCCTCTTTCAGACGCCATGCAAAATACTCTACAGATTGTATTCAGAGACATCCCTCCATCCGAAGCCATCGAGGCAGAAATCCGCAAACGTGTTGCCAAACTTGAGAAAGTTTGCAGCGACCTGGTGAGCTGCCAGGTGTCGGTGGAAGCCGAGGCAAAAAACAAATTGTTTCGGGCGCGGATCGATGTCACAGCCCCAGGCACTGAACTGGTGGTTGACGGTCACCATACCGCCAATGAAGATGCGTATGTCGCAGTACGCGACAGCTTCGATGCGCTGACCCGGCAAGTGGAAGAATACGTACAGCGCCGCCGTGGCGATGTGAAGTCGCACGCCGCTTAAACAGCTGTCAAGCAATCACATGACAGTCTTGCTGCAGTTTTACTGAAGATACCAGACTGCAGCAGTCAGACATGACCGGGGTGATAACCACATCACCCCGGCTGACGAATGGCAAGCCGGCCCGGAGCAAACCCGGGCCAGTCTCGCACCGCTCCCGGCTCGGGTCAGTGCAGTTGCCGTTTCAAGTCGGATAATTCATTATGTGCCTGCATCACCGCATCGCGCACGCCTTCATCCACATTGTCCGCCGATTCACAGGCGCGCTTGGCGCGGTCTCCCAATTCTTCCAGGTCTTCCACGCATTCGCGTATCCGGCTTTCATCCTGTGACTGCATGACTTGCCTGGCCTCGTCCGTTTGTCGATCCAGTTCCGTAATACATTGCTTCAATTCGGGCGGCACTCCGGGCGACATCTTGCATACCTGGGTTGCCTGATCGATGGTTTGCTCGATGTGGTTGAACTGCCTTTTTATTTCACTGATTTGCATCATGATGAAGCTCCTTCAGGAGAATTATCCAGTCAAAAACCAACCATTTGAATATGGCAGGTCCGATCCGCTCCCTTTTCATTGCAGCGCATGCGCACACCGTTAAGCAAAACATGCACTACGCCACTTTTAATGGTGATTGGATAAGGCCCTTACACTGAAGTTCCGGGCCAGTCTGCCGGCAGTCTCACTGCGCCGGAAAAAAACGGCATTCTGTGCCGCCTGACATTGTTGCCAGATACGTTCGCGCACGGATGGTGCCCGGATGCCAGTCGCATGCACCCAATGAGGCCAGCCAATAAAAAAGCGCGAGACTGGCTCGCGCTTTGGGGAAATTTTGCTGCTATCGATACTTTTTTATTGTATTGTCAGAGCCGATCCAGACCGGCCCCTAAAACCGTTTACAGGGTCAAGCCGCCGGTGACTTCGATCACAGCGCCATTGATATAGCTGGCTTCGTCGGAGGCCAGGAAAGCGAAGGTATTGGCGATTTCTTCCGGCTGGCCCAGACGGCCCATCGGTACGCGGTCTTCCATCGACTTGATTACATCAGCCGGCATGTCTTTCAGGATCGGCGTGGCGATAAAGCCAGGGCAAACCGAATTGACGCGGATGCCTTTGCGGCCCAGTTCACGAGTCCAGGTCTTGGCCATGCCGATCACGCCAAACTTGGCGGCTGCGTAGTTGGTCTGGCCGAAATTACCAAACAGGCCGACAATCGACGACGCGTTGACGATCGAGCCGGATTTTTGTTCGAGCATGATTTCAACCACGGCCTTGGTACAGTTATACACGCCCTTGAGGTTGACATCGATCACCTTGTCAAACTGCGCGTCAGTCATCTTGCGCAGCGTCGAATCCATCACGATGCCGGCATTGTTAATCAGTGTATCGATACGGCCATACTTGGCCATGGTGCCGGTGACCATCGCGGCGATGGTGGCGGACTTGGTGACATCGACTGCAAAGCCGAGCGCTTCGCCGCCAGCTTCACGAATCTCGCTGACGACTGCATCAACGCCGGCCTGGTTCATGTCGCAGACAATAACTTTTGCACCTTCTTTGGCAAACTTCAATGCAGTTGCCCTACCAATACCTTGTGCTGCTCCAGTGATAATTGATACCTTGTTCGCGAGACGCATTCATTTCCCCTAGATAAAACTTTACATCATTTAAATTTGGTAAAGCTCTGCAGATGCCTTTGCGACAGGCCAGAAAAACGATCTCTTGACCTTGCCGATACCAAACTGCCCAACTGAACCGTTTATTTTTTTCCTTTTAAGCAGGAAAAAGCATTGTAAAGCAGAAAAATATGAAGTTTCTGCTCGTTAATGGAATTAATTTACCTCATTCACCCTATAAAAGTAAAAAGCTTCAGCAAATCTGTGGTTTTTTTTATTTCAAAAAAAATAAGCCTGCTACCGCTGCACGGCAGCAGGCTCGATGCTCTTGCCTGCGTCAGTTTGCCAGCGCTTCCCGAATTTGCTGCAATGAAAGCGGATCTTCGATAGTGGTCAGGTCGCCTGCGTCGCGCCCCTCACACAGCGCCTGAATCGAGCGCCTCAACAACTTGCCGGAACGGGTCTTGGGCAAGAGCGTGACGAAATACACCCGGGCCGGCCGCCCGACCGCACCAATTTGGTGATCGACGGTGGCCATCACCTCCGCTTCCAGCTTCTTGCGTCCGTCAGCCGTACTGGCAGCGTCGGCATTTTTCAGAATCGCAAAAGCGACTGCGACCTGTCCTTTCAACTGATCGGCCACGCCCACCACCGCCACTTCGGAGACATTCGGATGACTGGAAATGCTTTCTTCGATTTCGCGCGTGCCGAGCCGGTGGCCGGCGACATTGATCACATCATCGGTACGTCCGAGAATGAAGTAATAGCCATCGGCGTCGCGAATGCCCCAGTCGAAAGTCGAATACGCCTGACGCTGCGGGAAATTGGTCCAGTAAGTCTGGACGAAGCGCTGGTCATCGCCATACACGGTTTGCATGCAGCCAGGCGGCAGCGGTCCCTCGATCGCGACCACGCCTTTTTGATTGACACCGCATTCTTCGCCACTGGCTTCATCGATGATCTTGACGTTGTAGCCATACATCGGCACACCGGGGCTGCCCAGACGTGTTGCCTGCTGATCGACGCCGCGCGCAATCGACAGAATCGGCCAGCCGGTTTCGGTTTGCCAGTAGTTGTCGATGATCGGCACGCCTAAAGCCCCCGAGATCCAGGACGAGGTCGGTTCGTCGAGTGGCTCACCGGCCAGATACAGCGATTTCAGGGAAGACAAATCATATTTCTGCATCAGTTCCGGCGGCTGCTTCTTCAGTACCCGGATCGCGGTCGGCGACGAGAACATGCGCGAGACCTGGTATTTCTCGACGATGCTCCACCACACGCCGCCATCGGGCCGGGTCGGCAAGCCTTCGTACATGATGGTGGCCATGCCGGCAATCAGCGGTCCGTACACGATATACGAATGGCCGACCACCCAGCCGATATCGGAGGTGCAGAAATAGGTTTCGCCCGGCTTGCCGCAGTAAATGTGGCGCATCGATGCAGCCAGTGCCACCGCATAGCCGCCGACATCGCGCTGCACGCCTTTCGGCTTGCCGGTGGTGCCGGAGGTATACAGAATGTAGGAAGGATGATTCGATTCCAGCCAGGTAACCGGCACCTGTGCATCGAGGTGCTGTTGGCGCGCAGCGGCATAATCGAGGTCGCGTCCTGCCACCAGGTTCATCGGCATCAGATTGCGATTGACCAGCAACACGCTTTGCGGCTTGTGCTGCGCCAGCTCGATTGCTTCATCGAGCAACGGCTTATAGGCGATGCCCTTGCCGCCGCGCGAGCCGGCATCGGCCGACACGATCAGTTTTGGCGTGGCGTCATCGATACGGGTCGCCAGGCTGTTGGCGGCGAAGCCGCCAAACACCACCGAGTGAATCGCGCCGATGCGCGCGCAGGCCAGCATCGCAAATACCGCTTCGGCAATCATCGGCATGTAAATCAGTACGCGGTCACCCTTGAGCACGCCATTGGCTTGCATGATGGCTGCCATCCGCATCACTTCGGATTGCAGCTCAGAAAAAGTATAGGTTTTTTCCGTATTCGTTTCAGTGGATATCGCAACCAGCGCCGGCGCATCGGCCTGGGTAGCCACCCAGCGATCGACCGCGTTATGACAGAGATTGGTCTGGCCGCCGACAAACCATTTTGCAAAAGGCGGATTGGCATGGTCGAGCACTTTGCCATACGGCTGATGCCAGTCGATCCGGCTGGCTTCCTGATTCCAGAATGTATCAGGATCGGCGATCGATTGCCGATAGAACTCTGCGTAATTCATTGTAGTCTCCGATTTTTATTAGGCGCGACGCTTGCTGTTTGCTCGTGGATCGTGGATCGTGGATCGTTACCGTGCTTTTTTATTATAAAACCCTAACACTGACACAGGTACATGGTCTGCACAAGCTGGCCGAAAGACGTATGGCGCGGGGTATGGTGCACAGGTTGCTGTCCCGCAAAAAAAATGCAATGACACTGCTGCCATTGCGTCCAGTTACAGTACCTACGCTTCCTGATATTCGTGAAATGGCGCCGCTTAGATGACGTACAGGTCGACGTAGTCGTTGACTGGCATGGCTTCCAGTTTTTTCTGGTCGAGCGATACGTCAAGGATCAGTTTTTGCTGTTTGGCAGGAAATTTTCGGGCCAGGTTGATCTTGAACTTGGCTTCCAGCAGCGGAATACCTTCCTGGCGGCGGCGGGCATGGCCGAGCGGGTACTCGACGCTGACTTCGTCGAGCACGTCGCCATTGTTCAATTCGACCGTCAATGCGTTGGCAATCGAACGCTTTCCCGGATCATGGTAATCCCGGGTGAATTGCGGATCTTCGATACAGGTGATCTTGTCGCGCAGCGCATCGATACGCGGATCGGCCGCCACTTCGTCTTCATAGTCGGCGGCAGTCAGATGACCGTACAGCAGCGGTATTGCCACCATGTACTGGATGCAATGGTCACGGTCCGCCGGGTTATTCAGCGGTCCCTTTTTATCGATGATGCGAATGCAGGCTTCGTGGGTACGAATGGTGATTTTGCTGATGTCTTCTGCGCTCTTGCCGATTTTCTTTAACGCAGCATGTATGGTCATTGCCGCTTCCGCTGCGGTTTGCGCATGAAATTCAGCCGGAAAGGAAATCTTGAACAGCACGTTTTCCATCACATAACTGCCCCACTGGGAAATTGGACGCTGGAACTTGAAAGCATTGCCCTTGAACAGCACATCGTAAAAACCCCAGGTTTTTGCAGTCAGTACCGACGGGTAGCCCATTTCACCAGTCCGGGCAATCAGCGCCAGCTGCACCGCACGCGCAGTTGCATCGCCAGCCGCCCAGGATTTGCGGGAACCCGTGTTCGGAGCATGCCGATAAGTCCGCAGCGCCTGGCCATCGACCCAAGCCAGCGACACCGCATTAAGGGTTTCTTCGCGCGACATGCCGAGCATGTGCGCCACCACCGCTGTGGAAGCCACCTTCACCAGCACCACATGGTCCAGGCCAACCTTGTTGAAGGAATTTTCCAGCGCAATGCAGCCCTGGATTTCATGCGCCTTGATCATGCCGGTCAGCACGTCGCGCATGGTCAGTGCCTGCTTGCCGGCGGCGATCGCCGTGCGGGACAGCCAGTCCGCTACGGCCAGAATACCGCCTAGATTGTCGGATGGATGGCCCCATTCGGCGGCCAGCCAGGTATCGTTGAAATCGAGCCAGCGAATCATCGCGCCGATATTGAACGCAGCTTGCACCGGATCAAGCTGGAACTGGGTGCCGGGCACCCTGGCGCCATTGGGAACGACGGTGCCGTGCACCACAGGGCCGAGCAACTTGGTGCAGGCCGGATACGCGAGCGCTTCCAGACCACAACCCAGGGTGTCGATCAGGCAATTGCGCGCGGTGTCATACGCAACGCCCGACTTGATTTCATAATCACGGACGTAGTCGACGATATCGACGACGACCTTGTCCCATTCAGGCTGCGCGGCGGAGTTCATGTCGAATCTGACCGATAAGTCAGCGGCATTGTTCCGCAGCCGCGAACTCGTTCTTCAGAACGTGTCGCCGGGCACGCGCACCCAGCCTTCCATCAATACCCGGGCACTGCGGCTCATGATGGCTTTTTTCACGCTCCATTCGCCATCGACCTGGGTCGCTTCCGCACCGACCCGCAAGGTGCCAGACGGATGGCCGAAGCGCACTGCATCGCGCGCACGGCCCCCGGCGGCCAGACTCACCAGCGTGCCCGGAATCGCCGCGGCAGTGCCGATGGCAACCGCTGCGGTACCCATCATTGCGTGATGGAGTTTGCCCATCGATAGCGCGCGCACCAGTAGATCGATGTCGCCAGCGGCGACTTGCTTGCCGCTGGAAGAAACATAGTCGCTTGGTTTGGCAACGAAGGCGACCTTCGGCGTGTGCTGGCGCTTGGCGGCTTCCTCGACATGCTTGATCAGGCCCATGCGCATCGCACCATAGGCGCGAATCGTCTCGAACATGGCCAGTGCCTTGGCATCGCCGTTGATGGCATCCTGCAACTCGGTGCCGGTGTAGCCGATGTCACCGGCATTGACGAAGATGGTCGGGATGCCGGCATTGATCATGGTGACCTTCAGCGTGCCCACACCCGGCACCTCCAGATCATCGACCAGGTTCCCGGTTGGGAACATTGCACCGCCGGCGCCCTCTTCTTCGGCGGCCGGGTCCATGAATTCCAGTTGCACTTCGGCCGCCGGAAAGGTCACGCCATCGAGTTCAAAGTCGCCGGTTTCCTGCACTTCACCATTGGTGACCGGCACATGCGCGATGATGGTCTTGCCGATGTTGGCCTGCCAGATGCGAACGATGGCGACGCCATCGCTCGCGCCGTTTGCCAGTTTGCTGCCGATGTCGACCAGCCCGCTGCTCAGGGCAAATGAGCCGACTGCTGCCGACAGATTGCCGCAGTTGCCGCTCCAGTCGACGAATGCACGATCGATCGAGACCTGACCAAACAGGTAATCGACGTCGTGGTCGGGCCGACTGGCCTTGGACAGAATCACGGTCTTGCTGGTGCTGGAGGTTGCGCCCCCCATGCCGTCGATCTGCTTGCCGTAAGGGTCGGGGCTGCCGATCACGCGCAACAGCAGCGCGTCGCGCGCCGCGCCCGGTACCTGGGCTGCCTCGGGTAAATCCTGCAGGCGGAAGAACACGCCTTTGCTGGTGCCGCCACGGATATAGGTGGCGGGAACTTTGATCTGGGGTACGTGGGCCATTGAAATGTATCTTTCAGAATTATCGCGAAACAGCAAAATCTTTTACCACGGCGAACACGGCGGTCACGGCGAAAACCAATATTGTTTCCGTGGATAGTCCTGTTCTGGTCGCGCGCACATCAACCAGAACAGTTTTTCTCGCCGTGTTCGCCGTGTTCGCCGTGGTTCAAGAAGGTTTGTTTAGTCGCATCTTTTTCACGCGGCCTTTGTGGTCGACTCGAGGAAGTCTTGCGCAAAACGCTGCAGCACGCCGCCGGCTTCGTAGATCGAGACTTCTTCGCCGGTGTCCAGCCGGCAGGTCATCGGCACTTCCACCCGCTCGCCATTCTTGCGAGTAATGACCAGGGTGAGATCGGCACGCGGCTTGCGCTCGCCGATCACGTCATAGGTCTCGGTGCCGTCGATGTTCAGGGTCAGGCGGTTGACACCCGGCTTGAACTCCAGCGGCAGCACGCCCATGCCGATCAGGTTGGTGCGGTGGATGCGCTCGAAGCCTTCGGCCGCAATCACTTCTACACCCGCCAGGCGTACGCCCTTGGCAGCCCAGTCACGCGAGGAACCCTGACCGTAGTCGGCGCCGGCGATGATGATCAACGGTTGCTTGCGCTCCATGTAGGTTTCGATCGCTTCCCACATGCGCATGACCTGGCCTTCCGGCTCGACCCGTGCCAGCGAACCCGCCTTCACGGTGCCGTCATCCTTGCGCACCATTTCATTTTTCAGGGTCGGATTGGCGAAGGTGGCGCGCTGGGCGGTCAAGTGATCGCCCCGATGGGTCGCATAGGAATTGAAATCTTCCTCCGGCAAGCCCATTTTCGCCAGATACGCGCCGGCAGCGCTGTCGAGCATGATGGCGTTGGACGGCGACAGGTGGTCGGTGGTGATGTTATCCGGCAGTACCGCCAGCGCACGCATACCCTTCATCGTGCGCTCGCCGGCCAGCGCGCCTTCCCAGTACGGCGGGCGGCGGATGTAAGTCGACTGTGCACGCCAGTCGTACAGCGCCGTGACCTTTTCGCCGGTATCGGCTGAAATCGCGAACATCGGCTCGTAGACCTTGCGGAACTGTTCCGGCTTGACGCTGGACTTGACGATGGCATCGATCTCTTCATCGGACGGCCAGATATCTTTTAGGCGGATTTCGCGGCCATCGACCACCGCCAGCACATCTTTTTCGATATCGAAACGGATGGTACCGGCAATCGCGTAAGCGACCACCAGTGGCGGCGAGGCCAGGAACGCCTGCTTGGCATATGGGTGGATACGGCCGTCGAAGTTGCGGTTGCCGGACAATACAGCTGTCGCATACAGGTCGCGGTCGATGATTTCCTGTTGAATCACCGGGTCCAACGCGCCGGACATGCCGTTGCAGGTGGTGCAGGCAAACGCGACAATGCCGAAACCCAGCTTTTCCAGCTCAGGCAGCAAGCCAGCTTCTTCCAGATACAGTTCGACTGCCTTCGATCCCGGCGCCAGCGAGCTCTTCACCCAAGGCTTCCTAGTCAGGCCGAGCCGGTTGGCATTGCGTGCGATCAGGGCCGCTGCGATGACATTGCGCGGATTGCTGGTGTTGGTGCAGCTGGTGATCGCCGCGATGATGACGGCGCCGTCCGGCATCTGGCCTGGAACTTCTTCCCATTTGCCGGAGATGCCCTTGGCCGCCAGATCCGTCGTCGCCACCCGTGCATGCGGGTTACTTGGCCCTGCCATGTTGCGCACCACGGAAGACAGATCGAAACTGAGCACGCGCTCGTATTCGGCGTTGGTCAATGTGTCGGACCACAGGCCGGCTTGTTTGGCGTAGGTTTCCACCAGCTTGACCTGCTCGTCGCTGCGCCCGGTCAGCTTCAGATAATCGATGGTTTGCTGGTCGATCGAAAACATGGCGGCGGTGGCACCGTATTCCGGCGCCATGTTGGAAATGGTCGCGCGGTCGCCGAGAGTCAAGGCGGCAGCGCCCTCGCCATAGAATTCGAGATAGGCGCCGACCACCTTGGATTTGCGCAGGAACTCGGTCAGGGCCAGCACGACGTCGGTCGCGGTAATGCCCGGCTGCGGGCGGCCGGACAGTTCGACGCCGACGATCACCGGCAGACGCATCCAGGAAGCGCGGCCCAGCATCACGTTCTCGGCTTCCAGACCACCGACGCCGATGGCGATCACGCCAAGCGCGTCGACGTGCGGCGTGTGGCTGTCGGTGCCGACCAGCGTATCGGGGAAAGCCACGCCATTCTGTGCATGCACCACCGGGCTCATCCGCTCCAGATTGATCTGGTGCATGATGCCATTGCCTGGCGGGATCACTTCGACGTTCTTGAACGCTTTCTTGGTCCAGTTGATGAAGTGAAAGCGGTCTTCGTTGCGCCGGTCTTCGATCGCGCGATTCTTGGTAAACGCGTCCGGGTCAAAGCCGCCGCACTCGACTGCCAGCGAGTGATCGACTATCAGCTGCACCGGCACCACCGGATTGACCTGAGCCGGGTCGCCGCCCTGGTCGGCAATCGCGTCACGCAGGCCAGCCAGGTCGACCAACGCGGTCTGGCCCAGGATGTCATGGCAGACCACGCGCGCCGGGAACCATGGAAAGTCGAGGTCGCGCTTGCGCTCGATCAACTGCTTGAGCGAGTCGGTCAGCGTGGCCGGGTCGCAGCGACGCACCAGGTTTTCGGCATGCACGCGCGACGTGTACGGCAGCTTGTCAAAGGCGCCAGGCTGGATCGCGTCCACTGCGGCGCGCGCATCAAAATAATCGAGGGTCGTGCCCGGCAGGTTTTTGCGATAGGCGATGTTCATGGCTTGATCCAGAAATTAGGTACGGGTTGATACATCAAAAACGAAAGCGATTAACCACGGTGTACACGGCGGCCACGGCGAACCCTCCATTCGTTCTGAGGGAGCGAGTCGTTTTTCGCCGTGCTCGCCGTGTACACCGTGGTTAACGGGGTTTTACTTGCGGTCCTTGATCGGCACAAACTTCAGATCTTCCGGTCCGACATAATTGGCGCTCGGGCGGATGATCTTGTTGTCGATACGCTGCTCGATGATGTGCGCGGCCCAGCCGGAAGTGCGGGCAATCACGAACAATGGCGTAAACATCGCAGTCGGCACACCCATCATGTGGTACGACACGGCCGAGAACCAGTCCAGGTTCGGGAACATCTTCTTGATATCCCACATCACGGTTTCCAGGCGCTCGGCAATGTCGAACATCTTCATCGAACCGACATCCTGCGACAGGTTGCGCGCGACTTCCTTGATGACCTTGTTGCGCGGATCCGAAATCGTGTACACAGGATGACCGAAGCCGATCACGACTTCCTTGTTCTCGACGCGGCGACGGATGTCGGCTTCGGCTTCGTCCGGATTGTCGTAACGCTTCTGGATTTCGAATGCAACTTCATTGGCGCCGCCATGCTTGGGGCCGCGCAGCGCGCCGATGGCACCGGTAATTGCAGAATGCATGTCAGATCCGGTGCCGGCAATCACGCGACCGGTGAAGGTGGATGCATTGAATTCGTGCTCCGCATACAGGATCAGCGAAGTGTGCATCGCCTTTTCCCACAGCTGCGATGGCTTTTCGCCGTGCAGCAGGTGCAGGAAGTGGCCGCCGATCGATTCGTCATCGGTCTCGACTTCGATGCGACGGCCGTTGGTGCTGAAATGGTACCAGTACAACAGCATTGAACCGAGCGAGGCCATCAGGCGGTCGGCGATATCGCGCGCGCCAGGCGTGTTGTGGTCATCTTTTTCCGGCAGCACGCAACCCAGTGCCGATACGCCGCTGCGCATCACATCCATCGGGTGGCTGGACGCCGGCAAAGCTTCCAGCACTGCCTTGACATTGGACGGCAAGCCGCGCAGCGCCTTGAGCTTGACCTTGTAGGCTTTCAATTCGGCCGCGGTCGGCAGTTTGCCGTGCACCAGCAAGTGGGCGATTTCCTCGAATTCGCAGGCATCGGCCACATCCAGGATATCGTAGCCGCGATAATGCAAATCATTGCCGGTCTTGCCGACGGTGCACAGTGCGGTGTTACCGGCGGTCACGCCAGACAGCGCGACGGATTTTTTCGGTTTGAAGCCAGCTGCTTGTTGCTCACTCATTGTCATCTCCGGATTTTCAAATTAGATCAAGAATTACTTTGCCTTGCCCTGCGCGAACAATTCGTCAAGCTTTTGCTCGTAACCGTGGTAACCGAGATAGTCATACAAATCCATGCGGCTTTGCATGGTCGATACGACATTCTTCTGCGTGCCTTCGGCGCGCAGTGTCTTGTAGAAATTCAATGCGGCGGCATTCATTGCACGGTAGGCGCCGCAGCAGTACAGCGCAATATCGACATTGACCGAGCGCAGCTCATCGAGCGTAAACAATGGCGTGGAGCCGAATTCGGTCAGATTGGCGAGAATCGGCACCTTGACCGCTTCGCGTACCTGCTTGTACATCTCCAGTTGCGTGATCGCTTCCGGAAAAATCATGTCGGCGCCAGCTTCGACATAGGCGCAGGCACGGTCGATGGCGGCATTCAAGCCTTCCACGGCGAGCGCATCGGTGCGCGCCATGATCACGAAATCGTCATCGGTACGGGCATCGACAGCGGCCTTGATGCGGTCAACCATTTCTTCCTTGGAGACGACTTCCTTGCCGGGACGATGACCGCAACGCTTGGTGGAAACCTGGTCTTCCATGTGGACCGCAGCCACGTCGGCGCGGATCATGTGGCGAATGGTGCGGGCAATATTGAAGGCGCCGCCCCAGCCGGTATCGATATCAACCATCAGCGGCAAGCCGCAGACTTCCGTAATGCGCTGGGCATCGGTCAATACGTCTTCCATCGTGCTGATGCCAAGATCCGGCATGCCCAGCGAATTGGCAGCGACACCGCCACCGGACAGGTAAACGGCGCGATAACCGGTTTTTTCCGCCATGCGGGCGGTATAGGCGGTAATGGTGCCGACTACTTGCAGTGGGGATTCTTCCTTGACAGCGGCGCGGAACAACGCGCCTCTTGATGCTCGACTCATAATTTCACCTTGGCGTTAGTGTTGCAGAGGGTGTGTGACGCGGGGCATCATTGCAATCGCCATGCCATGTTTCCCGAAAACCTTTGAAATTCCGCAGTCGTGACTGGTAAAGGCTGCAAAATCAAGCATTTAGCGTTTCAGCGACGGTAAAGCTCCAAACCACATGGCCGATGACAAATGTTTCGTTTTGTGTTACATTTGAAACATTTGAAACACTTGCTTGAAACATGGTGAAACATCCTTTAGCCCCGCGAGACGCCGCCGACAAGCCCGTCATCTGGACCGTATCGATTTCGCGCCTGTTCGACCTGTTTCGCGACATCATGGTCGAGTTTGACGAACGCGCCGTGATTGAACCGATCCATCTCGGGTTCGAAGAGGCAGTCCAGCATATCCGCGAACGCATGACGCATGAACGTTGTGATGCGATCATTGCCGGCGGCTCCAATGCGGCCTATCTGAAAAGCCGGATTTCAGCCGTGCCGGTGGTGATCGCCAAGGCCAGTGGCTTCGATGTAATGCAGGCATTGGCGCGTGCGCGCAAGGTTACGACGGAAATTGGCCTGGTCACCTACCAGGAAACCATGCCGGAACTGGCGGAATTCCAGGCTACGTTTGGACTGAAACTAACCCAACGCACGTATGCCACCGAAGAAGATGCCCGCGCACAAATCAGTGAATTGAAAGCCGCCGGCATCCAGGCCATTGTCGGGCCGGGCCTGATCACCGACCTGGCCGAGGAAGCGGGCTTGACCGGCGTATTCCTGTATTCGGCGGCCACGATTCGCCAGGCATTCGAGGATGCGCTGGAAATCGCCCGCTTTACCCAACTCGAATCAGACCGTGGCCGGATTCACCCGCATGCCGAATCGCTGCGCGCCAAACATGGCTTGAATGACTTGCGCGGTGATTCACTTGCCATGCAAAACGTCCGCCAATCGATTGCCTTGTTTGCCCGGTCGCCAGCCACGGTCCTGATCCAGGGCGAAACCGGTACCGGCAAGGAACTGGTGGCGCAGGCGCTGCACCGGGAGAGCCCGCGCGCGCGCGCGCCGTTCGTGGCAATCAATTGCGGCGCGGTGGCTGAATCCCTGCTTGAATCGGAACTGTTTGGATATGAAGAAGGCGCCTTCACCGGTTCGCGCCGTGGCGGCCACGCCGGCTTGTTTGAAGCAGCCAACCGCGGCACGCTGTTTCTGGATGAAATCGGCGAAATGCCGTTGCAGCTGCAAACCCGGTTGTTGCGGGTGCTCGAAGAGCGCGAAGTGGTCAGGGTCGGCGGCACCCGGCCGATTCCCGTGGATGTGCGCATCGTCAGCGCCACCCATTGCGACCTCGATCGTCGCATTCATGATGGCCGCTTCCGGGCCGATCTGTTTTATCGCCTGGGCGTACTTCGCCTGTCGGTGCCGCCCTTGCGCGAGCGACTCGACGACCTGGTGCCGCTGGCCGGATGGTGCCTGAAAAATGCCCTGGCATCGCTAGGTACACGGCCGCACGCGAACCTGCATGCGGAAGTGGTCGCCTGTGCGCCGCTGCTGGCAACGTATGACTGGCCCGGCAACGTGCGGGAACTGCGCAACCTGATGGAACGGCTGGCATTGTTTTTGGCAGCGCAGCCGTTGCAGGCACTGACGCCCAGTTTCGTGCTATCGGTCGCGCCGGAATTACTCAAGCTGGCTGCAACCAGTGCCAAGTCGGTTGTGCCTTCAGCTGCCGATTCCGTCCCGGAAACGATTGCGCAAGTGCTGGCGCGTTTTGGCGGGAACCGGGAAGCGGCCGCCCGGCATCTGGGGATGAGCCGCACCACCTTGTGGCGCAAGATGCAGCGAGCAGACTGATTCAATGATGCGCAATGTAGCCGTCAATACTGTCTTGTGAAGGACACAAGCCGGCACGAGGCGCAGAAGACAGCATTGCTTGCACGCTCACTCAATATGAATAAAAAAAAGCGCCCCATGCGGGGCGCTGTTGGTTCGCTTACGCGTCTTATCAAGCAGCCTTAGCCTTGCGTCGGCGTAATGCGCCGAAACCGACCAGAGCAATGCCAACTAGCGCCAGAGATCCTGGCTCTGGCACATTGGTGACGGCACCAGTCGTGACAACGACGTTGTCAATCGAGGTATTGCCTTCGATACCATTACCGACGATTGAAAATCCTGAAATCCCGTTTGCGGAGTTAACCAGAAAATTCTGGTAAGAACCTGGATTACTCATTGCACCGGCATAGGATGTGATGACCCCACTAAAAAGTGTATTGAGGTTCATGTCAAACACGCTCAACACAGCAGAGTTAATCCAAGTAGTGATATCGATTGAAAACGAGGAGATCGAGGAACCAAAGCCGGCATCGAACGTAATGACCGCATTGGATCCGTTGTTGAGCCCGTCCGCAATCCACAAACCATCCGGATTGTTGCCTCTTCCCTGTCCAACACCGTAATAATTTGTCAAATTGGAATTCGTACCCAGCCAGCCGCTTTCCCAGGTAGGAAAAGATGCCTCAAAATCTTCAACATAAACTGCCGCATTGGCGCAATTGATGAAGCCAAACATCGCCAAAGCGATCACGAAACCTCGAGTAAATTTATTCATGCCATCCCCAATTTATTGCGATTCATAAAACTTGCCATAAGGATAAAGCACGAATCGAGCCTATTTTCTAAATCACTGATTCCAATAAGAAATTTCTTTCCACATACAAATATCCACGGCAACTGTTAAATTTTCCGACAAATGCCTGCCGATTATCCGCATGAGCCGGCGCCTGTTAAAGGGCATCTGACCCCAGTGAAGATGTGTGAAGGGATTCTGTCCGCGGAGTATGTGTATTCATTTGGCTTTCTTTATTGACCGCGTAGGCGTTGCTGCAGTATTGCCCATATACTGCTGCCCATATCTGGCTACATCACATTCTTCGCCGTCGATTTCTGCTCGTCCCAAATCCCCAATTTTTTTGTCACCAAATCGCAATTTATAAAGGCGGAACTGTACTGGTGAGCCTGGTGCCCTGGCTGGGGATGACCCGAACCACGGATAAGCGTGCAGTAAGCACCGGCGATCAAGGTCATCTGTCCAGTTCGCGATAGTGCCGGAAAATACCTTCTTCATTGAATGGCAGGCGCCGCTTGGAAGCAAGATAAGCCGCGATGCGGGGACGCTGGGCTACACGGTCGTGCAGAATCACCAGGCCCGGGCAATCCTTTTCCAGATCACTCATTGCGCGCGGAAAGGCATAGCGCAAGCCCTCGATTACCTGAAATATCGATAAATCCACGTATGTCAGCCTGCTGCCCGCCATGAAACCGCCACGCCCCGGATTGTTTGCGAGAACCTGTTCAAAATAACCGAAAAACTTCGGCAGGCGGGATGCAATGAAATCCGCTGCACGCTTTTTTGCTTCCTTTTTCTGGTCTTCGTAATACAGGCTGGAGGCAATCGGATGATGCGTATCGTGCACTTCGGCGACCAGGTCCGCAATGGTCAGCTGCAGTTGATGGACCCACAAACGTCCAGCCTCCGCTTTCGGTGACAGACCAAGCCGCGCTCCCAGATACAGAAGGATATTGGCGGTCTGACCGATCACTTGCTCGCCGGCTTTCAAAAACGGCGGCGCAAACGATGGGTTGCCGGATGCGCCAGCCGCAAGCAACTTCAGCATTGCCGTCACCCCGCCTCCCTCGCGTGCCGGCAGCCGTGCCACATCCACATAATCGGCGCCGGCTTCTTCCAGAGCCAGCCGGATGAATTCACCGCGTCCTTGAATGGTTGGCCAGTAATACAGTTCGTAATGCATGCTCACCGCCCGCGACCAAAAGTACACAAATTATTATCGTTGATCGCCTGATTAAATGCAGCGAGCCGGCCACCCGACAGCAGCAGCCACTTCATTCACTTTATTAATTGCAATTTTGCAGATTGCCTGCCATTCCTGCGGTGGGTGGCGACACGGCCCCATTTTTGTGATGCGACTGGCTTGTTTTTGGCCTGCAAACTGTCAAGGTGTTTTGTGAAATCAGTTGTGCTTCATGTATAAGCTTTGCCTTGATTTGAAAGGATGTGTCGGATTGCGAACTTCCGATCCTGGTCCGAAGCCATCGTAGCCGAATCGGGAAAGGCCGCATTTAACGACGCGGTAGAAAAGTGTTCAAGGTGATTTTCGTGCGCTGTAAGTCTTTGATTTGTTATCGAGGTGAAAATCGATTAAATTACATTTCTGGAATTTTTCTACATCCTCAACGCTGCGATAACGGGCGCAGAGCGTCCCGGTTCATTAGGAATGTTAGGGTGCATAGGGCCTGCAATACCTAATAGCTCTTGGAACATCAATAAATAGCGGCTTTGGCGATGTTTTAGTTGTTGTCCAGATTGCTCTAAACTCGGCTTGATATCCAAAGATGGAGTCTTTGAAGAGCGCTGGATGTACCAAATTAGGATTTGTGTACGGCACTTTTTTACTCATGTATTGAATTGGAATTACCCCATAAAATTTCCCCATGTGGCGAATTCGATGCGATATCTCATCAAAGAATTCAATGGGCTTAACAATTTCTATACAAGAGTCACATCCAAATTGCCGCATAACATTTTCATCATAATCTCCAGTCATACAGTAAATATATAGATCTGGCGAATGCTCTTCGGATATCAAGTTGTAGCCATCTACTAGACAGACGATTTTCATATTCGAGCTCTGCTGAATAGGCGCTTTAAGAACATTTCGAACAAATTCAGCTTCCGAGGTTTTACTACCCAGGTCTATTTCAGCACCTTTATTTAAATTCAACTCTGTCTTGCGTACCCCTTCATCCAGATCTCCGATAACAGATCCGTATTGTTCAGTATTCCGATATTCATAAAGCGTTCCAATCTTTAAGCTACCTCGACCGAAGAAATCTTCGAAATACTTCTTTGGGAGGTATTTGTATAAACTCACTCGTTCACCTTAACTTCCATTTAGATGGAAAATTTTTCCTGCCTAAATCGGCGCCTGTCTGCCTATCCAGCAAGCCGAATGCCTGCAGAACCGCGCTACTGCTGGCGCTGTTGATTTTGTCGGAGTTAGACGTCAAAAAAAAACACCGGGAAAGGCAGACCAATTCCATTACCACCGAGTTTATGGCGAAAGTTGCAATTGTTCAATCCAACACCCTTCTAGTCGTTGCTATTTGGTACACCCACAAAAGAGCGCGATCGCTTTTTCACAGCTATACCGTGCAGCAAGGCGCAGAACGAATCAGCAACCGGCAACTGCTCCTGATTAGCAAACCGGGAATCCAGTAACCGGATCGAACCAGATTATTTTGGACTATTTTGCCGACCCATACCGATTGTTGAATCGATCGCCCGCGATGGGAATCATGCCCGGTCCTGCACAGTTCCATCTGCTATCGGCAGCCAGCGTATTTAGCTCACTCGATAAAAGTCAGGACCGCGCCAGTCGAATACCACTGAATTGCCAGCGCGTGGTGGCAGGGAAGAAATTGCGGTAAGTCGCACGGGCATGGCCAAGCGGCGTGGCGCAGGACGAACCGCGCAATACATACTGGTTGACCATGAACTTGCCATTGTATTCGCCGATGGCGCCGGTCGCCGCGACATAGCCGGGGTATGGCGCATAGCTGCTGGCAGTCCATTGCCAGCAGGCGCCGAACATTTGCGCCAAGCCTTCCTGGCGGGCGGTTTGCGGGTGCATTGCCTCGATCGCGGGTTCATGCCTGCCGCTGGCGGCCAGTTCCCATTCCGCTTCGGTCGGCAGGCGCGCGCCGGCCCAGCGCGCATAGGCATCCGCCTCGAAATACGACAGATGGGCCGCCGGCGCATGCAAGTCCAGCGGCCGCAATCCATGCAGCGTGAATTCCTGCCATTCCGGCACCTTGGGCGGCGCCGGCGCATGCCAGTACAGCGGTTGCGTCAGCTGGTTAATTCGCACCCAGTCCCAGCCTTCCGACAGCCACAGCGACGGGTTGGCATAGCCGCCAGCGATCACGAAGGCCAGGTATTCGCCATTGCTGACCAGGCGCGACGCCAGCTGAAACGATTCGACAAACTGACGGTGGCGCGGCTGCTCATTGTCAAAGCAAAAGCTGCTGCCGGCGTGGCCGATTTCGGTAAGGCCTGCCTCATAATTCAGCCAGTCCAGCGGCAGCGTCTGGCGACTGTCGGCCGACGGCTTGTCGCTATAGGCCGGCTGCAGCGGATTTTGCGCCAACAGATGCTTGATATCGGTGAGCATCAATTCCTGATGCTGCTGTTCATGGTGCAGGCCCAGCTCGACCAGCGGTGCAATATCCCTGGCAATGGTGCTGTCGCCAATCAAGGCCAGCATGCGCGCATCGACGTTGCGTCGGTAATCCAGCACCTGCGACAGGCCGGGCCGCGTCAGCAAGCCGCGCTGCGGGCGCGGATGGCGGTCGCCGATACCGTTGTAATAGGAATTGAACAGGATCCGGAACTGCGGATGAAAGGCATGGAAATTGCGCTCGAAGCGTTCCAGCAAAAAGGTTTCGAAAAACCAGGAGGTGTGCGCCAGGTGCCACTTGATTGGACTGGCGTCCGGCATCGATTGCGCGCAGCAATCCTCGTCCGACAATGGCTCGGCCAGCACCATCGAGCGCGCCCGCACGCTGAAGTAATGCTGGGACAGGGCTTCGGTGCCGGACAGGAAACGGGCTTCAGTCTGGGTATTCATGGCCAAATGCCTGTATCAGGATGCATGATCAAACTGCACGCGCATGGCACACCATGAACCAGCCGCGCGCATCGCTCCATGCGCCTGCCGGACGAAATCCGGCCTGCTCCAGCAGGTTCAGGAAATCTTCGCGCGTGTACTTGTAGCTGTTTTCAGTGTGGATGCGCTCGCCTTCTTCAAAGCGGCGCTGCCCGCCCTGCCAGGCCACGTTCAAACTACACTTTGCTTCCAGGTGCATCTCGATGCGGCTGTGGGTGGCGTTGAAAAAGCCGCGATGACGCCAGTCGCGCACATCGAAATCGGCGCCGAGCAAGGCATTCACATGCTGCAGCAGGTTCAGGTTGAATGCCGCCGTCACGCCCAGCGCATCATCGTAGGCCGCGTCCAGCACACCGGCTTCCTTGATCAGGTCGACCCCGATCAGCAAGCCGCTGCCGTCGTCGCTGCACGCAGCGCGTAATCGCTGCAAAAAAGCGAGCGCTTCGCCCGGCGCAAAGTTACCGATCGACGAACCAGGATAAAAGAACAGGCGGCGCGCCCGCTGTACAGGTTCGGGCAATGCCAGCGACCGGGAAAAATCCAGGCCAAGGCCGAGCATCGCGATTTCCGGATAGCGCCGGCGCAGCAGTTCAACCGCATCGCGCAGAAAATCGACTGAAATATCAACCGGCACATATTGCCGAGGCTGCAGCGCGCCAAACAGGCTGGCCCCCTTGGCGCAATTGCCGGCGCCCAGGTCGATCAGGGTGACATCGCGCCCGATCGATTCCGCCATCTCTGGCAGATGCGCCTTGAAAATCGCCGCCTCGGTGCGGGTCGGATAATATTCCGGCAGCTCGCAAATCGCTTCGAATAGTTTCGATCCAAGCGCGTTATACAGATATTTTGGCGATACATGGGCCGGGGATGCCAACAAACCGGCGCCCAGCTCGACCCGGATCGCCGCGTCATCCTGCTGCGTGGCTTGCATGAATCCGTTCGATAGGCGATCAGATTTACTCGGCATAATGGGCCTTCAGAGAAGGGTGGCTGGAAGACTCGCAGCAACCTGTGGTGATTTTGGCTATCATAGTCGATTATTTTTCCTACCGGTTGAGACGACACAAACGCCCATCAATCGCGTAATGCCGATCGTTTCTCCATTTAACAAGAAAGATTTTCATGATCAATCCTGCTGTTTTCCGTTGCAAAAACCTGCTGTTGACATTGGCGCTGGTCGGCAGCACCGTCTTGACGGGCAGTTTTGCTCATGCGCAACAAGTATTGCGGGTTTCAGCGATTCCAGACGAGGCGCCAACCGAACTGCAGCGCAAGTTCAAGCCACTGGGTGCATACCTGGAACAAAAAACCGGCATGAAAGTCGAATTTACCCCGGTGACCGATTATGCGGCTTCGGTCGAAGGCTTGCTGAACAATAAACTCGACATGGTCTGGTTTGGCGGTTTTACATTCGTGCAAGCCAATGTGCGCAGCAATGGCAAGGTCATTCCGATCGTGCAGCGTGAAGAAGATGAAAAATTCAAATCGGTGTTCATCACCACCAGTCCGGACATCAATCGACTGGAAGACTTGAAAGGCAAGACATTTGCCTTCGGATCGGAATCCTCTACCTCCGGCCACCTGATGCCGCGCTCGTTCTTGCTGAGCGCGAAAGTCAATCCCGATACCGACATGAAACGGGTCGCCTTTTCAGGCGCGCATGATGCGACCGTAGCGGCGGTCGCCGGCGGCAAGGTTGATGCCGGTGCACTGAATATTTCGGTGTGGGAAAAGCTTGTGTCGCAAAACAAGGTCGACCCAAAAGTGGTGCGGGTGTTTTACACTACCCCTGGCTATTACGACTATAACTGGACTGTGCGCTCGGACATGAATCCGGCCGTGCGCAAGAAACTGACCGATGCCTTCCTGGCGCTGGACAAGAACGATCCGCAAGGCAAGGAAATCCTGGAACTGCAGCGCGCTACCCGTTTCATTCCGACCAAGGCGGAAAACTACAAGGCAATTGAAGCCGCAGCGCAAAATGCCGGCTTGCTGAAATAAGGACGGCGCCCGGAGCCTGCGTGCCATAATGCCATACGGCACGCAGGCTCCGGGCTTCGACGACATCATGGTTTTTTTCCTGAACAATTTGTCGGTGCGCCATGTCGGCGCCACTGGCGCTGTCTATGCATTGCGTGACATCAGCCTGTCGATTGCGCCGGGTGAACAAGTCGCGCTGGTCGGGCCATCCGGCGCTGGCAAGACGACGCTGTTGCATACGCTGGCGTGCGCACACCGGCCGGATGCGGGCACACTGCAGGTATTTGGGCAGTCGCCCTGGGATTTGCCCGATGCCAAGCGCCATGCGTTGCGCCGCCAATTGTTTCTGGCGCCGCAGACGCCGCCCTTGCCGCCGCGCCAGCGGGTCGTGACTGCCGTGCTGGCCGGCCGCCTGCCGCACTGGAGCCTGGCCAAGGCGCTCGCATCGCTGATCCGGCCGACCGACGTGCAAATGGCATTCGATGCACTGAGCCGGTTTCACCTGCAGGACAAGCTGTATTCGCGGGTCGACCGCCTGTCGGGCGGCGAGCGGCAGCGCTGCGGCATGGCACGCCTGCTGGTGTCGAGTGCGCAGGCGCTGCTGGTCGATGAACCATTGTCGGCGCTTGATCCGGCCCTCGCCCAACAAACCCTCACCGTATTGCAACAGGAAGCACAGGGCCGCAATGCCGCCATGGTGTGCAGCCTGCACCAGGTCGAGCTGGCGCGCCAGTATTTCCCGCGCCTGATTGGTTTGCGCGACGGCCAGATCGTGTTCGATGCCGCCCGAGAAAACGTGACCGACGCGATGGTCGCCGCTTTGTACCGGCACGCCACGTCGCCTTTGCATGCGGACGATGAACCGACCGATAGCGAATTGCAGCAGGCACCGACAATGACGCGCTGCTTCTGATGTCAACCGCGACCCACCACCTGCATGCCGACCCGGCGTGGCGCAGCCGGATAACCTGGCTGATCGTTGCGGCGGCGCTGCTGTGGCCAGTCCTGGTGATCAGTGAATTCAAGCCCTGGATATTGTTCGATGCGCAAAGCCTGCGCGCCACCGGGCGCTTTCTGGCTGGATTTTTCCCGCCCGAACATTCACTGGAATTTTTGCTGCTGGTGGCCGAGGCCACTTGGCAAACGATTGCGATTGCCACCGCCGGCTTGACCCTGGCGATTGTCGCCGCGATCCCGCTGACCCTGATCGTCAATGAACAGTTGTCTATTTCACGCATCGGCACCGGCCGCATCCGCCCAGCCGCCCGGCTGGTGCGGCAGTGCGCACGCTGGCTGCTGGTGGGCTTGCGCAGTGTGCCGGAACTGGTGTGGGCACTGCTGTTCGTGCGCATCGTCGGCCTCGGCCCCACTGCCGGCGTGCTGGCAATCGCACTGACCTATTGCGGCATGCTCGGCAAGGTGTATGCCGAAATTCTCGAATCAGCCGATGGCCATGCCACCCAGGCCCTGCTCAAAAGCGGCAGCGCCCGCCTGCCTGCCCTGTTTTACGGCGCACTGCCGGACGCTGCTTCGGAACTGGTGTCGTATACGATCTACCGCTGGGAATGCGCGATTCGCGGCTCAATCGTGATGGGTTTTGTGGGCGCCGGCGGTCTCGGGCAACGGATGGATGAATCGATGAAAATGCTGGCCGGCGGCGAAGTCGCCAGTATGCTGCTGATCTTCGTTCTGCTGGTGGCCTGCGCCGATGGTGTTAGCAAGCATTTGCGCCGGAGGCTCGGATGAGCGAAAAATCCTTGGCGCTGCTGCCGCCGGCACCACCAAAGAAAGACTGGTCGACCCGGATGCTGCTGCTTGCCATCCTGCTGTTGATCATCGCCAGCTTCGCCACCCTGCCGCTGAAATGGGGCGAACTGTTCGGTGCCGACGCCGTGCGCACCACTGGCGAATTCCTGCGCGGCTTTGCGCCGCCGGAATTGGCCCCGGCATTTCTCCATAAGGTATGGTTTGCCACGCTGGAGACGCTGGCGATGTCTGCGCTGGGCACCCTGATCGCCGCCATGGTCGGCCTGGCCCTGGCATTGCCGGCGGCGGGCCGCTTCGGCGTCGCGCCGCGACTGGCTACCCGCACCGTTTTGAACCTGCTGCGCTCGGTGCCGGAACTGGTGTGGGCATCGATCCTGCTGATTGCCGCCGGCCTCGGTCCATTTGCCGGCACGCTGGCGCTGGCGGCCCATACCACCGGCGTATTGGGCCGGCTGTTTGCCGATGCGATGGAAAACATTCCGCCATTGCCGGAAGCGACCTTGCGCACCAATGGCGTGGCGCCGGCGGCAGCCTTCCTGTATGCAACCCTGCCGCAAGCCCTGCCGCAGATCATGTCCTATACGCTTTACCGGTGGGAAAATAATATCCGCGCCGCCGCCATTCTCGGCGTGGTCGGCGCCGGCGGCCTCGGGCAAATGCTGAAGTACCATTTATCGCTGTTCCAGATGCAGTCTGCCGCCAGCGTGATCATCGCCATGCTGTTGCTGGTCGCTACCGTCGACGCATTCAGCTTTGCGCTACGCCGCGCAATGACCAGATAGCGCGCCGATGCTGGAACTTCGTCATCTCAGCAAAGCGTTTGCCAGCCGGCGCCAGGTGCTGACCGACCTGTCGTACCAATTGGGAGCCGGCGAGTATGTGGCGATCATGGGTGACTCGGGCGTTGGCAAATCGACACTGTTGAACCTGGTTGCCGGACTCGATACTGCCGATGCCGGCGAGATCCTGATCGACGGGGTGGCGATGTCGTCGCTCGACGATGATGCAGCCACCAGGCTGCGGCGCGAAAAATTCGGCTTCATCTTCCAGGCATTCCATGTATTGCCGCATCTGACACTGCTGCAAAATATCGCGCTGCCGCTGTTGTTGAATGGATTACCGATCGACCGTGCGACGGCGATGCTGGCTGCGGTCGGCTTGCAGGGACGCGGCCTGGATTTTCCACGGCAACTGTCCGGCGGCGAATTGCAGCGCGTGGCAATTGCCCGCGCGCTGGTGCATCGTCCCAAGCTGTTGCTGGCCGATGAGCCGACCGGCAATCTGGACCCGGACACTGCGCACGATATCCTGCTGTTGCTGCGCAACGAGCTCAAGGCCAACCATGCATCCGGTATCCTGGTTACCCACTCGGCGGCGGCCGCAGCCACCGCCGACCGGGTGCTGGTGCTGACCCGGGATGGCTTGCAGCCGGCCTAACATGCAGTCTTCCGACCACAGCTCCGGATTGCGGCAGTTACGGCGCTGGCTGCTGGCGGGTGAGTGGCGTGCCCATCCGCTGCGCTCGCTGGTCGCGATTGCCGCCATCGCACTGGGTGTGTCGCTCGGATTTGCGATTCATCTGATCAATGGCGCCGCCTTCAATGAATTTTCGGCAGCGGTCAAAACCCTGTCGGGACAGGCTGATTTGCAGGTGCGCGGCACGCAAGCCACGCTCAATGAATCGCTTTATCCCCTACTCGCCCGACATGCGTCGGTTGCCGTCGCCAGTCCGGTGCTGGAGCTCGATGCCGCCCTGCCCGGCCAGGAAAAATCCCTGAAAATCCTCGGCATCGACGTGTTTCGCGCCGCCGCAATCACGCCGGACCTGATCGGCAAGGTGGACAGCAGCGGCGAAAATCAGCGCTTCGATACGCTGGCCGACAATACGATTTTTCTATCGCCTGCGGCCATGCAATGGCTGCAGGTGCAACCCGGCGCGGCGCTGCGTGTGCGTGCCGGCACCGATACCGTCAGCTTGCAGGTTGCCGGCAGCATGCAGGGTGCGCGTGCCGGGCAGCGCCTGGCGGTGATGGATCTGGGCGCGATGCAATGGCGCTTCAGGCAACTCGGCCAGCTGTCGCGCATCGATCTGAAACTGAAAACCGGCATCAGTCGCGAAGCCTTCAGGCAGCAGCTGACGCAACAACTGCAGGGCCAGGCGCTGGTGACTGAAACGCGCGACCAGGAAACACGCACCGCCAACATGTCGCGCGCCTATCGCGTCAACCTGAATGTACTGGCGCTGGTGGCCTTGTTTACCGGCGCATTCCTGGTGTTTTCCACCCAGGCGCAATCGGTGATCCGGCGCCGCAGCCAGTTGGCGCTGTTGCGGGTGGTCGGACTCACACGCAGGCAGTTGCTGGTCCAGCTGCTGGCCGAAGGCGGTGTGCTGGGGGTCATCGGCTCGCTGCTGGGGCTGGCCGGCGGTTACACGGCGGCAGCGGCGGCACTGCATTTCTTTGGCGGCGACCTGGGCGGCGGCTACTTTCCCGGCGTGCAGCCGAGCGTGCAATTTGCGCCGTTGGCGGCGCTGGTGTTTTTCATGATGGGCGCAGGCGTGGCCGTGCTCGGCAGCGCCAGTCCGGCCTGGGAAGCGGCGCGCGCGCAACCGGCGCAAGCCTTGAAGCCCGGCAGCGAAGATGTCGCCCTGTCCCGGCTGGCCAGGCCCTGGCCTGCGCTCGCCTGCCTGACGATCGGTGCGCTGTTTACGCAGTTGCCGCCAGTGTTCGAGCTGCCGGTGTTCGGCTACCTGGCAGTGGCCCTGCTGCTGATCGGCGGCATTGCCCTGATGCCGCGCCTAACCGCGATGGTGTTTGCATCGCTGTCAACGCTCGCCGGCAAGGTCGGCGCCGGGGCGCTGGCCACGGTGTCTCTTGCGCGGCTGGCGAATGCGCCCAACCAGGCCTCGATTGCACTGGGTGGCGTGCTGTCGAGCTTCAGCCTGATGGTGGCGATGGCGATCATGGTGGCGAGCTTTCGGGTATCGGTCGACGACTGGCTGCTGCAGGTGCTGCCAGCCGACCTGTATGTGCAATCGTCTGCGGCCGGCAATACCGGCACGCTCAATGTGCAGGAGCAGGCCGCGCTGGCATCGGTGCCCGGCATTGCCCGGGCCGATTTTCTGCGCATGACGCATCTGTCGCTGGATGCCAGCCGTCCGAGCGTGGCCCTGATCGCGCGCCCGATCGATATCGATCATCCGGAGCGCACTCTGCCGATGGTGGAGGGGGAAAATGGCTGGCAGCCCGGACAAATCGCGCCGGACACCATTCCGGTATGGGTGTCGGAAGCAATGGTCGATCTGTATGGCTACCACACCGGCCGGCGCATCCGGCTGCCGGTTGGCGAGCGGATGCAGGATTGCATCGTCGCCGGCGTCTGGCGCGACTATGTGCGTCAGTTCGGTGCGATCCAGATGCGGCAAGCCGATTACCGCCGCCTGTCCGGCGACCATCAGGCCGATGATGCCGCGATTTGGCTCACGCCGGGCGTCAGCGCCAGCGACGCCATTAAGGCATTGAAACAACTGCCGTTCGGTGCGGCACTGGACTACGCCGAACCGGGCGAGATCCGGGCGCTGAGCCTGGCGATCTTCGACCGCAGCTTTGCCGTCACCTATCTGCTGGAAGCCGTGGCGGTACTGATCGGCCTGTTCGGCATCGCCACCACTTTTTCCGGGCAAACGCTGGCGCGCGCCCGGGAATTCGGCATGCTGCGCCATATCGGCGTGACCCGCCGCCAGATTCTCGGCATACTGGCCATCGAGGGCACGCTGTTGACGGCGACCGGCATTGCAGCCGGCTTTCTGCTGGGTTTTGCCATCAGTTTGATCCTGGTAATGGTCGTCAATCCGCAATCCTTTCACTGGTCCATGCAATTGCACCTGCCATGGGCCTTGCTGGCTGGCGTCGCCGGCATGCTGCTGGTGTCGGCGGCCTTGACGGCGGTTGCCGCCGGCCGCTATGCCGTTTCCGGCAATGCGATTCGTGCAGTACGGGAGGATTGGTAATGCGCATCATGATCAATTATTGGGCAGGATGCCTTACCGCAAAACGGTGCCGACACTGGCTGCAGGCAGGCATGCTGGTGCTCGTCTGCGTCCCGGCCATGGCTTTTGCCGCGCCGCCCGAACTGGCTGCGGTGGTGCCCGGCAAGCCGCTGGTGTTTCCACAGGATTTCGGCGCCCATCCCGACTACCGGACCGAGTGGTGGTATGTCACCGGCTGGCTGAAAACGCCCGACGGTCAGCCGCTGGGTTTCCAAATCACCTTCTTCCGTTTGGCGACCGATCATGATCCGGCCAACCCGAGCAAGTTCGCGCCGAAACAATTGATCATCGCCCATGCCGCATTGTCCGACCCGGCGCAGGGAAAACTCTTGCAGGACCAGAAAAGCGCCCGCGCCGGATTTGATCTGGCCGATGCTGCAGAAGGCGACACCGATGTGAAAATCGATGACTGGCGCCTGGTGCGCGGCGAAGACGGCCGCTATCGCGCCACCATTGCTGCGCGCAACTTCACACTGGCGCTCGAACTCGCGCCCGGACAACCACTGCTGCTGCAGGGCGAGCAAGGGTATTCCCGCAAAGGGCCGAAACCCGGGCAAGCCAGCTATTATTACAGCAAGCCGCATCTGCAAGTGACTGGCAGCATTACCCGCAACGGCAAGCCAGATAACGTCAGCGGCACTGCCTGGCTCGATCACGAATGGTCGACCAGCGTGCTGGATGCCAGTGCTGCCGGCTGGGACTGGCTGGGCGCCAATCTGGATGACGGCTCGGCCCTGATGGCATTCCAGATTCGCGGCAAGGATGGCGCCAAATTGTGGGCGCATGCGATACTGCGCGATGCTGCCGGGCGCATCACCCAATTCAAGCCGGAACAGGTACGTTTCAGCGCTGACCGGCACTGGCGCTCGCCGCACACCAATGCGAGCTATCCGGTTGCCCAGACCATCACGACCGGATCCCACGCATGGCAGCTGGTACCCTTGCAGGATGACCAGGAGCTCGACTCGCGCCAATCGACCGGCGCGGTCTACTGGGAAGGTGCGGTTACCCTGCAACGCGACGGCAAGCCGGTCGGACGCGGCTACCTGGAACTGACCGGCTATGTCAAACCACTGAAACTATGACCATAAATAACGCCACACCGCGCCCGAAAGGCAGTCTGTCCACCCTGGCGGTGCTGCTGCCTTTTCTGCGGCCCTATCTGCGCCGCTTCCTGCTGGCGGGCGCTGCCTTGCTGGTCGCCGCCGGCGCCACCCTGGCAATCCCGTATGCGTTCCGACAAATGATCGACCGCGGCTTCGGCGCAGCCGGTGGCGTCAGCACCGCGCATATCGACGGCGTTTTCCTGGCCCTGTTCGGGGTTGCCTGCATCCTGGCGCTGGCCACCGCTGCCCGCTTTTACATGGTGTCGTGGCTGGGCGAACGCGTCACGGCAGACTTGCGCAGCGCGGTGTACCGGCACGTGGTCAATCAAAGCCCGCAGTTTTTCGAAACCACCCAGACCGGCGAAGTGCTGTCGCGCCTGACCACCGATACCACGCTGATCCAGGCGCTGGTCGGCACCAGCATTTCTATGGCACTGCGCAATACGCTGCTGTTTGTTGGCGGCTTGGTCATGCTGTTTATTACCAGTATCAAGCTGTCATCATTGATTCTGGTGATGCTGGCGCTGGTGGTGCTGCCGATCGTTTTTTTCGGTCGGCGCGTGCGCAAGCTGTCGCGCGACTCGCAAGACCGGGTCGCCGATGCATCGGCTCTGGCCGGTGAAATCCTCAACGCGATCCCGATCGTGCAGGCTTACACGCAGGAACAGCGCGAGTCGGCGCGTTTCGGCAATTCTGTCGAGCGGGCTTTTGGCACCGCCATCGAACGCATCCGCGCACGTTCCCTGCTGACGCTGGTGGCAATCCTGCTGGTATTCGGCGCCATCGTGTTCGTGTTGTGGCTGGGCGCGCAAGCCGTCATCGACGGCAGCATGACCGCCGGCCAGCTCGGCCAGTTCATCCTGTATGCAACGATTGTTGCCGGCGCCATCGGTGCGCTGTCGGAAGTGCTGGGCGAAGCGCAGCGCGCCGCCGGCGCAGCCGAGCGTCTGCTGGAACTGCTGGCGGTGGCTTCGCCGATCCAGCCGCCCACACAACCTAAAAACCTGCCGCAACGCGCCGCCAACGGTGCCGCGATTACCCTGACCGATGTCACGTTTCATTATCCGTCGCGTCCGCAAACGGCGACGCTGTCGCATCTGTCGCTGTCGATTGCGGCAGGTGAGACGATTGCCATCGTCGGGCCGTCCGGTGCCGGCAAGACCACGCTGTTTCAGCTTCTGCTGCGCTTTTACGATCCGCAGCATGGCAGCATTGCGCTTGACGGTGTCGATATCCGGGATCTGGATTTGCAAGTGCTGCGCGGCGCCATCGGCATCGTGCCGCAAGACACCGTGATCTTTTCAGCCAATGCGATGGAAAATATCCGTTATGGGCGGCCGGACGCCAGCGATTCTGAAGTGATTGCCGCAGCCAACATGGCCGCCGCCCATGAATTCATCGAACGTTTGCCGGAAAGTTATCAATCCTTTCTGGGCGAGCGTGGCGTGCGTCTGTCGGGCGGCCAGCGCCAGCGTATTGCGATTGCCCGCGCACTGCTGAAAAACCCGCCGCTGCTGTTGCTGGACGAAGCCACCAGTGCGCTCGATGCCGAATCCGAACGGCTGGTGCAGGCAGCACTGGAAGCGGCGATGAAGGATCGCACCACCCTGGTGATTGCCCACCGGCTGGCGACAGTCCAGCGCGCCGACCGCATCCTGGTGATGGAGCATGGAAAAATCGTCGAATCCGGCACACATGCCGAGCTGGTGGCGCAGCGCGGCCTGTATGCGAGCCTGGCCGCGCTGCAGTTTACCGCCTAGAACAGTTAAAATAGACAACCTTCAGGAAACTTTCCCATGCGCCAATATCTCGACTTCATGCGCCATGTTTATGAACATGGCACCGCAAAAACCGATCGCACTGGCACCGGCACCCGCTCGGTATTCGGTTATCAGATGCGGTTCAACCTGCAAGAAGGTTTTCCGCTGGTGACCACCAAGAAGCTGCACTTGAAATCGATCATCCATGAATTGATCTGGTTTCTGGCCGGCTCCACCAATACCCAGTACCTGAAAGACAACGGGGTGTCGATCTGGGACGAGTGGGCCGATGACAACGGCAACCTCGGGCCGATCTACGGTTACCAGTGGCGCTCGTGGCCGGCACCCAACGGCGAGCATATCGACCAGATCGCGCAGGTGCTCGACCAGATCAAACACAATCCCGATTCGCGCCGGATGATTGTTTCGGCCTGGAATGTGGCCGACATTCCGCAGATGAAGCTGCCGCCCTGCCATGCATTTTTTCAGTTCTATGTCGCCGACGGCAAGCTGTCATGCCAGCTTTATCAGCGCAGTGCCGATATTTTTCTCGGCGTGCCATTCAACATCGCCTCCTATGCGCTGTTGACGCACATGATGGCGCAGCAGGCTGGCCTCGAAGTCGGTGAATTCATCTGGACCGGCGGCGATTGCCACCTGTATTCGAATCATATGGATCAGGTGCAGCAACAATTGTCACGCACCACTTTCCCGCTGCCGTCGCTGCAGATCAAACGGCAACCGGAATCCATCTTCGATTACCGCTTCGATGACTTTGACATCGTCGGTTATCAGTCGCATGCCGCCATCAAGGCACCTGTTGCTGTGTGATGCCGCTGGGCATGCCGGGGCGACCACCAGGCTGCCTGGTGTGCGCATAGTCGAACCTGCCTGATGCAATCAGCGCATTGCCAATTTGTCGCGCTTGTTCGATAGCTTCCTCATAAGTTGCCAATGCTTCATTGGCGGCGGGATACTTTTCAAGCAAACAAATAAAATCTTGCGCATTCTCATCGAATTTTAAAATACTGACATACGGATCCCAACCGTTTTGGGATGCTTCCAGTGCGATCAAATGCAATTGATATTTACCGATAGTTTCGGTTGCCATGGTCTTTTCTCCAACTTTTGCAATTTATCCAGACTGACAAGCATGAATAAGGCCAGCATCTGTTTGACCTAATGGAAAATCGGCACAGTCCTTATTAACATTTTCAGTAAATAATCTCATGGACAACTTTTACGGTTGTAATTTAACCGTCTGTTTATAAACAGATTTATCGACGCGCTGCAAATGATGGCATTCGAAGGATGCGATTGCGTTACAAATTTATTTTAATTATTGGTAGTTCTTGAATAAGATGCATCGGCATATAGTAAATAGGCACGAGATCTTGTTGAAATGAAATGGAATCTATTCATAACCGTTAACGCCTCAACAACTACCAACGCAAATGCAATGTGTATTGGTTTGTCCAGCTACTTTCCATCTTGTTGGAATACGGATTACAACCATTTATTGTTGGCATTTCCAGTAGAATGTGGAAATCGACTCACCATTGCACCGGATATAGCATTATGAGCAGCAATACGATTTTTGAACAAAGAGATTCTGTCGACGTATCCACCGGCCGCTTGGGGCACGTGCGTTTGAAGCAGGAAAACTATAATCAGGAAGTCGCCACTATCACCGTTCATCCGGATGATATTCCGCAACTGATTGAACAGCTTGAAAAAGCTTGCAAGGAAGCTCAGGCAATTCGCGAAGAATTGCGCATCCGGTCTGCGAAAGAAGCGGATCGCTAACCAGGCATCGCAACTCCTCGTGGATTCGGTGTCTGCCAGCTTTAGGCAGATGGGTTGATGGTTCGGCGACGTCGGTCCTGTGCCAGGTAAGTCAGCCAGATCAAATCAACCCGTTTCTTGTGCCATCCAAACTATGCCGATCAGCATAATAGCTACGGCCGACAACAACTACACTGCCAATCGCCAGCTTTCATTCAGCCCGATTGCCCGCATTCCAGCTTTTTCCCAATAAAATTGGATAAGCCGCTTTCGGGTTGCTCTGAGTCCAACTGCCACGCAAAAACTTTTTTACCAGCTGCTTCCAGCCAGAACGACAACAAAAGAAGTAACGGCAGCTGCAAATAAAGTGTAAGCAACCTTGCGGGTATGGCGTTTTGCCAATGCCATTTCATGTAAACGCTGGTCCAGCGCCCTATTGCGAGAATTCACAATTTCACCTTCTAGATAATTGAAGATTTATTGTAGACCACAAGAAACAAAAACTCATTGAGGATCAACAAAGTCGTGTTGATTTACAACATGCACGTTGTGCGGTAAGTCTTTGAGAGACAAAGGAATGTGGGCAACATTCCCTGTCATTTGCCGAGATAAGCGGGCGACATTGCGCGATATCAGAAATGAGCATTTCCTATTTCTTGTAAGTTTTTCTTGTGAAAAAAATTACACCTCAATATGTAACGTCTACAGACTTTGATTTTTCTCACGGTCTTTTCTGCGCCAAGAATTAACCTTGGTTAATCAGTTGCAACAGGTGCACTGATTATGCGAAGGAGCAAACGATGGAAACGACAGCACGCTACACTGACGCAGCTCAAAATAAGAATTCGACATTTACCTTCCACACCGAATCCGATGCTGTCGAACGCAAGGCAAAATCGCATTGCTGGTACTGCAATAAAACACTGTACAGCTTCCGCACTTATTGTGGCGTCCAATGCCGGGAAGCCATGTATGACGACACGCCCTATGCCAGGCAGCGACGCATGATTTTCGGATGCCAGTGCTGAGCATCGTTATCCAACCTCTATCTAGGGCAGAAGCGCTAAGTGTCAAGCGCTCGGCACCATGGGCGCCGGGCCAGGCCTGGCTAGGCATCGGGCAGTGACTGGCGCTGCGTCACGCCGAATAGAAATTCGTGCTTATCCCCGATAGTGCGATCTCACTAGCCAATCAAGAACTACGCAGGTCTGCGCTACTCTAAATCAGATTGCCGGCATGCCTGTGCTGTCAATATAATCTGTACTGTGGCGCGTTGCAGTACTGGCATGGACTGGTCTTTCTTTTTTACTGGTTTCTTTTCTGGTATGAGGAACAGACGATGTCCGAACGTCCTATTGCACAAGCATTGCGTGATATTGCGCACATGCTTCACCCGCATGAATCTTTCGATTCCCTGCTCGACCATATCGGCGACGCCTCCATTGTGTTGCTTGGCGAAGCCAGCCATGGGACTCGGGAGTTTTATCGCCTTCGTTCCGTCATTACCCGGCGGCTGATCACCGATCTTCATTTCAATGCAATCGCGGTGGAAGCCGACTGGCCGGATGCGTTGCGGATCAGCCGTTATATTCAGCATGCCAGTGCAGATACAAGCGCCGAGCAGGCGCTGGGCAGTTTTCAGCGGTTCCCAAGATGGATGTGGCGCAACACTGAAGTACTTGCGCTAGTCAGATGGCTGCACATGTATAACCAGTCAATTTCACAGACGACAGCCAGAGTCGGGTTTTTCGGCATCGATATCTATAGCTTGCGCAAATCGATGGAAGCAGTGATCCATTATCTGGAACGGGTTGACCCGGCGGCCGCGCAGCGGGCGCGGGCACGATACAGCTGCTTCGATCATTTGGCAGAAGACCCGCAACGATACGGCTATGCCACCACATTTGGCATGAAAGAAGATTGCCAAGAAGAAGTGATTCAACAATTGGTTGCGATGACCACCGAGGCGGAGCGCTATCTGGCGCAGGACGGTCGCGCTGCATCGGATGAACTGTTCTATGCGCAACAGAATGCGCGCGTTGCGCAAAATGCAGAAAGCTATTACCGGGCAATGTTCAGTGGCCGCGATGAATCGTGGAATGTACGCGATACGCACATGCTGGAAACCGTCGAGGCATTGCGCCAATACATCGGTACCCGCAACGCTGATCCCGCTCATCCCGCCAAGCTGATTATCTGGGCGCATAATTCACACATTGGCGATGCGCGCGCAACCGAAATGGGCGTGCATGGTCAGCTCAATCTTGGTCAGTTGGTGCGGCAGCAATACGACACGCAACAAACTTACCTGCTCGGCTTTACCACGCATGCGGGTACGGTGACGGCGGCCTCTGACTGGGATGGTCATACTGAATCCAAGCTCGTGCGGCCCTCGATCGATGGCAGTGTTGAACGCCTGTTTCATGAAACCGGCCTAGGGGATTTTTTCCTGCCGATACGGCAATCCGATGCAGCCCAATCGCTGCTGCAACAGCGTCGGCTGGAGCGCGCCATCGGCGTGATTTATTTGCCGCACAGTGAGCGCGTCAGCCATTACTTTCATGCCTATCCGGCACGTCAGTTCGATGCACTGATTCATATTGACCATACTACCGCCGTGCAACCGCTTGATCATTCCGACCATTGGCTCCATGAGGAAGTACCTGATACCTATCCATCTGGCATGTAATGCGGCAGACCCGGCAGGCCGCGATTTTCACTGCCTACCAGACGGCCGGCACCCCGTGCGCCGCATGCTTTCTGATGCACCATACCCAGTCCGATCGGCCGGCAAGTAAGCGAACATTTCGTACGCTGGTTCCAGATTTGCGCCGCGACAGCCGGCACCGGCATGCATCTTGAGCAGTGACAGAACCCCGGGGACGAATCAGCGTAGGGTGATGGGATTGTGATAACAAACAAGCAAAAGGTCAGGCATGATGCAAAGAATCCGGTTTCCCGACTTCGATACATTGGTGGCGCTGCATCAGGATGATGCGCAGGCATTCGAAGCATTTCGCCGCCACTTGCTCAATGACGCGGTTGACTGCGCACCACCGTCACGCCGCCCGGCTTTGCGGCAACTGGTCCGTCGCATGGATATGGCAAGCTCCTCGGCTGCGACCCCGCTCGAAGCGTCCGCGATTGCGTTTGAAATGATGCGGCAATCCCTGCATGAATTGCAAAGTGCCTGGCAACAGGCGCAGCACGCATGCGCGGCATTGCAAACCGGCCTGTTGCTGGAAAAGATCCGGCAGTAGCTAATAGTGCAATAGCCCCGTGCAATTGCTATTAGTTGGTAATTAAATGTTAGATGCCGAAGGCATCCAGGGGAAATCATGCGTGCAATATTGTGCCGGGCACGTCGCCCCCTGTTTCTGAGCCTGCATGCATGGATTTGCACCACTCCAAGATAACCATTGAAAATCATGCAGTTACGCAAGATTGCCATAGGTTATCCACAGGCTTGTGCACTGTTTATGTGGACAAAAAAGCGGGCATTGTTCCAGGTCTGGAGACGGTGTCGTCAGCATCCGTCTGTAATCACACGGCTGTTTCAGCAACCAGGCAGTCTCCCGAAAACTGCGTCTGCCATAGCAAAATGCCAGGATGCGCCGATTAATCTACCTGTCGGCCCGCAGGCATCCAGCAAAATCCTCAAACGCGCCATACACTGGCACCGGAGATGCGGGTCCTGTACATAGTGGCAGCGCACGTTCGTCAGCAATTGCGCGCCGAGGTGGTTCCTGTTGCCAGGCAAGGTCGAATTTGTCGGCCTGACGGTACAAATTACGGATCCGATGCCATCCAAGGTAGCTGCCGGTCGTGCTGGCACTCATATTATCGGCCGCACGCACGACGCTGTCGTCCCGGCTGCGAATCACGCCATCGACCAGGTTGCCTTCGACATCGGCGCTGCTGGTGGTAAAACGGACCGTGATGCCGCCGGTATCGAGCACGCTGTTATGCACGATTCTGCTGGCGGCGGCGCGATTGATATAAATGCCGTCGTCCGAACAGGACGCGATCAGGTTGGATTGGATGATGCCGCGCTCCTGTTCGGTTATGCAGCGCTGGTCGCGGCAAAAGGCGGCACCGGTGCCGCCGCCGCCCAGTGACAAACCCACCCGCTGTCCAGGCGCGCCGCGCAGCAGGTTTTCGCACAGCACGATATTGCGCTCGAACCGGTTGCCGCTGCCGGCGCCTTTGGCAAAGCCGCCATAACTGATGCGGTTGCCCTGCCCCTTGATGAAATCGCTGATCAGGTTGCGTTGAATGCGCCAGTTGCTGGCACCCACCAGATCGATCGGCGTGACCGGATTGGCTGTGTTGCGAATACCGGTATTGGTCAGCGTATTGGAGTCGATCAAGCCGTGATCTGGATAATATGTTCCATCGCCATTGATCTTGAAATGAGCATTGAAGTCGGTTATCACATTGTTGCGCGCGACAAAATTGGTGGCCTTGGCGACCACATGAAATGCATGTTCGCACTTCGAATGGTCGCTGCATGCACCGCTGATGGTCAGGTTTTCAAATAGCCAGAATGGTGCCGTGACATGGAATCCTTCCTCCAGGTCGAACTCAAGCTTGACGCTGCCCGGCTGCCGGGCGCGCACCGTAATCGGATTGTCTGCAGCGCCAGGCTGGCTGGCGCTGATCCGGCTGCCGCTGAAACGATAGGTACCGGGAAGAAAAGTGATGATATCGCCGGAACGGGCCTGGCCGATCGCGGTACTTGCCGCAGCGGCAGAATCGACCAGCACCACGCGCGCGGCAGCTGCCTGCGGCAGGCCAGCCGGCATCGGCTGCGCTCCGATATGCAATGTAGGCAATGAAAATGGGGCCTGGTCGCCCCGGTCAAATACGGTCAGGGTACGGTTGGCCCATTTGCCAAATCCGACGATCAGGGGATTATGTCCTTCGGCCCGGCGCTCGAGGTACGGCCCCAGGCTGCGCGGAGAAATCGCCAGACGTTCGATCGCAAACGCCATCATGGCCAGTGCGAGCACAATCACCGCCGTCGCGGCCTGGAATAAGCGTTTGAGCCAGATGGCAGGTAGAGGCCGCATGATCCTGTTTAAAATGCCGATGTTCGGTGCATCGAATGGTTATGTGCCCACCTCTGGCGGGCAGAGCTGATCCAATTGGGCATGCTTGCAAGTGTAAAGGATCATTTGTCCGATAGCAAAAGCCTGACTGGCATGCGTCGGACCATGCGCTTGATTGACTTGCACGGACACAGTCCCTAAGCTTGCCTGTTCACGTATCCCGCCAGACGCAATCATGATGTTCCAAAATCAGCCTGTAATTGAAATCGGCAACCAGTTAAGCTCAGCCCTGTTTGCGCCACAGCATGGTGGCCGCCTGTTGACATGGCGCGTTGATGGACAGGACATCATTCACTGGCCGGCGCATGCCAACTGGCACAATCCGCAAAAAATTCGTGGTGGCAATCCGCTTTTATTTCCATTTATCGCCCGTCATCTGGTCGCAGGTGAGCCCGGCTGGTGGCTGGACGAGACTGGCATCAAGCGGGAAATGCCGGTTCATGGCTTTGCCCGCACCCTGCCGTTTTCCCATACGATTTCGACGGATGGGATGGAAATTTGCATGGTACTGGAGGATAGCGACGCGACTCGTCAAGCCTACCCGTATGCATTCCGTTTCGAAGCGCGCTATCGGCTGGCCGGCAATGGGATGGAAGTCACGCTGGCCACCAGTAACCTGAGCCAGCGGCCGATGCCCTATTACGCCGGCCATCATTTTTATTTTTCACTGCCGCAGGCATTGCGCGCGACCAGCACGATTGAGTTGCCGCCGAACCAGCGCAGATCCTTTTTACCCGATGGTGAAATCAGTACGCCCGAACCAGGCCGCAGCCACTATCGCTTGAGCGATCCGCTGATCCAGGATCGCTTTCATGTGCTGCGAAGCCAGCAACCGGTGTATCTTTCTACGCCAGCTATTGGCAGGAAAATAACGATTGAGTTGCAGGTACCCGGCAGCATTGCCTGGCATACGGTGACCACCTGGGCCGAGAAGCCGGACGATGATTATTATTGCGTCGAGCCGTGGACCGGATTGCCCAACGCAATCCATCACGGGCAAGGCTTGCGCTGGCTGCAGCCGGGACAGCAAGAACAAGCAATTTGCCGGATTGAAGCAGCATTCACCTGAATCAGCCACGCTATTGCGTAGCGGGCAGAATCGGAATATAAGCTGCCGTAAAGCAGGACCGGCCGCGGCCAAGCCAGGCCGAATCATGCAACGTGCAGCAGGTCCCGCAGACCGGCTACGGGCGTTTCCCGGCCGGCGGCAACCGTCAGTTGTGATTGGTCCGAAACGACCAGGGACCGACGATTAACGGTGATTCACTGAAACCGGAATTGATCATGCGCCGCGCCGCCTGCTGAATGCGGTGTTCGTTGCGCCGGTAGATCGCATTCAGATCTTGCGGATCAGTATCGTCCGACAGCATATACAATGCTTGCCGTAATACCAGACATTGGCGCTTTGAAAAGCCTTCGGCAATCGTAAAGACTACCCCATCCAACATTGTTTCATTGTCCATCAGAGCATCCAGCATCGCTATCCTCCCGGTTGCAGTAAAAATGTGCTTATGAACAAGAATAAAAGTAGCAAGAAACCAAGTGTTGCGGCTTGTCAATGATGTGTACGCTCAGTACACATGCCAATAGCTGGGGTTTGCGGAAAGTCTTTGTTTCACAACTTCAGCACCGCGTTTCAGATATGAGGACTGTTGTCGGACAGTTGTCGGAAAACCGAAGTACGAATAAATTTATCAATTCATGTTTGAGATTGTGGGAGGGTTAGCCGGAGAGGCATGGATCGTTGCGCCAGGAGTCGCGACCGCCGATGCAGCCTGCAAGACGCATTTGGCAAACGTCCGATCTCATCCGGCTCTGCATCAGTCAGGCGGCCAATAATGCAGGCACGTGCGGGCATTATTCTTTGTATCTATTTAATATCAATTTCTTTAACATGGATGGGCGTCCGATTTTGGCGGCTGGACCACAGCGCATGCATGTCGATAAAATGGCAGCACCCAAACCGCAATGTTTGTCAGTGGATATACAGCTGGCGGGCGTTGCGGACATTACCGAGGAATCTGAAGCGCATTGCTGGGCGGCTCATATCAAGGCCCAGGACGAGACATCAGGTGGCAATCGGTCGGCGCCTCAAGCTCTCTTGTACTCATTTGCCCTTTGGTGGTTCTTGTGCCATCTCACCATTCATTCAATATGACATCAATCATGAACGGCAACCTTCTACCTGCAAGAAATGTATTTGGCGAACCCATTGTCCCCTGCTCGTTCCAGCCACTGACTGGTTTCTTTCGGGATGGTTGTTGCAAGACCAATGCGGAAGACCATGGCACGCATGTCGTCTGTGCCGTCATGACAGAGACATTTCTCGAATTCAGTCAACAGCGTGGCAATGACTTGACAACCCCGATACCGGAAGCGGCTTTCCCGGGCTTGAAGCCGGGTGACCAATGGTGCCTGTGTGTCTTGCGATGGATTGAAGCGCTGGCAGCGGGCGTGCCGCCCTGGGTTGTTTTGGAAAGCACCAATTTCCATGCGCTCGATAGCGTGCCGCTCGAGGTGCTGCAGCGCTTTGACTATGCAAACCGCTCTTACCCGGAGCAATAAACCGGGGTCCGGGCGATTACTGCCAGACAGATCAAGGGTGCCCGATCGCCAGATGGCACCAGTCGCCTCACGCGGTGATCTCCACAGAGGAATAGGCGAACGCATCATCCTCCAAGTCCTGCCGCAGCTGCGCGCGCGTTACGACCGATGCATGACGACTTGACGCGAAGAAGTGTCAGGTCGTCATGGCTGGATCGAGCAAGAGCGGCTGTCATAAAAATAAATATTCCCATCAGGAACCAATATCGATCTAGAATAGCCTTACGTAAATGATTCCTGCCTTCATGATTCTCTTTCTGCTAACCATATCGATTATCCTGCTGGTAGCTTTGGCCAGCTTTTTCCTGGTCTTGTTTGGCACGGAAAAAACGCTCACCTTCACCGATCTCGATCGTGTTTATTTCCCGGATCGTACCTATATCGGACTTGCCCCGCGCGATGCCTGGAACGACCCCGATTAAGCAACCGGCATATCTCGCCTGAATCGACTTGCTGCCTGGCGCAGCCTCGTTTGGCCGGATTCGGCAAGCCCATTTGCCCGCCTGAATCGTCCCCCGCCCCCGGTTCAAATGCCGGCAGCATGAACGACTGGCTCCTGCCCCAAAAAATCGTACTTATTTACCAATTTATGTTGTAATCAGGAAGCGCGTGCCGATTATGAGCGACCGCTATTGATATGCATTCGAAACACGTTGATCCATTTCACGGAGGATTACATGAATAAATTACTAGTCTTGCTTGTCCTGATCGCGCCACTGGCATGGAATACCGCCTTCGCGCAAACGGGGCAACAGAGCAAAATGACAAGCTGCAATAAAACCGCAGGAGAGAAAAAAGGCGATGAACGCAAGGCCTTCATGAAGGAATGCCTGAGCGCAAAACCGGCAGCAGCAGCCGATGGCCGCACTGCGCAACAAGAGAAAATGAAAACCTGTAACGTCAGTGCCGCTGGAAAAAAGGGCGATGAGCGCAAGGCTTTCATGAAAGAATGTCTGAGCGCAAAACCGGCAGCCGCCGATGGTCGCACTGCTCAGCAAGAAAAAATGAAAACCTGTAACGTTACCGCCGAAGGAAAAAAGGGCGATGAACGCAAGGCCTTCATCAAGGAATGTTTGAGCGCGAAATAATCGCGACATCCCCCCGTTACCCGCTGACGAGCGATCGCAGCGGGTTTTTTATTAGCCCTTCAATTCATCCACCTGGATCTTCAGCGCGACAGCCTTATCCTTGCGCCACACTTCGGCACTGACAGTACTGCCCGGTCTGCTGCCACCGACCAGACGCGCCAAGTCTGCGGGATTATGTACTTCCTTTCCATCGAAAGACAAGATCACGTCGCCCGGCTGCATTCCAGCCTGATCCGCGGGGCCGCTGCGCTGGACCGCTGCCACCAGTACTCCGCGCGGCTCCTTCAACCCAAGCGCGCTTGCCAGCTCGATCGTCAATTCCTGCGACTGGATGCCAATCCGACCGCGCGTAACCTTGCCTGTTTCACGCAGCTGCTTGGAAATATCCAGCGCAATGTCAATTGGGATAGCAAACGAGATGCCCATGTAACCGCCGGTCTGGCTGTAAATCTGGGAATTGATGCCAATGACGTCACCGCGCGTGCTAAATAACGGACCGCCTGAATTACCGGGGTTAACTGCCACATCTGTCTGGATAAACGGCACGTAGCTACCGTTTGGCAAGACCCGGCCTTTTGCGCTGACCACGCCGACCGTGATGCTGTTTTCAAATCCGAACGGCGCGCCGATGGCGGCCACCCATTCGCCTGGTTCCAGATTATTCGGGTCCCCCAGGTTGACGACCGGCAAATCCTTGCCATCGATCTTGATCAGTGCCACGTCGGTATAGGGATCGGCGCCGATTACCTTGGCTTGGTATTCCCGCTTGTTGGTCAGCTTTACCGTGACTTGATCAGTATCGGCAACCACATGGGCATTGGTGAGCACATAGCCATCGGGACTGATAATGAAGCCGGATCCCAGTCCGCCTTGTGGAGCCTCCCCCAATTCCGGCGGTGCGCCAAAGCGCCGGAAAAATTCGAACAAGGGGTCGCCTTCGCGTAGTGGCGGCATGCCGCCAGTTGCAGCGGCCCGGATCGTGCTAATGTTGACCACGGCCGGTCCTTGCTGCTTGACCAGGCTCACAAAGCTGGGCAATGCAATGCCCGGAGCCGGCTGCGGGATGGACAACGCCGGCTTGGGCGCAGCGGGCGCTGCTTCCTGCTCAGACCGAGTGCAGGCAATCATAAGCGACATGGCACCTGCCATGACGATTGCCGCATAGGCACGAGTGTTCGATCGCATGCTTCCTCCATGATGATGATGCAGCAGCAAGATCAGCTGATTAATGCACTGCGGATAACTTGTCACAGACAAGCATGTTGTTTCAATAAAAAGGCAATGTGCGCAACGGCGTGCGGCGCGCAGGCGGCGGTCCAGACTCATGGTGGCCTAAGCGATTCGCCTCACATTCATCTTTATCAAGAAATTAGCGGAATCATCGCCTGCCCGCCATTAAAAGACCCGATATGGAACGCGCTGCCGATCCGGATTCCGGTATGGCAGCGTGTTATGGCAAGTTGCAGCAATGATTGGCATCGCTTCAAGATGCCCGGCAAGGACAAAATGGCGCGGGCATGGCTGTCATCTGTCTGTGCGCGCTACAGGAGTGCGTCAGATCAAGAACCTGCATTGTTGTGCTTGGTCCAATACAGGTATCCAATATGCCGCGAAAAAATTCGGTTGGGTTGAACTGATGCACATCAAGCACCGGCAACCATACTTTATTAATGTAAAAGCACTCGGGCGCCGCAGTCAAAGCGATGCATGGATGAAGTGGATTTTTTGTAGCTAACAGGAAGGTGCGCATCATGGACAAGTCGTTATCTGCCGAGATCAGCGCAGAACGCATGGCAAGTCCCTGGCTGGGAACATTACACAAGGATAATCCGTTTTGTTCCGGCCCCCAGCCTCATTTACCATCGGCTAATCTTGACCGCATGCTCAAAGCATGGATTGGCCGGCTGACATCCAATGTTTCGCCAGTATCGCTTTACTTGGCTTACGTCGACTGGATTGTCCATTTGCAGTTCTCGCCTTCCAAGCAACAGGAATTGCTGTTCGAGGCAGCCAAGAAATTCTGGCGCTGGAATGAATATGAAATGGAAGTGGTGCAAGACGATCCCCATGCACAGGAAACCTCAGTCACACCCTTGCCGCAAGATAAGCGATTTTCTGACCCGGCCTGGCAACATTGGCCTTTCAATGTCATTTCCCAAGGCTTTCTATTAACTCAACAATGGTGGCACCGCGCGACCACCAATGTCAGCGGCGTATCGCGTCACCATGAAGAAATCATGAATTTCATGGTGCGGCAGTTGCAGGACATGCTGTCGCCATCGAATTTCCTGACTACCAATCCTGTGGTGCTCAATGAAACCCTGCGCACCGGCGGCACCAATCTGATGCTTGGCGCTGCCAACGCGTTCCGGGATTGGGAACGCAGTGTGAGCGGCACCGGGTCAGCCTCCACCGAGTTCAAGGTTGGCAAAAATCTTGCCATTACACCCGGCAAAGTCGTATTTCGCAATCGCTTGATTGAATTGATTCAATACACGCCGAGTACCGGCACCGTCCATGCCGCGCCGTTGCTGTTTGTGCCGGCCTGGATCATGAAATATTACATTCTTGACTTGTCGCCAAACAATTCCCTGGTCCGCTATCTGGTCGACAAGGGCTATACCGTATTCATGATTTCCTGGAAAAATCCAAGCGCTGAAGACCGTGATCTGTCACTCGAAGACTATCGCAAGCTGGGCGTGATGGAAGCGCTGGATGCCGTGGTCGACATTACTGGCGCACCGCACGTCAATGCGGTCGGATACTGTCTGGGCGGCACGCTGCTATCGATTGCGGCAGCGGCGATGGCGCGCGATGAAGACAAGCGTCTGGGCAGCATCACCTTGTTTGCGGCCCAGGTGGATTTCAAGGAACCGGGTGAACTGTCGCTATTCATCGACGAGAGCCAGGTCACGCTACTTGAAGCCATTATGTGGGATCAGGGCTATCTCGATACGAAACAGATGGCAGGCGCATTTCAGCTGTTGCGCTCCAACGATTTGATCTGGTCACGCCGCCTCAACCAGTACCTGCTGGGCTTGCCGGAAACAAAGAATGACTTGATGGCATGGAATGGCGATGCCACCCGCATGCCGTTCCGGATGCACTCGGAATACCTGCGCAAGCTGTTTCTGGAAAACGACCTGGCCGAAGGCGGCTATTGCGTCGAGTGCCAACCGATTGCGCTGACCGATATCCGGGTGCCGATCTTTACCGTGGCCACGCGCACCGATCATGTGGCACCCTGGCGATCGGTGTTCAAGATCCATATCCTGACCGATACCGATGTCACATTCTTACTGACCACCGGCGGCCACAATGCCGGGGTGGTATCGCCGCCCGGTCAGCCGCGCCGAAGCTATCAACTCTCCCATCGGGTGCATCACGATCCGTATATCGATCCGGATATCTGGCAATCTGTCACGCCGCACCATCAAGGTTCATGGTGGCCGGCCTGGGAAGACTGGCTGGACAAGCGCTCGGGCCCGCAGACCAAACCGCCGCAGATGGGTACCGCCTTGGCGAATGCTCCAGGCAAATATGTGTTGCAGCCCTGACGCCGGCTCATAAAAAAACCGGCCTGGCAATTAGCCAGGCCGGTTTTTAATCTACAGTATTTTTATTTACTGATTGTTGATTATTGATTGTTGATTGTTCTGATACTACTGCGCCTGCTTCAACTGGTCCAGAATCGCCGGATTTTCCAGCGTCGACACATCCTGCGTGATGTCTTCGCCTTTTGCCAGTACCCGCAACAGACGTCGCATGATCTTGCCGGAACGGGTCTTCGGCAAATTGTCGCCAAAGCGGATTTCCTTCGGCTTGGCGATCGGGCCGATTTCCTTGGCAACCCAGTCGCGCAAGTCTTTGGCAATTTGCTTGGCTTCGTCGCCGGTCGGCCGGCTGCGCTTCAACACCACGAATGCGCAAATCGCTTCACCGGTAGTCTCATCCGGCCGCCCCACCACCGCCGCTTCCGCCACCAGCGGGTTGGCCACCAGCGCCGACTCGATTTCCATGGTTCCCATGCGATGGCCGGATACATTCAACACATCGTCGATGCGGCCGGTGATCGTGAAGTAACCGGTATCCTTGTTGCGGATCGCCCCATCGCCTGCCAGGTACATCTTGCCGCCGAATTCTTCGGGAAAATAGCTTTTCTTGAAGCGTTCCGGATCGTTCCAGATGGTGCGGATCATCGACGGCCACGGACGCTTGACGACCAGAATGCCGCCCTGGCCATTGGGCAGATCATGGCCGGTTTCATCGACAATTGCCGTCATGATGCCCGGCAGCGGCAGCGTGCAGGAACCCGGCACCATTGGCGTGGCTCCGGGAAGTGGCGAGATCATGTGGCCGCCGGTTTCGGTTTGCCAGAAAGTGTCGACGACCGGACATTGTTCGCGGCCAATATTTTTGTAATACCACATCCAGGCTTCCGGATTGATCGGCTCGCCCACCGAACCCAGGATCCGCAGGCTGGACAAATCGTACTTCGACGGGTGCACGGCCGCGTCGCTGTCGGCAGCCTTGATCAGCGAGCGGATCGCCGTCGGCGCGGTATAGAAAATGCTGACCTTGTGGCGCGCAATCATGTCCCAGAACCGGCCGGCATTCGGGAAAGTCGGAATGCCTTCGAATACCACCTGGGTCGCGCCCACAGCCAACGGACCGTAGGTAATATAGGTGTGGCCTGTGACCCAGCCGATATCGGCGGTACACCAGAACACGTCGGCCGGCTTGATATCGAAAGTCCACTTCATCGACAGCGCCGCCCACAGCAAATAGCCGCCGGAGGCATGCTGGACCCCCTTCGGCTTGCCGGTAGACCCTGACGTGTACAGAATGAACAATGGATGTTCGGCACCGACCCACTCCGGCTCGCAGACATCGGACTGACTGGCGACCAGTTCATGCAACCACTGATCGCGCCCGGCCACAACAGCAATGTTGCCGCCGGTGCGTTTGTAGATAATCACGTTCTTGATGACTTCGCAGCCGCCCAGCCCAAGCGCTTCATCGACAATCGCCTTGAGCGGCAACTGTTTGCCGCCGCGCTGCTGTTCATCGGCGGTAATCACGGCAACTGCGCCGGCATCGATGATGCGCTCCTGCAGGGATTTCGCCGAAAAGCCGCCGAACACCACCGAATGGGTGGCGCCGATGCGTGCACATGCCTGCATCGCGACCACGCCTTCGATCGACATCGGCATGTAAATAATGACCCGGTCACCCTTTTTGATGCCAAGCGACTTGAGTCCATTGGCAAACTTGCATACACGCTGATGCAAGTCGCGGTAACTGGTTTGGGTGACGTCACCATTATCGGCTTCGAAAATGATCGCAGTCTTGTCGGCATTGCCATTGGCCAGATTGCGGTCCAGGCAGTTCCAGGAAACATTCAGCTCACCATCATCGAACCATTTATAAAACGGCGCATTGGATTCATCCAGAGTCTTGGTAAACGGCTTGTGCCAGTCGAGATTTTCCCGGGCAAGTTTGGCCCAGAATCCTTCATAGTCGCGCTCGGCTGCCGCACACATGGCGTGATATGCCTCCATGCCGGAAATAGCCGCATTTTTCACCAATTTTTCAGGTGGCATAAAGATACGGTTTTCCTGTTTCAAGCTTTCAATGTCTGCCATTGATGTCTCCTGCAAAGTTTTATTGTTAAACGCAAAAATACCATGTGAAATCTGGTCAGAATCCCCTGCATGCATCCACTCTTTCAAGCTTGCTGATCCGCTTGCCAGGAGGGATGACAAAAATCAGTCCTACTGTATTTTATTCTATCTGCCGTTATCGAAATTGCATTCTATTTCAGCCAATAGCCCTGATTCTAGCAAGGTATTACTAAAAATAAGCTTTTCCTAGATCAAGCTACCGTGCATTGCCTGGCCTGCGCCTGTAAAATGGCGCATTCTTTTTTGTAAACAAGTAGCATTTTTGGAATAAAACATGGCATCACAAGACGATCCCGTAATTAAGGTGCAGCGACCGATTCGTCCGTTGCCCAACCTGATTTTCATGAGCCGTTGGCTGCAATTGCCACTTTATCTAGGCTTGATTCTGGCGCAAGCCGTTTATGTTTTCCATTTCTGGGTTGAGCTGAAAGACTTGATCGGCGCGGTGATGGGCAATGCAACGGCGCTTGAACATATCCTGTCTGCGGTGGCAATCGATGGCGCGCCGCGCGGCACCAAGCTGACCGAAAGCACCATCATGCTGGTCGTGCTGGGACTGATCGATGTGGTGATGATTTCCAATTTATTAATCATGGTCATCGTCGGCGGGTATGAGACTTTTGTGTCGCGAATGAATCTGGAAAGCCACCCCGATCAACCGGAATGGCTGTCGCATGTAAATGCTTCGGTACTCAAGGTCAAACTGGCAACGGCAATCATCGGCATTTCATCGATCCACTTGCTCAAGACGTTCATCAATGCCAAGGCCTATGAACCGAAGGTGCTGATCGCGCAAACCGTGATCCATATAACTTTCCTGCTATCGGCGCTGGCGATTGCCTATTGCGACCGGCTGATGGCTGGTCCGTCTGCCGCTTCCAAAGATCAACATTGACCCACTGAAAAACCATCATGACTATCATCAAGCAAGAAGACCTGATTGAATCGGTTGCCGCCGCCCTGCAATACATCAGCTATTACCATCCGGTGGATTACATCCAGCACCTGGCGCGCGCGTACCAGAGCGAGCAAAGCCCGGCAGCCAAAGATGCAATTGCACAAATCCTGACCAATTCGAAGATGTGCGCCGAAGGCAAGCGGCCGATTTGCCAGGATACCGGCATCGTCAATATCTTCTTGAAAATTGGCATGGAGGTGCGGTTCGAGGGTTTCAAGGGTTCGATTACCGATGCGATCAATGAAGGCGTGCGCCGCGGTTATAACAACCCGGACAACATGCTGCGCGCGTCGATCGTGGCCGACCCGCAGTTCGAACGGAAAAACACCAAGGACAATACGCCGGCAGTCGTGCACATGGAAGTGGTGCCGGGCAATACCGTCGATGTCAAGGTCGCCGCCAAGGGCGGCGGCTCGGAAAACAAATCCAAGTTCGTGATGCTGAACCCGTCCGACAATCTGGTCGACTGGGTCTTGAAGACGGTGCCATTGATGGGCGCCGGCTGGTGCCCGCCCGGCATGCTAGGGATCGGCATTGGCGGCACCGCTGAGAAAGCGATGCTGATGGCCAAGGAAGTGTTGATGGAAGATATCGACATGTATGACTTGAAGCTGCGCGGCCCGCAAAACAAGACCGAGGAATTGCGCATCGAATTGTGCGACAAGATCAATGCCCTGGGCATCGGTGCCCAGGGCTTGGGCGGCTTGACGACGGTACTGGATGTGAAAATCATGATGCATGCGACCCACGCGGCATCTAAGCCAGTGGCGATGATCCCGAATTGCGCGGCGACCCGCCATGCGCATTTCGTGCTGGATGGCTCTGGTGCCGCCTATATCGAACCGCCTTCGCTGTCGGAGTGGCCGGACGTGAAATGGGTGCCGGATACCGAAAAATCCAAGCGCATCGACCTCGATACACTGACCAAGGAAGAAGTCGCCTCCTGGAAGCCGGGCCAGACCCTGCTGCTGAATGGCAAGATGCTGACCGGGCGCGACGCTGCCCACAAACGCATCGCCGACATGCTGGCCAAGGGTGAAACCCTGCCGGTCGACTTCACCAACCGCGTGATCTATTACGTCGGCCCGGTCGATCCGGTGCGCGATGAAGTGGTCGGCCCGGCCGGCCCGACGACCGCCACCCGGATGGACAAGTTCACCGACATGATGCTGGAAAAAACCGGCCTGATCTCGATGATCGGCAAGGCCGAGCGCGGCCCGGTCGCCATCGAGTCGATCAAGAACCACAAGTCCGCTTACCTGATGGCCGTCGGCGGCTCCGCCTACCTGGTGTCGAAAGCGATCAAGAGCGCAAAAGTGGTCGGCTTTGCCGACCTGGGCATGGAAGCGATTTACGAATTCGAGGTCAAGGACATGCCGGTCACGGTGGCAGTCGACGCCAATGGCATTTCGGTGCACAACACCGGCCCCAAGGAATGGCAGGAGCGTATCGCCACCGGTTCGCTCAGCAAGATCCCGGTGACAGTTGCGTAATCAAATCTTTTCTCATTGCACCCCGTCTGTACACTGGCTTGCCAGATGCACAGAGGGTGCAGCAAGCCCGGCATCGGCTGGCCTGCCGGTACCGGTTGACCGGCATCCGTAACGCTTAGCGCCATGTCAGGCCAGAAACCTCCCCTAGTGCTGGACGATACGCGCCGGCAATCGCCCTCTGCTACTACTGCCCCGATCGGTGTGTTTGATTCGGGCATCGGCGGCCTGTCGGTACTGCGCCATATCTGCGTTCATTTGCCGCACGAACAACTTTTGTACTTTGCCGATTCCGGCTTTGCGCCATACGGCGGCAAGCCGGAAGCGGTAATCGTCGCGCGCACGCTCGGAATTGCCGAATTTTTACTGGAGCAGGGTGCCAAAGCGCTGGTGGTTGCCTGCAATACCGCCACCGCCGCCTCGATCAAGGCAGTACGCGAACGTTACCCCGCTGTTCCCGTGGTCGGCGTCGAACCGGGCCTGAAGCCTGCGGCAGCCCTCACCCGCTCTGGCATCGTGGGCGTATTGGCGACCGAGCGCACGCTCGCCAGCAGCAAATTCAACTTGCTGCTGGAACAAATTAGTGCAGCGGCCGGGGTCCGTTTTCTGTTGCAAGCCTGTACCGGCCTGGCTGACCAGGTTGAAAAAGGCGAGTTACACTCTGCAGAGACAGTCATTTTGCTACAAAAATATGTAATGCCATTGCTCCGGCAAGGTGCCGATACGCTGGTGCTGGGCTGCACTCACTACCCATTTGTCCAGCCGGCCATTGAAGCCCTTGTCCGCCGCGCAGTAGTCGAACCGGTCACGATCATTGATACCGGCCAGGCAGTGGCGCGGCAGCTGCAGCGCCTGCTGGCGCAGCATGGATTGCAGTCGCCCGGGGTGAGCACGCCAAACACCCTGCGCGCCTTCACCACGGGCCACCCAAGCGCGCTTGCCTCTGCATTCGCCACCTTGCTGCAACTGCATCCGGAGGTGACGGCAATCGCCAGCGGGGCCGGTCTTGGCACTGCCGGTTAATTTCTGTTACAGACAATTTGCCAGACACCGCTGAATTTCGTATAATGGCGAACTGCCAAGGTACCCGGTATCATGGCAGGAATGTTTTTCCTCAGTGGCGGCTGTAGCTCAGTTGGTAGAGTCCAGGATTGTGATTCCTGTTGTCGCGGGTTCGAGCCCCGTCGGTCGCCCCAATAAATTCAAGCACTTAAGCCCAGCCATGCAGCTGGGCTTTTTGCTTTCTGCAAGTCATGTAGGCACTGTGTAGGCATTTCCGGCAATTAGTTAATTGAGCATTCGCCCAACAACGGAAGTGATAATGCCCTCATCGAAAGATCTTCAAAAATAAACCTGCCGAAACGGGCTTCCAGACCTGCCGAAACGGGCTTCCAGTTAATGGCAGTGATACCCGCCATTTTTCTGAGTTGCGGATCTTGTCTCCCCCCATATTCATGGGATGGCGCAAACCATAAACAAGGCTATACCATCTTGCTTATTAGACATAAATGCGCTCGGTGAGTAGACTATGGTAATTGCCATGAATGCAACGCCTTAGCTTATCAAGTAATCTGGATTGCTCAAGTGGACCAGAGGGAGTATGAGAAGCCATCTTTTACGTTTATTTATCACTGTATGGATGCCAAATATCGTTTCAAAGCCATCCCAGCCTTGGCCTGTGGCCGATCAAGACAATGTGCCTACCGGCAGACTCCTGTGCATACCGGCAGATTTATAGATGTAAGTACCAGTTAGGCAGAATACACATGTTTCGCGCGAGCATAGTCGGGTTATGGTTTGTTTCTGCTGGAATTGCGGCCATTAGTACGTTTCGTAACTCATCACGAGCAGCCGAGTGTTTTGGATGGATATCTAGTTCAGATCAAACCGGAGGAGGTCTTTTTCTACTTCCGTTGATATTTTTTGCGCTTATCGCAGATCGTACCTGGGGCAGCAAAATATTACGGGTATCAGGAGCAGTAGTTGCAATTGCGTTTTTCTTTTTCGTTGCGTATTCAGCGTTCGAAAGTGAGCGTATTAACTATGCGCCGTGTGACCGAAAGGGAGACGAATATGCGCAAACATTGTTTCTTGTTGAAATTTTGGTTATTCCACTTCTTTGGCTGATACTCGCTTTTATGAGTGCGGTTGGCGTTGTGGCAGCCGAGATGGTTAGAAAATTGTTGGTGAGTGTTGGCTTAAGAAAGCCTAACTCACGGTTCGACGCCGACGACCAAGGTCGCGGGTCAACCTAATCGTTGAGGCTGTAGAAAAAGTCCAAAAATGCGATTTTATCGATTTTCACCTCTATATAAATCAATGATTTACAGTTCACAAAACTCGTCAAAAGCACTTTTCCTACAGCTTCGTTAAAGTGCAGATGACCATGTGCTCGTGGATTACAAGATTTGCTAGTACCTTAGGAATATTGGCGTGGATAGTCTTGGTAGTCGGTACCTTCTACGGGGTTACTTATGTTCCCGATTTTCCGCAGTCGGTAGATGGAAAGAACTTTGTTCATACCCCGCAGAGCAATGCAAAGTTAAACGCATTTGTTTTAGGGGTGGTGTGCGCAGCTGTAGCAAGCATTTTTAGTTTTGCAGCCGTGTTGAAGGGGCCAAAGACCATTTTTTGTATGGTGGCGTTACTGCCAGGACCAGTATTAGTGCTGTTGCCAGTGATAGTTTTGAACGCATCGGAGCTACTTCGCCATGTACGTGCACTTTAACTTATTGTTTAATACAGACACTCACCAAAGAGATGGCTGCTTCGCGGCACATGTTGCGTGCTGGTTAATGCGGCTTTACAAACCATGATTCGGAAGCTAATCGGCGCAGCAATCTTAATCGGTTGCCTTACACCAAGAGCGTTCGGAGCTCAATCTAATTTCAACGGTGTATGGGAAATAAGATGGTGCGGCAACGTTTCTAGTCATGAATGCGGTGGCTTCTTTCTGTACCTAGTTCAAAACGGAAACCGGATATGTGGTGACCATTTCTTTGCTACGGTAAATGTAGGGCGATTAAATGAAGGAGGTTCACGATCCGTAGTAGGAACGATAGCCGGCAATATCGCGCAAGTAAAAATTAAAAGTGGCAGGGACAATTCAATTTTTCGGGCCCAGATAAGGCATCTTGAAAACAAACTGGATTGGCGCCTCGGAAGGCAGATAAAAGCAGGCAATTTTGATGAGCCGCTCATTGCTGAGCACGTAATACTAACAAGAGCGCATGGAGCCGAGCAGTATGAAAATCTCAAACAAGTTATCGCCGATTGCGGTGCGTTCTAGCTCGCAGTTGCACACTGACCCTGTTCAGCTCTGGTGAAATCAGTCGTTAAATGTTAAGGATATTCACTTCGTTCGCATTTTTGTTTATCGTTTCGGCGAATGTTGTTGGTATTGAAGTACGGCCTAAAGAAGCTGATGTGCTGGCATGCGGAGACATCTGCGGCAGCTGGATCGCAAAGGGGCAACGGCAAGTTCCGCGCGGTGAAAAGTCGATATCTAACTTACTGATAAAGCATAGAACACGTCAGAACGATTATTCATTCTCAATTGAGGTCTTTCGAGGTGGTTCGTACACCTTAATCGAAGGTGAATTTGAAATGAAAAACGATTTAGGCTTATATTCTGGAATTAGCCCCTACGACAAAGAAAAACAGTGCGCTTTGGTGTTTATCAGGCGTCCATCCAAAAGAATTGAAGTCACGAGTTTTGGAGAATGCGAAGAGGGACACCGCGCATACCCAGACGGCATTTATAGCAAGGAACAGCACTAATGTGCATTTTACATTTTACTTGCTGTACCATGCCGCCTTGCCAAAGGCATGCAGGCCAATCCAGTCTTTAAAATCATGCGACGCCTCATCTATTTTCTACTAATTTTCACAAGCACTGCCTCGGCAAATGAGTATGAATATTGCCTAGCTAAAAATAAAGAAACATATGCTCAGAATGTTGGTTGCCTTATTGAAGAATCGGTCCGATTAAATCAGAGAGTAGAAAAAATATACTCACGGCTGCTTAAAGATTTGGACAAAGAAGATAATTTGGCTTTACCAAAAGAGCGAAGATTATCGGCTCGAAAATCATTTGTGGGAGCACAGAAAGCTTGGCGTAAATATAGCGGAGCAGTTTGCGAATACGCGTATGAATCAACGTATGGATCAGGAGCCTCAGCGGCAGCAACACAGTGCAGTATTGAGTTAACTAAACAGCGCATTGCAATATTAGAACGATGGTAAACCCCACGCAGCAATATGCATGGGCAGGGCAGCGCCGCAAGCAGTTTCCGCGCAGATTGGGAGTTAACTCTATGCTTCGCCTATTAGTACTGCTGCTTATCATGCATGTGATGCACGGACCTAAAGTTTTTGCAGCAGACCGGCTTATTATTGCAGAAGCAAAGATGCCGTTTTGTCAGACCGTCCATAAGCATCTCATTCACGAAAGGTCACCACAAGCGGTGCTCGCTGCATCTGGAGTAACAATACCGGCGTTTCAAGGTGGGAAGTTATATCTGCAGAAGGAACCTGGAGGTCCTATACAGGATCACAGCGTCGCGTACGCTGCGTTTGACATTGATAATGATGGGAAGGATGAAGTACTTATCAGCTATTTCGCTGGACTCCGTGGGCATATTGGCGAGCTTCTGTGGATCTTGCGGGACTCAACAGGTGACCTTGGGCGCTCTTCTGGCTCTGCGCTATCGGACGAACAATTCGCGCGACTGGAAGCTATTGAGTCGATGACACCATGGGCGTATGAACGGCATGGTTTGTTTCTCGTAGAGCTGGTTCCTTTTAAGCACAATGATACGAGCTACATCGCGCTAAAAGACCTTTTATTCGGCAATCCGGCATTTCCTGAAAGAACTTTCATTATTGCAAAATATTCTGGAAAGAGACTTGGCGAAGGTGGGTTTGGTCATATCACTGACGATATCAACATCCTTTGTAAATTTAAATTTCGGCATGTCCCCAGACCGCGGTAACTTTTTGCCAAACACAGCCCCCTTCGGAGGATTTCGGAATTGTCGAAACACTCGCTGTACGACAGTTAAAATTCTGCATTGGTTTTAATCACAGGCAATATTTCCCATCGAATCATGCGCTTACAGCTTGATGAGATGCCTTACCCACAAGGTTATCCACAGAATCTGTGAGTTTCCCAAAGTAAACAGATTGACTTTTAATACTGTATAAACATACAGTTATGGCATTATGCCAAAGTCATTCATCCAGCGCCTCATCCAGCCCCAGACACTCACCCTCATTCAAGGCGCAGAGCCGGTTACGCCCTTTCCTGTGCCGTGGCACTTTCGCCAGTTCAGCCAACGCATTCCTGCCGGCTTCCCCTCCCCTGCTGCCGACTATGCCGAGAACGGGCTCGATATCAATGAGTACCTGATCCAGCACAAGGCATCAACCTTCATCTTTACCGTGGTGGGCGACTCGATGAAGAACATTGGCATCCTCGATGGCGACAAGGTGGTCGTCGACCGGTCAATCGAACCCAAGCACCGCCATATCGTCATTGCCGTGGTCAACCAGGAATACACCATCAAGCGGTTGTACAAGCGCGCTGGCGTGATTGAACTGCGCCCGGAAAACCCAGACTATCACCCGATCCGCTTTACCGATCTGGACGAGCTGCAGATCTGGGGCGTGGTCACCGGTGCGTTGCGCCGGTTTCCGGTATAGCCATGGACCACGCCAACCGGGTATTTGCGCTGGTCGACTGCAACAATTTCTATGTATCGTGCGAGCGTGTCTTCAATCCCAAACTGGAAGGCAGGCCGGTCGTTGTGCTGTCCAACAACGTTATGTGGGGATCAAACTGTAAGTGATAAATTAGGGGGTGCCACAGGCTGCAAAGGGCTTGTTTTAGTAGTCTCGCAGAGACGAGTAGCAGGTGGGGGCCGGGGGAGGAGTTGCAAAATGGGGTCTGTGGATAACTCGACGCTGAAGCGGTGGCGCGATCTGGATGCGATTGTCGTCCTCACTGCCCTTGCCGACCACATCAAGCTGGATAGAACATTCCAGCCGACCGCATCCCGCCTATCAACTAGATGGATCTTGCATGCCGCCGGTCGGGACTGGGAGATGCTTTGCACCTTCCATTTCTGATAGCTTCTACTCCGTGCGTCGAGCATTATTGCTTCCGCTTTGCTCAGACCTTACGAGAAACCAAACCAAATCGTGAGCCGTTATACGCTTTCCGGTTTGTAGTTAGCCAGTATGTCGCCACATACTGACGATTGGAATGCCCGCTTTACGGCAACCGCCTGATCGTCCGCTTTTGGCCGATTGTGTTGAAAAAGGCTTGAAAGAGGATCGGCAGAGGATTACGGTAAAGGCTGCACTGTTGGCAGGAGGCGGCCATGATGGGACGTCAAATTGCAAAACGGGAACGCATCGTTGCCCTGAGTCTTGAGGATTACGTTCCTCCTAACTACTTGCTGCGATTGATCGACCGCTTTCTCGATCTGCGGGACTTTCGCGGCCACCTGACCAGCTTCTATAGCAACATCGGTCGACCTTCGATTGATCCGGAATTCATGATACGCATGCTCCTCATCGGTTACTGCTACGGCATCCGTTCCGAGCGCCGTCTCTGTGAAGAAGTCCAGCTCAATCTGGCGTACCGCTGGTTCTGCCGCCTGGGCCTGCAAGACGCGGTGCCTGAGCATTCCAGCTTTTCCAAGAACCGGCATGGCCGCTTTCGTGACAGCGATGCCTTCCGACATTTGTTTGAGATGGTCCTGAGTCGTTGCATTGCTGAAGGCCTGGTCGGCGATGAAGGCTTTGCTGTGGACGCCAGCACGGTCAAGGCCGATGCCAGCCGGCAGAAACAATCCGACGGGCGTGAGCCGGATGATTGGCATGGCGGAGGACCTGTGAGCCGCGCGGTCAAGGAATACGTCTCGGCACTCGATGCCACCAATTCCCCGGGCACAACACGCAAGATATCGCTGACTGATCCTACCTCACGCTGGACGGCCGCTCCCGGTGGCCCCGCCTTCTTTGCTTACTCCACCAATTACCTGGTCGATCTGCAGGCGGCCATCATCATGGATGTCGAGGCGACTCCCGCAGTAAGTTCGGATGAAGTGGCGTGCACCCGCACCATGATAGACCGGGTCAAGCAGCGCTTTGGCATCAAGCCGCATCGACTGGTCGGTGACACCGCCTATGGCACGGCGTCGCTTTTGGGCTGGATGGTCAATGACAAGCAGATTGAGCCCCATGTACCGGTGTGGGACAAGTCCGAACGGCAGGATGGCAGCTTAAGCAGGTCTGATTTCACCTACGATCCTGATGAGGACTGCTACCGCTGCCCGACCGGTGTGCTCCTGAAGACAACCGGACAGGCAACGGCTGATGACACGCTACTGTACCGAGCCAGCAAGTTCGCTTGTGAGGGCTGCGCACTCAAACCAATGTGCTGCCCGAATACATCGTCACGTAAGATCCCGCGCAGCATTCATGAAGGGGCACGGGACGTGGCCCGGTCTATTGGCCAGACAAAGGAGTATCGGGATTCACGCCGGCACAGGAAGAAAGTGGAAATGCTGTTTGCCCATCTCAAGCGCATTCTGAAGCTGGACCGCTTGCGCTTGAGGGGACTAACCGGCGCGCACGACGAGTTCTTGCTGGCAGCGACAGTACAGAACTTGCGGCGTTTGGCTAAAAGGATAGGGCGAGCTTCCCTGCAAGGAGGACTTCAGCTCGCATGAGCCGCTGGCGGGCTAGGCAGATCCATGACCAGCACCTAAACCGACTGCCATTTCACTCACCCGTGCAATAGCACTCCACCACCCACGTTGCCTCCAGACTTTTTCAACACAATCGGCCAGTAGCGGACGGTCACTAGGTAATACAAACGATTTGTATATGTCAGATGGAGAGCCACGAACGCCACCCTTCCCGCTCCTGGAATGGCAAATGTAGGCTGGAAGCTGCGGGCTTGCTGCCGCACACTTTACGAATTCCGCCACAGCGAATGCGTTGGAAAAGTGAACGCGCCGCGTGACAAAGCGCGACAATGAAGGATGGCGCAAGCGTTCCAGTCGGAGCGCTTGCGCTGGGTCGGTTTAGCAGGATGGCGAGTTTCTACGGCGCATCAGTGACAAGAAGCCGCCCAATATGGCCAAGCCTAACAACGCATGGCTGCCATCGATCTCCGGCGCTGCAAACTGGCCGATGCCAATTGGTGTCTCGAACTGCCGATTCGGCGACAAAATGAATGGCTGGAAGTCATCGTTCAGTTTGCCCATACCGAGGATGTCGCCCAGATTGTTCAGCGCAATAGCCTGAATATTGGACCAGCCATTGGCAATGAGCTCCGGCAAACTACTTAAATCTGTCACACTGCCGTTGCTGTATAAAAATGAACGCCATTCATTGTTGACAAGACTATTGCCAATCACCTGCCCGTTATCATTGATATCGACTGCGGAATTGTAGGTGGTGCCGACCAGCGCACCGATATTGGTCATCTTGCCCTGGTCATACAAAAATGCATGCGTCTGGCCGCCGACCTGGCTGGAGCCGACAATCTGGCCGGCATTGTTGATGGCAGTCCCCTGCGTCATGGTTCCACCAGCCAGGGTACCGATGTCAGTCGTCTTCCCGTTCTGATATACCCAGGTCGCCGCTTTCCCGGCGCCCATGGAGACGCCCATCACGGTGCCCGAATTATTGATGCCCCAGCCCCAGTTGGCAAAGGCGAAATCCAGGCCGCCAACTGGCGTCAACGTTCCGTTGCTGTACAGAAGTGCGCCCGATGGACCGCCTGTGCCGGAGACCTGCCCCAGATCATTGATTGCCAGGGCTTGCATCTTCGTTCCACTCGCATCAGTAAGATTGGTCACTTGGCCATGATCGTAAATGAAGCTGCCATAGTTACCATTGTTGCTCGAGGTTGAGCCGACAATCTGGCCGCTGGCATTGATTCCCTGAATGTATTGCAGGTCAGTGATTCCGGACAAGACATTGACGCTGCCATTTTCATAGAGAAAGCCCTGACTCTCCTGATACGCATAATTGAGCTGGCCGGCTACCTGTCCGGCATCGTTAATATCGGACGGGAGTGTGTAATAACCGGGGACGCTGATATTGGAGACGTACCATGCTGCATGCGCGGCTAGGCTGGCAAATGCAAGTGGCGCTGCGGCAAGCGCACATGCAATCGATTTCAATTTCATTTCTTCTTCCTTTTGGCTGAATTGATAGTGAGAACTAGGACAGGTTATGCATCGCTTTTTCACCAAGAGTTTCGTCATAACGACGACAACGAATCACTTGGTTGTTCTACGATACGCAATCACTTTCTGAAATTATTGAGAGTTCGCAATTGATACATTTCACAGTGCGTAAATACAAATTCCGCTGGTAAATAAGTGAATAGTACTGCGTTGATTCGCTGAGAAAAAAGCATACTCAATTACATATTCAGCTCTCTGCTGCGATGCTGACTCAGGATCGCGTAAGTGAGGTCCAAATCTAAGGACATAAAAAAACGTGTATCTACCGGCGAGCAGCTGGCGAGTCAGATACAAAGCATAATGAGAAGGACGCCAAAGGTCGTGCTTAGCTAAGGCTTTACGACGCTCCAATCATTGAGGACCCTCATCTCCTATAAGGTGTTATTCAACCTCGGGTTCTCTGGGGCGACAAGTAAACAGTAGGTAGTGTGGAAGCGTCGAAGTAAAGCGTTACAGCGAACGGCAGCTTCTGGCCGCCTGCTGCCTGTGGGAAATTTTTTTGAATGTCTGCTGGTAAGCCGATTGCTGCCACTCATCCAGCGCTCTTGACAGCCGGCAATCGGCCAGAAGCGGTGACCTGCTATAGGAATTTGTAGCCATTTCCATAGTTAGTCTTCGGGTTCAAGCACTCTGATTTTGCCATCGCATCTGCCCAGCCTGGGCAAGTGTACGGTTGCCGAGCGCAGAATGCGGCCGCTCGTTATTATAAAACTGGCGCCACTTCTCGATGACGATCTTCGCTTCCCGCCTGGTCAAGAACCATTCCCGGCTCAGGCATTCATCCCGCAGCTTGCCATTGAAGCTTTCCACAAAGCCGTTCTGCCAGGGACTGCCAGGCTTGATGTACGCAGGCCCAACGTTCTGATCTCTTAACCACTTCATCACTGCAATGGCCGTAAATTCTGCGCCGTTATCTGAACGGATGTAAGCCGGCTTGCCATACAGGCGCATCAAGCGCGACAGCGTCAGTATCACACCCTGGTTGCGCAAGGACTTACCCACTTCAATGGCCAGGCATTCGCGGGTATGCTCATCCACCACGCACAGCATCTTGAACAGGGCGCCTTTGGCCAGCCGGTCATGCACGAAGTCATAGCTCCAGAGATTGTTGGGCGCAGTCGCCCCTGGAATGCGAATATCGCTACCGCAGCGGCGCTTTCTGGGCCGGCGCTTAGGCAGATTCAAGCCCAGCTCCCGCCATAAGCGAAACACGCGGCCCTGACTTTGGTTCGCCATGACAGCAATGCGTCGGTAACCAAAGCGCGGATAGCGCCCGGATGCTTCCATTAACCGCTCACCCAGTTTCTTATCCTTGGCAGGCTGTTTCAGCTCATAGCTGCCAATACGCCGACTTACCCCGGCGATGCGACAGGCTGCGCGCTCGGATAGGCCCTTGGCTTTCAGGATATCGATCGCTTGCCGTCTTGCCGCCGGGGTCACCATTTTTTTGCGGCGATTTCCTTCAAACCTTCGAGAGCAAGCATTTGTTCCGCAACGATCTTTTTGAGCTTGGCGTTCTCCAATTCCAGGTCTTTGAGCTTCCTGGCATCAGGAACCGTCATGTCGCCATACTTGTTTCGCCAGCGGAAAAACGTCTGGTCAGTGATGTTGTGCTTGCGGCAGACATCGCGGATGACGGCGCCATCGGCGTCTGCCTCCCGCAATATCCCGATAATCTGTTCTTCAGAAAAACGTTTCTTCATCTTCGCCTCCATGTCAAAATTAACATGAAGACTAACTTTGCGGGTGGCTACAACATTCTTAGCAGGTCACTTTCGATAAAACCGACCAAAAATGCATTGGCAAACCTGATCGGAGTCGGGGTAAAAATCTACCCGATTGGATTTCAGGATGGTACAAAAAGTAATCAACCATACGGCTGATTGCCAGCCAAAGCGGGGAACGCCGGGCAGCAATAAAAAAAGCCCACATCAGCTGCATGTGGGCTTTTAAAAAATATGGTGCCGGTATATTTCCCGACCGCCGGCGCCGGTAGTAGCCGCCACTTACGTGACGCTAATGACTGTTCATCTGCAGAACAGGCACGTATCTTACCAAGATGACAATCCGCAGACTTGATATTAAACAGGTTAGGAGTGATTTACACCCGAGCGCTAAGTTTGTATTTTGGCATGTTGCATACATGTCAGCCGTTTTGGATGCCTATCTCGATCGCGACGATTATTCCCGGGCCGGACATGTTTTAACAAGCCATGAAAAAAGCGGACCGTGCGGTCCGCTTGTGGTTTGTCGCCTGCCTGACACCGCAGGCTCCATCGATGCCGCAGCCGGTTACGGGCAGGTGCTGTCGATGACGTAGTAGTTGGTGGCGGTCTGGCGCAGCTTGGTCACGTAGAAGGTATTGTTCAAGCCCATGTTCTGGTTCGAACCATTGGCCTTTGCATATCCCAGGCTGTTGTAGGCACGACCAGCCGTCACATGCGCATAGTTGCTGGCGCTGAAGCAGGCACCGGCCACCGTGGTGGTCGTGGTGGTGGCCGTGGTGGTGGTTGTGGTGGCAGCCGCCGTCGTCGTGGTGGCAGCCGCGGTCGTGGTGGTGGTGCCGGCCGCGGTCGTGGTGGTGGTCGCCGCTGCCGTAGTCGTGGTGGTGCCGCTGCCGCTCAGAATGCCGAAGAACTGGGCGATGTAGTAGCTCGAGCACACATTCACGTCCAGGATGTAGGCGCCCGCGGTGCCGCACTGGCTTGAGCCGGTGCCCGGATCGACCGGCGTGCCATGCCCCATGCTGGTGATCGAATAGGTTTCGACAATCGCATTGCCGCTGCCATCTTTATACACCTTGTGC
>JAKFBY010000028.1:0-2422 GCA_036677325.1 Paucimonas sp.
TGGCGAGACGCGCAGCTACAGCGAGATTGCCCGGCAGATCGGCAATCCCAGTGCGGTTCGTGCGGTGGGGGCGGCTAATGGCAAGAATCCGATTTCGATAGTCGCGCCGTGTCATCGGGTGATTGGTGCGTCGGGGAAACTGACGGGGTTTGCCGGTGGGCTTGAGGCGAAAGAGCGGTTGCTGACGTTGGAGGGGTACGAGTGCTGCGAAGCCGGCAGAATGGACGATTTGTTTTGAGCTAATGAGCCCTTGTGGCGAGGGAGCTTGCTCCCGCTCCAGTGCGTAGCGCTGGCAAAATCTTCGACAAGGGGCGTTTCACGCCCAGCGCGAGCAAGCTCGCTCGCCACAGAACGCACAGTTTCAAAAAGACAGGGGAGATCTCACAGAAATTACCTAAATCGCCGCCCGCAATTCCCGCGGCGACAGCCCATAGTGCGAGCGAAAGCGCACTGCAAAACGTGAGGCCGAGGCGTAACCGCTGGCACCGGCGATTTCACCAATGGGGCGAGAAGTGGTTTGCAACCATTGCAGCGCCGTAGCCAGCCGAACACTTTCCAGAATATTCCTGAAACTGTCCCCTTCATTGGCCAGTTGGCGACGCAAAGTCGATTCGCCAAGGTTCAGGTGTTGTGCGACGTCAGCAACAGTCCAGTCTCTCTCCGGGCTGCCCATTAACAGCTGCTGCACCCGTTCACACAGTGGATCGTTACGATCCATCAGCAGCGGTGCAGCCTGGCCGCCGAGGCACAGGCTCAGAAGAACCGCTTCCCCATAATGGGTGCGCAATGCATCCGGCGCGTTCGCATTGATGGAGGCCAACAATTGATCCCATGCCTGTGTCGTATGCCTGTCCAGAGGGACACACAGATCTGTCTTCAGGGCACGGCGATGGCTCATGATCTGCTGGCCATATCGGCTGCTGAAATTACGCAGTGTCGAACCGGGAAAGGTCACCACATCGGCGATGTAGTGACCGTGAAGGCCGGGGAAATTCGAGATGCCAAGCTCGCGCCCGGCCGGCATCAGAATCAGATGTTGCGGCCCGGCACGCATCTGCCGGTCATCCCATTGCAGCAGTTTTTCCCCCTGTCGCACTCGACACAAGGCGGTAGCGAATATCGGCACCCGTTGCAATGTATGGGGCTGTCGCGCCCGTATGACACACGCATCGATAATATTTTCCCGGTGCTGTATGCCGAAACAAGGGCGCATCGTTCTTAACGTCCGTAAGTTGAAGTAATGGTCGCTTTGGCCAAGGCGTTGGCATTGAGCATATAGCCCACCAAGGCTCCGCTGGCCTGGTTGTCGAGGGGTAGCTTATCGACTTTCAACGCCCATACGGTGAACTGATAGCGATGCGGCTTATCCCCTACTGGAGGGCAAGCCCCGCCAAATCCCGATTGGCCATAATCGGTTCGCCCTTGTACTGCACCAGCAGGCAGGTTCGAACCGACCCCTCTTGGCAAACTGCTGGTTGAAGCGGGTAAGTTGACCACCGTCCAATGCCACCAGCCGCTGCCTGTCGGCGCATCAGGATCGTAGACCGTGATCGCGTAACTTTTGGTCCCCGTCGGGGCGTTGCGCCAGGAAAGTTCGGGAGACGTATTACCACCTTCGCAACCGAAGCCCTGGAACACCTCGCGACTGGTCAGCGGGCGGTTCTCGGCAATATCCTGGCTCGTCAGCGAGAAGTCGGCAGCGTGTCCCGTGAGGACGACCCCCATGGACAATGCGGATAGGATTATTCTGATATTCATCGTGACCTCATCTGAGTGTTGGCGTGAGGTACGAGTCTAGAGAGCGCGAAGGCTGGATACTGTGCCGAAATGCTCGACCATTGTGCCTGAACGCTCTCTCGAATCAGACGAACCGCAATTGTAAAACCGCAGCGGCGTGAACCTCGCAGCCGGCTCAAACCGCTCCGAAGACATCCTTCATCGCCGCATACTGCAGCAGCATGATGGTCTTGGCATCGCAGATCTCCCCGCGATAGAACGCCGCCAGCGCGTCGTCGAACTTCCACTCCAGCACTTCCAGTTCTTCGGTTTCTTCCTCCAGCCCGCCGCCATCACTGACTTTCGAAGAGGCGTCGTACTCGGCGATGAAAAAATGCAGCTTTTCAGTCACCGAACCGGGGCTCATGTAGGCCTCGAAAACCTTCTGCACATGGTGAACGCGATAGCCGGTTTCCTCTTCGGCTTCAGCGCGAATACGCTCTTCAGGCGCAACGCCTTCCAGCAGCCCGGCAGCCACTTCAATCAGCAAACCATCGTGGCCGTTGACGAACACCGGCAGCCTGAACTGGCGGGTCAGCACAACGGTTTTCTTCTCGCGATTGAACAGCAGAATCGCCGCGCCATTGCCGCGGTCATAGACCTCGCGAGTCTGACGCTGCCAGTCGCCATTGTTGCGCAAGTAATC
>JAKFBY010000029.1:0-2261 GCA_036677325.1 Paucimonas sp.
CGCGATCACCTGCTGCACCAGCGCATGGATGGTTTGCGAAAATACGCCCGACAGCGATTGCGTGGCGGACCGGGCCGCCGCTTCGGTAGACGCATCGATCAGGTCGGCCACTGCCTCGGCCTGCGCCAGGTCGAGCTTGTCATTCAGATAGGCGCGGTAAGTGAATTCGCCCGGCTCTGCCAGTCGCAAGCCGATCTCGGCGCCGGCTTCCAGGCAGCGAGATAGCAGCATCTGCAGCACGATCGGGCCGCCATGGCCTTGCAACTCCAGCACCTCTTCGCCGGTGTAGGAATGCGGCGCCTTGAAATACAGCGCCAGACCCTGGTCGATGATGCTGCCATCGGCGTTCAGAAACGGCAGGTAGGTTGCGTGGCGCGGCTGCAGGGCGGCGCCCTTGGCCGCACCGCACACCGCGTCAATCACGCAAGACAGGTTCTTGCCGGAGACACGGACCACGCCAATGCCGCCGCGGCCCAGGGCGGTGGCGATCGCTGCTATCGGGGAAGTATCGAATTTCATGAATTCATTCTAGCGAAGGATGCATGCCTTAAAGAAACAAAAAAGCCCGCATTCGTGCCAGGCGGGCTTTTTTTGGACTAAATACAACGGTCCGACTCACGTCAACCGCGCAGATTACGCTGGTTTGCCGGCTGCCATTTTCTTGTTGATCACCCACTGCTGCGCGATCGACAGGATATTGTTGACGACCCAGTACAGCACCAGCCCGGCCGGGAAGAAGAAGAACATCACCGAGAAAATAATCGGCATCCACATCATCATCTTGGCCTGCATCGGGTCCGGCGGCGTCGGGTTCAGCTTGGTCTGAATGAACATCGAGATCGCCATCACCACCGGCAGGATGTACCACGGATCAGGCGAGGCCAGGTCATGGATCCAGCCGATCCAGGGCGCATTGCGCATCTCGACCGAGGCCAGCAAGACCCAGTACAGCGCGATAAACACCGGCATCTGCACCAGGATTGGCAGGCAGCCGCCGAGCGGATTGATTTTCTCGGTCTTGTACAGCTCCATCATGGCCTGGTTCATCTTTTGCGGATCGCCCTTGTGGCGTTCGCGGATCGCCGTCATTTTCGGCGTGACCGCCTTCATCTTCGCCATGCTGCGATAGCTGGCCGCTGTCAGCGGGAAGAACGCCAGCTTGATCAGCACCGTCAATGCGATGATGGTCCAGCCCCAGTTGCCGAGGACTTTATGGATCTGGTCCATCAGCCAGAAAATCGGCTTGGCGACCACGGTCAGCCAGCCGTAATCCTTGACCAGGTCGAAACCGGGCGCAAATTTTTCCAGTCGCGCCGACTCTTGCGGACCGGCATACAGGGCAGCGCTGACGGCGGCGGTTGCACCCGGCGCAACTGTGCCCATCGGCATCTTGGTGCCGACCGAATACTGGTTGCCAGAGACTTTATCGGTATAGATTTCGCGCGCTGCCTTGTCGGCCGGCAGGAAGGCCGACACGAAGTAATGCTGCACCATCGATACCCAGCCGCTGTCGGTGGTCACCGCCTTCGGCGCCTTGCCCTTGGCGATATCCTCGAAGCTGATCTTCTGGAATTTTTCGGCTTCGGTATAGATCGCCGGGCCGGTGAAGGTACTGTAGAACATCGACTCGCCCGGCAATTTGCTATCGTCGCGCACCAGTTGCAGATACACAGTCGGTGTCACCGGCGCGCCGCTGGTGTTGACCACCTGGTGCTGGATATCGATGACATAACTGCCGCGATGGAAAGTATAGGTTTTCACCAGCTTGACGCCATTTTGCTCGGACTCCAGCACCAGTTGCACCTGGTTGCCGCTGTCGAGCGCGCGCGCGCCCGGCTGCACGGTGAATGCCGACTTATGGTTCGGCAATGGCGCGCTGGCCGCCGAGCTGCCGATCAGGCCGGTCTGCGCCTGGTAATTGCGGCTGTCATCGAACAGCACCACATTCTTGTCCGACTTGGTGTCTTCCTTGTGCTGCAACAGTTCCAGATGAACCAGGTTGCCGCCCAGGGTATCGATTTGCGCCTTCATCAAATCGGTGGTGATCGTGATGCGCTCGCCCTTGACCGGCGCCGCAGCAACGCCGGGGACGGCAGCGGTCGACGCCGGCGTGCCGGGCGCAGCAGCAGTGCCCGGCGTGGCTTGCGGCACATCCGACTTGGCCGGCGCGCCATTGGCAGGCGTGGCTTGCTGGGTCGCGTTCGGGAAAAACATCGATGGCTTGCCATTGAAGCGCATCCAGTTGTCCCACAACAGGATGA
>JAKFBY010000030.1:0-60521 GCA_036677325.1 Paucimonas sp.
GTCAGGAAGAACCAGTCCTTGCCGCCCTGCTTGACGATCGCGCCGCCGGTGCCGCGTGCCAGTGCCACGGTGTCATAGGCATAGTGCACGGTGTACGGGGTGCATTGCTCGTTGGTCAGGGCAGACGAAGCCGCACCGATCGACATGAATGGCTTTTTCTTTTCAGCAGCAATCTTGGCAATGGCCAGGTTCACGCCGGAGTTGGTGCCGCCGAGGATCATGTCGACGCCTTCGCGGTCGATCCATTCGCGTGCTTTGGAAGCAGCGATGTCGGCCTTGTTCAGGTGGTCGGCGACGATGAATTCGACTTTCTTGCCGTTGATGGTACCGCCGAAGTCGGCAATGGCCATGCGCACCGATTCGGCACCGTTCGGGCCGTCGACGTCGGCATACACGCCGGACATGTCGGTGATCAGGCCAATCTTGATCGTGTCATTGGTAAACTGCGCTGACGCAGGTGCGGAAATGCCGAACGCCAGGGTGCTGAAGACGGCGGCGGTGAGGACTTTCAATTTGCTATGCATATTTGCTCTCCAAATTAATCTTGCTTTTATAAATACCGGTTCCCGTTCTTTTTCCAGAAAACACTTCAATTTTTCTGTATGAACTCGGCAAATCACATCACCTGTTTCGTGTTACCCGTAGCAAGGAAGCTCACTTGCGCATTTATATTGCTGCGCAACATAAATAGTTCACGCGATCCAGCTACGTCAGGCGCTCGACTGCACGCAGTGCATACCGCCACTGGTACAACCGAACTTAGGCAAGGGCATCATATGGGTGCAGATTTAAACCAGACTTAAATCCTTGATAGAAAAGACAAGCCGGTAAAAATAGCAGAGAGAAAGTGCGCGTTACGTTTCCACTCGGAAATTTACTGAGGCATGCAAACCGACCTTGCCATTGCGCAAGTGGATATTGCCCAAATGAGTCAGCGCAATCTGCCGGACGATCGCCAAGCCCAATCCGCTTCCCTTGGAAGGGGTGCCGGGTACGCGATAGAAACGATCAAGAACCCGTTTTAATTCTTTCTCCGGAATGCCCGGACCGGTATCTTCAACGATGAGGGACAATATCCCGTGCTGGACCTGAATCGAGATGTCCACCAATCCGCCTTGTGGCGTATAGCGAATCGCGTTATCGACCAGATTGTTCAACATGATGCGCAGGGATTCAGGATTACCGAGAATGCATGCGGGCGTTTCAGCCTTGATGCCCAGATCGATTTGCTGATCCTGCGCAATCGCTGCGAAGTCGGCGACCACCTGGTGCGCAAGCGTCACCATGTCAACCGGTTCGCGTACTTGCTGGGAAGCGCTCGGGTCTTGCCGGGCATGAGTGAGCAATTGATGCACCAGGTGGGTGGCCCGCTCCAGTCCACCTTTCAGATCGACAAACGCCAGCCGGCGCTCTTCATCATTGCCGGCACGTTCAGCCAACTGGATTTGCAGTTTCAAGGCGGTCAGCGGCGTCTTGAGTTCATGTGCGGCATCGGCAATGAACGCACCCTGGGCGGCAATGGCTAGTCGCAACCGGGACAGCAAATCATTGAAGGCATGGGTCAGCGGTTGAATTTCGCGCGGCAATTCATTATCCGGTATATCTGGCAGAGAGCTGGCATCGCGCGATTGCACATGGGCGGCTACCTGCTTGACTGCGCGCAGGCTGCGGCCGACGGTGATCCAGATCAGCACTGCCAGAAAAGGGAAAAGCAAAATCAGCGGCGCCACCGTGCGCAGTGCTACTTCTGCGGCGACTTTATGACGCGCACTGGCAATCTGCGCGACTTGGACAATGGTTTCGCCGACACTGGCATTGTAAATCCGCCATTCGGTTCCTTCCACATCCACATCTAGAAAGCCTAATTCTTTACGTTGCGGTAAATTGACAATGCCGTGCGAATTGTAGAGCTGGAAGCCATTGTTGATGTCCCATATTTTCACGACGAAATCATCCGGCATGTTGGTTTCATTGTTGCGGGTGGTGGCAATCGGCCCGGGCGACTGCGGCAAGGATGCCACCAGCTGCTTCATCTGGTTGTCCGACAGGTCGTTGGCCTGGGTGCGCGCCTGAAAATACACCATGCCGGCAGCCAGCACAATCGCGGTCGACACGGCGATCAGTAGCCAGACGATGAGCGTATTGCGAATCGACGTCATGCCTATTTGGAGACCATGTAGCCGACGCCGCGCACATTCTTGATGAAATCGGCGCCCAGTTTTTTGCGCAAGGAATGAATATAGACTTCCACGGTATTGCTGCCGACTTCGTCACCCCACCCATAAATTTTTTCTTCCAGCTGGGACAGCGACAGCACGGCGCCGGGACGATCGAGGAACGCTTCGAGCAGCGAAAATTCGCGACCCGACAGGATCAGCGGCTGGCCCTTGAAACACACTTCCCGGCTGGCCGGATTCAGGGTCAGGTCGCCCAGCCGGATGACCGAATCGACCCGGCCGGCCTGACGACGCAGCAAGGCACGGATGCGTGCTTCCAGTTCCTCGAAATCAAATGGCTTGATCAGGTAGTCATCGGCGCCGGCATCCAGTCCCTTGACCCGGTCGCACACGGCGTCACGCGCCGTCAGAATCAGAATCGGCAGGCGGCTGCCGCCCTGGCGAACCGAGGTCAGCACCTCCAGCCCGGTTTTTTTCGGCAGGCCCAGATCCAGCAGCATCACGTCGTAACATTCGTTTTCCACTGCCAGTTCTGCTGCCCGGCCATCCTGCACCCAATCGACGGTAAACCCGTCCTGGCGCAGCGCCTTGCGCAAGCTGTCACCCACCATGGAATCATCTTCGACCAGCAATAATCGCATTAGCACCCACCTGAGCAAAAGGTATCGTAACTGGAATGATCCTATCAGAGGACTTCCAGCAACACGGCGCCATTTTACGAATTATTACAGGCTTGTGCCGGCACTCGGCAAAAAAGAGGCAAATCTTCCACAATGCGACATCATACTGCTTGCATGATCGCCGAAAAAATGACACGCATTTACCGATGAACGGAATGAATGACAGTCAGGATGGCGGCCAGACGTTGGGCGCTGGCCTGCGAGAGAATGACCTTGCAGTTATCCTTCGCGTCCGTCGACGCGGGCGGCAAACAAATAGGGGCCGTAAGTCAGCACATACAGAAGAAAGGCCACCGACCAGCAGGCTGCCGACACCACCAGTGCGACGTCGCGTGCACCTGCCACATCGATCGCGGCCAAAAAGCGCGCAGCCACGCCGACTTGCACCAGGCAATACATCACCACTTCCCGGCGGCCTGCCCGCAGCGGGCGGCCGGTATGGCCGAGCGCCGTACGCGTGATCATCCCAATGATCAGCCCCCCCATGGAACCGATGCCAAGTACATGAAATGCGGCGCTGGCTGACACCACCTGCAGCGCAGCCAGGCCCAGCAAGGCAAAGCCAAAGGCAATCCAGCCATAGGAGAGATGCAAAATCCACAATAGCGGATTGGCCAGCGTACGATGGGTTTTCCATCCCGCCAGGCGCATCAATTGCGAAACAGTAGTGGCCATTGCCAATGATGCAATCAGTATCGGTGGCAAGCCTGCTATCCAGGCAACGCAGGTCAGCACCGTCACCGCCACGATGATCTGGTCGCGCCTGGCATGCACCACCGGCTTCACGCCAGGTACGGCGTTGCTGGTAAAGCCGGGAATCACGCGCCCGGCGATCACCGATTCGATCAGCACGATGACCAGAATGGCGGCATGCAGCGGCCAGATTGAAGGCATGGCGAGCCAGCCATTGACGATCGCGTGGTACACCGCGTTGGCAGCGGTCAGCAAGCCAAGCAGGCCGATCAAAAACATGTTGCGGCGATTGCCGGATTTTTTCAAGGCCCGGTACAGTGGCCAGGTCACCAGCGGCAAAAACGCCAGATCGACAAGCGCGGCCAGCGGCCCCGGCAGCACCAGCATCGCCAGGCGCCCGGCAAGCCAGAGCGCGGCGAGCGCGGCCAGATGCTTGCCGCGTGGCGTCCACAGACCGGTCCAGTTGCGCGCTGCCGTGTATAAAAATCCAACGATGACGGCGATCGCAAAACCGAACACCATCTCATGGACATGCCAATTCAAGTCAATCGCAGACAGGCTCGGCATCAGGCCAAAATAGCGTGCAAGCCATAGCGGCACGCTGGCTGCGGCAAAGGCCGCCGCCAGAAAATAAAAAGGGCGAAAGCCTAGCTGAAACAGCGGGTGACTGTCCAGCGAATGTCGGGGAGCGGCAGACAAGACAGGTTCTTCGATGGTTAACAACGCCATGACAATCTCACAATATAAGAAGTTTTCCAGACAGTGCGTTGATCGTATGAAGTTCCGGCGCAAATTTACATGATGTGAATCAAATTTTTAAAAATAGCCCGGGTTTATGCGCACATGTCCAAAATTAAGCTTTCTGGCTCCGGAAAATTCAAAAAATCTTAATTTGCATCATGTGTTTATCCGGAGAGTGCCCAGTATTATCGGTTTCGCCGTGCAGCAAGAGTTGCTGCCACGAAATCGAATCAATTGACAAGGAAAAAATGATGCAAACCGAAACACTGGCCATCACCGGCATGACCTCTGAACAATGTGCAGAAGCAGTGCAATCTGCACTGACTGCAATCGACGGTATCAGCGATGCCACGGTTTCGCTGCTACGCAACCAGGTGACGGTAAGCTTCGACGCGTCGCGTCTGGGCATGCAGCAAATGCAGGAAGCGCTGGCAACAGCCGGTTTTGGCTCGAGCGCCGCCTCTACCGCCGGTAAAGGCGGCTGCTGCGGCGGCTGCTGCAGTTAATAAACTTAATCAGGCATTCAAACCGGCTTGTCGATTGTACCGGGCATGCCGTGGCCGACTGCAAATACCGCAGCCTGGACCCGGCTGCTCAGACGGAGCTTCTTGAGAATATTTTGCACGTGAATCTTGACCGTGCTTTCGGCAACGTCAAGCGTGCGCGCAATCACCTTGTTGCTCTCGCCACGCGCCAGGCAGCCCAGGATTTCGCGTTCGCGCGGCGTCAGTCTGTCTAGCTGGGAAGGCGGCACCATTTTACTGGCGCTCTCCCCCTGCAAATGCGCGACCAGCTTGCCTGCCATGAGATCAGCCAGCACCGATTCACCTGCGGCGACGCGGCGAATCGCCCGCACCAGAAAATCGGCTTCGATATTCTTGACCAGGTAGCCGCGCGCGCCTGCTTGCAGCGCCGTGGTCAAGTCTTCCGCCTCTTCCGATACGGTCAGCATGATGACGGCCATATCCGGGCAATCCTGCAGCAGCAACTGCAGCGTTTCCACGCCCGACATGCCGGGCATGTTCAAATCAAGCAAAACCACATCCGGCTGCAACTGCTTGGCGCGCTTGATGCCGTCGACACCGTCGGCGGCTTCGCCGACGATGGAAAAATCGGCATGACGCTGCAACAGCGACCTGATGCCGCTGCGAAACAGGGCATGGTCGTCGATCAGTAATACACTGATGGTGGCTGAAGATGGTTTCATGATGAGGTCTTGTCCAGACAGTTAATGAGATCAGGCGGCACGACGCTGTTCCTGCAGCAGTTGCAGGCAGACGACTGCGCCTTGCCCCGGCGCCGACGTGACATTTAATGTTGCTTCGATGCGTTGCGCACGTTCGCGCATGATCTTCAGCCCGACATGGCTGTCGTGTCGCTGCTCCAGCGCCGCCTGGTCAAACCCGACCCCATTGTCGCGGATTGACAGGACAAAGTCTTGCCGATCCTCGATCTGCACGGCGACCTTGCTGGCTGAGGCATGCTTGCGGATATTCGACAAAGCTTCTTGGGCAATAAATAACACTTGCAGCTGTTGCTCGCGTGGCAACGGCACCCCATCGCCATTGGCGATCAGTTCCGCTTCGATACCGGTCTGGCGCCGGAATTTTTCCAACGTCGATTTCAGTGCGCCAATCAAATCTTCTTCAGCCAGACGGGTGCGGAAATTTTGCAGCAGCTCGCGCACATCGTCGTAGCTTTCCTGCACGCCGGCACGCAAGGCCGGCACGATCCCGGCAGCTTCTTCAGGTTTGCCATCGCGCAGCGAACCTTCCAGCATCTGAACCTGGATATTCAGGAAACTCAATCCTTGCGCGATGCTGTCGTGCAGTCCTTGCGCCACCAGGTTACGCTCCTCCAGCATCGCCATTTCGCGCTCGCGCGTCGCCAGTCGCAGGTTTTCAATGGCAATTCCGAGCAACTGGCCGAGCGTCTCCAGCAACGCCTTTTCGCGCTCGGTGATAGTTTTCTGCTGCCGGAAATGCAGGTTGAACATGCCCAGGTACTGCTGCTGCGCATGGATATGAAATGCCGACACCATAGTGAAACCTTCGCGATGGCATTGCAGCTTCTGTTCACGGTCGATTTTGCGCAAATCGTAGACCATGCTGACTTTTTTTTCCACCGCTTCGCCACACAGACATTCGCCCACTTTCATGCAGCGCTCGGCTTCCATCAATTGGCTGGGCATACCTTGATGCACGACCATGTGGATATTGCCGTGCCGGTGATCGAGTACCCGTACCGAGCCGCCATCGGCTTCGAAATACTGGCGCAGGCGCTGCAGGAATCCGCCGCACATCGCTTCCAGGCTTTGCGGCAGCTGCAGAAAGGCGGCACTGTCGTACAACAATGCCAGTTCGCGATTCTGGTCCGCCAGTGCCGCGGTCTTGATCCTGACCCGGTCTTCCAGGCTGCCATACAAAACCTGTAGCCGGTCCGCCAGCTGGTTGAAGTCCTTGCTCAACTGGCCGAATTCGTCACGACTTTCGACCGTCAGGCGTATGCTGAAATCCCCTTCCGCCATCCGTTGCATGCCCTGGCGCAGGCGCATCATCGGAACCGCCATCAACAGGAACAGCAGGTACATCAGCGTCACAACCACGCTTACCGCCAGCGCCACCGCCAACCACTGGAAAGACCGCAGCCAGATTGTGCGCTGCCCGCCATCCTGCTCAATCTGCCGGACCAGCTGATCCACCTGCTTGACAAAATCATCGGCCTGCGGCTGGTACGCTTGCCAGGCCTGCCGGCCGGCGTCGGGCGGACCTGCAATGATGGTGCTGGCGAGCGGCTGCAAACCGGTTTGCCAGTGTTGGGATATTTTGTCAAAAGTGGCACGAATGGAATCGTTGGATGGCAAGCCCGTTGGCCTTCGAGGCTCGCCATGGGCCAGCGCAACAAAAGCGGCATTGATCGCGCTCATTTCGGTTGCCAATGCAGATTGAAGCTCGGGACGATCTGACGCATCCATCCGGCGCGCCAGCAAGATCGTCAGCCGATCACTGTGCACGCGCAGACTGGCGCTGTCACGGATTGCTGCAGAACTGCCATCGAGCTGCGACGACAGGTAAAGCGTCGAGCCGATTGCCGCCAGCGCCAGCAGCAACAAACCTGCCAGAGCGCCGGCGATTTTGGTCGGCAGACGCTTCCAGACAGGGGCAAATCGCTCTCGCATCATGGCTACTTTCATCGGGCGGTCGGTTCGAAGCGGCGCAGGCGTTGTCAGTCATATTGGTAACGTTTCCAGTATACCCTCCCTGAGGCGGCTGTTCTGACGTCGCGAGCGTAAAAATTGTGCCCTGCGCGCCTGTACAGACAGTGCCGGTTTTATGCGCCCATTCCCGATCCCGTCATAATTATCCTGAACAACCACCCTCGCCCGGTTCGCCGGACGACATACCCGGGAAATCCGGTCGCCGAACCGCGCCCGGGCGCTGCCTCCAGGAGGTGCAAGATTGGTCATACCCTCGCATGCCACAAAAAAAGTAAAATGCGTTGCAAAGCTGAAAAGAGAATGAAAACTTTTTGATATCTTGAGGGCATCACCATGATTGACGCACTAATAGCAGGACGGCTATACGGCCAGGCCGAGGAACGTAGCGGCCAGTCCGGATCGACCTTCGTGACCTGCAAGGTACGCACACCGACTGATGACGGCGACACGATATTCTGTAACGTGATCGCCTTCGACGACACGGTCCGGCGCGCACTGTTGGCCCTGGACGACGGCGACAGCGTGGCGCTGTCCGGCGCGTTGACGCCGAAAGTCTGGACTGACAAACAAGGCAATACGCGCCCGGCGGTCGACCTGATCGCCCATGCCGTGCTGACCGCCTACCACGTCACCCGCAAGCAACAGGCGGCGCAGGATAAATCTGGCAGCCAGGCACAGGACGCAGGCCTTGATGACCGATAGCAAGGCCCGCAAGCCGGGCAAATTCCCGAAAGGTCCCGGCTCGCTGCGCGCCGAGGTGCTGGCGGTCTTGCTGGCATCGGAAGACATGGCTGGCTTTGACAGTATTTTCGAGCATCGCAAAACCGGCCTGAGCACCGTGATCCGGGCACTGGTGCGCAAATATGGCTGGCCAATCGAACGGCGCGACTTCCCGACCAACACTGCCGACGGCAGGGCTGCATGGGCTTCGGTGTACTGCATGCCGCAAGAGGTGATTGAGGCGGCTCTCGATGCCGGTGGCCGTGAATGGCTGGACGGCGTCAAGGCAGCGAAATCGGTACGTGCGCGCCGCACCGTGCGCCGCTGAGAGGCAAGGTGCCGCGCGATGCCCGGCAATGGCTGATGTGCGCCATCAGCTGAGCAAGGCCTCACGCCTAAACTGACGGCAGCATAAACGGGCAAATTTTCATTGCGCTATGTGACAGGTTGAAACTGTCGCCACCAGTGCGGATCGGGCTGAATCGGCTTTGTTGCCGCGTCTCCTCTTGCTTGCGGCAAGGCGCGATCCTTGCATCGGCCCAGAATTATCTCAGATCAAGGGATTCAAAAAATTCCCCGCATCGGATTGACCACACTACATTTAGTGAATAATCTTCGGAAAACCACAACATATTGTGTTTATCCGGAGACATGATGAATCCTCAGGCAATTTCCTTTCTGACCCATATCGTCAAGCGCGACGGCGCCACCGCGCCATTCGATCCGCGCAAAATTCTGTCTGCGATCCTGCGCGCCGGCCAGGCTAGCGGCGAGTTCGACTTCCCGCAAGCCGAAGAACTGACTTTACAGGTGGTGATGCGCCGCGTCGAGCTGCGCGGCACAGACGCGCCGCATGTGGAACAGATCCAGGACGTGGTCGAGGCGGTGCTGTTCGATGCCGGCTACCGCCAGACGCTGCGCGCCTACACCGTCTACCGCGAACAGCACAGCAAGCTGCGCACCGATCGCAAGACGCTGGTCGATGTCGAATCGTCGATCAATGAATATCTGCAGCAGCTCGACTGGCGCGTCAACGCCAATGCCAACCAAGGCTATTCGCTGGGCGGACTGATCCTGAACGTATCGGGCAAGGTGATCGCCAACTACTGGCTGAACCATGTCTACCCGCCGGAAGTCGGGGAAGCGCACCGCCAGGCCGATCTTCATATCCACGACCTCGACATGCTGGCGGGTTATTGCGCCGGCTGGTCGCTGCGCACGCTGTTGCATGAAGGCTTGAACGGGGTGCCGGGCAAGGTCGAGTCCGGACCGCCCAAGCACATGTCCTCCGCGGTCGGCCAGATCGTCAATTTTCTGGGCACGCTGCAAAACGAATGGGCCGGCGCGCAGGCGTTCAGCTCGTTCGATACCTACATGGCGCCCTATATCCGCAAGGATGACCTCGCCTATGACGAGGTCAGGCAGTACATGCAGGAACTGATCTACAACCTGAACGTGCCGTCGCGCTGGGGTACCCAGACGCCATTTACCAATCTCACCTTCGACTGGATTTGCCCGGAAGACTTGCGCGAACAGGTGCCGGTGGTCGGCGGCGTCGAGATGCCGTTTACCTATGGCGAGCTGCAAGCCGAGATGGACATGATCAACCGCGCCTATATCGAAGTGATGATGGCGGGCGATGCCAAGGGACGGGTCTTCACATTCCCGATTCCGACCTACAACATCACCGAGGATTTCGACTGGTACAGTCCGAATGCCGAGCTGCTGTTCGAAATGACGGCCCGCTACGGCCTGCCGTACTTCCAGAACTTCCTCAATTCGGAACTGAAGCCGAACATGATCCGTTCGATGTGCTGCCGGCTGCAACTCGATTTGCGCGAGCTGCTCAAGCGCGGCAATGGCCTGTTCGGCTCGGCCGAGCAAACCGGATCGCTGGGCGTGGTCACCATCAATTGCGCGCGCCTGGGTTACCTGCACCGCGGCGACGAAGAACGCCTGATCCGCCACCTGGACCAGCTGCTGGAACTGGGCAAGATCAGCCTGGAAATCAAGCGCAAGGTGATCCAGCGCCACATGGACAACGGCCTGTTCCCGTATACCAAGCGTTACCTGGGCACGCTGCGCAACCATTTTTCCACGCTCGGGGTCAACGGCATCAATGAAATGATCCGCAACTTCACCAACGACGAGCAGGACGTCAGCACCGAATGGGGCCATGCATTCGCGCTGCGTCTGCTGGACCATGTGCGCGAGCGCATGCTGGCGTTCCAGGACGAGACCGGCAACATGTACAACCTGGAAGCGACGCCGGCCGAAGGCACCACCTACCGTTTCGCCAAGGAAGACCGGAAGCGCTCCGCCGATATCCTGCAAGCCGGCACGCCCGACATGCCGTACTACACCAATTCGTCGCAGCTGCCGGCCGGCTTTACCGACGATCCGTTCGAAGCGCTGGAGCTGCAGGATGACTTGCAGCGCAAGTACACCGGCGGCACCGTGCTGCACCTGTACATGAGCGAATCGCTGTCGAGCCCGGACGCCTGCCGCACGCTGGTCAAGCGTGCATTGAGCCGGTTCAGATTGCCTTACATCACGGTCACCCCTACTTTCTCGATCTGTCCGAAGCATGGCTATATGGCCGGCAAGCATGACTTCTGCCCAAAGTGCGACCAGGAAATCATCGCCCGCAAGACCCGTGAACTGGCATGACAGCCACGACTGTTTTTGTTGTACCACCAACCAATAACCGGAGAACAGCATGACCGACTTGAGCAACCAGACCGTATTGCGCCAGGCAGCAATTGAGCTGAGCGATGACGAACGCCAGCCTTGTGAAGTCTGGACCCGGGTGATGGGATATCACCGCCCGGTGTCATCCTTCAATATCGGCAAGAAAGGCGAGTTCGCTGAGCGTCAGTATTTCAGCGAGCAGGCTGCGCAGCTTGGCTGATGCCACATCAAAAGACATGAAACGGCGCATGCTGACACTGGCCATCAGCAACGAAGACAGTGCAGTGTCTGATCGAACACAGCCCTTGTCGTGCCGCCTGAAGGTAGGCGGCATCACGCCGTTTTCCGCCAGCGACTATCCCGGCAAGCTGGCCGCCGTGATCTTCGTGCAGGGCTGCCCCTGGCGTTGTGGCTATTGCCATAATCCGCACCTGCAGCCGCGCACACAGCACAGCCCGCTGCCCTGGCAGCAGGTACTCGATTTACTGAAGCGACGCCAGGGATTGATCGATGCGGTGGTATTTAGCGGCGGCGAGCCGACCATGGACCCGGCACTGCCAGAGGCGATTGCCGAGGCCCGGGCGCTTGGGTATCAAATCGGCCTGCACAGCGGTGGCGGCTATCCGCAACGCCTTGCCGGGTTGCTTCCCGAGCTGGACTGGGTGGCACTGGATATCAAGGCACCGTTCGACCAGTATGACAAGGTCACCGGCATTGCCAACAGCGGCCGGCAAGCGCTGGCGTGCGCTGAAGCGATTCTTGCCAGCGATACGGCATATGAATTTCGCACTACCGTTCATCCTGACTTGCATAGCCTGGATGACGTGCTGGCGCTGGCAGGCACGCTGGCCGGGATGGGGGTGAAAAATTATGCGCTGCAGGCATTCCGCTCAACCGGATGCGACAACGACGACTTAAATGCGGCTGCAATGGTCGGTTTTCCCGACAAGGCAGTTGTGCACCAGGTGGCCGCACTGTTTTCTGTCTTTAGTTTTCGTCCGGCGTAAGCGTAGGCGTGTCTAGCCATATCAAGCACGTGGATTAGGGTTTATGCAGGATGGGTACTGATTCGCACGTCAGTTGAGGCAAATACAGTGCACTCTGCAGATGACGAATAATGGGACTATGATGTCACATAAGAATTGTTGTCCTCACAAATCCACGACATGTTGATACACACGTATCCAAACAACGGCCACGACACCACATGAACCAACCGCTATCCGGAAAAATTGACCAGCATCAGTCTCTTGGTGGTAACGGCTTTGCATTATGGAATTTGGCTTTTCGTCCCTTCTATCTGCTTGCGAGCATCTTTGCTGCTTTGAGCATCTTGCTTTGGGCAGCACAATTTTCCGGCTACCTTCCTTCCGCATATCTGCGTGGGCCGGTATGGCATGGCCATGAAATGCTGTTCGGCTACACGATTGCCGTCATTGCAGGCTTTTTATTGACTGCAGTGCGGGCCTGGACCAACCAGCCGACGGCAAGCGGCGTGCCATTGATGGCATTGGCAGCGCTATGGCTCCTTGGCAGGATATTGGTATTGACGCCCTTGTCCATGGCAGCTGCAGTGGTCAACGCGGCGTTTCCTGTCGCTGTAGCGATTGCGATCGGCATTCCGCTGTTTCGAGCACGCAATGCGCGCAATTATTTCCTGGTTGGCTTGATGCTGCTGATGGCGGCGCTGCTGATTGCGGTGCATCTGGCGCTGCAAGGGACCGCGGCGATTTCGCCACGGTTTGGCCTGCAACTCGGATTGGACGTGGTGCTCTTCATCATGGTTGTCATCAGCGGCCGTGTGGTGCCGATGTTTACCAACAATGGGGTGCCTGGAACCAATGCAACACGCCAGCCATGGATAGAAAAACTCGCGCTTGGCTCGGTCATACTATTGTTTGTCGCGGATCTGCTGCAGTTGCCTCATGCAGCCATTGCCGTGATTGCACTGATCGCCGCTCTGGCGCACTGCGCGCGCCTGTATCTGTGGCAGCCGTGGCGCACCCTGTCCACACCACTGGTATGGATACTGCATGCAGCATACGCCTGGATCATCGTGCATCTGCTCTTGCGTGGCTTGTCCGAACTGAACCTGCTCGCGGGATCGTACGCTATTCATGCACTCACGATCGGTGCAATCGGTGGATTAACCCTCGGCATGATGACCCGCACTGCCCGCGGGCACACCGGACGGCCGTTGGTTGCAGATGGCGCCGAGCTCGCCATATTTTTAATGATTCAAGTGGCGGCGATTGTTCGCGTCTTTGGCGGCATCACTTTGCCTGATCTGTACATGATGACTGTTCAACTGTCAGCGTTGCTGTGGTCTGCAGCATTTGGTCTGTATGCAGTGCGCTACTGGCGTGTCCTGACGCGCCCGCGGCTGGACGGCAAGCCCGGATAAGTCAGCCGTCAGATCTGCCCATGCCGCACCCGTGCGCAATATCTGCAGCACCCACAGCCCCCTCAATCACGGCGCAATTGTCATGCCCGGCAGGCCTGCCTCGACCATCGACACGCGGCACCGATGATGGAATCAAAGGTGCCGGCACCGCCCACTATTCATCGGCAAGTCGTTTCCTGCTCGCCATTTCAGAACCCAGATCTTCCGGCACAAGGATGCCAGGGCATGATATTGATAGCGGCGACATTTGCCGATTTTCCGGATGATGCGATAGTGCAGCAAGTAGCTGCACTACTGCCGATCTTTAGTTTTCGGTAAAGGGCAAGATCCGGGCACAAGCTCCGGCTGCGCAGCTACTGCTGTTTGGCCAGGCGCGCCCGCATCGTCTCGGTCATGTCGACATTTCCCTTGGTATCGATCAGCATCACCTGGGTCAATCCAAGCCGTTCGGCCATCGCTTGCCAGTCAAGCGGTCCGGCGAGAAACAGCGGCTTTGAATGGCCGTCGGAGCGGGTACCGACATCGCTGCCGCCGGCTACGATGACGGTGACCGATGCCACCATATTGGTCGACTGGCCATTGCGTGGGTCGATGATGTGGGCGCGACGCTTGCCATCCTGCATGAAGAAACGCTGATAATCGCCGCTGGTGCCGATCGCTTCATTGTCGTGCAGATCGAGCGTGGCCACCATGCCCTCGGCACGCGGATGCTGGATGCCGACGCGCCACGCTCGCTCGCCCGGCCGGCCGATTGCCAGCATGTTGCCGCCGACATTGATCAAAGCCGCCCTGACCTTCTGTGCGCGCAAAAACTGTGCCGCCCGGTCCAGCGCATAGCCTTTGGCATATCCGCCCAGGTCCAGCATCACCATCTTGTTGGTACTCGAAATGCGGATGCCCTCGAAACGCAGGTCAGACATGCGCGGGTTGGCCTCGACCAGACGACGAATTTCCTCAGAGGATGGACTGTGCGGCGTAATGTCGCTGCTCTGAAATCCCCACAGCCGGATCAGCCGGCCAATCGCGGGATTGAACAGGTTGTCGGAGCGCTCGGCCAGGCTGGTCGCGGTAGTCAGGATATCCACCATTTCCGCATCGCCCTGGTACGTCTCGCCGCGCGCGATACTGTCGTTGAGCGCGGTCAGCGCGCTTGGCTGCCAGGCATGGAATTTATGGTGCAGGCGATCGAATTCCTTCAACACGGCCGCGCCCAGCATCGCCGAACGCTCAGCCGATTCGCCGTAGATGCTGATTTCAACCCGGGTGCCGAACACCTTACCCTGGGTGCGATGGATCGTGTCGTTGCGGGTGCATGCTGCAAGAAAAACCAGCATCAGCAACAGCAGCGGATATTGGAGAATGTGAGTGCGGAACATTGCAGTCACTCAGGCATGCCGGGAGAGGCGCCAACAGCCGGCGGCCTGCTGCCATCGTCCAGTGGGTCTGTCAGCAAAGTGTCCAGCAGACTGGAAAATGTGCTCCAGCAATCCGTGCCTGGCCGGCTCAAATTATCCTCCGTCACGGCGCCGTCATCCCGGTGCAGGTGGCTCGGGAAGCTGAGGTGCCCGGGATGAACCGGTGCGGTGTCGAGGCAAAACTGGGCTTCGCCCCAGCTCCAGCGGATTGCGTACTCGGCACTGCTGAAATAGCGCACTTCCATCATCAGCCCGGTATCAAAAGACAGCAGCAGCGCATCCTGCGCCATGCGCACCGGCTCCGTCAGCCGGTCTGCATATTCCGCCAGCAGCCGCTCCTGCAATATCAGGTGCACGCAGATTGCCGGCGCATCATCGCTGGTCGTGCCGCCTGCCAGTGCCAGCATTTCAGCGCGTATCTGCGTGCGCGTCTGTTCGATGATCAATGCGCTCAGATAGCTGTCGTAGGCGGGATGCTCCGTTACTTCCTGGAGGATGATTTTCTCAAGCAGTTCGGATTCGCTGCCGACACCGTTTTGCCGCAGCATTGCCTTGCGCGACTCGCGCAGGGCATACAAGGTATTGGCATACAGCATCTGCATCGATTCCGGGTCGGTGTATTCACCGTCGGTGGCAGCTTGCATGGTGGTTTGCATCATGATCATGTTCCTGTTTATTGCCTGCATCAATGCAGCTTGCTGTCGTGCAGTGTGCTGCTTGGCAGATTGACCATTTCCAGGGTGATCTGTTCGAACCGTAGGATCTTGCCCCCCTCTTTTTTCGCGAATGATTCGGCATCCTGCATGTTGGCAAACGAGCCGAACGTCGGGCCCATCGAACCGGTCTTTTTGCTGCCGACTACATACAATGCGGTTTTGGCATCGATCCAGTGCCCGCTCGGATGTTCCCATGCCGCCTGGCCCATATCCTGCACAAACATGCCGGCAATCTGGCGCTTTTGCTCCGGCGCCAGCAAGGTTGCAAACAATTCCATCAAATCGCAATAAAAATCCGGCGCGCCTTCGGCGTACAGCACTTGCGCCTTCGGTCCCGGATAGTCAGCCAGTACCATGCCATCGAGCGAGCAGGCGGTATCGCTGCCAATTTCCTGCGGCAGCGCGGTGGCGACTTCCTTGCTGCATGCGGAAATCAAGACCAGCAATGCGACGCCAGCAAGGCGATTAAAAAAGCGGTACTTGTTCATTTAAATCTCCAGCAGGCAAGCAGAAACGGAATGACGATCCAGCCGACCATGATGCCAGTCAGCACCAGCGGATTGGTCAGATGGCCAGGCATGACGGTTGCCAGTCCGTACATGCTTTGTACCTGGTCGGAGCTGAAGATATTGAGCAGGCGGAAAACATCGGCCGGGTTCAGCATCAAAAGCGTGCCGAATACGCTACTGCTGAGGCTGCCGTTGCTGACCACCAGCGCCCCGGTCAGGACCAGATCGAAAATCAGCACAAAGAAAAACCACAGCGCAATCGCAATGCCGGAGGCGCGCATGCGGTCCGGCGCCAGCACCGACACCAGCAGCGACACGCTCAGGAATGCCATTCCCATCAGGATCGCCGACAGCACGAATCCAAGGTAATGGTAGACGTCATTTGCACCAAGCTGCGCCGCCTGCGGCAGCATACCGGCGCCAAAGCCGATCGCTGTCGATACCGCCAGCGCCGCCGCCAGCCCGAGATACTTTCCCAGCAAGATCTCGAAGCGAGTGACCGGCATCGACAGCAGCAGTTCCAGCGAGCCGCGTTCGCGTTCGCCGACGATGGCGTCGTAGCCGAGCACCAGCGCAATCAGCGGCACCAGATAAATCACCAGGCTGACCAGACTGGCGACCGTCACATCGATGCCGCGAAAGCCGACCGATCCCTGCTGCGCGGTGCCGAAATAGGCAATTGCCAGTGCGAACAGCGCAAAGATCAGCGCCACCGACAGCACCCACAAATTGCGCATGCGCTCACGGAATTCCTTGCCGGCGAGGATGCGCACCTGGGCAAGGTCAAAATACTTATGCATGCTGGCCTCCGTAACCGAGGAACAGGTCTTCCAGCGACGGCTCGCGGATGCCGATATCGCGCACGGCGTGCGGCAGCGTCGACAGCACCTGCAGCGCTGCCATCTTCCGGGCTGGCGCACAGGAAATGCGCACCAGATCGCCGTCAATGGCCAGCGTCAGCCCGGCCAAATGAACCAGTGCATCGTGCATCTGCTGCGCGCATCCTGGTTGCAGGCTGACCTCGATCACCGACGGCAGCACCATCTGGGCGCGCAGCTCGGTCAGCGTGCCTTGCGCAGCGACGCGGCCGGAATTGAGGATCACCAGCCGGTCCACACGTTCCTGGATTTCAGCCAGGATGTGCGAGGTGATGACCACAGTCGCGCCATCGGCCTGCACTTCGCGCAGGATCCGGTAGAAATCGTGAATCCCCTCGGCATCGAGGCCATTGGTCGGCTCGTCGAGGAAGATCAGATCCGGCTTGCCCAGCAATACCTGGGCAAAGCCGAGCCGCTGGCGCATGCCCTTGGAGTATCCTCGCACGCGCCGTCCGGCCGCTGCACCCAGGCCGACCCGCTCGAGCAATGCCGGGCACTCGGTGCGCGGCACCCGCTTCAGGTCGGCAAACAACCGCAGTACTTCGAGGCCGCTCAGGTTGTCATAGGTGACGAAGCTCTCCGGCAGATAACCGATGCGGCGCCGCACCTGGCGAAAACCGCTGTCGTCGATCAGTGTGTCATGCAGGCGGATCGCGCCGCTGCTGGCGGGCATGAGTCCCAGCATCAGCTTGAACAGCGTGCTTTTACCGGCACCGTTGTGGCCGATCAGGCCAAACATTTCGCCGTGCGCGACCGACAGGCACACGCCGTCGAGCGCCTGCACCTGGCCGAAACGCTTGGTGACATTACTCACCTGGATGGGGACGCTTGTCACTCCATTTTCTCCAATGTTGATTGAACGGGCGCGTGCGCGGATGCCTGTCGACGATACTGGGCGCACGCAGTACCGGAAACTGTTTTGCGACAAACCGCAGTGTCTGGATCGACGGGCTGCTCAGCACCAGCTTGAGCAGCGGATATTGCCAGTTCAGCTTGTCGACCACGTCGTTGGCTTCATACGCGATGTCGCCATAACCATCGCCATTCTGGTCCCAGCCGCTGTAATTGCTCCAGTAATTTCCCGCTTCCTTGCCCCACTGGGCATCGGCGGAAGCGACATATTTGACTTGCTGCTGGTTATCGATGAAATCATTGCCATCGACCTTGTTGTTGCCCGATCCAGCCGACAAATGCACGCCGATCGCATTATTGATGACCAGGTTGTTGCGCAATGCATTGTATTCGGCATCGTAAATGAAAAAGCCGCGTCCATTGCCGGCGACAACATTATTGTCGATGGTGGAGTCCTGGATCGTGCGCAGCATGATCCCATGATCGGCATTGCCCCAGGCAACGTTGTTGCGCACTGTGAGCTCGCGCACTTCCATCAGTGCCAGGCCGCCACGGTTCATGTACACCTGGTTGTTTTCCCATACGCTTTTGTTGGTGTTCATGTAATGCGTGCCGTAACGCAGATGATGGATTTTGTTGCCGCGAAATACCGCATTGCGCGACAAATCCACATAAATGCCGTCACGCGCGTAGCTGATGTGATTGTCTTCCACCTGCACACCGGTAACATTGTAGACCTGGATGCCGTTGCCGCGCGCCGCCGACAACAGGTCGCGCCGGCCGGTGATGGTATTGCGCAGGATGCGCGCATCATCGGCTTGCTCGAGCCAGATGCCGAACAGCGAAAAAACGATATCGCAATCTCGCACTGTCGGCCGATGCGAGCCCGGCTCGATGTAGATACCGGAATTCTGCGCGGTCTGGTCGATGCCGCTGTCGCGCACGATCAAGCCTTCGATCGTGACATCGGTGGCGCGCACCCGGATCACGTCGCCTGAAAATCCGCCCCGGATGGTCGGCCGGCCAATGCCCCGCAAGGTCAGAGGTTTATCGATCAGCACGTGTTCGGCATAGTCACCATGTGCAATCTGCACCGTATCGCCGGCTCTGGCTGAGCGTATCGCCGCATTGATCGATTCTCCGGGCGCGACCGCCAGCACGGCGGCCGTCGCCGCATTGAATGCACCGAGCACGCTGGCCAACATCATGCAGAGGACCAATTGCAGCATGGTCTTCAGCAGGCCGGCGCGCTCACAGTGGGCCGCCATCACTTGACCTTGTCTGCCATTTGCGCGGTTTTTTCCGACAGATTGCGGCGCACGCTTTCCAGCGGGATGAAGTAGCCGCGAGCATCAATGGCGGTCAGCGGCAAGTTCTGCTTTTCGCGGCTCTTGCGTTCCTTCACCAGCGGCGGACAGGCATGGTCGTCGTAGTACATCACCATGCAGTCAAGGCATAACAGGCATTCCGTATGGTCGATCTTGCCGGCCGCATCGATGGCATGCGAGCCGCAACCGGCTGCACACGCATGGCAGGTCTCGCATTCTTTCTTGCGCTTTAATCCGAACAGACGGAAGCGCCCCGGAATTGCCAGGCCGGCGCCCAGCGGACAGATATATTTGCAGTAGGGCCGCTCGCTCAGGATCGAAATCGCCAGGATGACCGCGACGAATAGCGCGAATGGCCACGCACGATTCCAGGCGCCGACCAGGAAGGTGGTCTTGAACGGCTCAATCTCCGCCAGCGTTTCGGCGACTTCGAGTGAATAAAAGGATGTCAGCACCAGCACTGCGAATACAACGTACTTGATCCATTTCAGCTTGTCATGCAGCTTTTTCGGCAGCAGCCGCTGAAAGCGTTCCAGTCCCAGCAATTGACCCAGCTTGAAGGCCAGATGCTGCAGCGAACCGAACGGACACAGCCAGCCGCAAAACAGTCCCCTGCCCCAGACCAGCACGGTGCCGATGATGAACCACCAGAAAATGAAAATGAATGGGTCCGACAGAAACAGTTCCCACTTCCACTGATGGATCAGCGAATGGAACCAGGTCATGATCTGGGTGATGCTGGGCTGCGCCTTCAGGTAAAAACCGATGAAGCCGACGCTGGCAATCCAAAGCAGCGTGCGCGGGATCGAGATCCACGGCTTGCTCTTGCGATTCGATGCACGCACCAGCCGGTCGCGCTGGGAATAGAACACCGCAGTCATGGCCAGAATCAGCATGAACAAGCCGATTTCAAGCCAGCGTGCCGACCAGATCGCTTTCCAGGCCGGCTGGGGACGCTCCACATGCGGGCGGCCACCTTCCAGATAACGTGCCGGCAGCCAGTATTCCTGATCGAAGCGGGCAAAGGTTTTGCTGCCTTTCTGCGCATCGGCCTTGTTGGCGAGGAAGTGCAGCTCCCATGGCCAGGCCGGATTGAAGCTGGCCGAGCGCACGATGAAGATGCCGGATTCCTTGAAGCCGGGTGCATCGGCCGGGCGCAGGCTGTACAGATTTTGATAATCGGTGTCGCGAAACGTAAACGAGACCGGGTCCTGGCGCACCTGGATCCGGTCGTAAATGCCGCCCCGCACAAAGCCGGACCCCTTGAACGAGGACTGACCATTGGCGATCAGGAAGATCGCATGTTCGTCGGCTTTCAATTCCTGCATCAGGCGCGTGTAATTGCGTTCACCCAGCACGCTCTTGCCAATTGCCGGGACGTTGAGGTAGCCGAATTGCAGATCGATATACGATTGTCCGTCATCGATTGCGCCGACTTCCTCGGTGCTCACCCGCAGGCGCACCACGCTGCCTTCCTTCTCCAGCGCGGCCCAGTCGAGCTGTTCTTCAAGCGCGGTAAAGCGTGCGGGCGGCTTCGGGACGGCCTTGATGATGCCGGTCTGGCGGGCAATTTCATAGGCGCTGCGGGAAATCGCCTGATTTTCGGCGATGGCAGTCACGGTCGCGCCGCTGATGCCGTCCAGGCCGGTGGCGCCATTTCGCCCCTGGCCGATTTCAAGTTTTGCGTCGGCTGCCTTGCCGAAATACTGACGGATGAAGGTCACCAGCACCGACTCGGGAATCCCCGCCAGCAGGATCGGCTCCGAGTGCTTCAGGATGCGTACACCAGTGATAATGCCGCGCATATCCATGCCGATCAGCGTCACGATCGGTTTGCCGGAATAGGCGGGAATATCGACGATATCGGTGCTCAGGAACACATACCCGACCAGATCCTTGCGGCCATTGGCAGTCGCATAGGCTTCGACATAGCTTGGCATCCCCTTGCGCTGTGAAAATTCCTGTGCGGCCGGCATGACATCGCGGCAAGAGGTATGGGCGCACAGGTCGGGGCCGTGCAGCAGCTGCTCCGACAGCACGGTATCGTACATCGACGCCTGCGCCGTGCCAGAGGCCGACAGCAGCGCCAACAGCACCGAGGCCAGCACCAGCAGGTAAGGCAGCCAGCGGCGTCCAAGTGTGAGTGTCATATTATTTACAATGCTTGGCACGTTGATCGCACCACCGAGAAAATCAGGTGAGGGTCGCTGCCTGGGCCAGCTACGCGTCCGGGTAGCAAGGCATGGTCAAAGAATACATCATTGAAAGCCGGCCAGCATGCGTTGATTAAACATGCTGGCGCGACTGGAAGTGCGCCTGGCTGCATCGCGCAGGCTGTTGATGCCTGCGCGCCCAACTTAAGCCTCCACCAGGAACCGGCTGCGCATTTCCAGATGCAAAGCGTGGCAGAAATGCGTGCAATACAGCCAGTATGCACCAGGCTTATCGGCCTTGAATGTCACCGACTTGGTTTCCTGCGGATTGACGATGAAGTTGATATTGTAGTTAGGGATCGCGCAACCATGCGTCAAGTCTTCGACCTTGTCGAAATTGGTCAGCGTGATGGTGACTTCATCGCCCTTCTTCACCTTGATGATCGGCAGGCTGAAGGTCGGTGCAATCGACATCATCCGTACATGCACCTTGTTGCCCTTGCGTTCGATACCCGCATTGGCGGCGGTGACCTTGTTCGGGAAGTCGTCCATGTTGTAGATCTGGCGCGTCTTGACCACATCGCGCCGGACGATGATGCCGTCATGCGGTTCCGGATAGGCGGTATGGTCCGACACCAGCACCATCTTTTCGCCGCTGATGTTGATCAATTGCTCGGTTTCCGAATGCAGTGGTCCGACCGGCAGGAAGCGGTCCTTCGAGAACTTGTTGCCCGAGTTGAAATACTTGCCGTCCGCTTCCCTGGTCTCGCCCATCGATGAAAAGCCATGGCCCGGCTGGTAATGCACATCCATCCGGTCAACAATGAATTTGGCGTTCTTGTCACCCTTGAAGTGAGCAATCGCCTTTTCGATATTCCACTTGACCACCTGGCTATCGAGAAACAGCGACGTATAGGCATTGCCCTTGTTGTCAAATGCGGTATGCAATGGACCCAGGCCGATTTCCGGCTCGGCGACCACGGTGTCGCGCTCTTTGGCCAATTCGCCGGCAAACCATTTGTGCACCAGCGACAAGTCAATCACGGTTCCGGTTGGAGATAGCTTGCCGGCACAGACAAAGTACTTTCCATCCGGCGTGGCGTTGACGCCATGCGGATTCTTGCCGACCGGGACATAGCATGTCAGCGAGGTGGCGGCATTGCCGTTGGCTGCCTTGCGGCCATCGACCACCGGCACCTTCGAGCTGCCAATGGTGGTGAACTTGCCTTCCTTGACCATCTGTTCGATGCGGGCGATATGGAAGAAAACGCAGGCATCATGTTCAGCCGACATCATGCCCGGCAATTCGGCCGAGTTCTCGACGTTGTACTGATTGGATGCAGCCAGCTTGCCGTCATACGACGTGGCGGTCAGATCCATGTTGCCATCGACCCGGCACTGCCAGCGCACTTCCATGGTTTCCGCGTCGACGCAGGAAAACAGCGCGCCCCATTTGCTCGGATCGTCAAGGTCGCGGCCGTCGTTGGGCAGCGGAATATGGAACTCGGCACCGCAGAATACGCGTGTGGTGCGATTAATGCTTTGATCGACCGGATCGCGCTTGTCCGGAAAGATGCCGTGAAAGCCCATCACATTGGGCAGTTGCGTGATCTTGTCGCATTCCATGGTATCCATACGCACGCGGGCGATGCGCGAATGGATCTTGTCGTTGACGAACAGCCAGCGGCCGTCGTAGGTGCCGTCCTGGTAACTGCCATGCACATGGTGGGTGTCGCCAGTGGTGTATTTCAGGCTGCCGTCGGCATTGGTGCCGATAATCGCCTTGGATTCATTGGTGATACCCCAGCCGACCATCGGATCGATGTTGAATATCGGAATACGGCGCAAGGTGCGTCCGGAAGGCACACCCAGGATGCGCATTTCACCGGAATGGCCGCCGCTGGAAAAGTGATAATACTCATCCAGTTGGCCAGGTGCGACTTCGTGGCCGCTGGCGGCATGCGCGGAAGCGACCACGCCGGCTGCCGCCGATTTGGCATTATCGTCCTTGCAGCCAGCCAGCCCGATCGATGCGCCGGCGCCGGCCAGGCCCAGCAATGCGCTGCGTCCGAGGAAGCGTCTGCGGCCTTCCATCTGTGCCGTACCCTGGTTGTCCTGAATTTTTTTATCCTTGCCCATCTGTTTTTCTCCAACTGGCATTGCCATGAATATCGTGTGCGGGGAATGTTGCTCTGGTTTGATTCGACTTCTCAAGCATTCTCGGATCTGCGGCGTGAAAAATACATGATGTAGATTAAGTTTTAGAAATGAGGCGCATACCGCCATACCCGCATGTCGCTGCAAAGCTGGCAGTCCGGGACGCCAGACATGTATACAACGACAAGGATTGCAGATGGTGCGTGCCGCCGGCGTCAACCAGCGGCGATGATCTCCGATGAGCAACGAGAACGCGCCGGGGCAGGGGAAATCGGATTTAACAAGGAAAGGATGCGCCAACCGCACTTCAGGCGGGCACGACACGACCAATGCTCAGGCACGGCTGAACTATTGGCTGGATGCCGGCGGCGCATCGGCCAGCGAAGGGGCTTCGACAACCGTAGCTGCGGCGTCATTGACCGAGGAAATGACGGTGGCGATCACGACTTCAGCCTGCTCCTGGTCAAAGTCAGCGTGAAAGCGCTTTTTCACGCCATAGTCATTGAGCTGATGATACCAGCGCGGCACCACCCCATGCCGGGCCAGCGTGCTTTTTACGCAAGCCAGCGGACAGCCATCGATGGCGATGATTGGCCGCCCGGATGTGGCGACTTTCACCAGAGGCGGCACGTCGCCGCCAACGCCGGCAATGCACGACATCTCCGCTGCGCCGCGACGATCAAGTTGCAGGGCAATATGATTGGCTGCCTGGGCCGCACTGGAACAGCCGGAACAGGAATAAACCAGCGGCAGCCTGGATTTTTTGGAAGGCATTCGTGCGCATCCTGCGAAACAATATAAACCGTTGCATCGATCCAGCGGCGCCGGATCGATGCAAGTTAATTTCTTGACCTGGCCTGCAGGCGTGCCAGGATGCGCGCCGGCGCAAGCTGACCTGGATCGAACACCGGCAGCTCGATGGCATCGATGGTGTTTTTAACCAGCAAACCGAGTTCGGTATCGCCTTCCATCACCAGTCGTCGTGAAAAGAACAGCGTATCCGGGTCTTCCTGGCGCCGCGCCAGCAATAGAAAATCCTGGGCGCTGGCGGAAATCATCAAATCCGGCGTGCCGTCATTGGCGCAGGCGGCGAAGCTGCCATTGCGCCACTGGAAATGAAACGCCAGCTGCGCATCGCGCACACGGATGCACAGCCGCTTGCCATTCAAGGTTTGCCGCACATCGTCCGGCAGACTGCGCTTGAGCGCAAGATTGAGCGCTGTTGCAAACAGCAGCGAGCCTGGATAGACCGGCAACAGCGCCAGCAGCTTGCCGACTTGCAGCGGCAATACAAATCGATTTTCAGTCATGCTATTCCTTATGTTGGATCGAACCGGCACATTTGCCGCACCACTGGCAGGGCGCCAGGCTGCTATGCCGCAATTCAGGCCGCAATCTTTTCCAGGCCCGGCTTGCCATGCCAGTAACCGTCGCATGCCGCTTCCGGCATCAGCGGCGTCATCTGCGCCATGGCTGCCGCAGCCTCAATCCGGCCGGATGAGACCGCATCGAACAGGTCGATGATCCGGTCGGTATGCTGGGCCTGCGGGCTGATGCGCACCACATTGATGCCCAGCCCCTGCATTGCCGGCAATTCATGAATCAGGTTATACACCAGCGCCGACTGGGTCTGGATGCCATTGAGGATCAGGAAGTGCTGGCTCTCGCGGGTATTGAGCGACAGGCCATCCGGATAATCAAGACACTTGAACTGGCAGTCGTCCTTGGGCAGATTGTGATGGCGTGCAGTGAAGCAGCGCGCCGAGAACGCCAGCGGCATGCGGCCATAGGCGAATACTTCGGTTTGCATGTTCTCTGGCCGATGCGGCAATACCTGCGCAAGTTGCTGAGCGCTCATTTCCAGCGGCATCACCCAGCGCATCGCGCCGGTCTCGCCGATGAAAGCCAGCGATGGCCCATTGAAAATATTGAGGTGCGGCCCGGCGATGAACGGCACCTTGCCGGACAGGCAGTGCACCGCGCCCATGTCATTGGCTTCGACGGCAAAACGGCCATTGCCGGTAATCCGGTGCAAGGTGGCGATATCGGTCTTGGATTCCAGCAGCGCCTGGGTCGACAGCACCACTTCCTTGCCGGCCGCCTGCAGCTTGCCGGCAATCTCCAGCCAGTCCGACAGGCGCAATTCATGCCGGCGCGAACATACGGCTTCGCCCAGATAGACAATGTCGACCTTTGATGCGGCGACCGATTCATAGAACCGGAATACCGTTTCACGTGGCCAGTAATACAGGATCGGGCCTAGCGCCAGCTTCAAGATCGTCTCTCCCAAAAAATCATTTCCACGGCCGGTGATAGGCGCCCAGCGTATGCTGCTGCCCCTCGGCCACCTTGTTCAGTTCGGTCATCCAGGCGGGCTTGACCGAGTAGCGTTGCGCGCTCTCGCGGCAATGATCGATTGCCTGGCGCCATACCTTGGTGACTTGCGCCACATAGGCCGGGCTGCGCTGGCGCCCTTCGATCTTGACAGCCGAGATGCCCATCGCCATCAATTGCGGCAGCAGCTCCAGCGTATTTAAGCTGGTCGGCTCTTCGATCGCGTAATAGTTTTCATCGTTGACATCGAAGCGGCCCTTGCACAAAGTCGGATAACCGGCATTCTCGCCATCGGCGTAGCGGTCGATCAAGACGCCATTCAAGCGCGACTCCAGACCTTTGGGTGTCTGCTGCCAGCGCACTGCCTTGGCCGGAGAACACACGCCATGGGTATTGGGCGCCTCGCCGGTCACGTAGGATGACAACGCGCAGCGGCCTTCGACCATCACGCACAGGCTGCCGAAGCCGAACACTTCAATCTCGACATCGGTATTGGCGGCCACATGCTCGACCTGTGCCATCGACAGCACCCGCGGCAAGACCGCGCGCGACACGCCGAAGCGCTCGCGATAGAAATTGATGGCTTCGTAATTGGTCGCCGATCCCTGTACCGACAGATGCAGGCGCAGTTGCGGATGGGTGGAAGACGCATACGCCATCAATGCCGGATCAGCCAGGATCACGGCATCGATGCCGGCATGCGCGGCCCGGTCGATCGCGGTGCGCCACAGCTGCCAGTGTTCGGCCTGCGGATAGGTGTTCAACGCCAGCAGAACCTTGCGGCCGCGATCATGCGCATAACGCACGCCCTCGGCAATCGCGGCTTCATCGAAGTTCAGGCCGGCAAAATTGCGCGCATTGGTGGCATCGCGAAAGCCGAGATAGACGCAGTCCGCGCCATTGTCGATGGCGGCTTTCAGGGCTGGCAGGCTGCCGGCCGGACAAACCAGCTCGAACGCTGCAAGCGCAGCGGCTGCGGCAGTCTGGCCGGGAATTAGAGGAGAGTCGGTTTGCATGATTTGCGACGGGCAGCTGCCTGCGCCAGTTAATCGATTCGGAATGGAAGCGCCGGGTGGTGAAGCACAGCGTTTCTCGCCAGCGAATGTAACAAAAGCAAAATCCAATTTGTTTGATGTGGATCAAGTATTACCAGATTGAAACAATTTACTGCCAGCTTGCCTCGTAATGTTTTACGCAGAATTACGCTGTGCACAGGTTTTACGGACCCGTCAAATCATGTCATCTGAAAATGCTTAACTTGTATCAAGGATTTGCCATAGTCGGCCACGCCACAATGCTGCATCGATCATTTGAAAGAGAGCCATGGGCGCCATTACCGATTTTTTGGGCAAGGATCACCGTCACTGCGACGAGGTGTTTGCCGCGCTGGAGCAACATGTCGATGCCAACCAGTGGGAAGCCGCCAATGCGGCCATGACCACATTTTCCACGGCGATGACGGCGCATTTCGCGATGGAAGAGCAAGCGCTGTTTCCGGCATTCGAACAGGCCACCGGCAGCAGCAGCGGTCCGACTGCGGTGATGCGCGGCGAACACGTGCAAATCCGGTCGATCCTGGAGCAGTTGGGCAATGCGCTGAAGCGACGCGATGCGGCCGAGTTCCTGGGTGAAGCCGAAACACTCAATATCATGCTTCAACAGCACAACATGAAGGAAGAAGGCATCCTTTATCCGATGACCGACCGCGTGCTGGCCGATGACCAACATGCTATCCTCGATGCCATGATCAATATTGGCGCACCTGCGTGAAATCATGACTGACCTTGTTCATCTTGACGTGTGCGGCCTGGAGCCGCCGGAGCCGCTGGAGCGCGTGTTGGCAGCGCTCGACCAGCTGCAGCCGCAGCAGCGGCTATCCATGCTGATCGACCGTGAGCCGCTGCCGCTGTATCGGATCCTGACCAACAATGGTTACGCGCACCAGACACGTACCCGCCCGGATTTTCTTTATGAAATCCTGATCTGGAAAGACCAGCCGGCCTGACACCGGCGGCGATGCCGCGTATGCCAGGGTCCAATCGTCGTTTTTTGCCGCCAGGCGCCTGAGCGGATGGTCGACTTCTGTCAGGCGCGTTGTCGTTCGTGGAAAACTTGATCATGCAACGCATATTATCTTTCGAGCAAACGCCGCCACTGTCGGTGCCACTGCGTTTCTTTCTCACCGCACCGCTGTTCGCCGCACTGGCTGCCGGGCTGCTGTTCTGGCATGGTGCTGATGCGCTCGCCTCGCGCTGGTCACCGCTGACACTGGCCCTGACCCATCTTTTAACGCTCGGTTTTCTGACCATGGTGATGATCGGCGCGTTGATCCAGATCCTGCAGGTCGTGGTCGGCATCGAAATCCCGCGCCCGCGCGCCACCGCCGCCGGCGTGCACAGTTTGCTGTCGCTTGGCTGCCTGCTGCTGGTCGCCGGCTTTTTACTGTCTGTGCCGACGCTGTTCAAACTAGCCCTGCCCTGTCTGCTGGGTGCCATCCTGTGGCTGCTGGTTGCCTGCGGCGCCGGGCTTTGGCGGCTGGCGCAGCCGACTGCGACCGTGGCCGCGATCCGGCTGTCGCTGGCGGCGCTGGCCATTACCGGTGCGCTGGGCGCGGTCGCCGCGGCTGCTTTTGCCTGGCCGTTGGCGCTGCCATTAGTTGACATCACCAATCTGCATGCTGGCTGGGGCTTGCTGGGCTGGGTCGGTTTGCTGGTGATCGGCATCGCCTACCAAGTGGTGCCGATGTTCCAGGTAACGCCGCTCTACCCGGTGCTGGTGACGCGCTGGCTAGCCGGCACCATGTTTTTGCTGCTGCTGGTCTGGTCGGCATCCTGGCTGTTGCCGCAGCCTGGCGCCGGCTGGCTGGCGCACTTGGCATTGTCGCTGACTGGTGCCGGCTATCTCGTCTTTGCCGCCAGCACATTGATCCTGCTGCACCGGCGCAAGCGTCCCAAGCCGGATGCCACCACCCTGTTCTGGCGCACCAGCCTGGTCAGCCTGGCCGCCAGTGCGCTGTTGTGGCAGGCAGGTGCCTGGCTGCCTGCCGTCGGCGCCGCGTCATGGCTACCGGTGCTGCTGGCTATACTGTTTATCATCGGTTGTGCCGGATCGGTGATCAACGGCATGCTATACAAGATTGTGCCATTTTTGATTTGGTACCACTTGCAAAACCAGATGACACGGCGGGGAGAAAAAGCACCCAATGTGCGCCAGATCATTACTGATCGTGCCGCCGAACGGCAGTTCTATGTGCATCTGCTGGCGCTGGCATTGCTGGGGGCGGCGCCATTGTGGCCGGATCTGCTGGCGCGTGCCGCAGCGGCCATGTTCGGGATATCGAGTTGCTGGTTGTGGTGGAACCTGGTGCAGGCGACCAGGCTGCTCAAGTCGGCATCGTCCGGTCCGGGACCGCAACCGATGCCGGCGGCATCGGCTTAACCGGCTTAACGCGGGCAGCTGCTGCAGCCGAGAGCATCCGCACTCGTGCATACTCTTTCGCGCCATTCCTAGCAGGCTACTCCTGGTAATTGCGCAGCTTGTCGATATCCAGGATCGTGATGGTTTTGCCGCTGACGCTGATCAGCTGCTTCGATGACAGGATGTGCAAGACCCGTGAAAAATGTTCCGGCGTCAGGTTCAGCCGCGAGGCAATCACCGACTTGTTGGCCAACAGTGTCAGCTCGTGGCCGTCGCCCGATGAATCGTCCTGAAGCAGATAGCCGATCACCCGCTCGGTTCCCGAGCGCAGCGAATAGCCTTCGACGTCGCCCATCAAGCCATGCAGGCGCCGGCTCAAGCCCGCCAGCATCTTGCGGGCAAAGTTCGGGTCCCGTTCGAGTTCATGGAAAACCGCTTCCTTGGCCACATGCAGCAGCAGTGAGTCGGCCAGTGCCTGCGCCGTAACAATGTAGGGCTTTTCCATGAACATCAGTGCTTCACCGAAACTGTGGCCGGGCCCAACCAGTTCCACCACCTTTTCATCGCCGTGCGGCGAAATGAAGGCCAGCTTGACCTGTCCATACACAACCAGGTGAAAACCGACACACGGGTCGCCACGGCGAAACAGGGTTTCACCGCGCCCAACCCGCACTTCGGTGGTGCCGATGGCGATCCGGTCGAGTTCGGCAGCTGCCATCTCTTTAAACAAGGGCAGTCGGGACAGGAATTCCTGCGACTTGATCTTTCCGGTGCTCATGGATATTTTGAAAAATGATGAACTGTCAATACGCCTGCCTGAGGCTGGTACCACAGCTGGCATTAAGTGAGGCATTATAACAGCCAGTCTTTTAGGGTTTGACAGTGCAATTTTTTCTGAATTACAACTGATTATCTGCGGCTGCGACAGCAAGCCAAGCGACCAATTTTATTGCTGCTTTAACCTCTGCAGTATTTTGTACTGTTTCTAGTGGTGACATGACAGCAAGCCCGCCTTGCCCTTGCTTGTGGTCCATAATTGCGTCAGGCAATGCAAAGCGTCACTGCTGCCTGCAATAACATCCAGCACCGAACTGAGGATCTCGCGCAAAGAACGATGCTTGAAACCGGACTAAGCTATGTGCCAAGGACCGGTATCCGCCAGCACCCGGCCAGGCTTTTTCTGTGCGCACGAGGATTGCTGGCGACATTGTCATCCTGGCTGGCATTGCGCTATAGCGATAAATGGAGCGGAGCATGCACATTGCGGGTTTTCATGGATTGGGTCCGGTCGCCGTGATCAGGCAATCGATCAAAGGATTCGTCGAGCATGACATGACCACGTATGCTGCGGCATTGGCCTACCATGTGCTGTTTTCGCTTTTTCCATTCATTATTTTTTTGATTGCGTTATGCAGTTTCTTCGAACTGTCGGATTTTTTCGACTGGTTGCGGCAACAGGCGCGTGCGGTATTGCCGCAACCGGCAATGGAACAGGTCAACCGGGTGATCGATGAATTGCAGTTGCCGCAGAAAGGATTGCTTTCCTTTGGCGTCATCACTGCACTGTGGCTGGCCTCGCGCGGCATCCGGGCGATCATGAGTGCATTGAATGCGGCCTATCAGACACGGGAGTCGCGGCCGGTATGGATACGCTACCCACTATCGGTCATCTATACGCTGGGGATTGCTGCCATGCTGCTGGCCTCGGCAGGCTTGCTGATCATCGGACCGCAGGCCATGCAATGGGTGGCGCAACAAGTCGGGCTCGAACAATTGTTTGTCACGCTCTGGACCTGGCTGCGCTGGCCGGCCGCACTGCTGCTGACTAGTCTTGCGATCGCCTTCATTTATTATGTCGCACCGAACGTCGCACACCGATTCCGGCTGATTTCGCCCGGCTCGGTGCTGGCCGTGGTGGTCTGGCTGGCCGCTTCGATCGGATTCGGCTATTACGTGCAAAATTTCAGTAATTACAGCGTCATGTATGGCAGCATCGGCGCCGTAATCGTGCTGCTGCTGTACCTGTATATATCGGCCGCCGCGCTGTTGTATGGCGCCGAAGTCAATGCCGTGATCGAGCGTCAGGCATCAGAGCGCAGCCGCCCCGAGCATGCCTGAGTCCCGGCCAAAAATCGGCATGCGCCGGCCCCTGCAGCCTAAGCCGAGTCGATTTTTGTCATTTGACAGAAGCTATGGCCGATTGAATCGCATGCACGAACAAGCGCAATTATTGGCAGACCGGCGGCAAATTCACGTGGTCGAAAGCGGAAATGCCAGGACTGGACTGCCAAACAAATATTTTCGGCGCATTCAAATACGTGCGTCGACTCTGCTAAAGTGCAGCCTTGCGTGCAGAGAAGAGCAGTCAGGGCAGTCCCTGATGCATCGTTTTGTCGAGTATTTTATTTATAAAGCAGGAGCTAATTCGTGAAAAACAGCATTGAACCTTGCCGGAGATTATTGGTATCTCGCATCCGTACCGGGCTCGGCGCATGCTGGCTATCGACGCTTTTGGCCGGCTGTGCAGTCGACCAGCCGGCAAGGCAAACTGCGCCGCCACCAGCGCAACCGGCAGTGCAAGCGCCGGCGCTGCCACCGGCCGAAGCGCCCGCAGCCACACCGCTGCCGGTTCCGACGCCGTCTGCGCCCGCGGCAACCTTGCCACCGGCACCTCCTGCCAGCCGCGACAAGGTATCGATATTGCGGGTCTGGGCTGATCAGCAGGGCCGTCTGTATCGCGTTGCCGCGCCGCTGCTGATCAACAATACCCAGTTATGCCCGCGCCATGTCCGCAACCTGCTGGGCTTCACCGCAAAGACCCGCTATTCCTATGGCGACGAATTTGCGGATGCTGCGCAAACCGCGCTCGGCCTGGAAGAGCAATTGCGCATCATGAGCGTGCTACCCGGCAGCAGCGCCGAACAGGCAGGCTTACAGAAAGGCGATACCCTGATTGCAGTCGAGATCGAACCTTTGCCCAAAGGGCCGAATGCGGAACGCGATGGCGCACGGATCATTAGTTCAGAACTGAAGGGCCGCAGCAGCATCAACCTGACCATCCTGCGCAACGGTGAGCGCAGCGTGCTCGAGATCGCGTTGACCCCGGCCTGTGCGATGGTGATCGACTTGGGCAATACCGATCAGGTTGACAGCTTCGCCGACGGCCAGCGTGTGATGGTCACACGCGGCATGCTTGATTTTGTCCGGTCCGACCAGGAATTGGCCTACGTGCTGGCGCAGGAAATCGCCCGGAACATCCTGGCGCAAGAACCAAGGCCCGATATCGCGGCGGTTATTGATCGCTTGCACACACTGACTGCCGACAAGCCTGAGGCCGGTGCGCCACCGCAGATCCGGCCCTATTCGCCCGATCTGGCGCAGCGCGCCAGGAGGCTGTCGCTGTATCTGCTGGCACGGGCCGGCTATGGCATCGATGACACGCTGGATTTCTGGAACAGGCTGGCGAATCATTACGCCGGCAATATCGGCAGCGGCGCGGCCACCGGCCCTGCTCCGTCAGTGCAAGAGCGTACCATTCTGGCTGAGACCATCGGCGCCATCAGAACCAGGCAGCAATTGGGCGAACCACTGCTGCCGCCATCCCGCTAAACACGGCCATGGAGTGCCGGTCTAGGGCTGCGCAATTCTACGCAATGCCGGCGCGGCGCCGGCTGGGCACCTCCACCTCAAGCCCAGGGCGGAGGTCGCGCGGCGAACACCACACACAATCTGACGGGACACTTGCCAAGGCACCGGGATATACTGTGGGATCGGTCCGCGACTGGAACGAATCGTCTTACTTCAAGGAATAATGGAAGCCCGCCACTATTTTTGGCTCTCGACAGCCGCAGCTGTTGCCACCATTTCGCTCAAAACCATCGCCTGGTGGTTGACCGGCTCGATGGGGCTGCTGTCGGATGCCATGGAATCGTTCGTCAATCTGGCTGCTGCGATCTTCGCGCTTTGGATGATCACCGTCGCCAGCTTCCCGCCGGACAAAGAACATCCGCTTGGCCACAGCAAGGCCGAGTATTTTTCGAGCGGCGTCGAAGGGCTGTTGATTTTTGCAGCGGCTGGCGCCATTATCTGGACCGCCACCCTGCGCCTGTTTGCGCCGCAACCGCTTGAATCAATCGGGCTGGGCCTGTTTTTTTCTGTCGCCAGCAGCCTGATCAATCTGGCTGTTGCATTGGCCATGCGGCGGGCCGCGCTGCGCTTTCGCTCGATTGCGCTGGAAGCCGGATCCAAACACCTGATGACCGACGTCTGGACCTCAGTCGGCGTCGTGACTGGCGTCGCGCTGGTGGCCCTCACCGGATTTCTCTGGCTCGATGCGGTCATCGCGATTGCAGTCGGCATGCATATCCTTGCCGAAGGCTGGCGCCTGATCAGCGCCTCGACGCATGGCCTGATGGATACGGCGCTGCCAGCCGACACTGTTGCCGCGATCGAAACATTCCTGAAGAAATATGCCGAGCGCGGCGTGCTGTGCACGAATTTGCGCACCCGGCGCGCCGGCGCAGACAGCTTCGTCTATGTGAATGTGCAAGTGCCGGCAGACTGGACGATCGTCCAGACCCACGATCTGCTCGACGAAATTGAACAGGATATCGAGCGCATCGTCCCGGGCAGCCAGGTGCTGACCCATCCCGAGCCGGCACCAGCGCAGGCAATTTAATCGCCCTGCCGACCCAGCTTGCCGAGTTTCGCCAGCCACTTGTCGGACGCATCAGTCTGCAGATTGCCGACCATGCCGATCAGTGTTTCATTGACGGGAGCAATTCCGACAAATCCAAGAATATTGCGCTCCAGCGACTTGACGCTATGGGCCCGAAAATACCAGCGATAGATCACTGCCGGCATGCCCATGGTGACCACGATCCGCGCCGAGCGGCCGGTCAAGCCTTTCTTGCTTAAAGGGTTACTGCTTTCGCCTGTGAATGCAAAGCCCGGGCGCGCAACCTGTTCAAGAAAACCCTTCAGCATGGCCGGCATGTCACCCAGCCACAACGGAAACAGCAAGACCAGATGTTCGGCCCAATGAATTGCTTCCTGCGCCGGCTTCAAAGTTGGTGGCAGCGCGCCTTTTTCCCATTCATGCTGGCTGCGCAACAGTGGAAACTCCAGTGTCGCCACATTAATGCGGCGGATATCATGCCCGGCTTCCAACGCACCCTGCGCGTAGGCATCTTCCAGTGCATGTCCCAAATGGCGCTGGCTATTATCAGGATGGCCTTGAATTAAAAGAATGCGCTTGCTCATGGTTTTCTCCGCGGACCGGCTGCAGCATTCATGCTACGTTTCGATGCGAAAAATTCATTTGATCCGAATCAAGCCAGTCCTATGGTGATGCACCGGGATTCTTTTCCAGAGGCTGGCTAGGCCGTGTCGCCATGCTCAGTCTCGCCATGCTCAATCTGTTGCCGACTAAAGGCCCTGGCCGCGCGGGCCTTGCCCAGTGCAATCAATTCCTCCGCGCGCCAGAATTCATGAAACTGGCAAGCGTTGTGCGGAATCTCGATCATCACATCCGGTGAATACGCTGCCAGGCGAAAGCGGGTAATGGCACTTTGCATCACATCCATCGATTTCAATGCAATATCGATCATGCCGAGGGCCGGCAGGCTGCTGGCAGGCGAGGCAACCAGGCTTTCCATGAAATCCCGGATCCGTTCCCTGTACGTGTTGTCTTCCGCGCGTGGCGCCGGCGGCGGGTGCACCAGCCGCGTCTCCGAGCGTCCGCTCAGGCCGACCGCCACTGTCAGATCGGTGCGGTCGTTGAGGGTCGGCGCAATTGGTACCGGGTTGACCATGCCGCCGTCGAGCAGGTAATTGCCGTCACGTTCGAATGGCGTAAAAATCATCGGAATGGCAATCGAGGCGCGGATCGCGTCGAACAAGTTCCCATGCCGCAGCCATACTTCTTTTCCTGAATGAAAATCCATTGCCACCGCCACGAATGACATCGGCAAATCCTTGATATCAACATCGCCGATCAGCGCGCGCAACAAATTAATAATGCGATCGCCCTTGATCAAGCCCGAGCGGCTCAAAGCCGGGTCCAGCAAACGGACGACTTCCATGCGTTCCAGCGCCGCAGCCCAATCGGCAAAGCGCTCCAGCTTGCCGCTCGCGTAGATGCCGCCGATCAGCGCACCGATCGATGAACCTGCAATCGAGCGAATTTCATAATCGTTTTCGAGCAGCCCGCGGATCACGCCGATATGCGCCATCCCGCGCGCACCACCGCTGCCCAGCACCAGCGAGACGGTTTTTTTGTTCTTCTTTGCAGTCATATTATCGGCCGAGTATTCCGTGGACCACCATCATGCTATCAATTTGCGTTGGCAATCAAGCGTTTTTCAAGGCAGTCCTGGCGGACCGGACATGCCGGCATACGGTGCCACATTCGACGCTACATTTTTGTGTGGGCGAGCTCAGGGACCACCAGCATGCGCGGCGTTTGCGAATGGCCCAAGGTACGGGCGATGCGGATCACGGCAGGCTTGGCCTGGTCGAATGCATCGGCAAAATCGCGAATCCTGCCCAGCGATGCGATATAGGTTTGCGTGAATGCTCCGCCCCCCAAAGTCGGCGCCTCGATCGATTCCTCGTTTTCCGATGCCGAGACAATCACGATCCGCGCCGTGTTGGCATCCCTTGCCTGTTGCGCCAGATCGGTGATGGCTTCCCGGGACAGGCTGGTGGAGTAGGCGATTTCTTTCTTATGCTGTGACAAGGAACGCGTGCGCGACGGCACGTAACCGGGAATGGAAGCAAAGGTTTTGCCGCTGTAACAGGTATCGAGCACTACCACAGTGCGTACATCCTTCAACGTCAGCTGCGCGATAAAGCCCTGCAAATTTTCGTCGCTAAGCGCCGTCTGGCGGTTGGTGATAACGAATTCAAAATCTTTGCCTTGTGCGCCGACTTTACGGCGTGGAAATTCCGTATCGTAAAGCACCACGTCGAACTTGTTCATTGCATTGGGCAAGCCGTGGGCGGCAACGAACAACACCACGGTATCGCCGGCCTGGGTTTTCGCGACGATGTCCCGCATCGCCGACTTGACCGCGACCGAGGTAGCCGCTTCCTGCTTGAGCAGCTGTATCGACTGACGCGCTACGGCGCCACCCTCGGGCGAAACCAAAAATTGATAAACATCGGACGCATCCTTGCCGGCCCCGGCCAGGCTATGCTCGGCTGGAAGATACTTGTACTTTTCAACGCCGACAATCAATCCCATCGTGCGCGGTTCGCGGCGAACTGCCTCTCGCGCTTCTGCCGGCCGATCCGCAATAACAGCTGCGATGACTGGAGACTTTTGCATCATCTTGCCAACCGTCGCGGCGAATGCGCTGTCGAACCCCTTGAGGCGATAGGTGATATTGGCTGGCGTGGTCGGCGCGACCCGGCGCAAGCCAACCACCGCCCTGGCCGCTGCAAACGCGGTTTCCACCGCATCCCGGTTTGCATATTCGCCGACCAGCGTGACCCGGCCATCTTCACCTGATGCGACATCAGCGCCGGCAAGCCCGATGCCCCGGAACGCGCGGCGGATCTCGCTGACTTCCGATTGCGTAACCGGCTCGATATCGGATGCCCGGGCACCTTGAGCGGAGGAGGCGCAGATACTGCATGCAAGCCCGAAAAACAGCGCGCAATGGCGCCATATCTCGGATTGCCGGGTACGCGACATCATTTGATTTCCACCAGTTCGCTTGCCGGTGCCCAGCCGCCCGGGCTCGATTCCGGCACAAGCTTTAGCCACTCCACCGCGTGATTGTGGGTCCGGACCTGGGTGCGAGCTTCAAGGAGAACCTTGGCGCCGGGTTTCAGCGAAATGACCGGTGTGCCTGCCGGCCCGGCGTCGCTGAACAGATGAATTCTGCGCTTGGTCGCATAGGTCGCGGTCAACGCATTCTGCACTGAACCGCTGGCCGAGGTGACAACTGAGCTGGCAACTGAGATATTTTTATCGAGAGCAATTTCGGCCGCCGGCGCACTGTAGCGTTTGGGACGTGCGCCGGTGGTCAGCAGCGCAAAATCCACCGTGCGCGCCGACTTCATATTGCCGGCCTCGATGCTCAATGTATAGCGCATCGGAACCGGCAGCGGCAGCGGCAGTTGGGCGCGCGATGGAATCTGCAATTTGTGGCGGTAGGTGGTGCGCTGGCTCTGCTGGATGATCACGTCTTCGACGTAATCTTGTTTTCCTTCTTCTGCAATGCTTATCCAGTGCAAGCGCTCACGTGGCATTTTGATCGCCGCGCCGAGCGCGATCGGCTTGCCTGCCCCATCGAGCAATGTCTCCCCTCTGCCATCTGCCAGTACCAATTGATCATTGTCATCCGCCTTGAAACGGACGATCTCGACTTTATGCCGTAATTTTGCCGCAATATCCTTGACGCCCGGATCTTCGGCCAGGAAGCTGAAATCAAATTCCGGCACCGGCGGATCGTTTTCAGTGCCGTCCACCCGGATCTCCAGCCGATCCAGAGTCAGACCGTGTTTGCGAACGCCCTCTGCTGGCGACAGCTTTGGCTGCGGCTCGGCCCGGTCCTGTACCGGTTCAGACTTGTTGTAGACAATCGCGCACTTGCGCCACGCCGTCATCGCAATCATGCTGGCCGCAGCGATTCCGGTCGCGGTTCCGACCGCCTTGGCAGTCGGTTTGTAATCGGTGAATTGTTTGGCAAGCTGGGTCCCGAGCGCACCGAAGCCAATCCCGCCGATCGCCGCCAAACCAAGATTGGAGGCGATGCAGGAATCGAAACTGTCGAATGCCTTCTCGCCAGTCGGCATATGGGTGCAGCCAACAACATAGGCAAGCAACACCGTGCCTGCAGTCATGCGCTGAAACCAGCGCGGCGCCATGAATCGCGTCATGATGCTCCTTCAGTCATGTTCTATTGCCCGTGCCATGCACCAGTTTGCCCCTGCCAGCGGCAGCAGGGTTGGCCAATCAGTGGTAAAACCGGTGCCGGTGAGCGTCGCGGCTGGCTAAGATTGGCGCGTGCTGTATCTACACTTTGTCTGAAAGCCGGGTGACGAGCTGACCGCTACCAGCTTGGCACAGTTATTTGCGCAACTGCCTTGTTTGGCAACTTGCCATGCGCTATCCATTGCCTGACCTGCAACGCAGCGCAGTGTGCTGTGCCGGATCAGTCAGTTGTTGCCGATGTTAACTTTTTGAGTGCTGAGCATGCCGCCCTGGCCCTGGACAATTGCGCCGGTGACGACGTTGCTGGTGCCGGAGGAGGCATTGCCGACATTGACTTGCTGGTTGTTGAGCATGCCAGCCTGACCTTGCACCACGGCGCCGACCACCACATTGGATTTGCCATTACCGGATGCATTGCCGATCTTGGCTGTCTGGTTATTCAGCATCCCCGCTTGGCCTTGTGCCACGGCGCCGACCACCACGTTCGATTTACCATTGCCGGATGCATTACCCAGCTCCAGTTGCTGATTATTGAGCATGCCGACCTGGCCTTGCCCGATCGCGCCGGCCACGACATTGGCTTTACCATTGCCGGAAGCATTACCAACTTTCATTTGCTGATTTTGCAGCATGCCGGCCTGACCCTGCACGACGGCGCCGACGGCCACATTCGATTTGCCATTACCGGATGCATTACCGATTTGCATATCCTGATTATTCAGCATGCCGGCCTGCCCTTGCAGTACCGCGCCGGCCTTGACATTGCTCTTGCCATTGCCGCTGGCGTTGCCGATCGCCATATTCTGGCGTTGCAGCATGCCGGCTTGTCCTTGTTGCACCGTCCCGACCGCAACGTTTGCCTTGCCACTTCCCTTGGCATTGCCCAGGTCCATGCCCTGCGAGTTCAACATGCCTGCCTGGCCCTGATTAATATCCTGCGCCTTGACTTGCGACTGTGACTGCGCATTGGCAAGCGAGGCTGCGCAGAGTGCGGCGGCGATACAGAGCAGGCGGCTTGCGCCGGATGTGAGCGAGTTTTTCATTATCATCTCCCTTGATGTTAAAGCCGGTCAATGCTGCCGGCGCCTGTCACCGACTGCGTTACTTTTGCCTTGCCTTGATAACCAATGGTACCGGCACCAGTGATTACCGCCTTCAGCGATTTATCGGCATGCACCCGGATATCGCCGGAACCAGCAATACTTGCCTCGACTACCTGCGCTCGGAAATTAACTGCATCGATGGTGCCGGTGCCGGCAATTTGCGCCAGCAAGGCATTACCGCTACCTGAAGCCTCGAGCTCGCAGGAGCCTTTGATCGAAATGGCGAGCTTGCCCGGCTTAACATTTTTGAGCACGATGTCGCCGCTACCGGCAGCATCAATCTCGATATCGTTGCCAGAGAAATTTGTAATCTCGACCTTGCCGCTGCCTTCACTCTTAAGCGTGCGCAATGCCTGCAGCGTCACAATGAATTTGAGCGTCTTATCGGACTTAAAACTTCCCTTGCTGCCCAATACCAGGGTATCGCCGCGAACGGTAATATCGAGTTTTGGATGGACGGCTGCCGGCGCATCGACGGTCAACTGTTGCTGGGTACCATAGCGCACCTGCAATTCGCCCGGCAGCTTGAAATGAATGCGGGTAACGCCATTAGCCGGGTGGGTGACAATTTCAGCCATGACTACCGGCGAAGCCGCCACCAGGCTTGCCGTCAGCATGACGCTGCACCAGCGGAGCTTGCCCAACAAGGTTTTCGCAAAAGCAATCATTTTTTCGACAGAATGCAAATCGAATCCTTCTGGTCGAATACCACCACCGAATCGCCATCCATGCGCGGCACCGTGACCGCATTAGCTTGACGTGCCGCATCGGCACGAAAACCGGTGCTCTCGTATAGCAGACGCCCGTTCTGCCAGCAGCGCAGGGTTTGCCCGCCGCTTTTTTTCGTGTCACGAACGGTCGATGCCTGTTCCGACGGCACCACGGCGCCGGTATTGGCCGCCGGCGGCACCAATGCCACGCCGCCCTGATTGACTGCAAGTTCGGCGTGACAGACCACTGGCAGCGCAGCTGCCGCCAGCACAAGCAATGCGAGGGATGCAAGTCTGTTCATATTGCCCCTACCGAACGTTCAGTGTGAAGTTGCCGACCCCGAGCGACGGGCCGGCGGCTTTTTCAAATACCGAGCGGATTTCGGCAAGCGACTGCACCTGGGTGGGTGAATCGATATCGCCACCGCCGATCACCGGCAACACGTCGGCAAACACATCTTTTCCCGAACCAAAGCACATGATCTGTTCAGGTAATCCCTTGGTGTTGGCATTGATGCTGAATTCCTTGCCGTTCGGGATCTGCATACCGGATTTGGCACTGACTAACGCATCCTTGGAAAAGCGGTTCGGGAAGAACCGCGCGATTCGGCGGTTTTCATCCTGCATGAAGCAATAGACATACGCATCCCGGTTTGGCGTGACTTTCACCGCCAGCTTTTCGCCGCGACTGAACTGGTTGCCGCCCTTGGTCGAGACCACCGATAGCCTGATTGGGGTCGCATCGTTGCGGGCAGTGGCAGGTGCGCTGCCTGGCCGGTTGGCGGCCAATCGTTCCCGTGCCTTCGGTGCGACGTCATAATGATTGGCATCGAGGTACGCGGTGAAAAATTTCAAGTCGACCACCGCGCTTTTTTCCAGGCCCAGCGCTTCGCGGTAAGCAGTAATTGCGCCGATCAATGCTTCATCGTTCTGACCATTGACTTCGCCAGCGTACACGCCGCGGATGCGCATTTGCTGTTGCCAGTAAGAGACGATTTCGCCATCGCTATACATGCCGGTATACCAGTCGCTGATTTCATTCTTCACCGTTTCAGATTGGCTGTTGGCGCCAAGGCAGACCCAGTAGGGAATCTTGCTCAACTTGCCGAACAATTCCACCACCGACAACTCCACCAGGTTGCGCAGGGCCTGGGCAGTACCTTCGGAACGCGACAGGTTCGCTTGATAATTGATGCCGAATTTCTTGTAGCCGGCCTCGCCTTCCACGCCGCTGCCGGATTTAAAGATTGCCACCGAATTACTCGCGGTCACACCGGACACGATCGACAAATCTTCAGTGCTCATCATCGTCAAATCCAGGCCCAGGATCGTGGTCGCTGCGGTCGCCGCCCGGCCAAAGCCAAGATCGCCCAAAGAAATGCCGCCGCCTTCGGTTTTCTTGGCGACATTTTCATCGAGCTGGGTAATCGAGCCGCGGATGCCGTATTTCGGCGTCAGCTGGAACAGGTTTTTCTTTTCCGCTTCCTTCATGAAGCTGACCAGGTTGCTGGAATCTGATCCATAGGCAATCAGCCGTATCGCCTTGCTGCGCTTGGTCATCTCGGAAACCGCGGAAAACAGCATGTCGCGGGTGCCGGCGCTGACTTTCTTGGTGTTGTCGTTCAAGTCTTCACTAATTACCACCAGGTCGCGCACGCCGTACATCAAAAACATGTTATCCATGCAGCGCAATGCCGGAGAAAAACTGGTGATGGTACGCAGCGGTGCCTGCTCGGGCGCGGTGCGCAGCGAATTGGTCACATCAGTCGCCTCCTTGCGAACCGACTCCTCGGTTGTCACGCAAGCGGTCAGCGCCAGCGCCAGACCAAAAACCAGTGTTCCTGCTTTACGTTTCATTCTTGATCTCTCATGTGAATCCGGTTAAGCGGCATATTTCCGAATGCGCGCAGCGCCAGCTTATTTGCAATTGGCCATATTGATGACCGGACCGGTCACGATGGTCGTCGACTGCTTGCCGAACATATCCTTGATACCGCTGTTGTTCTTCTTATCGTTGCTATTGATATTGACGACGCCGCAATCGGCGCTTCCCCCGCTCCCCGAGCCATTGCCGGACTTCATTGAATGGGCCATCGAACTTTTTTTGGATTTTTCCTTGCCGATCTTGGCCGTGATATCGGCTCCCATGTCCATCTGCTCCGGATTGACCACGGGGGGCGGTCCAGCGAACAAGGCGCCAGACATCGAAGCAATCGAAAGCGCGACTGCAAAAATGCATGCATTTTTCATTTTAAAACCTCTGACCAAACCGGGAAGTTCAAGATCACGGGGCACAGCGCCCCGTGATGGCGCTGCATGCAGGATTACTGAGCATTGCCTACATTTGCCTTTTGGCTATTGAGCATGCCAGCCTGGTTTTGATTCACGTTTTTCAGTGAAACGTTCGACTTGCCGCCGTTTGCAGCATTACCGATTGCGGCTTCCTGCTTGTTCAACATGCCAGCCTGGTTTTGCGAAACGGTCTTGATATTGACATTCGATTTTCCGCCATTCGATGCATCGCCTACTGCCAGCTTCTGGCTGTTGAGCATGCCAGCCTGGTTTTGCTTGACATCGCCGATGTTGACTTTGGACTGGCTGCCTTTGCCAGATGCATTGCCGATCGACGCTTCTTGCTTGTTCAACATGCCGGCCTGGTTTTGGGTCACGTTCTTTGCAGTGACATTCGACTTGCCGCCGCCTTTTGCATTACCCAGATCCATTTGCTGGCTGTTGAGCATGCCAGCCTGATTTTGCTTCAGGTTTTCCGCACTCACCTTGGATTCCGAACCGGATTGCGCAAATGCAACACCGGAAATCATTGTGGCGATAGCTACTTGGATAAATTTATTTGTTATTTGCATGGTTTTTCCCTCAGTAAATAAAGACAGCGCGAAGTGTGTTCAGGCGCGTCCTGAAGGGACGCACCTTGATTATCTCTGGAGCCATGTTGGGACAAAATCGATCGTGTTTGCCAAAGGCGCGGCAATCGAAACAACACAGTTCAACCGCAAAATCGAAGATAACTTGCCGACTATAAACTTGTTAGTTACATTACACAAGATTCTGGCAAGAACACGATTCATGATTCAATATTCTTGCCACACTTCACAAAATTTTGCGTGTATATTTAACCGGGAAATTTCCAATGAGCAACCTTTTCAACCCCATTTATAGGCCTTTATCGCTGCTGTTTGCGGTCGGCGCGTTCGCTCTGACAAGCGCGGTCGCCGCACAGGAAGTCCAGTCGCTGCGCGGCAAGCCGAGCAGCGAGATGATCCTGAATGCATTGAGCCCCTCCAATCCGGATGCACCGGCAGCGCCGGTGGTGCGCCGACGCGGATTATCGATCAGTAACAGTGAATCCGCGGACACGACTGCCCCGGCCGCCGAGCAAAAGGCGCCAACCCAAATTCATGCAAAAGCCACCGCACCAATGCGTCCTGAGCCGCGCGCACTGGATCTGGAAATCAAGTTCCAGTTCAATTCAGATCAGTTGACAAGCGATGGCATGGATGTACTCGATCAACTCGCCGCAGCCTTGAAATCGGAACAACTGGCAAGCGCCAGATCGGTGGTTCTTGAAGGGCATGCCGATGCCAAGGGCAGTGCCAATTACAATCAAGCACTATCGTTGAAACGGGCGCAGGCAACCCGAAATTATCTGGCAACACGACACGGGATTTCTGCCGGGAAGCTCAGGGCGACCGGCAAAGGCGCCAGCGAACTTGCCGACCCTAACAATCCGGAAGATGAAGTTAACCGCCGGGTCCGCGTCATTCTGATCCAGTAAGCATCCGGCATATGCGGTTAACGGGTAACAAAACAAAAGGCTGCCGCACTGATGCGCGCAGCCTTTTTCATACTAGGACGTCCGGTTTTTTATCGGACCTGTGCCAAGTATTGGGTGCCTGCCGCCTACTACACGCGCTCTGGCTCGGCTTTGGCCTGATGGCTGCCCAGGCAGTCATCGCCACGGAACAGTCTCAACCGCCAAGTGCGGCATTTGTCGCACATCGCCTGGCACGACTGCAACGCCGAAGTGAACAAGAGGTTCGCCTGGCGACCAGCACGGCGTTGACGGTGCATGTGCTCAAGTATAATGAGCGCACCCTGGTGTACGACTTTCCTACGCTTCTGGAGCAGGCGCGCACCTTTGTCCGCATCGTGTTATTCATCGAACGCCACGATGCGAATAAAACGCGCGTGATGGCCGTAGCCGAAGCGCAGCAATGGCTTACCCGCCACGGCATCCGGTTGGAGGCGCTAACGGTCGGCAACAACTTCCGCGCCGGCGAGCTGGCCCGGTTTTTCAATACCGCACGTGTTCAGGGCGAGCCGCTGACGGTTGACGAACAGCGGCTGTACGCCATGCTCATCGATCGGCAGGTACTGCGCGAAGACGGCGATGGAGGATCGTCCATCGTTGAACCGGAAATGGTGCTTATCAGCGTGCCGCAAGCTTCCAGCGTTGCCGGGTGCACTGCCTGCAGTGTGTCGATGACGCAACGCCAGGCAATCCTCGAACATGAGCTTGCCCATGCGCGGTTGGCAACCGATACCCCGTATCGGGATTATGCCAACTGGTTCTGGTCGCATGGCATGGATATGCTTACCCGCAGCAAGTTCATGCATTTTCTGCGCAAGCGCGGTTACGACACTGCCAATCGCGAATTGATGGCCAATGAAATGCAGGCGTTCATGATGCATACATCGGACCCTGCCATGTTCAGCGCGGCAGCGATCGAAATGACGGAGGCTGAACTGGAGAATTTGCACCGCGCCTTTCCGGCTGGCCAGACACGGCCACGGCCGCCAGCCAGCGGTCAGCACTATCGGTTTGACTAAGCGTTTGATTCCCTAAGGATCTGGGTTCATAAGCGCGACTGTCCGCTGTCGTTTTCTATCCGATACCAGCGCTGTGTGCGCACCAATTTATTGGGCATTGCCGGTCAAATAAAAAGCCGACCAAAAGTAGGGGTGCGGATATTTTTTCTTGACCTCGAGCTGCGCTGCGCGCAACGCATCTATTTTCGATTTCTGCGCCAGTTCCGCATAGAACCTGATCATCAGCTGCGAGGTGGCTTCATCATCGACTTGCCACAGACTGGCAACCACGCTGCTGCTGCCCGCATACAGAAAACCCCTGGTCAGGCCGACCACGTCGTCACCGCTATTGATTTGCCCCAAGCCAGTTTCGCACGCGCTCAAGGTCACCAGATCGGCATTGAGTTTTAATGAATATAGTTCCGCAACCGTCAGCTTGCCATCGTTGTCCGCATCCTTTGCCAGCAGCAGCGCTGAATCGAGCGGCTTTTTGGTATTGAAGATGCCGTGCGATGCCACATGCACCACCGAATACTGGGCAGCGGATGCTTTCAGCATGGTTTCCGAGGCCTGTTCCCTTAACAGCAATCTTGCCTGCCTGGATTGACCAGCAATTTTCTCGGCTTCCGCCTGCGCACTTGGCAAGTCCAGTTTGCGGTCGCCCAGATCGGGATTGCCCAAAACCAGCATCGTCGGCTGCTTGCCGCCGCGACGACTTTTCAGATATTTCAATACGCTGGCGCTCGGTAGCGACCGCAGTGCATGGGTTTCCAGCAGATACTGCTGGCCATTATGCAGTGCGCTGAACGGCAGGTAATGCAAGGCGCCATGCGGAATGATCAGCAAGCTTTTGCTGTGACCGATTTTATCTTCGACCGGGCGGATCAGGCGCTGATAAAGTTGCTTTGAATGTGTCAGCGAGCGTGGGTCCTGACTATCCAGCGCTTCGCGAAATTTCTTGATCTCGTCTTCCAGGCCGGTTGCATTGAGCTGTAGCATATGCATCGCTGACTGGGTAAGCACCAGTGCATAAATCGTCTTGCCTTGATAGTAGTACTGCAGCAGCGCTTCATTGGCCGGCATGGCTGCCACCAGCTCGCTCATCGGCATCGATGACACCGCAATCAGCGCACTCAGTTCGGGCGCTGCCGAACGGATTTTGTCGACCGCGGCAGCGGCAACGCTGCGCTGGAGTTGCTTGCCTTCGGCAGCCGACACCGGGACCTGCGCCATCAGCTCGGATTGTGCCGCTTCAACTTGCTGGATGAGGTGCGAGGTCGGGTTTGCCGTATCGACGGCGAACACCTGTTTGGCCGCGAGCATGTCGACCAGCGCGCGCGACTTGGCGCGCTCGATGTATTCAAACGCTTCCTTTTGCCGCTTGGCGCCATACAGGGCATTGATTGCGCGCTCGTACACCTGCTGCTTGTCGCCCACGAAACCGATCTTGCTGGCTTCGGTATTGATGCTTGCCCGCTGCTGCTCAATGACTTCGATCGACTTTTTATAAAAATCGATCGCGTCTTCCAGACTGCCTTCAACCTCGGCAATCATGCCGCGTTCAAACAGGATCACCCAGTAGATTTCGCCGTTATCCCTGACCTGCGGGATCTCCAGCAACTGGTCGAAGCCGCGCTTGGCCTCGGCTATTTTTCCGGTGCCGCGCAATGCATGGTTCATCATGAATGCACGCGGCAGTTCCTGCCATACCCAGTTGCTCTTGCCAGTCAATACCGCACCACTGACCAAGCGGTCCAGAAATGCATGAAATGAAAACAGCTTGTCTTGTGCAATCGCTTCGAGAATTTTTTGATGGTTACCCAGCGCCATATGGGCGCGGGCCAGCGCCATGGCCTTGACCGACACGTAACCGCTGCCGCTCAGGGTGAACGTGCTGACGCTTTCAAGCCGCTGCGCGAATTTTTCGCCATCAGGCCGGTTGCCGCTTAATGTCGCCGCCATCGACAGCAATGCCAATGCATTGAGCTCAATATCGGTGTCATCGCTGTCTTCGCTTTTGTACCAGTCCAGCGTCTTTTGCGCATCGTCGATTGCCGCATGATAATTGGCCAGCTCCAGCTGGGCCTCGGCCCGCATCAGGTACAGTGCCGGAGTGGCATCGTCGAGCCCGAACAACCGGGTACGGATATCGCCGCGTCCAATATTGGCGGCAAGGCGATCCAGGCATTGGAATAATTTGGTGTAGCGTTTGGTCTTCGAATAAGCGAAGCACAAAGCATGCAGATCGCGGGTCTTGAGCGCTTCCTTGGCTGCATCGGCTTCCAGCGCCAGACGCAATTCTTCATACTTGCCAGCGCCGGCCAGATCCACCTGTTCATTGCCCGAAATGGCCTGTGCAGGCGATACGTGCAGGCCCAAGGAAATCACCGCGCCGAGCGTTAAACAGGTAATCGCACGCATCGAACGCTTTCAGATTGGCTAGGAAAGAAAGAATGTCCGGCGCAAAACCTTGACGCCGGACCGGACGGTGTTAGAACCAGTAACCGACGTTGAGTGAAAAGCCCTTGGTCTTCGGCCCAAACAAAACATTTGCGCCAGCCCGCAGGAAACTGCGTGCCGAGGAAGCACTCTTGTTGGTGCCCAGGGTAATGCCGATTTCATCGTACCCTTCGTTGTATAGCGCGGTGCCGGTAAAGCGGGTATCGATCAGCGAATACTCGATCGACATTTTTTTACCGAATGCATTGATCGGTTGCGAATACATCACGCCGTTGCGAAACACCAAGTTGGCAATGTCGGGATTGTAGGAATAGTCACCGGCCGAAAGTTTCAGTGTACGGTAGTAACCCACCATATTGCCGATCACCAGATCGTAGCCATTGCCATTGATGACATAAGAACTGGTAATCGACGCAGATACGGCTTGGCCGAACGCACCCAAGTCTTTTGAACCCGCCGCGCCGTAGTTCAGCGCCGGGGTCAGGGTCCAGTTGTCATTCATCGGCGTGCGGTACGCTGCACCAAACCCCAAGTTGTAGGCCTTGGCGCCGCCGACTTCGGTATAGGTCAACGGCGCATTGAAAATCAGCTGGCGGCGTGGATCGATATCGGCTCTGACGGTGTACGAAAACGGCAGCGTCATGCTGTTGTTGCGCAAGCCGTCTTCCTGACGAATTGAACTCACGCGCACGCCGATGCCAATCAAATTATTGGGCTTTTCATCCCCCTTGCCGGCGATATTGCTGTTCAAGCTGAAAAACCCGTTGGCAAAATCGCTGGCCACCATTTGTGACATCAGGCTGTTCGGGTTGCCCGCGATCGGATCATGCGGGGAGACTTCCACCAGTTTTTTCATGATCTGGTTTAAGATTGCGCCGCCATTTTTCTTCATGAAGTCGGAAAATAACCGCTGGCTTTCGTGGCGGTTTGCACCAGAAAACGTCTGGGTGATACCCAGCGAAGGCACGACAAAAACCAAATCATTTGATAAATTAGCAAATGAAGTCGTCATCCCCAGGCCACGGTAATCGACATTGACGGTCGCTGCCTCAGTCTGGGTAACGTAATTCGAAAAATAATTTTGGAGATTATTCGGGAAGGCCAGCACGTCTTCTGCACTACTAAACCCGAACGACCTGGTCTGGGTAGTACCACCGACGACCGTACCGGTGACATTAAAAACTTCGGCTGCCAGCGCTGAATGACTTGCAATCGGGCAACCAATAGCCAATGCCAAGACGGTCAGGCGCATCATTTTATTCTTCAACATTTTCCATTTCCCCTAGAAATCAATAATCTTGCCAGCGCTAATTTTTATGCGGCTCATTTTGAATAAAAGTTTAGCATGGTTAATTTCTAAGATTTCCATAGTTAAACTTATTTATAGATCGATACAACACCTTGGCTGATTTGTTGCTTTACAGAATTCGTTTTTGAATTTAAAAGGTGTGCTGGCGGCCAAAACACCCGCCAGCCTGTACGCGGGCATGTTAGCCGGCGTTTTCAGCTGCGGCTCACCGCTGTTCCACTCATCACGGAAAGTACATTATGTTGAACGGCCTCTGGCTGGGCTTTTTTTTGGTTGCGGCAGCCAGCGCCCTTGGGCGCTGGCTGATCGGCGGCGATCCTGGCGTCTTTGCAGCGATGGTGGAGAGCCTGTTCGGCATGGCCAAACTGTCGGTCGAGGTGATGATCGTCTTGTTCGGCACACTGACCTTGTGGCTTGGCTTTTTGCGCATTGCCGAAAAAGCGGGTTTGGTCGACGTGCTGGCGCGCCTGCTGTCGCCGCTGTTTCGGCGCCTGATGCCGGAAGTGCCGCCCGGCCATCCGGCGCTTGGCCTGATCACCTTGAATTTCACCGCCAATGCACTGGGCCTTGACAATGCGGCCACCCCGATCGGCTTGAAGGCGATGCGGGCATTGCAGGAATTGAATCCGGTGCCCGAGCGCGCGACCAATGCCCAAATCCTGTTTCTGGTCCTGAATGCCTCGTCGCTGACTCTCTTGCCGGTATCGATCTTCATGTATCGCACCCAGCAGGGCGCAGCTGACCCGACAATGGTGTTTCTGCCAATTCTGATCGCCACCAGTGCATCGACGCTGGCCGGCTTCCTGTCGGTCGCGCTGGTGCAGCGCTTGAAGCTGTGGGATCCGGTGGTGATCGCCTGGCTGGGTGGCAGCGCGCTGCTGCTGGGCGGCTTGATGGCCTTCCTGGCCGGACTATCGGTCACTGCACTGGGTGCGCTGTCTTCGCTGCTGGGCAATCTGGTGCTGTTTTCCCTGATTCTGCTGTTCGTGGTCTGTGGCGCCCTTCGGCGCATACCGGTCTATGAAAGCTTCATTGAAGGTGCCAAGGAAGGTTACCAGGTCGCCAGGGACCTGTTGCCCTATCTGGTTGCCATGCTGTGCGCGGTTGGCGTCTTGCGCGCGTCCGGCGCGCTGGAGATGCTGTTGAGCCTGCTGCGCCGCCTGGTAACGACTGTCGGCCTCGACAGTCGCTTCGTCGATGCCTTGCCAACGGCGCTGGTCAAGCCGTTTTCCGGCAGCGCGGCGCGCGCGATGCTGATCGAGACCATGCAAACCACCGGCGTCGACAGCTTCCCGTCCCTGGTGGCAGCCACCGTTCAGGGCAGTACCGAAACCACTTTTTATGTGCTGGCTGTATATTTTGGCGCGGTTGGCATTCAGCGGGCCCGGCATGCCGTCGGCTGCGCATTGCTGGCCGATGTGGCCGGCGTGGCGGCATCGATTGCGGTGTGCTATTGGTTTTTTACCTGACTCATTTGCCAGACTCATCTGTCTGATTGATTCGGCAATGGGTCGTCTGGCTGGCACTTTTTCAGCCAGCACACCATCGGCCATTTTCTGATATTCAAAAAATATATATCAGATATACACGAGTAGTACTGGACGCGATTGCCACAATGAAACATAATCGCGCCTCCATTTTTCATCGCGTTGCATCTCATAATGCCCGCGCCTTGTTTTCTTGAACCATTTTCACATCCCGAGATCGCATCGCATGCACGTTTTCATTCTTGATGCAGCGGTGCCGGCCCGGCAAATAAAACTGAACTGGCGGCCACCTCGATCACTCTATGCTGTGGATTTTTAATGCATCGATGCAGCATCAAGGCACCGATCATTTCCAAAAAGCAATACCGAGCCCCCATTCACTCACGACTACGCAATGACGAAAACCGCTAAAACACTGTCACTCAGCAGGAAACCGTTTGCCACCCAAACGATGCCATCGCCTCGTCCCCAATTGACAGCCGTTGCCAGCCATCCCGTCGATGAGGTGCAGGAATCCAAACGCATTACCGTTGTTACCAAGCGCTCGAAACTGGTGGTGCCGGTCGCCGACCCGCTTGCCGCTGATGGCGGAAGTGACAAAATCGCCGCCCAGCCTTCCCCGCTTAAAAAAGCGGTGGTGGTTAAAAAACTCGTCAAGCCGGTAGCAACCGCCCCAACCGCATCATTGACCGTTGCGCCGCAGCCGCAGGATGCCATGCATGGCACGGCATTCGCCGAGTCAGTCAATGCAACTGTTGTCGATCGAACCACGCAGGCAGCAGCGCTGTCAGCCATCGACACGTCGGGATATGTTTTATCGGCGGTCAAGGAACCAGGCCGCCGTGGCCGCAGGCCGACCGTGTTCCAGCCCGAGACCGATGAAATCGCCGCTTACAATGCGGTCGAACGTGCCGAACTGAAGTCTGCCTCGAGTGCCCGGCAACGAAAGGAAACCGGGCTGGCGGCCGGCGGATCCGCATCAGAACCAGGCATGCCGGAAGCGGATATGGAAGCCAGGCGCGCGCAAATTACCGCCCTGATCAATCTTGGCACGGAACGCGGTTTTCTGACCCACACCGAGATCAACGATCATTTGCCTGACAATTTGATTGACGCCGACTCGATTGCCAATCTGATTGGCAGCTTCAATGGCATGGGTATCACGGTGTGCGAGCAGGCGCCCGACCGGGAAACGATGCTGCTATCCGACAGTGTCGTGACAGTTGCCAGCGATGATGAAGCAGAAGCGGCAGTCGCCACCGCATTGTCGGCGGTGGATGCCGACTATGGCCGCTCGACCGATCCGGTGCGCATGTACATGCGCGAGATGGCGGCGGTGCCGCTTTTGAACCGTCAGCAGGAAATCGATATCGCCAAGCGGATCGAGGATGGTCTGACAGAGATGATGCAGGCAATTTCCGCAAATCCGGAAACCATTTCCCAGGTTCTGGCGATGGCTGAAAAACTGGATCGGGATGAAATCAAGATCGACGAAATCATCGATGGTTTTGCCGACGCCAGTACCGCCATCGTGCAGGCAGATGTTGCCGCAATAGACAGTGCGGCGCTTGCCGATGACGAAGAGGATGACGACTTGCCGGATGATGACGGCGAGGACAGCGCCAGCGAAGCCGCTGCACTGTCGGCTCAGCAAATCAAACAGATGCGCAGCGATGCGCTCAACAAGTTTGCCATCATCGCATCGCATTTTGACGTCATGCGGACAGCCGCAACCGATGGCAGCGGTCAGACCGAGGCCTACCGCCTGGCGAAAACAGCCATTTCGCAAGAATTTCTGACCATGCGCTTTACCGCCAAGATGGTCGAAAAACTGTGTGGCACGCTACGACAGCAGGTCGAGTCGATGCGTCGTTTAGAGAAACAGATTCTTGATGTCATGGTCAACAAATGCGGCATGCCGCGCAGTCGCTTCATCGAACTGTTTATCGGCCATGAAACCGAGTTTGCCTGGATCGAGCGCGAGCTGGCAGCCAACCACGCCTATAGCCCCGCGCTGCAGCGGCAAGTGCCTTCGATCCAGCAGTATCAGGCAAAATTGACCGAGCTGGCGCAGCATGCAGCGATCCCGCTGCCGGTACTGCGCAGCATTAACAAGCAGATGACGACCGGCGAAATGCGCGCCCGCCAGGCCAAGCGCGAGATGACCGAAGCGAATTTGCGCCTGGTGATTTCGATCGCTAAAAAATACGTCAACCGCGGCTTGCAGTTCCTGGACCTGATTCAGGAAGGCAATATCGGCTTGCTCAAAGCGGTGGATAAATTCGAGTACCGGCGCGGCTACAAATTTTCCACCTATGCCACCTGGTGGATCCGGCAAGCGATTTCGCGGGCAATTGCCGACCAGGCACGTACCATCCGGGTACCGGTTCACATGATTGAATCGATCAACAAGATGAACCGCATTTCCCGTCAAATCCTGATGGAAACCGGTTCGGATCCCGACATTGCCACACTGGCCAAGAAAATGGATTTGCCGGAAACGAAAGTCCGGGAAATCATGAAAGTGGCAAAAGAGCCGATCTCGATGGATATGCCGATGGGCGAAGACGGCGACTCCGTGATTGGCGACTTCATCCAGGATGACAGTACGCTGGCACCGGCCGACGCGGCGCTGCAGACCTCGATGCGCAATGTCGTCAAGGAGATGCTCGACAGCCTGCCGGCACGCGAAGCGAAAGTGCTGCGCATGCGTTATGGGATCGAAATGGCGGGCGATCTGACACTGGAAGAAGTCGGCAAGCAGTTTGATGTTACCCGCGAGCGTATTCGCCAGATTGAATTGAAGGCGATGAACAAATTGCGGCATGCATCCCGGGCCGACCGCCTCAAAATCTTTTTGGATGACCGCTAACCGGCAATTGCCACTTGTCGGTGAGGCTGTGTGTCGCGGCCTGACGGCAACCGTGCGCGGCGTCGCGGCAAACGAGGATCGAGGCCAGCCAGCCCCCTGCATTACCGGCCGGCCCGCTTTCACCTGAATTTTTTGTCAACCGTGCGGTTCACAAGCGCAATCTCGCCCGGCTGCCACCTGCATGCCGCACCGCCGGATCTGGTGCAATTGAGACAATGTTAATTTAACATGTTCGTTGCAAGCGTGCCGATTCATGCAAGGCAAGCACCCGGCGGCGCGAAAAAACAGGTAGCATTGCACCATTGTTTGCCGACTGTACCTGCAACGGATCACCGCACTGCGAACACCAGACCATACGTCGTGATCAATGCACGGGATGGCCAGGCGTTGCGCTGCTGACAGCGAGTTCTTGCACAACGGTGCCGGCCTTGCTGGCATTAAGCCATGGTACCGACAAACAGCATACACAAACCAACTAAAACAAGGCAACGCCACTTGAAGTCTGCATGGTGCGTACATGCCAGCACAGGGATGGATTAGTGGACAAGCTTGAAAACGGGGCCTTCGGCGCATGATCAAACCCAACCTGTCTTCCGCCCAGCTCAGTGGCATTCTCAGCATTGCCGACGACGCCATCATCTGTATCGACAGCGATCAAAAAATCATGCTGTTCAATCATGGCGCGGAGCGGATTTTCGGCTGGAAGGCAGACGAGATCATCGGCCAGGATCTCAACCTGTTGATGCCGAATCGCTATCGCCAGGGGCATCACAAGCATATCGACAGCTTTGACAAATCCGGGCAGCATGCACGCCAGATGGCGGAAAGGCGGGAAATTTTCGGCGTGCGCAAGGACGGCAGCGAATTTCCGGCGGAAGCCTCGATTTCGAAACTGGAAGTCGAAGGCGGCCTGATCCACACTGTCATGCTGCGCGACATTTCGATGCGCAAGGCTTATGAAAAAGAGCTGCAGGCGGCAAAGGAAGCGGCCGAATCAGCCATGCAGGCCAAGAGCATGTTCCTGGCCAACATGAGCCATGAAATCCGAACGCCGCTCAACGCGGTGATCGGCATGACCAGTCTGTTGCTCAACACGCATGTCGATGATGAACAGCGTGATTACGCTGAAACGATTCGGGCCAGCAGCGAAGTTCTGCTGACCATCATCAACGATATCCTCGATTATTCGAAAATCGAAATCAGCAAGCTGGAAATCGAACATACGCCATTCGACCTGCGCCGCTGCGTCGAAGAGTCGCTCGACCTGCTGTCGTCGCATGCTGCCGACAAGAATATCAACCTTGCTTACTTCATCGATGACAGCGTGCCGGCGGAACTGGTTGGCGATGTCACCCGCCTGCGCCAGATCCTGGTCAACCTGCTGTCGAATTCAATCAAGTTTACGCCGCGTGGCGAAGTCGTGGTGTCGGTCTCCGCCACCCTGGTCGACAATGACCGCCATGAAATCCAGTTTTCGGTCAAGGATACCGGCATCGGCATTCCACAGGATAGACTGTCGGATCTGTTCCAGTCGTTTACCCAGGTCGATACATCGACAACCCGCAAATACGGTGGCACTGGTCTCGGCCTGGCGATCAGCAAGCGCCTGACTGAAATCATGGGCGGCAAGATGTGGGTGGAAAGCACGGTCGGCAGCGGCTCGACCTTTTTCTTCACCATCGTTGCAGAGGCGTCCGGCTCGCAGCTGGCGCATACATTCCTGCAGGAGCGCTCCTCTGCGCTGGCCGGCAAGCGTGTGCTGATCGTTGATGACAACAGTACCAACCGGCGCATCCTGGTCAAGCAGGCGCTGTTGTGGGGCATGTTGCCGTCTGCGGCGGCATTGGCCATCGAAGCGCTCGACTTCATTCGCCATGGCCATTCGTTTGATGTCGCCATCCTCGACATGAGCATGCCGGAAATGGACGGCTTCGGACTGGCCCTGGAAATCCGCAAGTACCGCGATGCCAACGCCCTGCCCTTGATCATGCTGTCGTCGATCGCCAACCGGCCACGCGACGCGCGGATGGCACAAGTCGAATTTTGCGCATTCCTGAGCAAGCCGATCAAGCCGACCGCCTTGTTCGACGTGCTGCTGCATTCGATGCAGATCACGCCGCCCCAGGATGTACCGCGCCGGGCCGTTGTAACAAAAGAAAAACTGGCGGAATCGTTGCCGCTGAAAATCCTGGTTGCCGAAGACAATACGGTCAACCAGAAAGTTGTGCAGCAACTGCTGGCGCACCTGGGTTACCGCGCCGATGTGGTGGCCAATGGCGTCGAGGTGCTCGATGCAATGGAGCGCCAAAACTACGATGTGGTGCTGATGGATGTGCAAATGCCGGAGATGGATGGCCTGGAAGCGACCCGCCGCCTGCGCTCGCGGTTTGGCGCCAATGCACTGCCGCATATCATCGCCATGACCGCCAATGCGATGCCGGGCGATCGCGAAAAATGTCTGGCTGCCGGCATGAATGCCTACGTCTCCAAGCCGGTGGAACTGGATGATGTGCGGGCCGTATTGACTGCGGTTGCCGGAAAAGAACCCGAACAGGCGCCCGATGAAATCATCGACCGGCGCCGCATCGAGCAATTGGCGGAATTGCAGGATGAAAATAACCCGCGCCTGTTGTCCGACCTGATCGACCTGTTTTGCAGTGACTCGCCAAAACACCTGGAAAATATTGCACGCGCGCTTGCCGACCGGGATGTGGAACTGCTTGAAGCGACTTCCCATCGCTTTTTATCCAGCATTGAAAATCTCGGCGCGCAACGCATGCGCAAGCACTGCATGGAGTTGGAGAGATTGGCCCGCGCCGGCACGCTGGAAGGAACGCAAGCGCTGCACGAACGTATGCAGCGTGAATTTGATATCGCCAGACAGCACCTGGTCAGCCTGGTGGCACCGCGCTGACTTGAACGCCGGCGGGGCAAGGACCACCCTGCTCTGGTGCACCTCACCAAGACGATGCAGGTGCCTGCGCGCCGGTGCGATGTCGAGGCCCGCCCGGCATCATGAATACGCCCGGCTCCCGCACCTGGACTGTCTTGTCACCGATCTGCGTCAACTCAAACCAGATCCGATTGGCGCCTGGCTTGCCTTCGTCGGGTGGGACTTGCAAGCGCACCGGCACGGCTTGAATTGATACCGCATTGACCTGCACGATATGTTCGCCAGTCAAACCAAGGCTGGCTAGGCTGTCCATTCCCGATACCGATATCCGGTAATGATGCGCTTCTTCATGCAGGTTCATGATCTGCAACCGGTACACATTCTCGATGAAGCCGTTTGCGCCGAGCTGGCCGATCGCATTGCGGTCCGCTATCACGTTCAGTTTGACCGGTGCGCGCATGGCCAACGCCGCAACATACAGGACAAGGCCACTGGACAAAAGTGCGCCATAAATCATCACACGCGGGCGCCAGATGCGCCGTCGCATCTGGCGCGCCGACCACCCCTTTTCCATCGCATTGCCGCTGGCATAGCGAATCAGGCCACGTGCAGCACCAATCCTGTCCATTACCTCGTCACAGGCATCGATGCAGGCCGCACAATCGATGCACTCATACTGCAAGCCATTGCGAATATCGATGCCTGCCGGGCATACCTGGATGCAGATCGTGCAATCAACACAGTCGCCCTGGTGCCGCAGCCGGGGTCCAGGGTGTTTGCGACGCAGCCCGCGCGGCTCGCCGCGCCCATGATCGTAGCTGACCACTAGCGTATCCCGGTCGAACATCACGCTCTGGAAACGGGCATAGGCGCACATATAGCGGCAAACCTGCTCGCGCATCCAGCCTGCATTCAGATAAGTCAGCCCGGCATAAAAAACAATCCAGAAAGTTTCCCAAGGACCTGTCGTCAGTGTGGCAGCGCCACCAAGCAGTGCGCGAATTGGCGTGAAGTAGCCGACCAATGTCATCCCGGTCCACAACGCAAGCGCAATCCAGGCCACATGCTTGATTACCTTCTTTCGCAATTTGGTGCGTGACAGCGGCTGCCGGTCCAGTTGCATGCGGGCGCTGCGGCTGCCCTCGACTGCGCGTTCGATCCACATGAAGATTTCGGTATAGACCGTATGCGGACAGCCAACGCTGCACCAGATGCGGCCGGCCACGGTACTGAGGAAAAACAGCAGCAATGCGCACAGGATTAAAAAACCAGCGAGAAAGATCAGATCCTGCGGCCACAGCACGCTGCCGAAAATGGTGAATTTGCGTGCAGCAAGGTCAAACAGCACTGCCGGCCGTTGATTCCACTGCAGCCATGGCAGGCCGTAATACACTATTTGGGTCAGCCAGACGCAGGCCAGCCGCCACCTCGCGTAACGACCCGAGACTGCACGCACATGAATTTTCTGATGCGGCGCAGGCGTTCTGACGACATGAACCGGGATGACTGCGCTGCTGGATGACATACTGGATTTTGCAGAGAACAATGATCTCTTAAATAACTGGCACGCGGATGTTATGCAGCATTGCGGGACGCAATCTGGTTGATCTTCTTGAGCAGCTGGGCGGCCTGCATCCGGTCGTCAGCAATCTCAGGAAGCGCCATCGGCAGTGAGCGTATGCCTGCCCGCAACTTGCGCATCCGGTCGGCTTCATCTGCGCGCCAGGCCACCGCATGCTCGAGCACGGCATGGGTGCAATGGACAGTGGATGGGGAAAAATCCATTTGCTGCGCCTCCTGTATCAAGCCATCGAGCCTGCGCACGATTGCGCGCACGTATGCGGCCCAGATACGGTCCGCCAGGACAATTGCCAGCAGATTGACAAGCCCGATACCGAGCAAAATGCGTGAGCCTGTCATCATAAAGCTCGGCAACAGCGACGACTCTTTTGAAAAATGAATCCGGTAGGTATTCTCGTCAATAACGAAACTCAACTCCCGGTACAGCGCCCACATTGCAACGGCAATCAATGTGCATTCCATGACCACCAGTGCAACCAGCAGCCACTTCTGTATCATGTGATCGACATAATGAATGCGGCGCCGGTCGCTGCTGGCAGCGGCGATGATCAAGGGCACTGGAGGGCTTCTGTTACTCATATGTCGTGGCATTCAAAACATAGTTTGGAATCAGTCTTGGGCACAACCAGTTTGCCATGCTCTTTCGCGTAGCCGCTGTGGCAGGATACGCAGCTCACCAAGCCGTCCGGCAGCAGCAATTTTCGTTCAACGACTTTGCGCGGGCGGTAACCGCCGAAATTTTCCGCCTGCTGATAACTGGAACCGACCGGATGGTTGACCGAACGGCTGGCATGACGGGCCACACCATTTCTGTCGACTACCGTGGCAAGTTTCGGGTCGCCGCTCTGTCCATGGCATTCCATGCACTGCCGCGAATAGACATCCAGCACCGGCGCATTGCTGTCGACGCCCCTGCTCAAATGGCCACCCGCCATCAATGATGCGCCGCCATCGCGCATTTTCTTGAAAAAATCAGCGTCATGGCAGGCAATGCACAATTCCCGGCCGCGCTTGGACCCGCGCATCAAGCCTGGCCCTCGCCCATGCACTTCATGGCAGGTGCTGCAGGTAAGGTCACCCTTCCAGTCGAGCGGATACAGACCGGTCGGCTTGACCTTGGGTTGAAAGCCGCTCGGATGACTGACCTTGATCGAAGCCGGATGACATTTGCTGCACAGCGCTTCCTGACTGGCTGTCAGCAAGCCGGCCTGCTGCGGCGTGACATCGTTACCCCCGAGATGGCAGTCGACGCAACTGGTCTTGTCCAGATGCGGCCTGGCGCTTCCGGCCAGCGTGGCATGCAGCATCCGTCCAGCCGCCAGCGCGGCCAGCACTACCAGCAGGGCGAGCAATTTAGATCCGGGCTTTTTCATCAAGCTCCCTGATCAAGATTATCGCCGCAGCATAGGCAGTGGCGTCGCCTCGTTCCAGCGCCGCACCAGCCTGGTTGCTGGCATGCTCGATTGCCGCGTAATGGTCACGCAATCCGGTGATCGCCTGCGTCACATGCTGCTCTTGATTGCGCAGAGAATCGCCGGTGCGCAGCTCGATCAGCTTTGCCGAATGATTTTTGATCAACAGCTTGAAATTTTGTGAAAATCGATACAGTGGCCCGGCAATCCGAAAGCTGCTGTACAGCGTAATCAGCCAGGTCAACACGCCCACCAGCGACACCAGCGTCAGGCTGGCCAGCAGCATCAGCGGGCCCAGGCTTTCACCGGTGATGGCGCTGTTGCGGATAATCGAATGATAGGATTCGCCGGGCGAGCCGGCAAGAAAGCTCAGCGCGACCATCAGGCACAGGACTGCCGTCATGCCCGCAGCCAGGGCAATTTTGGCGACCAGCTTCAGATGAAACAACATCAATGGTTCACTGCGCACGCTCGACCCTCCCCGGCCATCGGCATTGGTACCTGCAGCCGGCATCGCTTTGGCGGCGCCAGGCATTTTTACTATTTTTTTAGCCTGCCGGTCGACGCTGCGATTCCAGCCTGGCGCGCATGGCCGGCGTCAACTCCACGTTGCGTTGTGCATCGATCAGCATCACTTCCGTCAGGCCTAAGCGCCCGGCCATGTCTTTCCAGTGCTGCGGCCCGACAATGAACATCGGCTTGGTGTGACCATCGGAACGGGTGCCGGCATCATTGCCGCCCGAAATGATCACGGTGACTGCTGCCACCGTGTCGGTTGTCTGGCCGGTACGCGGATCGATGATGTGCGCATGGCGCTTGCCATCCTTCATGAAATAGCGCTGGTAGTCGCCGCTGGTGCCGATTGCTTCATTGTCATGCAACTCGACCGTGGCCACCATGCCTTCGCCGCGCGGGTCCTGAATGCCGACTGTCCACGCGCGTGCACCCGGTTGTCCGATTGCCAGCAGATTGCCGCCAACGTTGATCAGCGCCGCCTTTACCCCTGCCGCACGCAGTATCTGCGCCGCACGATCCAGCGCGTAGCCTTTTGCATAGCCGCCCAGATCAAGCATCACTGCCGGGTTGCGGCTGGATATCCGCGTGCCATCAAAAACCAGATCCGACATACGCGGATTGGCGTCGACCCAGTGTTTAATCTCCGCTGCACTCGGTCCGTGCGGCTTGATATCGCTGCTTTGAAAACCCCACAGTCGGATCAGGCGCCCGATTGCAGGATTGAAGGTATTGTCGGATGCCTCGGCAAGCTTGGCTGCGGCCTTCAGCATGTCAACCATCTCGGTATCGGATTGATAGGTTACGCTACGCGCGATTGCATCATTGAGCGCCGTCAGTTCGCTCGGCTTCCATGCATGGAATTTATTGTGCAATCTGGCGAATTCATCCATGACGCGCGCACCGAGCTGCTTTGCACGTGCGTCCGGTTCACCATAAATACTGATCTCAACTATCGTACCGAATACTTCTCCCTGGGTACGCACAGTCGACTGATTGCGCGTACAGCCGCTCAAACCGCTGAGCAAGGACAACAACAGCAGCCCCAGCAGAAACCGATCAACGCAATTGCGGTATTGGCGATCCATGTCCGAGGCTGCTTTGGTTATCTGCGCAGTGCGCGGCTTTGGCTGTGGACAGCCTCGACCAGCACCGACACCGCTTCCGGCGGCGTGAATTGCGAAATCCCGTGGCCCAGGTTGAATACATGCCCGCTGCCTGCCTGCGGCGCACCGAACGCGGCCAGTACCTTGCCCACTTCCGCCTCGATCTGCTCCGGCCTGGCAAACAGCACATTCGGGTCCAGATTGCCCTGCAGCGCCACCTGG
>JAKFBY010000031.1:0-112751 GCA_036677325.1 Paucimonas sp.
TGGCGGAAGGTGTGAGATTCGAACTCACGGAGGACTCGCATCCTCGCCGGTTTTCAAGACCGGTGCCTTAAACCGCTCGGCCAACCTTCCGTAGGCCGAATTATACCTAAGAACCTCTGCAAGTCATCCTCGTTTACCGGAATTACGGCCTTAAAATCACCTATTCCGCTAAAAATATTTGCTGTAAATCATTCAAGAACCGTTGTCCGAGCAGGGTCGGCCGGATAATTTTATGATCACGGAAAAGCAAACCTTTGGTTTCTGCCGCATTCAATGCGGCATCGATTGCATTGATTGCCAGTCCGGTGCGTTCAGCAAACAGATTCACTTCAAAGCCTTCGGTCAGGCGCAGCGTATTCAACATGAACTCGAACCCCAGATCGCCGCGTGCGATCTCGACTTCTTCCTGGATCGGATTGCCGGCGCGTACCTGCGCCATATAGGTTGCCGGCTGCTTGTAGCGCGCCTGGCGCACGATTCGGTGCGGAAAGGAAATCTTGGAATGCGCCCCCGCGCCGATACCCAGGTAATCGCCAAACTGCCAGTAATTCAAATTATGACGCGCCTGCCGGCCGGCTTGCGCATAGGCGGACACTTCATAATGGCCGTACCCGGCCGATTCGGTCACCGCTTCGATCATTTCCTGCATTTCGGCGCTGGCATCGTCATCCGGCACAGTGGGCGGATACTTCGCGAAATAGGTATTGGGTTCCAGCGTCAGGTGATACAGCGACAGATGGGGCGGTGCAAAACCAATCGCCGTGGCAATGTCAGCTTGCGCCTGCTCGATCGTTTGCGACGGCAGTGCATACATCAGGTCAAGATTGAAATTGTCGAAATTGGCATGGGCAATCTCGACCGCCCGCCGGGCCTGATCCGCGTCATGAATCCTGCCCAGTGCCTGCAGATGCTGCGCATTAAAGCTTTGAATGCCAATCGACAGCCGGTTGACGCCGCTGGCGCGATAGGATGTGAACTTGTCTGCCTCGAAGGTACCGGGATTGGCTTCCATCGTGATCTCTGCCCGGCCATCGAGCGGCAACAGGCTGCGGATATCCGACAGCAAACGGTCCAGACCGGCCGCCGACATCAGGCTGGGCGTGCCGCCACCGATGAAAATCGTGTAAATCCGGCGGCCCCAGATCAACGGCAGCGCACTTTCCAGATCGGCACGCACCGCATCCAGATAGTCCTGCTCGGGAAAGCCGCCCTGCGCTTCATGCGAATTGAAATCGCAGTACGGGCATTTCCTGACACACCATGGAAAATGCACATACAGCGACAATGGCGGCAGACTGGTCATATTCAGTACGCCGGGCTTCAGATAAGCATTGGCCGCCTGCGCTGCCGGCAACACGCTTGCTGACGCTGCCGCAGGGTTGCCGATCGGTTTGATGGGAATCATCGCAATTTCTCAATTAGCAGGCGCAATGCCTGGCCGCGATGCGACAGCCGATTTTTTTCCTCGGCCGACAGTTCGGCAACTGTTCTATCCAATGCCGGCAGCCAGAAATGCGGATCGTAACCAAATCCGCCGGCGCCGCGCTTGTCAGCAATGACTTCGCCCTCCCAGCGCCCTTCGGCAATCAGCGGCTGCGGATCATCGGCATGCCGCACCAGCACCAGCACGCAATAATAATAGGCGGATTTGTCGGCATGGGCCGCCAGCTCGGTAACCAGCCTGTCGTTGTTGCTCAGATCCGACTTGGGCTCGCCGGCGTAGCGCGCCGACCAGACGCCGGGCGCACCGGCCAGAGCGTTGGCACAAATGCCGGAATCGTCCGCCAGCGCCGGCAAGCCTGTCAGGCGGGAAGCATGACGCGCCTTGGCCAGCGCGTTTTCGACGAAGGTCGGATGCGGCTCTTCGGCTTCCGGCACGTTGAACTCGCCCTGTGCATGCAGGGTGAAGCCGACCGGGGCCAGCAGCTGATTGAATTCCTTGAGCTTGCCGGCATTGTTGGATGCCAAAACGATCGTACGTGTCATGAATTAAAAATGGAAAATGGAAATATTGTGAAGATGGTCTCAGGTCACGGCATGATGAAACCTGCGGCAAGCGGCATGCGCGCGTGCAGATTAAACGTATTAGAACTCAAAACTGCAGCCGCTGCATGTCAGCGATTTGGCGGATGCGCTCTTCGTAGCGTGCTGCCTGCTGCGGCAAGTTCAATTGCTGGGCGACGTAAAACATCTCTTTCCAGAAATGCGATTCATTTTCGTAGCCGCTATGCTGGTCCCCGATTTGTTCCAGGATGGCCAGTGCCGGCTGAAATTCAGCGTTCCTGATGTGAGATATATATTGCTGCTCCAGTTCGGCGGGAGACTCCAGCCATTGCGGTAAAAAATGGCGGGCTGCCGCCAGAAAGCGCAATGACTGTTTTGCATCGTGAGGCCAGCTACGCATAGTTATCGGATTCGGGTTCGCAGGCACCGGCAGGCGCCCCGCAAGTGCCATCTAGGATGGAAATCGGTACGCGCGCTTGATTTCAGCAATCTGCACGAGGTATGACGCATACCATTTTTCACGGCCAAGCTGCTGCGCCAGTACATGATCGGCATGGGCCTTCCAGCGCCTGATGCTGGCTTCGTCAGGCCAGTAGGATAAAGCGACTTCCTGATCGCCCTCGGTAACAGAAACAAATTCCAGGCAGCCGAACGATGTCAGCGCCATCTCCCGCATTCTTGCCGCAGTTTGCGCATACTCGCTGTCGACTACACCCGGCCTGGCCCTGAATATCACGACATACATTTTTCCCGGTGCCTTCTTATCCAGCCAGGCCCAGGGTTTTCTTTTGCAATGCGATCAGCTCGCCAATACCCGATTGCCCCAGGTCAAGCAGGCGGTCCATGGTGGCCCGATCAAAGGCAGCGCCTTCCGCGGTGCCCTGGACTTCGACGAAATGGCCGGCATCGGTCATCACCACATTCATGTCGGTATCGCAATCCGAATCTTCCAGATAATCCAGGTCCAGCACCGGCACCCCGCGGTAGACGCCGACTGAAATCGCCGCGACAAAATGCTTGACCGGAATGGTTGTGATCAGCTTGCGCTCGACCAGCCTGGAAAACGCATCATAGGCGGCCACCATGGCGCCGGTGATGGCAGCGGTGCGGGTGCCGCCGTCGGCCTGGATCACATCGCAATCCAGATGCAGGGTACGTTCGCCGAATGCATTCAAGTCGAAGGCGGCACGTAGCGAGCGGCCGATCAGACGCTGGATTTCCTGGGTGCGGCCAGATTGCTTGCCTTTGGCCGCTTCGCGGTCCATGCGGCTGTGAGTGGAACGCGGCAGCATGCCATATTCGGCGGTCATCCAGCCCTGCCCTTTGCCTTTCAGGAAGCCCGGCACCTTTTCTTCGATGCTGGCGGTGCAAATCACCTTGGTGTCGCCAAATTCGATCAAGACCGAGCCTTCGGCATGTTTGGTGTAGTGCCGGGTCAGGCGCACCAGGCGCAAGGCATCAGCAGCACGTCCGCTGGGACGGGTTTCTAGCAGCATAGTTAACCTGTTGTAAATAAATGAGCGGCATTAAACCAGGAGTTTACCCCTTGGTAGTGACCTTGGAGGATTTTTCAATGGCGCTGCGGATTTCCTCGATGGCTTTTTCAATGTCATTGTCATTGAAGGCATCGGCATTTTCGAGGTCGGCATGACGCGGCGCATGAATCGTGGTGGTGACGGCGCCGATCGGCAACACATCGGTCGTGATCGAATTGATCTCATCCGCACTGCGGTCGCTTTCCCACATCATCGCCAACGCAGTCACATTGTCGCTGGTCTTGCCGGCAATCCCGACTGCGTTACTGACCAGTTGTGGCACCGCACGCACGATCGTATTGTTTTGCAGACTGTGCGCCAGCTGGTGGTCCGGCAAAATCGACCACAAGCCATCCGAACACAGTAGCATCACGTCACCCGCCTGCAGGCTGGCCCGGCGCGACACTTCGACAATCGGCAGATTGGGCGCACCCAGGCAATTGAACAATTTATTGCGATCGGGATGCGTGTCGCGCTCGCTCGGGTCGACCTTGCCCTGTGCAATCAGGGTTTCGATACGGGAGTGGTCACGGGTGCGGGCCAGGATCTGGCCCTGGCGCATCCAGTACAGGCGCGAATCGCCGCAATGCGCCCAGAACGCGGTGTTGTGCTGGATCAGGCAGGCAACGATGGTGGTGCGCGGCGTTTCGGGCAAATTGTTGATCGCCCGGTAGCGATGGATTTCGCGATGCGCAGCAAAAAAGCTGTCTTCCAGAAAGCGTTCGGGCTTTTTAATATAGGGCGTCGCATTTTGCTGGAACAGTGTCGCCACCGTCTGCATCGCAATCGTGGCAGCCGCATCGCCCTGGATATGGCCGCCCATGCCATCGGCCAGCAGCAACAGCAATGCATCCCGGGTAAAACTGTACCCCATCCGGTCCTGGTTGACCTTGCGGCCACCGATGTGGCTTTCTTGATAAACAGAAAATCGCATAGTAAGTTGGCTTTACAGATACTGCGTGTTTTCTTGGATCGTATTGAGGTTCGACGAATCCTTGCTGAACCGGCTGAAAAACCCGCGCACCTTGCGCGTCACCTTGCCCATCGTTTCATTGGTCTTTTTTTCCGGCACGGGTTCGCGCAAGGCTTTTTGCAGCGCAAACACGCTTTGCGGACGTTCCAGCGCATCGAGTTTCAAGGTCCAGCGGATGACTTCAATCAGTTCGGTTGAATAAATGCCTTCCAGCTTGCGCAAATGGCCTTCCATCTTGTCAGTCACCTTGCGCTGATCGGCCGGTTGCGGCGGCGCGCCCACCATGCAGGCAAACATTGACGCGCCAATGCCGTAAATATCGGTCCAGGGTCCCAGGTTGCCGTTTTTCGCATACAACTCCGGTGCCGCGAAGCCTGGCGTATACATCGGGTACAGTTTGGGCAAGTCGGTGCGCAGGGTCTGGCGGGCAGCGCCAAAATCCAGCAGGATCGGTGTGCCGTCGACCCGCAGGTAAATATTGGCCGGCTTCAAATCCAGATGCAACAGTTTGTTGGTATGCACTTCGCGCAAACCCATCATCACATGGCTGAACATCTTGCGGATGAAACGCTCGGACACCAGTGGCCGTTCACCCTTGTCGCGGCGGCGCAGGATATGTTCCTGCAGCGAGCGCCCCGATTCATATGCCATCACCATGTACACGGTTTCGTTGGCCCGGAAAAAGTTGACCACGCTGACCACATTCGGGTGCGCGATGCGCGCCAATGCGCGCCCTTCCTCGAAAAAACATTTCAAGCCGATCCGGAAAATTGGCAGGTTTTCCGCGGCAATGATTGGCACCAGCTCACCCGGCTCACGCAATGCCAGCGAACTGGGCAAATATTCCTTGATCGCTACTGCATTGCCATCTTCATCGTAGGCAAGGTAGACGATACTGAACCCGCCGGACGCAATCTTCTTTACAATGCGGTATCCGGCAATTTCCAGCCCATCCGGCAATGGCGCATTATTCTGGGCAGCCATACAATTTGCCTCCAAATGACTCGTGATAACGGCTAGTGAAATTCCGCACCAAAAGTTTCAGTCCAGGAAATTTCTAAGCTTCAACATAATTCTCTGAATTGTGTGGATAAATCACTGTTTTGTAAAGAAAAACCGAGGTTTTCATTTTGACTATCCATAGCATGACCGGTTATGCGGTTACCACCCGCGAAACCAACGCCGGTACCGTTACCATCGAATTAAAAAGCGTCAATTCCCGCTTTCTCGATTTGCAATTTCGTCTCAACGATGACTTGCGAGCAATCGAACCTGGCTTGCGTGAAGCCATCATGGGGCGCGTCGTGCGCGGCAAGGTCGAGTGCCGCCTGAGTTTCGGCAGAAAACTGGCAACCGGCGGCACCCAGGCGCTGAATGTGCCATTACTGGCTTCGCTGACAGAATTGCAACAAATAGTGCTGCAGCAGTTTCCGGCCGCACCAGTGCTGACCGTCAATGATCTGCTGCGCTGGCCAGGCGTCATCGAAGAAGCGCAAATATCGCAAGAAACGCTGCAAGCCGATATTTCGTCGGTGATGGCAGCCACCCTGACGGCGTTTATCGACAGTCGCGCCCGTGAAGGTGCAGCGCTGGAAGCCATCCTGCTGGCCAGAATCGATGCGATGGAAGCAATCGTGCTGCGCATTACGCCGCTGATTCCGCAGGTAATCGCCCAATTCCAGCAAAAAGCGACCGAACGGCTGCAGGAAGCACTTGGCATCGCCCTCCAGGGCGAGACGACAACGCCGACCGTGTCCCGTGAAGAAGCGCTGGAACGCATCCGGCAGGAAGTCACGCTGTACGGTATTCGCATCGATGTCGCTGAAGAATTGGGACGACTCGCCGCCCACCTGGTCGAAACCCGCCACATCCTCAAGAAAGGTGGCCAGGTCGGCAAGCGCCTCGATTTCATGATGCAGGAATTGAACCGGGAAGCCAACACACTCGGTTCCAAGGCAGCACTGAAAGAACTGGCCGATGCAGCAATGGAATTAAAACTCTTGATTGACCAGATGCGTGAACAGGTGCAGAACTTGGAATAATTGGCTGAAACGATTATCCTAGGCAACTATTTAGTACCTGATCCGTCAAGGGTCAGTGTTTTTAATTGAGGATTCCGATGCCCGATGTCCACGCCACTGCAGGCAGCTTATTCATGGTCGTCGCGCCGTCCGGCGCCGGCAAGTCGACTCTGGTCAATGCACTGCTGGCCCAGGAGCCGACGCTGAAGTTGTCAATTTCATATACGACCAGACCACCTCGGCCGATGGAGCAGCACGGTCGTGAATATTTTTTCACCTCGGTCGATGAATTTTTCTTAAAACGCGATGCGGGTGAATTTCTTGAGTCTGCCGAGGTCCATGGTAATTACTACGGCACGTCGCGCATCCAGATCGCCGAGCAAATGAAGGCTGGCACCGATATTTTGCTGGAAATTGACTGGCAAGGTGCTCAACAGGTCAAAAAGCAGTTTCCGCATGCAATTGGCATCTTCATTCTGCCACCATCGATCGCAGCACTGGAAGAGCGTCTGACCAAGCGCGGGCAGGATGAACCACACATCATTACCCGACGGATTCTGGCCGCTGGCGGCGAAATCGCGCACGCTCCGGAGTCTGAATATGTTATTATTAATCAAGACTTTGCGACAGCTTTGTCAGAATTGACAGCCGTCGTGCAAGCAGCACGTTGCCGGTTTGCGCAGCAGGCTGCGCGCAACGCTTCCCTGTTTGCCCAACTGGGCATTCATGCCAATTTAAGCTAACACCGATTTAGGAGCACACATATGGCCCGTATTACCATTGAAGATTGCCTCAAACATATTCCGAACCGCTTTCAGTTGACCTTGTCGGCCACCTATCGCGCGCGCCAGCTGTTGCAGGGCCATACGCCAAAGGTTGAAGCAAGAGACAAACCGACCGTGATCGCCCTGCGTGAAATTGCTGCTGGCAAGGTCGGTATCGAAATGCTGAAAAAGGTTCCAACCTAAGCCTCCGTTCGTGCGGAACCGGGATCGATTGGCAAGCATGGTATCGCTCAGTCGTCCTCCCGTATCTGAATGCCATGCGGCAGCATGAACCGGAAGCCTTATCTGTCTAGACCTCATGCCTGCAGATTCAACCTTATCAGCAACTCCCCGTAAGCGCGCCGGATCCGACCGCGTGGCCAAAAAAAATTCCAATCAGCCGCATGCACCAGCCGAGTCCGGCACCGCCATCGGCGTGGCCTCGATATCGCAACTGACCGCCAAGCTCGCCGAGTATCTGAACGCTTCCGAACTCAGGAAGATCCGGGAAGCCTATCGGTTTTCCGATGAAATGCATCTGGGGCAAGTGCGCAAGTCAGGCGAACCCTATATTTCCCATCCGATCGCGGTTGCCGAGATCTGCGCCGACTGGAAGCTCGACGCGCAAGCGATCATGGCAGCGTTGCTGCATGACGTGATGGAAGACCAGGATGTCAAGAAAGAAGAATTGATCGAGCGCTTCGGCGCCCAGGTTGCCTCGCTGGTAGATGGATTGTCCAAGCTGGACAAGCTCGAATTCCAGAGCCAGATCGAAGTGCAGGCGGAAAACTTCCGCAAGATGCTGCTGGCGATGGCGCGCGACGTGCGGGTGATTCTGGTCAAGCTGGCCGACCGCTTGCATAACATGCGCACGCTGGACGCGATGGTGCCGGAAAAAAAACGCCGCATTGCCCGCGAGACGATGGAAGTCTACGTACCAATCGCGCACCGGCTGGGCCTGAACAATATTTATCGCGAACTGCAGGAATTGTCGTTCGCCCACCTGCATCCGCTGCGCTACCGGACCCTGGCCAAGGCAGTGAAAGCCGCGCGCGGCAACCGGCGCGAAGTGGTCAGCAAAATTCTCGAAGCGGTCAAGAGCACACTGGCCGCAGCCGGCCTGCAGGTGCAGGTCTATGGCCGTGAAAAAACCCTGTTCGGCATCTATCGCAAGATGCGCAACAAGCACCTGTCATTTTCCCAGGTGCTGGACGTGTATGGCTTTCGGATTGTGGTCGACAGTTTTGCCAACTGCTATGTTGCGCTGGGCACGCTGCATGCGCTGTACAAGCCAATGCCGGGCAAATTCAAGGATTACATCGCCATCCCCAAGCTCAATGGCTATCAGTCGCTGCATACGACGCTGATCGGCCCGTACGGCACGCCGGTGGAATTTCAGATCCGTACTCAGGACATGCATCGCGTGGCCGAGTCGGGCGTGGCCGCCCACTGGCTGTACAAGAGTGAAGAAGACAGCCTGACCGACCTGCAGCAGCGTACCCATGCATGGTTGCAGTCGCTGCTCGACATTCAAAAGCAGACCGGCGATTCGGCCGAATTCCTGGAGCACGTCAAGGTCGACCTGTTTCCCGATTCAGTCTATGTATTCACGCCGAAGTCGAAAATCATCGCGCTGCCGCGCGGCGCCACTGCGCTCGATTTCGCCTACACGATCCATACCGGTGTCGGCGACCAGGCGATTGCAGTCAAGATCAATCATGAGCAAGCGCCGTTACGCACGGAATTGCGCAATGGCGATATCGTTGAAATCATCACATCGCCGACCTCCCGCCCGAGCCCGAACTGGCTGACCTTCGTACGTACCGGCAAGGCACGCTCGGCGATTCGTCACTATTTACGCACGATTAACCTGACCGAATCGACCGACCTTGGCAAACGTCTGCTGAACCAGGCATTGGTCGCGCTGAAACTCGATGGCGAATTGCCGCAACTGCTGATCGACCGGCTGCTCAACGAATCGAGCGCCAAATCAATGGAAGAACTGTACGCCGACATCGGTGTCGGCAAACGCATGGCGGCATTGGTGGCACGGCATATCCTGGGCATGCTGGAATTTGACCGGCAACCGGGAGCTGAAATCGACAGCAACGGTGCGATTGTGCCCGGCAAACCGGAACCGGTGGTCATTTATGGCAACGAAGGCATATCGGTGCAACTGGCACCTTGCTGCCTGCCGATTCCGGGAGACACGATTCATGGTCAGTTGCGCCGGGATCAGGGCCTGATTGTCCATTCGCTGGAATGCGACCAGGCCAAGCGATTGCGTTCGAAGGAATCGGACCGCTGGATTGATGTCGTCTGGGGCAAGGATTTGAATCGCCGCTTTGACTGCCGCATCATGGTTCTGGTCAAAAATGAACGCGGCGTGCTGGCCCGGATCGCTGCGGAAATCGGCGAGTCCGATGCCAATATCACGTATGTGACAATGGATGGCGACACCGACCAGTTGATGACCCAGCTGCGTTTCACCATCCAGATAGAAGATCGGGTACACCTGGCGCGTCTGATGCGCAATGTCCGCCGCATCCCGAACGTTTCGCGGATCATGCGGGAGCGCGGCTAACCCGGTTGCCAATCAGCCTCTTGCCGGATAGTGCACCTCCAGCACTTCCAGCTCATCGAGTCCGGCCGGGGTCATCAGTGACACCAGATCCCCTTCGCGCGCCTTGGTCAACGCCCGGGCAACCGGCGACACCCAGCTGATCTTGCCATGCAAGGGATCGAGTTCATCGATGCCCACAATCGTCACCGTATGTTCGTCGCCGGCCTGATTCTGGTACCTGACGGTGGCACCGAAAAAAATCTGGTCGGAACCATGGTGCGCGCTCGGATCGACTATTTCAGCCAGATCCATGCGCTTGGTCAAAAAGCGGATGCGGCGGTCGATCTCGCGCAGGCGCCGTTTGCCATAGATATAATCGCCATTCTCGGAGCGGTCGCCATTCGACGCTGCCCAGTGCACCACGCGCACCACTTCCGGCCGATCGACATCAATCAGATGCAGCAATTCGTCTCTGATGCGTTGATAGCCGGCCGGCGTGATGTAGTTTTTGGCACCTGCCGGAATCGCCGGCAGCGCCGCTTCCAGATCATCATCGCCATCGTCAGACTCTTTGACAAATGCTTTATTCATGCAGCCATTGTAACTGCAACCACCTTGCGCGCGTTGCGCTGCCAGTGCGGTAGCATCCGATCGCTAGGCAGTCGTATCGGAAATACTGTTAGTCCATTGAAATGCCTGCAGTTGCAGCTCGGATAATTCTTCTGTTGTCAGGTGCAGCTTGTTCAAGGTCGGTGGCAACAGCAGCCCCGCATCTTCAATCCGCTCGATATACTCGGCCAGCTTCAGCATGTCGCCGAATTCACCACGCCGGTGCAACAAGGCTGCCCTCACTTCATCAGCCACTGCTAATTGGTCCAGAATTTTATCCATTGGCAAGCCGAATAGCGTATCCATCAAGGACATGATACCGACAGTAAACGATTTTTCGCTTAACGTACGGTTGCCTGGATGAAGCTTTTCAGTGATTAATTCGAGCAATTTGCCACGTGTGGTTGCCAGTACCAGCAAGGGTGATTTCAAACTGCCGCCTGTCTCATGGCCAGCATACAACAGGATTTGCAACCAGCGTTGCAGTTGCAGGCGTCCCATGACAAGCAGGGCTTGCCCGACCGATTCGATCCGCTTGGTGGCACCGACACCAGCGGAATTGACCAGCCTGAGCAAATTCAGGCTGAGCGAGGCATCATGCTTGATCGTGTGTTCCAGCACGGCACTTTCTTCGTCCGCAACAATCTGACTCATCAATTGCATGATGGTCATTTGTGAAGGAGACAGTTTTTTACCGCTCATAATCAGCGGTTTGGCAAAATAATATCCCTGAAAATAATCAAATCCAAGATCCAGGCAGGTCTGGAACTCTGCATGGGTTTCAACTTTTTCTGCCAGCAGCTTTTTGCCATCCTGTTTGAATTGCCGGCTCAGGCTACTCAGGAGGCTGTGCTGCATGCCCATGATATCGACCTTGATGATTTGCACCAGCGGCAGCAATTGGCGCACATCTTCGGTCTGCACCACCACATCGTCCAGTGCAAACATATAACCGGCTTGCCGCAGTTCTGTCACGCGCTGAAGAATTTCTGGTGTTACCTGAACTGTCTCCAATATTTCAAGCACGACTTTATCGGCCGGCAAAAAATTGATGAAGTCACTCATCAATACCGTCGCATCGACATTCACGAAACCGAGCGAGTGACCAACCACGTTTTCCATACCTAATTCAGCCATATGCGCCATGACTGACGCCGTAGCGGCGACGTGGTCGACGACATTGGCCGGGCCAATGGCGGCGTTACGAAACAACAGTTCATATGCGACCAGGTGCTGGGTACGATTCAAAATCGGCTGACGCGCCAAAAAAAATTCCCTGGCCTGTCCATCAGCACTGGCTGCATCGGGCGAATCCAATGTCATGAAAGTTGTATCTTTCTTGATTTCATTGCAATCAATTATTTTGATAGAAAATTTGGATGAAAGGATGTTTCTTCATTGTACTTATAATTCGCAATGCAGACAGTACAGCATGTGCCGGGCGCATGCAGTAATGAGTTGATTGGCTTTGATGTGCCAGCAGCAGGCTGTTTTTTAAGTGGACATTCAGTGGCACGGGAACAGCCTGCAGTGCAGGCTGCCTCGGCATCATCTTCGGCGCGCAACGCCTTTCGATGCCACCTTGGTTTCTCCGGTTTCCAGGGTAAAGCGGGCACCACTGTCAGTGCCCAGCGCAGACACGAGATACGGCATTAACTGGCGCAACATCGGCTCCAGGGTCCAGGGCGGATTGATCACAAACATACCGCTGCTGTGCAGACCGAAACCATCGGGCATGGGGGTTCTGACAGTCAGCGTGACGTTCAGCCAGCCACTGGCTGGCAAACGCATCAACTGGTTTGGAAACTCGCGCGACTCCATGCGCTGCAGTACCGGATACCATACCGCATAGGTACCGGTAGGGAATCGCGTGAGTGCGTCGAGCAGGGTTTTCTTGACCTTTCGATAGTCATCCTTTACTTCATATGGCGGATCGATCAGTACCAGTCCACGCCGCGATGGCGGCGGCAGCAAGGCTTTCAGGCTTTCGAAACCATCTGCCTTCTGGATCAGGATGCGCTTGCCGCGCACACTTGAGCGCACGCCCTGGGCTGCCGCATGCGCTTCGACCTTCTGGAAATTTTCATACAAAATTTTGACATCGCTCGGATGCAGCTCGAACAGGCGCAACCGATCCTGTTCGCGCATCACCCGGTCGGCGCAATACGGTGAGCCAGGATAGTGGCGCATCTTGCCACTCGGGTTCATCGACTTCACCAATGCTACATAGTCGGCAACCGGCTCAGGCAAATCAGTGCGATCCCACAAGCGGCTGATGCCAGTTTCGAATTCGGCATTCTTGGCTGCCTGACTGCTGTCGAGCGCATAGGCGCCGGCGCCGGCATGGGTATCGATATACATGTAGGGCGTATCTTTTTGATTCAAATAACGCAGCAACTGAATCAAAACCATATGCTTTAGGACATCGGCGTGATTGCCTGCATGGAAGGCATGACGGTAACTCAACATAAGGCGGGTCGATGGAAGAGAAGGATGGAAGAAATCGGGCTTTGCTATTTGCAAACAACCCACACGCAGGCATTGTAACAATTCTTTGTGTACTCGCCGCAGCCAGTGTGTACCCATCCAGCCTGGACACAGCGAAATACAGCAGTGCCCTGCGCGCAGTGCATGTCGACAGGCTCTACATCCGTGCACTCTGGCGCCAGCGCTCTTGTCTTTTTTGCACGATCATGGTTATGCACAACAGTACAAACGATAGCGCCAGCAACACCAGTGCAAAGCCATGCGCATCGGCATAATTGAGTTTTTGGGTTTCATCGTATAGGGCAATCGAAGCTACCCTCGTCACCCCGGGAATATTGCCACCCAACATCAGTACCACGCCGAATTCGCCGAGGGTATGGGCGAATGCCAGTGTTGCGCCGGAATACACACCGGATTTGGCCAGTGGCAGCAATACATAGAGAAATGTTTGCCAACGGGTCATGCCGAGCGCATAAGCCGCCTGCACCATTTCCACCCGCAACATGCGAAATGCCGCCACCACTGGCTGCAGCGCAAACGGCATGCTGTAGACGCAGGAGCCGACCACCAGACCGGCGAACGAGAAGGCCAGCGTCTCGCCGAAAACCTGCTGCCACCACTGACCTAATGCATATTGCGGCGACAACAGCATCAGCAGATAGAACCCGATCACGGTCGGCGGCAACACCAGCGGCATCGACATGACAATCTCGACCAGCATCGACCAGCGGCGGCGATTAAATGCAATCCACCAGCCAAGCGGAATCGCAAACAGCATCAGGATCACGGTCGAAATCAGTGCCAGGCGCAAAGTCAGCCAGAGTGAAGACCATAATTCCGGCGGCAGCGACCAGAGCGGCGTCACCCAATTCATCGGGCAGCTCTAGGCAGAGTGAATCGGTATTGCTGCAAAATGGCACGCCCTGCATCAGACTGTAGAAAATGCAGGTACTGCCTTGCCAGCGGATTGCTGCGACCCTTGGCCGTGACAATCGCACCCTGCTCGATGACCGGATAAAATTCTGCCGGCACCAGCCAGCTGCTGCCAGAGTAGCTGCCGGTCAGATTGGCGACATGGGCTGCACTCACCAGACCGGCCTGTGCATTGCCGGTCTGGACGAACTGGGCCGTCTGCGCAAGGTTTTCACCACGCACCAGCTTGGGCTGGATCGCATCCCACAAGCCGGCATGTTGCAGCGCGGCCCGGGCCGCACGTCCATAAGGGGCGACGTCAGGATTGGCGATGGCGACGCGCCTGACGCGCCGATCACGCAATACAGCCAGACCCTGCCGCATATCGAGCATGGGATCGGTACTCCACAGTACCAGACGACCATGCGCATACACCACCAGCGACGCCGCATCGGCGGCACCGGCTTTTGCAAGCGCACGCGGATACTCCATATCAGCAGATAAAAATACATCGAATGGCGCCCCGTGCCGGATTTGCCCATGCAAGTTGCCCGACGAGCCGATGCTGGCTTTGACGTTCGCTGCGCCGACACTTTTGACGAATGCCTGGTTGAGTGCATCAATGCATGGTGCGAGATCGGCTGCGGCGGCCACCTGCAACTGGGGTGCGCCGGACAAGGGTGCGCCGGCGGCAGCCGGGCTCCACCCTGCACTAGTTGCCAACACGAGCAGACATCCTGCCAGCGAACGAAAAAAGGACATCATGGTGATCGGTGAGAAGAGATTGAATTTAACTATGTGCCGGGTGATTTTTGCCGTAAATCGGCGGTTTGCGGCCGACCAGATATCCCGGCACGATCAGTTAACCAGCATTATAGTGCAGCGCCCAAGCCCGCTTGCCAGACAGGTTTACCCTGTCGCCTGCCAAAACCGTTGCACCAAAAGAAAAAGCCGCACCGGATGCCGGTGCGGCTTTGGAATGGTGGCCACCTGACGACGAAGCGAAAATGCCTCGTCGCAGTCAGATTAGTGGAACTGCTCTTCTTCGGTCGAGCCGGTCAGGGCTTTCACGGAAGACGTACCGCCCTGGATCACGGTGGTCACGTCGTCGAAGTAGCCAGCGCCGACTTCCTGCTGGTGCGACACGAAGGTATAACCCTTGTCGCGCGCAGCAAATTCCGGCTCTTGCACCATGTTGACATAGTGCTTCATGCCTTCGCCGCGTGCATAAGAGTGTGCGAACTGGAAGGTGTTGAACCAGTTGATATGGATACCGGCCAGCGTGATGAACTGGTACTTGTAGCCCAGCGCCGACAGATCTTCCTGGAACGAAGCGATCTGCCTGTCGTCCAGGTTTTTCTTCCAGTTGAACGATGGCGAGCAGTTATACGACAGCAGCTTGCCTGGGCAGGCAGCGTGAACAGCTTGCGCGAATTCGCGAGCAAAGCCGATGTCCGGCACGCCTGTCTCGCACCATACCAGGTCAGCGAACGGAGCATAAGCCACACCACGGCTGATTGCTTGCTCCAGACCGTTCTTGACGCGGTAGAAACCTTCCTGGGTGCGCTCACCGGTCAGGAATGGCTTGTCGTTGGCATCATGATCGGAAGTGATCAGGTTGGCGGCTTCAGCATCAGTACGGGCCAGCACGATGGTGGAGGTGCCCATGACGTCGGCAGCGAAACGCGCAGAAGTCAGCTTTTCGATTGCTTCCTGAGTCGGAACCAGAACCTTGCCACCCATATGACCGCATTTTTTCACGGCAGCCAGCTGGTCTTCGAAGTGCACGCCGGCAGCGCCGGATGCAATCATGTTCTTCATCAGTTCGAAAGCGTTCAGCACGCCGCCGAAACCGGCTTCAGCGTCCGCGACGATCGGCAGGAAGTAGTCGATGAAGTTTTCATCGCCTGGATTGATGCCACGCGACCACTGGATTTCATCAGCGCGCTTGAAAGTATTGTTGATGCGGCGAACCATGGTCGGCACCGAGTCGTATGCGTACAGCGACTGGTCAGGGTACATGGTTTCGGACGTATTGCCGTCAGCGGCGACTTGCCAGCCCGACAGGTACACTGCTTCCAGGCCGGCTTTGGCTTGTTGCATGGCTTGACCGGCAGAGATCGCGCCGAACGCGTTCACATAACCTTTTTTCGCGCCGCCGTTGACTTTCGCCCACAGCTTTTCAGCACCTTGCTTGGCCAGTGTGTGCTCGATTGGCATCGAACCACGCAGACGCACGACGTCTTCCGCAGTGTAGTTGCGCTTGACGTTTTTCCAACGTGGATTTTCGGCCCAGTCTTTCTTCAGTGCCTGTACTTGCTGTTCGCGAGTTGCCATTGTCATTCTCCTGAGTTGAACGGATGATACGAATCGGGTAAAAACGGTATGGTTGAATCATAAGCTTTTTTTTGCGTGGCAACAAGGTCTTATATAAGACATATAACCAAATTTAAACCTTTATTTTTCAAAGGCTTATATTTCATTTTTCGCGATACGAAACAAAATCCTGAAAATTAAGTGCCAAAAAGCGCGTTATACGACCTCTGCATTTCACAATGCGGGAAAAACTTTCCGGATTATGAAAAATAGCAACGCGAAAGAGCTACATACGCGGTCATTCGATCCGGACCAATCTTAAAATTTCTGTAGGATCCCATGGCCCAATAATTTCAAAAGCCGCTCAATACGTTTCTGTTTGGAAATTTCAGTTGCAATATTCATTGCTGTATAGCTCACTGCACGCTTCAAGTTCCGCCAGCATGTGGCGGTAGCCATGGCCGCCCTACCAATTGATTCCCAATCCAGTCGATTTTGGGTCACCATGCGCTTGCACAAGGGTGAGCCGGTCGCAGGCAAGTCGATCGGCGCCTCGCCTACCTGGCTAAGCGCTCGCGGATTGTCACGCTTGGCAGACCACCCGGCGGCCTATCATTCCCAGAGGCGTCAGGTAATCCTTTCCGCTTGCGTGTATGATTGAAACTATCGTTGGCACCTTGATGCAATTTTAATGAAATACAACCCCAATCCTCCGAAAATCTGGCGTGGCAACTCTGATTGCCGCAATTGCGGCGGCAACTGTTCGTTGTTCGGTGATTTGCCGGCCAAAGAGCTGGACCTGATTCACGCGCCGTTCGACGATTTGCGTTTTCCCGCCGGCGCCGCCCTGTTCATGCAGGGAGACGATGTCAACGGGATTTATTCGATCCGCAGCGGCATGGTGAAGCTCAATCGCATCAATGCCGACGGCACGCAGCGGATCGTGCGCGTACTTCGTCCTGGCAATGCACTGGGTCTGGAAGCCATGCTGCATCCGCAATACGAGCATGATGCGATCGCCATCACCAATGTGGTGGCCTGTCGCGTTCCGCTGGATGTGATGGCGCGGCTCGATAGTGAATCGCCAACCCTGCACCGCAAGGTACTCGAGCAATGGCATGCTGCCTTAAGTGATGCGGATCAGTGGTTTGCCGAATTGGCAAACGGCTCGGCCCGAGTCAGAATCGCGCGCCTGCTGCTGAAGATGCGCGATACCGTCAACCCGGAAAATTCGGTGCTGTTTACGCTTGAGGATATCGGCTCGATGCTGGGCATGACGATCGAGACCGCCAGCCGCATCATCAATGCCTTCCTGCGCGAAGGCAAGATCAAGCGGCTGGAAACCCATGGCCGCAATTACCAGATCGATGTCGATGCATTGGAAACCGAGGCCCAGTCCGACGCCATCTAGCCGGTAATTGCCGATTCTGCCGATTCTGCCGATTCTGCCGATTTCGCCGATTTGCACATGGCGCCTGATCAGCCTAGCTTGGCGGCGGCGACCAGTACCCCATCCGCATCAGCATAAATCCAGTCACCCGGCCTGACAGCAACGCCGGCAATCGTCACCTGAATGTCCTTATCGCCGATTCCCTTGCGAATGCTTCGCTGGGGATGCGTCGCCAGTGCGCGCACGCCGATATTGCAGCCATTGATTTCTGCAGAATCACGTATGCAGCCATTGACCACAATCCCGGCCCAGCCGTTTTTTTCCGCCAGCACGCCCAGATTGCCGCCAACCAGCGCGCAGCGCAGGCTGGCGCCGCCATCGACTACCAGCACATGGCCGTCGCCAGGCGTCTCCAGCGCCGCGCGCACCAGCACATTATCTTCAAACACCTTGAGCGTTCTGGCCGGGCCGGAAAAATTCAGGTTCTTGCCGAATGATTGAAAAACAGGCGGCAGCACTGCCAGGGTGCCGGCAGCAATCTTGTCTTCATTGGCATCGCAAATATCGCAGGTTGCAAAAGTCATCGCATTCTCCTAAATGAACAAAATCATGCCAGGATTGTAAGCGAGTTGCCGGTGAACTTGAAATGCCGGGCGAGTCGCCTGCCCTACATGGCATCCCAATCAACACACCTACGCAGCCTGAACTCGTGCCGCGGTGCGGGTGCCGACGCTGACTGCGGTAACAATAGCCATCATCTGGAAGCCGCCAATCAGGATAAAAACCCAGGAAGGATGATGCGCATCCATCAGCGCTCCAAATAACAACGGTCCGCAAGCCAGGCCGATATCCAGTCCCGAATACACTACGCCATACACACGTCCGGTTGCGTTTTTCGGTGCCGCGGCACGAATCAGCAGATCACGGGACGGCCCGGCGATACCGGCGCCAAAACCGATTGCCCCCATCAATCCGACCGCCATTATGGCCGGCACGATGCCGGTAGCCAGCAACAACGCCATCAAGCCAGCGCCGGCAAATGCCAAAGCGATGGTGCGTTCATGGCGCGCGGTCTTCGATGCCAGGAAGCCGCCCCAGACCATGCCGGCGGCTGACGCCAGCATGTAGCCGGTATAAGCCGTGGTCGCCATTGCCAGCGACATGCCGTACAGTTCGCGCAGGCTGGCCGAAGAAAAACTCTGAATGCCGCCCAGCGCGACTGCCGTGATGAAGAAAAATGCGAAGCACATCCATACCGAAGGCAGGCGCATGAAATTGACTCGGCCGTGATGAAGCGGTGTCTCAAGTCTGCTAGCAGCGGCACCGCCTGCCGCCGGCACGTGCTCAGCCTGCAGCAGCTGACGATGCAGCAACAGCACCGACAACACGATGAAGGGAATGCCGGCAGCAGCCAGCAAGGCAGTACGCCAGCCAGCGATGCCGGCCACCGCGGTCAGGAACACCGGTGCAGCCGCCCACCCCAGATTGCCGGAAATGCCGTGTACGGAAAAGGCGTGACCCAGTCGTGACGGCGAGACGCGCCGGTTGAGCAGCGTGAAATCGGCAGGATGAAATACGCTGTTGCCTAGCCCAGCCAGCATCGAGCCGGCCAGCAGCATTGCGTAATTCTGGGCCAGCGACAGCGCCAGCGCAGACAAACCCAGAATTGCCAAACCGGCAAACAGCACCGATCGTGCGCCGACGCGGTCAACCACGAATCCGGCGACGGCCTGGCCGATACCCGAGACGATGAAAAAAACCGTCATCAGCAAGCCGAGTTCGGCATACGTCAGATCAAAGGCGATCTTCAGCCAAGGAAACAGCGGCGCCAGGATCAGATGAAAAAAATGGGAAACGCCATGGGCAAGGCCGACCAGGCTGATGATTTGTGCATCCTGTCGCAAGGTCGGCGCGGTGGTATGAATCATTACGGGGATTGAATGAATGCTGAAAAAATACAGACAATATTAGGACGTTTGGCAAGACAAGATCGTATTAGACCGCATTTCCGGAAAATCGGTAAGGCAAAAAAAACATGCCGGCGCGACCGGCATGTTCTTTCATTGGCGTTGAAGCAACGCTTCTCCGTTCGCGCTCAGTTCTGCCTGTCGAAGGACAGTGCGCCATTTTTCACATCGATGGCAATCACGTCCTTCGGACCGAAGCGGCCCTCCAGGAGCAGCTTCGACAGCGGGTTTTCGATTTGCTGCTGGATCGCCCGCTTTAACGGACGCGCGCCATACACCGGGTCGAAACCGGCTTCGGCAATCTTTTGCAGCGCCGCTTCCGACAGCTCGAGCTTCATTTCCATCTTCGCCAGCCGCTGCTCCAGCATCGCCAGCTGAATCTTGGCGATGGCGCCGATATTCTTTTCATCGAGCGCATGGAACACCACGATCTCGTCGACGCGGTTGATGAACTCCGGCCGGAAATGGGTCTTGACCTCGGCCATCACCGCCAGCTTGACCAGTGCCGGGTCGCTGCCTTCCATCGCCTGGATCTTGTGCGATCCAAGGTTGGACGTCATCACGATCACGGTGTTCTTGAAATCGACCGTGCGCCCCTGCCCATCGGTCATGCGGCCGTCGTCGAGCACCTGCAGCAGCACGTTGAACACATCATGATGGGCCTTTTCGATCTCGTCGAGCAGGATCACGCTGTAGGGCTTGCGCCGCACGGCTTCAGTCAGGTAGCCGCCCTCTTCGTAACCGACATAACCCGGCGGCGCGCCGATCAGGCGCGCGACCGAATGCTTCTCCATGAACTCGCTCATATCGATGCGGATCATCGAATCCTCGGTATCGAACAGGAATGTTGCCAGCGCCTTGCACAGCTCGGTCTTGCCGACGCCGGTCGGGCCTAGGAACATGAACGAGCCGTAAGGCCGGTTAGGATCGCCCAAGCCTGCGCGCGAACGCCGGATCGCATCCGACACCGCGACAATCGCCTCGTCCTGGCCGACCACGCGCTTATGCAACTGGTCCTCCATGTGCACCAGCTTGTCGCGCTCGCCCTGCATCATTTTCGACACCGGAATGCCGGTGGCGCGCGACACCACTTCGGCAATTTCCTCGGCGCCGACCTGGGTGCGCACCAGCCTGGTTTTGCCCGCCATGACTTCGCTGCTGTCGGCCTGTTTCAGCTGCGCTTCCAGTTCCGGCAGCTTGCCGTATTGAAGCTCCGACATTTTCTGCCAGTCGCCACGACGCTTGGCGTCTTCCATCTGCAGCCGTGCCTTTTCAATCTCTTCCTTGATGTGCTGGCTGCCCTGCACTGCTGATTTTTCCGATTTCCAGATTTCTTCCAGATCCGCGTACTCGCGTTCCAGCTTGGCGATTTCTTCTTCGATCAGGCCCAAGCGCTTTTGCGACGCTTCATCCTTTTCTCGTTTCACCGCTTCGCGCTCGATCTTCAGCTGAATCAGGCGCCGGTCGAGCCGGTCCATCACTTCCGGTTTCGAATCGATCTCGATCTTGATCTTGGCCGCTGCTTCATCGATCAGGTCGATTGCCTTGTCCGGCAGGAAGCGGTCGGTGATATACCGGTGCGACAGCTCGGCCGCGGCGACGATGGCCGGGTCGGTGATCGCGACGCCATGATGCACTTCGTATTTATCCTGCAGACCGCGCAGGATCGCAATGGTCGCTTCCACGCTCGGCTCGTCGACCAGCACCTTCTGGAAGCGCCGCTCCAGCGCCGCATCCTTTTCAACGTATTTGCGGTATTCATCAAGCGTGGTGGCACCGACGCAATGCAGCTCACCTCGTGCCAGTGCCGGCTTTAACATGTTGCCGGCATCGATTGCACCTTCTGCCTTGCCGGCGCTGACCATGGTATGCAGTTCATCGATGAAGACGATAGTCTGTCCTTCATCCTGAGCGATTTCCTTCAATACCGCTTTCAGGCGCTCCTCGAATTCGCCGCGGTATTTGGCGCCAGCCAGAAGCGACGCCATATCGAGCGACAGCACGCGCTTGGACTTCAGACTATCCGGCACCTCGCCATTGACGATACGCTGCGCCAGTCCTTCGACAATGGCGGTCTTGCCCACACCGGGCTCGCCGATCAGCACCGGGTTATTTTTCGAACGGCGCTGCAGCACCTGGATGGTGCGGCGGATTTCATCGTCGCGGCCGATCACCGGGTCGAGCTTGCCCTGGCGGGCACGTTCGGTCAGGTCCAGCGTATATTTCTTCAGTGCCTCACGCTGCCCTTCTCCTTCCTGCGAATTGAGATTGGAGCCGCCACGCACCGCATTGATCGCCGCTTCCAGCGCCTTGCGGGTCAGGCCGTTTTCGCGTGCCAGCTTGCCGGCTTCCGACTTATCTTCAGTCAGGCCAAGCAACACCATTTCACTGCCGATGAACTGGTCGCCGCGCTTTTGCGCTTCCTTGTCGGCTAAGTTCAATAGTGACAACAGCTCGCGCCCGATCTGCACTTCGCCGCCGGTGCCGGTGACTTTTGCCAAACGATCAAGAGCGCTCTTCAAAGCTGTTGCAAGCCCGCCCACATTCACGCCAGAACGTTGCAACAACGAGCGCGCACTGCTATCGTCTTGATTCAGTAGGGCAACAATTAAATGGACCGGATCGATGTACTGATTGTCGTTGCCGACTGCCTGGCTTTGGGCATCGGCCAGGGCTTCCTGCAATTTGGTTGTCAATTTGTCGAGGCGCATTGGAAACACTCCCAAATAATTAGTTGAATGGTAATTGGGGATGGATAACCACTTTTCAAGAAAGGATTTGTTTAACGGTGTGTTGGCAGAAAATCTACATTGAATAATGCAAACCAACCGTTGGATATCTGGCAATTATGGATTTACACCAAATACAGGTTACCTACCAGACCGAAGAAGACCGCATCTTGTTGCGGGTATCGTTTCGCACGGTGGACGGCTCGCTGGAAGAAATCCGGTCCTGGCTGACGCGCCGCATGGTCAGGAATTTATGGCCTGGGATCGTCAAATCGCTGGATAGCCAGGTCAAGCTGAATCAGCCGCAGGCAGCGCATGCCAGTGCCGAGATCCTCAGCATGGAATACCAGGCCTCCGTCACCGAAATCAAGGCTAGCGGCAACTTCGATATTCCGTTTGAAGCGGCAGCCGACTATTATCCCTTCGGTGAGACGCCGATCCTGGTGACGGCTTCCCAGTTTCACCTGCATCCGAAGGAACCGGTGCGCATCAGTTTTATCGATGCCAGGCAAAAGAACTTTGACGTGGCATTCACGCAAACGGCCATGCATGGTTTTTGCAAGCTGCTGCAGGAAGCGGTTCGCACAGCGCAATGGGAGTTGACTCTGCAAATGCCGAGTTTTACGCAACTGGAGGCCGCGCCGCGCCGCATGCTCAATTAAACCCTTGCGTAAACATCCCCTGGAAAAAATGCGATGCAGCAAAACTGGATACAGCAATGCACATAATCAAGGTCAACCCGGAATTGCCGGCTGCAACAGAACCGGGTTCCGGCTGTCAGGGATGCAATACAGGAACAGCCCTGGATCTTCAATTCGAATTTGCCTTCCAGCCGATCGTCAATCTTTCGACCCGCTCCATCTATGCGCACGAAGCCTTGGTTCGCGGCCCGAATGGTGAATCGGCTTATTCCATTCTCTCGCAAGTAACCGACAGCACCCGCTATCAATTCGATCAGGCCTGCCGGGTCAAGGCCGTGTCGAGTGCTGCGTCCTTGAAGATGAAGGAATTATTGTCGATTAATTTTCTGCCGAATGCCGTCTACCGTCCGGAAGCCTGCATTCAAAGTACCTTGCAGGCCTGCCGCGCCCATGGCTTCCCCACTGAACAAATCATATTTGAAGTAACAGAGGGCGAAAAAATCGATGACCGGCCGCACCTGGTTCATATTTTTAAGAGCTATAAGGAGTTTGGCTTCAAAACAGCCATTGATGACTTTGGTGCTGGCTACGCCGGCCTCAATCTGCTCAGTGAATATCAGCCGCACATCATCAAGATCGATATGGATCTGATCCGGAATGTCGATAAAATCCCGGTAAAGCAATCCATCATTGAAGGCATCGTGCTGATCTGCAAAAATATAGGTAGTGAGGTCGTCGCAGAAGGCATCGAAACTCGGGAAGAACGGGATTTCCTGGCCAGCACAGGCATCGCCCTGATGCAGGGATACTTTTTTTGCAAGCCTGCATTCAAATCTCTTGGCGTAATCGACCCAGATGCGTGGACCTGAGCCTGTTGGCCCTTGTCCTGCATGGATGATGCGAGAGATGCAGACGCGGTCAGCGTCTAGGCGGACAACATCCGGAAACTTGCATACCCGGCGATGCACAGCGCCAGCGCGCCGAACAAATGCAATGCGGTGTGGCCGAGCGCCCACCAGTATTGGCCATTATGCAGCAGCTGCATCGATTCAGCGGAAAAGCTTGAAAAGGTTGTCAGGCCGCCCAAAAATCCCGTAACAATCAGCAATCGCCATTCCGGGGAAAGCACCGGATAATGTTGAAAAAATGCGACGGCAATGCCGATCAGGTAACCGCCGCCCAGGTTGGCGATCAATGTTCCCAGCGGCAGCTGGTTGTGCCAGCCATGCAGCCATACCGATAAGCCCCAGCGCAACCATGCGCCCAGCGCCGCACCCAAACCGACTGCCAGCCAGCTCATGCCGGCCTGCCGGGCGGCGTTGCTTGCACAGCCCATTTCACCAGCGCCTCATCGTCCGCAACACGCGCATCGACCCAGCGTGCGCCTTGCGGCGTCTGTTCCTTTTTCCAGAACGGCGCCTGCGTCTTCAGATAGTCAATGATGAATTCACAGGCGGCAAACGCTTCACCGCGATGGGCGGAAGTCACCGCCACCAGCACGATTTGTTCCATCGGCTTGAGCGGCCCGACCCGATGGATGACCAGCGCATCGATAATGTCCCAGCGCGCGCCAGCCTGCCCGACAATATCGTCCAGTGCCTTTTCGGTCATGCCAGGATAATGTTCCAGTTCCATCACTGCGACGCTGGCGCCTTCATTCATGTCGCGCACCGTGCCGACGAATGAAACGATCGCACCGACTTGCGGCTGACCGGCGCGCAGCCGCGCGACTTCGGCGCTCAGGTCAAAATCTTCGGTTTGAATTCGGATCGGCATCATTAACCGCCGGTCACGGGTGGAAAGAAAGCCACTTCGCCGCCTTCGGCAAGCGGCGTTGCGGCATCGGCCATCTGCTGATTGCACGCCATGCGCAGCGCCCGCCCCTCGCCCAGCGCGTTGGACCATGCATCGCCGCGCGCACACAGAAAATCGCGCAATTGGCCGACCGTCTTGACATGGTCAGGCACGACCACGGCTTCCTGCGAGGTGCCAAGCGCCTCGCGCACGCTGGCAAAAAAGCGGAGGTCAATCTTCATGGCAAAAATAATTGTCCTGATAAAAAGGCAAACTGGTCATGTATCTGCCATTGTAATCGGGTAATACGCACCCCTGTTAAAACAGCAATTCGGTAAACGGCAGGAACCGCACCGTATCGCCCGGTGCGATGATTTGCCCAGGCGGATTGTCGACCAGGCCATCGCCCCAGACAGTCGACGTCAGCACGCCGGACCCCTGGTTGGGGAACAGGTCAAGGCCGCCAGCGGCATTGCGCCTGGCCCGCAAAAACTCATTACGCCGGTCCGGCTTGGGCCAGGCAAAGTCCGCCCGCATCGCATAGGACGGTGGGGCCACATCGGCAGCACCCTGTAGCCGCAGGATGAAAGGCCGCACCAGAATCAGGAACGTCACCAGACTCGACACCGGGTTACCGGGCAATCCCAGAAAAAACGCCGTACCCGGCCGGCCCACACGATTGACTTCACCGAATGCCAGGGGTTTACCCGGCTTCATCGCGACCTGCCACATGTTCAGACGCCCTTCCGCCTCCAGCGCCGGCTTGACATGGTCTTCTTCGCCAACCGACACACCACCGGAAGTGATGATCAAGTCATGCTCGGCAGCCGCTTCGCGCAAGGTCGCGCGAGTTGCATCCAGTGAATCGGGGACGATGCCATAATCGGTGATATCGCAGCCGAGATTTTGCAGCAGGCCGCGCAGCACGAAACGATTGGAATTGTAGATGGCGCCAGGTTGCAAAGGCTGGCCCGGCATGGCCAGTTCGTCGCCGGTAAAAAAAATCGCCACGCGCAATCTGCGCACCACTGGCAAATTTGCCAGACCGACCGAAGCGGCCAGGCCCAACGCCGGGCCGTACAGACGGGCACCAGCAGGCAAGATCGCGTCGCCGGCGCGTATATCTTCACCGCGCCGCCGGATCCACTCGCCTGCCACCGGCTGATGGCGGATCGTGACCCAGTCAGCATCAGCCTGCGATTCCATCTCACACATTTCCTGCATGATAACCGCATCGGCATTCTGCGGAATCATGGCACCGGTAAAGATGCGGGCCGCAGTGCCCGGCTGCAGCGGCTGACCGACCTGACCGGCCGCGATACGCTGGCTGATCTGCAGGCGTGCCGCGCCACCGGTGCAATCTGCCACGCGCACTGCATAGCCATCCATCTGCGAATTGTCCATCGGCGGCACATCCAGAGTCGATCTTTGCGGCTGGGCCAGGATGCGGCCATTGGCTTTCTGCGTGGCCAGGGTTTCAAATTCGGCAACTGGCCGTGCAGCGCCCAGCAAAAACCCGAGCGCCTGCGCGACACTGAGCATGGGTTTCTTTTCAGTCATATCCGAGCCGGGCAAGCTGCATTACAGACCGGTATGGTCTGTAATATATTTTTTGACCTGTTCTACATCCGCTGCCATTACGTGAAAACGCTGCGGCAAGTCTTCGATATTTTCAAATCCGGCGGGACGTTCGGCATCTTGCCCGAGCGCCTCACGGATGGTTTCATTGAATTTGGCTGGCAGCGCCGTCTCCAGGACAATCATTGGCACGCCTGGCGCCAGATAGTCGCGCGCGACTTTCACGCCATCGGCAGTATGGGTATCGATCGTGATGCCATATTGCTGGTGTACCTGGCGAATGGTCGCCACACGGTCGGCATGCACCGACTTGCCGGACAAAAACCCGTATTGTGCCACCTTCGCGAATTCATTGCCATCGCTGCCCGGCTTGCCGGACAAGTCGAAGCCGCCTTCGGTCTCCACCTTCTTGAACAGGGCCCTGACGCGCTCGCTGTCGCGGCCAAGCAAATCATAGATGAAACGCTCGAAATTGGACGCCTTGCTGATATCCATGCTCGGGCTCGACGTATGATAGGTTTCGGCCGATTTGCGCACCCGATAGATGCCGGTACGGAAAAACTCGTCGAGCACATCGTTTTCATTGGTGGCCGCGACCAGCTTGTCGATCGGCAGGCCCATCATGCGGGCGATATGGCCGGCACAGATATTGCCAAAGTTGCCTGATGGCACCGCAAACGATACTTTTTGGTCATTGCTGGTGGTCGCTGCCAGATACCCGCGGAAGTAATACACCACCTGCGCCACCACGCGTGCCCAGTTGATCGAATTGACCGTGCCGATTTTCTGGCGGGTCTTGAACGGCAAATCATTCGACACTGCCTTGACCATGTCCTGGCAATCGTCGAACACGCCTTCGATTGCGATATTGAAAATGTTCGGGTCTTGCAGGCTGAACATCTGGGCGGTCTGGAACGCACTCATTTTTTTATGCGGCGACAGCATGAAGACGCGAATGCCTTTTTTCCCGCGCATCGCATACTCGGCGGCGCTGCCGGTATCGCCCGATGTGGCGCCGAAAATATTCAGCTGGGCCTGCTGCTTTGCCAGCGCATACTCGAACAGGTTGCCGAGCAATTGCATTGCCATATCCTTGAACGCCAGGGTCGGGCCGTTCGACAATGCCTGCAGCACCAGTTTCTTGCCATCCTTTTCTTCAAGCACGTGCAGCGGCGTAATCTGCGCCGCCTCGTCGCCGGCGCGTACATTGCGGTAGACATCGGCAGTATAGGTCTTGTGCACCAGTGCCTTCAGGTCGGCTTCCGGGATATCGGTGGCGAATTTCTTCAGAATCTCGAAAGCCAGGTCGGCATAAGACAATTTACGCCATGCATCGAGCTCCGCACCGGTGACCTGCGGATAGCTGTCTGGCAGGTATAAGCCGCCATCCGGCGCCAGGCCGCCCAGCAGGATTTCGGAAAAGGATTGCGCGGGCGCTTGGCCACGGGTGGAAACGTATTGCATAAAATTTAGTAAGTATGTTTTTTGAATGAAAGGCAAGGCCATGAACCGCCTGAACCATCAATTGTACGCCAAGAGCCCTGTCCGACAGCCTGGCTTCACGCACCCGCAACGGAAAGCAACATGGATGCCCCCGCAGAAGACAATAGCCAGCCGAGCCCTGCGCAATTGAGCATGACGGTAATCCAGAACGTGACCTGGAAAGACCGTTTGCTGGTTTTATGACGTAACAGTCGTTGCGCGACCAGCGCGCCTGGCCAGCCACCAATCAGCGCGAACAGGTGCAGGGTATTTTCCGGGGTGCGTCGCCGGTCGTTTCTTGCAGCTGACTTATCGAATTTATAAGCAACAAATGCGACCATGCTGGCAACCAGATACAGCCCCAGGACAGCCTGTGGCAACTTGCCGGTAAAAACCATCCCCGCCACCAGCGAGAGAAACGCTGCAGCAGCAAGCAGCGAGATGTTGCCGTGTCCTGCAGAAGCGACAGCTTGTGCGCGTGCGCCAACGTATGCGACATTGACGGCATTCGCACGGCCCTTGTCATCCGTCTGCAGATCATAGGTCACGGTTTCATTGCCAACGGGTCTTTGCTGGCCCTTGCCAAACGACTTGATGTGAACGAAAACTTGCTTGCCGCCACCGTTCGGGATGATGAATCCAAAACCCTGCCCATCTTTCCAGTTATTTATTTTTCCTTGATAGCGCATATGGTCATTCAAAAGGCGACGCTGACACCAGCCCCAATTCTTGGCCAGCCTGGGCAAATGCCACCAGTGCCTGATCAAGTTGTTCGCGGTTATGCGCCGCCGATAGCTGCACCCGCACGCGCGCCTGCCCCATCGGCACCACCGGATAGAAAAAGCCGGTGACCAGCACGCCCAGGTCATACAGGCGGCGGGCAAACTGCTGCGCCAGCGGCGCGTCAAACAGCATCACCGGCACGATCGGATGGGTGCCCGGCTGGACAGTGAAGCCGAGTTGAGTGATTGCAGCACGAAAATGAACGGTATTGGCATGCAGGCGGTCGCGCAGTTCGGTCGAGGATGACAGACGTGTCAGTGCCGCCAGCGATGCACCGGCAATCGCCGGCGCCAAGGTATTGGAAAACAGGTAGGGGCGTGATTTCTGTCGCAGCATGTCGACCACTTCCCGCCGGGCAGCGGTAAAGCCACCCATTGCGCCGCCGAGCGCCTTGCCGAGCGTGCCGGTGATGATGTCGATGCGCCCCATCACGCCATGCAATTCATGGGTGCCGCGCCCGGTGGCACCCATGAAACCGGTGGCGTGGCTGTCGTCGATCATCACCAGCGCCCCATGACGCTCAGCCAGGTCGCAGATTTTATCAAGCTGCGCAATCGTGCCATCCATCGAGAACACGCCATCGGTGACGATGATTTTATGACGGCTGCCGGCCGCCGCCTGCAACTGGCAATCCAGGTCGGCCAGGTCGTTGTGCCGATAGCGCAAGCGCTGCGCGCGGCATAGGCGGATGCCATCGATGATCGACGCATGGTTCAATGCGTCGGAAATGATCGTATCGTTTTCATCGAACAGGGGCTCGAACAGGCCCCCGTTGGCATCGAAGGCCGCCGCGTACAGGATCGCGTCTTCCATGCCGAGGAAATCGGCCAGCGCCGACTCCAGCTGCTTGTGGACGGTTTGCGTGCCGCAAATGAAACGCACCGAAGACAGTCCATAACCGTATTGCTGCACCGCGTTGACGGCAGCGTCAACCATCTCCTGGTCGCCGGACAGGCCGAGGTAATTATTGGCGCACAGGTTGATCAGCGTCTTGCCGTCGTCGCAGACCACTTCGGCACCCTGTCGGGAGGCGAGCACGCGCTCCGGCTTGAACAAACCCGTATCACGCAGCTTCAGCAAATCCTGTTCGAGGCCGGCATAGAACGCCTGTTTAGGCTGGGCTGCATTCATGGCTTGCTCCCCATGTCATCGACAAGTGAAATGTGCAGGGCGTACACCTCCGCCCTGCCTAACGCCGATTCAAATCAGCTCAACTGCTCCAGGCGGATCTTGGTAATGGCACCCATTACCGTCGGCAGATGTTCGATCTTGCCAATCGCTGCCTGTACATGCTTTTCCTGGGTCTGATGGGTCAGCATGATGATGTCGGCACGCGTCTCGCCTTCTGCCGGCTCTTTTTGCAGCATGGCATCGATCGAAATGCCCGAATCAGCCAGGATCCGGGTGACATCGGCCAGTACACCCGGCTGGTCGGCGACACTCATGCGCAGGTAATAGCTGGTGGTGATTTCCGACATCGGCAGAATCGGCAAATCCGACATCGCATCCGGCTGGAACGCCAGGTGCGGCACCCGATGCTCCGGGTCGGCAGTCGCCAGGCGCGTGATATCGACCAGGTCGGCAATGACAGCCGACGCAGTCGGCTCGGCGCCGGCACCCTTGCCGTAATACAGTGTCGCGCCGACCGCGTCACCCTGCACCAGCACTGCATTCATCGCCCCTTCGACATTGGCGATCAGACGCTTGGATGGAATCAGCGTCGGATGCACACGCAATTCAATGCCGGCATCGGTGCGCTTGGCAATACCCAGCAGCTTGATGCGGTAGCCGAGCTGTTCGGCATATTCGATATCGATCGCCTGCAACTTGGTGATACCTTCGACATGGGCGCGATCGAACTGCACCGGTATGCCGAATGCGATCGAAGCCATGATGGTCGCCTTGTGCGCCGCGTCGACACCCTCAATATCGAAGGTCGGATCCGCTTCGGCATAGCCCAGGCGCTGCGCTTCCTTCAGCACGGTCGCGAAATCCAGTCCCTTGTCGCGCATCTCGGACAGGATGAAATTGGTGGTGCCGTTGATGATGCCGGCTATCCACTGGATACGGTTGGCGCTCAGGCCTTCGCGCAAGGCCTTGATGATCGGGATGCCGCCGGCGACTGCCGCCTCGAATGCAACCATCACGCCCTTGTCCTGCGCAGCCTTGAAAATTTCGGTGCCATGAATGGCCAGCAAAGCCTTGTTGGCGGTTACCACATGCTTGCCGTTGGCAATCGCCTTCATCACCAGATCCTTGGCAATGCCATAACCGCCAATCAGCTCGATGACGATATCGATATCCGGGTTGGTGACCACCAGATTGGCATCGTTGACGATCTCACATGTACCCTCGGTCAATTCCCTTGCCCGCTCGGTATTCAGGTCGGCGACCATCGCAATTTCAATGCGGCGGCCGGCGCGGCGGGTGATCTCTTCCTGGTTGCGCTTCAAGACGTTGAAGGTGCCCGATCCAACGGTGCCGATGCCGAGTAAGCCTACTTTGATTGGTTTCATGTGTGTGGTCTGATTAAAATGTGATGCTGCTTCTTGTGACATTGCTTACGCTGCAACGGTTGCGCAAGATACGAATTTACACTTTCCCGTGCCGCTTGCGATAACCGTCGAGAAAGCGCGCAATGCGCCCGATCGCCTCGGTCAGATCATCGGTATTGGGCAAAAACACAACCCGGAAATGATCGGCGGTAGGACAGTTGAAGCCGGTGCCCTGTACGATCAATACCCGTTCCTCAGCCAGCAATTCGTACGCAAAACGCTGATCATCCTCGATCGGGTACATTTTCGGATCCAGCTTCGGGAACATGTACAGCGCCGACTTCGGCTTGACACAGGTCACGCCGGGAATATCGGTCAACAGCTGGTGCGCCAGGTCGCGCTGCCGGTACAGTCGCCCACCCGGTGCGACCAAGTCATTGATGCTTTGATAGCCGCCGAGGGCCGTCTGGATCGCAAACTGTCCCGGCGCATTGGCGCACAGCCGCATCGAGGCCAGCATGTTCAAGCCTTCGATGTAATCGGCCGCATGTCTTTTCTCGCCCGACACCACCATCCAGCCGGCGCGGTAACCGCAAGAGCGGTAATTCTTCGACAGGCCATTGAAGGTAATGCACAGCACGTCGTCGGCCAGCGAGGCGATCGAGGTATGGGTATTACCGTCGTACAGCACCTTGTCGTAAATTTCGTCGGCAAAAATGATCAATTGATGCTGGCGCGCCAACTCGATGATCTGTTCAAGCAAGGCATCCGGATACAATGCGCCGGTCGGATTATTTGGATTGATGACGACAATGGCACGGGTATTGGCCGTGATCTTCTTTTTGATATCGTCGATGTCCGGGGTCCAGTCGGCCTGTTCATCGCAGACGTAATGGATCGGCTTACCGCCTGACAGGCTGACTGCCGCCGTCCACAGCGGATAATCGGGCGCCGGCACCAGCACTTCATCGCCGGTATTTAACAATGCATTCATGCTCATCACGATCAATTCGGATGCGCCATTGCCAAGAAAAATATCGTCAATCGCCACCCCGGCGATCTTCTTTTCCTGCGTGTAATGCATGACCGACTTGCGTGGTGCGAACAAACCTTTTGAATCGGTATAACCGGAAGCATTGGACATGTTGCGGATCATGTCCTGCACGATTTCATCCGGCGCATCAAATCCGAAGGCCGCCAGGTTGCCAATGTTCAGCTTGATGATCTTGTGGCCTTCCTCCTCCATCTTCCGTGCTTTTTCCAGCACCGGTCCACGGATGTCGTAACAGACATCGGCCAGTTTCTTTGATTTCTGAATCGGTCGCACAGTTGCCATTCCTTGAGGTTTTTGATGCAAATTAACGGGCTGCCTGACGGGCTGACATAGCAGTCTTCCGTACCCTGCAATCACGTGCATGTTGCAGCGCGAAAAAACATCCATTTTGCCGAAAGCCCAGGCTTTTATCAATGCAGAACGCCCGGTTTCAGCTATAAAAGGCTTACAATGCCTATCTTTTCCCGCTTATTGTCGTAAATTCAATAGGACACCTGTTCCGGACGTGGCATTTTTCCGCACGCGTCATTTTTGAATGACCCTACTGTCATGAAGCTTCATTCTACCAATACCCAACAATATCAAACTGTCACTGGCTACCATGACAATGGTATCGAAATCAATGCGGTGCCTTTCGATTACAGTTTGATCGTGATGCCGGAAATGCCGCCGGTTGCCTGGCCAGTATCTTCTTTCGATACGCTGGTTGCTGAAAATTTTGCCCAGATCGATGCGGTGGCACCGGATGTCGTAATTCTCGGCACTGGAAACCGGCAACGCTTTGTGCATCCTAAACTGGTTACTTTGCTGACGGCACGCCGTATCGGCGTGGAATCAATGGATAACCAGGCTGCATGCCGCACCTACAATATCCTGATGGCAGAAGGACGCAAGGTAGCGCTGGCGCTGATTATCGACCAACCGGCAACACCAGCCAGCCCGTAAATCCTAATTTGCCAATCGGATTATCTACCAGGCCCCCACCAGCCATGCCACGCATTACATCCATCGTACTCAGGGCGCCGATTGCCATGTCGGGACCAGATGTAAGGATAGCGCATGGTTGTACCAACACAATATTGCAAACAAGACTTGAAAATTCAAAATCAGTTCTTATCTACTAATGTAAGCGCGATGCATACGTTTCTGCAATTCATGTGCACGATGATCACGATCAAGTAGCGATGACCGCGCATCATCAAAGTTATGCATGTTGCCACCGAATGCGATTTTTTATTGCAGCTCAATAGTAAGCCTATAAATTTGAAATTTGGCGCTGTTTATTCATGTCTGACCAGCAAATAACCATTAACAGAGGAGAAATGCGTGTCTGAAAGCCCTTGTGCGGTCAATATGATCGTGCCCGATTTTTCGGCGCCGATGACTGGCGACCAGATTTTTACTCTGTTGAACTACCGGGGTAAAACTGTCGTGTTGTATTTTTACCCGAAAGACAACACACCTGGCTGCATCACCGAAGGCTTGCGTTTTCGCGATTTGCATCCCGAATATCAACAGGCTAATACGGAGATTTTTGGCATTAGCCGCGACAGCCTGCGCTCGCATGAAGGATTCAAGGCGAAATTGGAGATGCCGTTTGACTTGATTTCCGATCCGGATGAAAAAGTTTGCACCCTGTTTAATGTGATGAAAATTAAAAACATGTATGGAAAACAGGTACGCGGCGTCGACCGCAGCACATTTGTGATTGACGCAACGGGCAAATTGGTGAAAGAATGGCGTGGAGTGAAAGTCCCTGGACACGTTGATGAAGTGCTGGAATATGTAAAGGCGCTTGCCTGATTCGCGAACTCATTGAAACCAAAAAATTCTATCTTTCGAAAGCCGTTCTTGGACTTGGCAATTGCCGTCCAAAACGGCTTTTTTTGCTTTGCATTCCCCTGTTCTACCCTGATCAAGGGCTTGTCCCGTGTACCGTGCGTTTGGTCCCTGCCACACCAATATCGAAGTGGTCTTTCTTCAACATTTAGAGTGAGGTCTTGATGCCCCTGCCCAAACTGCCGACCAAACCTGCAGCATTGTTGTCACCGCAGGATTATCCAAAACTGGAAAAAGGAAAATCGGCCCAAGCGCTGACGCTGGTCGATCCGCCTGTCAGCAAGACACCGGCAATCGATGCGGTGCCCGCCGCCCGCAGCAAGACCACCGACTCTCCTTCCCTGGAAAAGCCGCGCGCGACGCGACAGCAAAAATCGGTTGATACCCGCATCAAGTCCAGTGCCAGCCGCGTCGGCGACAAGCTGGGGGTGACCAAGGTATTCGTTCTCGACACCAATGTGCTGATGCATGACCCATCCTCGCTGTTCCGCTTCGAGGAACATGATGTCTATCTGCCGATGGTGACGCTGGAAGAACTCGACAACCACAAGAAAGGCATGTCGGAAGTGGCGCGCAATGCGCGGCAGGTATCGCGATCGCTGGACGCCCTGGTCAGCGGCACCGAAGAAAACGAAATTGAAGATGGCATTTTATTGTCCAAGCTGGGCAACAAGGATGCCAAGGGTCGGCTGTTTTTCCAGACCAAACTGCAAAGCAGCACCCTGCCTGAGGGTCTGCCGATGGGCAAGGCCGACAACCAGATCCTGGGCGTGGTACGCGCGCTCGAAACCGAATTTCCCGGTCGCCCGATCGTACTGGTGTCCAAAGACATCAACATGCGCATCAAGGCACGCGCGATGGGTCTGCCGGCCGAAGAATATTTCAACGACCATGTACTGGAAGACACCGACCTGCTGTATTCAGGCGTGTTGCTGCTGCCGGATGACTTCTGGAACAAACATGGCAAGGGCATGGAGTCGTGGCAGGAAAACAAGCACGGCACCGGCTATATGTTTTACCGGTTGACAGGGCCACTGGTGCCATCGATGCTGGTCAACCAGTTCGTTTATCTGGAACCGAAGAATGGTGAAGCCACCTTCTATGGTCAGGTCAAACAAATCAACGGCAAGACCGCGGTGATCCAGACCCTGCGCGATTACGGCCATGCAAAAAACAATGTGTGGGGTATCACCGCTCGCAACCGTGAGCAGAATTTCGCACTGAACCTGCTGATGAACCCGGAATGCGATTTTGTCACCCTGCTCGGCCAGGCTGGTACCGGCAAGACATTGCTGGCCTTGGCCGCCGGCCTGGCGCAGGTGCTGGAAACCAAGCAGTACAATGAAATCATCGTCACCCGCGTGACGGTACCGGTTGGCGAAGACATCGGCTTTTTACCCGGCACCGAAGAAGAAAAAATGTCTCCCTGGATGGGCGCATTCGACGACAACCTGGAAGTACTCAACAAGTCGGATTCGGATGCCGGCGAATGGGGCCGGGCGGCAACCCAAGACCTGATTCGCTCGCGCATCAAGATCAAGTCACTCAACTTCATGCGCGGACGCACCTTCGTCAACAAGTTCCTGATCATCGATGAAGCACAAAACCTGACACCGAAGCAGGTCAAGACACTGGTCACGCGCGCCGGCCCTGGCACCAAGATCATTTGCCTGGGCAACATCGCGCAGATCGATACGCCTTACCTAACCGAAGGCTCGAGTGGTCTGACGTATGTGGTCGATCGTTTCAAGGGCTGGACCCACAGCGGGCACATCACACTGGCACGCGGCGAACGTTCGCGTCTGGCCGACCATGCGAGCGATGTGCTGTAGCGGTGCTTCGGCTTGGCCGGGAAACCGGCTCAATCACTACCTGCCCTAAATAAAAAAGCCTGCTTGAAAAAGCAGGCTTTTTTCATCGGATATCTGCAGAGCTTCTGCTTAGAAGATCTGGGTGCCGATCCACCAGGCGATCGCCGCCATGAAGGCCGACGCCGGAATGGTAAAGATCCAGGCCCAGACGATATTGCCGGCCACACCCCAGCGCACTGCCGACATCTTCTTGGCCGAACCGACGCCGACAATCGCACCGGTAATGGTATGCGTGGTCGACACCGGAATACCGAGGAAAGTCGCCAGAAACAGGGTGATTGCTCCGCCCGTTTCAGCACAAAATCCGCCCACCGGCTTCAATTTGGTGATTTTCTGTCCCATGGTCTTGACGATGCGCCAGCCGCCAAACAGGGTGCCCAGGCTGATTGCCACGTAACAGCTGACCACCACCCACCATGGCAGCGGGTCGCTGGTTGTGGAAACACCGGCGAAAATCAGCAGCATCCAGATAATGCCCATGGTTTTTTGCGCATCGTTGCCGCCGTGTCCAAGGCTGTACATCGATGCCGATACCAGCTGCATGCGGCGAAACCACTTGTCGACTTTACGGGGTGTGGTGCGCACGAATAGCCAGGACACCAGGATCATCATGATGGTACCGAATATAAAACCAAGCAGCGGCGAGAGTACGATAAATGCGATGGTCTTGATCAGCCCAGATGCAATCAGGGAACCGGTTCCCGCCTTGGCGACAGCAGCGCCGACGAGGCCGCCGATCAACGCATGCGAGGAAGACGATGGAATACCGTAATACCAGGTCACCGCATTCCAGGCGATGGCGCCGACCAGCGCACCAAACACCACATAGTGATCGACCACCATCGGATCGATGGTGCCCTTGCCGACCGTGGTCGCCACTTTCAGCTGGAATACCAGAATCGCGACGAAATTGAACAGCGCCGCCATCATCACTGCGGTTTGTGGTTTCAGAACACCGGTCGATACCACTGTGGCAATCGCATTGGCGGCATCATGAAAGCCATTCATGAAGTCAAATAACAGCGCCAGCAGGACTAAAAAGCCAAGAACGTAAATACTGATTTGGAGAGTTTGCATGAAGTCGAAATAGTTTTTTTATTCATTCTTCCCAAACATTGGTGGAAGAAATGTCAAGACAACAGAAACTGCGAGACTGCCATGCACCTTCCCTTGCAGCATGGCAGCCGGCCCGTCAACTAACGCGGTCAGACGTTTTCAACGATGATGCCCTGGATAATGTTGGCCACATCTTCGCAACGGTCGGTCACCGTTTCCAGGATTTCGTAAATCGCCTTGTATTTGATCAGATTGCGCACGTCCGGCTCGTCACGAAACAGTTTGGACATCGCAGCGCGCATCACGTGGTCGGCATCGGCTTCAAGGCGATCGATTTCAGCGCAGGTTTCAAGAATCTGGCGTGAGTTGTCCATGTTGTGCAGCAGGCCGACCGCAGTTTTGACTTTTTCCGCGGACGCCAGGCAAAGTTCGGCCAGGCGCTTGGCTTCCGGCGTGGTGTTCTTGATGTCGTACAGGGATACGGTCTGGGCGCCATCTTCCAGCAAATCCAGAATGTCATCCATGCGGACGATCAACTGGTGAATGTCGTCACGATCGAGCGGCGTGATGAATGTCTTGTGCAGCATGTCGATCGTTTGCTGGGTCACCTTGTCGGCCTGCTTTTCAATGCTTTCAATTGCATGCACCCGGTTTTCCAGATCATCGAAATTGGTCATCATCGCCACCATTTCGGTAGCGCCCTTGACGCACAGCTCAGCGTGTTGGTTAAACAACTCAAAGAATTTGCCTTCAGTAGGCATCAATCGTCCGAACATGGTTACTCTCTTTTCTGAAGTAAGCGTGGAACTATGGATATAAATTGTTAAGCGATCTCGTATTCTGATGTTGCTCGACACCTGACTTCACGGCAGGCATCGCAGTCAATCCAAGCGTGACGTCGAGTCTGAAAGACAGCCACATGGGGCGCCACAAGGCAAGCCTCCCGGCAACTTTCAAGACCTTTTAGTCGCCGCCGTAAATCGGCGCATTACCAGTGTAATTATCAAACTTCGTGTACTGCCCGAGGAACGTCAATCGTACGCTGCCAATCGGGCCGTTACGCTGCTTGCCGATAATAATTTCCGCAGTGCCCTTGTCCGGCGAATCCGGGTTATACACCTCATCCCGATAAATAAACAAGATCACGTCGGCATCCTGCTCAATAGCGCCCGATTCGCGCAAGTCGGACATGACCGGGCGCTTGTTGGGACGCTGTTCCAGCGAGCGATTCAACTGTGACAATGCGATCACCGGACAATTCAATTCCTTGGCCAGGCCTTTCAGGCTTCGCGAAATTTCCGAAATCTCCGTCGCCCGGTTTTCACCGGATGAATTGGCCGACATCAGTTGCAAATAATCGATAATGATCAGTCCCAGCTTGCCGCACTGGCGCGACAGGCGGCGCGAACGGGCGCGCAACTCAATGGAATTCAGGGCCGGTGTTTCATCAATGAAGAGTTGTGCATCGTTCATTTTCTGAATTGCATGTGTCAGTCGCGGCCAGTCTTCATCATTCAGACGTCCGGTACGCAAGCGATGTTGGTCCAGCCGTCCAACCGAACCCAGCATCCGCATCGCCAATTGCGCGCCACCCATTTCCATGGAAAACACCGCAACTGGCAATCCGCTTTCAATGGCAACATTTTCGCCAATGTTGATCGAGAATGCGGTTTTACCCATCGAGGGACGGCCGGCAACAATCACCAGGTCGCCCGGCTGCAGGCCGGAGGTCATCCGGTCGAGGTCGGCAAAGCCGGTCGGCACGCCGGTAATGTCATTCTGGTTATCGCGGTTGTACAACTCGTCGATGCGCTCCACCACCTGGGTCAGCAGCGGCTGAATTTCTTGAAAGCCCTGGGCACCACGGGCACCTTCTTCCGCAATCGCAAAGATCTTGGATTCGGCTTCATCAAGCATCTGCTTGACTTCCTTACCCTGCGGATTGAACGCCTGGCCGGAAATCTCATCGGACACGGTAATCAGTTTGCGCAGCACCCCGCGGTCACGCACGATCTCCGCATAGCGCCGGATATTGGCGGCCGATGGCGTGTTTTGCGCCAAGGCATTCAGATAGGACAAGCCACCGACTTCTTCGGCTTTGCCGCCATTGGTCAGGGCTTCAAATACGGTGATGACGTCAGCCGGCCTGGAATTATTGATCAGCTTGACGATATGCTGAAAGATGATGCGATGGTCGTAGCGGTAAAAATCTTCCTGGTTGACGAAGTCGGCAATCCGGTCCCAGGCAGCATTATCCAGCAGCAAACCGCCTAGAACTGACTGTTCCGCTTCGATCGAATGCGGAGGGACACGGAGGGAGTCGAGTTGCGGATCTGCACGATTATTCATGGCGCGAATTATACCTGCTCGCCCCAAGCCAAAGTCTGCCTGGCTGCCGGAAAAATCAGATTCTTATTTCAAAGTTACTTACAAGGCAATTTTATGTCGGCAAAATGGGCGATGCATGCAAATTTGTCATTTCCAGATGAGAATAAGTTGAAATAAAAACAATTTAATACTTGGTCATCTTCGTGGAAAAATCACACTTTTGGTATTTTTTAAACAAAAAAAACCGCCCAAACTGCGGGGCGGCCCAAAGGAGAGAAAATCTTAACAATCCGACTTTAACGATCGATTTTTAACCATCGATAAAGTCGCGTAACAGCTTGTCTGCCTGGGCAATCGCCAACAAGCCATCGAAGTGTCCGCCAGTACCTGCCAATTCAGCGTATTCGATATCCTTGCCGCAGGCTGTCAGTACGCTGGCCGCTTTTCTGGCATAGTCGGGCAACATCAGCAAATCGGACACCGCCGGCATCAGCAAGATCTTGGCGCGAATTTTTTTGGCCGCATCCTGCACAGTGCCTTCATGGCCCAAGGAAAACAGCTGGCAAGCCTTGATCGTATAGAGCAGTGAATTGGCATCGACCGCAGTCATGCGCGCGGTACTGACCTGGTCGAGCGCGGCCTCGATCGCATACTGGCTGGAAAAATCCTGCAACAAGTTATCGGCACTGGTAGCCGGCTTGCGCCCGCAAGCAGTATTGGCCCAGCCGGGATGGCGGCCATTGAGGATGATTGTCTTCAGGGTACGCGCCAGCCCGTCGAGCGGCTCCTGCCTGCCGTAATAATCGCCCTGCCGCCAATGCGGATCGAGCGTGATCGGCGCGGTCCAGAGATTGAGCGTGCCGATCAGGTAGGGATCGGCTTCCAGACCGGCAGGAATCACGCAGATGACACGTTCCACCATAGCCGGAAAAGCGACCGCCCATTCGATCGCCTGCATCGACCCCATCGACGGACCGGCCACCGCATGCAGCCTGGTGATGCCGAGCGAGTCGACCAGCGCTTTTTGCACATGGACGAAGTCGCGAATGGTAACAATCGGAAACGTCATGCCATATGGCTTGCCGGTGGCCGGATTGATAGTGGCAGGACCGGTGGTGATGGTGTGCGGATCCCTGGTATTGACATTGGCCAGCGTGTCGGCGCTGACCACGAAATACTTGTCAGTATCGATCGCCTTGCCCGGGCCGATGATGGCATCCCAGTATCCCGGCTCGCTGTCGGTGTCGGAATAGCGGCCGGCGGCGTGCGAGTTGCCGGAAAAATAGTGCGCAATCAGAATCGCATTATCGCCGCGCGCATTGAGCTTGCCGTAGGTTTCATAACCAATTTTGAGATGACTGATGGTTTTGCCGCCGAGGGTGGTATAGGACGGCATCGTGAATGCCTGCTTCTTTACCAGTCCATCGGCCACCTGCGCCTGTCGCGCCTGAGCTTCCATTGCAATATCACGTGGAGTCATGCTTGCACCTTGTTCATCGAAAAGGCTGGCCCGAAGGCCAGCCCGCCGAATTATTTTTTCACCAGCGCGCACTCGCTTTTTTCGAGCGGCGTGAAGGCCTCGTCACCCGGAATGACACGGCGAATATTGTAATAATCCCATGGATACTTTGAATCAGCCGGCGCCTTTACCTGGGCCAGGTACATGTCGTGCACCATGCGGCCGTCGGCGCGCAGCTTGCCATTCCTGGCAAAGAAATCCTTGACCGGCAATTCACGCATCTTGGCCATCACGGTCATTGCATCGTCAGTGCCGGCAGCCTGGATCGCCTTGAAGTAATGCATCATCGACGAGTACACGCCGGCATGGATCATGGTCGGCATCTTCTTGTGGCGCAGGAAGAAGCGGCGTGACCAGGCGCGCGTATCATTGTCCAGATCCCAGTAAAACCCTTCGGTCAGGTACAGACCCTGCGCCATATCCAGCCCGAGGCTATGGACATCGGTGACGAACATCAAGAGCGACGCCAGCTTCTGCTTTTTGGTGATGCCGAATTCGCGTGCCTGCTTGACCGCATTGATCAGATCGGTGCCGGCATTGGCCAGGCCGATGACCTTGGCGTTCGAGCTTTGCGCGGAAATCAGGAACGAGGAAAAGTCGGACGCGCCCAGCGGATGACGGGTGGAACCGACCACCTTGCCGCCCTGCGCCTTCACCACGTTCGACACGTCGCCTTCCAGCGCATAGCCGAATGCATAGTCGGCGGTCAGGAAGTACCAGCTGTCATTGCCTTCCTTGACCATCGCATTGCCGGTGCCATTGGCCATCGCATAGGTGTCGTACACCCAGTGCACGCCGGTCGGCGAACAATTCTTGTTGGTCAGGGCCGCCGTCGCCGCGCCAGAATTCATGGTGATGCGCACCTTGTCCTTGGCGACCTGCTGCACTGCCAGTCCAACCGACGATGTGACCAGATCGGCAATCATGTCGACCTTGTCGCTGTCGAACCATTCACGAGCCTTGGTCGAGGCCACGTCGGGCTTGTTCAGGTGATCTGCTGAAATCAGTTCAATCGGCTTGCCGAGCAGCTTGCCGCCGAAGTCTTCGATGGCCATTTTGGCGGCCAGCACGCTGCCGGCACCGGCAACGTTGGAATACGGACCGGACATGTCGGTCATCACGCCGACCTTGACCACGCCGTCGGAGATCTTGTCAGCAGCAACCGCCGACTGGGAAGCCAGTACGCCGTAGGCGGCGCACACGACTGACGCCAGCATTTTCATTCTCATTTTTTATGTCTCCTTGATTGGATGATGGAAGTAATTTTTTTTTGGTCTTTACTGCTTTTGTTACTTAATGTTTTTTGCAAATTCGCGCAGCAGGAATTTCTGTACCTTGCCGGTGGAGGTCTTTGGCAGCGGTCCGAATACAATCGTTTTGGGCGCCTTGAAGTGCGCCAGATGACCGCGGCAGAATGCCACCAGTGCCGCCTCGGTTGCCGTCTCGCCGTCGCGCAAGGTCACGAATGCACAGGGCGTCTCACCCCACTTTTCATCCGGGCGGGCTACGACCGCCGCTTCCAGCACGGCCGCATGCCGGTACAGCACGTCTTCCACCTCAATGCTGGAGATGTTTTCACCGCCGGAAATCACGATATCCTTGGAACGGTCCTTGATCTGCAGGTAGCCGTTCGGATGCAACACTCCAAGATCGCCGGTATGGAACCAGCCGCCGGCAAAGGCTTCTTCGGTTGCGGCAGGATTTTTCAGGTAACCCTTCATTACCAGATTGCCGCGCATGAACACTTCGCCAATCGTCTGCCCATCCATCGGACAGGGCTGCATCGTGTCCGGATCGGCCACCATCAAGTCTTCCTGCATGTGATAGCGCACGCCGGCCTGGGCCTTGATCTTGGCCCGTTCGTCTGAAGGCAGATGATCCCACTCGCGATTCCACGCGCAGCTGACTGCCGGGCCGTACACTTCGGTCAGACCATATACCTGGGTGACGTTCATGCCGAGCAACTCCAGCCCTTCAATCACGGTCGGCGGCGGCGCGGCGCCGCCGGTGGTGCATTGAACGATGCGGTCGGTGACCCGGAACTTGATTTGTTCGGGGGCATTGATCATTGCATTCAAGACGATCGGTGCACCCGAAAAGTGAGTCACGCGGTGTTCCCTGATTGCCGAAAAAATCGACTTGGCATCGACCCGGCGCAGGCAGACGTGGGTGCCGGCGATGGCGGCGATGGTCCACGGGAAGCACCAGCCGTTGCAATGGAACATTGGCAAAGTCCACAAATACACCGGATGCGCCGGCATGGTCCAGGCCATCACATTGGCAACCGCGTTCAGGTAGGCGCCGCGGTGGTGATACACCACGCCTTTCGGGTTGCCGGTGGTGCCGGATGTATAGCTCAGCGTGATCGCCTGCCATTCGTCGGCTGGTAAATCCCACGCGAATTCCGGGTCGCCCTTGGCCAAAAATGCTTCGTAATCCATCTGGCCCAACAATTTCCCATCCTGGCATGCGGGATCGTCAATATCGATCACGAGCGGCTTTTTATCGAGCAACGCCAGTGCCTGGGTAATTACTGGCGAGAATTCGCGGTCGGTTATCAAGACCTTGGCTTCGCCATGCTGCAGCATGAACGCCAGCATTTCCGCGTCCAGGCGCACATTCAGGGTGTTGAGTACGGCGCCGGCCATTGGCACACCGAAATGCGCTTCGATCATGGCAGTCACGTTCGGTGCCATGATCGATACCGTATCGCCCGGATTCACGCCGGCCTGCCGCAATGCCGAAGCCAGACGCCGGCACCGTGCATAGGTTTCGCCCCAGGTAAAGCGGTGCGTCCCGTCGATGATCGACGGATAGGCTGGATAAATCTGGGCGGTGCGACGTAAAAAGGATAATGGCGACAGCGGCACATGATTGGCCTGATTGCGCTGCAAGCCGAGTTCGAACGGATTGATGTCTTCGCGCTGCACGAGAGTCTCCTTGTTATTGTCATCGCACCTGTGTTGGTGCGGATGATCGGGAGAATACGGCAGGCCAGCCCCGGAAAATATCGGAACTGTCTAAAGTTTTCGTAGGAAAGCTGCGGCAGGCATTGAAGGAATTTTCCTACAGACAGGATCGCGCCTGAGCGCAGGTACAGTTTGTCAGCGCTGACCCCAGTCGTCTCAGTCGCTTAAACCTTGTTGAATCGCATAATGAATCAGTTCGGCATTATTTTCCATATTCATTTTCTCCAGCACGCGGGTGCGATAGGTGCTGACTGTCTTCACCGATATCGCCATCGCATCGGCAATGTCCGTCAATGACTTGCCCTTGATGATTTGCTCGAAAATCTGGTGCTCGCGCTCGGACAAAGCATGGTGCTTCGGCGCATCGCGTTCGCCATCGAGTTCGAACAGCAGTTTTTCCAGCAAGGCCGGCGTCGCATAGCGACCGCCCTTGACCACCTTGCGGATGGCCGCGATCAATTCATCCGATTCGCTGTCCTTGGTCAGATAGCCGGCTGCACCGGCCTTCAGTGCCCGCACAGCGTACTGCTCTTCCGGGTACATCGACAGGATCAATATCGGCAGCTTGGGTTTTTCCAACTTCATCTGGCGCACGATATCCAGTCCGCTCTTGTTGGGCATGTTGATATCCAGCAGTACCACGTCCCACTCCTGCTGACGCAGCTTGGCCAGCGCATCGAATCCGTCGCTGGCTTCACCGGCAACTTCGATGTCCGGGCTTTCCTCGATCAGGCGCTTGACCCCTGCCCTGAAGATTTTATGGTCGTCCGCAACCAGTACCTTGATCATTTTTTTTGCCCCTCTGCCTTCAGTGGATAACGCAGCAAGACCTGCGTACCGGTTGCGGGGTCTCCCGATATTTCAAGCAATGCCCCCAGCTGGCGCGCGCGCTCCGCCATGCCGATCAAGCCATAGGATTTGCTGTGTTTGAGCGCATCCTTGGGAATGCCTCTGCCATTGTCCTGCACTGAAATCAGCAGCAAGCCATCGACCAGGCCGGCATCGATATCGACCCTGCTTGCCTCAGCATGGCGTGCAATATTCGTCAGTGCTTCCTGAAAGATTCTGAAGATGGCAATCGCCGCCGCATCGTCAATCGGCACCGGCGCCGCCTGCAATTCAATGTTGCACTCGATACCCATTCGCTCCCGAAACCGTACGGCTTCCCATTCGATCGCATCCAGCAAGCCAAGATTATCCAGCACGCCTGGCCGCAGATCCGACGATATCTTGCGTACGGTATCAATCGCATCGCGAATCAATTCCATCATGGTATCGGCACGTGCCGCCAGTTTGGGTTCGATGGTATGTTTTCTGAGCCAGCCCAGATCCATCTTGAGTGCAGTCAGCGTACCGCCGAGCACGTCGTGAATTTCGCGCGCAATCGTGGTGCGCTGCTCTTCCCGCATCGACAGCAAATGCTGAGACAGTTCGCGCAGACGTTCCTCGGAACGCTCGATTTCCTGCTCGCGCAGCTTGGCTTCGGTGACATCGATGGCAACGCCAATGACTGCCGGACGGCCACGATACTGAAACCGGGTTCCATGCACATCGATATCGACCAGACGTCCGTCCTTGTGCAATCCCTTGAAGTGGTAAAAGAGGCTGGCGATCTCGCCGGAAATCCTTTTTTCCAGATTCTCGCTAACGGTGTTGCGATCTTCCGGTGCAATGAATTTTGATACCAGTTGCGGTGCCATTTCCCGCTGTGTATAGCCAAACATTTCTGCGAATCGAGGATTTGCATACTGGAACATCTGATCCTGAATGATATACAGCCCGACCAGCGATTGTTCGACCAGACCGCGAAACGGAATTTCGGGCACAGCCGACTCATCGAGGTCATCGTAGACGCCAACCAGTCCGATTACATTGTTGTTGAAGTCGCGCAGCGGCGATGTCGAAAAATTGACCCATACCGGCGTGCCGGCCTTGGTCAGGCGCTTGAGTTCGATATCGCGCAGGGAATTGCCGGCCACCACCCTCCGATGCATCTCGCGGCTGGTATCTTCGTTGTCAGCCGGTACATGTGGAAGCGGCCGTCCAATCACTTCCTCTTCGCGCCAGCCGAAAATCCGTTCGGCGGCATGATTCCAGATTTTGACATGCCGCTGCAAATCAAGCGACACGAACGCTACTGGTGCATCGCGCACCAATGATTTCAGCATCTCGTTTTCTTCACGCAATCGCTGCAACTCGGTTTGCAGCGAACGATCGGGATTGTCTGGCTTGGCCGGCATGATTTGGGTTACTGCGCAAGTTCCTGTACTTTTTCCAGGTCGGGACGCTGCCTGACGATTTTCTGCCACACCAGGCGGGCTTCCGGCAACATCCTGCGATTTTGCAGCATGGCTGCGTACAGGATCCACTCCTCAATTGCCGCGCTTTCCGCAGGTCTGAGCGCGGCCAGGCGCTCGGCATCGATTTGGCTGGCAATGCTGAAATGGCCGGCGATACCGTGGGTTTTCCCATCTTCCGCCGACGCATAGGAAAGAGTCCAGCGATAGACCTGACCATCATTCAGCACCGTTTCTGGCGGCAACTGCCAGCTCGTGCCAGTCACTTTTGCGCTGGCAACCGGTTTGTCAGCATCATCCTTTACCACAATGTCATAACTGCCGGATTCGACCGCGGCCCAGCTGAAAGTCGGCCTTTTATCCAGCAGGACCGAGCCGTTTTCCGGCGTAACAATGACGATTTTCGGGGCAAAGCTGCGCATACGATAGGCACCGGGAATGACTTTGGTATTTTCTGCGGCAACCACCAGCTTTTCCGCCATGTGTTTTGAAACCGGCGCCTTGCCTTCAATCAGGTTCAGCCTGTCCTTGCCGATCTCGACGACTGCCGGGCCGGTAAGCTGATACACGGTACGGGTTGCATACAACGATAATGAAGTCTTGCTGCCGGCATCCAGCACGATGCGCATCTGCGGCTTCAGATATGCCAGCAACTGCAGCTTGCTGAGTTCGCCTCTTTCCCTGATCTGACCGGAACCTTGCAGATCCAGCACCATGCCGACTGCACCGTCGGCCGAGGCTGCAATCGCCGCCTGTGACATCAGCACGGTCAGGGTCAGAATCAGGTAACGAAGTATTGGCATGGTAAGTTCCTTGCAGTGACGGATAACTTGTAAATTGTTCATTGCGCTAAGATTGGCGACAAGATTGTTATGGATGCCACACGGTCGCTGGTGGCACCTATGATCATTGTCGCTGCTCCAGAAGCTGGTTTGACGACTGTGCAGGTTGCTCGGCATGGGAAGATCCTGCCGCGCCTCGTTGCGGATTCCAGCCATAGACCCTGATTGCCGAGCGCCCCTTCAAGGCGCGCTCACCAAGTTCGTTCAGCATGGCGGGATAATGGACCGCGCGTGCAACGGTTTCGGAACATACAATAGGGTAACCGGCTTCCTTGCACAAGCCTTCAATGCGCGACGCGGTATTGACCGCGTCGCCGATCGCCGTATATTCGTGACGCTCGGCCGATCCGATCTGGCCAATCACCGCCTCGCCGCTGTGCAGTCCGACCCCAATTTGCAATTGCGGCCGGCCTTCGTCGGCAAACTCACGGTTCAGTTCCTCCAGGCTGGCCACCATATCGCGCGCGGCATCGAGCGCGTGCTGCTCCGGGCAGGCTAGCTTGTTGGGCGCCCCGAAAAACGCCATCAGTCCATCGCCGATAAATTTGTCCACCGTTCCTTCGTGCCGGTGAATCACGCTGACCATGCGGGCAAAATAACGGTTCAACAGGCTCACAACGTCTTCGGCCTGCATGTGCTCGCACATCGTGGTGAAATTGCGAATATCGGCAAACAGCACACATACCGGCAGCCGCGAACTTTTTTGATTGACATCCAGTCCGCCTGCGACAATTTCCTGCATGACCGACGGACTGACGGACCCGGAAAACATGCGGTTCAAACGCTGTTTTTCCTTGAAATGTCGCCAGCCCTGCCAGATGCTGCGTCCGCCGAAACCGAGCATTCCGGTTGCGAGCATCGCAGTCGGCGGCAGCCAGTAATTTTGCAGGAACAATATGCCGCTGACGATCAGCAAGGCAAGCGAGACAGCCATCAACAGCCTGAGTTTCAGGATAATTGACTCGCCAAACCAGAATAGCGCAAACAGTGCAGTGATTGGTAGCGCCAGCCAGTTCGATGCAGTCCGAATCAGGCCCTGGTTCCAGATGCTGCGCAATACCTGGGCATGCGCCAGCACGCCCGGCACACGTGTCTCCGTGCCTCGCCATTGTGAAAGCGGCACCGGCAAATCCAGAATATCCATATCTTCCAGCACAATGCCAAGGAGAACAGGCTTGCCGGCGAAATTGGCCCTCAGACGTAGTGAGTCGCCGTCTTCTGCCCATTTCAATACATCCTGCAACGGGATATAGGTAAACGCGCCGCCCAGGCGATAATTGATCAGTCCCGACCAGTTTTGCCGTATGCCGATCGCCGCACTCATTTCGCTGGTGAGCGTATGCGGGGTGCCGTCCGGCTGGAGCGAGGCTTCAGGATACCGTCGAACGCGGTTGTCGGCATCGAACCCGAACATTGCGGATGCCATAGCCGGCTGATGGGCCTGCATGCCGAGCACCACGGCATAATCCAGATGAATTTCGTGATAACTGCGGCGTCCGGCATCCCACACTTTTGCAGCAATGATCCTGGTTTGCGGGACCGCCTGCAGCAATCCGGTCAACAAGGTCTTGTGATAATCCCTTGCCTGATCCCTGGTGGAGACCAGCGTCTCGTAGCGCTTGTCCGGCAGCTCGATATCGAGTCCGACCACGCTTGGGCCGGCCTGCCCCATTGCCTGCAAAAATCGGGTCAGATATGCATGATTGAGTGCCATTGGTTCCTCGATGCCGGCGATGAATTTTTCATCGATGCCGACAATGATGGGATCCACGGTCACTTTTTCGGGAAAGTAAATGCGGCTGTACCTGAAGGCAGCGTCGAGCAGATTTCGGTCGGCATCCGTGATGAACCCGGTTTGGGAAAGCAGCGCACCAATTGCCAGCACGGCCGCAAAGCCAGCCAGCGCAAGGCGCTGAAACGGCAGCGGAGCACGCATCGGCCGATCGGGTTGGCTGGTATCCATTTGATTGCGGGTAGTGGTGGACGGCACTTGGCAGAAAACAAGGCAGTTTTTCAGGGAAAGTTACATTCCTTGCCAAACAGCCATCGAATTTTTATTTTACTTCGAGAAACCGCATTGATCGGCACAATCGCCGCATAAAACAGGATTCATGCAACAGCCAATAAAAAAGCCAGGCGAACCTGGCTTTTTTGAAGACACATGAATGACTGCTTAAGCGTGTTCGCCCAGTACAGAAACTGTGATGTCGACCACCACGTCGGTGTGCAGTGCAACTGACACGGCATGGTCACCAACGGTCTTGAGTGGGCCTTGCGGCATGCGGATCTGCGCCTTTTCGACGGCAAAACCCTGCTTGGTCAGCGCTTCAGCGATGTCGAAGTTGGTTACGGAACCAAACAAACGACCATCGACACCGGACTTTTGCGAAATCTGGACGGTCAGGCCGCTCAGTTTCTCGCCTTGTGCCTGGGCTGCACCGAGTTTCTCGGTGGCGGCTTTCTCCAGGTCAGCGCGCTTGAGTTCAAACTCTGCCACGGCAGCAGTCGTGGCACGACGTGCCATGCGTTGCGGGATCAGGAAGTTACGGGCGTAACCATCCTTGACGCGCACAACTTCACCGAGGTTGCCGAGATTAACGACTTTTTCCAACAGAATGACTTGCATGTTTTTCTCCTATTCAGTCGTCAATTACGCGTTGTGCAGGTCGGTGTACGGCAGCAGCGCGAGGAAACGCGCGCGCTTGATTGCCGTATCGACTTGACGCTGGTAAATCGCCTTGGTGCCGGTCAGGCGGGCCGGCATGATCTTGCCGTTTTCCTGAACGAAGTCTTTCAGGGTATCCACATCCTTGTAATCCACCTGGGCTACGTGTGCTGCAGTAAAGCGGCAGAATTTCTTACGCTTGAACAGCGGGTTTTGCTGCTTGCGTTTTTCCTTGAGCTTGCTCTTGTCGAATTTTTTACCGAATGCCATTTTTGGCTCCTTCTATATTTGTTGGGGACAAAGCGTCGCTATGCTTGTCTGTGTCCCGCAATCCTAAGATGTCGTATCGTTGATATCAATAATATGAAACACCAGGCTTTTGCTATTGCGATTCTTGCGTGCCAGGAATCCCGTGAACTGATACGTTGCGCCTAATTCGGCCTGGTTGAAACGTCCTGAAATTTCACCTGCGGCCAGCGCAGTCATTTCAAATTCGATCAACCGTTCAACACCCGCTTCCGTCTGGTTCGATGTGTGCAGCAATTTGCCTGACACGATCGGGATCCCGGCCGGTGTATAACGCAATACATCACGTTCGGCTAGGCTGGCAACCAACTGAAAGCGGTTCACGCTCCTGAATTCACTGAATCTGTCAATTAAGCAGCAGCAGGCGCCTCGGTACGATGGCTCTTGGCAGCGTCTTCCTTCTGTACCGTTTTCATCATTGGCGATGGTGCAGTCTCAGCCTTCTTCATCTTGACAGTCAGGTGGCGCAGCACGGCATCGTTGAATTTGAAGCCGGTTTCGATTTCGGTCAGGGTTTCTGCATCGCACTCGATATTCAGGCAAACATAATGTGCCTTGGCCAGTTTCTGGATCAGATAAGCCATCTGGCGACGACCCCAATCTTCGACACGATGGATCTTGCCACCGCGGGTGGTGACAATACCTTTATAGCGCTCGATCATCGCGGGCACTTGCTCGCTTTGATCCGGATGTACGATAAATACGATTTCATAATGACGCATGTAATCTCCTTTTGGACGGATTGATAAATCGCCCACCTCGGCGTCAAGACAAGTGTGGGAAGAGGAAAACCAAAGATTATGCCTTGAAATTCGACAAAACTCAACGCTTTCAAGCATTTAGACCGCCTTGCCTGACAGAATCCCGATTAAATAGCGCTTGCATTCCACGCAATACTGTATAAAAATACAGGCTGTCTATCCACACAGCGCATTGCGCGCGTCCGCCAGGGTTGCCATCATGCTGAAACTTACTGCCCGTCAGGAACAAATTCTCAATCTGATCAGGGAAGCGATCGAAAATACCGGCTTTCCGCCGACCCGCGCCGAAATTGCGGCTGAACTGGGTTTCCGGTCTGTCAACGCTGCCGAAGAACATTTGCAGGCGCTGGCGCGCAAGGGTGCGATCGAAATCTCTCCAGGCACATCGCGCGGCATCCGGTTGCGCGAAATGGGCTCCGGCACGCCGGGCCGGTTCCAGAGCATGCAAATGGCACTGCCCCATCCGGCGCTGATGCAGCTGAGCCTGCCGCTGGTGGGCAGGGTCGCCGCCGGGTCTCCGATCCTGGCGCAGGAACATATCGAAACCACGTATAACGTCGATTCCTCGCTGTTTTCCGCCAAACCGGATTACCTGCTGAAAGTGCGCGGCATGTCGATGCGCGATGCGGGAATTTTCGATGGCGATCTGCTGGCGGTAAAGAAAGCGGACAGCGCCAAGAATGGCCAGATTATCGTCGCCCGCCTGGGCGACGATGTGACCGTCAAGCGTTACAAGAAATCCGGTTCGATCATCGAGTTGCTGCCGGAAAATCCAGATTACGAACCGATCCGGGTCGAGCCGAGCCGCGAAGATTTTGCGCTGGAAGGGCTGGCAGTCGGCCTGCTGCGCGCCTGGGGCTGACGCCATTTTGCTCTGCTGCCTGTCAGATTTGCAGCAGGTGATTCGTGCCAACCTGGTTTTTCGTCGTTTCGGTGACTCATGTATTCCGTGCCTCCTCAAGCATGACGCGAAATCCTGACGGCGTCGCGAGCCGACGCCACATCGAAACGACTTATTTTTATTGATTGAAGCCCTGAACCGGAGGACACGGTTCAGGGCTTTTTTCATGCCGCAATCTCACTGCAATCAGGGTTTCGGTGATTTTATCCTGGCCAGGATCTGGTGCGCCATGCCACGCAGGATATTGACTTCTTCGCTTTCCAGTCGGGTGCGTGAAAACAGGCGTTTGAGCCTCGGCATCAGCTTTTTCGGACTGGCCGGATCGAGGAATTCAATCGCAATCAGCGCCTGCTCCAGATGTGCATACATGCCGTCGATCTGCGCCAGACTTGCCGGTTCTCCGACAAAGCCGATCTCGGTCGGCGGTGCCTGCTCGCCTGCTTGCGCAATCCGGCATTCATATGCCAGTACCTGCACCGCCTGCGCCAGATTCAGCGATGTGTAATCGGGATTGGCTGGAATGTTGATCAACACATTGCACCGCTCAACCGCGTCATTCGGCAAGCCGAAACGCTCATTTCCGAATAACAGTGCCGCCTGCAAACCGGCTTGCTCCGCCAGTTGCGCCGAGAGTGCGCGGGGCGTGACAATCGGCGGCGAAAATTCCCGCAGGCGGGCACTGACTGCTGCGGCGAAATTGCAGCCATCCAGCGCTTCGTCGATCGACCCGACAATGCGCGCGTGCTCCAGCACATCTTGCGCGCCGCTGGCAAAGGCAATTGCCTCTTCCTGGCTGGCAGCATCCGGAAAGCGCGGATTGACCAGTACCAGGTCGGAAAACCCCATGGTTTTCATCGCGCGTGCGGCAGCCCCAATATTGCCAGGCCGACTTGTTTCAACAAGCACGAAACGTAGCCGTTTGAAAAGAGAAGTGTCGATTTGGGGCAGGTTCATTTAAAATAGCGTCATTACGCGGCAGGTTAGGCAAGCTGTTTGGCCAGATTTAGCCGCATCGCTCATTATTCAATTGATATGGTTCCCTATTTGCGGTTCGCAAGGGAGCCGCTATTTTAACGGAACCTGTATGCATCCCATGCTCAATACGGCGGTCAAAGCCGCCCGCCGCGGCGCCGCGGTCATTAATCGCGCCTCTTTCGACATCGACCGCATCAAGGTTACGCAAAAACAGCAAAACGATTTTGTCACTGAGGTCGACCAGGCCGCCGAGCAGGCCATCATCGAAGTACTCAAAAACGCCTATCCCGACCATGCGATCCTGGCCGAAGAATCCGGTGCATCGGCCAACCTGCATGACGAAAACGAAAACGTCTGGATTATCGATCCGCTTGACGGCACCACCAATTTTATTCACGGCTTTCCCCAGTATTGTGTGTCGATCGCGCTGCAGCAGCGCGGCCAGATCACCCAAGCCGTCGTGTACGATCCGACCCGCAACGATTTGTTTACCGCCACCAAGGGTGCCGGCGCCTATTTGAACGACAAGCGCATTCGCGTGGGCAAACGCGACAAGATCGCCGAGGGGCTGATCGGCACCGGCTTTCCATACCGCGACATGCAGGGGCTGGAACAATACATCGAGATGTTTCGCGTGATGACGCAAAAATGCGCCGGCCTGCGCCGCCCGGGCGCCGCCGCGCTGGACCTGGCCTATGTCGCAGCCGGCCGTCTTGATGGCTTTTTTGAAAAAGGCTTGCAGCCGTGGGATGTGGCAGCTGGGTCGCTGTTGATTACCGAATCGGGCGGCATCGTCGGCAATTTTTCCGGCGAATCGGACTACCTGTACAAGGGCGATGTGCTGGCTGGCTCGCCAAAGATTTTTGCGCAAATGGTGGGTTTGCTTTCTCCTTTCGCTTGACAGCAAGACTAACCGTGAAAGTTAAAACGGTGAAGCGATAGATTCCAAAAATATCTGATCGATATGATCAATAAAAAAAGGCGCCTGTACAAGGCGCCTTTTCATTTTTCTCAGTCAAATCAGACTAACTGAAACAGGCTGCAGCCATCGTTTGAACCTCTGCCATGGCGTCGTCGAATCGGTATAGTTAAAAATTGCCTGTAAGTGCCAGACGCAGCGCAGTCGGCGCACCCGGTGTAATGTTGTTGTCGTTATGGGCTGACACATAATAATCCCGGCCCAGCAGGTTCTCGACATTCAATTGTGCCTTCAGATTCCGGCTGATTTTAAAGAATACGGCAGCATCCATACGCGCAAAACCGGGCAGACGTACTGCATTCGACGTCGATGCATACATATCGCTGCGGCTCGATACCCCCAGGCCGGCGCCCCATGCCGGCGTAAAGTCGTAGCGGTTCCATAACGAGAACGTATGCTTGGGAACCTGCGCCAATGTTGCACCAACGTTGGTTTCGCCGTTTTGATAAGCATATCCACCCATCACGCTCCAGCTATTCGTCAATTGCCCGCTCAAACCAAGCTCGACGCCTCTGGTACGCTGACCGTCGACCAAGACCAGGGTACCCGCGACCGGGCCGGTAGCCGTGGCATTTTTCTGGTCCAGCTGATAAACCGCCGCAGTCAACGCAAGGTCGGGACGAAGATCCCACTTGGCGCCGATTTCGATGTTCTTGAACTCTTCCGGATCAAGCGCCTGATTGGCCAGTGTCAGCGATGAAAGCTGCTCACCGGCTCTTGGCACGTACGACATGCTGTAATTTGCATAGAGCGACATCGCCTGGAATGGCTTGTAAATCAATCCGGCGCGAGGCGACAGCAAGTTATCGCTGGTGCTAAAAACTGTTCCATTGCGGTTGTTGTGGAAATCCATGTCGAACTTGTCGTAACGCAGTCCGACAATCGCTTCCCACTGTGGCGAAAACTTGATCTGGTCTTGCAGGTAGACCCCCGCCACATTGGCTTTGCCACAATTATCGGCACTGCTCGCATTTTGACGGAATGTAATTGGCGCGGCGGTCCCGGGATTGTTGACTGGAACGGTCGTACTCAGCGTTGTGTTATTGAAGAATCCTTCCGTTCTGAAATTGGTTGTTTCCTGTCTGCCCAATTCCACGCCGGCGAGCAGCTGATGTTTGACTGCGCCGGTATCCAGCGAAAAAATCAGATCGGTCTGATTGAACAGGTTTTCCCTTGCCGTGGCATTGTTGTAGGCGCCCAGTTGAACCGTGCCGGCTGCGGTTGCCGGCCCGGAGGCATAGACGTTCTGGTAAAACTTGTCGTAGTCGGCAAAACGCGTCCGGTTGCGAATCGTCATGCCATTGCCAAGATCCCGCTCGAACAAGGCATTGAGCGCCTTGACGGTCGCACCGGTCGGACTGCGCTGCGGATCGCCAAAAAATGTCGAATCGTCAGCCACCACCGGCCGGGATCCGGATGACGGAATACCGCGATCCGCAATGCGGTCATCAGCGAAATACTCGGCACCCACCGTGATCTTGGTTTTGTTATCGGGGCGCATCGTCAAGGTGGGATTGATGCCGGCGCGTTTTACCCACACGCCATTACGATAACTGTCCGATTTTTCGTGCATTGCATTGAGCCGGAAAGACACCGCATCATTGATCGGCTGATTGAGGTCGATCACCACCCGCTTATGATCATGAGAGCCCGCCTGCAATGTCACTTCCCGTGCCAAGTCCCAGCCGGCTTCCTTGCTGACGCGGTTGATTACACCGCCAGAGCCGCCGCGTCCAAAGATCATGCCATTCGGACCTTTCAGCGCTTCTACCCGGTCAATGTTGTACAGGTCGCGAAAATATTGCACATCGTCGCGCATGCCATCGATGAAAAAATCCGAGGTCGAGCTATTGCCGCGAAACACCGGGGTCTCGCGGTTTCCCTCTCCCTGTGCCATGCCGATGCCAGGCATGTAGCGCACCACGTCGGCCATGCTTTGCATGCCCTGGTCCTTGATCGCTTGCTGCGTGACCACCGTAATCGATTGCGGAACGTCGCGCAGCGGCGTACTGGTCCTGGTCGCAGACAGACTATCAGTCGCAACATAGTCGCTGGTTCTGCCGGCGGTGACGGTCACCGCAGGCAATGTCTGCCCGCCATGCGCGCGGCCTGCTTGCGACTGCGAAGCGGAAGGTGCCTGGGCAAACGCGCTACCGTACAGCGCCATCGCCGCGCAGGATGCGCCGAGAATTGTCAAACGCTTTACAGTGGAAAAAGGGATCGGTTTCAAGCGCATCGAGTTCATAAGGGCCCTGTTCGGTGAAGAATCAATTTTTGACAGTGTGTTGATATTGTTTCTACGAATGTTTTCAGGTGTTGCATGGCGACAATTCTTCAAACACACAAATATTAATGCAAATGATAATGATTCTCAATAACTATTTTCAGATTTGTATTTGATTTATTAGGAATATATAAATCAGGTGCACAGCGCTATATGAAAAACTGGCCGTGGCGCCCAGCCAAGGAGGTGCGCATTTAATTGAATGTGGGAGCCAATAAATCCGACATATGCCAGGATTGTCCCGCCCGGCTCTAGCGTTGATGGCGCGATCAGCCGTTTAGTCAACCGAGAATCAGCCTGCTCGTAGTCGAGCATCGGACAAAGATGCTGGCAAAATTTGAAACAGTCTGCTGACTGCGGACTGCTGGGCGCTCCAGGTCGGCACCAAACCCAAAGCGCTGTTATACTCCCGGCACGCGGCACTTTTCCAGTCACCTTGCCGCTGTCTATTACGACCCCCAGCCTTCCCTGTCATCCGTGTCGGGGACAAGCTCAAATCCATTTGCCTGCGACTGGCGCCTAACTTGATGGCGACAGGCCGATACTTTTTACAGAATTCACATGCTATTTTCGAATCTCGGCTTGTCCGAGGCAATTGTGCGTGCCGTCACCGAATACGGTTACACCACCCCTACCCCGATCCAGCTGCAAGCCATTCCAGCCGTGCTGGCCGGCGGCGATTTGCTGGCCGGCGCGCAGACCGGCACTGGAAAAACTGCCGGCTTTACGCTACCGATCCTGCACCGTCTGTCGACTGGCACAACGGCTCCGGCAAATGCCACGGCCCAGCGGCCGATACGCGCTCTGATTCTGACGCCGACCCGCGAACTGGCGGCCCAGGTCGAGGAAAGCGTCAAAACCTATGGCAAGCATCTGCAACTCACGTCTGCCGTGATCTTCGGCGGGGTTGGCATCAATCCGCAGATCAAGCTATTGAAGCATGGCGTCGATATTCTGGTGGCGACCCCCGGCCGCCTGCTCGACCACATGCAGCAAGGCACGGTCAAGCTCGACAAGATTGAAATCCTGGTACTGGACGAAGCCGACCGCATGCTCGACATGGGCTTTATCCGGGATATCCGCAAGGTATTGGCGGCACTGCCGAAAAAGCGGCAGAACCTGCTGTTTTCCGCGACTTTTTCGGACGAGATCAAGGCCCTGGCTGACGGCTTGTTGAATGCGCCGGCAATGATTGAAGTGGCGCGCCGCAATTCGACCGTCGAAATCATTTCGCAAAAAATCCATCCGGTGGATCGCAACCGCAAGCACGACATGCTCGCGCACCTGATCAAGACCCACCAATGGTCACAGGTATTGGTGTTTACCCGCACCAAGCACGGTGCCAACAAGCTGGTTGAGCAACTTGAAAAAGATGGCATCAGCGGCATGGCGATCCACGGCAACAAGAGTCAGTCGGCCCGTACCAAGGCGCTATCCGAATTCAAGGATGGCAAGCTGCAGGTGCTGGTCGCAACGGACATCGCTGCACGCGGCATCGATATCGACCAATTGCCGCATGTGGTCAACTATGACTTGCCGAATGTGCCGGAAGATTACGTGCACCGGATCGGCCGCACCGGCCGTGCTGGCGCCACCGGCGAAGCAGTGTCGCTGGTGTGCGTGGATGAACTGGACATGTTGAAAGGCATTGAAAAGCTGATCAAGCAAACGCTGACCAAAGAAATCATTGCCGGCTTCGAACCTGATCCGAATGCACGAGCGCAGCCGATCCAACTGCGCAGCGGCAATCAGGGCGGCCGCAGCCAGTCGTCTGGGCGGTCTGCTCCGGCCAGCAAGTCGGCAACCGCGCCCAGGACGCAACCACAGGGCCCCAGAAAGCCTGGCGGTGGCACCGCCGGCGGACCGCGCCCGGCGCCCGTACATCGCAGCGGCGGACGCGGCCGATAAGCACGCCGCCCGTCAATAAAAATCCCTGCCCCACATTCACTGTGCGGCAGGGATTTTTTTATAATAGCGGCAGCGAGCCGCGAACCAGGCAACAGCGATCTATCCAAACACTTAATCCGCAATCGAGTGGTCTGGCTGCTGCAGTAAAGACCTCTTTTGTTTCACGTCGCGCCATGTTTCATGTCCGGGCAACGGCGCCTTGGCGCGGGTAATGCGCTGCCAGCGCGGATCCTGCGACAGTTTGCGGTTAATGTCGATGAATGCCAGCTGGTCCTCGGGCACCTCGTTTTCACCGACGATCGCATTGACCGGGCATTCCGGCACGCACATCGAGCAATCAATGCACTCGTTTGGATTGATCACCAGAAAATTCAGTCCTTCCATGAAGCAATCCATCGGACAGACACTGACACAATCCGTGTATTTGCACTGGATGCAGGCTTCTGTGACGACAAATGTCATGAGTTCCCTTTGCTTGCATAGCTGGCACGCGATATTAAAAAATATTTTTCGCTAACCTGCTACCGCCATGTTAGCGAAGCGTGCCGGAATCGTTTTACGACAGCGCCTTTTCGACCCGGCTCAGGTGCTTGGTTTCCTTGTCGTCATGCGCGACCTGCAACATGAAATCGAAGCGGATGCGGGTGAACGGAGCGGCAATGCCCAGCGATTCATAGCCTTGCGCCGCCACCCCCTTCTCCAGCGTGACCACCAGACCGTCACGGGTGGCGAAAGCGAAGTCGTCATCGATGAAGGTGTCGCCCGGAATATTCACCTGCGTGGTCAGGGTACGCATGCCTGGCGCAGATATCAGGAAATGGATATGCGCCGGACGGTTGCCATGGCGCCCGAGCTCGGCAAACAATTCGGCCACCGGGCCGCTCGGCGGAATCGCATAGCCGGGTGGAATGACGCTGCGGAAACGGTAGCGGCCCTGCTCGTCCGTGATGATATTGCGGCGCAGGTTGAATTCTTTCTGGCTCGGATCGAAGTGCGAATACATGCCATGTTCATTGGCATGCCAGGCATCCAGCGATGCATTGGCCAGCGGATTGCCCTTGATGTCGCGTACCACGCCTTCCATCACATAGGTTTCACCCGCCATCGTGCCATCGTCCAGGCGCGCTTCATATTTGGCGCTGGGCGCGCCCGGCACATACAGCGGCCCTTCGATCGCGCGCGGCGTGCCGCCTTCGAGGCCGGCTTGTTGGTCAGCCTCGTCTTGCAGGATATCCATCAGGCGGTCAAAACCGAGGCCGGCAGTAATCAGGCCGGTCTGGCCGGCGGCGCCCAGTCGGGTCAGCCATTGCACTGCCGCCCAGAACTCGTCCGGGCTTACCTTGAATTCATCGATGGTCTTGAACAGGTCGGTGACGATGCGTTGGGAAAGGGCGCGCACGCGTTCATTGCCCGGTGCAACCCGTACGGTATTGACCCGATTTAGCAGCTCATCGAATGAGTATTCGTTTTTCATTTCAGTCTCCTGTTGCAAAAAATTAAGATGGTAAAAGCGGCGTCATGCCAGGACACGGAGCCAACCAAGTGCAGGGCGCTAGCGGTCGCGCCGGTAATGCGCCAGCTTGTCTTCATCGATAACCACGCCCAAGCCTGGCAAGTCAGGTACGGCAAGTTCAAAATTGCTCACAGCAGCCCGCTCGACCACCACGTCATCCTTCAGCAGCAGGGGGCCGAACAATTCGGTGCCCCACTCCAGGTTTTTGCAGGCAGCAAATGCATGGGCAGCCGCGATACTGCCGATCGTGCCTTCGAGCAGCGTGCCGCCATAACAGCCGATGCCGGCGGCATCGGCGACCATTGCCGTGCGCATCACGCCCAGCGGGCCGCCCGACTTGGCGATCTTCAGCGCAATCACGTCGGCCGCACCGTCGCAGGCATAGTCAAAGGCATCGCCGGCATTCTGCACGCCTTCATCGGCCATGATCGGTATCGCCAGTCTTTGCGCAAGGCGTGCCATGCCACGCCGGTTTTCCCGGGCGATTGGCTGCTCGATCAGCATCACGCCAGCCGCCATCAGTTCCGGAATATAGATGGCTGCCCTGGCCTCGCTCCATGCCTGGTTGAGATCGACGGTAATCTGCGCGCGCTCGCCGAGTGCCGACTTGATCGCTGCCACATGGGCAATGTCCTCTTTTGGCTCGCGCTTGCCGATCTTGAGCTTGAAAACCTTGTGCCGCTGCATTTCCAGCATCTGCTCTGCTTCGGCGATATCGCGCGCACTGTCGCCGCTGGCCAGCGTCCACAATACCGGCAGCGACATCCTGACTGCCCCGCCCAGCAACGCATGGACCGGCACGCCGAGCCGCTTGCCCTGCGCATCCAGCAAGGCGGTTTCGAGTGCCGATTTGGCCAGCGCGTTGCCCTGCACCGACTTGTCGACCTGCGCCATGACGGCATTGACGCTGCCGGCTGGCATGCCGATGACCAGTGGCGCGATGTAATGGTCCAGCGTCAGCTTGATCGATTCCGGGCTCTGGTCACCGTATGCCAGGCCGCCGATGGTGGTGGCTTCACCCAGGCCCTCGATGCCGTCATCGCAGCGCAGGCGCAGGATCACCAGCGTTTGCCGATACATCGTGGTCATGGCCAGCCGGTGTTCGCGGATGGTGGGCAGATCGACCATCACTGCTTCCAGCGAAACGATGGTGGCGCCTTTATGTGTGGAGTCCATAATATTCCCGGGTAATTTCTGGGCAATTCCTTGGTAATACCTGCTATCTATGCAATGAATATTAGTTGCCGCAATCATCCGCGTCTAATATCATTTCCGTACTGAGCGATACCCGGGAGGTATGGATGGAGCTGCGCCACTTGCGTTACTTCGAGGCATTAGGCAGAACCCTGAACTTCACCCGCGCCGCGGAGCAATTGCATATTGCCCAACCGCCGCTGTCGCGCCAGATCCGGCAACTGGAAGAAGAGCTGGGCGCCGTGCTGATCGACCGCGATGCACGGCCGCTGGCACTGACCAAGGCTGGCGCATTTTTCCTGGAACAGTGCACGCAATTGTTGTCACGGGTAAAGGAAGTCTCGGATGCGACCCACCGCATCGGCCAGGGGCAGCGTCGCTGGTTCGGCATCGGTTTCGTGCCCTCGGCACTGTACGGTTTTTTGCCCGAGCTGATCCGCAGCTATCGCGAAGCCAGCCAAGGCATGGAAATCGTGCTGTCGGAGATGACCACGATCCAGCAGGGCGATGCGCTGAAGTCAGGTCGGATCGATGTCGGCTTTGGCCGGCTGCCGCTGGAAGATCCCGAAATCATTTGCGAGATCATTGCCGAGGAACCGCTGGTCGCGGCGCTGCCGCAAAAGCACCCGCTACTGAAAACCCCACGCCTGACACTGGCGATGCTGGCCACCGAGTCGTTCATCCTGTACCCGGCCCGGCCGCGACCCAGTTACGCGGACCATGTGCTGCATCAATTCCGCATGCATGGACTTAACCTGACTACCGTGGTCGATGCCAATGAAATGCAAACCGCAATCGGCCTGGTGGCAGCCGGCATTGGCGTGACGCTGGTGCCGAGTTCGGTGCAGCGCCTGCGCCGCGACGATATCGTCTACCGCCCGCTGGCCGATAAGTCGGTCACCTCGCCGATCATCATGAACCGGCGCGCCGGCGACGCTTCGCCCGACCTGCAGCAGTTCCGGGAACTGGTGAATATCCAGGTCACGTCCGCGCTTGCCAATCGCCCCCGCAAAAAATAATCCTATTTATTCGCAGCCCGTTTCAGCCAGCGCATCAGGCTGCCCAGCAGCGGCAGCTTTTCATACAGTTCTTCTGCGGCATCCCAGTAATCGCGATGCAAATTGACGCGACCGTCATCGGCAAAGCGCAGGTGGGTGGCGCCGCGTATGCATTGCGCGGCGCTGGAAATGCGTTTCATGCGAAAATGAAAATCCCAGGTTAAAAAAGCCGTGTCGCCCTGGATTACCTGCGTGGTCACGACAAAACGCGGCGCATCGAGCTGGGAAAACATGTGACTGAAAATCGGCATGATCGCCGGCACGCCACGCACTTCATTGAACGGATCTTTAAAGAATGCATCGTCCGCATACCAATGGCCAAGCTGACGGACTGAGTCCGGCGTCAATGTTTCAAAAAAACGCACCACCTCTACCAGCCTGAGTGCATGGTCGGGAGCGTTGCGCGGATCGGAAATCATAGTCCGGTACCTTTATGGATCAACCAGAAATACAAGCGATATGGCAGCAAGCGCGCCAGCCGCAGCCAGTTGGTAAAACGCCTCGGGAAGTGGATGTGAAACTGGCCACGCTCCAGACCATTGACGAGCTCCTGCGCGGCGGTGGCGGCAGAAATCAGCGCCGGCATCGGAAAGTCGTTGCCGGCAGTTAGCGGCGTATCGATGAAGCCGGGATTGATCATGTAGACGGCGATGCCGCGCGGACGCAGATCCAGATACAGCGACTCGCACAGGTTGATCAGTGCCGCCTTGGTCGGGCCGTAAATCAGGGCCTTCGGCAAGCCGCTGTATCCTGCCACCGAGGCGACGATGCCGATGCCGCCGCTGCCCTGCGCCAGCAAGCCTGGGAGTGCCGCGTCCAGGCAATGCAATACGCCGCCGATGTTCAAATCAACCAGCCGGCTTGCGGCTGCCAGATCGAAGCTGTCGGCCCGCATTTCGTTATAGCCGCCGGCAACCACCAGCACCAGGTCGAAGCCGTGCCAATGCTGCAGGATCCGGTCACGCGCAGCAATCACCGATCCATGATCAACGATGTCGAGCGCGGCAACCAGCGCCTGCGGATGACTGTCAGCCACGGCGTGCAACGCCTCTTCGCGGCGGGCGGAAAGTGCCACGCAAGCGCCTTTTGCCAGCAGCAGGCGCGCAGTTTCTGCACCGATGCCAGTCGAGGCGCCGATCACCCACACGCGCCGGTTGCGCCAGCTTGAAATTTCAGGATTCATGTGTCTTCCTTAATGCGAGCGCAGACATGGCATGACAACATTAACCGGCGAGGTCAAGGTCGTTTGGCAAACGACAGCGTGACCTCGCCCAGCCGCACGCCGAACTTGCTCATGACTGCGCGATTGAGCATGACCCGGTCATCCATCAGATACATCCAGTCATCGAAATCCATGTGATAGACGGTGCCGTCGACCGGCAAGGCCAGCACATATTTCCAGTGCAGCACATTGCCGGCGGTGCTGCCGACCGCTTCTCCGACCACATCCGGCGCCGTGCCGATATAACGGTCCGGCCCGACCTTGCGCAGCGTCCAGACGCGCTTTTGCCGAGTTCCGTCCGAATAAGTAAAATCTTCATCGAGCGTGCCGACATCGCCTTCCCACTTGCATCGCATCACCACCGTAAAGCGTTTGACGACCTTGCCGGAGCGGTCCTGGAACACGCCCCATGCATCCAGCGTGCCGTTGAAATACTGTTTCAGATCCAGTACCGGTTTTTCACTGGCATAGTCGGCAGGTTCCGGCGCCGCGGCGCAGCCGGCGAGCAAGGCGGTCGCCAATATGACGAAAAGATATATCAGATAATGCATTGTCGGCTCCAGCTGATTGATAAAATTTGCTGCTAATGGGTTGGGAATGGACATGCCAGGCTAGACATCGCGCAACGGCGCGCGCGCCAGAATCCCTGCCGCCATCAATTTCAATATGCACGGAAGCAGCGCATATGCCACCGACAGCGATTGCGCACCGCCATTGCCGCCAGCGCCCGGTACATAGCCGAGCTGCTCGAGCAGCGGCAGTGAGATACCCGCTGCCAGCGCCAGGCTCATCTTGGTGGCCCAGCTCCAGGCGCCAAAATAGGCGCCCTCGCGTTGGCCAATGTGTCCGGCGCGTCCGATTACTGCCGCCAGCAATGCGGGGGGCAGCGCCAGGTCGGCACCCAATGTCAATCCCGACAGCAGGCAAATCACGCCAAACGGCAACGCATCGCCAGCCGACAGACCGAACGCCCAGATGAATGTGACTGCCGCCAGCAGCATCGATATGAGCCAGGCACGCGCCTCACCAAGGCGCCGCGACAGGGCCACCCACAATGGCATCGAGCATGCCGCAGCGGCAAAATACAGCACGAGAAACAAGCCGGCATATTGCGCCAGCTGCAACTGGTCTTTGGCGAAGAACAGGAACAGGGTGGCCGGTATCGCCGCGGCGATGCCATTGACGATCATTACTGCAAACAGCCATCGAAAGCGCCGATTACGCAGTGGCGCCAGCATCGATGACAGCCCCTCATGCATGGAGGTGCCATTGGCTGGCCTGGCTGCCGTTCTGAGCAGGATCGCGGCAGATGCCAGCAAGGTGACCACGAACATGCCGGAAAACCAGCCGAGACCCAGCAGTCCAGCCACCGATGCCGCCAGAATGACACCCGCCAAGCCGCACGCCTCGCGCACTGCGCTCAGGCGCGAGCGCTGGTCCAGTGCCTGGGTCAGCGCCGCACCCCAGCTCTGGTAGGCAATCGTCGCCAGACTGAAGCCGGCATACACCAGCAGCAAGGTGCACAGGAACCAGGCCAGTGCCTGGCCGCCGGCAAGCTTGGGGGGATGAAACAGCCCCAGAAAGCCCAGCACCAGCATGGGCAGGGAAATCAGGATGAAGTGCCCATAGCCGCGCCGGTACTTGGCACGGTCGATCCACATACCCAGCAGCGGATCGAGAAAAGCATCGGCGATACGCACGGCCAGCAACGCCGCCCCGATCATTGTCAATGAAAAACCGAAACGTTCCGAATAAAACTGCGGCACGTACACATAGATCGGCAATGCGACCAGTGCCAGCGGCAGACCGAACGAGCCATAGGCAAAAAGCGAATGCAGGGATAGCCTGGCGTCCATCTGGTCAGCGCGGCGCGGCATCGGCCAGCAGCGCAGTGCGCAATGTCGCGGCGGTGGTTGCCGGATCAAGCCAGATGGCAAAAAAAGCGGTGGCGAATTGCGCATCCGCGATATCGCCGAGCAATTTGCCATCGTGATAAAAGCGTGCCCCCTGACCGGGTAAATGCACGCCGGTCAAATGGGTGCCTTCCATCACGTCGGGAAAGATTTTTTCCATTCTTTCATGCCAGCTTGCGCGCTGGGCGCCAGTGCCCAAACCGAGCTTGTGCATTTGCTGCTGGCTGGCTTCGGCAATTTTCAAGCCGCTCAGGCTTCGGGCATAGCGCAAATCCAGCGCGTACGGCGTGGCTGCCACGGCCTTGGCGCGGTATCCTTCTGCACCTACCCAAAGCCGGGCATCGTAAATTTTCAAGCCAAGCCAGCGAAAGCTGCCCTGCCCCGCCAGGCGTGCCTGCGCCACTTCGCGCAGGACATGCGGTGGCGCCGCCGCACCGGCGTCGAGCGCGCCGGCATGCAAGGCGATGGCAGCCAGCAGAGTTCCCAGCAGGTACCTGGCCTTACGCTGGCGCGCATGATGGCCGGTCATATCTTTTCAAGGGTGAACTGGACCACGTCGATGTTTTTGGCGCGAAATCCCGCTTCGCAATAGGCAAGATAAAACTCCCAGGTGCGCAGAAACCGCTCATCGAAGCCTTGCGAACGGACCTGCGGCAGCTGTTGCCGGAATGCGCAGCGCCATTCGTCCAGGGTGCGGGCGTAATCCGTGCCAAACCAGTATTCATTGACTACCCGCAGTCCCTGCATTTCTGCCTGTTGCCGGAATACCGCTGGCGACGGCAGCATCCCGCCGGGGAAAATATACTGCTGGATGAAGTCGGTACCCTTGCGATAGCGGTCGAACAGTTCATCGGCAATCACGATGGTTTGAATGCAGGCGCGGCCATGTTGTTTCAGATTGCGCGCGATGCAGGCAAAGTAGCCAGGCCAATAGGCTTGGCCGACAGCTTCAAACATTTCGATCGAGGCAACCGCATCAAATTCGCCATGGGTATCCCGATAATCCTGCAGCAGCAATTCGACCTGGTCAGCGACACCTTCCTTGTCCAGACGCTCGCGGGCGTAATTCAATTGCTCGGCCGACAGCGTCAAGCCGGTGACATGGGCGGCCGCGTCAACCGATGCGAGCTCGGCAAAGCCGCCCCAGCCGCAGCCGATTTCAAGCACGCGCGCATTTTTCGGCAACTGCAACTCATCCAGTATGCGGCGATATTTTGCCTGCTGGCCTTGCTGCAAGCTATCCGCATGACCGTTGGAAAACAAGGCGCTGGAATAGGTCATCGACGGGTCCAGCCACAGCTGATAAAACGCATTGCCGATATCGTAGTGCGCATGAATATTCTTGCGGCTGCCTGATTTGGAGTTGCGGTTGAATACATGCTTGACGCGATATAACAGGCTGCCCCACCAGGTGCCGTAAATGGCCGATTCAAGGATATGGCGGTTACGTACAAACAGTTCGATCAATCCAGGCAAATTGTCAGTTGACCAGTGGCCGTCGATGAAGGTTTCGGCAAAGCCGATATCGCCAGAGGAAAATGACGCAGCGAAAATATCCCAGTTTTTCAATGACAGCGTCACAGGTTGGGCATGATCGCCAAAATGCGCTGACTGGCCATTCGGCAATTCAATACGCAGCGAACCATGTTCTATTTTTTGCAGCAACTGCAGTGCGAATGCAGCCGGCGCCGGTACGTCCATGACGGCAGGTTGGGTGCGCAGATCGAAATTGACCGTCTGCGGGTGGATTGATTTCGTATTCATCGGCTCAGCTCGCGTGATGGAGGAAGTGGTTTAGTGAAAAACGGCACACGCTTGAGCCACAGCCTCAATGCCTGCCAGTGTATTTTTGCAATCACGCCGAAGGTCATCAGCGGATAGATAAAAAAGGCTTTTGCCACGACAGCGTCCGACATGCGATGCGCCGTGCCGGACAGGCTAGTCAGCAGCAACGGGCCGGCGAGATCGTCGTAATCCACCCTTGCCACCATGCGCTCCAGCGTGTTGGCGCCGATTTGCTGCAGCTTGTGCATGAACCGGAATCGGTAGCCACCTTCGACCGCGCAAAATGGCGACACATGGAATATCTTGCGTGCAGTCATTTCAACGCCATAATTCATCGCCCCGCCTGTATCGAGCAGGTAACAGTGGCGCTCGTCGAAGGTATTGCGCACCTCTGCCAATACCGCACGCAGGTTCCCGCTTTTGTCATGGCAAAACCAGAATGACACCGGATTGAATACATACCCCAGCACACGCGGAAAAGCCTGCAGCCAGATTTCGCCATCGGCATCGGTGATGCCTTCGGACTTCAACAGTGCATCGATCCAGCCGAGCAGCGGTTGCGTGCCATCGCCGTGATCCTTGTCCCAGAATGACAGCAGGTTGAACCGGTTACGGGAAAACAAGGTCAGCTTCTGCGGATCCCTGGCCATGGCCCGCAACGGCAGACGCATGAAATATACGCCATAAGAAAAGGTATGTCGGGCAGGACGCAGACGCGTATGGCGTACTTCGCCGAAACACAATTGCGCGGTTTCGGGCTGTGTGATCGGCTGTGTGGTCATGCGGGCCTTGGTGTAGTCGATCATGCTCAGGCTGCCGAGCGCGCCAGAACTGCACCGGCAGACAAATCCGTAATCGACTGGGCAATTGCCAGTCCGGATTTCAAGCCGTCTTCATGGAATCCATAACCAGTCCAGGCGCCGGCAAACCAGGTGTTTTGCTGGCCCTGGACGGATGCCAGTCTTTGCTGTGCAGCGATGGCGGGCGCATCGAAAACCGGGTGGGCATAATCGAACGCTTGCAGAATGCTGTCAGAGTCAGGCGGATCAATCGGATTGAGCGATACGATCACCGCCTGCTGAAACGGCAGCGGCTGCAACTGATTGATCAGGTAGTGTACGCACACCCGGGGCTCGCTGCCCTGCCGGCTTTGATAATTCCAGGCCGACCAGGTTTTCCTGCTGGTTGGCAGGCAGCTGGAATCGGTATGCAGCACCGCACGATTTGGCTGATACCGAATCGCCGACAATAGCGTGCGCTCCTCGGTGGTCGCATCGCGCAACAGGCGCAACGATTGATCGCTATGACTTGCCAGCACCACGTGGTCAACCAGGTGGACGCCGTTGCCGGCCTCGATCTTTACTTTGGTCAGATTGCCCAGCGCGCTGCGGGTCACCGATGTCACCGGTGTACTGAGGTACTTGCATCGGATCTGCGCCAGCATTTTATCGACATAGTGGCGCGCACCACCTTTGACGGTATGCCATTGCGGACGATCGTTGACTTGCAGCAGGCCATGGTTATGACAAAAGCGAATAAATGACGAGAGCGGAAATGCCAGCATCTGGTCGGTCGGGCAGGACCAGATGCAACCCGCCATCGGCAGCAAATACCAGTCCCGAAATGCGGCGCTGTAATCGTGGCGGATCAGAAAGTCGCCAAGCGAGCCATTAGCCTGTTCACCAGATAAAGCCAGCAGCGTGGCTTGACGGTTGAAGCGCAAGATATCGCGCAGCATGCGGTGAAACCGCGGGCTAAAAGCATTGCGACGCTGGGCGAACACGGCATCGAGATTGCCGCCCGCCCATTCCAGCGTGCGTGCGGCGAGCGCCAGCTTGACCGAAAAAGACATATCGGTCGCCACGGTTTCGACTTCCAGCTCGGCAAACAAACGCACCAGGTTCGGATAGGTCTTGTGATTAAAGACCAGGAAACCGGTATCGACACCATGAGTGGCGCCGTCCAGCGTGACGTCGACAGTATGCGTATGGCCGCCGAAATAATCATTGGCTTCAAACAAGGCCACATCAAAACCTGCAGCAGACAGACGATAGGCACACGACAGACCGGAAATGCCTGAGCCGACAACAGCGATTTTCATGCAAATTTCTCCTGACAGTACAGCCAATGTAAAAGCAAACGCATTGCAGAAAACCGACATGCCACGCGCCGTGCCCGGACCATTGACGAGGGCCGGGGTAAAACAGACCTGCTGGCGGCAGACCGGCAGCCACTACCGCGCAACCCGGCCTGTTCCTGTCGAGGCTCGCCCGCTACCGGCTCAAACCAGCCATGTTTTCCTGAAAATCGATTCGCCTGCCAGATGCTTACGCGGTGGAAACATGGAATGCATCATGCACGTCAATAAAATTAATGTCAATGCTTTGTCCTGGACAAAGATATGTTTATTTCCTTTTAATGGCGCAATATGTCGACTTCACGTATGATTCGTCCAGGCACAGTGATGCAGATTTTTGTCTATATAATTGCGGGAATAGAAATAGTGATGGCAATTTGACATGCAAACCATGATGAGTATCGGTGCCGTTGAGCGTGATACCGGTTTGTCCAAGGATGCGCTACGGGTATGGGAACGGCGCTACGGTTTCCCGATGCCGCTGCGCGACCAACTGGGCGAACGCGCCTATCCGCTGGACCAGGTCAACAAGCTGCGGGTATTGAAACGCCTGCTCGATCAAGGCCATCGCCCGGGAAAAATCATCCACTTGAATGTTCAGGAGCTGCAGAATCTGGTGCAGGAAGTTGCACAGACCGGCTCCACTGTCAGTGCCGGCGGCATCGAGCAAACCGTGCTGCAGGCCTATCTGGATTTATGCAAGTCGCATCAGGCCGAAGCACTGCGGCACGGCTTGTCGCAGGCAATCTCGCGCATGGGTCTGAAGCGTTTTGTCATTGATCTGCTGGCGCCGCTAAACCGCTTGGTAGGCGAAGCTTGGGCTGGCGGCGGCCTGCAAGTCTTTGAAGAGCACTTGTACACCGAGTCGGTACAAACCGTGATGCGGGCAGCAATCTCAACTCTGCACCCGGCACAGACGGCAAGCCCTGCGCGTCCGCGCATCCTGTTGACGACCTTGCCGCAAGAGCAGCACGGCCTGGGACTGTTGATGGCGGAAGCGATTTTCGCGCTGGAAGGCGCGAGCTGCATTTCACTCGGCGTGCAGACGCCGATCATCGAAATTGTCGGTGCAGCCCAGTCGCAGCAGGCGCACATTGTCGCGTTATCATTTTCGGCTGCGACAAATCCTCGACAAGTGCTGGACAGCCTGCTCGACTTACGCAATAAATTACCTGGCGAAATTGAAATATGGGCCGGGGGCCACTGCCCGGTGCTGCTGCGGCGTCCGCCGCCCTTCCTGCAAGTCCTGACCGATCTGGCTGAAATCCCAGACGCGTTGACCGATTGGCAAGTCAGTCGACATGCTCGCCTTGCAAGCTGACATATCTGATGAAGCTACCAGCGTCGGCCAGGTTACAAGGGCGAAGATTCTTCTAGACACGATGGCTGCCTGTGTTCTTCTGGCTGGTGCCTGCCTATTTTTTCTCACCGCCATTTTGACTCTATCGTCGACCAGCGGCCATTGCGATCTGGACCGGCGATAGCCATCGATCGGTGTCACGTTGCAAGCCTATCGCCAGGATCCGAACAAAAAGCAAGCGCGGGCCACCAATATCCCGCCGTGCATAGCACTAGCCTGTACCTTGCAAGACCTCTCGAATCGATGCCTGCATTCTGCTGGCTAACCAGAAGCCAATAAGGCACTCAATTCAGCTGCTATGAGCAGGCGACGCAGAGTAGAATTGAGGGTTTTGTCGCCCATCCTTTATGCCACCTGATTTTAAGCAGACCTCCCCTAGCCACCCTTTGGCCATCTATACCCATATTTCTCCTGCTTGGGTGCGACAAAGGTCCAACAAGTGCGGGACGAATGCATGCTCAGGGCACGATGAGGGCGCGGCGCAACTGGTGCCGGCAATGAAATCAAATACATAAGTCATTGATTTTAAAAGTACTTACTTTGTTAAAACGATAAATCATGGCTGAATTAGATAAACATACGCCGATGATGCAGCAGTATCTGCGCATCAAATCGGAACATCCGACTACCCTGCTGTTCTACCGGATGGGGGATTTCTATGAACTGTTTTTCGAGGATGCCGAAAAGGCCTCCCGCCTGCTCGGCATAACACTGACGCAACGTGGTTCATCGAACGGCAACCCGATCAAGATGGCTGGCGTGCCGTTCCATGCCTGTGAACAGTATCTGGCCAAGTTGATCCGCCAGGGTGAATCGGTCGCGATCTGCGAGCAGATCGGTGATCCTGCCACCAGCAAGGGGCCGGTCGAGCGCAAGGTGCTGCGGGTGGTTACGCCCGGCACGCTGACCGATTCGGATTTACTTCCCGAAAAAGCTGACCGGCCATTGCTGGCGTTATACATGGTGAGCCAACGCAAAAATGTCACCACCGGCCTGGCCTGGCTGTCGCTGGCGAGCGGCCAGTTGAAGCTGATGGAATTTGGCGGCGACTTGAAATCCGCCGAGGCGCGGCTGCGCCAGGAGCTGGAGCGGATTGGCCCGGCGGAAATGCTGGTGGCTGAAGATGAACAGGACCAGCTCTGGTCCGCACCAGGTACCACCCTCCCTGCCAAGCGCACCGGCGTGCCGGGCTGGCATTTCGATATTGCCAATGGCAAGAAATACCTGCTTGATCAACTGGGCACCGCCACCCTCGGTGGTTTCGGCGCCGATCAGCTCACGGCAGCAATCGGCGCCGCCGGTGCGCTGCTGCGCTACGCCCAGTCAACCCAGGGCAAGGGCCTGCAGCATGTACGCAACCTGACTGTTGAATCCGAAAACGAATTTATCGGCCTGGACGCGTCCACCCGGCGCAACCTGGAGCTGACCGAAACCCTGCGCGGGCAGGAAGGGGCAACTGCTGCGCCGACTTTGTTTTCGACTCTCGACCAGTGCCGCACCGCGATGGGTTCGCGGCTGCTGCGCCATTGGATCCACCATCCGCGGCGCGACCAGAGTGTGGCCCGATCGCGCCATGCGGCGATCAATGCGCTGATGCGCAACGATGCCTGCTCGGGTCTGTCGTCGACCCTGGCTGCAGTACCGGATATCGAGCGGATCACCACCCGTATCGCCCTGCTCTCGGCGCGTCCGCGTGACCTGGCGGGCTTGCGCGCCGGCCTGCAGCATTTGCCGTCGCTGCGCGCCTATGTCGACATGTGCAGCCGGGATGCGGAAGCACCGCTTTTGCACGCAATATACGATGCGCTGGCCACCCCAGGCGAATGCCTCGACCTGCTGGAACGGTCAATCGCGCTGGAGCCGGCAGCGATGGTGCGCGATGGCGGCGTGATGGCGCGCGGTTTCGATGCCGAGCTGGATGAATTGCGCGGCCTGTCGGAAAACGCCGGCCAGTATCTGGTTGATCTGGAAACCCGCGAGCGGGCCAGAACCGGCATCGCCAACCTGCGCGTCGAATACAACAAGGTGCATGGTTTTTACATCGAAGTCACGCACGGGCAAACCGACAAGGTCCCGGACGATTACCGGCGCCGCCAGACACTCAAGAACGCCGAGCGTTACATCACGCCGGAATTGAAAGCCTTCGAGGACAAGGCGCTGTCAGCCCAGGAGCGTGCACTGGCGCGCGAGAAGTACCTGTATGAACAGCTGCTCCACGAGCTTGCCCTGCATATCGGCACGCTGCAGACAATCGCCCATGCGCTGGCCCAGCTCGATACGCTCGCCGCCTTGGCCGGACATGCACTCACACATAACTGGTGCGCGCCGCAACTGGTGTCCGAACCGGTCCTCTCGCTCGGCCAGGGGCGCCATCCGGTGGTGGAAAAGCAGATCGAACGCTTCATCGCCAACGACTGCGAACTGGGCATCGAGCGCAAGCTGCTGTTGATCACCGGCCCCAACATGGGCGGAAAATCGACTTACATGCGTCAGGTGGCATTAATTGTTCTATTGGCCTACATGGGCAGCTTCGTGCCGGCCAGTCATGCCAGCATCGGTCCGATCGACCGTATCTTCACCCGCATTGGTGCCGCCGATGATCTGGCCGGCGGCCGCTCGACCTTCATGGTCGAGATGACGGAGTCAGCCGCCATTCTCAACGGCGCCACCGAAAATTCGCTGGTGCTGATGGATGAAGTCGGGCGCGGCACGTCAACCTTCGACGGCCTGGCGCTGGCCTGGGCGATTGCCCGCCACCTGATCGACAGCACCCATAGTTACACGCTATTTGCCACCCATTATTTCGAGCTGACCCAACTGCCCGAAACGCATCCGACAGCAGCCAACGTCCACCTGTCTGCGGTCGAGCACAAGGACAGCATCGTGTTTTTGCATGCGGTGCAGCCGGGCCCAGCCTCCCAAAGCTATGGCTTGCAGGTCGCGCAATTGGCCGGCGTGCCGCAGCCGGTGATTCGCGCCGCCCGCCGCCACCTGGCGATGCTGGAAGCGCATTCGATTCAGGCCGCGCCCCAATTCGACTTGTTCGCCAGCGCGCCGCCCGAGCCGGAGGAATCCTCGAGCCCGCTGGACATTCCAGACCGGCCGACCGACGCACTGCTGAGCGCGCTGGACGCCATCGAGCCGGATGCATTGACGCCGCGCGAAGCGCTGGATGCCTTGTATCGGCTAAAGCAATTGACGGATCAAGCCACATGATGCATCCGCTCCTGGCGCCATTACCGAAATTGTCTGGCTTGCTGAATTGCGTTGCGCTGGCTATTTCGCTGTTGCTGTCTTCGCCTGCCGTTGCGGCAGCGGATGGCTTTGCCTTCGGGTTTGTGGCGCACCCGTTTGGCGATGCCTTGGCCGATGAATCGGACCTGCAGCAGGCCTTGCGCGACATGGATCAGGAAAATCTGGCCTTTGTGGTAGTAGGTGGCATCAAGTCCGGCATTGAACCCTGTACCGATCAAATTTACGAGCACCGCCGTTCGGTGTTGAACCAGGCAAAGAATGGCGTCATCGTATCGCTGGCGGCAAGTGACTGGAGCGATTGCCGCTACCGTAACGATCGATCAGCAGCCCTGGAACGTCTGAACCGCTTGCGGGAATTGTTTTTCGCAGACGACATGTCTTTAGGTGCCAGCAAGATTCCACTGATAAGACAATCCACCAATGCGAAATTCCGCGACTTTGCAGAAAATGCCCGTTGGGAAGTCGGCGGCATCATGTTTGCCACAATCAATCTGCCGGCTAATAACAACCGTTACCTGAACGCCGCCGGGCGCAATAGCGAATTTGAAGATCGCCTGATGGCCAATCGCGACTGGCTGCAGCGGATCGTCATGTATGCCAAGCGTAGCAAACATCGCGGCATCGTGATTTTTTGCGATGGCAGCCCGCTTACCCCACCGCCCAAAGCAAGCAATCAGCGTGATGGCTTCGGTGAAATCCGCCAGCAGATGGTAGCCTTGGCAACCCGGTTTCCAGGCCCCATATTATTGGTACACAATCAGGATCGGTCGACGCCCAAGTCAGCTGGGGAAAATATCCGGTGGACCAATAACCTCGGTGACCTGGCAGTGGAATCGGCCTGGATCAGCGTCCAGACTTCGCCAACGCGCCCACTGCTATTCAGCGTCAGTGCCGGGTCGGCAGAAAAACCGGAGCCGGGTACAAAATAAGCGTGCCGATCAAGCAATTGCGCTGGCCGCCCGCAAGGCGGGGCAGCCAGCTTATTTAACCGCAGCCCAGCTAATTAACAGCGGCCGAGAGCACCTGCGGCACGCCTGGGGAAAAATTACTGCACCGGCACGCTGCGATATTCATCGCCTTCGTCGTCGTGGCCTTCATGGTGATGGCCATGCTCGCCATGCACATGGCCATGCGCCATTTCTTCATCGGTTGCGGCACGCACTTGCGCGACATTCAGATTGAAGCGCAACGCGATACCGGCCAACGGATGATTGCCATCCAATACCACTTTATCATCGGCAATATCGGTGACGGTAAACAGCAGGGATTCCTGCTGGTCGTCATTTTCGTCAGGCGTGCCCTCGAACTGCATGCCGATTTCCAATGGCGTCGGCAACCGGTTGCGCGGCTCGATCTTGACCAGTTCTGCATCGTATTCGCCGAACGCATCTTCCGGCTCAACCTGAAGCAAGGTTTCAAAACCGGATTCCTTGCCTTCCAGCGCTTCCTCGATTTTCGGCAACGTATTTTGATAGCCGCCATGCAAATACACCATCGGCTCACGGCTTTCCTCGATCAGATTGCCTTGCGCATCTGACAGTTTATAGTGCACGGTCACGACCGTGTTCTTGGCAATCTTCATCGTCAATCCTTTCATTGAATAATGCGCAAGATTATACCAAGCCCGACCCCGATCCCGCCAAATGGTCACCAATTCACACGCTGGTGTATTGCGACTAGTAGTCAGTCCGGTTGAATTGGCAGGAAAAGAAATCGATGGATTTTTTCGTCCGGCAAGGGGGATGCAGGGGTTGCGAATGGCCTGCCATTTGCCGGCATCACGGTATGCGCTTGCAAGCGCCTATGCGTCCTGCCAGGACGAGGAGGCCGCATGGCGAGCCATGCAACGCGAGCAACACGCCAGGCGGAAAAAGACGCGATTGATTCCTGTCGATTCAGCTTGACTGACTACTAGGGCCCTGCCTATATAATGTCGCGATGAAAAAACCTTCTTTATTCGGCGCGATCACGCCGGCGCAATTCCTGCGCGATTACTGGCATAAGAAACCCTTGCTGATCCGCCAGGCCATCCCGGATTTCCAGCCTGTGCTGAGCGCCGAAGCCCTGTTCGAGCTCGCTCGCCAAGAAGATGTCGAGTCACGCCTGATTACACATTTCAATCGGCAATGGGAAATGGCGCACGGTCCCTTGCCGAAACTGCCGTCGCGCACCAAGAGCAACTGGACCATGCTGGTACAGGGCGTCAATTTGCATCTGGATGCTGCAGACAACTTATTGCGACGATTCAACTTCATACCGGACGCCCGTCTGGATGACCTGATGATCAGCTATGCAGCCGATGGCGGCGGCGTCGGTCCTCATTTTGACTCGTACGATGTGTTTTTGTTGCAGGCTGCAGGTCGGCGACAATGGCGAATCGGTGCCCAAAAGGATCTGACCCTAGTCGATGGCATGCCATTGAAAATCCTGCAGCATTTTGAGCCGGAACAGGAATTTGTGCTGGAGCCGGGTGACATGTTGTACCTGCCGCCGCATTATGCCCATGACGGTGTGGCGCTGGGAGAATGCATGACTTATTCAGTTGGCTTCCGTGCACCGTCTTACCAGGAGCTGGGCGAAGGCTTTTTGCAATTCATGATGGAAACCGTCAGCCTGCCTGGCCGGTATGCCGACCCGGATTTAGCGCCAACCCGTCATCCGGCACAAATCGATACCTCATTGCTGAAGAAAATCACCGATCAACTGAAAAAAATCCAGTTTACCGATGATGACATGACGATTTTCTTGGGTGAATACTTATCCGAACCCAAGGCGAGCGTGTATTTTGATGCACCATCTCGCCCACTCAATGTCGAACGTTTTGCAAAAGCTGCGGGCAAGAAGGGATTGCGGCTATCGCGCAAAACACAGATGCTGTATCGGGGAAAGCATATCTTTATTAACGGCGAATCATTAGCCGCCGGGCGGGCTGATAAGGCACCGCTGATTATGCTGGCCGATACACGCCAGCTCGATGGCGCGCACTTCGCCCCAGCCTCCATCGATGTCGTGGAAACGCTGCATCTCTGGTATCAGGATGGCTGGGTGGAATTGCTTTAACGACTTCGGGCTTAACACAAAATCAGCGCAGCGCAGATCGCAATTTCGCAATGCCTGACATTTCTCAAATAATAACCGGATGACTATTTGTTGTAGTTGTACAAATACTTAGTTAACAAGAAGAAAGCCATTTTGTCATTATGAAAAAAAACACGTTATAATATCGAGTTAGGAAGGTTTCGTTGTGTCGCACTGCACCAACTGGTCTGTAAGCATGCGAAAGCGCCCTAAAGAGCGATAATTACCGGTAATTATTCATCGCAAACTTATGTACTTCATTTGCAAATTTATTTAATTTAGAAGGAAAATCCATGAAAAAGACTCTGTTGATCGCATCCCTGTTGGCTCTGGCTCTGGCTGCTTGCGGCAAAAAAGACGAAGCTCCTGCTGACGCAACCGTCGCTCCAGCTGAAGTCACCACCACGACTGCTGCTGAAACAACCACCACAACCGTTGCTGACACCACCACCACCACTGCTGCTACTGGCGCTGCTGGCGACACCGGCGCAACTGGCGCTACCGGCGCATCTGGTGCTACCGGCGCAACTGGCGCTACCGGCGCAACTGGCGCTACCGGTGCTCCTGGTGCTCCTGGCGCGGCCGCTAAGTAATTAGCAACGATGCTTGAAAAAGCCGACCTTCGGGTCGGCTTTTTTATTTTATGAATGCCGCAACTTAGTTTGCCAGCGCTTAGTTTGCCAGCGATATCCAGTTAAATCCCTCTTCCTGGCATGCAATCGCCACCTCGATCGTGGTGCTTTCCAAAGCTGACAGTAACGCCTGCAACGCCAGATCGGGCGTATTATTTTGCTTGCTCAAATGTGCGCCGATAACTTTTTTAAGACGCACGCGATTAATCGCCTTCAGAATTTCCGCCGAGGTTTCATTGGACAGATGCCCGTACGCGCCACCGATGCGTTTTTTCAGTGAACTTGGATAATTAGAGTCTGCCAGCATTTGGCGGTCATGATTGCACTCCAACATCAAGGCATCGCAGCCGCCCAGCGCCTGCACCAGATGGGGCGTCGCCTGGCCGGCATCGGTCAACACACCCAGCTTTCGGTGGCCATCGGATAAACAATATTGGATTGGTTCCCTTGCATCATGCGGCACAGTATAGGGCATGATTTCCAGTCCGCCGATCGCCAGTCGATCGCCATCGCGGCAAAAATGCAGGGTAACGTCGCGGCAGTCTTTGTGCACTGCCTGATAAGTACCGTAACTAAGCCAGACCGGAACGCCATGGCGCCGGGCGAATTTGAAGACGCCGCCAACATGGTCTTGATGCTCGTGCGTGACCAGGATCCCGCTCAGATCGGCAGCGGTCATGCCCAATCGGGCCAGGCGCCGTTCGGTTTCGCGAATCGCGAAACCGCAATCGAGCATCACGGTGGTGCGGGTGGCGCCGGCAGCGGCGGAAATCAGTAACGCATTTCCTTCGCTGCCGCTGCCCAGGCTGGCAAACTTCAATGGTCAGCTATAAACAAATAGGCATCGCTCGCTTGACGCGTCGATTATTTCAGTTGCTCATTGAGTAATGAGAGGATGCGGCCTGCGGTCGCCGTTGTATCTGTCCGTCCTTCCGCATTCAAGACTTCGATCTGGCTGCCTGAGCCGGCCTGCTTGACCGAGACGCGATAACGCTGTGCCGTCTTGGGATCATTCTTTGAGCCGAATGAAAACAGTTTCGAGAAGAAGCCCTGCTCTGCCGCAGACTTGTTTTGCGCATCGCGCTCCTGGTCGACATAGCGCACGAAATACACGCCCTGCGTACGGTCGCGATCCTCGACCGTAAAGCCGACACGGTCCAGTGCCAGTCCGACCCGGCGCCATGCGCGGTCAAAGCTTTCATCGGCCTCGACATAGGCACGATCCGCTGTCTTGACCAATTTGGCACGTGCCTGCATCGGCGATGCATTCGCCACTGTCGCCTTGGCCTTGACTTCCTCGGCTCCCAGCCTGGTCATCATTCTGGACAAGAACTGCGCTTCCAATTCCGGATCCGAAGGACGGGTCGTCCACATGGTGGACTCCTTGCCATTACCGGTGGTACCGGTAAATACTTCCTGCGCACCACGGTGGCTGATGTAAATTTCAGTCGAGCCATCAGCCAAACGTTCCAGCCGGGTACGGAATTTATCGCGCAGGCCGGTATCGTAAATCGAATCCAGGGCCTTGCCCAGGAAGCTACGAACATTGCCCTGCGGAACCTTCAAGCGGCTTTCTGCCCAATCGGTTTCAATTACGCCGGCATCGGCCATCTCAACATTGATCAGGAATCCGGATTCCTGCCAAAAATCCTTAATTTGCGGCCACAGCACTTCAGGCGTCTGCTTGATAACCAGCCAGCGCTGGTTACCGGCACGCTCAACCCGCATATCTGCCGCAGCACCCGGGGCGACGGTTGCAGATGTCGCAGCACTGGTCGACGCGGTGCCGCCCTGTTGCTGCAATGTATAGCCGGATGCCGTGGCCGTACCGCGATTATTATCATTCACCGAATAGCGATTTTCACGCTGCAACTGGGTCAGATTGGGCGGTATTTCCAGTGTCCTCACCGGCGCCTTGCCGGCACTCTTGTAATCGACCCGATCCGGCTCCAGCATCGAACTCAAGGAACCGCTGCATCCTGAAACGCCAATCAGGATAGCTGCTCCCAATAGGGTACGGGTGGAGGAAGAGACTTGCAGTGAAGAAAAGTTCTTGCTAATAATCATATCGTTACAAGTTAGGAAACCGGGTGAAATCAAACAGCCGTGATGCGGCCAGACGCCTATTGTAATACAGCCGCTTCGCGTAATGCCTGGCGGACAGTATCGTGAAATTCTGCTGCGAGCGGTACCAGAGGCAAACGGATACCGGAGGGAATTTTCCCCATCTGTTCCATTGCCCATTTCAGCGGCACCGGATTCGGCTCGACAAACAGCTTGTTATGCAGGGGCAAGAGCCGATTATTAATATCAATTGCCTTACCTGTTTCGCCCTGCATGGCTGCCACACACAAGTCATGCATCGCGCGCGGCGCAACATTCGCCGTCACGGAAATATTGCCCTTCGCACCGCAAAACATCAAAGCCATCGCAGTTGCATCGTCGCCGGAATAAACCGCAAACGACTTGGGCGCCAAGCGAATCAGGTCGGTGCCGCGACCAATGTTGCCGGTCGCATCTTTCACGCCGATGATACCCGGCACTTGCGCCAGACGGACAATGGTGTCGTTGGCCATGTCGGCAACGGTACGACCTGGAACGTTATACAAAATCACCGGCAACCCAACCGCTTCGGCGATTTTCCGGAAGTGCTGATACATGCCTTCCTGAGTCGGGCGATTGTAATAAGGCACGACTTGCAATGATGCGTCGGCACCGACCTTTTTTGCAAACCTGGTCAGTTCGATCGCTTCGGCAGTCGAATTGCCGCCAGTGCCGGCAATTACCGGTATCCGTTTTGCCGTGTGCTCGACCGCCACCTTGATCAGCTCACAATGTTCATCGACCGTTACAGTCGGGGATTCGCCAGTCGTGCCGACAATGACGATACCATCTGTACCTTCGGCGATATGCCAATCGATCAATTGGCGCAAGCCCGGCATATCCAGACTGCCGTCGGCATGCATGGGGGTGACAATCGCTACAATGCTTCCCTGAATCATGGTGAAATTTGGAAACGGAAAAATGGAAAGTTACGATTGTAGCGGATCGCCTGTCACCGTGGGGCAGTTCAGGCTGCCAATCAGCGGGAAATCCGCAGGACCGGTCCAATCACGGCATGTGAATCGGGCCTGCAACCGGTCTTGACTGCACAAATACGCTGCAGCATGGCCGGTTTGGGCATGTCGACATAACCATCTTCAAAGGCAATCACCCTTAGTGGCGGCACCCCGCTGCGCACGACATCCAGCAATTCGCCCGTCTGCAGCAGAAAATCCGGATTCGACGGCTTGCCAAACTGTTCATTACCGCTTGCAAAGGTTTCATAAATCAAGACCCCGCCGGTGCAAAGACTTGCCAGCATGGCTGCGAACAATGGACGGTGCAGATAATTGGTCACTACAATCCCGGCAAAGCGCTCAGGCGCAAACGGCCAGGCATCCGCTGCCCCGCTTTCCAGGTCGATTTGCATCGTGATGATTCCCGGCTGGGCAAGCGTGCGCAGTGCATCGGCATCGCGGTCGACCGCCATCACCTGCTGCCCGATCGCCGCCAGTAGCCGGCTGTGACGGCCGCTGCCGCATGCCAGATCAAGTACCTCGCCGTGCGGAATCAGCGGGGCAAAGCGTGCCACCCAGTCCGATGCCTGACTAGAATCCGCATGGCATCCTTTCGTGCGCGATTCGACTGGGGAGGACATGGTCTGCCCGCGCTACTTGTAGCCGAGCCCCATCGCGTCCCGCACGTCGCGCATGGTTTCCTGAGCCAGTGCGCGCGCCTTGACGCAGCCTTCTGCGACGATTGCGCGCACCAGCGCCGGGTCGTCCAGATAGCGCTGGGCGCGTTCCCGCATCGGCTCCTGTTCCTGCAGCACCGCATCGATCACCGGCTGCTTGCATTCGAGGCAACCAATACCGGCCGAGGTGCAGCCCTTGACCACCCAGTCGCGGGTCGCCTGGTCGGAATAGACCTGATGCAGTTGCCATACCGGGCATTTTTCCGGATTGCCCGGATCGGTGCGGCGCACCCGCGCCGGATCGGTGGGCATGGTGCGCATTTTCTTGGTCACCGTCTCCCGGTCTTCACGCAGCGCAATCGCATTGCCATAGCTTTTCGACATTTTCTGGCCATCCAGCCCCGGCAGGCGAGACGCTTCGGTCAATCGCACCTGCGGCTCCGGCAAAATCACCTTGCGGGTGCCGGCCAGATAGCCGAATAGCCGCTCGCGGTCGATCGCGCTGATGCTTTGGGCAGCATCGAGCAATGCCTTGCCCTGATCGAGCGCTTCATGCTTGCCCTGCTCCTGATAGGCGGTACGCAATTCGCCATACAGCTTGGCTTGCTTGCCACCCAGTTTCTTCACCGCTTCCTGCGCTTTCTGCTCGAAGCCCGGTTCCTTGCCATACATGTGATTGAAGCGGCGTGCGATCTCCCGCATGATTTCAACATGCGGAATCTGATCTTCGCCCACCGGTACCATGCTGGCACGATACAGCAGCACGTCGGCCGACATCAGCAGCGGATAACCGAGAAAGCCATAGGTCGACAGGTCGCGCTCGGCCAGCTTTTGCTGCTGATCCTTGTAGGTCGGCACCCGTTCCAGCCACCCGAGCGGCGTCATCATCGACAACAACAAATGCAATTCTGCATGTTCCGGCACCTTCGACTGGATGAAGATGGTCGATTTCTCTGGATCGACACCGGCTGCCAGCCAGTCGATCACCATGTCCCAGGTGCTGGTTTCAATCTGGCTCGGATCGTCGTAATGGGTGGTCAGGGCATGCCAGTCGGCGACGAAAAACAGGCAGGGCAATTCGGCCTGCATCTTGACCCAGTTTTTCAGGGCGCCATGGTAATGGCCCAGATGGAGCGCACCCGTGGGGCGCATGCCGGAAACGACGCGATCGGGGTACATAGGCGTGGTATCAGTTCAGTAAAAAGGTCAACGGAGAGATCAGGACATGCAGAAGTGTTTCTGCCGCGATCATGACAGGCACCATCCAGTATTTTAATACTTGCAGAAAAAGCAGCGCCAGCAGGATGAAAAACCCATACGGTTCAAGCTTGCCATATTTGAACGCAAGCTGGTTCGGCAGAATGCTGAACATGATGCGCCCACCATCCAGCGGCGGCAGCGGGAACAGGTTAAGGGCAAAAATCACAAGATTCACCAGTATGCCGGCTTGCGCCATTTTCAGGAAAAAAGGCTCGTCGATCTGCATGGCCGACAGTACTGTATAGAGTATTAGCCACATCAATGCCATCACCAGGTTTACTGCCGGGCCGGCGAGCGCGACCCATGCCATGTCGCGCTTGGGTTTGCGCAGCCGGCCCCAGTCCACCGGCACCGGCTTGGCATAGCCAAACAGGAACGGACTGCCGACAACATACAACAGGATCGGAATCAGCAGGGTGCCGATCGGATCGATGTGCCGGATCGGATTCAAACTCATGCGTCCCTGCAGATAGGCAGTCGAATCACCGAAATACTTGGCCGCATATGCATGCGCGGCTTCATGAAGGGTAATCGCAAACAGAATGGGTAAGACGTAGACGGAAAAATTTTGAATAAGCTCGTTCATCAGAGGATTTTAGCAGACGCCAACCACAGGCTTGATGGAAGAATACGGGGATAATGGATTGAATGTCATCAAACCGCCAACACCGGTGCCACACAATATGGTAACAGGACCATATCTGATGCATGATTGGCTGCGCTTGCATGCCGACTTGTCATGCCAAGCCTACAAGCCGAACATGGCAACATCACCGCGCCCTTGCCGTATCAACAGCGGCGTCTCCCCGCTCAGATCGATCACCGAAGTCGGCTCCAGGCTGCAGGCACCGCCATCGATCACCAGCTCGATCTGACGCTCCAATCGGTCGCGAATCAGTTCCGGATCGGTCAGCGGCAAATCTTCCTGCGGCAAGATCAACGTTGTTCCCAACAACGGCTGCCCCAGCTCCGCCAGCAGCGCGTGGGCAATCGGGTTTTCCGGCACCCGCAGGCCGATCGTCTTGCGCGACGGATGACTCAAGCGGCGCGGTACTTCCTTGGTGGCTTCCAGGATGAAGGTATACGGTCCGGGCGTAGCCGACTTCAGCAGACGGTACTGGCTGTTGTCGATCCGTGCATATTGGGCAATTTCGCTCAGGTCGCGGCACAACAGGGTCAGGTGATGCTTGTCATCGACACCGCGGATGCGCCGCAAACGCGTCACCGCATCCTTGTCGTCAAGATGACAAACCAGCGCATAGCAGGAATCTGTCGGCAAGGCGACAATCCCGCCGGCATGCACGATCTGGGCGGCCTGCTTGATCAGGCGCAGCTGCGGGTTATCCGGATGAAGCTGAAAAAATTGGCTCATAAAAAATTACGGCGGCAGCTTTCGCCGCCGCCGTCAAGAAGGGGTAATTGATTATCGCTGGCCGCTCAGTGCGGCGATCCGCTGTTCAATCGGTGGATGGGTGGAAAACAGCGCCATGAATCCTGGCTTGTCGTTGATGCCCAGTGACGCAAGCGATTGCGGCAGACTGCTCGGTTCCCGTCCTCCCAGACGTGCCAGCGCATGGATCATCGGCTGCGGGCTGCCGAGCAACTTGGCCGCGCCGGCATCGGCACGGAATTCGCGGTGGCGCGAAAACCAGGCAACGATCATCGATGCGGCAATCCCGAACACGATTTGCGACACCATCACGGTCACCATGTAACCGACTCCCGGCCCGTCGCCGTTTCCTCGCGAAAGCGCGCGGTCGACTGCATAGCCGACCACTCGCGACAGGAATACCACGAAGGTATTAACCACGCCCTGGATCAGCATCATGGTTACCATGTCGCCGTTGGCGACATGGGCAACTTCATGGCCGAGCACCGCTTCGACCTCTTCCTTGGTCATCGATTCCAGCAACCCGGTCGATACCGCGACCAGCGCCGAATTCTTGAAGGCACCGGTGGCGAAGGCATTTGGCTCACCCTGGTAAATGGCCACTTCCGGCATGGTAATGCCGGCGCTCTGAGCCAGCTTGCCGACGGTATCGACCAGCCACAGTTCGGTCGAATTGGAGGGCGATTCGATGACCTGCGCACCGGTCGACCATTTCGCCATCGGTTTGCTGATCAACAGCGAAATGATGGAACCGGTGAAGCCGACCACCAGTGAAAACACCATCAGCATTGGCAGGTTCAGGCCATTGGCGGTCAGGAACCGGTCCACGCCCAACAGCCTCAACACCACGGTCATCACCGCAATCACGGCAATGTTGGTGGCAACAAACAGAAAAATACGCTTCATATCAAAAGCTCCATGTTAGAAACCATCACGTAAGTATGGATTTTTTCACAAATTTCAAGCAGACCAAGCTAATTTGGCTCAGATTTTCCAGAAACGAAAGTGAGGTTTTCTCAGAGATTCCAATTATGCCAGATTGGCGTCACCGACTTCGGCAGATATGGCAAGGCACCCAGTTCGATATGCGACTCGTCCGGACCATGAAAATCGGAACCGCGCGAGGCCAGCAGTCCATGCTTGGCTGCCACCTGCGCATACACATCGTATTGATCGACGGTATGGCTGCCGGTCACGACTTCAATGCCAATTCCCCCTGCATGCTTGAATTCTGTCAGCAATGCATGCTGTTGCAACTCCGTGAATTTGTAGCGCCCCGGATGGGCGACCACTGCTACCCCGCCGGCGCTGCGAATCCACTTTACCGCATCCGTTAGAGTTGCCCAGCGATGCGGCACATACCCTGGCTTGCCCTGGATCAGATAATGACGGAACACTTCACGGATATCGGCACAGATACCTATTTCGATCAGGTAACGTGCAAAATGGGTACGAGAAATCAGATCCGGATTGCCGACAAATTTCAGTGCGCCGTCAAATGCATGCGGAATACCGACCGCTTCCAGTTGATCGGCCATTTCCTGCGCGCGAAGCGCCCGCCCGCCCCGGGTTGCCGCCAAACCCTGCAACAGGACCGGATCGGTTTCATCGATCTGCAATCCGAGAATATGTACTGTCTCACTGGCCCAGGTCACCGAGATTTCCACCCCGGGCACATATTGCAGACCGAGCGCAGCCGCAGCTTCGCGTGCTTCGGCAATGCCGCTGACTTCATCATGATCGGTCAGTGCCCATACATCCACACCCTTGGCTTTGGCGCGCGCCGCTACCTCCGCCGGCGCCAGCACTCCATCGGACCGGCTGGAATGGCAATGAAGGTCAATATTCAACATGCTTGTGCAATAAAAGGCGTCATGTTTTCATTGTACGCGGCTTGCCGCGCCGCCGCTGCGGCAATGCCCGTCGTAAAACCATGTTGTTATGCGTGCGTCAGAAATGCTTCGATTGCGTCAGCGATCATCTCCGGCTGGTCGTGATGCAGCATATGGCCGGCATCCGGTATCGACACCGCCTTGACGCGCGGGATACAGGCAATGCGACGATCGATTTCGGCACGCGCCTGCTGTTTTGGCCCGATCCAGCGCCAGACATCGGTCTCGGCAGCTTCCACCCACAATACCGGAGCAGAAATTTCCTGCCAGCATGCCAGTACCTCATCCACGTGATACAGCAAGGGACTGACTTGCTTATGCGCCGGATCACCCAGAATTTCCCACTGGCCAAGTGCATTTGGCGCAGCCCAATGGGCAGATAAAAATTCAGCGCGTTCTGCAGTCAGACGCGGATTGGTTTTTTGCAGGCGTGCAATCACTTTACTCTGCGATGGGTAACTTCGCATTGCCGGCCGATCGCGCAACACATCCAGCCACTGCGCATAGCGAACCGGGGCCTGCTGCGCCTGGGTCGGCGGCATGCCGAATCCTTCCAGATTGACCAGCTTGCCGATTCTTGCCGGTCGCACCCCTGCATACATGCATGCAACGTTTCCGCCCATGCTATGGCCGAGCAAATTGATTGCCTCATCCGCCGCGTAATGATCCAGAATTGCATCCAGATCCCCCAGATAATCGGCAAACCAGTAACTGTCACTGCCGGAGCGCTGCGACAAGCCATAGCCGCGCCAGTCCGGCGCAATCACATGCCAATCCTGCTGCAGGCAGTCGACGACGAATTGAAAGGATGCCGACACATCCATCCAGCCATGCAGCATGAACAGCTTCGGTGCGTTTTGATGACCCCATTGCCGGGTATGATAGTTAAGGCCGCGGATCTTAATGAATTCGGAAAGAGATGGTTTCATGTACGCTAGCGTGAAAAGCAATGCTGTGAATAAATGTCATTCTGGCCAAGCCGCAACGCGGAAATGGTCTTTTGATTAATAGAACGATCGTACTATTATATAGGAGCTTGCATGTCATCCGCTACTGCCGATTTGCCGACAGACGAGTACCCAGCGCTGTACGAAAGCTTTTACTGGCATGTGCCGGAACAGTTCAATATCGCCGCTGCCTGCTGCACCCGCTGGGCTCAGGATACGGCCCGGGTTGCCATTCATTATGAAGATGAATCCGGCAATGCCAGCGTCCTGACTTACCAGGCACTGCAGAATGGCGCCAACCGCCTGTCGCATGTATTGCAGGCATTGGGCGTGGTACGCGGTCAGCGGGTTGCCATCATCTTGCCGCAGCGCCCGGAAGCGGCGATTGCCCATATCGCCTGCCACCAACTGGGTGCCATCGCCATGCCGTTATCAACGCTGTTCGGCCCGGACGCCCTTGAATACCGGCTGCAGGACAGCGAAGCAATGCTGGCCATCGTCGATGCCGCCGGACTGGCCAACCTGTGCGCGGCGCGCGCCAATTGTCCGGCACTGTTGCACGTGATTGCCGTCGACTGCAGCGGACCGGATTTATACGACTGGCACACGGCAATCGCTACGGCGGACGAGTCCTTCACGCCAGTGGCAACCCGGGCCGACGATCCCGCGATCCTGATCTATACCAGCGGAACCACCGGTGCACCCAAGGGCGCGCTATTGCCGCATCGTGCAGTCATTGGCAATCTGCCGGGATTTGTCGCGTCGCAAAACTGGTTTCCGCAGGATAGCGATGTGTTCTGGTCGCCGGCAGACTGGGCATGGACTGGCGGCTTGATGGATGCGCTGCTGCCAACGCTTTATTTTGGCAAGCCGATTGTCGGTTATCGTGGACGCTTTTCCGCCGAGACGGCTTTCTATTTGCTGGAAAAATACCGCGTCACCAATACTTTCCTGTTTCCCACCGCGCTGAAAATGATGATGAAGGCGTTTCCCGTTCCTCGTGAAAAATACGCGCTCAAGCTGCGAGCTATCATGAGTGCCGGCGAGGCCGTCGGCGAGGCGGTTTTCAATTGGGGCAGAACCGCCCTCGGCATTACCATTAATGAAATGTTTGGTCAGACTGAAATGAATTACATCGTTGGCAACAGCAGCCAGCGCTGGCCAGCCAGGCCGGGCAGCATGGGGCGGCCCTACCCCGGGCATCGCGTGGCACTCATCGATGAGGCCGGCGAAATCGTCACGGCCGGCGAAATCGGCGAAGTGGCGATCCACCGCACCGATATCCACGGCCACGCCGACCCGATTTTCTTTCTCGGCTACTGGAACAATCCTGAAGCCACCGCCGCCAAATTTTCAGGTGACTGGTGTCGCACCGGCGACCTGGCGTTGATGGATGAAGACGGCTACCTGTGGTACCAGGGTCGGGGCGACGACATGTTCAAGGCCGCCGGCTATCGGATCGGCCCGGCGGAAATCGAGAATTGCCTGTGCTCGCACCGCGCGGTCGCCAATGCTGCGGTGGTGCCCAAGCCGGATGCGGAACGCGGCAACATCGTCAAGGCGTATATCGTGCTGGCGCCGGGGGTCAGGCGCAGCCGCTTGGCCGACGACAGCCTGATTGCGCAGTTGCAGACGCATGTGCGCAGCCGGTTGGCACCCTACGAATATCCGAAAGAAATCGAATTCATCGATGAACTGCCGATGACCACCACCGGCAAGGTGCAGCGCCGGGTATTGCGGCTGCTGGAAGAAGAACGATTCCAGGAAACGCATGCCGCAGCAGGTGACATGCCTAGTGCAGAAAATGGGCCAGATTGAATGAAGAGCGCATGCCGATATGCTGGAAGTGTTTGTCCAGCCATTGCTCGGTCTGCTCCCTGCCTTCATTGCGCAAGGCTTGCAGGAATGGCGCCTGGGTGTTGAGTTTGCTCAGGCTGCTCAGCTGTCCCAGGAATTCCTGCGACGCGATTGAATGGATGTTCAAACCGCGTAGTCGCCGCTCGAGCCGACCGAATGCAAACAGACTGCGCTGCGCTTCGCGCTTTGCCAACGCAATTGCCTGCAATTCGGTTGAGATCGCCGCATTGAAACCAATTTCCGTCAGCCGGCTCTGAATATCATTGACCGTGACCGGTACGCCGGTATGCTTGGCCGAATGCAGCAAGACCACCATGATATCTTTGGCCCTGCATTGATGCAGCAGTGGAAACAGCGGCGGATTGGCGGTAAATCCGCCATCCCAGTATGCCTCGCCATTGATTTCCACGGCATGATGGATCGCCGGCAGGCACGCCGACGCCAGCAGCATTTCCAGCGTCAGTTGACTGGTGCGAAACAGCTTGAGCGTGCCGCTGTTGACATGCGTGGTGGCGATGAATAACTTGAGCGGACATTCTGCGCGCAGGCGCTCGAAATCGATTTGCGCTGCCAGCATGTCGCGCAGCGGATTGATGTCAAACGGATTCAACTGATAAGGGGAAAAGAACCTGGTCAGCGACAGCAAGGCATTCAGGCCGGGCGCCGGCTGCGAGTTGGCAACGATGGTGTCGGCAGTGTACTCGCCCTCCGCCACCATGCTAAATGGCCGCTTGCTGGCGACGTTGTCCCAGAAATCCTTCAAGGCCTGGCGCGCACCATCGCGCCCGCCGGCTGTCCAGCCGTGTGCCAGCGCCACCGCATTCATTGCACCGGCACTGGCGCCGCTGATTCCTTCAATGTTAATCCGCTCATCTTCCAGCAAGCGGTCCAGCACACCCCAGGTAAATGCGCCGTGCGAGCCGCCGCCCTGCAAGGCAAGCGTCAGGGTTTTCTTTTGCATTTGCGCTCCTTCGTCAGAAACCACTGCATCACCGTCGCCGCCAAAATCGCAGGCGCCCATGACATCTGGCAGCAGGTGCTGCGTCAGATGCATCTGACAGATTGAAACAGTATGACAGGCGCAGCCAGCGCACGGTGTTGTAGCAGTACCGTACTACTACGATACACAGGGGAAGAATTTACGCCTTAAATTGAATCAATTTCAATATAGAAATTTATTCTTTTTATAATCAAGCGCAAAAAAAATGAATTCGACTGACGAACGGACTGCCTGCGCATGACTGGACTGCCTGCGCATGACTTCTCGTCAGTTACCGGCAGCCGAATGCAGCGTACGCTGGCGCGTTGCCAGCACTGCACCGACAAACAATGCCAGCGCTGAAAAAATCAATCCCTGTTCCAGTCCACCGGCTCCGTCCGCGATCCATCCTACCACTGTCGGCCCGACGATCTGACCCAACGCAAACACCGTGGTAAAGGCACTGATGCCGGCCGACCAGGATTGCGGCGGCAGGTTGTGGCGCACCAGTGCGGTAGTCGATGCAACCACCGACAGGAACACTGCACCAAACAGCAAACCCGAAAAAAATACTACCGGCACCGACGCGGTCAATGCCGGCAGGATTGTCGCCGCGCCCAGCAGCCCGTTCAAAATCGCCAGCGACTGACCGCCCTTGAAATGGTCCAGCATGCCGGCCCAGATACGAGATGACGCCACCACCGCCAGACCAAGCAAGGTGTAGAACACGGTAATGGTCGGCGGCTGCATTCCCTGCTGCTTCAATAGCGCAATCACGAAGGTCATGTAGCCGATATAACCAACACCAAACATGAAGTATCCGGTCAGGCCGAACGTGAACGATTGCAATCTGAATGGCTGCGACTGGCCGGGTGCATGCGCTGCCTCGGGAATGGCGCGGATCGGCTGCGCCATGATGAAGGTGGCAAGCAGGCAGAATGCCGCCATCGCCAGCCACGGCCATTGCCAGCCATGGGCGACATTACTTGCCTGGGCCGCCGATAGCGTCGTCGGCACCAGCAGCGCCGACAGGGCGATCCCGAAACCGGTGCCGCCATAGTACAAGCCGATCAGAAAGCCGGCACGCTCGGGGTGCTGGGTACCCAGGCGCGCAGCCAGCACGCCGCCGGCGATGAAAATGAAGGCACTGGAAATGCCGGCCAGGATCCGCTGCATCATCAGCATGCCGGTCGCTGTGACCAAACCGGACAACAGCATGAATACTGCAGTCGTGACCGCGCCCGCGACCAGCAGGCGCTGCGCGCTGAAGCGCCGCAGCAGCCACGGGGTCGATAACGCGCCCAGCAGATAGCCGAGCGCATTGCCGGTATTCATGGCGCCGGCCAGCAAGTAAGACCAGCCCAGGTCGGCCCGCATCGGCGGCAGCAGCAAGCCATACGAAAAGCGCGACAGGCCCAGCGCAATCGCCGCGCCCAGCGACAATGCCAGTGCCGTCAATAACGGCCGTTGTTGTGGAAAGTGATCGAAATTCATGAAAGCCTGTTATTTGACTTGTTGATAAGCGCGTTCATGCACCGAGTGCTGCCAGCTCCTGTTCGGTAAATCCTGCCAGGCGGCGCGCTGTGATATTGAATGGCCCGCGCAGCGGTGGCGCCTTGAAGCATGCCGCCAGACTGGCGTAGGTCGCCAGCGGATCAAGGTCGCGGCGCTGGCATAACCAGCCATACCAGCAGTTGCCAATTGCCACATGGCCGATTTCGTCGCGCAAGATGATGTCGAGAATGCCCGCTGCATCGTGATCACCGGCTTGCGCAAGTTTCGCCCGCACTGCGGGCGACGCATCCAGGCCACGCGCCTCCAGCGTACGCGGCACCAGCGCCATGCGCGCCAGAATATCGTGCTGCGTCTTTTCCGCCATCTCCCACAGGCTGTTATGCGCCGGGAAATCACCATACTCGTAGCCAAGTGCATTCAAATGGGCGGCCAGCAGTGAAAAATGCAATGCTTCTTCGGCCGCAACCTTCAGCCAGTCGCCATAATAATCCGGCGGCATCGCCGCAAAGCGCCAGATCGCATCGAGCGCCAGATTGATCGCATTGAATTCGATGTGCGCCAATGCATGGATCAATGCTGCGCGGCCTTCCACGGTACGCATCGAGCGGTGCTTGACCGACGACGGGGCAACCAGCAGCGGTCGATCGGGGCGCCCGGGAATCGGTTGGCTGGCCACCAGCAGATCGTCAGCCGCCAGCGGCAGGCCGCCGCCCTGCCAGGCCTGCCGCAATGCCGTCACACCGGAGACTTTCTCGGCCGGACCTGCTTCACTCAGCCAGTGCAGCGCGGCTGTGCGCATTTCCATTGAATAATTAGCAACAATGGCAACATTGGCGGTTTTCGGTGCAGTCATGCGAGGGGCGGTAAAATGGTGCGGTTGAAAACGGCGAAACAAAAACAGGATTGCCAATGCTTTCCTGTTTGCCACAAATGAAGACTATTCTACGGAAACCCGTAGCAGTCAAATTGTACATTGATGAAAAATTAAAAAATCCTACGGAAATCTATGGCTATCTACCAATTGGGCGAGCATGTGCCGCAAATCGATCCCTCGGCTTACATTGCCGAGTCGGCCAATATCATCGGCAAGGCCAAAATCGACGCCAATGCCAGCATCTGGTTCAATGTGACGATTCGCGGCGACAATGAATGGATCACCGTTAGTGAAAACAGCAATATTCAGGAAGGTTGCGTGCTGCATACCGATCCCGGACAACCATTATGCGTCGGGAAAAACGTCACTGTCGGCCACCAGGCGATGCTGCATGGCTGCACCATCGGTGACGGCGCATTGGTCGGTATCCAGGCGGTGATTCTCAATGGCGCAAAAATCGGCAAGAATTGCCTGGTTGGTGCGGGTGCCCTAGTTACTGAAGGCAAGGAATTTCCTGATAATTCGCTGATCATCGGTTCGCCCGCCAAGGCAGTGCGCACCTTAAGCGAGGAAGACATCACCCGCATGCATGGCAATACCGCCAACTATGTCGCGCGCGGCCAGCTTTTCAAGGAAAAATTGAAACGCATCGGTTAGACGTTGACCACTGGCTTACTAGTCTTACAATTGCGCCGTCTGCAAGACCGCTGCGCACCCACGACCGAACACATTTGAACTGGCCTTATGGATACGTTGCAAAAATTTATTTTCGAGCATGCCGCAGTGCGCGGCGAGCTGGTCGAAATTTCCGATACCTGGCGTCAGGTGCAGGCACGTCGCGCCTATCCGAAGGCGGTGCGAACCGTACTGGGAGAACTGGTGTCGGCGGCAGCGCTGCTGTCGGCTAACCTGAAGTTCAACGGCTCGATCGTCATGCAAATCCATGGTGACGGGCCACTGCGCTTGCTGGTGGTCGAATGCGATGACCAATTGCGCCTGCGTGCCACCGCCAAGCTGGCGCCGGACGCGGTGATCGAGGACGATGCGCTCTTGCCGCAACTGGTGAACGTGCATGGCCAGGGCCGCTTTGTGATCACGCTCGATCCAAAGGACAAGCTGCCGGGACAACAGACGTATCAGGGGATCGTGCCGCTGGACGGCGATTCGATTGCCACGGTGATTGAAAATTACATGCTGCGCTCGGAACAGCTCGATACCAAGTTATGGCTGGCCGCCGACGAACAGGTTGCTCGGGGCTTGTTGCTGCAAAAGTTGCCGAACGAAGGCGGCAGCGAGGCGCCGCTCGACAATGCGCTGGAGACCTGGAACCGTACTGTCATGCTGGCCTCGACGCTGAAGAACGAGGAATTGCTCAGTACCGATATCAGCACTCTGATGCATCGCCTGTTCTGGGAAGAGACCATACGGGTCTTCGATCCCAAGCATCCGGTTTTCCACTGCAGCTGCACGCGCGAAAAAGTCAGCAGCATGCTGAAAATGCTGGGTCGGGAAGAGGTTGAATCGGCACTGTCGGAACTCGGCAAACTGGCGATCGACTGCGATTTTTGCGGCCAGCACTACGAATTCGACCCGGTCGACTGTGCACAGTTGTTTGCCACAGATATATCGGCAGATGCAATCCACGTGCCTAGCCATGCCAAGCATTGACATGTGCCACACCGATACCGGCACGACGCACGCCGGCATCCGATTGCAGAAGCATACAAACGTGGAAGCGCGCCTGCTCAATACCCGTGCGCGCCGCTCCTCTACGCCGCCGATTTCTGGCTGATGTTGGCGTCGTTGGCGCCGATGGCGCCGATGGCAAAGGCTTCACTGAGGGCGCGGTCGACCAGGCCATTGAGCAAGACCGTCTGCACCCTTCCTTCGCGGAATCTCTTCGCCAATTCGTTATCAGACAACTGAAAAGTCTCTTCCTTCTTGTGGCTGGTGAAAATAAACAGGCTGCGCATCGGGCTAATCCACGACAGCTTGGCCTTTCTAACCTCTCCGCCTGAGGATGTAAAATTCAGCCATATCCCACGTTCAAGTTGTTTGATCATGGCATCGAACTCGTCGGCCGCAGGTTCCGGCTCGACTGCAGCCGATTTCGCCAGCCGCCGCTCGGCTGCCTGCCTGGCTATGTCAACCGCCAGCTCCATTTGACGCTGCGGCGTCAAAGGCAGCGGCGCCCTGACGATAGAGGCATGCGTCTCGGCGAGGTCGGCAAAAAATTGCACACGATCAGCCTCTGTCCATTTGACGACGTTGAGCCATTTGTTTAGCCGTGACAAGATCGACGGCAGCTTGGCCAGCAGCTCCTTGCGCTGATCCATGGTGATTTTTGGCTTCACGCTCCAGATCAAATCGTCCATGGTAGCCATCGCACTGGCGACTGCCTGCGGCTTTTCTTCCTGCAGGGTATAAGCCACTGTCAGCACCGATACCCATTTGTTTTCTAAAAATGTTTCGACAAATGCCACCACTTCGCCGGTGCCGACCCGCATCGCGACTTCGCTTTTTGCGACTTTGGTGGCTTGCCCTAATTTTTCTCTCTTTATGGCCCGCGAAATCGGCGCCTGCAGCGATTCGGTCGATGCCGTATCCGCAGCTTTGACAAACGAATCGAGGTCCGACACGACATCGGAAAACACCGTAATTTCCTGATCGAAGTCCTGTTGCACACGTTCGACGATATTTTTCATGGTCTGGTACAGCGGGGCGCTCTCGCCGCTGCGGCGATCCCATTCCATGCTCGATTGCGCCAGTGACTCTACCAGGCGGCGTGCCGGATGTTCCTGCTTGAAAAAAAATTCCTTGTCGATCAATGCCGCTTTCAGCACCGGCACCTGCAACAATCCAATCAAGGCCTTCATTTCTGCCGCAATGTTCTGATCGCGGAAAATCATGTCGAACACTTTGGCCAGCAGATCGATGGTGTTTTCATCGACTTGCGTCAAGACTCCGGGCGGCGCCTGGGTCTTGATATTGGCAAGCACCGCGGTGCTCGAATGGTCATGATCGGCCAAACCGGTCAACTGCCGGTCCAGCAAGTTTTTTTGCATGCCGGATAAAAAGCCCAGCAACTGATTGCTCACTGCAGTCATTTGCAAAAGATGGTTTTGCAAGGCAGCCTGCAGCGATTGCTCGGCGCCCGCACCCGGCTGCTGGCCACCCTGCTGCGGGCCACCCTGGAGCTGCCTGCTCTGGGCTGGTGGATCGGTCTTTTTTTCCGCAGCAGCCGCTTCACTGGCTTTCTTGATGCGATAGGAGTCAGTCAATGACGGCAGAACGCCATGTGCTATCAGCGCTTCATTGAGTGCCTGCAGAATCGGCGCCAGGTCCAGGAACACGTCTGGCTGCAGCAACGGCAATATCAGTGGATGCGATTCCGTATCGGGATCAAATTCTGTCCACGCCGCATTCAACGCCGACATGAAATTTTCGGGCCTGAACGGATGTTGATTCAACGGCAGGTCATCGCGGTCGAACAAGCAGGCCAGGCGGCGACCGAGCGCTTCCAGTTGATCTGAATACTGGACGACCAGCGGCCGGGCAATATTACCAAGTAAAACCTTGTTGTCCATTTCCGCAAAAGAAACCAGTGTCAGTCCGGCAGAACTGGTTTCAGTCAGAATTGCAGTGCTTTCGTGGGAAACCGCCTGGATTTCCTGCCTGAGCAACTCCTCCAGTCGCACCGAAGCCAGGTAATAATAGGCGTACGTATTCTTCTTTAACAGACTGGCGCCGGCAAAACAGAGATTGGCTTGCTTGGGATTGTTAGAATGCTCGGAAAACGCGATCAACGCATTTGTCAGACGCAGGGAAAACGCATCCAGCTGTGCATTGGCAGCACAGGAAGCAATCGGCACCAGGCTGTGCAGAATCTCTCGGCGCTTGGCTGCGGAAAGCGAATTGGCGTATTGCAGCTCGTCTGTTGGATTGGAAACCATGATGGTGTCTCCTACGTATGATCGGCCAAGCTCGGATTGCCCCCTAAAACCGTCTTTTCAACCGTTTTCGCTACCCAGCCACAACCATTGCCGGCGATATCGGTGCTTTTGTTCATTTTGTCAGAATATTTCCCGTTGGCAATACTTAATACACAAGAAATGTGAAAAAACTTTAAAAGTTGCAATTTCTTTAATGAACAATCCTTAAAAAGGCGAGCATATCCTCTTTATGGATTAAAGGAATGTGAATAAAAAGCTTGAAACAGGCGACTAGCGCAAGGGGGGAACGGCAGCAGAAACGGCTTGTTGTGAAACTGTTTTACTATTCGGTTCAAGGACTTGAATGAAAATCTCATTTTCCTTGATCATGCCCAGTTCATAACGGGCCCGCTCTTCGACAGCACCGGTGCCGACACGCAGATCCCGCACTTCGGAATGCAACTTGTCATTACGGGCCTTTAATTCTTCATTGCGGTTTTTGGCTGCCATGACATGCTGATCCAGATCCCAGACGCGCAGCCAGCCGCCCTTGCCCATCCACAAGGGATACTGGACCAACACCAGCAAGGCGGCAAGGCAAATCGTGATCAGGCGCATCGGCTTTCTGGACCTGCGGGGCTGTTAATTTGAAAGGAAATACATCACAACAGGATCGAGTCCAGGCTGCGGCAATCTCAATCGTAGCGGACACGACATATTGGCACACCCCGATGAATAGTCAACAGATACGCATCCGGCCAGGAGAAATTCCGGCCGGATGGTGTGGTTTTAACGCAGATTGTAGAAGGCGCTGCGACCCGGATAGCTGGCGATATCGCCCAGGTCTTCCTCAATGCGCAGCAGCTGGTTGTACTTTGCCATGCGGTCAGAACGCGACATCGAGCCGGTTTTGATCTGCAATGCATTGGTGCCAACCGCAATATCGGCGATCGTCGAATCCTCGGTTTCACCGGAGCGATGCGAAATGACTGCAGTGTAGTTGGCGCGCTTGGCCATTTCGATCGCGGCAAAGGTCTCGGTCAGGGTGCCGATCTGGTTGATCTTGATCAGGATCGAGTTGGCGATATTCTTCTGGATGCCTTCACGCAGGATCTTGGTATTGGTGACGAACAGATCGTCGCCAACCAGCTGCACTTTCTTGCCCAGCGCCTGGGTCAGCGTTGCCCAGCCTTCCCAGTCGTTTTCCGCCATACCGTCTTCGATCGAGATGATCGGGTACTTGTCGCACCAGGTTGCCAGCAAATTGGTGAAGTCGGATGACGACAGGGCCAGGCCTTCGCCGTCGAGGTGGTACTTGCCATTCTTGTAAAACTCGGAAGCCGCGCAATCCAGCCCGAGTGCGATTTGCGTGCCCGGCTCGTAGCCAGCCTGCTCGATGGCCTGAATGATCAGCTTGATCGCAGCTTCATGGTTGTCGACCGATGGAGCAAAACCGCCTTCGTCGCCAACTGCCGTGGTCAGGCGCTTTTCATGCAGGATTTTTTTCAGGGTATGGAACACTTCGGCGCCATAACGAATCGATTCCTTGAAGCTCGGTGCCCCGACCGGAATGATCATGAATTCCTGCAGGTCGAGATTGTTGTCGGCGTGCGCGCCGCCATTGATGACATTCATCATCGGCACTGGCATTTGCATCGAACCCGAACCGCCAAAATAACGGTACAGCGGCAAGCCGGATTCTTCGGCAGCGGCTTTGGCCACGGCCATCGATACCGCCAGCGTGGCGTTGGCGCCCAGACGGGCCTTGTTGTCGGTACCGTCGAGATCGATCAGGGTGCGGTCGAGAAAAGCCTGTTCATTGGCATCCAGGCCCATGATGGCTTCGGAAATTTCGGTATTGATGTTTTCGCAGGCTTTCAACACGCCTTTGCCGAAATAGCGGCTCTTGTCGCCGTCGCGCAATTCAATCGCTTCGCGCGAACCGGTTGACGCGCCCGATGGTACCGCGGCACGGCCCATGACGCCGGATTCCAGCAGCACGTCGCATTCAACAGTTGGATTGCCGCGCGAATCGATTATTTCACGTCCGATAATGTCAACGATAGCACTCATTCATTTCTCCCAAATCAAATTAAATTTTTTTCTCGCCTGTTCTTGCCATTTGCCGCAGGCTGCCAGTAAGCGCAAAGAACTGGGGAAATTTCACCACCCGTTCCCGCTGCACTCTCCCGTTCAAGCGGGAGAGGCTGCACCACTATGCAAAATTAGTTTCCAGAAAGCCGTCCTGTTTGACAACCCGGTCAAGGTGCACCAATGTCGACAGTAGCTCCTTGATACGGCTCAACGGCACCGCATTCGGGCCGTCGGACATGGCCTCGGCAGGATTCGGATGAGTTTCCATGAACAGGCCGGCAATGCCGACCGCAACAGCGGCACGCGCCAGTACCGGCACAAATTCGCGCTGGCCACCGGAGGATGTTCCCTGCCCGCCCGGCAACTGCACCGAGTGAGTCGCATCGAACACCACCGGGCAACCGGTCTCGCGCATGATGGCGAGCGAACGCATGTCGGACACCAGGTTGTTATAGCCGAACGACACGCCGCGTTCGCATGCCATGAACACGTCGTCCGGCAAATTCGCTTCGCGGGCGGCGTCACGCGCCTTGTCGATGACATTTTTCATGTCATGCGGCGCCAGAAACTGGCCCTTCTTGATATTGACCGGCTTGCCGCTCTGCGCGCAGGCGCGGATGAAATCGGTTTGCCGGCACAGGAAGGCAGGCGTCTGCAATACATCGACCACCGCTGCCACTGGCTTGATCTCGTCGATCGCGTGAATGTCGGTCAATACCGGCACGCCGATCTGCTTTTTCACTTCGGCCAGAATCTGCAAGCCCTTGTCCATGCCCAGCCCGCGAAACGACGAACCGGAGGACCGGTTGGCCTTGTCGAACGACGACTTGTAAATGAACGGGATGCCCAGTTCGGTCGTGATTTCCTTCAGGCGACCGGCGGTATCGAGCGCCATTTGCCGCGACTCGATCACGCAGGGGCCGGCAATCAGGAAAAACGGCTGGTCCAAGCCGACGTCAAAACCGCATAGTTTCATGCTGCTTCCTTGTGCGAGACCGCTTGCTTGTGCGCCAGCGCAGCCTTGATGAATGAAATGAACAACGGGTGGCCATCGCGCGGCGTCGACTTGAATTCGGGGTGGAACTGCACGCCGACATACCAGGGATGGGAATTTTCTCCGGCACGCGGCAATTCCATGATTTCGCACAAGTCTTCGGTCGGGGTACGCGCCGACACGATCAGGCCGGCATCTTCCACCCGGCCCAGATAATGATTGTTGGCTTCGTAACGATGGCGGTGCCGCTCGGTGACGACACTGCCGTAGATATCGGCTGCCAGCGTTCCCGGCTTGACCGCGCAAGTCTGTGCGCCCAGACGCATGGTGCCGCCCAGATCGGAATTGATATCGCGTTTTTCAACCTTGCCGTCATGGTTTTGCCACTCGTTGATCAGCGCCACCACTGGCTGATCGGTTTCACCATCGAATTCAGTGGAATTTGCCTTGGTCAGGCCTGCCTTGTTACGGGCATATTCGATCAGCGCCACCTGCATGCCGAGACAGATGCCCAGATACGGAACCTTGTTTTCACGGGCAAAGCGGGCAGCAGCGATCTTGCCTTCGACGCCACGCTTGCCAAAGCCGCCCGGCACCAGGATTGCATCGTACTTGGACAGCACACCGGTGCCATTGGCCTCGATTTCTTCTGAATCAACGTACTCGATATTGACCCGGCTTTCAGTATGAATGCCGGCATGCCGCAAGGCCTCCGTCAGTGACTTGTAGGATTCGGTCAGATCGACATACTTGCCAACCATGCCGATGGTAACTTGCGCTTTCGGGTTTTCCAGCGCATGCACCAGCTTGTTCCACATGGTCAGATCGGCCGGCTTGGGCGACAGGCCGAGCTTTTCGCAGACCAGCGCGTCCAGCCCCTGGTCATGCAGCATCTGCGGAATCTTGTAGATGGTATCGGCATCCCACACCGAAATGACGGCTTCTTCCAGCACATTGGAAAACAGCGAAATCTTCGCGCGCTCGTCATCCGGAATCGGGCGATCGGCACGGCACAGCAGCGCATCCGGCGAAATGCCGATTTCACGCAGCTTTTGCACGCTGTGCTGGGTCGGCTTGGTTTTCAATTCCCCTGCCGAGGCAATGAACGGTACCAGAGTCAGATGCACGAACGCAGTCTGATTGCGCCCGGCGCGCAGGCTCAGCTGGCGCGCGGCTTCCAGAAATGGCAGCGACTCGATATCGCCGACGGTGCCGCCGATTTCAACAATCGCAACCTCGTATCCTTCGGCGCCCCGGTGGATATAGTCCTGGATCTCGTTGGTGATGTGCGGGATCACCTGGACCGTCTTGCCAAGATATTCGCCACGACGTTCCTTGCGGATCACCGATTCGTAAATCTGGCCGGTTGTGAAATTGTTGGACTTCTTCATCCGGGTCGAGATGAACCGCTCGTAGTGGCCCAGGTCCAGATCGGTCTCGGCGCCATCGTCGGTGACGAAGACCTCACCATGCTGAAATGGACTCATCGTGCCTGGATCCACATTGATATACGGATCGAGCTTGAGAAGGGTGACTTTAAGGCCGCGCGATTCGAGAATCGCGGCCAATGATGCGGCGGCAATCCCTTTTCCAAGGGAAGACACAACGCCGCCAGTGACGAATACAAACTTGGTCATTGCTGAAGGTGCCGAACGGCACATGCGGGAAATTGAAATTATACCGCAAAGCTGGCCGGGAGCCTATCCTGTCCCGGAACCTGCCACGCAATTCCGGTCTTGCGACACGGAACATTCGCTGAACCACCCGCTACCGCCCATCTATGCCTATCTAAGGCGCATAAGTAAATAACAGACGAACAAAATTCTGGCTGCCCTGTCCATTTGATAATGCCTTGATTTCATTGCTGCGACGGACAATCGAGCCTGCCACGCCATATGGCCCCTGGCGCCATACCAGACCAAGTTCGGCTTCACCCACGCCACGTTCGGGCTTGACCGTATGCGGATCGTCCGAGGAGAAAAGCCCGCCCTGCAGCGTGGCGTTGTATGCAATCGCCCTGGCATCGACACGCAAGAACCCGTGCACGCCATGTGGCTGCGCCAATGACGGCAGCTGGCCGGCCCGCAGCGTCAGGCCCGCACCGGCATCGCTGTGAATATTGCCGAAACGGCCGTGGACGACCGGGCTGGCATCCAGCCACGGCGCCAGATTCCAGCGCACCGGCACCATTTCGGCATACAGGATCACGCCCAGCTCATTGTTGACCTGCTTGCTCCACCCCTGTGGCAGTGGCTGATCCAGCAAACGATGCAGATTGGTCTGTGTCCATTCGCCACCGGCGCACGCCCCCAGACAACCGATATCGATCCCGATTTTCTGGCGCGTGCCATCGGCATGATGCCTTTGCCTGAAAAACCCGGCATACAGCCAGCCTGCATACGGATGGTTCGGCGGACCAACCCGTTGCGGCGGCAACTTGATATTCGACGGCGTGTACAGCTGCTGGCCGATGCGCCAGCCAAAGGTGGTCGCCTGCTCGCCATCGCGCAACGTATAGACGCGTGTCAACTGCAAACCGCTTGAGTAGAAGCCATCATCACGGTTGAGCAACAGGGAATCGTTATCGATACCGATCTCGGTGCTGGCCTGTCCGTGCCTCGCCGCTTCCTGATAGCCCTCCATCAACCCGGACAGACTGCCTGCTGTCGAGAAACTGTAACTAATGGAACATACCAGGCCGAGCATTATCCGTCGAAAAATCGTGCGCATAACAGTCACTGTTGAAGTAAGGATGCGATCATGTCGTGCACCGCATGCGCTGCCAGTGCCGGCGACTCCATTGGAAATAAATGACCACCAGGAAGCAGTCTAATATGCCGTCCAACCAAATTTCTGGTTGCCGCCATGCCGGCCTGACGGCATTCTGCCGACTCCATACCGCCTATGAAGCCAACCGGTACCGGGAAGTTCCGGCGTACCAGCCGCCCGACATGATGCGGCAGCGTGCGATACACCGCCGTTTCGGTTTCCCGCGTAAAGCGCAGCGTGACGCCCTGCGGATGCGGCACCAATCCATGCTCGACATAATCGTTCAACACTCCCGGCTCCCAGCGCGCGAAAATCGGCTTGTCTGCATAATGCCGATAAGCAGTTTGCATATCCGACCAGAGCGTACGTCGCCGGGCGGAAAATTTAGCCGGTGAAAACTGATCATCGCGACCGATGGCCTTGGCAATGCGCAATATCCAGGCACGCCAGCCTGCTACCACCGGCGAATCCAGCAGCACTACGCACCGCACCAGGTCGGGGCGCGCCTTGGCGACCATCAGAGATAATATGCCACCCAGGGAATGTCCGACCAAAATCACTGGCTGGTCATAGCGCGCTATCAATTCATCGCGCAATTCCCGCGCCAATCCATGCCAGCCGTTATCGACCGGGTAGCGCGGATTGTGCGCATGCAGGTCCAGCGCCTGCACATCGTAGTGATGGCGCAAATGCTTGAAAAATACCCGATACGTATTTGCCGGGTAACTGTTGGCATGCGAAAAATGCAGTATCGGCTGAGTATTCAACTGAGTCAGTGATTGTGTCATGGTGTCTATTTGCCATACCAGTAACGGGCATGGTCGGTACGATATTCTGAAAATTCAAGGGCTTGGCCAAATCGCAGGGTAACGGCACCGGCATCGTCGCTGCGAAGCCGATGAATTCCCAGATTGCCGTAGCGATCGAATATCTCCTGCTTCGGATGACGGTAGCGGTTGCGATAGCCGACCTGAAACACGGCCAGCTCCGGCTTGACCGCATCCAGGAACGCTGCGGTGGAAGAGGTGCCGCTGCCGTGATGCGGCGCCACCAGCACCGTGGCCTGCAGCTTGTCGGCCTGGCTGTCCAGCAATTCCGCCTCCTGCGCGCGTTCGATATCCCCTGGCAGCAGGATCGCATGCTTGCCATGAGTGACTTTCAGGGTGCAGCTGCGCGCATTCGGCTTCCAGTTGATGTTGTCATAGCTGGCCTCAGTCGGATGCAGCATGGTGAATTCCACATCATCCCAGCGCCACATCTGCCCTGCCGCGCAACGCCGGTGATCGGCAGCCGCTTGCACCACCGCACTGGACAAATCCATCGACGACGATACCCAGTCGACCTGCAGCTCCGCCAGCAGCGACAATGCGCCGCCCGCATGGTCGGTATCGCTGTGCGACACGATCACGCCATCGAGGCGGTCGATGCCGCGCGCTTTCAGGTACGGCAGGATCACCCGGTTGCCCCCATCCGATTCGGGCGAGTACACCGGACCGGTGTCATACAGCAGGCGCCGGCCCGGCGTTTCAATCAGCAGCGCCGTGCCTTGCCCGACATCGAAGGCGGTGACCCACATCTCTCCCGCTTTGGGAAACACCGGTGCGTTCAGCAGCAACGGCAGCCAGCCGGCAACACCAAGCCAGCGCCATGGCCAGCCGCGCGGCGCCAGCAGCCAGATGGTGCCCAGCAAGGCGCCGCCAAATATCCACCAGCTTGGCAGCGGTGCCGTCAGTACCGCTGCCGGAAAGCCTGACAGCCATTCCATCGCCCATGCCAGCCAGGCGACGCATCCGTGCGCGGCCTGCAGCAGCCAGTCCGACAATGGCGCGGGCAGTACGCTGCCGACCAGCGACAGGGGTGTGACGATAAAACTGATCAACGGGATCGCCAGCGCATTGGCAAGCGGGCTGATCAGCGAGATCTGGCCAAACAGCAGCATGGTCAGCGGCACCAGGCCCAGGGTCACGGCGTACTGGGTACGCGATGCGGTGCCGAGGCTGGCCAGCCAAGAGTGCCGCAGCAGCAGCGAGGCATCGGTATCGGTCACATGGGCGGGCACGCCGACCCGGCCGACGCTGGCATACAGAATTACCGCCACGGCGCCGAACGACAGCCAGAACCCGGGCCACAACACGGCCCACGGATCGAGCAGGATCACCACCCCGAGCGCCAGACAGAGCACGTGCGAGACACTGGTCAGGCGGTCGAACCACAGCGCGGCTGCCACCACCGACAGCATGTACAGGGTACGCTGGGCCGGCACGCCAAAGCCGGCCAGCAGCACGTATAACAAGGCCATTGCCACACCGGCCAACGCTGCCGCCTTTTGCGACGGCAGCAACAGCGGCAACTGCGCGCGGGTAAAGAAGGACCTCCGCCAGAGGGCCTGGAACAGGCCCGCAAACAGGCCGGCGACCATGGTGATGTGCAGGCCGGAGATCGAAATCAGGTGACCGATGCCGGTGCGGTTAAAGACTATCCAGTCGGATTGGCTGATCGCCCGCTGGTCACCCACCACCAAGGCCACGATTACGCCGGCATAGGGATGCTGCGGCAAGGCAGCCATGATGCGCTCGCGCAGCCAGTCGCGGCTGCGCTCGACTACATTGGAAAAACCGGGAACGAATTCCGCCAGCCGCTGGTTTTTCACATCAGAACGCCGGTCGGGCCGTACATAGCCGGTTGCGCGCACCTGCTGTTCCAGCAGCCACACTTCGTAATCAAAGCCGTGTGGATTGGCGTTGCCGTGCGGGCGGCGCAGGCGCACCGTCAATTGCCATCGCTCGCCCGGCAGTAGCCCCGGCACGGTTTGAGTATCTGCGCCGCGGAACCCGCCATACCAGGACAAGGCCAGCTTCGATGGCACCACCGGCGTCTCGCCTTCTGCCGGCAAGACCTGCTCGACGGCGAAATTGAAGCGGATGCCGCGTTCGAAACGGTACGGCAAGCTATCGATGGTACCGATCAGCGTGACGTCACGCCCTTCCCAGGAAGATGGCAGTTCCTCCTGCAAATAATAGTGGGCAAACAGCGCTGCCCAGCCAAACCCGGCCAGGGCACCACAGGCAGCCAGCATGGCAATCCGCGTCGGCGCAACCTGTGCAAGACGCCGAAAAAAATGCGACAGGCTTGCCAGCAATGCGGCGCAAGCCAGCAGCAGCACGATGACATAAATGGAAGGCAAGGCAGCCTGCATCTGCAGCCAGGCAGCGCCGGCCACAAAGCCCAGGATAGCGCTACGCACAGGCGTTCACAATGCAGCCAAGCGCGGCAAGGCGGCGCGTGCATTGGCAGATGTGACTTGCGCCAGTTCGGCCAGATCGGTCAGATCGTCCGGTGCCATGCCGCGCAACTGCGCCAGTACGGCTGCGATACGCGGCAAATGCTCCGGGCTGTTGCGGCCTGGGTGCACCCACATTGGCGCAATATCCGGCGCATCGGTCTCCAGCACGATCGCGTCGAGCGGCAACTGCGTGGCGAGCCGGCGGATTTGCAATGCCCGGTCAAATGTCATCGCACCGCCGAACCCGAGCTTGAAATCCATGCTGGTGAATTGGTCCGCCTGCTGGAAGCTGCCATTGAATGCATGGGCAATCCCGCCCGGCACTGCAATGCGGCGCAAGTGTTTTAATACGATATCGACCGAGCGGCGTACATGCAGCAACACCGGCAAATCGAAGTCACGCGCAATTTTCAGTTGCTCGCTAAAAAAATATTCCTGCTTTTCGCGCAGCGGCGTTTCCTTCAGTCCCGGCACGAAAAAATCCAGCCCGATCTCGCCGATCGCCACCATGCGCCTGTCATTCATCGCCGCCGCTACCGCCTCGCGCAACCTTGCCAGATCGTCCTCTGCGGCTTGCGGCACGAAGATCGGATGGATGCCCAGCGCATAGGTACAGTTGGGCAGTTGTTGCGCCAGCTGTGCCACCCGCTCGAAATTCACGCAGGCGACCGCCGGAATCACGATCCAGTCGACCCCTTGCTGGCTGGCGCGCTCGGCCACTTCGCCTTCTTCACCGGCGAAATCGCTCGCATCCAGATGGCAATGGGTATCAATCCACATGGAGCGGATCTTGCCCCAGGTTCAGATAGGACCGGAGCGCCAACCGGCTCATGCCTCGCTCCATGGCTGCAAGCCGTTTTCCGACAGACGCAGGATGCGGTCGCAGTGGCGCGCCAGTTCGATATCGTGGGTAACAATCACGAATGCGGTACCCAGCGTCTTCGACAGTTCCAGCATCAGGTCGAAGGTTTTATGCGCAGTGGAGCGGTCCAGGTTGCCGGTCGGCTCATCGGCCAGCACGCAGGCCGGCTGGGTCACCAGCGCGCGCGCCAGTGCCACCCGCTGCCGCTCGCCGCCAGACAACTCGCCCGGCACGTGCGTGACCCGGTTGGCCAGCCCTACCCGCGCCAGAATGGCAGCGGCTACCTCTTGCGCATCTGCCCGCTTCATCCTGCGGATCATCAGCGGCATGGCCACATTATCCAGCGCGGAAAACTCGGGCAGCAGATGGTGAAACTGGTAGACGAACCCGAGCGATGCATTGCGCAAATCGCCACGCGCGGTTTCATTGAGGCTGACGAAGTCGCGCCCCAGCAGGCTGACGCTGCCGGCACTTGGCACATCCAGCCCGCCCAGCAGATGCAGCAGGGTCGACTTGCCGGAACCGGAAGCGCCGACGATGGCGACCCGTTCGCCCTTGACGACGTTGAAATCAATGCCCTTGAATACATCGACCGAATATTTACCTTGCGTAAAAGTCTTGGCAAGGCCGCGGCAGGAAAGAACGATCTCACTCATAACGCAGCGCCTCCGCAGGTTTGACGCGAGCTGCCCACCAGCTCGGGTACAGGGTTGCCACGAATGCCAGCACCACTGCGACGCCACCGATGGTCCATACATCCGACCAGCGCAGATCCGACGGCAAGGCGCTGATCAGGTAAATATCTTTTGGCAAGAACTGCACGCCCAAAATGCCTTCGATAAATGGCACGATCACATCCACATTCAGCGCCACCAGCACCCCAAGGCCGACGCCGATGGCGGTGCCGATCAATCCGACCACCGCGCCCTGGATCATGAAAATTTTCATGATCGAGCGCGGTGCTGCGCCAATGGTGCGCAAAATGGCGATATCGGCCTGCTTGTCGGTGACCGTCATCACCAGCGTCGACACCAGGTTGAATGCCGCAACCGCGATAATCAGGGTCAGGATGATGAACATCATGCGCTTTTCCGTCTGGACCGCTGCGAACCAGTTGCGGTTTTGCTTGGACCAGTCGCGGATCAGCACATTGCCGGTCAGGATGGTCGACAATTCCATCGCCACCTGCGGCGCGGTCTGCATGTCGGCGATCTTCAGGCGCAGGCCAGATGGCGCATCCAGCTTGAACATTTTTTGCGCGTCATCCAGATGGATGAAGGCCAGCGACGAATCGAACTCGAAATGGCCAGCCTCGAAAATGCCGACCACATTGAATTGCTTGAGCCTTGGAATCACCCCGGCCGGCGTGACCTGTCCCTGCGGCGCGATCAGGGTGATCTTGTCGCCCAGGGTCACGCCCATCGAGCGCGCCAGCTCGCCACCCAGCACAATATTGAATTCACCCGCCTTCAGATTGTCAAACGAGCCCTGGCGCACCTGCGCTGCGACATCCGACACCTTGGGTTCTTCCTGCGGCAATACCCCGCGCACCACCACGCCTCGTACCGTATCGTCGCGGGTGATCATCGCCTGCCCTGCCACGTACGGGGCGGCGCCGATGACGGCCTTGTTCAGGAAAGCCTCGCGGGAGGTTTCCTGCCAGTTCGGCAGCGCGCCGGAAGCCTCGAACACTTCAATATGGGAGAGCACCGACAGCATCCGGTCCCGTACATCCTTTTGAAACCCGTTCATCACCGACAACACGACAATCAGCGCTGCGACGCCAAGCGCAATGCCGGCCATGGAAATCAATGAAATAAATGAAATGAAACTGTTGCGGCCACTACGTCGTCCTGCGCGCGTATAGCGCAAGCCGACCAGCCATTCGAATGGTAAGTTTTTTATAATGCTCAAATGAAATACTCCTGAAGGGGCTCAGATTGCCTACTTTTATCGTAGATACTTTTGCAAGCCCGAAATGCAACGCGCAGTTTGCCATACAATCGCTGCATGAGTCATCTTGATATCCTATTGCCTTTCGGTCTGCCACCGGCAGAATTGGCCACCGATTTATTGCGCGAATGCAAAACTCCTGCACTTGCAGCCTTGCTGGCCTATGCCCGTTCGCCGCAATCACGCACTTTTGACGTGTTTTCACGCTATTTGCCACATGAAGCCTGGCTAATGCAGCAATTTTTAGGCATCGATCTGGCAAAAGCCGATACCAGCCCGCCAGTGGCAGCAAACGCCCTCCGGCAATTCGACTTGCCATCCGATCCCGGCATCTGGTTCATCCTGACACCGGTTCATATTCATATTGCACGCGACCATCTGGTTCTGACCGATGTACGGCAACTGGCATTGGAAGAACACGAATCCACCGCCCTGTTCAATGCTGCCAGGCCGCTATTTGAAGAAACGGGCAAAACGCTTTTGTACGGCGATGCCACCACCTGGTTTGTACGGGCCGACGACTGGCATGACCTGCAGACCTCGTCACCGGATGCGGCGTGCGGCCATAACATCGACATCTGGATGCCAAAAGGCACGAACGAACTTGGCTGGCGCAAGCTGCAAAATGAAGTGCAGATGCTCTGGCACACGCATTCCGTCAATGCAGAGCGGGAAGAACGTGGCGCCAAGCCGGTCAATTCGCTGTGGCTGTGGGCCGGTTCCCCGATGCAGTCGCCGATGCCTCATGCGCCCTACCGTGAGGTATTGAATCTGCATGGCTGGATGCGGGCTTTTGGCCAGTCAGACACCCGGCAGGCACACGCACGGAGTGCAGACGAGGTATTGGCCGCACAACCTGCCAGTACGCTGGTGCTGCTCGATACCCTGCTGGCGCCGGCGCTGTCCAATGACTGGGGACGCTGGCTTCAGCAGATGCAGGCGCTGGAAACGGCATGGTTTGCGCCGATTCTCGCAGCACTCAAATCAGGCCAGATCAAGCAACTCAAGCTGATCCTGACGCACTCCAGCCGCTCTACCGAATTTACACTGCAACCATCTTCCCTGCGCAAATTCTGGGTCAAACCGTCGCTTGCGAGGCTGTTGCCATGACCACCCGTATCGCTACCCGTCCGGTGCCGTTCCGGACCGCCGAATTGCTGCGCCAGCAGGGTGTCCATCCGGTCCTGGCGCGCGTTTATGCGGCGCGCGGCCTGCTCGACATCCGTGAACTGTCCAGCGACCTGAACACCCTGATCACCCCCGACAACCTGCTGCATATCGATGCCGCCGCCAGTTTTCTGGCCGACGCCATTGATGCGCGCAAGAAGCTGGTGATCGTCGCCGACTACGACTGCGATGGCGCGACTGCCTGCGCGGTCGCCCTGCGCGGCCTGCGCATGCTGGGCGCCAATGTCGATTACATCGTCCCCAACCGTTTCGAATACGGCTATGGCCTGACGCCGGAAATCGTCGCGCTGACCGCCCGCGAAAAATCGCCCGACATCATCGTCACGGTCGACAACGGCATCGCCAGCATCGATGGCGTGGCCGAAGCCAACCGGCGCGGCATCGAAGTGGTGGTGACCGATCATCACCTGCCGGCCGACAAATTGCCGGATGCACGGGTGATCGTCAACCCGAACCAGCCGCAATGCGGCTTTCCGAGCAAGAACCTGGCTGGCGTCGGCGTGATGTTTTATGTGTTGCTGGCAGTGCGCGCAGAAATGCGCCGGCGCGGCGTATTCGATGCGCAAAACCAGCCGCGCCTGGATGCATTGCTCGACCTGGTGGCGCTGGGCACGGTGGCCGACGTGGTCAAGCTCGATGCCAACAACCGGGTGCTGGTCGCGCAAGGTTTAAAACGCATGCGCGCCGGCCGCATGCAGCCGGGAATTGCCGCGCTGTTTCGGGCCGCCGGGCGGGAAGCCAAGCGGGCCTCGCCATTCGATCTCGGCTTTGGCCTGGGGCCGCGCCTGAATGCTGCAGGTCGCCTGGCCGACATGTCGCTCGGCATTGAATGCCTGACCACCGACGATGAAGGCCGGGCCTGGACCATCGCCCATCAACTCGATACCATCAACCGCGAGCGGCGCGATATCGAAGCCGGCATGCAGGATACCGCGTTGCTCCTGCTCGATACCTTCGAGCCGCAAAGCAGCGCCACCATCACCGTGTTCGATGCATCCTGGCACCAGGGCGTGATCGGCATCGTCGCCTCGCGCCTGAAAGACAAGTTTTACCGGCCAACCATCACCTTTGCCCCGGCCGGCGACGGCGTGATGATCAAGGGCTCGGGCCGCTCGATTGCCGGATTCCACTTGCGCGATGCGCTCGACCTGGTATCCAAGCGCGCGCCCTCCCTGATCGAAAAATTCGGCGGCCATGCGATGGCAGCCGGCCTGACCATCCGCGCCGACGCCTTCGACGCCTTTTCAGCCGCATTTGAAGCGGTCGGACGCGCCTGGCTGACCGGCAGCCAGCTGGAACGCGTGATCGATACCGACGGCGCACTGGAAGATGCCTATTTCACGCCGCAATTCGTCAGCCTGCTGGAAGACCAGGTATGGGGCCAGGGCTTTGCGGCGCCAGTGTTTTGCGACACGTTCAAGGTGCTCAACCAGCGCGTGTTGAAAGAAAAGCATTTGAAGCTGTTGCTGGAAAAGGATGGCCAGCGCTACGACGCGATCTGGTTCGGACATGCCGACGCGCTGCCGAACCTGGCGACGATTGCCTACCGGCTGGACTTGAATGAATACAATGGTGTGAGCAGGGTGCAGTTGCTGGTGGAGCATGCGCAGGCGGCATGAAGCCAGCCTTCGCCGCGGAGACGATCGCCCGGGTAACCGAAGCGGCGAGCCGGTTCGCGCTACTTGCCAAAGACTATCCGATTCGCCGCGCCACCGTAAAGGACATCGCAAACCACATCCTTAAAAATCTCGCGGCATTCCAGCTCCTGTGATAGTCCACCGCCCGACCACGATCACAATTGGCAGCATTGGTGCAATCCGCCGAAATCAGGCAATCTGACAAACCAGGAAACAGCGCCTCAGACGTTGAACAGCCGCTTCATCAGGTGAGTTCGGAAGTCTCGCTTTGTGTGAATGAACATGTGAACCAAAACTTTTTTGTCGTCGTACTCATAGATAATTCTTGTCTGTCTTACGAGTCGCATCCTAAAGTTCTCTTGTCCCAGCTCCTTCAGTTCTTCCAGCTCTTTACCAGCTGCGGGATGCAAACCAAGGTCGTTGATTGTGGTCTTGAACTCTTGGTTGACATCGCTCCAAACTGCTTCGCCGAACTGAGACTGCACATAAGTTCTGATTTCCCTGAAGTCGGGCTTGGCAACATCCAGAATGACGACTTGTCGGCTCATTCTTCCTTGTCCATTTCTTCAAAGAAGGCTTGAGCTTCGGTGTAATTGCCTGCCTGGTATTCTTTACGGCCAAGCGCAATCAGACGAAGCAGTGCAAGCTGTTCCTGTTGCCTTTCATACTGGTTGATTTCAACCACAACCATTTTGGCTTCACCGTTTTGCGTAATGATGAGCGGTTCCGGATTGGTGGCGAATTCCTTCACAATATCGGCCGCATTGCTCTTTAGATAGGAGATCGGCTTGATTTGGGTGGCTAGCGTCATGGTGTCTGCTCGTGGCGTTTATAATATACGGCTAAATATAGTTCAAATTTAGCCGACCTTCAACGGGTTTCGGGTGTTGGATAGAACGGTTGAGGGGTAATCTCCGTATTTAATGCAGCGAATATCTTGCCTTTGCGGAGATAACACGCCACAATCTCCGCATGAATAGCGGAGAAAAACCCTACATCTGGCAAGCCGACGATTGGCCGCATTGGCGCTACGACCTTGCGGCGCTCGTCACGCCCCTGGCCGAGGTCAGCCGCGCGCAAGGTCTGCTGCTGGGGCGGCTGGCTGATGTCGGCCTGGCCTTGCGCGACCAGGCCAGCCTGGCCGTGCTGACCGACGATGTGGTCAAGACCAGTGCGATCGAAGGCGAACAGCTCAACGTCGAATCGGTGCGCTCCTCCATTGCACGCCGGCTGGGCGTCGATATCGGCGCCCTCGCGCCGGTGGACCGGCACGTCGATGGCGTGGTCGATATGGTGCTCGATGCCACCGGCCATGCCCAGGCGCCGCTGACACGGGAACGCCTGTTTGGCTGGCATGCGGCACTCTTCCCCACAGGTTACAGCGGCCTGACGCAGATCCTTACCGGCGCCTGGCGCGACGATGCCAATGGCGCCATGCAGGTAGTCTCCGGCCCCATCCATCGCCAGCGCATCCATTACGAAGCCCCGCCGGCTTCCCGGCTGGAAGAAGAGCTTGGCCGTTTTCTCGCATGGGCAAATGCCGCAACGCCGGAGCCGGCACTGGTCAAGGCCGGACTGGCGCACCTGTGGTTCGTAACGCTGCATCCTTTCGACGATGGCAACGGCCGCATCGCCCGGGCGGTGGGAGACCTGCTGCTCACCCGCGCCGATGGCAGTCCGCAGCGCTTCTACAGTCTGTCGGCGCAGATCCAGCGTGAGCGCAAGGACTATTACGACATTCTGGAGCGCACGCAAAAAGGCACGCTGGACGTGACCGAATGGCTGGCGTGGTTCCTGGGCGCGCTACACCGGGCAGTCGACAGTGCCCAGAACACGCTGGAGGCAGTGCTGGGCAAGGCGCGCTTCTGGCAACGCTGGGCAGGCACACCGATGAACGAGCGCCAGGCGAAGCTGCTCAACCGGCTGCTCGACGGCTTCGAAGGCAAGCTTACCAGCAGCAAATGGGGCGCCATCGCCAAGTGTTCGCCGGATACGGCGCTGCGCGACATCAATGAGCTGATGGCGCTGGGTATGCTGCGCAAGGTGCCGGGGGGCGGGCGTAGTACGGCTTATGAATTGGCGGAGTGAGATCTTTCGACATGGCAGAAAAACACCAAGGCTGGACACGCAAACAACTTTTAGTCGCGTTTTATCTCTACTGCCAAATGCCATTCGGCAAAATGTACTCGAAGAATGGCGACATTATTAAGTTTGCGGCGCTAATCGGACGCACTCCTTCTGCGTTAGCGATGAAGCTCACCAATATTGCGAGTCTTGATCCTGCAATTACCTCCACAGGCCGAAAGGGACTCACGAGCGCATCCGCATCCGATAAAAAAATGTGGGAGGAAATGCAGCACGGTTGGGAAGACTTCGCGTTGGAAAGCCAAACCGAGGTAGAGGCACTTTTGCCGACGGCTGATGACATGGAAAACGATTTGACATCGCAACCGCTGGGCACCGCCGATGACGAATCGTCTGAAAACTATGTAGGCACCGAAAAAATCACCCAAGCAAAAATACGCATAGGACAGAACTTCTTTAGACGCGCAGTCATGAGTGCTTACCAAAACCGATGTTGCATCACAGGGTTGTCACACCCACGCTTGCTCGTTGCGAGTCATATTGTCCCATGGCGCTGGGACGCCAACAATCGCCTGAACCCCCGCAACGGATTGTGTTTATCAGCATTGCACGACCGAGCCTTTGATCAAGGATTGATCACTATAACCACCGAATTGAAGGTGCAGGTATCCAAAGAAATCGAAATGGGGAAAAGCAATCTTTTTTCTTCCGAATGGTTATCAGGAATCGAAGGAAAGATGATTGCATTGCCTGAAAAATT
>JAKFBY010000032.1:0-1729 GCA_036677325.1 Paucimonas sp.
TGCGCGAGCGCTGAAACTGCTCCAGCGGGGTTTTAGTTGAGCTGCGGCAGTTCTCGTACCACGAGTTTACAAACTGCCTTCTTTGTAGATAGATGACTGAAGAAACTCTGCTATCAGCGATGTAATCTGCTGTTGAATCATCCCGCGCGGGCGAGCGCTGTCGCCATCCCGGCAAATGATGCCATCGCCGGGTACTTCTTCTTCAAGCATCACCTGCGCGCCAGGTTTGCACACCGACATGTTCGCGGTCTTTAGTGAGAAGGCTGAACGTCCGTATATGGACTCCTCCTCGTTGCAAGCCTCCTTTGCTTTGGCGCCCGATTGCTGGCGGTGGGCAAGGAGTGCTTTCAATCCAATTACCGTCTGGGAAACCGAGCACCACTTAACTTGTTGTCCCGCTCGTTCCTGTAACATACCAGCCCCCACCACGACGAGCTTTGAAAATGGATTCTCACTCGATTCTGACTTTTACACTGGTCGCCGCGATTGCCATCGCCAGCCCAGGGCCTGCGACCTTGATGGCGATCAACAATAGCCTGGCCCATGGGCAGCGCAGCGCCATATGGTCATCGCTCGGCAACGCCAGTGGCCTGTTCTGCCTGTCGTCCGCTGCCATGCTGGGGCTGGGGGCGCTGCTTGCCAGTTCCGAATGGCTGTTCAACATGGTGAAGTTCATCGGTGCCGGTTATTTGTTCTACCTGGGCATCAGACAGTTGTTCAAAAAGGGCTCGATGCTCCCGGACGGGATTCAGGGCGACTTGAAGAAAAGCCGGCCGACTCGTTCCAAACTGTACAAATCGGCCTTCCTGACGGCGGTGACCAACCCCAAGGCGACGATGTTCTTTACCGCGTTGTTCCCGCAGTTCATCGATCAGAGTGCAGCATTGCTGCCGCAATTTCTGATCCTCACCTCGATCTTCATGGCATTGTCGGTGTCGTCCCTGAGCCTCTATGCCGCGCTCGCCTCGCGGGCCAAGGGTGTGCTGACCCGGCCTGCGCTGTCCCGCTGGGTCAGCCGGGTGGTGGGGTCGACATTCATCGGTTTCGGTGCTGCTATCCTGACCATGCGGCGGCAGGCGGCGTAGGGGCGTCGGGCTTGTAATTCCGGTAACAGGGAAGGCCGTTACCGGCCCGCACACAAAAAATCTGACAGTCCCGCAGACATTACTTCTGCTCCCCAAATCCGCAAAACAGGAGCGCGTTATTCCCGGTTCCGTAGCGTAGAATTTCCCAAACGCCAGCCCCCACCCGAGACGGAACCTCAATGCAAACCCCCACCACCCAACACCCCCTCTGGCAAACCTACCTCCTATTCCTTGCCCCCATGGTCCTCTCCAATTTCCTCCAATCCATGTCCGGCACCATCAACAGCATCTACATCGGTCAAATGCTCGGCACCCAGGCTCTCGCGGCGGTATCGGGCATGTTCCCCGTGGTGTTCTTCTTCATCGCCCTGGTCATCGGCCTTGGCGCGGGCGCCGGGGTGTTGATCGGTCAAGCCTGGGGCGCTCGCGAGTTGCACTTGGTGAAGGCCATTGCCGGTTCGACGTTGCTGTTGGGGGCGATGATCGGGTTGGTGGCGGCGGTGTTGGGCAGTGTGTTTGCTCGGCCGGCGTTGCAGGGTTTGGGCACGCCGGTGGATGTGCTGGACGATGCGGTGGCGTATGCGCATGTGATGATGTGGATTTTGCCGTCGTTGTTGGTGTTTGTGTTGTTCACGCAGCTGCTG
>JAKFBY010000033.1:0-3229 GCA_036677325.1 Paucimonas sp.
CTGCCGACATTGGCGTGGGTCGTGATTTGCACTTCAATGTCGGTCGACAGAAAAGAAACGCGCTCGCCATCCTTGCGAATGAGGATATTGGCCAGAATCGGCAATGTGTGCCGACGCTCGACAATACCGCTCACTATCTGCAGTGGCCGGAGAAGCGTGTCTCTGGTGGTTTTGACCAATTGCATATTTTTTATCCCTGATAGTGATTGATAACAAATAATCTACTGCGTGTTGCTACGGTTGCTGGTGCTGACTGATGTCAGTACTTACTGCCAGCCGCTGAAAGGAAATCAATCTGGTGCGCCTCCAAAATTGTTAAATGGAAACAATCGAAAAAACACAATGTACGAGGTTCAATTTTGACCAAAAAACCGTCATCTGACCACCAATTTATTTGCGTATTTACAACCGGGCCGTTTGCGGGCCTTGCAAAGTTATCCACAGGCAAGTAGGCAGTACCAGTGACTTTCCTTATCCTTTCAGGGTTTGCTCCAATACATGCAATTCATGGTTGCATTCCGGGTTCTTGGTCCGGTCTTGCGCAATCTTGCGTACCGCATGCAGCACGGTAGTATGGTCGCGCCCGCCAAACAGTTCGCCGATTTCCGGCAAGCTCTTCTGGGTTAATTCCTTGGCAAGATACATTGCAATCTGGCGCGGACGGGCGATATTGGCCGGGCGCTTTTTCGAATACATGTCGGCGATTTTGATATTGAAAAAATCGGCGACGGTTTTCTGGATGTTTTCGACTGAAATCTGGCGGTTTTGTACCGTCAGTAAATCTTTCAGCGCATCCTTGACCACTTCAATCGTGATGTCCTTGCCATGAAAACGCGAGTAGGCAAGGATCTTGCGCAGCGCGCCTTCAAGTTCGCGCACGTTCGAACGCAGGTGCTTGGCAACGAAAAACGCCACATCGTCGGAAAAGGTCGCGCCTTCCTGGACTGCTTTCTTGAGCAGGATGGCAACCCGCATTTCCAGCTCGGGCGGCTCGATCGCCACCGTCAAGCCGGAATCGAAACGGGAAATCAGCCGGTCATCCATGCCGGTGATTTCCTTGGGATAGGTATCACTGGTGATGATGATTTGTTTCTTGGCTGCAATTAATGCTTCGAATGCGTAAAAGAATTCTTCCTGGGTGCGGCTTTTGCCGCCAAAGAATTGAATATCGTCGATCAGCAGCAGATCCAGCGAATGGTAATAGCGCTTGAAATCGTCGAAACCTTTTCGTTGGTAAGCGGTCACTACGTCGCGGACATACTGTTCTGCGTGGATGTAGCGAATTTTGGCGGTTGGGTTATCGATCAGTAACTGATTGCCGATGGCATGGATCAAGTGGGTTTTGCCCAGGCCCACGCCGCCATACAAGAATAGCGGGTTATACGACACGCCCGGATTGTTGGCCACTTGAATCGCGGCGGCGCGGGCCAGCTGGTTGGCCTTGCCGGTAACGAAACTTTCAAAGGTCAAGGCCGAGTTGATCCGGCTTTGCTCGCGGCGCGGCGCCATCTGTTCGACCGGGATATCCTGGAAGGCTGGCGGCAGATTGGACTGGTCGTTGCCATTCGGATAATGCGGCGTCGGCATGCTGGCACTGGGCTTTTTGGCATTCAGGCGCGGGTCGAGCACGAACGTCACTTCGACCGGGCTATCCCAGTGCAGGGCGGCGAGCGCAGTGATGCGGCTGGCAAACTGGGTCTTGACCCAGTCCAGCTTGAAGCGGTTTGGCGCGGCAATTCGCAGCCGGCCATCCTCGAAATCCAGGGGGGCAAGCGGCTTGATCCAGGCGCTAAACTGTTGCGGAGTCAGTTCTTGCTCCAGCTGTGTGGAGCAAGTCTGCCAAAAATTTTCCATGTATTACTTATTAGAAGGAGTGCGTTGCTGCGTCAATGGCGCTTCGGCTGCACTGTAGAGCAGTGTCTGATGGGGCCGGAAATGCGTCGTAATTTCACGCTATTTTACTCTTCCTCGGGAAAGTTATCCACAGGCAGGCGGCTTATTTCTACGTGTGCAACATGTAAATCAGAACGCTTGACAAGCGCTAAGTAATTGACAAAGCACAGGAAAATGCTGTCTAATTCAGGGTTCACCGCCCGTTATGTTGATGCAAGGTGCTGTTGCGGATTTTTGCGACACTAGGTCCTTGCATGTGGAATGCGCCAAACCAGCCACAAACCCAGAACAAGACGCCGGCGTTTCCACTTTACCTTTAGCAGATTAGCGAGATCATCATGAAACGTACTTATCAGCCTTCCGTTGTCCGTCGCAAGCGCACCCACGGTTTCCGCGTTCGCATGGCAACCCGCAGCGGCCGCGCCATCCTGAATGCTCGCCGCGCCAAGGGCCGCAAGCGCCTGGCTGTCTAAGTCCAAGCCCTGTTGCGTGAGCCGCGATCGTTCGCAGGATTTTGCCCGCGTTCGGCGCATCGTTAAAACGGATGAGTTTTCATCCGTTTTTCGTTTGCGGCCGGTGCAACGAAGCGCGCATTTTGTACTCTATACCCGGTCCAATCAATTGCCGCATGCCCGTCTGGGAATCGTTGCCGCCAAACGCCTGGCGCCGCGTGCCGTCACCCGCAACACGATCAAGCGCGTCGCGCGCGAACTGTTCCGGCAGTCGTCGCTGCCTGCCATCGATTGCCTGGTGCGGCTGTCCAAGCCGGTCAACAGCAAAAGCGGGCCGGCGACCACGTCAGCCCTGAAAGCGGTATTGCGGCAAGAGTTGATGCAATTGTTCCAGTCGCAACGTGTGCCGGAGAGCGTGTGATGAAAACCCTGCTGCTGTTGATGGTGCGTGGCTACCAGCTATGCATCAGTCCGTTTCTGGGGCAGAACTGCCGTTTTTATCCGACCTGTTCGCAGTACGCGATCGACGCTATCAGCAAGCACGGTGCGCTAAAAGGCGGTATCCTCGCTGCGCGTCGCCTGGGCAAGTGCCATCCCTGGCATCCGGGTGGCATCGATCCGGTGCCGGAAGTCGCATCTGACCAGCCTTCCAAGCCCGCCGCATGCGGCTGTGGCCATTCCTGAATTTTCTGAATTTAACTGATCAATAACACTTATGGATATCCGGCGTACCTTCCTGTGGGTTGTCTTTACGATGTCAATCATCCTGTTGTGGGACAACTGGATGCGCTTCAATGGCAAGCCATCGATGTTTTTCCCGAACGCGACCCAGCAAGCCACGCCTGCCAATGGCGCGCCGGCCAAGTCGGATGTGCCGCAAGCCA
>JAKFBY010000034.1:0-35225 GCA_036677325.1 Paucimonas sp.
CACCGTGCAGTCGATCGATCCGGTCAAGGTAATCACGGTGCGCACCACCGGTTTCGATGCGGCAGCCGACAGCGGCAATGCAGCAGTGGAAACCATTCCTGCTGCGGCTGACTTTGGCAAGTCAAGCTTCGTGTCGCGCGAGCTGGCCAAGTCCGACCGGCCGGAATTGACGGCAGCCAAGGTGATCGTGTCGGGCGGGCGCGGCATGGGGTCAGGCGACAATTTCAAGATTCTCGAACCCCTGGCGGATCGTCTGAATGCAGCGATGGGTGCGTCGCGTGCGGCGGTGGATGCCGGCTATGTGCCGAATGACTGGCAGGTCGGGCAGACCGGCAAGATCGTCGCGCCGAGTCTGTATATCGCGGTGGGGATATCGGGTGCGATCCAGCATCTTGCGGGCATGAAGGATTCGAAGGTCATCGTGGCGATCAACAAGGATGCCGAAGCACCGATCTTCAGCGTGGCCGATTACGGCATCGTCGGCGACCTGTTCGAGGTCGTGCCGCAACTGGTGGGGGCATTGTGAACTCGAACGCAGCGTCAGCGAAGCCGATCGTCGATACCGAGCAGGATGGTGATGTGCTGGTGGTCACCATCAACAATCCGCCGGTGAACGCCGGTTCGCTTGAAGTGCGGCGCGGCTTGCTGGCGGCGATCGCCACCCTGCAGGCGAGCACCGGGCTGCAGGCTGCCGTGCTGATCGGTGCCGGCACCACCTTCATTGCCGGCTCCGACTTGCGAGAATTCGGCAAGCCGCTGGAAGCGCCTGAACTGCCAAGTGTCATCGCCGCCATCGAGGCGTGTCCCAAGCCAGTCGTGGCCGCGCTCCATGGCGCGGCACTCGGCGGCGGTTTTGAGCTGGCGCTGGGTTGCGACGCGCGTGTGGCGGCAGTCGACACCGTGGTCGGACTGCCAGAGGTCACATTGGGCATCATTCCGGGCGCCGGCGGCACCCAGCGCTTGCCGCGTCGGGTTGGCGTCGCGCGTGCGATCCAGATGATCTGTAGCGGCGAGCGTATCACCAGCAGCAAGGCGCTGGAGCTGGGCTTGATTGACGTGGTGACTGACGACGACCTGCGCCGCACGGCGATTGTCCATGCCCGAGGTCTGGCGGGACGAAAATGCCGCATCCGTGATCAGGCAGTCCCGCCGGAAGATACGACCACGATTGAATCCGCCGTGCAAGCTGCCCTGCGTAGCGGCAAGCGTCGCCCTGCGGTGATGGCAGCGATCGAAGCGGTGCAGGCATCGGTGCAGTTGCCGATCGATGCTGCGCTGGATCACGAGCGGAAAATGTTCCAGCAGCTGCGGCTGTCCCCTGAAGCCTTCGCGCTGCGCCATCAGTTCTTTGCCGAACGTGAAGCGATGAAATTGCCGAAGGCGCTGCAGGCGCCGCCGCGGCCGGTGCAGACGGTTGCCATCATCGGCGCCGGCACCATGGGCACCGGGATTGCCATCAGCGTGCTGGACGCCGGCATGAATGTGGTCCTGCTCGAGCAGGACGAGGCTGGGCTCAAGCGTGGCAGCGAGCGCATCCATGCGCATTACAAAAGCCGGGTAGATAGCGGCAAGCTCGATCCAGCCCGGGCGGCGGCCAGCCAATCACGCCTGCTGCCGACCACCGACTGGAACCAGCTTGGCAGCGTCGACTTGGTTATTGAAGCGGTGTTTGAAGACATGACGGTGAAGCAGGCCGTGTTTGCCAAAATCGACGCGCATGCGCGTGCCGGTGCCGTGCTTGCCACCAATACCTCTTACCTGGATGTGGACGCCATCGCCGCTGCGACTTCCCGTCCGCAAGACGTGCTGGGACTGCATTTTTTCAGCCCGGCCAATGTGATGAAATTGCTGGAAGTCGTGCGTGGCGAGCGAACCGCGCCTGAGGTGCTGGCCACCGGAATGGATCTGGCCAAACGCCTGCGCAAGCAACCGGTCGTCACCGGCAACGCCTTCGGTTTCATCGGCAACCGCATCTACAACGCCTATCGCAGGCAGTGCGAGTACATGCTCGAAGATGGCGCATGGCCCGAACAGGTCGACGCTGCCCTGCAAAAATTCGGCATGGCGATGGGGCCGTTCGCGGTGGCTGACCTGTCCGGCCTGGACATTGCGTGGCGCATGAGAAAGGCGCAGGCGGCGACCCGCAATCCGCAAGAGCGTTACGTTGCCATCCTCGACCGTCTGTGCGAGCAGGGGCGGCTGGGGCAGAAGACCGGCGCCGGCTACTACACCTACCCGGACGGCAAGCGATCCGCAACGACCGATCAGACGGTGCGCGGCATCATCGAGCAGGCTTCCGCCGAACGCGGGATCGAACGGCATTTTTTAAGCGATGAGGAAATCCAGCGCCGAGCCTTGCTGGCGATGGTCAACGAGGCAGCGTTGCTGATGGCCGAAGGCGTGGCCAGTCGTGCTACCGACATCGACGTGGTGATGGTGCAGGGCTATGGCTTTCCGCGCTGGGAAGGCGGGCCGGTATTCTGGGCCCGCCAGCAGGGTTGGGCCGCGCTGCAGGCGGGCCTCGATGAACTGGCCGGATATGGCGGCAGCACCTTTGTACGCGGCAATGTCGCGCTGCTGCTGGACTGACTGCTTAGCGCCACGATATTTCTCAAAAAACCCAAGGAGCCAGCCCATGAATCAAGCCTACATTTGCGATGCGATACGTACACCAATTGGTCGCTATGGCGGCGCACTGGCGGGTGTGCGCACCGACGACCTGGCGGCAATTCCGCTCAAGGCGCTGATGGAACGCAACCCCAAGGTCGACTGGATGGCGCTGACAGATGTGATTTACGGCTGCGCCAACCAGGCCGGCGAAGACAACCGCAATGTCGCGCACATGGCCAGCCTGCTGGCCGGATTGCCGTTCGAGGTGCCCGGCGCCACGCTCAATCGCCTGTGTGGCTCCGGCATGGATGCAGTAGGGTCTGCCGCGCGCGCGATCAAGAGTGGCGAAGCGCAATTGATGATTGCCGGCGGCGTCGAAAGCATGAGCCGCGCACCGTTCGTGATGCCCAAAGCCGAGAGTGCGTTCAGCCGCACCAATACTGTCTACGACACCACCATCGGCTGGCGCTTCATCAACCGGCTGATGAAGGAGCGGTATGGCGTCGACTCGATGCCTGAAACGGCCGAGAACGTGGCGCTGGAATACAGGATCGAGCGCGAAGCACAGGACCGCATGGCGCTGGCCAGCCAGATCAATGCCGTTGCAGCGCAAAAGGCCGGCCACCTGGCGCGCGAAATCGTGCCCGTGATTATCCCGCAAAAGAAGGGCGAGCCGCTCATCGTCGAGCAGGATGAGTACCCGCGCGAAACCAGCCTGGAGGTGCTTGCTAAATTGAAAGGGGTGGTGCGGCCCGATGGCACTGTCACCGCCGGCAACGCCAGCGGCATCAATGATGGCGCCTGCGCGCTGCTGTTGGCCGATGAATCCACTGCCATCAAAAATGGTCTGCAGCCCAGGGCCCGCATCGTCGGCATGGCGACTGCCGGCGTGCCGCCCCGCATCATGGGTATCGGCCCGGCACCCGCCACCCAAAAGGTGCTGGCCTTGACCGGCTTGTCGCTGGAACAGATCGACGTGATCGAGCTCAATGAAGCCTTTGCCGCCCAGGGGCTGGCGGTGTTGCGGCTGCTGGGTCTCGCCGATGATGATGCCCGCGTCAATGCCTGGGGCGGCGCAATTGCGCTCGGCCATCCGCTGGGTGCCAGCGGTGCGCGCCTGGTCACCACGGCGGTGAACCGGTTGCATGCAAGCGGCGGACGGTATGCACTGTGCACCATGTGCATCGGCGTCGGCCAGGGCATCGCGGTTGTCCTGGAGCGAGTGTGAAGCTGGCGGTTTTGCAATGCATGGCAGCACCGACAATGGTTATCGGTAGCGAGTGACTGATTGAAAGAATTCTATACGGGTAATTTCGTTATAGACAACATCCGTCCTGAGACGGCAAATAAAGGAGACAGACATGTTTTTGAATAAATTGAATCGACTCACCGCCAGCAGCCTTAATGTTGGCGCATCCCATGGCTTGTCCAGTTCGCCCGCAGGCAGCTTGCCACGGCCTCGATCAGGGATGGAAAAGAGGCGCAAGTTAATAAAGGCAGCGGCATTGGGCATGAGTTGCTGCATGGGCTCCTTCCTGCTTGCCGAATCCGCAACAGCCCAGGAAAAAATCAACGATGGCGTGGTCAAGATTGGCGTACTGACCGACATGTCAGGCATTTATTCCGACTTCGTCGGAAGCGGGGCAGTGACCGCCGCCAAGATGGCCATCGAGGATTTCGCAAAAGATGGCATGGTGCACGGCAAGAAGATCGAAATTATCAGTGCAGACCATCTGAACAAGGCGGATATCGGCTCGGCCAAGGCACGCGAATGGTTTGACCGCGACAAGGTGGATGTCATCGTCGAACTGGTATCGACCAATGTCGCCCTGGCAGTGATGGAAGTGGCGGAGCAAAAAGGCAAGGTGGCCCTGGTCTCGGGCGCCGCATCGCTGCCGATCACCAACGAGCGCTGCAATGCCAATACGGTCCATTGGGTGTATGACACCTATGGCATGGCTGCCGGCACCGCCAAGGCCGTGGTCGAAAGTGGCAAGAAGAACTGGTACTTCATCGCTGCCGATTACGCCGCGGGCACGGCCATGACGAAGGATGCCAGCCAGGTGGTCACTGCCAACGGCGGCAAGGTGCTGGGCGTAGCCAAACACCCGTTTCCGGCCTCCGACTTTTCCTCCTTTTTGATGAGTGCGCAAGCATCCAAGTCGGATGTCATCGCGCTGGCCAACGGCGGCCAGGACACGATTCTGGCGATCAAGCAGGCAGTCGAATTCGGCATCCCTGCAAAGCAGACCATCGTGCCGATCATCATGTTCATCACCGACGTGCACGCGCTGGGCCTGAAAACGGCGCAAGGCCTGACGCTGACCGAAGGCTTCTACTGGAATCGCGATGCCAACAGCCGCGCCTGGGCGCGCCGCTACTTCGCAAAAACCAAGAAAATGCCGAGCATGGCGCAAGCGGGCGTCTATTCATCGGTGCTCAACTACCTGAAGGCCGTCGAGAAAACCGGGACTGACGATATGGCAACGGTCATGAAATACCTGAAATCGACCGAGATCGACGACGGCCTTTTCAAGGGCACCATCCGCGCCGACGGCAAGTTCGCGCATGACCTGCTGCTGCTGGAAGTGAAAAAGCCGGAAGAGTCGAAGGAGCCGTGGGATTACTACCATGTGCGCAAGGTCATTCCCGCAGCGGACGCCGCCTTGCCGCTGGCGGAATCCAAGTGCAAGCTGGTGCAAAAATAGTCGCAGCTAATCACTTAAGCGGAGGAAGGAATGCCATGTCTTTCTTTCTCCGCTATCGAGAAAATTCCCAATGATCGACAAAAAATACATCGGCGCCCGCCTAAAGCCGCACACCGTGGAGGTGGAGAAGGGGCAGCTGCGCACCTTCGCCCGGGCGACCGGACAAACTGATCCTGTCTACATGGATGAGGCTGCCGCCCGGGAGGCCGGTCATCGCTCCTTGCCGGTCCCGCCGACATTTTTGTTTTGCCTGGAGATGGCGTCGCCCCATGCGATGGAAATCTATGAATTGCTGGGCATCGACTACGCGCGTGTCCTGCACGGCGAGCAGCATTTCGTCTATCACCAGATGGTCTTTGCCGGCGATACGCTGAGCTTTGAGCGCAGGATTGCCGACATTTATGACAGGAAGGAAGGCGCCCTTGAATTCGTCATATGGGAGAGTCGTGTCGAGGCAGGCAATGGCAGGCATGTCGCGGACCTGCGCAGCGTCATGGTGGTGCGCCACGAGGAAAAGGAAGGTGCGACATGAAAAGCAGGAATTACGAGGCGCTTGCGGTAGGTGATGAATTACCGACCATCGCGACAGAGCCGGTCACGCGCGAGACTTTGGCCCTTTACGCAGGCGCGTCAGGAGATTACAACCCGGTCCACGTCGATCTCGATTTCGCCCGGCGCGCCGGCATGCCCGACGTGTTCGCGCACGGCATGCTTTCCATGGCTTACCTTGCCAGGTTGTTGACCAACTGGGTGGATCAATCGGCCATTCGCAGCATGAGCGTTCGCTTCATGGCGATGACGCACGTGGGTGACAGGGTGTTCGGCAGTGCCATCGTCGCCGAAAAATTTGTGGAAAGGGGAGAGAAGCGCGCATTGCTGCATATCACCGCACGAAATCAGAAGGGCGACGTGACCGTATCTGGACAAGCGGTGATCGCAGTTGAATAAACGGATTTCCCATAACAGGAAACCCGCTCCCTAAATTCACTGAAAGTGCAGTTGGCATATGCAAGACAGCACGTTACCAGAAGGCCATGGTCAGGTATTGTGGAGCCCGGGGCCGCAACAGATGCAGCATAGCCGGCTGGTGCAATACCAGCAGTGGCTCGCCACTGAACGCGGCGTGCACACCAGTGAATACGCTGAACTCTGGCGCTGGTCGGTCGAGAATGTAGAGGATTTCTGGCAGTCGATCTGGGACTTCTTCGAGGTGCAGGCCGACGGGGAGCGCCAGCCCGTGTTGACCAGCCAGACCATGCCCGACGCCCGGTGGTATCCGGATGCGCGCCTCAATTTCGCGGAGCATATCTTTCGCAATGCATCATCCGCACGACCGGCGATGGTGGCGCGGCGCGAAAACGCGCCGCTTGAGGAAGTGTCCTGGCAGGAGCTCGAGCGGGCGACCGCGGCGCTGGCGGAAACGCTGCGAGGTTGGGGCGTGCAGTCGGGTGACCGCGTAGCCAGCTACATGCCCAACCGGCCGGAAACCATCATCGCTTTTCTGGCATGCGCCAGCATCGGCGCCATCTGGTCGAGCTGCGCTCCCGACATGGGTGCGCCCGTGGTTCTGGACCGCTTGCGCCAGATCGAACCCAAGGTGCTGTTCGCCACTGACAGCTACAGCTATAACGGCAAGAACCATGATCGCGCGCCGGCGGTCAACGAATTGCTGTCGGAGCTGCCCAGCCTGCAAAAGGTCGTGCACGTGTCTGGCCCGCTGGAAGCGAGCCGTTCTACATCCTGGCGCGACCGCCAAGCCTGGAATGACTGCGTCAGCGGCGATGCCGCGCCGCGATACGAACGGCTGCCATTCGGGCACCCTTTGTGGATCGTCTATTCGTCCGGTACCACCGGGCTGCCCAAGGCCATGGTGCACAGCCATGGCGGCATCGTGCTGACCTACCTGAAATCGATGGCGCTGCAGAACGACTTGCGCCCGGGCGACCGCATGCTGTTTTTGGGCAGTACCGGCTGGGTAGTCTGGAACCTGCGGCTAGGGGCGCTGCTGGCGGGCGCATCCATCGTCTTATATGACGGCAATCCCGCCTGGCCGACAAATGATGCCTTGTGGCGGTTCATGGATGAGCATGAAGTCACGCTATTTGGCTGTGGAGCAGCCTATCTCATCAATTGCATGAAAGATGGCCTGCGCCCGCGCGATTTTGCCAGGCTTTCCAGTCTGCGCACCATCCAGTCGACCGGCTCGCCGCTGTCGATCGACGGCTATCGCTGGGTGTATGACGCAGTCAAGCCGGATGTATGGCTGGCCTCGATCAGCGGCGGAACGGATATCGCGTCATGCTTCGTGGCTGGCGCGCCCATCCTCCCGGTGCGTGCCGGCGAGATCCAGTGCGCGGAACTCGGCGTGGCTGCCTATGCCTACAATGACGCAGGCGAAGTGGTGATCGACGAGGTAGGCGAACTGGTGATCACGAAACCGATGCCGTCGATGCCGGTGTACTTCTGGAACGACCCGGACAACAAGCGCTACCGGGAAAGCTATTTCGAAACATATCCCGGCGTGTGGCGCCACGGCGACTGGATTCGCTTCACGAAAGACGGCGGCTCGATCATCTATGGCCGCTCCGACAGCACCATCAACCGCTTCGGCATCCGCATGGGCACGGCCGAAATCTATCGGGTTGTCGAAGAGCTGCCCGAGGTGCGCGACAGCCTGGTGGTTGACCTGGAGTTCCTGGGGCGTCCGTCCTTCATGCCGCTGTTTGTCGTGCTTGCGCCCGGTGCGGTGCTGGACGAGGATTTGCAAAACCGTATCAAGGCCCAGATACGCTCGAAGGCTTCAGCCCGTCACATTCCCGACGAAGTGGTGCAAGTCGCCGAGATCCCGCGTACGCTGAGCGGCAAAAAAATGGAAGTGCCGGTGCGAAAACTGCTGCTGGGCGCCGCGCCGCAAAAGGCAGCCAGCGTGGACGCCATGCAGAATCCGGCCAGCCTTGATTTTTTCGTCCAGTACGCGAAGTCCCTGGGGGAGCGCATCTATCGGTAAGGCATCCGACATGGCGAATCGAGCTTCTGGTGGTTGACGTATTGCGGTGCCGATGACATCGATGACGCCGCAGCGCGAATAATCGAAAAGGGAAGGGGATCGCGCGGTGTCAAAACGTTCATCGTGTGGTCGCACTAGTCATTGATTGAAACGATTTGCGCGTGTTTCAGATGGCCGACATGTCCCGGCCGCTGCCGGCCGCAATAAAATGCCAGGCCACGCAATCGCCTGGCGTCACCCAACTGCGGGCAGGCCGACCGGCAGGCTGCTGGCCGGCTTGATTTCTTCGAGGCAGACGGTCGAGCGCACGCCGGCCACGCCCGGTACCTGCATCAGTCGATCGGTCAAAAAATTCGACAGCGACTTCAGGTCGGCGGCCACCACTTTCAACAGGTAATCGAAATCGCCGGATATCGTGTAGCACTCGAGAATTTCCGGAAATTGGCGAATCGCCTGCTCGACCTTGCGCACCTGCTTGAACTGGTCGCGGTGCAAGTTCAAATTGACGAAAGCGATCACGCCCAGACCGAGCGCGGCCGGGTCGACTTGCGCGACATAGCCGCGAATGAAGCCATCCGATTCCAGTCGGCGCACCCGGCGATAACACTGCGGCGGCGACAGGCTGGCGGCTTCCGACAGTTCGACATTGGAGGCGCGGCCATTCCTTTGCAGGACCTCAAGTAAGATCCGGTCATATCTATCGAGCTTTTCCATGATATTTCACTAAATTTTAATGATTGATGAACGATTCTTTCATATTTGATCGTTCTTTAGGTGAATTATGCAAAAAAATTTCCAGCGTTCATGGCTATCATTGATGTACACCAATGCAGGAGGCCATCATGGACGAGTTGATCAAACTGGAGCGGCGTTATTGCGCGCGCAACTATCATCCGCTGCCGGTGGTATTGCACAAGGGACAAGGCGTCTGGCTATGGGATGTCGAGGGCAAGCGTTATCTGGACATGATGTCGGCCTATTCGGCGGTCAGCTTCGGACACAGCCATCCGAAACTGGTGGCAGCGCTGACCGAGCAGGCACAGCTGCTGGCAGTGCCGTCGCGCGCCTTCCATACCGACCGGCTCGGCCCATTCCTGGAATTGCTGTGTGAAATGACCGGCATGCCGAAAGCGCTGCCGATGAATACCGGTGCCGAAGCGGTCGAAACGGCGATCAAGGCGGCCCGCAAGTGGGGCTACAGGATCAAGGGAATTGCCGCCAACCGCGCCGAAATCATCGTTTGCAATGGCAACTTTGCCGGGCGAACCACCACCATTGTCGGGTTTTCTTCGGAACCGCAGTACCGCGACGGTTTCGGGCCGTTTGCACCCGGATTCGTCTCGGTGCCGTTTGGCGATGCCGCCGCGCTGGAAGCGGCGATTACGCCGCATACCGCCGCCTTCCTGGTCGAGCCGATCCAGGGCGAGGGCGGCATCATCGTGCCGCCTGCCGGCTATCTGGCGGCGTGCCGCGAGATTTGCTCGCGCCACAATGTGCTGCTGATCTGCGATGAAGTGCAGACCGGCCTGGGCCGCACCGGGCGCCTGTTGGCTTGCGAACATGACGGCATCAAGCCCGATGGCCTGGTGCTGGGCAAGGCGCTGGGCGGCGGCCTGTTGCCGGTATCGGCATTCCTGGCGCGTCATGATGTGATGAACGTGTTTAACCCGGGCGACCATGGCAGCACCTTTGGCGGCAATCCGCTGGCGGCCGCCGTCGGCACCGCGGCATTGCACCTGCTGCGCGATGAACGGCTGATCGAGCGCGCCCAGCAAATGGGTGCGCGCCTGCTGGACGGCTTGCGCGCGCTCGACCAGCCGGCCATCCGCGCGGTGCGCGGCAAGGGATTACTGATCGGTCTGGAACTGGACCCGGCGCAGCTGCCGGCGCGGCTGTTTTGCGAGCAGCTGATGCAAGCCGGCGTGCTGTCCAAGGAAACCCATGAAACGGTGGTGCGCTTTGCCCCGCCCTTGATCATCACGCGTCAGGAAATCGACGATGCGCTGGCCATCATCCGCGCCACGCTGGAAGCAGCAGCACCCCGTGACAAGCGGGCCGCTGATCACATGATTGTTTAAGCAATTGCAAGAAAGAGGAATCCGACCATGACCGACCGTTATCTGATGTGTGCGCCCGACCATTTCGAAGTCGCCTATGTGATCAACCCCTGGATGCAGGGTAATGTCGCGCTGTGCAGCAACGGCGTCGCCCGGCAGCAGTGGAACGCCCTGGCCGATGCGATTGGTTCAGTGGCGCAGGTCGAACGCGTTGCCGCGGCCTCCGGCGTGCCGGACATGGTATTTACCGCCAATGCCGGCCTGGTGCTGGGCAATACCTTCGTACTGTCGCGTTTTCGCCATGTCGAACGCCAGGGCGAGGAAGCCCACTTTGCGCACTGGTTCGCCCAGCAGGGATTCAAGGTGGTGACGCTGGCGCCGGAGCTGGCGTTCGAAGGGGCCGGCGATGCACTGCTGGACCGCCAGCATGCCCTGCTGTGGCTGGGCCATGGCCATCGGTCGCTGGCCCAGTGCGCGCCGATCATCGCCAACTTGCTGGATATCGAGGTCGAGCCGCTCAGGCTGGTCGATGAGCGTTTTTATCATCTCGATACCTGCTTTTGCCCACTGGAAGGCGGCACGCTGCTGTATTACCCGGCTGCCTTCGATGCGGCGTCGCAGGCGCGCATTGCCGCCCGCGTGCCGGCCAAGCGCCGCATCGAGGTATCCGATCAGGATGCGCTGGACTTTGCCTGCAATGCGGTCAATTGCGGCCGCCATGTGTTCCTGAACCGGGCGTCCGCCGACCTGGTGCAGGCATTGGCCGCGCACTGCTATCAGGTGCGGCAAACGCCGCTGACCGAATTCATGAAGGCGGGCGGCTCGGCCAAATGCCTGACATTGAAACTGAATGAATTGCGCAGTCCGGTAGTGCGCCGCGCCGCCTGACGAGCGGGCCAGGAAGCGAGCAGACAGGTGCAGGCAAGGGATGTGGTATTCATACGGTGAATATCACATATTAACAATCGGAATTGGATTTATCTCCACAGCCCTCTTACACTGCAACTGTCTCCTCCATGTCTCCTCCTTTGATATGGATTCTAGCCCGCCCCGTAGCGGGCTTTTTTTGTCCGATTTTTTGTCCCATCTCCATACTTGTGTGGAAATTGCCGCGAAACGCCGCCCGCGCCTTACCCGACGTCCTGATTCGTCGTATAATTTTTACCGGCGCCGATTTGATTGATCCAGTCAAACCCAGCTTGCGGGCGCCCGGGTTCCAAGTCCCATTACAAATACTGCTAAAGCGGCCCAGGCAAACCCGGACCCGCATCGCAGGCCGGGTTTTTTGTTTTATGCCTTGCGAGACGGCGTTGATCGGGCGCCGCCGCGCACCAACTGACATTGTCCTTAACTGACTAGAAAAAACGCCATGAACCGTCACGCCACTGTTGATACCGAAGCGCTGCTGCGCGATCTGTTGTCCCGCCGGATCCTGATTCTGGATGGCGCGATGGGCACCATGATCCAGCAATACAAGCTGACCGAGGAAGACTATCGTGGCGAGCGCTTCAAGGATTTCACGGTGCCCGGCAAACAGTTATTTTTGCGCAACCATAACGAGCAGCTGAACCTGACCCAGCCGCACGTGATCAGCGAAATTCACGAGCAATATCTGGCGGCTGGCGCCGACATCATCGAGACCAATACCTTTGGCGCGACCAGCGTGGCGCTCGAGGATTACCACATGGCGCACCTGGCCCACGAAATCAATGTGGCCGCGGCCAAACTGGCGCGCGCGGCGTGCGACAAGTATTCCAGCACCGAGCGGCCGCGCTTCGTTGCCGGCGCGCTCGGGCCCACGCCCAAGACCGCCTCGATTTCACCGGATGTCAACGACCCGGCGGCGCGCAACATCACCTTCGACCAATTGGTGGCTGCGTACCTGGAACAGACCCGGGCCCTGGTCGAGGGTGGCGTCGATGTCTTGCTGGTGGAAACGATTTTCGACACGCTCAACTGCAAGGCGGCATTGTTCGCAATCGACGCCTTCTTTGAAGAGTCGGGCAAAAAATTGCCGATCATGATTTCCGGCACCGTCACCGATGCCTCGGGCCGCATCCTGTCCGGCCAGACCGTGCCGGCCTTCTGGCATTCGGTGCGGCATGCCAAGCCGCTGACCATCGGCCTGAATTGCGCGCTGGGCGCGGCGCTGATGCGCCCGTATGCGGAAGAGCTGTCGAAGATCGCCGATACCTTTGTCTGCATCTATCCGAACGCCGGCTTGCCCAACCCGATGGCCGATACCGGCTTTGATGAAACGCCTGCAGACACCTCTTCCCTGTTGAAGGATTTCGCCGAGAGCGGCTTCGTCAATATCGCCGGCGGCTGCTGTGGCACCACGCCCGCACATATCAAGGCGATTGCCGATGTGGTGGCGAACATCGCGCCGCGCCAGCTGCCGGCGTCGAACCATGTAATGAAGCTGTCGGGACTGGAGCCCTTCATCATTGACGAGCAATCGCTGTTCGTCAATGTCGGCGAGCGCACCAATGTCACCGGCTCGAAAGCGTTCGCGCGCATGATTCTCAACGAGCAATACGACGAAGCCTTGTCGGTTGCGCGCCAGCAGGTGGAAAACGGCGCCCAGATCATCGATATCAACATGGATGAGGCGATGCTCGATTCGGTCGCCGCGATGACGCGCTTTCTGAATCTGATCGCGGGCGAGCCGGATATCGCCCGGGTGCCGATCATGATCGATTCCTCCAAATGGACCGTGATCGAGGCTGGCCTGAAATGCGTGCAGGGCAAGGCCGTGGTGAACTCGATTTCGATGAAGGAAGGCGAGGAAGAATTCCTGCGCCAGGCCAGGCTGTGCCGGCGCTATGGCGCGGCGGTGATCGTGATGGCCTTCGATGAACAGGGCCAGGCCGATACCTTTGCGCGCAAGACCGAGATTTGCGCGCGCGCCTACCGGCTCTTGACCGAGCAGGTCGGTTTTCCGCCGGAAGACATCATTTTCGACCCCAACATTTTTGCGATCGCAACCGGTATCGAGGAACACAACAATTACGCGGTCGATTTCATCAATGCAACGCGCTGGATCCGCGACAACCTGCCGCATGCAAAGATTTCCGGCGGCGTGTCGAACGTCAGCTTTTCCTTCCGCGGCAACGATCCGGCGCGCGAGGCGATCCATACCGTATTCCTGTATCACGCGATCCAGGCCGGCATGACCATGGGCATCGTCAACGCCGGCATGATGGGCGTGTATGACGATCTGGACCCGGAGTTGCGCGAGCGGGTCGAAGACGTGGTGCTGAACCGCCCGGTTGCCGGCGAGCTGAGCGCAACAGAGCGCATGATCGAATTCGCCGCCACGCTGAAAGCCGGCGGCAAGAAGGAAGAGGCGACGCTGGAATGGCGCAGCCTGCCGGTTGCCAAACGGCTGGCGCATGCGCTGGTGCATGGCATCACCCAGTGGATCGTCGAGGATACCGAGGAAGTGCGCCAGCAGGTGTTGCAGGAGGGCGGGCGTCCGATCCATGTGATCGAGGGGCCGCTGATGGATGGCATGAACATCGTCGGCGACCTGTTTGGTCAGGGCAAGATGTTCCTGCCGCAAGTGGTGAAGTCGGCGCGCGTGATGAAGCAGGCAGTGGCCCACCTGATTCCCTTCATCGAGGAAGAAAAGCAGAAGGAGCAGGAGCGCACCGGCGTGGCCAGCAAGCCCAAGGGCAAGATCGTGATCGCCACAGTCAAGGGCGACGTGCACGATATCGGCAAGAATATCGTGTCGGTGGTTTTGCAATGCAATAACTTCGAAGTGGTCAACATGGGCGTGATGGTGCCGTGCGCCGATATCCTGGCCAAGGCCAAGGCAGAAAACGCCGACATCATCGGGCTGTCCGGCCTGATCACGCCGTCGCTGGAAGAAATGGCGTATGTCGCCAAGGAGATGCAGCGCGACCCCTATTTCCGCGAGCGCAAGACACCGCTGTTGATTGGCGGCGCCACCACCAGCCGGGTCCATACCGCAGTCAAGATCGCCCCCAATTACGACGGGCCGGTGGTCTATGTGGCCGATGCGTCGCGTTCGGTATCGGTTGCGCAGTCGCTGCTCACGCCGGAACAGCAACAGCAGTATGTGCAGGATGTCGCGGCTGATTATGCGCGCATCCGCGAGCAGCATGCAAACAAGAAAACCACGCCGCTGCTGTCTTTGGCTGCCGCCCGCGCCAACAAGGCCAGGCTTGACTTCACCGGTGCCGATGCCCCGGTGAGGCCGAAATTCATCGGCCGGCGCGTGTTCAACAATTATGACCTGGCGACGCTGGTGCGCTATATCGACTGGGGCCCGTTCTTCCAGACCTGGGACCTGGCCGGGCCTTATCCCGCCATATTGAAAGACCCGGTAGTCGGCGAAGCAGCCAGCAAGGTATTCGAGGAAGGTCAGGCGCTGCTGAAGAAAGTCATCGACGGCCGCTGGCTGACAGCCAATGGCGTGGTTGCGCTGCTGCCGGCCAACAGCGTCAATGAGGACGACATTGAAATCTATACCGACGACACGCGCACCCAGGTGGCATTTACCTATTACGGCGTGCGCCAGCAAACCGAAAAGCCTGTCATTGATGGCGTGGCGCGGCCGAACCAGTGCCTGGCCGATTTCATCGCACCGAAATCCTCCGGCATTGCCGACTATATCGGCCTGTTTGCAGTGACTGCCGGCATCGGCATCGAAAAGCATGAAAAGCGCTTTGAAGATGCGCACGACGATTACTCATCGATCCTGCTCAAGTCGCTGGCCGATCGCCTGGCCGAAGCCTTTGCCGAGCATTTGCATGAACGGGTGCGCCGCGAATTCTGGGGCTATGCAGCCGATGAGACGCTCAGCAATGAAGACTTGATCAAGGAAGGCTACCGCGGGATTCGCCCTGCGCCCGGTTACCCGGCCTGTCCCGAACATACCGTCAAGGCCGATGTCTTCAAGACGCTGCAAGCCGAGGAAATCGGCATGCGCCTGACCGAATCGTTTGCGATGTTCCCCGGCGCGGCGGTTTCAGGTTTCTATTTTTCGCATGCGGCATCCAAATACTTCGGCGTCGGCAAAATTGGCGAAGACCAGTTAAGCGATATGGCCAAACGCCGTGGCGTGGCCAAGGAACAGCTGGAACGTTGGCTGGCCCCGAACCTTTCTTGACGCTATCTTGCATCACCACAAACAGGCGCATCGGCAACGATGCGCTTTTTTTTGATCCTATGTAAGTCAATTCTCACTGTGCAGTCATGCACACGAACTTTGGCCACCGGTTTTTTATCTAAATTAATACGCTCGTTGCGAAATGCATCGCGGCGCCCTATTTTGTTTGGTAAATATGGAGGTGTGCAATGAAAACGAAACTCATCATCCTGGCCACGATCCTGGCGGGCAGCAGCAGCGCCGCGCTTGCCCAAAGCGCGACCATGCCGGCGCCGACCTACGTGGTCACGGAAAAGCAATATGTGATCGTGACGCCGCAAGCAAAAACGCGTGAACAGGTTCGATCCGAATTGCAGCAGGCGCGCGACTCCAATCAAATCCTGCTGGGGGAAAATTATCCGGTGACTGACATTCAGTCGCGGCCTTATGGATTGTTGGAGCAGACCGCAGGTCGGACTTCGGTCGGCGGGCAGCAGCCGTCCGGTGCGCAAGGTAGCGGGCAGTAAGCTGAATGAGAAAAACTATGGCTGGGCATAACTTATTTACCTGTGCATGCCCGGTGATTGTGTTGAAGTCCGCGGCTTGAGCCGGGCAGTGCTGGTCGGGTTGTGGCCGGCTGGTCAGACAGGCAGTGCTAGCGAAGATAAAAGAAAATTACGCTGGTTGCGCAGCGTGGGTCACGCTGTTGCTCCATTCAAATGCTGTCATTTCCATCTGATACAGGGCCTCGCTCGACAGATGCAGTTTGTCGAGTTGCGCAACCAGCAGCGGGCCGCTTTCCTCGATGCGTTCGATATATTCAGCCAGACGAAGACTGTCGCCAAAGTAGCCATCCCGGTGCAACAAGGCATCGCTGACCTGGGCGACGACCGCTATTTCATCCAGGATGGTTTGCATCGGCAAACCGAACAGCGTATCCATCAGCGACATGATGCCGACGGTGAAAGCGGTATCGGCGATTTTCCGCTGCCCCGGGTATAAGGCCTGTGCCATCAATTCCAGTAATTTGCCGCGGGTGCTCGCCAGGCTCAGCAAGGGGGTCATGCTCTGCCCCTTTTTGCACGGTTCCGCATACAGCATGATCTGCAGCCAGCGCCGTAACTGGTCGCGCCCGAGTACCAGCAAGGCATGACTGAGTGAATCGATGCGTTGCCGCACGCCGATGGCCGGCGTATTCACCAGCCGCAAAAGATTCAGGCCCAGCGTGACGTCACGCTTGATCGTCTCTTCGATCACGGCGTTGTCGGCATCGCTGTTGAGCAACTGCATCAGCTGCATGATCGCCATTTGCGACGGCGATAGTTTTTTGCCGGTCAGGATCAGCGGCTTGGCAAAATAATAGCCCTGGAAATAATCGAATCCCAGGTCCAGGCAAATCTTGAATTGTTCAGGGGTTTCGACCTTTTCGGCCAGCAGGCGCTTGCCGGCCTTCTTGAATTGCGGTGTCAGTTTCAACAGTGCCGACAAGGGCATGTCGCGCAAATCGAACTTGACGATCTCCACCAGCGGCAACAGTTGTTGCACATCGTCGGAATCGGTAATCACGTCATCGAGCGCAAAGATGAAGCCGGCATCGACCAGTTCCTGCACCCGCGCCAGGATGGCCGGGGTGACTTTGACGGTTTCCACGATCTCCAGCACGACTTTTTCGCGCGGCAAAAACCGGAAAATATCGCTCATCAACACCGCGCCATCGATATTGATAAAGCCAACCGTGTCGCCGATCACCTTTTCCATGCCAAGCTGCGCTGTGTGGGCAATCACGGAAGCAGTTGCCGACAGGTCGTTGACGATATTGGCCGGGCCGGATTCGGTATTGCGAAACAGCAGTTCATAACCGATCAATTCCTGCTGCCGATCCAAAATCGGCTGCCGTGCCAGGAAAAACTCCCGCACACGTAAATGCGGCGTGATTGTGCTAACTGGAATAGGAATGGCCATGACGGTCTGGTAAGTTCTCGGCTTCGGTGCTGCGGCATGCCAACCGGGGGCAAGGATTGCCAGCACGGCGCATCCTGATTACTTTAGCGCATTTTATTTCAGCAGTGAAATAAATTTCTTATGGTGCGCTGCACTGTTGTCATGCCTGCATGAAAATAAGCCAAAGGCCACGCCATCGGATGGTTGCAGCCGGCAGTGGATGATGGCTGGGCGCAACCGGGGTGAGCCCGGGTGCGCGCCATACGAGCAAACGCACCCGCACGTAGCGCAAGCACGCCAAAAATTACGGGACAGACCACGATTAATCGCCACCGGCGTCGGCAAGGATAGCGCTGCAAAATCAATGTCATTAAAATCGGAAAATCGGTGTCAGGTCTTGCCTTTTTCCTCCTGAGAAGCGATGACCCTGCTTATCCTGGCCACCGACAGGCCAAACTCTTTGGCAAAAGGAAATCCATTTGACAAGTTGATTTGCCAACTCATGGCTGGCAACAGAAAATTCCGTACAGCGGATTTAGAAGGTAGTTGATCCGAATTTTCTAGCATGATGATGTGGTCAGAGACCATTCGTAGGCAGAAATTGAGATCTAGCTCAAAATTTTTTACAAACACCGAATAATGAATATATGGGGTCAGACCGAGATAGTCCGCATTTAATCTAAATTAATATTTTTTCGTCAGCTTTCTTATTTTGGGCGCATAGCTTTTAGTTAGCCGCCCAGCCTTTGCATATCACTAATCCAACTAAACCGACTTCAGGAAATTACATATGAAACTGCACTATATTGCCGGCGTGGTTTGTTCCTTTTTATTGGCTGGCTGCGCCAGCGGCCCGGTCAAGATCGATCCCACGAAAGAAGCAAGAATTCGCGTCGGGCTTCTAGGCAAGATTAATTTTCACCCGAATAAATCATGCTATGCGGAAGATAAGATGGATGCCGTCAATGTCGCATTGGGCGGTTTTTCCATGCTCGGCCCAAAGAAAAGAATCGGCATGCCAGAGTCGGAAGACATGCCAAACTCGTATCATGAATACGTGATCGAGGCAGGCCAACCGCTGACGATTGAAATCGTATATGCCCAACCACATGCCCACGCTACATACCGGGCTGGCAGTTACAATGTATCCAAATGTGGCCCACTCGGTGCAACTTTCACGCCGCAACCCGGGCGCGACTATGACACTTTCTTGCGGATTGAAAATGGCATGTGTTCGATCGCGTTAAGAGAACTGGCGCCAGTGCAGAGTGGACCAAGCAAACCTATGCCTGTCAAATCCGCTTCAGCCAGACCATGCTGATTTGAAGGTGTGGAAACACAATGGCATCGTTGTAAGGTCTTGCCTTCGGCCGCCCGGGAAGCGATGACCCTGCTGATCCTGGCCACCGACAGACCAAGCTCTTTGGCAATCGCTGACATCGTATGGCGCCCTTCACGGCAGGCAATCATAATCGCTTCATCCCGCTCGCACGCTGAAAAATATTCACTGACCGATTTTGCCTCGAGGCGCCTTGCGGACACTGGAAAGCCACCACGTTTGTGTGCGCCTTGCGCGCCACAGGATTGGTGGCACCGCTGGTGCTCGATGGCCCCATCAATGGCGAGGCTTTCCGGGCGTGGATAGATGCGAACGGCATATTCGTCATGCAGGCTAGGCTATGGCACGTCAGCGTGAAAACCCGCTGGCATGGGGAAGGTTCAAATGCCCATGCGTTCCAGTGTGCTGCCGAGTTCCCGCAACAGCTTTTCCAGTTGCGGATGCTGCGCTGCAAACTTGGCCGATAATTCCTGCGCCCGGTCGGCCAGGCCGCCCTCGTCCGTGTCCGCGTCCGCATCTGCCGGGGGCGCCTGGCTGAGCAAGTGATGGATATCCTGGTCCAGCGCCTGCAGCAGCGTTTTGAGTTCGGTATCGACACTGCCGGTCGCTTCCAGATGGAGATGCAAATCCTTCAGCGTATTTTTTAATTGATCGTTACTCATGGCCGCTCCTTGCGATGGGGTTGTGCGTCATCGGGCATTAAATAAACACCCGCAGCAATTATCATAACCGGGAGCCGGCGCTTGCACCACTGTCAATCGGCTGGCCATCGACAAACACTTTCAGTTCGCCGGCCTTGAATTGGGTCCAGGTTTCATTTGCTGTCAGTGGTTCGGTAACGACGATGGCGACCCGGTCATCGGGCGTGGTCACCTGGGAAAAATCGACGCGCATGTCTTCATCCGAGAGCTGCGCCTCGGCGAACGGGTATTGCCGCACAATGAAATACAGGTTGGTGGAACAATGGGTAAACAAGGCGGTGCCATCCGACAGCATCATGTTGAAAGGCCCGTAGCGGCCGATTTCTTCGGTCAATTCCTGCAACGCCACTGTCAGTGTCGGCAGGGTTGGCTGGATCGGGCCAAAACGGCAGCGCAGCTGCTGCAACAGATAGCAAAATGCCGCTTCGCTATCGGTCGTGCCGACCGGCCGGTAAGCGCCGTCGAGCACCGGAGCGAAATTTTTCAAATCGCCATTGTGCGCAAATACCCAGTAGCGGCCCCACAACTCCCGCACGAATGGATGGCAGTTTTCCAGTGCGATCCGGCCCTGGGTTGCCTTGCGAATGTGGGCGATCACGTTTTTCGACTTGATCGGACAGCGCTTGATCAGATCGGCGATCGGGGATGCAGTGGCTGCCTGGTAATCGACGAAGTGGCGCACGCCGGCACCCTCGAAAAAAGCGATGCCCCAACCATCATTGTGATCGCTGGTGCGTCCGCCGCGCGTGGCAAAGCCTGTGAAGCTGAACACGATATCGGTCGGAACATTGCAATTCATCCCCAGGAGCTGGCACATGGTATCGGTACAATCCTGTAAGCATCGGCAATCGATTCAATCCTTCAACAGTACCATGGATGACGACGATCAGCATATTGCACAAAGACAAAAATTTGCGCACTGATATCTGCCCTGCAGCGGCAGGGTTCGCTGTACGCCACTCGCTCGATGCGTCCACGCGGCAGGGGGCTGGAGCCGGTGCGCAGCGCATCAAGCATGCTGGTCAACTGAACAGGCGACAGACGGCCCAGTCACTTGGAAATCGGTTTGGCTAAGCTAGCGTCTACCGGTCGTGTGAATCACCGTATGCTGCACACTAATTGGATGCCCATGCTCGTTAACAGGGCCAGCCTGTCGTCAGGCCGGCATTGCTGATGTTTGGGTTGGAATGGTTTGGCCGCTGAAACTGTTTTGAATATAGGATGCCGCATTAATCTGCAGCAAGATAACTGGCAGGAAGCTATTGACCATGCCATTTCGGCTCAATTGCAGGGAACAGGTGATGGGGTTGATGCCGTCAGGCTCGCACCGCCAGTGCCGCTAGCCTGCCAGCCAAATTGAGTACTCGCCTTTGATTACTCTCCTGCAATTGACCGTTGATGCTGAACGCGATTTTCAAGCCGGGTTCGACAGCGAACCCGGCCTACTTGTGCTCCAGCAAGTCGGCGCTGATCGCAGTCGGTGAAAAATCGGATGCATGATAGCAAGCAGTGACAGTAACAGTAACCAATGATAGTGATATCACCACCGGATGGATCGGCAGTCAACCCACTACATATCGTTACGCATCATTACGAGTCGTTGCCAAACATCAGAATGGCATTAAAATCTTCCACCCAACAACATCTCTTCAGATGATAGCCGGTCAGTCAAGCTTGCCTCATTAATGCAATACCACCGGCTGACTCATCAGTGCATCATATTTCCCCAGAAAAGTATCGATGTCTTCCACGGTCGGTTCCGTGGCGATCAAATCTTCAACATCCTTGCGGAAAGCTTCTGCCAATACGCCGCCAATGAAAATTTCACGCTTGCCGGATTTGTCCATGATTTCATAGCCGCCAAAGCGCAGGGCGTCCAATTCACCATCGGCACCAAATTCAACGACGCTATATTGCTCGCTGTTATAGATCAAGTTCATGTGGGCTCCTTGGTGACTGTATTACTCGTCATGATTGCGGTTTCGATAGCTTGAAAGTGGCGCTCGCGCGAGACATTTCAAGGTGAAAGATGCGATTAATTCGGTTACCAATTGTGACAGTTCGTGACAGGGTGAAACCTGCAGTGCCAATTCTGTGGTGTCCACCGAGAAAACAGAGAGGCTCGGCGATATAAGCATCCCCGGCTAAAGAGGCTGCAAAAAGGGGTTGCAAAAAATGGTCCGCAAACAGAATGTCAGCCGGCACGCATCTCGACGGCAAAATTACGATGCGTCGCTAACGAGGATAATGGTGAACTGTGGCGATTTCATTAGTGAGACTCAGCCATTTGTCATATGGTTCCTGCAATAGAAATTGCCGGATCCCGATTAAATGGTCGGCGCAGGCTAAACTGATGTAAAGCCGTTGTGGCCGGTTGCGCAACAACCGGTTCAGGGTCACCCGCATGGTCAGGTTGCCGGTGCAGCAGATACAGCCGGGTGCGATGCGGGCGATCGATAGAAAATCGTTATGTTGAGAAAGTTCTGCCAGCACGGATGTGCCATCAGGCAAGCCTTCCAGAATTAATGCAGTGCGCAGCGATGGCATCAGTACAGAAGCGATCGCCGCCTCGCGCCGGCCGCTCGATGGGCCGGTAACGATGGTGGTGGGAATTGGCATCATGAACAGGATGCGGGATCAGGATGGTGCGGCGCTGGCTGCATCACTTGCCAAACGCCTTGCCCAGGATGCCGGTGAGACAGCAGCAGTTCAAAGATGCTTTTTGCCCAGCTTGCTCGGCTCGACGCCCAATTGTTTCAGTTTGCGATACAGATGGGTACGTTCCAGCCCGGTCTTTTCAGCGACCCGCGTCATGCTGCCGCCTTCGCGGCCCAGATGATGCTCGAAGTAAGCACGCTCGAATGCATCGCGCGCTTCGCGTAATGGCAAATCAAATGACAGACTGAATTGATGCGCATCCGGCACCAATGCGGGAGCCGGCACGGGTGAGGCCATGCTGGTGCTGGTAGAAACGGTTACGGTATGGGTGACGGGTGCCACCGGCTCGGAGGGCATCACCGGGCGGCTGAAATAGGATGGGGCACGCACGCTTTCCTGACCGCGCGACAAGCCCTGCTGCACCGCTTTCAATAATTTTTGCAGTGAAATCGGTTTCTCGAGGAAATTGAGTGCGCCGATACGGGTGGCTTCCACCGCGGTGTCAATCGTGGCGTGGCCCGACATCATAATTACCGGCATCGTCAGCAAGCCATCGCGCTGCCATTCCTTGAGCAGCGTGACACCATCGGTGTCCGGCATCCAGATATCCAGCAATACCAGGTCAGGCAAGCCGACTACCCGCATTTCGCGGGCCTGCTGGGCATTTTCCGCAGTCTCCACCACATGCCCTTCATCGGACAGGATTTCCGACAGTAATTCACGGATACCCATTTCATCGTCGACTACTAAAATATTCGCCATCTGCCGCTCTTTCTCATTTCAATTGCCGCGTCGTTTTTTATAAATATTTGACTGGTGGCAACATTTAAAATTGATTTAATTGATTTACAAATCAGGCGCTAACTTTAACAGCAATATTAATACTTTCGCACCACTTCCATCAATTCGATTCTGGATATCGATGCGCCCGCCATGTTCATCAATGATTTTCTTGACCATTGGCAATCCCAAGCCGGTACCGCGCGTCTTGGATGTGACATACGGTTCAAACGCGCGCGCCAGAATCTTGGTGGAAAAGCCGGGCCCGTTATCCACGATCGACAGGCGTACCGCGTGATTGACACTGCCATCCGAGTTGGGATAGTGGACTGCTTCAGTCGTCACGTCAATCCGCGCGGTGGCCGCTTGCTTGGTGCGATCGGCGACCGCATCCTGCGCATTTTGCAATAAATTATGGATCACTTGCCGTAATTGCGTGGCGTCTCCCATGATCAGTGGCAAGCGCGGTGCCAGATGCGGATGAATGATGTCGCGTTCATCGCCGGCGATATACAGATGCAGGATTTCCGCAATCAAGGCATTCAAGTCGAGCGGCGACAGCACCGCCGGTGGCATTCTGGCAAAGTCGCGGAAATCGTTGACCATCCGTTCCATTGCCGCGACCTGGTTGACGATGGTTGAGGTGCCACGTTTCAGGATGCCGGCATCGGCTTCATTGAGCTTGTCGGCCAGTTTCATTTGCATGCGCTCGGCCGACAGCTGGATCGGGGTCAGCGGATTCTTGATTTCATGGGCCAGGCGGCGGGCCACTTCACCCCAGGCGATCGAGCGCTGCGCTGAAATCACGTCCGATATATTGTCGAACACCACCACGTAGCCGGTGCCGGCCACAACCGGCAGGCGCGAGCCGCGCGCCAGGAGCGTAATGTCATGGTCGGCATCGCCATCGCTGCCGGTGCGTGGAATTTCGATCTGCTTTTGCCAGTGCAGGTTGGTGATCGTATCGTCACCGGCAGACTGGGCATTTTGCTCGGAAAAGGCGGTGCTGATTGCGTCGGCAAATGGTGCCAGGCCATCCAGTGCCTTGAGCGGCTGGCCGATGGCGCGGTCGAAATTGTGCTGCAAGATGCGTTCGACCGATTCGTTACAGGTGAGCAGCTTGAAGTCGCGATCCAGCACCATCACGCCGGCCGACATGTTGGCCAATACCGATTCCAGATAGGCTTTGGCATTTTCCAGCGCATGGCGATTTTTTTCGACCGCGGCACGGGCGTCCGACAGTTGCCGGGTCATCATGTTAAATGATTTGGTCAGGGTGCCGAGTTCATCCTTGCTGGCCACGATCGGGCGTGGCGACAGGTCGCCCTCGGCCACCGCCTTGGTGCCTTCGGCCAGCAGCAGCAGCGGCTGCGCCAGGTCGCCGGCGATCAGAAAGGCGCTTGCCACCGCGCCGAAAATCGTCAGCAGCAGGGTCAAGGTCAGGGTCACCAGATAAATCTTGCGCAAGCCGGTGCGCGCCAGCGAGCGCTCCTGGTATTCGCTATAGGCCGCGCGCAGCGATTCCGCATTGGCTGCAAGGGAAAGCGGCACCGGCTGGATCAGTTGCAAAAACCGGGCTTCATCGCGCAAGGTGGTGGCATTGAGGGCGGCCGGAATCGCCACCACCACCCGCATGCGCAGGTTGGTGACGCTATCGAGGCTTTGCAGCTCGGTGGCAGTGCTGGGTGCGGTCATGAAGCCGGCATGGTTCTCGCCGGCGTCCGCGCCGCTTTCGATAATTGAAAAACCGCGCGTCAGCCTGGCTTGGCGCAGCATGGCCTGGGTGGGCAGATTGGGCACCAGGTTGCCAAGCTGGCCGCCATCGGTTGCAACGATGCGGCCGGACGAGGTGACGATGGTTGCTTCTTGTAAATTGTTTTGCCCGCGCTGGCGCGACAGCTGGGTGGCTTGCGCGGTTTCCGACAGGTCCGGCAGTTCCAGCGCAATGCTGCGCGCCTTGGCTTCCAGATCGGTCAATTGCGATTCGAGCGCGGCGCGCCCCAGGTTCAGGCCGGATTCGAGCGCCGCCTCGACCCGCACATCAAACCAGGATTCGATCGAACGCGAAACGAACTGCACCGATACCAGGTAAATCATGATGCCTGGCAGGATGCCGACCACCGCAAACAGCAGTACCAGACGGGTCATCAGCCTGGAGCCGAACAGACCGCGCCGGTAGCGGCTGTACAGGCGGGTAAGCAGCAACAATACCAAAATCAACAGCGCGACGGCGACTAACGCATTCAGGCTCAATAGCCAGGGATAGTGCTTGTCGAAGGCTGCCGAGTTTTCCGAGGCAGACGCCAGCAGGAATAACAGAATGGCGACAATGGCCGCGCCCACTACCAGGAAATACCGAAACAGCCGGTTCACTTACTCTGCCTTGAACGTGAAGGTTTTCCAGTCGGACGACAATCGCCAGTCGCTGTCATTCATCGCATTGACCTGGAATGGTTTGGGTAATTGAGTTACATCGAGCCGCATGCGCACCGCGACCTGGTAGGTGCCGCCGGGTTTCAAGGCCTCTTTTTCAGCCACCAGCCAGCGGCTGGGGCGACGCACCAGCGACATTGCATCTTCGAGCGTTGCAAAATTCTGCCGCATGCTGCCGACAGTCGCCGCGTAATATTGCCGGGTTAATACATTGTAAGAAACCCGGATCGTGTGCGAGGCGCGCAGCGAGTTTTCATTGAACCAGTACCAGCGCGGCCGCGTCAATTCGACATCGGTGGTGAAGTACAGCGGCATGCCGCGGTTGAGCGCATCTTCCAGCACCCGTTTCAATTCAAAGCTGAAGCTGCTGGAGAGCTTGTAACCTTCGTCGGTGGCTTCCAGCTGTGCCTGCACGATTTCGATTTCGGCAGCCTGGACCAGCGGCGTGGCCAATGCGCACCACAGCACAATTGCCGTACATAACCAGCGGGCTGCAAGGTGATAGAGGCGACTTGTCACTGGAATGTTATCAAGAAATTAATTTTTAAAGTCGTCGGGATCAAGCGGCTGATTTCTGGAACAGCGCGTAAAACAAGCCGTCATGATCCTGGTCTTCGCTTGCGGCGGGCAATAATTGACCGGGTGCGGCGAGGCGCTTGGCATCGTGTCGGCTGGCAAAAGCAGCTGCCTGCTCTGCCGATTCCTCGGGCCAGAGCGAACATGTCACAAACAGCAATTTACCATCGGGCTTGAGCATTCGCCAAAGGTTGTCCAGAATTTGACTGGAAAGTGTTGCTAGCTGACCCGCATCGTTCGGTCGCCGCAGCCAGCGGATATCCGGATGGCGGCGCACGATACCGGACGCGGTACACGGCACATCGGCCAGGATCCGGTCAAATGGCTGGCCATCCCACCAGTCGGTCCTGCTAGCGTCGCCAGCCAGCAAGCGGGCTGGGAGTTGCAATCGTTGCAAGTTTTCTTCAATCCGCTGCAGCCGCAGTGGATCTCGGTCCAGTGCCAGCACGTCCAGCGTTGCGATTTCCAGCAAATGGCCGGTCTTGCCGCCTGGCGCGGCGCACGCATCCAGCACCCGCATCCCGTCTTGCACATCCAGCAAGGGAGCCGCCAGTTGGGCGGCCGCATCCTGAACCGATGCCAGCCCCTCGGCAAAGCCGGGAATGGCGTGGACTGGCACCGGTTGCGCCAGGCGCACCGCATCCGGCCCGACTTGCCGTGCCTGCATGCCATGCGCATGCAGTCGTTCCAGATAGGCCGGCAGCGTGGTCTTGCGGCGGTTGACACGCAGGGTCAGCGGCGGCGCGGTATTGCCGCTGTTTAGTATGTCCTCCCAGCTGCCGGGATAGGCTGCCTGCATCGCATTGATCCACCATACCGGGTAATTCCAACGCGCAGATGGTTGCTGCATGACCGACGCCAGCAAGGCTGCGCGTTCACGGATGAAACGCCGCAAGACGGCATTCACCATCCCTTTTGCATGGGCGATTTTCGGGTCGCTGGCTGCCGCCGTGACCGCCTGGTCCACCAGCGTGAATTCAGTATAGGGTGCGGACTCGTCGATTTCACACATCAGTGCCAGACTGCAGCCAAGCAGACTGTGCAAGAGTGGCGGCTGCGGCGGACGGGCCGTCAGTTGCATCGCCAGTGCCGCAGCGCGGCCCCACTGGCGCATGCTGCGGTAGGCAATATCCTGCATGGCGCCGCGCGCCTGCTCCGACAACGCCATTTTTTGCGCAATGGCAGCCAGTGCCTGCGGCAATGCCGTGCCTTCATGCACCATGGTGGTGGCTTGGGCCGCGCTATACAGTGCCAAAGCGAGCGAATCGGGTTTCAAAAATGGTTTCGACACAATAATCCAGGTAATCCAGGTAATCCAGTAAGCCAGACGTGTTGATATTGAAGCTATTCAACAGTTGGCAGTGACAGCGAAAGCGAGATTGTAACGGGCATCCGGTCGCCATACATGACATTGATTGAATTGCGCGCGATGCGCGATGCCGTTTTGGGCGGGCAAGTTGCTGTCAGTTTTGATATGGACGAGGGATGATCAGCCGCCCACCGGCGAGATTCTGTCCGGCCGGGAGGCTGCCGGCTGGAAATTGCCTTCAGAAAAAAATTGCAGCCACTGCTGCAGATCGTCGAGTGCACGGCTGCTGCGTTCACTGCTTTCATTAAAGATCTCGTGATAACAATCCGGATAGTCATGCAGCGTGCCAATCCCGGATCGCAGCCGTGAATAAAACTGCAGACTGCCGTTTTTGTCGACAATCCGATCATCTCCGGCAATCTGCAGCAATACCGGCAGCGCCAATTGGCCGGCATGCTGCTGCGTATAATCGATTGCTGTGCGCATCGCCTGCAGCAGGCGCGCACTGATCACCCGATGCACCAGCGGGTCCTTGTCATAGGCATCGACCACGGCCTGGTCGTGCGACAGGTAACGGCTTTGCAAACCATTGGGCGCACCCCAGCCGGGCGCCAGCCGCGTCAGGGTATGCAATAACAATTTTTGTAGCGGGGAAAGATTAACTGCCAGCGCCGGCGACGACAGCAGCAAGCCGGCCAGCGGCACCGAGCTGGTGCAGGCAAGGCGGGCTGCAAACAGCCCGCCCATGCTGTGGCCAAACAGCAGCGGCGCGGCACCCAGTTCCTGCGCAAAATCATCGATGACCAGTTTGGCGTCGTCCAGCAGCGCCGCCCCATGCGGCACATCCCCGCGTGCGCCGTCGGAATGGCCATGTCCGCGCCAGTCAAAGGCGCGCACCGCCCAGCCGCTGTCCTGAAAGCCTCGTGCCAGACGGGCATGGCGCACTGCATGCTCGCCCAGTCCATGCAGCAGAACTACCCCGCGCGCGCCGCCAGTGGCAACCCGCCAGTCATACAGCGCCAGCGTAAGGCCATCAGCAGTCTTGCGTGCCGACCGCTGTGGCTGCATCAGACACCCCAGACGACATCCTTGCTGCTGGCGCGCGCAGCACGCAGCATTTCCAGAAGTGGAAAGGCGCGGGTGGCAAAGGTGACGGTTTCAACTGCTTCATGGTCATTGTCGTCACCGGCATCACCATGATGGGCCTCGATATCGCGCTTGATTTCCTGCGACGCATGATAGGCACGGTCGGCACTGATTTCGGTTTGTAATTTTTCAATTGCCTCGGCGGATTCCGCCGCCGTGATGATGCCGCGCTTGACATCCTTATGCAACAAGTCAAGCAGGCGCTTGGCATGTTCTTCATACATCACGATATCGGATGCCGCTTTGGATTTGAAAGTGATCAGCATAGAGCCTCCGTGCGAAAAATAGTGCGGTTGCTGGCAAGGTATTGCACCATCTTTACTGCAATGATGCAATGTTCACCATGCCAGTGTAGCAGGCTCGGCCAACCGAAGCTTGGCATACCGGGGGAAAATTCAGGGTATTAAAGCGCCGCGTTCAGGCATAGCAGACGATGCCGTTGTGGGTGCTGGCACCGAGCTGGGCTTCGAATTCGGCCACTGGCACCGCCTTGCCAAACAGGTAGCCCTGGCCTTCATCACACAGCTCATGGTTGAGGAATGCGCATTGGGCCTCGGTTTCGATACCTTCGGCCAGCACTTCCAGCCCCAGCGTATGCGCCAGCGCGATCGTGGCCGAGGCGATCACCGCATCATTTTGATCGTTTTCGATATCCTTGACGAAACTGCGATCGATCTTGATGCGATCGATTTCAAACAGTTTCAAATAATTCAGCGAGGAATAGCCGGTGCCGAAGTCATCGATTGCCACCTTGATGCCGCGCCGGCGCAACTGACGCAGCAATTCACGCGTCTGTTCCGGGTCTTGCATGGCGGCGGTTTCGGTAATTTCCATTTCCAGCCATTGCAGATTGACGCCGGTCTCTACCTGCAAGCGGTCGACGCAGGCCAGCAGGGTGCCCGAATGGCATTGGCGTGCCGACAGATTCACGGCCAGCCGCAGGGACGGCATTTTGCGGCGTTGCCAGTCGGCCAGGATATGCAGGGCTTTCTCCAGCACCCATTCGCCCAGCGGCAAAATCAGGCCGGATTCCTCTGCGATCGGGATGAAGCGGTCGGGCGGGATGAAGCCGAGTTCCGGGTGATGCCAGCGCAACAGCGCTTCGGCGCCGATGATCTGGCGCGACGCCAGATGCAGTTGCGGCTGCAGGTAAAGCTCGAATTCGCCATGCTCGAGCGCCTGCCAGATGCGGTTTTCCATGCGCAGGCGCTCCTGCGCGACCGCATTCAGTTCAGCCGTGAACAACTGGACCTGGCCGCGGCCCAGCTGCTTGGCAGCCAGTACTGCCGCATCGGCATTGCGCAGCAGCGTGTCGCCATCGCTGCCATCTTCGGGGAAGCAGCTGATGCCGATGCTGGCGCCGCTTTGCAGGCGTTCGCCCTGGATCTCAAACGGTTCGCGCAGCACCGCAATGATGCTGTGCGCCAGCTCCCCGACCTGGGCGACCGCGCCAGGCTCGGTGAAGACGATGATGAATTCGTCATTGCCGAGCCGGGCGATGATCGCGGCTTGCGGCAGCAGTTGCTGCAGGCGGGCGCCAGCCTGCACCAGCAACTGGTCGCCGGCATGATGGCCGAGCGAATCGTTGATTTTCTTGAAATGGTCGAGATCGATGAACATCAGCGCCAGCGTACTCTGGCCATGCCTGGCGTGATCCAGCAATTCCTGCAACTGCAGATTGAGCGTGAATCGGTTGGCCAGTCCAGTCAGTGGATCGTGATGGGCCAGCTGGAAAATCTTTTCCTGGGCCCGGCGCTGTTCGGTCAGGTCGCGCAAAATGCAGATGAAGGATGTTTCATCGCTGGCATCCACGTGGGATACCGCAACCGAGAGCGGAAACCGGCCGCCGTCTGCGTAGCGCCCGACTAGTTCCTCATCCATCTTCAGGCGCCGGCTCAAACGCTCCAGCAGCACGACGCCATTGTTATCGGGATCGGCCTGGATCAGTTGGGCGAACGGCATGCCCTGCATGGCCGCGATTGGATAGCCGAACAGATTGCCGGCAGCACCATTGACCGACAGCACGGTGCCATGATGATCGATGCTCAGGATGGCGTCGACTGCCTGGTCCAGAATGGCTGCCAGTTTGGCGTCCCGCTGCTGCAGCTTGCGGGTGCGGTCCAGCATGAGCCGTTCCATTTGCAAGCGTTGTCCGCTCATCAACAGCAGGAAAGCGCCGAGCAAGCCAGTCAGCATCAGGCCGCCGGCCAGGACAGCCCAGCTTTGCCAGCCGCGGTGCGCGGCCAGATAGGCGGCGCTGGGCGCCAGCGTCAGCTGATAGGTCCGTCCGCCCAGTGCGAGCTGGCGCTGAAAATCACCCGGCTCGATGGCACGGGCGATCGCATCGATGATGACGCTGGGCTGCCCGGGAACGGTCACGTCCTCGAACCGGACCGGGAATTCAGAAAAATCAGCTTGCTTGAGCGAGTGTTGCAGATACGGCTCGATCAGCAGCGTCACCGACAGCATGCCCAGCGGCGCCGGTGCGCCGTCCTGTGCGCGGCTGTGCACCGCCTGCGTCAATAAAATGCCTTTTTTGCTGCCTTTCTTTTGCATCAGGGTAAGCGCGGCAGTCGCACTCGGACGCCCGCGCTCAATGGCGCGCCGGATCGCATCGGCACGCAGCGGTTCGGACACCATATCAATTCCCAGTGTGTGCTGGTTGCCGGCGATCGGCTCGATAAAGGTAATCGGATAGGATTGCGGCTGGCTGGCGGCAGGCGGTTCGATGCGGCTGCGCTGGCGGATCACATAGTCAGCGGCAACATGCTGCTTTGCCCAGCGCTCAAACGCCTGTCGTTCAGATGCATTCACCCTTGGCATCCAGAATATTGACTGCAATTCCGGACGCTGGCTCAGGTAACTGCGCGCAATCTCGCCGAATTCAGCTGACGACACGGATTGACGCTGGTTAAATAACTGGGCCAGGGTATACAGGATGCGTTCATGCTCACTGAATTGCTGCTGCAGCATTTCGCCGACCTGCTGCGCCTTGAGGCGGAAGGCTTGCAACTGCTGGTCGGTTTCCCACTGGCTGACCATGACGTAAATCATGATGAAGGCGGCACTGGCGACGCCCAGCGGCAGACTCAGCAGCCAGCGGCGGCGGCGCCACAGGCGGCGCGGGCGGCCAATCACGAGCCAGGCCAACGGCGCACCCAGCAATACGCCGACGGCGTCGCCGACCCACCAGGTCAGCCAGTTGGCGGGCACGACGTCCGGCGACATGATTCCCAGCCACAGGAAGGCGCTGATGGCGATGCTGGCGCTGATCAGGCAGATCAGCGGCGCCAGCAGTAAAAACACCAATACATCACGACCGGTTTCCAGCGCCGGGCGCAGCCAGCGCAGCATCAGCATACTGCCGACCCAGGCTTGCAGGGTCGAGCCGGACGCGACGATGAGCGCCGCCATGAGGGTCGGCATGAATGGAACGGCTGGATTTTGCCAGCCCTGCATCAGGTTCAATGCCAATGCACCGAGGGCGACGCCCGGCAACAGACGATTGCCGCCAACGATGACGGCGGCCAGCGCGATGCCGGCAGAAGGAAAAATGGCGCTGGCATAGCCGGGTGGCAGCGCCAGCAGCATCGACAGCTTGCCGAGGACGGCATACGCGATTGCCAGCAGCAAGATTGCGCGCGCTGATTTTGATGTCAAACCATGCTGACCGGATGATTCAAGCAACAAGCTTCCCCATTTTTCTTTTTGCATGATGTGGTGCAATTTCTGACTGGCATTGATTGTAGGGCGTCCAGCCGGTTGCTCGCTACCGCAGTGTCTCGTATCGACGACAGGGCCGGCCAAACGGCCAGTGGCGTTCCGCACATTGATGTGATTGGCTTTGCACGGGCAAGTATGCAGTAAAAGCGATCTGGCCAGTCAAGTCTGTTGGTAGCGATCTGTTGGCGACCGATATTTACGTACAAGCACGCAACATCATCGCCTGCAACATTGCACCCATCAAGCGCCAAGGTGGTGTCAATTTGGCTCGAAAGAAGTCAGGAAAGTATCGACCTGGTCGCGCGGAATTTTGTCGGCAGGGCCCACTACCAGCACCTGGTAGACCCGGGTTTCCTTTGCCACTAAGCGGGCAATCATTCGCCGCGCCGGTTGGCCGCCCGCAGGCTGGGTGGCGCCGAGCGCTTCGAGCTCGATAACCGGCGGCGCACCCGGCGCGGCAGACGCTTCGCGTTCGATGGTGCCGTTGATATTGCGCACCAGTGCCGCTTTCATTGACGACAACGCCTTGGTTGCCGCAGCCGCATCCGGCAAGGTGGCGCTGCCGACAGCAAACGTGATGCCATCGACTTCGGCAGCCGTCATGGTCATGTTCACGCGGGTGCCGCCAAGATCGATTTCGCGCGACAGGCGGGCGGGTTTGGCCGGCAACATGACGCTAAACGATGCATCATCGCCGCGCACCTCGCGCCAGTCGAATTTCGGGCTGCATGCGGCCAGTGCCAGCAGGCCGATGGCCAGCCCCGTTGCACGGAATAGAAAAAGTGGGTGTTTTGGCATGAGTTAATTCGTAAAAATGTGGGCAAGTAGAAATCGCGGCAATATGCTCGGCAAGCCGGCCAGCCAGATCGATCCGGCGTCCGGGCCCTGGTCAACTTGATGACGCGCCTGCCCGGCAGAACGTTCCCCGGCAAGCAGAGGTGTTCGGGACGGGGCAGGATCTGGAAGGCGGCATCATTTTTCGCGCAGCGCACGCCGGTACTGGATCGCTTCCGCCACATGCGGCTGGCCGATCACATCGGCTTCAGCCATGTCGGCAATCGTGCGCGCCACCTTCAGTACCCGGTGGTACGCGCGCGCCGACCAGTTCAGCCGGGTCATTGCCGTGCGCAGCAACTGCTCGGCGGCGGCATCGGGCTGGCACCAGGCATCGATTTCCGTGGTCGACAGCGCATGGTTGGCCTTGTCCTGACGTGCATGCTGCCTGGCAAACGCATGCGCGGTGCGCCTGGCGATCGTCTCGGTTGCTTCGCCGCCGGTTTGCTGCATCAAGTCTGCCTGCGGCAGCGACGCCACCTGGATTTGCAAATCGATACGGTCCAGCAGCGGGCCGGAAATCCGGTCTTGATAGCGTGCCACGATATCGGGCGTGCAGCGGCACTTGTTGGATGGATGGCCGAGATAGCCGCACGGGCAGGGGTTCATCGCGGCGATCAGTTGAAAACGCGCCGGGAAATCAGCTTGGCGCGCCGCCCGTGAAATCGTGATGTGGCCCGATTCCATCGGTTCGCGCAACACTTCCAGCACCTTGCGATCGAATTCCGGCAACTCGTCCAGGAACAATACGCCGCGGTGCGCCAGCGAAATTTCACCCGGACGCGGACTGCCGCCGCCGCCAACCAGCGCCACGCCGGACGCGGTATGGTGGGGAGCGCGATAGGGGCGGGTTTTCCAGCGGGCAGTCGTAAAGCTGCCGGTCAGGGATTGCACTGCGGCCGACTCCAGCGCTTCGGCATCGGTCATCGGTGGCAGGATGCCGGGAAAACGCGCCGCCAGCATCGACTTGCCGGTGCCCGGCGGCCCGACCATCAAAACGCTGTGGCCGCCAGCGGCAGCAACTTCCAGCGCCCGCTTCGCATGCAACTGGCCCTTGACGTCGGCAAAATCCGGATAGTCCGGGGCATTCCTCGGGGCACTTGCAGTATGGCGCACCAGCTTGGCGTGGCCTTCGCTGGCGGCGAAGTGGGCGCACACCTGGAGCAACGAGTCAGCCGGCAAAATGGTCGCATCGGTCACGAGTGCGGCTTCATCGGCGCTCGCGCGCGGCAGGATGAAGGCGCGCTGCCGGCCGGCGGCATTGCCAGCGCGGCACATCGCGTACGTCATGGCCAGCGCGCCGCGAATCGGCCGCAGTTCGCCGGACAGCGACAGTTCGCCGGCGAATTCATACTGGTCCAGGGCCTCGGCCGGCATCTGGCCCGACGCAGCCAGAATGCCAAGGGCAATCGGCAAATCAAAGCGGCCGGATTCCTTGGGCAAGTCGGCCGGTGCCAGGTTGACGGTAATAGGTGGATACACACAAGTTTACCTTTAATGGACTGATATATTTTCCACAAAATCAACGACATAACGATTTTCGCTTGTCCATACAGTTTATTAGATTAATGGACAAAACCACCTCGATTTGTCCATTTTTCTGATAACCGCCTTTCAAGTGTGACATTGTTACTGGTCTCAATAGAATTCAGGAACAGGTCAGCAGCGTCCAGAGAAAAACCGTTCTGCAAAGCGACAGTCAATATCCATAAAGAGATATCCGATTTACTTGGCAAGTGCGGCAGCAATCGCACGGAAGCTATCCAGCCCCGCCTCCAGATTGTCAATAATCTCGAAAGCCAAGTCGTCCGGCTCGGGCAGGTTGTCCAAGTCTGCAAGGCTCTTGTCTTTGAGCCAGAAAATATCTAGGCTTGTTTTGTCACGGGCGATCACCTGCTCATAGGTGAATTTGCGCCAACGGCCTTCGGGGTTGGTCTGCTCATTCCACGTTTCCTTGCGTTTGAAGCGGTTGTCCGGGTGGTAGCATGCGATAAAATCCTGTAAGTCCTCAAAGCGGAGCGGCTTCCTCTTGAGCGTGTGATGAATGTTGGTACGGTAGTCATAAATCCATACTTCCTTGGTCCACGGGTCTTTGCTGGCAGCGTGGTTGTCAAAGAACAGCACGTTCGCCTTGACGCCGTTGGCGTAAAAAATGCCGGTCGGCAGGCGAAGAATGGTGTGCAGGTCAGTGTTCTCCATCAGCTTTTTGCGCACGGTTTCACCAGCACCGCCTTCGAACAATACGTTATCAGGCACAACCACGGCAGCACGCCCGGTGGTCTTG
>JAKFBY010000035.1:0-1520 GCA_036677325.1 Paucimonas sp.
ATTCCGCTTGCGGTAGTGGCAGAAACATAGCAAGATGCATCCCGTAGAGACGACTTGGCGGTCGGACAAATTGGTAAGGTTTCAAGAAGAGAGTGCAGGAACCAATTCCTGTCCGCCAACGCCTAGAAATGGGTGACTCTCTTCTTGAAACCTTTTTTTATGACCGGAGAAAGACCAATGACCACGGAATCGAAAGAACTCGTAGCGGTACCACCAACAGAAACAGCGCTCGCCGTTTTCACCGCAAAGGAAGGCCTTGAGCCTTGGCTTCTGCAGGTTAGAGCCGAGATCGACAAGTTCAACCAGACTCTGCCGGAACTCAAGACCAATAAAGGTCGCGAGATGTATGCATCAATGGCTTACAAGATTGCTAAATCCAAGACCGCACTGGATGCAGTAGGCAAGAAGCTGTCTTCCGAGCAGAAGGAAGTCCCAAAGCTTATCGACGCCGAACGAAAGCGCGTATGGGACAAGCTTGAATTATGGCAGAAGGAAGTGCGCAAGCCGCTGGACGACTGGCAGGCTGCCGAGGACAAGCGCGTAGACGAGCATAACGATGGAATCCAGCGCATCAAGGATCTAGCCGTATTCGCCGAAACACCTACGGCCGCTTTCGTGGCGCAGATCATTGAAGATCTGGAGCTGGTCGCGCTCGACGATAGCTGGCAGGAGTTCTTGCCCGAGGCTGCCCAGGCTAAAGACAAGTCGCTGAAGACCCTCAAGGCGCTGTTGGCGGATCGCACAAAGGTTGAAGCTGACCTAGCCGCAATCGCCAAGTTCAACGAGGAACAGGCGATTCGCGACCAGCAAGAACGCGATGCGGCCATTGCCCGCGAGGCCGTCGAGAAAGCACAGCGTGAAGCCGAGCAGCGCGCACAGGCCGAACGAGACGCAGCGACTAAGCGTGAGCAAGACCTGATCGACCAGGCAGCCAACGCCAAGCGCGTAGCAGATCAGGCAGCCCGTGACGCAGAGGTCGCAGCGGAAAACCAGCGCCTTCAATTGCAGCTCCAGGCAGAGCAAGCCGAACGCGCAGCAGCACAAGCCAAGGCCGATCAGTTGGCAGCCGAGCAGAAAGCCGAACAAGACCGCATCGCCGCGGTGAATCGCCAGGCTGCAGCAGTTGAGCAGGCGCGCCTGGATGAACTGTCCCGCCAGCAGGCAGCAGCAGACGAGATCCTACGCCAGCAGCAGATCCGCGAAGCCGACACCAAGCACAAGGGCAAGATCATGCGCGCCGCGAAGGAAGCCATCATGTCCATGAACGTATCCGAAGAACTGGCCAAGGCCATCGTTCTGATGATCGCCCGCGGTGAAGTCCCTGCCGTCACTATCAATTTCTGAGGTTTTGAACATGTCCCAAGAAATCATCATGCCGCTGGAGCGAAACCAGTCGGTAGCGGTACACCAAGACCAAGAGATCAGCATGCTGGCCACCATTAGCCGCTTGGCACTTGACCCGCGCTGCGACATGGAAAAGCTTGAACGCCTTATGGCCCTTCAAGAGCGCATGGAAGCCA
>JAKFBY010000036.1:0-20322 GCA_036677325.1 Paucimonas sp.
ACAACCAGGCACGTGCAGTCAACCGGTGTTCGTGCCAGCCTGCCAGTGTCGGTTCGACACAAGATGTTTTGTCTTATTAAAAGAAAAGAGCAACCTTATGAAAACCTTCATCCTTGCAGCGAGCCTGCTCGCTTTATCTTCGGCGGCTATCGCGGCTGACGTCGGCGTATCGGTCAATATCGGCCAGCCGGGTTTTTACGGTCAGATCGATATCGGCAGTTTCCCGCAACCGCGCGTGATCTACTCGCAGCCGATGATCATCGAGCGGCCGGTACGTGTGATCCAGCAGCAGCCCGTCTATATGCGCGTACCACCCGGCCATGCTAAGAAATGGTCGAAGCATTGCAGCAAATACAATGCGTGCGGCCGGCCGGTGTATTTTGTCCAGGATAGCTGGTATGCCAATGAATATGCGCCGCGTTACCGCGCGCAGCATGGCGGCCGTTCGGACCGTGACGATCATGGGCGTGGCAACAACAGTTACCAGAACGTGCAGCATGATAGCCATGACAAGCATGACAAGCATGACAAGCGTGGAAAACACGACAAACATGACAAGCATGGCAAACATGGCGGTGGCAAGGGTAACGGCAACGGCAACGGCAACGGCAAGCATTAAGCATTAATGCATTAAGCAGCGCCGTGCCGCGCGCGGCACGGCGCTGCGATAAACGTAACAGGGCTGGCACCGGCATATTTCCGCACGACGGCAATAAGCCGTGCCGGCCCTTTTGCCTGTGAGAGAACGCTGTGCCGGTTCTTTCAAGGCCGGCCTGTCGGCGTTGCCTAAAAGCGCCTATACTGAAAATTGCTATGTCCGGCTGAAGGTTTTGCAGCTTGCGTGCATGTCGCAAGTTGCGCAAGATTGGCGGACCCCACAAGGAGTTGTGATGAACACGTCGCCGTTGAATGCTGCCAGCCTTTCCCTGAGCCTGAATCAATTCAAGACGCAGGCACTGCAGTCGTTGATCGCGTTTGATTCGTCAACCGATGCAGCCGGATTGTTTGCGACCGCCCCCCATACCGGCGGCATGTTCGAACAATGGCTGGCTGCAGCAAAACAGGCGCCCATCGATGCCCCGGCTTCCCGCACGCCGTCCGGGCTGGATGCGCTGGGCGGCTTCAGTGTGCCCGGACAGAATGTCGTCACCGTCATCAATCGGGTCGATGTATCGTTCAAGGCGCAGTTTTCCGCGCTGAGCGAACTCAAAGGCACGCTGGCGCAGGCGCAGGCCTCGGCCAACGATCTGGCGGCAATCGATGCGCAAACCGCCAGCGCCGAAGTCAAATCGAAACTGCTAGATTTTATTGCGACCTATAACACCGGCGTGAATCGCTTTGCGCCCGAAGTGGCGCCCGGCGGCATACTCGAAGGCAGCCAGGAAGCCAGCCGGGCGCGCTTTGCCACGCGGCGCGATATCGCCGATCCATTGATCGGCGCCACCGATGGACTGCGCGGCGGCATGCTGGCATTGGGCATATCGGTCGATCCCAGGACTGGCCTGGCCAGCCTGGACGAGGCGCAACTCGATGCGATCCTGGCGCAGGATACCGATGCTGACGCCCGCACCATTATCGACTTCGCCCAAACCTTCATCCGCACCACGACCATCCTCAATTCCGAGGGTAACCAGCAGGACCGGCAACTGTCGAACCTGGACCGGGCGATTCACTGGATTGCCGACAACCGCGTATCGGTCGAAAATGAATTCGGCCCGGGGCAGGCCGCCACACCGAATCCGGCGTTTGCCAAAGCCGCCGCCGCTTACGCGCTGATCGGCAAACAATAATTTTTCAGACTGCTATTCAGGCAGCTAACGGGACTGGGACACAAGCCGGCCGGGCGCACCGGCTTGGTCGGCGTCGCCATACCCGGTTGCCAAACTCAGTTGGCATACTTGCTCGCCATGTTCAGTCGTCCTGATCCGGAACCACGCCATCCCACCATTGCTGCGCCTGCTGCTCGCCCTGGTGCCTGAGCAGATACGCGTAACCGGTGCGCGCCGCCTGCTCGCCCAATTGCCGGTCGGCTTTGACGACGGTTGCCAGATGCGTGAGACCCAAGTCGTTTTGTTCGGCTAGCAGCAGTCGGCCATATTCCAGTTCGGCGCGCGGAAACGGTCCGCCAGGCTGGCGCAGCAAATGTTCAAGTACCGTTTTGGCTGCCTCGGGCGGCTCGAACTCCGCGCTCAGCATTGCGTATTCCTGCAAGTCAGCCAGCTTCATTTCCGATTGCGGCATGCGTCGCAATTGCTGCAATCGCGTAGTCGAGCGCGTGACATGCTGGTAGCGGGCCTGCCATCCCTTTTTTTCCTTTTCCCACCAGTCGCGGTCGAATTCATCGATCAGGGTTCTGGTGCGTCCGCCCAGCAAGGCTTCGGCGGCGCAGACTTCGATGCAGGCGGGCAGCGTTGCGTCCTCGCCGGTTGCCTCGACCCGGTCGCGCAAGGCCGGGTGGGTATCGTGCAGGTCCGACTTGGCGCTCCAGGCCAGTGCCAGGTTTTCTTTGGTCGCCCACTGTGGATAGCTTGCCTTGAATGCGGTGCGCATCGCACTGAAGGGCATGAACGCCGGCTTGGCGGCGGCATTGGCTTGCCGGAAAAGCGTGGGCCAGAATTCCTGATGGATCCAGCGTCCGAGCAACTCGCCGCGGATCAGGCCGCTGGCATTGGCCCTGGCGCCGACCAGATCGGTGGCGGTGCGGTCGGCATCGTATTCATCCTGGCGCGACAGCACGAAGGTGTGCGCATTGTAGTAGGGCATGAACTTGTCCAGCATCCTGGCCATCCCGCCATGCACCCAGTTATCTTCAGAACTGTCGCTGATCTGTTCATACAAGGCGCCAAAGGTGCGCCGCTGGCGGTAGACCCAGGCACTGAGCTTGCCATGGTTGCCGCAAACATGCCCGTACTCGTGGGCGACGGTCGCCAGCATTTCCTTGGGCGACATGCTCAGCATGTAGGGTAAACCCAGCATCAGGTAATTGGTGTGGCCGCCGAACAGTCCCCAGCGCGGCCGCTGCGAAATCGCGGCGTTGAATTGCTCGTCGATCAGCACATGATGGATCGGCGGACCCTGCAGCTGCCGGCGCATCTTGTCGAGCACGCCGAACAGCCTGGGTGCTTCGTCGCGCGTCAAGGCACGCCCTTGCGGGGCCGGCAGACGCATGAAAAACATGCGCAGCACCACAAAAAATGCTGGCACCATCACCAGAGTGAACAGGCCGATGCGGATCAGGGTGGTGGTGCGGTGCGCCGAATGGGCATGCTGGATGCCGAAATAGATCAGCAGCGCCATCGCGATCAGCATGCCGAACAAAACCACATACGCGGCGCTGCTGATCAGGATGACCTTGCTGCGGAAGGTGCCCGGATTGACCGTGGCGTCCACCTCCAGGGCACTGACGAGTGTGGTGTAGGTATGGTGATCCAAGCGTTCCCCCTGTTGTCTGTTTATTTTTTCAGACTTGCCGGAATCTTACACCAGCCACGGGCGTTGGCAACGGCGCCACGCCTGGCCACACACAAGGTGCAAACAACTTGGTCGCATGTCTGTTACAGGTAGCGCAGCGGGAAATACAGCAGTGCCGCCATGCCCAGCGCCCCCAGGCAGGTGACGATCGCAACGATCAGACGTGACAGACGTTCGGCTTTCGATTCAGCGCCCAGCTGCGCGCCCTGCTTGTGCTGTTGCGTCATGTTCTGTCCTGCTTGCAATGGTCACGTTGTCCGGTCTGCATATTCCTTTGGCCGACATCATGCATCGGCAGGCAGCGCATGACAATGCCTGGATAGAAAAAATCTATCGTCTGGTGCGAGGCGGGTCCGGTGCCGGCTGGTTGGCAACATGGGGGTCATTTGGGTCATCCGGACGGCCGGCGTTGGGGTCGCCGAAGCTGGTGCCTTCCCGGATGTGGGCGCTTTCATCTATCCCGCTGTCGGCGCGCAAACCGGGATCCGGGACTGGCGGCAAGGGGTCGTCATCAAAATGGCAAAAGCTCTCCAGGAAAGCAAGGTCGGTGGTGTGCAGGTTGCGGGTGCCGCCATCACGCTCGACCTGCTGTTTCAGCCGGCGGCATTCGCTTTGGATATGCGCGGAACTTGCGGTGCTGTTGTTCATCGGAGCATTTCTTCGTTAATTAATCGTAAGAAAAAATGAGCATGAAAAAGGAATAAAGGACGGTGCTGCAGGCAACAATTCCCATGCTGATTAGACAGTGAAGGCCGCCATTTGTTTGCCGTCCGCATGTATCTGTTTGAGCCGGTGCGCGGCGCATACCAGGTTCACAGCGACGATTGCTCGGCGCGGCCGGCGCTGGGCAGCCCGGTGGTGCTGAGCGAACGTTCACCGCTCACTGTTTCACAGCTCGCTGCTCACCGCGGCTTGCCATTGTTTTGCGCTGCCTGCGCCGTGGTCTTGCCTGCCGGTGGCGCGACCGGTTTTTCCTTGGCCTGCGCCAGCAACCCCGCGCATGGACTTTCCTCTTGCGGCCCCGGATTGATCAATGCCAGCAAGGCCGCCAGCGGCGTCGCCAGTGCGCCCAGAGCCGTGGCAGCTCCCGCTTTAAGCGCGACGGTGCCTTTGTCGACCCCGACCTCCGGGTTCTTGAAGGTGCCCGCCACATGCAGCGGCGAGCGCAGCGAGATCAGCCGCACGCCTTTGCTTTCCGGGCGGATCGTCAGTGCCAGCTGTTCCTCGGCCAGGTTGATGTGCCCGCCGATACCGATGATCGCATCCGCGGTATCGACCACAAACACCCGGCTTTGCATCAAGCCATTGGTGACGCTGAAATCGCTGGCCAGGCAATTGAGCTGTACTTGGCTGTCGCCAAAGATCTTGGTGATGATCACGCTGCCGATATTCAAGCCCATCGCTTCCAGGATGAATTTGCTGATGGTCCCTTCGCTGATAAAACCCTTGACTTCGCCATTGGCGGAAGCCGCCAATGCCGCCATTGAATTGCCGACGCCGGACAGCTGGGCATTGACATGCACCACGCCCAGACTGGCCTGCATCGATTCCACCTTGGGAAACAGCCGGTTGAGTTTCAAGCCGCGCGCGGTAATTTTCATGCTCGCCTTGGCGGGCTTGCTCTTGCCTTCGATCGTCAGCTCGGTGGTGAACTTGCCGCCGGCCACGCCGAAATTCAATGGCGCCAACGCCAGCACCCCATTTTTCAGCTGGATATGCGTAAACAGGTTTTCGATCGGCAGGGTTTCACGGCGGATGATCTTCTTGCCGGTGAACTTGACCTGGGTATCGATCTTGTCCCAGCGCTCGGTGCGAAACGGCGCCACCGGCAGCACCTTGCCCGGTGGTTGCCTGGTCTTGTCGCCGCGCTTCTTCTTTTCCGCTTCACTGTCGGCGCCGACCAGCGCGCCCAGATCCTTTAAATTCAGATAATTGGATACCACTTCGCCGCGCAGCAGCGGCCGTGGCGCCCGGCGCAGGTATTCCAGCGTGCCGCTGATATCGCTGGCGCCGACCTTGCCGGTAAACTTTTCATAGCGCAGATGAAAGTCATCTTTCGCCAGCGAGCCAACCACCCGGCCTTCGGTTGAAAAATGTGGCGTCTCCGGCAGCACGATGCCGGAAAACGGAAAGAGCTGGGCCATGCTGGCGCCGACGATCTTCAGCTTGATATCCAGTGCCGACAGGCGGCGCGGGTCGGTCAGGGTGCCGTTGGCGGTGATATCGGTCTTGCCGATCTTCAGTTTTGCCTGGACCGGGTACTGGTTGTCGCGATCCTGCAAGGACAGCAGGGCACCGGCCTTGCCATCGCCGCTGACCGGATCGTCATTGAGCCTGCCCTTGATGTTCCAGGTAATGCTGCCATCGTCGAGGGTATCGATGCGGGTCGTTACATCGGCTTTCTTGACCGGGTCGACCAGGCGCACCGTGCCTTGAGTCAGGGACAGGTCATGCAGCACCAGCTGCCATGGCGATTTGGCCTTGTCCTCGTCTTTCTTGAAGGTCCAGTTGTTCTGTCCTTGCTGGCCCAGTTCCAGCACCAGCGTCGGCTCGGTCAGGATCAGCGCGGAGACGCTGATGGTCTTGCGCAGCAGCCGCAATGGGTTGAGCGTGAAGTCGACTTGCGGCACCTGCGCCATGGTGAGCCCGGTAGTGGCCCATGACGGATTGCCCAGCACCAGATCATGGGCGCGAAAATGCGGCCACGGCACCAGCCGGCGCCAGCCGGTTAGCACGATGCCCGGCCTTTGCCAGCCCAGCTCCAGGTCACCGTTGATCGCAAACGATCTGCCGGTGGCTTGACCGACCCGCTCGCTGATCCAAGGTTTGGCAAAGTTCCAGTTGATAACGTTAAGTAACAAGACAAGAATGGCCAGCAGCGCCATCAAACCGATCGCGCTACGGGTCAGGAGCTTTTTGCTTGGTCGCATAGTATTGCGACACTGAAAAGATTCCAGAGTTCTGGCGTAGCGGCGTCTGGTTTAATTACTCGCAAACAATGTGAGATAACGTAAGGCAGGAAAGCAAGGCGGGTGGCCTCGCTGCATTCCACAGGATGGTTGCAGCAAGGAGGTGTTGAGGTCGTCAACGACTGGGGTCGGTTGGCTGCGCCGGTCCTTTTTGACTCGGATTCATCCCCTGGTCATCCGGATTGTGTTGCTTGACCGGGTTATCCTGATCTTGTTTCCCCTCCTGGCCCTGTTCCTTTCGTTCGCGCGCCAGTGCATTAGCAGCAGCGTCATTGCCGGCAGGTTGGGCCGGTTTCGGTGTAATGGTCATCATGGTTTCCTGGTTGCTTGAAAAATCAACGTGCTAGCGATAGAGTCGGCAAGCCGGCCAAAGTTTGCACTGATCTCAGGCAGGTGCGCAAAATCAGCGCCCCGTCTGCAGCTGCGGACGGGCGGCTTGGCCGGTATAACAGGAAGCGGCGCAAATAGTCTTGCCACGGGCATCGATTGCATGCAATGCGTAAAGTGAACGCATGGAAACGCATTGATACAGCTGACGCTCCAAGCTGGCCGGAACCCCAATGCACTGATGGGCCAACGGCATGTACCGAATCTACTTGCGGCGCCCGGACCGGCAAACCGTCGGCGCATCCAGCCAACCGCACCACCATTGAAGCGATGCAGGCATACGCTGCGCGGGTGGAGCAAACACACCATGCCGGCTTCGATCGGCGCGTAGCGGCCCTGCCCGGCCAGGAGCCGCATAGGACGCATTGCGTCACGTACGTGAGTGCGTGAGTGCGTTTCAAGCGTGCGCGCCGCAGGCGCAATTAACGCAATCAATACATTGATGCATAACGCTTGCGCTGCGGCTGGCTGTCGCTGTGCGATGCAGGGCGCACTTGAGCCGGCAGCCACGCTCGCGGCCTTGATGCCGAATAGGGCCTAAGTCGGCTGCAGCTGCTCCGCCTGCTCTCCTTGCGTCGAGAAGCCTTGATGAGCATCAAACAGCTGTATTTTCCCGCGCTTGTCACGAAACCGCCTAAATCTGCGTGAGGCAGCGCAATTCTTCGACGTCTGGCGGGCTTTATGTCAGCAATCAAACAGACCGAAAAAGCCCAAGCCAGTATTCTGTTGCACCATGATTCTGCATTTCCAAAAACAGTCCTTTTTCCAATTCAGCCAGCCGGGGTGGAATGTTGCCCATGATGTGCCGGCCTGCCGCAGACAGCACGGCTTGCGCAGCAATGGATTGGCTATCGCAATAGCGGCTCCGGACTTTCTTTAGCCAATCCGCCTAAAGAACAAAAAAATTATGCAGAAGTTGGGTAAGAAATCAATCGAGCCGGCGCGCAGTAACCGCCTGCTCGCGCTGCTGCCACTGGCAGAGTATCAGCGGCTGTTGCCTCGTCTGGAAATGGTTGATATCAATTTCAAGGACGTTGTATTCGAGCGCAACAAGCCGATCGAATATGTGTACTTTCCATGTACCAGCGTCTTTTCCGTTTTATCCTTTGCCAAGGATGGTGCAGCAGTGGAGGTCGGTACCATCGGCAATGAAGGGTTTGGCGGGATCGATATTCTGATCGGCGGCAAGCTCGCTACCGATACCACGATCTGCCAGGTTACCGGCAGCAGCCTGCGCATGCGCACCGGTGACTTTCAGGAAGCCATCAATGGGGATACACCGCTGCGCAATGTGACGCAACGATTTTTGCGGGCTTTTCTAAGCCAGGTGTCGCAATCGGTTTTATGTAATCGCCTGCATACGATTGAAGAGCGATTTGCGCGTTGGGTATTGATGACACATGACCGGGTGCCCGGCAATGAATTCCATCTAACACAAGAATTTCTGGCCGATATGCTGGGCGTGCAGCGGCCAAGCGTCAGCGTGGTGGCCGGCGCATTTCAGCAAGCCGGTTTAATCAAGTACAGTCGCGGCAACATGACCATTCTCAATCGCGCAGGCTTGGAAGGCACCGCCTGCGAATGCTATGCCAATGTATGCGAGCAATTCAATCGTTTGCTGGACGTAAATCGCAGTTAAGTATTGCTGCACCCCTGTCTTTGCCAATTTTTCAGCGCGAGCTGGGTTGCGGTTATGCGCTGAAAAACGCGCAAAAAAGTGCTTTCCTGTTGCACGCAATTCTCCTGTTACGTTGACTTGCCATCGCATGTTTTTTATCGCGCCGTCACGACGTATTTTTTTACTATATGTCATGTATCTGACGGATGATCGATGGCTGGAAGCGCCCGCTTTGATGTCGCCCGTGCTTGCTCGCCTGTCATGATGCCTGTCATGACAAATCTGCCGTGTTCCCTGCGCCATGATGGCAATTCGGCTTTTTGCAATCTTTGCAGAATGCCGCCAGCTTACCTGTCAACTCTTTCAAGCCGCTTGCTGCAATCCTCTGCAGCAAGGATGCGGCACACATTTCGGTGCGCCGATTAGCCAGACTGGCGAGGTGATCGACTGGGTCAATCCTGTTGATGGCGTCAGAAGTGATGCGGCACACCGCATCAGCCGATTTTTCCACCTGGTGCCGTCATCACGAAAAGGCTTACTCCTGTCCCTGTGATGATGATTGGCCGCCGCAGCAACGCAGGCGGGCTTTTTTATGCGCTGCGTGCTGGCAGGTGGCCACGCATGCCACACATCCTGTAGTTGCATGGAATAAAGTCTGTAGTTTTATAAATTATGTAAGCAACCTGACAGACCGGTTTTAATAAATTTGCAATAATTTCTGCCATAAATCCCATTTGCTTACTGTATGTCTGACAGTGGGCGTACTACAGGAGCATTGTTAAACAACAGGCCGGCATCGGGCGAGCAGGTAACAAGACGTTCTCGACGCCACTGGCAACACCTACGCAACTATGTAACGATTCGATGCGGATACGACAAAGCAGGCTCGCCGACTTTATCCTGGCCAATATTGATGCCGTCCTGCGGCATTGGGATAGCGTTGTCCAAACGTCGGTAACTGCGCGTGACCATTTGCCCGCCTCTGAGCGGCGTGGCCAGATCTGGCAAATGCTCGGGGATATTGCCAGGCATTTGCAGATAGCGCCGCCCTTGCCAGACGCTGCAGACAGCAATGCTGACGCACGGATGCCGGCAGACAGTGCGGCCGAACTGTATGCGGTCGAATGCCTGATGTCCGGCAAACCAATCGACCAGATGCTTAGCGAGTTGCATGCGTTGCGTTCAATCGTCTTGCGGCTGTACGCCGAACGGCGTGAAAGCGGCGACGCCATTTCGCTCGATGATCTGGTGGGTCTGAATGATGCATTCGATCACGCCGTCAAGTGTGCTGCCGCGCGCTACGTGCAAATCAGTAATCGGACCCGTAGCCTGTTTCTCGGCATGCTGGGGCATGATCTGCGTAATCCCTTAAGCGCGATTAATATGTGCGCGCAGGCATTGTCTCAACGCGATACGCCAGACCAGGACTACCTGAATAAAGCCTCTGCACATATTGGCCGAGCAGTCTTGCATGCCACCAAAACTATCGGCAATGTGCTGGACTTGACCCGCGTCCAGATCGGCTCCGGTATTCCGCTGGGGTTCACCGATATCGACCTGGCGGCAGTGTGCCAGGATGTGATTGAGGAATTGAAGCTGATCCATACCGATCGGGCGGTGCAGTTTGAAAACACTGGCCAGCACATCGGTCGTTTTGATCGCAACCGGATTGCTCAGGTATGTTGCAACTTGATCGGCAACGCCTTGCAGCATGGCGAAAAATCCGCGCCGGTGATCGTATGCCTGGGCCGGGAACAAGACTATTTTGTGTTAACCGTCTGGAATCGCTGCGAAGCGATTCCCCCGACTGAAATCGCACGGATCTTTGATCCGATGCAACGCTATGCAGCCCTGGCCTTGTCGGGCGGCGGTCCATTGGCCAGCCTTGGACTGGGATTGTATATTACCCGCGAAATTGTCAATGCCCACGGCGGCGCCATTTCGGTGGAATCGACCGATCACCATGGCACCACCTTCACCGTGCGGCTACCCTATCCGGATTGACAGGATGAGACCACGGCTGCCCGCCAACGCTGTTCATGCGGCTCATGCAGCCGGGATCCTCCCTCCGGCACTACATTTTCTGCATTATCGTCTGCCTCACGCTACCTGAACCGATCACGCCCGCATCAACCGACGTTAATTTGAATCTTGCGTGGTTGCGCATGTTCGGCTTTTGGAATGCGCAGTTGCAGTACGCCATTCTTGAATTCGGCCGTTGCCTTCGCCCCATCGAGATCTTTTGAAAGCGTAAAGGTGCGCCGATAGCGCGGCACCTTGATTTCCGCATAGGTCGATTGCATTTCCTGCGGCAGGTTGATGGCGACGTCGCCTTCGATGGTCAGGCTATCCGTTTCCAATTGCAGGCTCAGCTTGTCCTTGGAGACGCCGGGCATGTCGGCCAGCAAGGTAATGCCGCCCGCATCTTCAATCACATCGACTGGTGGCAGCAGTGATGCTTGCGATGACGCTGTTTCTGTCGCTGTTTTTGTGGCCGCTGCAGCTTGCGTTTGCTTGGCATTGCTTTGGGCAAGATTGGTTTGTTCAGCCATGATGCTTCTCCTGGATTAATGGATTGAAATGCGGCGCGGCTGCACGGCTTCACGACGCTTGACGGTAATGTGCAGCACGCCATCCTGATAGTGGGCATTGACGCCATCCGGGTCGACATCATCCGGCAAGCTGACGACGCGGCGGAAGCGCCCGGCGAAGCGCTCGTGGATATGCACCGTGGCATTTTGCTGCCGGGTTGACAGGTTGTCGGCCCGTTCGCCGGCAATGGTCAGCACACTGCGCTCCAGATTGACTTCAATGCTGTCCGGTTCCAGTCCCGGAACAAATGCAAACAATTCCACCGATTGCGGCGTGGTACCGATATTTAAAGCTGGAAACCCGCCGCGCCCGATACCGCGGATGCTCGGCTCCACATCGAATGCCTGTTCGATTTGCCGATGCAGACGGTCCATTTCAGCGAATATATCGCGGGGCAACATAGCTCGGAACATCATTTTATCCTCCATCGAAGTTGGTCTAGGTTAGACCGGCATGGTGATGCCGGTTCCAGCACAAGAAATGTCACTGGCGACGGATCTCAAGGATCCGATTGGAAGTCTATTGGTAAGCAATATCTAAGGCCGGTGCGGCAGAATTTAAAGGAGGCTTTGCGTGGAGTTCAAAGACTATTACCAGATTCTGGGCGTCGCGCGCGATGCCACCGCCGATGACATCAAGAAGGCATTCCGCAAGCTGGCCCGAAAATTTCATCCGGATGTGTCGAAGGCCGCCAATGCCGAAGAAAAAATGAAAGAGGTCAATGAGGCGTTTGCCGTGTTGTCGGATCCGGAAAAGCGGGCGGCGTACGACAACCTTGGGCAAAGCTTTCATGCCGGACAAGAATTCCATCCGCCGCCAAACTGGGATGCCGGATTCGAATTTTCGGACCGCAATTTCTCCTCCGGACAAGCGGCCGGTTTCAGCGACTTCTTTTCAGAAATCTTTGGCCGCCACATGGGCGATATGGGCGGCGCCACCGGTCGTCACGGCACTGGCACGCACTTTCAGGCGCGCGGCGAAGACCACCATGCCAAGATCCTGCTCGACCTGGAGGATGCCTACCATGGCGCAGTGCGCAGCGTGACCTTGCGCGTGCCGCACACCGATCGCCAGGGGCGAGTCGCGCTGACGCAACGTTCACTGGATGTGCGTATTCCAAAGGGGGTCTATGACGGGCAAATGATTCGCCTGGCTGGCCAGGGCCACCCCGGCCAGAGTCAAGGCCCGCCGGGAGATTTATATCTGGAAGTCCATTTCAAGCCGCACCCGCGCTATCGGGTCGAAGGAAGGGATGTGTATGCGCGATTGCCGATTGCCCCGTGGGAAGCGGCGTTGGGTGCCAGCGTCGACGCACCGGTGCCGGATGGAACCGTTTCGGTACGCATTCCGGAGGGCTCGCAAACCGGCCGCAAGCTGCGCCTCAAGGGTCGCGGCATTCCGGCTGCGAGCGCGGGCGATCTGTATCTGGTGCTGGAAGTGGTCTTGCCGCCAGCCAGCCATCCGAAGGCACGCGAGTTGTATCAAGCGATGGCGCGCGAACTGGCTTTTAATCCCCGACAGGGCCTGGGAGGGTGAACATGGCAAACGAATATATTGGCTTGCGGCTGGACGATATGCGCTTGACGCTCGATGAATGCGCGGCAAGCTGCATGGTCAGCCGGGAATGGATCGTTGAACATGTGCAGGCCGGATTACTGCTGGCCGAACCCGGGCCCGATCTGGCCCAATGGTCGTTCGACAGCCGGGATCTGGTGCGTACCCGCCGCTTGATTGAACTGGAACAAACATTCGAGGCCGACCCGGCGCTGGCCGGCCTGGTGGCCGATCTGATCGATGAACTGGAACGCTTGCGCAGCCGCTTGCACCGGGCCGGCGTCTCGACCGCATAAAATTTTACCCAGAGCAGCGTACCGTCAATCAACTGGCAATCTGGCATGCGCCAATCACTCAGGCATCGGCATCGCGCCTTGATCATTTTCATGGTTACTTTTACTAGCGCTTGATTATCGTTTGCGCGATGGTTGCAGCAGATGAAAAGCCGCAGCATTTTTCTGCCTGGCGCTGTCAAAGTGACATACATGATGGTCACTGCATTGCCGGCAATGCGGCTTGGGCTTGACGTCATGCATGCGCTGCTGGTGCGATCCACCGTCATGAGCGGCCGGCAGAACGTCATCTGATCGACATCGGGAAAAAAGAGGTGATGATTATGAGCAAAGTCATTGGCATTGATCTGGGTACCACCAACTCTTGCGTGGCGATTATGGAGGGTAAGGAGCCGAAAGTCATCGAAAACGCCGAGGGCGCGCGTACCACGCCATCGGTCGTCGCCTATACCGACCAGGGCGAGGTGATTGTCGGGGCGCCGGCGAAAAGACAGGCGGTCACGAATTCAAAACATACGCTGTATGCGGTCAAGCGCTTGATCGGTAGAAAGTTCGACGAGCCTGAAGTGCAAAAGGATATCCAGCTGATGCCGTACCAGATCGTCAGGGCGGACAATGGCGACGCCTGGATCGAGGTGCGAGGCAAGCGGCTGGCACCGCCGCAAATCTCCGCTGAAGTCTTGCGCAAGATGAAAAAGACTGCCGAAGATTACCTCGGCGAAGAAGTGACCGAAGCCGTCATCACGGTGCCGGCTTACTTCAATGATTCGCAACGACAAGCCACCAAGGATGCCGGCCGCATCGCAGGGCTCGATGTCAAGCGCATCATCAATGAACCAACCGCTGCTGCATTGGCGTTCGGTCTGGATAAGACCACCCATAAAGATCACAAAATTGCCGTCTATGATTTGGGTGGCGGCACCTTTGATATCTCGGTGATTGAAATCGCCGATGTCAGCGGTGAAAAGCAATTTGAAGTGCTGGCAACCAATGGCAATACGTTTCTCGGCGGCGAAGATTTCGACCAGCGCCTGGTCGGCTATATCATTGATGAATTCAAGCAAGTACAAGGGGTGGATCTCGGCCGCGACCCGATCGCCTTGCAACGCATCAAGAGTGCAGCCGAGCGCGCCAAGATTGAACTGTCATCGACCCAGCAAACCGAAATCAATGAGCCGTATATCGGCATGGCCAATGGCGCACCGCTGCACATGGCGATCAAGATTACCCGCTCCAAGCTGGAAGGCCTGGTCGAAGACTTGATTGCGCAAACCATCGAGCCATGCAAAATAGCGTTGCAGGATGCGGGTATTGCCACTGGCGACATTCACGACGTGATTCTGGTGGGCGGCCAGACCCGGATGCCGAAGGTGCAGGAAAAAGTCCGGGAATTCTTTGGCAAGGAGCCGCGCAAGGATGTCAATCCGGATGAGGCGGTGGCGGTGGGCGCAGCGATCCAGGGATCGGTGCTGGCAGGCGAGCGCGAAGATGTGCTGCTGCTCGATGTCACGCCGCTGTCTTTGGGGATCGAGACTTTGGGTGGCGTCATGACCAAAATGATCGAGAAAAACACCACCATTCCGACCAGGTTCAGTCAAACCTATTCGACGGCGGAAGATAGCCAGCCGGCGGTCACGATCAAGGTTTATCAGGGTGAGCGTGAAATCGCCAGCGGCAACAAGCTGTTGGGCGAATTCAATCTCGAAGGGATTGCACCGGCGCCGCGCGGCATGCCGCAAATCGATGTCACCTTCGATATCGACGCCAACGGCATCTTGCATGTGTCGGCGCGCGACAAGATGACCGGCAAGGAAAACAAGATCACCATCAAGGCCAACTCCGGTCTGACCGAGCAGGAAATCCAGAAAATGGTCCAGGATGCCGAGCTGCATGCGAATGAAGACCGGCAGTTGAAGGAGTTGACCGAGTTGCGCAATCAGGGCGATGCATTGGTGCATTCATCCAGCAAGGCACTGGGCGAATTTGGCGACAAGGTCAGCACGGATGTGAAGGGAAAAATCGAGTCCGCGATCCAGGCGCTGAACCAGGCTTTGAAAGGAAACGACCGCACAGCGATCCAGGAAAAAATTGCCGCTCTGTCGAGCACCGTGCAAAAGCTGGGCGAGCAAACCTACGCCGGCGCCAACGCGCAGGCGCCACAGCACGACCGCGCCAATGCCTCGGCCAGCGCGGGCCAGGCGGCGTCACAAGACGATGTGGTGGATGCCGAATTCAAGGATGTCAACCGCTAGCGCAATGCCGGCAGCCAGACACCATGACGAGGTGGCTGGCTGCCGGCAGTCAACAGCCGATACTGGTACTTAAAAGCTGGAAATCGGAATCTGGAAACTGAAACCCGCTCGCCCACGCTGCATGTCTTGGCAGCGCCTGTCTGCGAACCGAGCAATGCCATTGCTGGCAGTTGACGGTTTGCCATCCGTATCGCCATCATACGCACACTTGCAGCTATCTGTTGGTTGAGCGCACTTTGTCGTTCCCTCCTCCGTAATGGATGCCGGATGATTGTTGCGCTCACGTTATAGTCTGGCGCTATGGCGCAGGGCGCTACTAGTCCCTTTCCGCTGAATAACAACGTTGCGTTAATTCATGCAAAACGTCTGCCCGATTCGTACTATCATCTATCTGTAGCTCAACCCAAGCTACTGGCGTTGGCATACCTGATTCAACCGACAGGCCACCAGCGCGGCTTTTCAAGCTTTCCGGATTGATTGCCGGTATCCCGGCAGCATTGCCCGGGACGCTCGTGATGGTTCGTAATACAGGTGAAGCAGATGACAGCCCATATTCTGGCACTCGATATTGCAGGCAATCCATTTGACTGGATCGCGCCGCAGGAGGCGGTGCTGTACTATGCCTGCGATAAGGTGGCGTGGGAGCTGGGTGACCGCGATCTGGTTTTTCGCGGCGGCTATTCGCGCACCGGGGTGCAATCGCGCATCACCGTCAAACCGATTATCGCCATTGCCGGCAGTCAGATCATGGCCCGCATGTTGTGCGCGCAGCTGCCGCTCGGACATCAAAACCACTTGCTATTCAAACGTGATCGCTATACCTGTGCCTATTGCGGCGAATGCCTGACGCACAAGGATTTATCGCGGGACCATATCCTGGCGCAATCGCGCGGCGGCAAGGATACCTGGATGAATTGCGTGACTGCATGCAAGACCTGCAACCAGGAAAAAGGTGATCGGCCGGTCGACCAGTTTCGTCCACTGCTATATATCCCGTATGTACCCTGCCGGGCCGAGCATTATTTGCTTAGCGGCAGAAACGTCTTGGCGGATCAACATGATTATTTATCCGCCAGATTGCCCAAGCATAGCCGGATGCGGGACCTGCTCTAAATATTTTCAACTATTTTTGAGCTTCAATCTTTAGACACCGCCAACAACGTAATCAATCCCGTTGACGATGGCGTGGCAGCGTTGACGTGATCACGCTACGGTTGTGGTATCCAACGCCAGTCGTTTCCAGGTCACGCCCAGCACCACATCGGTTTTCAATTCCACCAGCTGGCGCGACAGATACAGTATCTCGCGTTCCTTGCGCAATCGTTCTCCGAGCGTATCCTTCAGGATGCCGGCGCCGGCCATCACGCCATCCAGGTTGCCATAGCTTTGCAACAGCCTGGCGGCGGTCTTGGCGCCGATCTTCGACACGCCCGGGATATTGTCGGATGCGTCGCCAACCAGCGCCAGCAAGTCCGGCAGCATTTCCGGCGGCACGCCGAATTTTTTCTCAACCCACTGCCGGTCATGCCATTCATTATTGAAATGGTCCCATACCAGCGCGCCATAGGCGATCAAGCCATGCAAGTCCTTGTCGGTCGACGCGACAATCGCTTCTCCGCGGCTTTCATTGATCCAGCGTAGCACCGCCGTGCCGATCACATCATCGGCTTCGACTGCGGGAATCGCCACCACGTGCATGCCAAGCTGTTCCAGCTGCGCGTAAAAGCCGGGCAAACCTTCGCGCAGCTCGGATGGCATCAGCGTGCGGTTTTCACGGTAGCGGGGATACAGGTCGTGGCGCCAGGTCGGGCCGCCATAATCGAACGCCGGCAATACATGGGTCGGTTGATGGGTGGCCAGCAGCTTTTTGAACGACAACAGGCAATGGCGCAGCGCGGCATCGGCCTTGGCGGCCGAGTCCGGTTCAATATTGGCTTCATAGACGCGCCGCACGATATTGAGGCCGTCGATGGCAAGCAGTTTACTCATGGGCGAGGTGCAGGTCAGGCTGTCATCATCAATGCCCGATTATATCGGGTAGGCGCTTGCGCAAGGCGAGCGGTGATGCCGCGGCCAATGCGATTATTACTAGGCGACTGCTTCGTCCGCCGGCGACAGGCGCGCTGGATCGGCGCCCGTTATGCCGTCAGTAGGACTTATTCCGAGGCCGGCAGGCGGATCGTGTACTGGCCATTCTTTTCATCGCGGGTCATGACCAGCAACTTCTTTTTCGCCGCATCCTCGACCAGTTCCTTGAACGAGCGGTAGCCATACGCCGATTCATTGAAACCGGGCCGCCGGCGCTGCATGGTCGGCTTGACCATCGAGCCCCAGATCTTTTCATCCGAGCCGCGCTCGACAATCAGGGCCTCGACCGTTTCCACCAAAAAGTCGAGGATCTCGCCGCGTTTTTCTTCTTCCTCGGTCTTGGCATCGGCTGGCTTGGATTCCTTGCCGCTCGACTTGGCTGCGGCTTTCTTGACGGTGCGCTTTTTACGGGCTTCCTGGGCGCGCACCAGATCATCGTAAAAAATGAATTCGTGACAGTTAGCGCTCAGCAAATCCGAGGTGGAATCCTTGACGCCAACGCCGATCACCTGCTTATTGTTTTCGCGCAGCTTCGATACCAGCGGTGAAAAGTCGGAATCGCCGCTGATGATGACGAAGGTGTCGACATGGGATTTGGTGTAGCACAGGTCGAGTGCATCGACCACCATCCGGATATCGGCCGAGTTCTTGCCGGATTGCCGCACATGCGGGATTTCGATCAGCTCGAATGCCGCTTCATGCATCGGCGCCTTGAAATCCTTGTAACGGTCCCAATCGCAGTAAGCTTTCTTGACGACAATGCTGCCTTTGAGCAGCAGCCGTTCCAGCACCTTCTTGATTTCAAACGCGGGATATTTCGCATCCCGCACACCCAACGCAATATTTTCGAAATCGCAAAACAAGGCCATGTTGGTAATTTCTGCGCCAGCCATCGGTTGATCCTTTTACATGCGTGACAATGAAGGCTAGATCATAACCTCCTTGCCGTCCTTTAATCAAAATACCGTCAAACCACCGGCTGACTGCCGGCGGCACCGGGTCTTGACGGTCTGCATGCTGCTGCGGCCAGGGTGGCGCCCGTGCCGCGCACTCGGAGGTGATTGATCACAAATGCCGCCAATGGCGCATCCGCGGCGAATGCTGGATAATCCGGCCATGAATTATCTCCATCTGCTGATCCGGACCCGACGCCATCCTTCCGCCATTCTGTTGCTGGTGCAGCTGCTCGGCATGCTGCTGTACCCGTTTATCGAAAGCACCGAAGCCGGCCGGATTGCCTTCAATGTATTCGGCATCGTTGTGCTGGGCATCACTACCAGCATGGTGCGGCGCACCCCCGGACTGGCCTGGATCAGCGCCGGCATCGCGGTGCCGGCGATCGCGCTGCTGGCGGCGCAATTGTTATTTCACCTGCCGCAATTGCTGCCGTGGTCGGCAGCACTGGAAGCGCTATTCTATTTCTATGCCGCCGGCAGCCTGATCGCCTACATGATGGGCGACCGCCATGCGACTACCGATGAACTGTTTGCGGCCGGCGCCACCTTCACCTTGCTGGCCTGGGGCTTTGCCTATTTGTTCATCCTGACCCAGATGCTGCAACCGGGCGCTTTTGCCGCAGCGGTCAATTCGGCGGACCCGCGCACCTGGACCGAACTGATGTACCTGAGCTTCGCACTGCTGTCGAGCACCGGCATCGGCGACGTGATTCCGCTGACCGCCCACGCGCGTGCGCTGGCCAGCGTCGAGATGTTCGTCGGACTGATGTACCTAGCCGCAGTGGTGGCGCGTCTGATCGGCCTGACGCTGCAATCGACCAAATGAATTTGCCGCAGTGGTGAAGCGGCAGCATGCCGCCACGCCTGCTTCACTCGATCTGGATGAACATTGGGTTCATGCAGCGATGACGCCCGGTCGCATCAGTCCCGGGCTGCTGCGGGCGCACGCATGTATTTAAAGGTGCCGATTCCGGTTGCAATCAACAACGCGTCGTCGAGCCATATCTCCGAGCGGGCAAAATAGACATTGCGTCCTTTTTTCTCGATCATGCCTTTGGCTATCAGCAGGATGCCGGTTCCGCTGTCGAGAAAATTGGTGGTCAGAGACAGCGTCACGCTTTGCAGCGGCACCTGATTCTCCGCTGTATACAAGCCCGCGTAGCCGCATGCGGCATCGAGCAAGGTGCACAGCACGCCGCCATGCACCTTGCCGGTTCGATTGAGCAGGGTCGGATCCAGCGCAAGCTGCAATTCAACGTAGCTTTCACGCCATGCGGCAAGCGACGCACCAAGTTTTTCCAGAAACGGATTGTCCAGCTGTAGTGTCTGCATAGTGATGTGTTCAGTGAGTGTTGCGGCATTATGCGGGCAGCGGGCTCGACAATGCAATCCGGTTAAGCACAGCCTAAGGCAGTGTTTAAAAGATGCAAATTGAAGCGTTCACCAGGATCGTGGAGACTAGCAATAATTCCATCAATACCGTGTACGTGTTGGCATCACAGATCGCAAACAGGTGATCGGTCGGCATCAACGAAAACGCATCTTTTTGCAGGAAAAATTTTGAAAATTCTGATACCAGTCAAGCGCGTGGTCGACTACAACGTCAAGGTGCGCGTCAAATCCGATGGTTCGGGCGTCGATGTCGCCAACGTCAAGATGAGCATGAATCCATTCGACGAGATCGCCGTCGAGGAAGCCATGCGCCTGAAAGAAGCCGGCAAGGCTACCGAAGTCATCGCAGTTTCCTGCGGCGTGACCGCCTGCCAGGAAACATTGCGTACCGCAATGGCGATCGGTGCCGACCGCGCGATCCTGGTTGAAACCGCCGCCGACCTTGAATTGCAGCCGCTGGCCGTGGCCAAACTGCTGAAGGCGCTGGCCGACCGTGAACAGCCGCAACTGATTATCCTGGGCAAGCAGGCAATCGATGACGATTGCAACCAGACCGGCCAGATGCTGGCCGCTCTCCTGGGCTGGCCACAGGCCACCTTTGCTTCCAAGGTGGTGGTGGAGGGCGACAAGGTCACGGTCACCCGTGAAGTCGATGGCGGCCTGGAAACGGTGTCTCTGGCGCTGCCGGCCATCATCACCACCGATCTGCGCCTGAACGAGCCGCGCTATGTGACGCTGCCCAACATCATG
>JAKFBY010000037.1:0-41865 GCA_036677325.1 Paucimonas sp.
GGCGACCATAAAGCGGCGGTAATTCAGCTGAAAAATGCGCTGCAAAAAACCCCGGACGACGCTGAAGCCAGATATTTGCTGGGCACGATTTACAACCAGACAGGCGATGCAGTGTCGGCGGAAAAGGAAATTCGCAAGGCAGTCAGCCTGGGGATGAGCTCCGCCAAGGTATTGCCTGACCTGGCGAAATCCTTGTTGGCGCAGGGACAATTCCAAAAGCTTATCGATGAAACACAAGGCGGCGATGCCAGGAAAGATGCCGGCATGTCAGCCATGCGCGGCAGTGCATTCATGGCACTCGGCAAGGCAGAGGATGCCAGACAGTCATTCGACATGGCGCTGCAGGACAAGGCGGATTATCCGGACGCCCTGATTGGATTGGCGAAGCTGAAGTTGGGGCAAAAAGACATCGACGGCGCCATGCAACTGGCAGAGCAGGCAGTTGTGAAAAACCCTGAGAGTACCGAGGCATGGCTGTTCAAGGGCGACCTGCTGCGGGCGCAAAATAAAGCTGATGACGCATTGGCAGCCTATAACCAGGTTTTGAAAATCAAGCCGGGCTATGCCACTGCGCATATCGCCAAAGCCTATGTCGAAATCAGTAGCAAGAAATTTGTTGAAGCCCAGGCAGATATCGATGCAGCGAAGAAGTCAGCCCCCAATGGATTGATGGTTTTTTATACGCAGGCGTTACTGGATTTTAGCCAGAAAAAGTATCCGGCCGCACTGGAATCCTTGCAGCAGGTACTGCGCTCTGCGCCCGAACACATGCCGAGCGTCTTGCTGGCGGGCGCTGTGCAATACGCACTGGGCTCGACCCAGCAAGCTGAACAGCATCTGAAAAAATATCTGGAACAAAATCCGGGCAATCTCTATGCAAGAAAATTGCTGGCGGCGACCCTGTTGAAAAGCGGCCAGACACTGCAGGCAATCGCGACCTTGGAGCCGGCCTTGAAATCTGCCGTCAAAGATGCGCATCTGTATATGCTGGCTGGCGAGTCCTACATGCAGGCGAAAGACTTTGGCAAGGCGACCGAATATTTTGAGCAGGCCAATCTGATCGCGCCAGGCACGGCATCGGTCCATACCGCGCTGGGCATGAGCAAGCTGGGGCAGGGCGACAATGAGCGCGCCATTGCGGAACTGGAGAAGGCTGCCAGCATGGATGCCAAGGCGGTACAGCCGGGCATTATTTTAATCATGACGCATATGCGCATGAAAGAATTCGACAAGGCATTGGCAGCAGCACAGAAGCTGGAAAAAGAGCAACCGGACAACCCGATTGTCCATAATTTAAAGGGTGGGGTGTATTTAGGCAAGAAAGAAACAGCCAATGCCCGTGCAAGCTTTGAAAAGGCTATAAGCTTGCAGCCGACTTATTTCGCGCCCGTGCAAAATCTGGCGCAGCTTGATTTTCAAAACAAGCAGCCGGAAGCAGCCAAAAAGCGCTTCGAAGCATTTCTGGACAATGACAAGAAAAATTTGCAGGCGATGCTAGCGCTTGCCGGACTGGCTCTGGCACAAGGCAAAAATGATGAAACCAAAACCTGGCTGGAGCGCGCCAGCAATGAACATCCGAATGAAATACAGCCAGCGAGCTTGTTGGTTGGCCACTATATTCGGGTAGGGGATAAGAAGCAGGCTTTGAACCTGGCCACAAAACTGCAAAGTAGCCATCCTGAGACGCCGGAATTTTTGGGATTGTTGGCTGAGACGCAATTGGCCAATGATGAGAAGGCTGCGGCACTGGATACTTATAACAAACTGGCAGTCTTGCAACCGGATTCGGCAGCGGTGCAATACCGTGTCGCTTCCCTGAATCTCGGTTTGCAAAATGAAGCGGCGGGTACTGGCGCATTAAAGAAGGCGCTGCAGATTGATCCTGGTTTTGTCGCTGCAAAATTAGCCCTTGCCGGTATTGAAGTAAAGAAGGGGAACTACGATGAAGCCCTTGCGATTGCGCGTCAATTGCAAAAACAACACAGCAAATTAGCGCTGGGCCATGTATTGGAAGGTGATATATGGATGGCGCAAAAGAAGCCGGCGCTTGCAGTAACTGCCTATGAGCGTGCCGCAGAGTTTGAAAAAAACGGCCTGCTCGCGATGAAGATGCATGGTGCGTTACTGCAAGCGGGTAGGGATAAGGATGCTGGCGCGCGTTTGTCGCAATGGTTGAAAGAGTCACCTTCTGATCACCGCACCCGCATGTATCTGGCGAACCATAATTTGGTGAGCCATCAAAACAAGGCCGCCATTGAACAACTGCAGTTGGTCATACAGGCCGAGCCCAAAAATGTTCTGGCTTTAAATAACCTTGCCTGGGCAATGAGCGAAGAAAAAGACCCGCGTGCACTCGGCTATGCCGAGCAGGCATACCAGTTGGCAGGAGAGAATCCCGCGGTACTCGATACGCTTGGGTGGATGCTGGTGCAAAAAGGGGATACTGCACGTGGCTTGCCGATGCTGCAAAAAGCCGTTGGTCTGGCACCGAATATATCGGATATTCGTTATCACCTGGTGCTGGCGTTGACGAAGTCTGGTGACAAGGCCGCTGCACGTAAGGAGTTGCAGCAACTACTGGCCAATCCTCAGAATTTTGGAAAAATTGACGAGGCAAAGGCACTATTGAAGCAGTTGTAGATTTCTGATAACAAGGCAGTGAAAAGCAGCGACCATTATTAGCAGGGTCGCTGTTTTTTCGTCAAATTAATGGTACTTGCATTAACAACAAGTATAAAAAATGCACGTATAACAATTTGTTGCTGGATGGCTAATCTAACTTAGTCAATAAAATCAACACGTTAAATATTCCTTAGAAAAAAGAGATATGGCTATCTTTCCTTATGGAAATTAAATTGTTAAACTTTGTTACGCAAAAAAACTAAGCCCATCAACGGGTGAATCTAAAAAATAAAATGACAAATTTACCTAGAGCGGTACATTGGAGCGCAGCTTTAATCGTCAGTGCAATACTGACTGCGTGTGGTGGCGGTGGCTCTGCCACACTCCCGGAACAATTATTGTCAGGCGGCGGAAGTAGTAGTTCGGGTATTCCTAGCACCTTCAGTACATCAACAACGACCACAACAACGACGACAACCAGTCTTCCGATTGGTGCAACCGTCACAAGCTTGCAAATCGAAAGTACCGGCACTGGTGCGCAAACCAATGTGCCGCTGACATTTGGCCAAGTATTTGCAGTAGGTAACGTTACTGCAAATGAATCCATTACCGGCAAACTTGCAGATGGTACGCCGCTGGGAATTCAAGTCGATGTCAAGGCGCGTCATGCCGACAATTCTGTGCGGCATGCCATTATTTCCACCACATTGCCCCAACTTGCTGCAGGCCAGACTCAAACAATTAACCTTGTCAAGACTGTCGCTTATACTGCACCGCCAACAGGTAGCGAGTTGGCTGTTTTGCTCAATAGCGGGTTTACGGCGAGTGTCAATGTGACGATCGCTGGCGTTGCCTATAGTGTGTCGGCAGACGCATTGCTGAATGCGGGCACGAGTACAACCTGGCTCGCTGGCTCAAATGTCAATGAATGGATCGTATCCGCACCATTGAAGAGAACGGTCGGTGGTGCCGAGCATCCGCACCTTACAGCACGTTTCGCGGTCCGTTCTTATGGCGGCCAGAATAAAGCCAAAATAGATGTAATTATTGAAAACGGCTGGGCATACGAGCCTAATCCACAGGATTTTACTTATGACGTGCAGGTTCTGGTTGGTGGCCAGGCGGTTTATTCAAAGAATGCACTGACCCATTATCATCATGCACGCTGGCGCAAAAGTTTTTGGTGGGGAACGACCACGCCACAAGCACACGTAAAACACAATGCAGCCTTCTTGATTGCATCCAAGGCCGTTCCAAACTATGACCAGACGGTCGTCGTTTCCCAGTCAGCATTGGCCAGCCTTAAAACAAGCTTTGACGCGTCAGCCAATGGACCGATGGGCAATGGCATTGCAATGGCCTATATGCCGACCACTGGTGGCAGAATAGATATAGGTCTGGTACCTGGTTGGGGGGCAATGACCATATTAAGTATGGATAAGCGTGCCAAGGAAGTCACACTCGGTATGGGTGATTTGTCGGGCAGTTGGTCAACCCATTATCGTGACAAGATTACCGGTCGTCCTATTAGTTTGGGCGACTACCCGTACATGACACTCTACCCAGCATCGAACGACTCGCTCAATCCGGTCGGGAATCGCCAGGAAGCCCTGCCAAATTGCACGCTGGCATGCGGCAATACCAATACCGCTGATACTGCCCATCTTCCAGCCTTTAACTATGTGCCGTATCTATTGACAGGTGATCATTATTATCTGGAAGAGATGCAGTTCTATACCATGTGGGCTGCCGGTACCGGCGTGCCTGCCTATCGTGAATACGGCAAAGGTTTGGCACATTCAAACCAGATTAGGGCGCAATCATGGATTCTTCGGGATATTGCCAATGCAGCTTATATTCTGCCGGATGCCGATCCAATGAAAACCCATCTGACAACCATATTGGCGCATAATTTTGCATGGTATGACACTAACTATACGAACAATGCGGGCGCGAATATATTTGGTGCGCTGATTCACAGCTATGCGTTTTCCTATAACAGTGAAAGCGGGATTGCGCCTTGGCAGGATGATTTTTTCACCTCTGCGATTGGCCATGCAGTGGAGCGCGGTTATTCCGCAGGCGCGCCATTACTGGCATGGAAATCAAAGTTTGCAGTTGGTCGCATGACTGAACCGGGCTATTGCTGGGTATTGGGATCGATCTATGCATTTAATATGCGTTCGAGCAACGTTAGCCCGCTGTACACCACTTATTCCGAAGCCTATCAGGCAAGTACCAGCCTTGCACTGCGTGCGACAGCCTGCGGTAGCAACGCAATGGCTAGTGTACTTGCTCTAGAAACGGGTACTACCATGACAGCCGGGGCAATGGTTGAATTCCCAACATCGCCGACAGGCGGACCAGCGATTATGCAACCGGCGCTTGCTTATGCAAAAAATGCCGGCATCGCTAATGCATCGACTGCATGGGATACCTTTAATCAAAGGCAGCTAAAAGCGGATTATTCAACCCAGCCGCAATTTGCAATTATTCCAAGGTAGCTAAACAGTGGAGCGTATTGCTGTGAATGCCGACGGCGATCGATGCAGGCAAGTGATCTTGCCTGCATCCTTAGGACGCGGCATAGGATGAGCCGGCGCGCCATTTAGAGATAATTTGCTTCAGCGCGGTTGTCCACGATTGCTTTGTCTTAACCGTTGTATGACGCATATTGTGCGCCTTATCGTGGTGATGGACCAATTTCCAGATTTCCTGCCTAAAGAATCGATGGCGATCTCGTAGGTCAGGCGGCTCGACACCATTCTCATTTCAACGAGCCGATGCAGGCGGTCATCCAACGGTTTTCCACCAACAGCTCATGGCAAAAGTGTGGGGGTGCTCTGGCCACAGGCCTGCCTGATTTTCGCGCCCATACCAATCAGGCAGATGCTTTAGGCAATCGGCCGCCATTATCAGTTGCAGCAGGAGCAACGTATTGTTTAAGCCGTCTGGATAGCGGTAACTCAACCAGCAAGCCGATTGCTGCAGAACAGGCGACTGCAGTTATTACTGCAAGCGAGAAGACGATGACTTCCGGCAGGCGATGGTAAAGCCCAAGCTTTAATAACATACTGTAAACCAGGTTGATGAAGACAATATGCGACAGATAAATTGAGTAAGAGACGGAACCTAGTCGGTATATGAACCGGGGAGTATGGATGTGTTTTTTCTTTTCCATTTCCACCAGACTGAACAAAATCAATGCTGCACTAATGCCGAGAAAAATTTGGGCCAATGGCCCATGTGGCGTGACAGCGATCATTCTCTCGTAATAAGCCGACGCCGCAAAGCTGGCCACCCCGGCTCCGAGCGATAACTTGCCTGCCCAGGCACAATCCTTTTTACTTGCGATGATCCCGGTAGCCACCCCGAGTAAAAACTGCAAGCTGTATGCACTCAACAATCCTCCGAAAGAAGGACCGTCCGGCACCATCAGTAGACGCCATAGTATGGCCACAGTCCACGCTGAAAATAATGCGATCCCCAAGCGCCGACTGAGTACCAATAAGGAAAACAGGGCATAAAACATGATCTCAAATTGCAAGGACCACGCGACTTCGACAAATTTCGGTGTCGATAACGGCAATAGAAAAATCGTGCCTGCAATATCCTCGCTGGTGAATCCAAGTGGCGTGTCTTTATTCAGGACGAGCCTGCCCAACACCAGAATAGCAATGGCTAGTGCAAGACAAAACCAGTAGATAGGCAAAATGCGAAATAGGCGCTTGCGAAGATAGGTCCCAAATTGGGCCGGGCGACCAATATCATTAAAATGAATGTACGAAATGATGAAGCCGCTCAGCACAAAAAAGAAATCAACGCCGACATAGCCAAATCCAAAAGTGCCTGCCATGCCGATATGCCCTGAAAAATGCTCAACGGCCATCAGATTGGCCGCATGCATCAATACCACCATCAAAGCTGCAATACCGCGTGCGCCTTCAATCGACTGCATGCGTTCCGGGTTTCTACTTTGGATCGGTTGATTATGTTGCATGAATGCCTTTATTGAAATGCGCAATACAAGGTTGCTAGAAATGCGGCTCCCATATTGATCAACTATGCATGAACCGGTGGAGAAATTTTTGGGTCGAAACCGCATTCCGGCCGTGACTCATCTCTTCCACTTCGGCGGTCCACATGCAGATTCATCCGCTCAACGATCAGTTGGCTGAGCAGTTAGGATAAAGCGCGTGCATCAGATCAAACGTCAACGCGGCGGCCGCCTGATTCGCCGGGTTGCGTTCTGCTAAAGTTTGTGAATAGTGCGGCAGGTCAGCCAAGCACTGCTTTACTGATTTGATTAATGCGACGTCAAAATTACTATCCATTTCGACCAAATATTGGGCGCATTCCAATTCCCTGAATACGTTGGCAACTTTTGGCTCATAGTTAATGGGAACGACAGGAATATTCGCGCCAAGCGAGAAAATCATTGCATGAAGACGCAAGGTAATATTCAGCATGGTATTCCCGGCGATCCATTTAAGCTCCGATGGCGTCAATCGCTTGTCATAAATTTGGGCCACGTCCGGACGCTTCATGGCTGACTTGATCGCCTTCGCGACCTTCACGTCATCCATGCCTGAGTCGCAGACCCGCATCGGAAAGATTATGAATTGCACGCCCATTTCCTCGGCTAAGCGGTCGAGTGCGGCGGCCAGACGACTTATATGGGAAAAATCCTGACCGTCCATCTTCAAACCAAAATTTGGGAAGACGCCAATTTTTTTTGGCGCCGACAAACTGGCAATCAGATCAATATCATTCGGCATTTGCGGTGCCAAAAGGAAGGCTGGGTCTGCCACAACATGGATTCGCGCCGACGGGACGCCGAGTTCGTGAAGCAGCTGCGCATCCTTTTGACTTCTGACGGTAATAAGATCACACATTTTTACGCTGGTGCCGATTACGAATTTTCCCAGACGTGACCGGAACGGTCCTACTCCAATTGCGTACAACATCACCTTACAGCCAAATAATTTGCCTAGCCAAATTTCGTCGAGCAGGCGGATCAGGTTACGCCAACTTGTGTTGTCCCTTAACAGCCCGCCACCGCCCAGCACAAACAAATTGCAACATTTAATCGTGCTCAGATGGTGCAGCAAGCTGCCATTCAATAAATATGTGAGCAATCCCCGGATGGATGGTCGCAGGTGCAAAGCACTGCCGACCCGCGCTGTTTTTTGTATATTTTCCGGTCTCTCGCAAAGAACGATTATGTTGCAGTCCAGCCGTTTCCTTGCCTGCTCAACAAATACCTGCAAAATCGCGTCGTCGCCTGCATTCCATTGTCCATACCAACCACTAATAACAATATTAAGTTGGGAAGCGGTACTCACTTCGCCAGGCTCATGATTGTTCGTTTTGCGCGTGAAAGCAATTCCATGCAAATTGCCCTTGGTATGTACAGCAGGCTCTTGATAGGACGAGAGCCGTAGAAGGTGGCTTTGATAAAAATTGGAATGCTTGCAAGATAGCTGCCTGAAAAAAACAAGTTGCATCCCATTTGAAAGGATTGATATCCACGAATGTGGCGAATTTCCACAGCAGTCAGCTTCTTGTTTTGCTCGCTAATATGCTTCTCAAGCATCGGTACGACGATATGGCCAGACTGGCCACCATGCCGCTTCATCAAACTGCCTGCTCGATCATAGTAGTTGGTAAGGATTTCCTTCAAGACGACAATTTTTCCATGAAGGCCAAGCTTAATCCATAGATCTAGATCTTCGCCAACTGCAAGCGATTCATCAAATCCGCCAATTTCCTTGACCAGACTAGTTCGCGTAAGAACAGTCGGCGTTGGAAGAAAGTTGTATATCAGTAAAGTTTTCCAGGCTTCATCGCCTTCCATCGGCGGGCGGTTAAGATGGCCTACCTTGACTGGTAGGCCAGACTCGGCGATCAGTTGGCTGTTGCAGGATACAAGCGTAATGGAAGGGTCTTTTTCCATTGCCTCGATTTGCTTGCACAGTTTCTCGGGTAACCAGATATCATCTGCATCCAAAAATGCCAGGAACCTGCCTTTCGCTATCCTGATGCCAGCATTGCGCGCAGCAGACACCCCGCTGTTTTTCTGCATTTTTAGTAGCTGAATATTTTCACCAGCACCGATATTGGCCATTACAACGCCGGTTGTTGTGTCCGAGCTACCATCATCGATGATGATGATTTCCAGTGAAGTTGCATGCTGGGCGCGTACAGAATCGATCGCCCGAATGATCGTGTCTGCGGCATTAAATGCAGGAATAATGACACTAACCAGAACTTCGCAGGCTGCATCAGTTGCTGGCAAATGCAGATGCTGACTTGAACCTATAGACGTGCTATCAAGTTGTTCCATAAGATCAGACGCCTAAGCGCCATTTAATGCTATGGACGCCACGAGCAACCTGGCTTGCCACAGACTTGTTATGCCAGACACCACGAAAAAACTGGTGCTCCTCGTTTGCCAATTCCCGTTTGCTAGGCGTGTCGCCCTCGCCTCGATCGATCGTATGAATTGAAGCTAAATGGCTCGATTCAATGATTTGATGGATGAGCAGGCGCCCCGGTGCGTATTTTGCATACGCGGGGTTGTATACCGGTAACCAATATTGAAGCATGCCATTGCCAAGAATGCCAAAATGGGTTGCAATCCATTGCCCTCCTGCCGAGACGGTTGACAGCAGCCCGCGACAGGAAGCAAATTCGTATTCGCAGAGTTTATGCAGCAGATCTGGTTTCCATGTTTTTCCTAAAGCATCCCGAACATTTGTCCTTTGGTATTGCGCTCGTTTTTGATCAATGAGGTGATCCAGTATTGCCTGTCTGTTGTGCCGGACATCGAAAGTGAATTCGATCGGGCCCAACTCATTGGCAAGCTGCCTGGCACGGCGTTCCGTGTCCTTGCGGTATTTGTGGCGCTCTGAAAGCAGGGCATCAAGTGGACGTTCCGCATTCCCGTCGAGCCGAATACGCAAACCTGTGCGAGGTTGCTCACCTGTCAAGCCGTATCCAAGCTGGGATGCATCGAGATGGGAAAAGCCAAAATAATTCACTTTCGCCAAGCGAAGCAAATGATCAGACGTGATTTGAAAACCAGGCACAGCAATCAAACCAAAATAGTCGCTCATTTCGCCGCCTGCGGGCTCTGCCGCTTTCGTCCACGCAGAAAGAAAAGTGCGAAATTGATAGGGCAAGAAACCGCAAATACTTCCAGCGCAGTATATGACACAAACCCTTACATCAACTCCGGATTCAGCGACGGCACGCGCGTAGTGCACACTCAAGAAGGGCGAGGATAGATCCGGCACGGCCCTGGAAATTCTTTCCCATTCCGCAATTTCTGCAGCATGAAGATGGAACGGGTCCGCAATGCGCGCTGACAGCTTGCGTTTATCCATTTTGCAACTCGCTTGTCTGTTTCAGCTTGTTCAACGGGCGCATAAAAAGCCAGGTGGCCAGCTGCGCCGGCTGAAACCTGCCGACGCCGTTCAAAATGGCACGTTCCGATATGTGAATACGTCCGACTGGGTTGTTGACATCTAACTTGGCGGTAACATTATTCAAATGCGCGCTGCTGCTGAATAAATATTGAAAGCCGGCGGAACGGCATTGTGCGACCACCGTGCCGGAATAGGCGCCGTGTGGAAATGACATTGCATCAACCGAGCGCTTATTCAAATAGGCTGATATGGTTTCCTGTGCGGCTTTCAGTTCTTTGTTCAGGTCCGCGACCTTGGTCAGCGGCTGATGCGTCATGCCATGGCCACCGATGGTGTGGCTCGATGCAACCAATTGCGCAAGTTGTCTTGTATCGAGCATCGCAGGCAGTGCATTTTCAAACGCGGTAAGCGCGCTGGTAACAGCTTCGCGTTTTGTTTGGTCAATTTCACCAAGTTGCCTGACAATCGCCTTGATACTTTTTTCATTCATTTCAGATTGCACTGGTATCGCAAGATGGATTCCGCTTTCCTGCAAAAACCCCGATAATTTTGATGCACCATTCGGATCGGTAGCAAGAAAACTATATACATGCTCTTCCCAGAAAGGGCTCTCTTGATTGATTGCACTTCCGGCGACAAATATCAGCGCTAACATCGAGAATTTTTCAAGTACCGGTTGCGCATACTGAGCGGTATCTGCCCACCCATCATCAAATGTAATCAGCAGGCTTCGGCCGGGCAAGGTTGCTTCGCCATTTAAGGCTGAAAATACCTGCTCGGGCGAAACAACATGGTAATGTTTCTGGAAAAACGCCAAGCAATGTGCAAAGGATTCCGGCGCCATGGTCCATTCTGGATCCGCACCGGCATAACGTGGGTCTGATGCCGGCAGCACTCGATGAAACATTACAACGGTCAGCTGTTTGCGATTGCGAAAACGATGGTAAGCGTCTAGCAGACCGCAATGATAGGCAAGATGCTTGATTACAGACTTCACGCTGTATGTATGTTTGTGCTGGCGATGTTTCGCACGGTTTTTGGGAGTGAGCAACTGCAGCAGCGGCAGCAAATGTCCCATCAGTGGGTGGCGTATCAGCAGCATGCTGGCAATCCAGCCGATCGCTGCGCCGACAATTCCCAACAACAGTGGCAGCCAGGGACGTGACAAATCGCCTTCCCAAAATGTTTTTACAGCAAAGGGAGCGACGGAACTGCAAATTGTGACAAAAGCGCTTTTTCTACAGGCGCTTACCAATGACAAAGGACTGACCCTGATGGTCTTATGAAGAAACCATGAAACGATGACCAGTACAATACATTCCGAGACAATCAGCGCGATGGCAATGCCCATCAGCCCATAGGGTGCAGCCATAAAAATAGCGCCAATACGGAATGGCAGCGCCAGCAGATGAGAGTAGGTCGAATCGCGAACCTGTCCATTGGCGACCATGACCTGTGCTGCGAACAACGATATTGTAGAAATGGCACCCGCCAGACATAATAGTTCGACAATCGGAACCGATGCATCCCACTGGGAACCATACAGGGTGCGTACCATCGGATAGGCAAGCAGCATCAGCCCCGCAAAAAATGGCCAAGCGAGCGCCGTCAACTGCTCGACCGCAGACAGATAAGGTGCTGCAAGATCTTTTTCTTCACGCCGGAGCTGGGCAAAATAGGGCAATACCAGAGGCAGCAATGCGCTAGTGATCAGCCTTGTAAACAATTGCACCAGACCGGTTGCCCGACTGAAGTAGCCAACAGCGGCCATGTTCATTATCTTACCGATCACCAGGTCCGGCAGGTTGATTCCTGCAATATTGGCAGCGTTTCCAAGGCTGGCGATCCCGCCAAACGAAAGGACAGTCCTGATATTTTTAAATCGGGGTAACCAGGGAATGTCCTTCGGGCGAAGCAAGTTTGCGACGACACCAAAAGACAGAATGCCGGCGAAGTTTGCCCATGCCAGGCTGATTGCGCCAAAACCGTTGACGGCAAGCGAAAGCGCCACTGCTACGTGGCAAATTGCGCTGGCCGTCTTGATGTAAAAGATCTCCTGCATTTTCATTTCACGACGCAAGATGCCGATCAGCAGCGAGCCGAGCGGGGAAATCGCAAAGCTTGCGGACATGATAATCAGGATTTTTTCGATAGCCGGATTATCGTAAAAGCGTGCGATCATGCCGCTACTAAAAAACAGGGCGGCCGCCACCATCAGCGCCAGGATGATCGCTACTCCCATGGCAGAGCGGATCTTTTCGGCTGTCAGGTCGCGTTCCTGAATGACATATTGAACCACGCCGAAATCGCGGAAAACGTGCAGTAGCGTCATCAGGAATGCAGCAACCGAATAAGTGCCGATATCGTCCGGCGACAATATCCTGGCAAGTGCCAGTACGGCGAGGAAGTGAATGGTCAATTCCACGTATTGGGTGGCAAAGGAAATGCCAATCGATCTTTTTGTACTAATCAGGTTTGCCATGGTTTCAAATCGCTTTAGCGTGCCAGCCAGCGCAACAGGCGCAATCCATAGAAAAACGGTGTTGCATCCCAAGGGCGGCAGCGAGGAATCTGGTAGCGGTCATTCTCATTGGTCGCAGCGCCAAATGCAGTAGTAAACGCTGCGGCAAAGCCTGCTTCCTTAGCCATCACCACATGGCGTTCGTCGAAATCCATGCCTGCTTTGCCATTCGGGTAAGCAAATAATCGTACTGGACGGCCAGTGATCGCCTCAAGCTGCAGCTTGCCCCCTTCTATCTCATGGCGTGCGCTGTTGTCATCCAGGCTGGTTAGAATGGGATGGGTAATCGTATGGGCGCCGATTTCGATGTTTTGTTCTGCCATAGTGCAAACCATCTCGCGTGTGAGCATCAGGCCATGGTCAAATACTTCACCGGCAAGCTCCTCCAGCCTGACAGTTAAGTCAAGGCGTTCTTTCGGCGGCAGGTATTTTGCATCTTGCGTCAGTTTTTGTATCGTATGCTTGCGTTCATCAATGGTCTGGAGGGCATGGATGCCTAAACCTGTTTCGCGCAAATCGAGCTGATCACTGGGAAGCCGCCGTACAGCTTCAAGAATCTTATCGTTCCACATATTGCCTTCGCCTATATAGCCGCTGGTGACGAAAACTGTAGCAGGCAAATTAAGTTCTTTTAATATCGGGAGTGCCAGATCATGGGTGGAACGATAGCCATCGTCAAACGTGATGCACACGGTCCTGGGAGGCATACTCTGCGTGCCCAACGCATGCAATGCATCATGAAGCGGCATGACATTAAAGCATTCGGCAAGTAGTTCCATCTGCCAGCGGAATTCTACGACATCCGGCTCAGAATCCAGTAAAGGGTCAAGCGATTCCAGAATGCGATGGTAATTTACAATGCAAATTCGACCTTCGCCGATGCCGCGGGGGGCAATTGCATCACCTAGTGAGCGAATAAAGCGAGATGTTAAACGGGTAGGCCTTTTATAGTTGGTCATTTCACCGTACCTTGATCACAGAACTTCTGTGGCATTGGTAAAGAACAGATTTTTTTGGTTTTGTGATTCGATTGAATGAAGATTTTGTGGTAAAAAAAGCAAGGCGGCGACAGGATAGCATAAATCAGATGAGCTTATTTTCATGCTTGCCAAGCCGACACTTCGGTAGGTATCCAGTTCCTGGCATTTCAGGCTTGTAGTCACGCCGACTCTTTATTGGTTCGCGCTGCATCGCGTGCGGCACGTTCTATTTTTGTCGCTTTGTAAACTGTAAAAACCAGACATACACTAAAAAAAAGTATTGCGAAATTGTCAATCACGGTACACCTTCTGTCAATTTATGCACTTGCTGGCAGGGGTATTAATCCAGCTGTTATGGAAAAGAATATCGCTTACCAACCCTAGGCGACATCAGCTTCTGCTTCCGACTAGCGTTCTGAAATGTTTAAATAAACCGGTACGTAAGTATTGTTGGGCAGGGATTTCCAGTGTTTTATGCATCAGCATCGACAATGCGAGCACCGCCATGAAGGAAGCGAGTAGTGGGGCGGCGTCGACCTGCCGCGGATCCTGCACCCAGCCTGCTTTAAATACGTCATATACGAAATAGTGGACCATGTAAGTCGAATAGGAAATTTCGCCTAGATAAACCAAAAATTTATTAGAAAGTATTTTTGAAACAGATGAATTATCAACACTTAAAAACGCCACCAGCAGAAAACACATAAATGGCACAGTGGCGTAATTCGGGATATCGATATAGTAAACACCGATGCACAAGACCAATGCCAACAATCCTGTTGCGACGCGATTTTTTTTAAGGAATGCGTGATGGTGGATGAATAGCGAGCCTGCTATGGCGCCCAGGCTGAATTCCAAAAAAGCGCGTATTAATGCCATCTTAAAAGTAGCAGCGCCCAATGATTCATAACCCTGAAAGGTATATGCCGAATAAACTGCGATGAAAATGGATAGGGCTAACAAGAGGTGCGCTGCTAAATGGCGAATGAATCGATGAAAGAAGATCGCTATAAATGGAAATAACAGATAGACAAACCATTCGGCACTGATTGACCAGGATGGAACATTCCACCAAGTTGGCTCTCCAGTCCAGGCGTGGACCAGTACCAGGCTTTGCCAAAAAGCTTCAGCTGTGTAGCCAGGCGGAAGTGTGCGAGAAGCGGACGCATAAAGAAACGCCAGTGCCAGAAGCAGGTAAGCACTTAGCATGAATGCATGGACCGGATAAATCCTTGAAAATCGGTTCCAGTAGAAGGTCAGGGCATTGTGCCGGAAATTTAAAAAAAAGTTGGCGTGATAGTTAATGAAGATAATGAAACCGCTTAATACGAAAAAAAAGTCTACTGCGAGATAGCCATGGGCGATTAGACCAATGACTGGGCGCGGCAGCTGAGGCATGGCAACCTGCAGCAATAAAATGGAGTGATAGAACACTACCAGCCATGCTGCCAGGCCTCTCACACTAACCAAGTGATCAAGCTTACGTTGGGTATTTTGCATTTTCTGCAGAAGTAATGGCAAGTTTTTTATCATTCGGTAAAATATGACCAAGTGATACTGTGATGGCGACAAGATAAAAAATATAGGGTTGGTATGCAATGCCGATGAACATTCCGCTGACCATCAATACCGCCAGCGCGTCACGCAACCTCAATGCAAGATCACCGGACCAAGCCAATTCTGTTTGATGGCGAGCCATTAGGCGAATGCGGCGCAATCGTAAAATTGTCAACATCAGGATCGCGATATAAATAGTAAAACCGACGATTCCTTGTTCACCCAGCACTTCAAAATAGATATTGTGAAATGCTTTGCCCCGAAAAACACCCGGCTCATAATAGGTGATGCCGCGTTCGTTAACACTGGCAATCCTGTTTAACTTGTAAGCATCGAAGCCTCCGCCCAATGGATTTTCAGCGGCAAATCCCAGCGTCCATTCCCAAACCTTGATGCGGCCTGAAGCAGATGAATCCTGGTTGGGCGAATTAATGGTTGACATTCGGCTGCCCCAAGCAGTGTCTTCCAGATTCAGTGACTGCACTACTCCCAATGCTGCAACGAGCGCTATGCACCAGATAAATTTGCGCTTGGAGCGCAGTAGATAGCTCAATAACAGCAGCGCGCCGGCAATCAGGCCGGTGCGCGCACTGGTTCCTACGACTGCGAGGATACTGCTGACCGCGGTCAGCAGTATCAATATTTTAAATAGTCGGTTCCCGGCGAAGATAACCGAATGATTGTATACGTAGTGCATCAGCGGCAACTGCATGACGCAAACTGCTGCCAGCGTGCTACTTTCAGACAATCCCGAGTTCCCGCCACCCATGATCGCCAGAACGCCATACCCGCCACTACCAAGCGCAGTCTTTACTGCCGCGGAAAATGAAACGGTGGTGACTGAAAACAGGATGGTGAGAATTAATGCCTCCAACTGTATCCTTGTACGGAATATTAGAGGTATAAATATTGTAAAAACAATGACCTTGAAGGCCCAGTTCCATTTTTCCCAAGAAAAAATCCGTGGATCAGCATTGATTGTTGTGAAAGTTACCCATGCCGCGAAAATGCACAGCAAGTACATGACAGCCGTGAATTTCAGCGACGCTTTATCACCTTTTATAAGGTAGGCAAGAATTGCAACAATTGATGCAATCATTGACACCGGCAAGCCATTGATAAGCGAGTAGGCCAGATACTGGGGTTTGACGATATCAATCCATATATATGCCAAGCCGGCGACAAACGGGTACGAAAATCCGAGCAGGATCAAGTACAGAAATACTGCTGTAAGGAATACACTGCGCATTGGTCAGAATTTTGTTAGTGAAATCTTTGTACTGCAACTTCGGCCATTAATCTGATGATCATGTGGAACGACCATCCCAGGCGCGTATCGACATTGCAGGTCTGTATATTGAATCACAGAACAATCACCAATGATGGCACGAGCAATAGAAAAACAGGTTGCCGTGTCTTAATTCCATTCGGGTACATGAACTTAACCCTAATAGACGCCGTATTGCGACAGGCAGATATCCTGGTGCTGGAAGACCAACGTGGAAATGAATAGATCAAGCACGGGATCGCAGACTTTCAAACATATCTGTCACCCGATTTGCATTGGCATGCCAGGTGAGCTGTTGCTCTGCTATTGCTTGACGGGCGTTTTCCGCAATCTTGAAGCGCAGGAGGTCATCTTCGCAAAGACGCTGAAGCGCACCCGCAAGGCCATTGGGGTCAGCAGGATCAAACAAGACGGCATTGTGGCTATCTTTGAGTATTTCTAAAATGTTTTGTTGTGCTGGGGCCACGATCGCCTTGCCGAGCGCCAGATATTCAAACAATTTTAATGGAGATGCATAAGCAACGACTGCTGGCTGCAATGCGATATCGAACGCTGCAACATGGCGCGCCACATCATCGCGCCCTACAATGCCGGTGAAGCTGACACGGTTTTCGATATTCAGCGTGCGAGCCTGCTGCTCGAGCGCCGCGCGAACCGGGCCGTCACCGACGACTAATAAATGCCGGCTCGATTCTGGCGGATCCAGAGCGATCATGTCGATGACTTTATCCAGACCATGCCAGGTGCGCACGAAACCGGTAAAGCCCAGCACAAGACGGTTGTTCAATCCGAGAGCCTGCTTGGCTGCCTGCGTGTCAGGTGCATCGGCAAAGCGCTTGGCGTTGATGCCGTTAGGAACAACCACGATACGGTCTTGCGCCACACCGTAGGATGCCACAATATCCCCTAATACTCGGGTAACTGGTAATACCAGATCGGCACCGCGCCAGGCGTAGGCCTGCGACCATCTTGCAAGCCGCTTTAAGGCTAGCCCGTCATAGCAGACCCGCTCTTCCAGAATCGGCGCATTAATTTCCAACAGCATGGGCAGCTTGTATTTTTTCTTCAGCCATACCCCTGCCGGCAGGAACAGGTTATAGCGTTCATACAGGCAGTCGGGGCGATGAAGCCTGACTGCTTTAGCCAGGCGCCAGTATGCAACGATGGAATAGGCCAGCTCCACCAGTTCGTAAAACCATTTTGGCAGATAACGTTTGAGCCAGGTTACAAATCCTGCGTCCGAACCAAATGATTCGGTTTCTGCGCTTGGTGGCGCAACGATGATGACTTCATGCCCCTGTTCGCGCAGTGCCCCGATCATTTCCTCGATATGGACGTACTGGCCGTCTTTAGAACGGGTGCGATGATGATAGAGAATTTTCACGAGCGAAAGTCCTTCAGTATGTTGCCGAATAACTGAATTTGTCCCTGGGTTGTGTCGTCCCAGCTAAATTTTTCAGCATAGCGCCTTGTCGACTCGTGGGATGGATAATCTGCCCGCAATTGGCGCACGGCGTCGACGACACCTTGCGGTGTGCGCTCAGCCATCAATACGCCGGCTTCTGGGGCCGCGACTACTTCCGGGGTGCCCCACACGTTGCTAGCAACGACTGGTGTGCCGCATGCCATTGATTCGAGCAATACATTAGCCCAGCCTTCGCGGCTCGATGCCAGAACCAGTGCGTCTGCAGCGCCGTAATAGTTTTTCAATTCGGTTTGCGGTAAGGCACCAAGGAATTTCACGCGGTCAGCCACCTTCAGATTGTGTGCCAGCTCTTCCAGGCGGCTGCGCTCGGGACCGCTGCCGGCAATCAGCAATTCTGCATCGGCGATTGCCGGCAGCGCGGAAATAACCAGGTCATGCGCCTTGCGCGGTTCGAGCAGACCGACCGACAGCAGGGTAAATTGCGTCAGTCCGAGAGAGGCGCGCACAGCTGCACGATCCAGTGGCTGGAAGCGCTGCAAATCAACACCGTTGCGCAGCGGCGTAATGCGGCTGGCATCGATACCCAGTTGCACCATTTCTTCTTTGAGTGCATTGCATACGGTGATCATGCCCTGGGCATGACGAGCCGCCCACAGGATCAGCTTGCGCGGCAGCAGATACTTCGGAATCAGGTTGATGTCGGTGCCGCGTGCAGTGATGACAACCGGTTTGTTGAAGTAGCGCCCCAGCATGACGGCAGCAACCCCATCCGGATAAAAATAATGGGCATCAATCAGTTCAAAGTCATAACCCTCATCGATGATGCGCTGGATCGCGGGTTTGACCGCACGCGCGAGCAGGAAAGGAGCAAGCGTCATACCCACTTTGGGCGGCAATACATAGCGCGGGTGCGTGACCTTGATGCCGGAGCGTGCTTCTTCGGCCGGCACTTTGGCGTAGCTGGCATAGCGACCGAACCGGGGATCGGAGGACGGGAACCAGGGCACCGGTGCCACAACACGCGATTGCACCTTGCCGCTTGCAATCAGGTAGCGCAGGCGGGTTTCAACAAATATTCCGTGATTTTGCTTTTCCGTATTCGGAAACAAGGTGCTGAATGTAAGAAGTCTCATCTAAATGGGCGACTGAAAATCATATGAATAAATACCGACGAGACTTCACTGTATTTTGCTTTAAATATTTACTGCTGGTAATTTGTTAAGTATATTCTTTTTCATTAATATATTGAGAAGATTGTTCATCTGACATATTCTCTCGATAAACATTTGTTGCCTTTTGTAGACTCGCAGCAATCGCAGTTTCACCACACAACAATGTCAATTTTTGTTAATCGCGATGCGTTATTGCGCACAAGAAACTTTGCTTGCAAAAATAAAGCCGGCGCATAAGTTGGCAATCGGAAATTTTACAAATCTATGAAAATTACTATTATTGGAACAGGGTATGTTGGTCTGGTATCCGGCGCGTGCTTTGCCGACGTCGGCAACAATGTTTTATGCCTGGATGTCGATGTCCGCAAGGTCGAAAGACTGAAGGCTGGTGATATACCGATCCACGAGCCCGGGCTCGATGTTCTGGTAACGCGTAATTTTTCGGCAGGCAGGATCGCCTTCACGACCAGCTACGATGAAGCTGTCGAGCATGCAGACGTGATTTTTCTTGCAGTCGGCACTCCCCCTGACGAAGATGGCAGCGCAGATTTGTCGCACATCCTGTCGGCGGCTCGCAGCATCGGCCAGCGTATTACTCGCCCGGTAGTGGTGGTGGATAAATCCACGGTTCCTGTCGGCACGGCAGACTCGGTTCGTGAAGCGATTCAAAAAGAACTTGATCAACGTGATGCAAAAATCAGTTTTTCGATTGTCAGCAATCCTGAGTTCCTGAAAGAGGGCGCGGCGATTGAGGATTTCATGCGGCCGGACCGTATCGTGATCGGCTGCGATGATGCACAGGCTGCCAAGCTGATGCGGCAACTGTATGCGCCTTTTGGCCGTAATCACGACAAGCTCGTTGAAATGGATGTGCGTAGCGCCGAATTGACCAAGTATGCCGCCAACGCGATGCTGGCAACCCGCATCAGCTTCATGAATGAACTGGCAAACCTGGCAGAGGTGCTGGGAGCAGATATCGAGGCAGTGCGCATGGGCATCGGGTCTGACCCGCGCATTGGCCCGCACTTCCTGTATTCCGGCATGGGTTTTGGCGGGTCGTGTTTCCCCAAAGACGTCAAGGCGCTGCTCAAGACGTCGCGCGACCATGGACGGGCACTGCATCTTCTTCAAGCAATTGAAACCGTCAATGAGGCACAGAAGCGTGTGCTGTTCGAGAAAATCAGTCGCCACTTCGGCGGCAAGGATGAATTAAGCGGCAAGACCATTGCATTGTGGGGATTGTCATTCAAGCCTAATACCGACGACATGCGGGAAGCGCCAAGTCTGGTTCTGATCCGCCAATTGCTTCAGGCTGATTGCCGGGTGCAGGCTTACGATCCGGTGGCAGGCGAGGAAGCAAAACGTATTCTGTTCGGTAATCATCAAGACCGTGTACAGAGCGGTCAGTTGGCAATTGTGGCGTCTTCTGAGGAAGCCGTCCAGAATGCCGACGTATTGGTGCTCGTAACCGAATGGAAAGAGTTCCGTTCACCGGATTTCCAGTTGCTGTCGCAGACCCTGCGTCGCAAGGCCATTTTCGATGGCCGCAACCTGTATGACCCGGAAATCGTGCATGCGGCGGGGCTGAGTTATTACGGTATCGGTCGGCGCAATCTGCAGGCAGAAAAATGAATGATGATGGCAAGCCGATCTTGGTCACGGGCGCTGCAGGATTCATCGGCGCATTCGTTGCCGCCAGACTGGCCGACATGGGCCATCAAGTGATCGGCTGCGACAATTTCAACGATTACTATGCCCCGCAGTTAAAACAAGACCGGGTTGCAGCGCTGCTGACGCCCCGCAACGTCGCCTGTCTGCGGGTTGAACTGGCCGACGCCTCGCAGGTAGGCCAGCTGTTCTATCAATACCGGCCAAAATTGGTGGTGCATCTTGCCGCACAGGCAGGCGTACGTTATTCCCTTACCAATCCTTCAGCCTATATTCAGTCCAATTTGGTGGGATTTTCAAATATGCTGGAAGCCTGCCGCCAGCATCAGGTGCAGCACCTGTTGTACGCGAGTAGCAGTAGCGTCTACGGTGCCAATGCCAAGGTCCCGTTCAGTGAAAGCGACAAGACCGATGAGCCGGTCTCGCTGTATGCGGCGACCAAGAAATCCAATGAGTTGATGGCGTATTCCTACAGTCATCTGTTCCGTGTGCCAACCACCGGATTACGCTTTTTCACTGTCTATGGTCCTTGGGGCCGACCGGACATGGCCTACTTCAGCTTTACCCAAAAGATGCTGCGCGGTGAATCAATTCCAGTGTTTGCTAAAGGCGAACTGCATCGTGACTTTACCTATATTGACGATATTGTCGAAGGGGTTGTCAGGCTCTTGTTTAAACCAAAAGATGCGAATGGGGATACCCCGCCGCATGCGATATTTAATATTGGCAATCACCAGCCGGTACGCGTACTCGACTTTATTAAAACTCTGGAGAAAGTACTGGGCGTGAAGGCGAATATGGAGTTTTTGCCAATGCAGCCTGGCGACGTGCCGGCAACCTATGCCGATACCACACAGTTGCAAAATCAAGTGGATTTTGCGCCCGCAACGCCGCTGGAGCAGGGATTGATACAGTTTGGTAACTGGTATAAAGCGTGGTCGAACGCCTGAAATTGCCGTGCGTTCTGTGACATTCTCAAGCTTTTACCAAGCCGCAGCCTGTCACTAAAGCCTGCTCTATGATTGCTTGCTCAGGAACGCTTCGAACATCAGCAAGGTCCAAATATGCGCGCTGTAATCACGCCGCCCGGATTGATGCTGTTCCACCATTTCGGTCAGAAACGCCATGTTAAAAATGCCTGTGTCCGCCATCACCGGTCCCAGTAGCGCGTCTCGTACGCGTTGCCGTAACGGCCCGCGAAACCAGCTAGCCAATGGAATCGAAAAACCCATTTTGTCGCGGTAAAGTATTTCATCGGAAAGGTGCGGTTCAAGCGCTTTCTTGAAAATATACTTGCCTTCTTGCCCACGCAGCTTGAGCGACGACGGTAGACCGGAAATCCACTCAACCAGTTGATGATCGAGCAATGGCACGCGTACCTCCAGTGCATGCGCCATGCTGGCACGGTCGACCTTAGTCAGGATATCGCCGGGCAGCCATGTCTTTAGATCCAGATACTGTATCAGCGACAATGGGTCGTTGGTCGGCGCGGCTGCTGCATGGCTGCGCATGACATCGACTGCCCGATAGCCTTGCAAGTCTTGTTGAAATTTCGGGCTGAAAAGTTGCTTTCTTACCCGGTCCGGCATGATCGACACGCCATGAAAGTAACCGTCCACGAGATCGCGGCTCAATGCCTCAAAAGTGGTTTTGGCTCGGAAAGCACGAGGCGCCCAATCCGCCTTCGGGTAGCATTTTCCCAGAATGCCGAATAACGGCTTGCGCATGGCTAGCGGCATTGCCGATCGGACCCGCTGTTCCGCCATCACCAGCCGATGCCGCCGGTAACCGGCAAAGTTTTCATCGCCGCCATCGCCGGACAAGGCTACTGTTACGCGCTTGCGTGCGAGCTGGCAGACACGATAGGTCGGAATGGCCGAGCTATCAGCGTACGGCTCATCGTAGAGAGCGGCCAGCGTGCCGATCAGTTCATAGTCGTCCTTGTCGACGGTTTCGGTATGGTGGTGGGTCTGGTACTGCGTAGCGACTTTCGCGGCATAAATTGACTCATCGTATGCGGGATCGTTAAACGCGATCGAGCAGGTATTGACTGGCTCCTTCGACAAGCTGGCCATCATCGCGACAATTGCACTCGAATCGACGCCACCGGAAAGAAACGCGCCCAGGGGCACTTCGGCAACCATGTGCGACTGCACCGCTTCACGCAGGCGTTCGATCAGTTCGCTTGCCGCATCCTGCTCGGATAGCACGCCCACCGGTTTAAATGGTACATCCCAGTATTGGTCGATTATGGCATCCGTCCTACCCACATGGAGGGTCAATGTGTGACCCGGCTTTAATTTAAAAGCGCTTTTATAGATCGTACGCGGCTCAGGTACATAGCCATATGCAAAATATTCTTCGACAGCGCATGGATCGATATCGCGTGCCATACAGGGATGCGCTAGCAGTGCTTTCAATTCGGAGCCGAAAATGAAGGTGCCATCATTCAGGTGCGCGTAATACAAGGGCTTAATTCCCAAGCGGTCGCGCGCGACAAACAACGTTTGCTGATTACGGTCCCAGATGGCAAAAGCAAACATGCCGCGCAGACGCTGCACGCAGTCCGGCCCCCATTGTTCCCATGCATGCACGATGACTTCCGTATCGCTATGCGTGCGAAACTGATGACCACACTTGACCAGTTCGTCCATCAATTCCTGGAAATTGTAGATTTCGCCATTGAACACGATGACCACACTGTCGTCTTCGTTGAAGAGCGGCTGCTGGCCGGTAGACAGGTCGATGATGGAGAGTCTGCGGTGACCTAGGCCAACGCCGCGTTCGGTATGTAATCCGCCTTCATCGGGGCCCCGGTGATGCTGGGCTTCGTTCATCCTCGAGAGCAGGTTGCGGTCGATTTCCAGCTCGCCGCGGGTATCAAAAATCCCGACTATTCCGCACATGATTTGACAGGTTCCATGAATGCTGTTTTGGTTGAAAGCAGTGTGTCATACAATTGAGCATAAGCCGACAGCATCGCTGCAATACTGTAGTGACGCTCGATTTTTGCCCGACCGGCAGACGCTAGCTGCTTGGCGTATGCCGGGTGACTGATAAGCGACTGAAGTGCGGCTGCCAGCTGCTCCGTGTCAGATGGCGGTACCAGCAAGCCATCCACTTGGTCGGTAATTACTTCGGGCAATCCGCCTACGCGGGTCGCCACCACTGCAAGTCCAGACGCCATTGCTTCCAGTACGGTAACTGGCGTGCCTTCTGCAATCGAGGGCAGAACAAACAAATCAAAAGTCCGCATGATGTCTGCAATGTCAGTGCGTGCGCCCGGCAGCCAGACAAGGTGACCAATGCCCGCGGCTGCAATCTTTTCCTTGAGCGGTGCCAGTAACGGGCCGTCACCGACGATCACCAGACGCAATTCGCATTCAGTTGAAGACATTAATGCCTGCAATCGAATGAAGGCGTCGATCAGGCCAGCGTGATTCTTGACGTCCTGAATCCGCCCAACTGTGCCGATGACAAAACAGTCGCCGCCGAAAAGCGTAAGCCGTTGCGAGCTATCTTCTGGCACGACGGGTTTGAACTGGATTGTATCGACCCCGTTAGTGATCAATTGGATTTTGGCTTCAGGTATCCCCACGACTGACTTCAGCCAGTGCTGCAGATCTGCCGAAACCGGAATGTAAGCGTCGATGAATGGAACCAACCAACGTCGCAAAAAATTATGTTTGCGGTTCTTGCCATCCGGGTCACCAGCATCACGACCGTGTTCGGCATGGATGCGGATCGGGACCGCCGCTAGTGTGGCCGTAAAAGCATATTCGATGGTTGCAAGATTATAGGTGTGCAGGATGGCCGGCTTTAATTTACGTAATAATTTCCATATCTGGACATGTGTTGACAAGCCAAGGCCGGGTAATTTGTGCAACGCAAATATTTCAACGCTGGGGTCGGCTATTTTTTTTGAAAACGCCGTGTAGTCGGTGAGGCAGATAATCGCATGTCGGTACTTATTTTCCGGCAGGCGATTGATGCATTCGACCAGCAAGGTCTCCAGCCCGCCAAAATCCAGGCGATAGATCAAATGAACGACAAGCGGGCGGGTAGCTATCATCGTTGCTTGTGCTATTGCTTCCTGCTGGCAGCGAGCATTGCTTCCAACGGCACCAAATGTTCGCCGATAAAATCACGCATTGTTTCACGCGCGCGATCTTGGTTATCGTAAAACGGTACGGCAACCATCACGGCTGCGCCATCGTCGCCTTGCATCAGCAGCCGCCCTTTGGCTTGATAAAGCTTGCCGATGTAATCACTTACGACAAATCTGCCGTCAATCCAGTACCAGTGCCATACCAGCAATTTGCCTGATTTATCCTGGAGCACCGACTCGCGGACCGAGAGCGATCGATCTGCCACGGATTCAGAACGGGTCGTGTTGCTGATTCTGCGCCAGATTGGGTCTTTATCGGTAACCAGCCGATTTTCCGAATTGATCAGCTCCGCCTCTTTATGCTGATTGCGATAATACAGAATAGTGATGCCGGCAGATTGGTTTCCCTTCTGCAGGGAACGGGATAGCTCTGCGGCGGGCTTCTGGAAATGCGGTTTCCAGTCGGTGACGGGCGATGTGTGTTGCCAATCCGTCTGGAAGCGGGAAAGATCGAGCGGCTTTTGATTGGCGTTGGTCTGGTCAAGGTAATAAGCATAGGCCGGCCATATGGCCATACATGCAATGACGCCAATTGCAACAGCCATGATCGGCATAGTCGCGGCCGACTCAACGTGCCTGCTGCCGCTTTGTGCCAGGGATACATTTTCGGACGCACCGCCGTCCTCACGCCAGAAGCTACCGATCCAGAACATTAGAAACATCACCAGACCGAAGAAAAGCCAGCCGTAGACCAGGTGATCGACGCCAGTTGCCAGTTCCATGCCACTATGGTGCCCGATCATCACGATCATGTAGGCACGCAGAACGTTCGCCACAATCGGCACAATAATCGAGATCAGTACGAATAGTAGCTGCCGTACCCGTGAACGGTAGGTGAGGTAGGCATAAAGGCAGCCAAGCGTAAAGGAAGAGATCAGATAACGTACGCCGCTGCATGCCTCGACTACCGACCAATCACCGGTAGGCAGCGAAAAGTTGTTACCTTGCCGGAGAATCGGGATCCCGGTCGCTTCAACTGCAGCAACCGTAAAGTCAGCTGTCAGATTGATTAGCGGATCGATAAAAATTTCCCCGAACGGCACCGCAAGTAACAGGAAAAGAAGAGGAAATGCTAATAGCCAGGAGATCCGCAGTCCCAGTAAAGCGACCGCTGCCACCGGTATCATGGCCACGAACGCATACTGCCTGACAACCTGGACATCGCCAAGTTGGGCCAGCAGCCAGCCAAAGCCGCATGCGGCAAGCAGCACCAGCGCCGGCCAGTAGGGTACGGGTGTCATCTGCGCCAGTACACGCCGCTGCTTCCAAATCAGCCAAAGGCTGATCGGTAGAATGATGTAGCCGTGAGCAAATGTTTCCGAGCTATTCCAGATCGAAACGATTGAACTCGCGGTTGAAAAGTAGATGGCGAATGGCGCAAGTACGACTGCTGCAATGATGCAGCCCATCCAAAAACGGGAGGAGTTGAATTGGATCGAATTCACAAGACCACCTCTGCCGGGTTCGATGGCGAGTAACTATCATGAGATGCCTGCATTGGCACCATTGCAGTTGAGTCAAGCAGGGTGTCGATGCTGGCTAGGTTGGCGGCCCATGCATACTGGGCGACTACTTTGTTGCGCGCGCACAGTCCTAGCTCTGGATTGCCCCGAGATAGCTGTTGCACTAACGCGTCGATGAACTGGTTTGCATTTTCGGCAAGCACCAAGTCGCGACCCGGCACGGCATCGATCCCCTCCAGCGCTTGCGAGGAAACGATAACAGGCTTGGCCATGGCCATGGCTTCCAGCACCTTGTTCTGGATGCCACGAGCAATGCGCAAAGGCGCCACAGCGACACGCGCATGGGCCAGATAAGGGCGCACATCCGGCACGGCACCTGTTACCCGCACGCCGTGGTATGTCGCAAGTGCTTGTACCTGGGCAGTGGGGCGACTTCCAACTATATAAAAGACGGTATCCGGGCGGGCCGCTAGTACTGCTGGTAAAACTTCTTGCACAAACCATTGCACCGCATCGACGTTCGGCCAGTAATCCATCGCACCGGTAAACACGATAGTCGATTCGTTTGCCCCATATGGATTGGGCAAGTTATGCACGGGCGAGAAATAATCGGCATCCACCCCATTGCTGAAGTAACCAACTTTTTCCGAACTTTCTGGCGCCAATGACTTGAATAACTCAGACTCTTGTGGGGAAACAAAGAGTGAAGCATCAAAACTGGCGGCGATCTTTCTTTCGTAGCGAAGCAGTTGCTTGGCTTCCCGTTGAAAAATCCAATTCATTGGCCAATTCTTGGTTTTTGCGTACTGAGCCCACTTGTCGGAATCAATGTCGACAAAATCGACCACCCGGCGTGAACTTTCACCTAGTGCGACAAACTGTGCCATCGCCGAGGAAAACACTAAGATTTTCTGAATCGAATATTTCCTAATTACTTGATCCACCCACGACTGCATGCCCTTATTTTGATAATAGTCGAGCGTTAGAGGTCGACCACCGATCATCCCGCCCAAGCTGCGTACCCGGGCGAGGCGAGGATTGAGTGCAGCGAAATGCGTATCGCCACAAAGCTTCTTGACAGTGTCCACATATTGCCAGTCATCGGCATCATCAATGAAAGTACCTAGATGCACATGGTAGCGCTGCGCCAAGTGCCGCAGCATATGATAGGAACGTATCTTGTCACCCTTGTTGGGCGGATAAGGAATGCGATGCACAAGAAATAATAGGTGATCCACAGCCTATCCCAGGTCTTTGACTATATACGGGCCGAGCCGGTTAGCAACCGATAACGGCAGACGTTGCCACAACTTGATGAATAATTGATATTTGGGGTTTAAGGGATTGGTATCCGGCACGGCCTTCGATTCATGCAATTGGTACTCGTAATGCAGTGGTTCAGGTACGAATCCCCAATTTTTCTTGAAGTCGAATGAGCCGGTCCCAAGTTTGCTGCGGCCAAAATCGAAAATCCGGTAGGATTTTTCGCATGCGCGTCGCATTAATTCCCAATACATGAAATCATTGCCTGCTACTTCACGTGCTTCGCCGGTACCGCCGCCGTAGTAGGGCAATACCTCATCCCGAAAGTAAAAACTCATCACGCCGCAGACTGTACGGCCTTGATTGGTAATGATCAGGAGTTCGCAATCGTCGGCAAAAGCATCCTTGAGCAGCTGGAAATATTTTTTTGAAAACACCGGTGTGCCGAGGCGGTGCACACTAGTCGAGTAAGCCACAAAAAAGCGTTCGATGTCCTGATCAACCTCGCTTTGCAGGCCGGCCTTGATTCCCTTGCGTACCATGGCGCGCTGCTTGCGAGGAATAGCCTGCATGTTTTTATCTTCTTCCGGATCAATCTCCTTACGAAACGTTACATACAGTGGCTTGGAGATCCAATCCGGGTGCTGAGGCTTCACATTGCGGTATTCAAGGTGCCCTACCTTCAGCTCGGCAGCAAGCTTTTGCGCTGCATGATCCAGTGCTTCACAGGCTTGGTTGGTGGTCGCAGCAATGCCGCCATAGACACAAAATGGCAGCGCGCTCAATGAATGGCCGAACAAGCGGCTGTTGATCTCGGCCAGCGGCAGCACGCCTTGTATTTCACCGTTTGATTCTGCATACAGAAAAAAGGTCTTATGGCCGAACGCGCGTTCGATCACGGTCTTCCAGCCGGCACGGTGGAAAAATGTCGCTTCCTGGCAGCTTAGGACAAATGTATCCCATCGTGCGATGTCCTCTTGCTGCATCAGGCGGACAGTGATAGCCGTACTCATTGCGTGCGGTTCAGGAGCCTGGACTAATGCTTCGGTCATGGTATTCATTTTTGTTCAAGAAATATTTTATCCATGCGATCCCATTGAAAGTCACGGGTTAATGCGGTAAGCCGTCCTTCCATACGGTGCAGGTTGACGTAGTGACGAAAGCGCGTTTTCAAGCCGATTCCCTGCTGACGGGGCTGCTCAGGATCCAATTCCCATGGATGAAAATAAAAAATGCCTGGCTTTTGATCGTCGTTATTTACTTTCTGCAAAAGCCAGCGTGAAACAGAATAAGGAAAGAAACGGAAATAACCGCCGCCGCCAGCAGGTAGATTGCGGTTGAAAAGCCGTACGGTCGTGATCGGTATTTCCAGTAGCTTGTGGCGACCATTGGGGTAAAAAGAAAAGCGGGGCGCGTCTGGCATCCCGTAGTGGTCGTGACGAATCGGATAGATGCTGGAACTGTAGCGATAACCAGCTTCCAGCAATACATCCAGTGCCCACAGATTGCCAGTGCCAATCGAAAAGCTTGGGGCGCGATAGCCAAGGATTTTATGGCCGCTAATGTCCTCCAGCAGTGCCTTGCTGCGACTGACATCCTGCTGGAATTCTTCCCTGCTCTGGTCGGATGCCCTCAGGTGTCCGTAGCCGTGACTTGCCAGTTCATGGCCATGCTTGACGATACGTTTTACCATCGCCGGATAACGTTCCGCAATCCAGCCCAGTGTAAAAAATGTAGCCTTGACGTTTTCTTTTTCGAACGAGGCGAGAATGCGATCGATATTTTGTTCGACACGACACGGTAGCGTTGGCCAGCTTTCCCTAGAGATGTGCGACGCGAATGCAGAGACTTGAAAATAATCCTCCACATCGACTGTCATTGCATTACGTATCACCATGGCCACTGTTTTTCTCCCGAACCAGCATGCATGAAATGCTGAGTAATGTTTACTGGCCCCATCGCCAATGCACCGCACCGGAAAACGGCGTATCTTCTTGTGTGTGTCACCTTCACTTGTTTTCTTCCTGCGAGCCTTTAGGGCGCGACGTAGACACAATTTTTTTAACTGCGTCGAGAATGGAAATGACTGACCGCTCCATTCTCGACAGTCGTTCATGTACGTTTTCCAGCTCCGCCATGGATTGTTCCTGTGGCGGTGGCGAAGTGGTGTTATCGATATTTTTTGTATCCACCTCGCTAGATGAGAAATTGAATTCTTGCTGGATATCGGCAATCACTGACGCCACTTCTTCACTGCCGAAATTCCGTAACTCTTCCAAATACCCCATCAGCAAGAGTCGGTCGCACAGAGTGTTGATTTTGCGCGGAATGCCGCCGGTATAGTCATGGATTGCAGAAAAAGCCTCTGCCGTGATCGTGGGGTTTTCTTGCCAGCCAACTGTATGCAGGCGGTGTTCTATGTATGCTTTAGTCTCTGTTGAATCCAGCGGTCCCAAATGGTAGGTGGCAATGACCCTTTGCACCAATTGCTGCATGTCCTCGCTCAGCAGCGTTTTTCTGAATTCGGGCTGCCCTAACAGAAAAGTTTGCAGCAACGAATTATCATTTGTTTGAAAATTCGATAGCATGCGCAGTTCCTCAACTGCCCGCGGCGTTAAATTCTGCGCTTCATCAACCACCAGCAACGCGCGCTTTCCTTGGCTACTGCATTGTCGGAAAAATTGCTCAAGTCGCATCAATAGGGCTGTTTTACTTGCTCCTTCAAAAGCAAGGCCAAATGCTGCTGCCACCATCCGGAGAATATCGTCGGAATCGACATGCGTTGTCACGATTTGCGCTGCATGGATTTTGTCCGATTCCATTTTCGCAAACAGATTGCGCATCAGGGTGGTCTTGCCAGCGCCGATCTCGCCGGTAATGACGATAAAGCCTTCTTCCTGCGATAACCCATACTCCAAGTATGCCATCGCCCGCTTATGCCCCTTACTGCCATAAAAAAAATGCGGATCGGGCTTGAGTTGGAAAGGTTTGGCGCTAAGGCCGTAATATGACTCGTACATCGGTTATTTGATTCCGCTAGAAAGTCATGAGAAGGGCGGCTGACACTGCATTTTCACGAATATCTCTGCCGACTTGATTGAATTCCTGCTGCAGGCGCCGATATTCAAGAGTTCCCTTGAGCTTTGGCTGGAATTGCCTAGTCAGGCTTGCCCTGAACGTATTTGTGTCCGTGGTTAATCCAGTCGCTAGTGACCTGGACTGTGTAAAACCTGTGCTGATGCTGGCATTGGTACGTGGAGAAAGGCGCCAATTCCATAATGCGCTGGTACCCAACTGCCGGGTATTGTCTTCCAGTGCCAGATTACCTGCGCCTAGCAGTGCAGTGTCGACCCCACGCGCAGTCTGAGCATCGCGTCGCATGTCGAATACGCTCAGCAGCACAGTATTGCTTGCACCATTCAGCGCCACTGATGCCTGCCAGCTCTTCTGTAAAAAAACCCGATTGGTCAACGTGTTGACCGAATAGCTTAAAGAACTGGGTAAGTTCAGATCTGCCATGCGTGCATCAACTACCTGTTGGCGCGTCTGGGCATCAGGAATGCTGGCTCTCAGGAGTTCATTCAGGAATGCAGAAGTATCCAGCGTGGCTGGAATCGAAAACTGTGCCTGCGTCGTTGTTATGTCTTCGTTATAGCTGATGTTCCAGACCGTGTTGCGGGTACGATGATTGGCCAGCAGCGAAAATGTTTTGCCATAAAAGCGATGGCCGGCATTTGCCACAACGTTGGTTCTGCTCGTCGGCGCCCAGGAAAAACCGGTAGTCCAGAAGCGGCCTTCCGGCTTGGCGCCAAGAGATGCGTAATTGTTTTTTTCGTAGCCGCCGGTGGCAGTCAGGTTCAATCTTGGTGTCAGCAGATAGCGAAGGCTAACCGACGTTTCTTCCGTTTTCAACGAAGCAGCATTGTCGTAATCCGTATTTCTTTGAGTATGATGCAATCCCCAGCCTACTGTTCGAAAAGATGTGCCGCTGTTCAATCCGAACGTAATGGTGTCAGACTGGCTGTCGAGCAATCCGCCTAGACCGGTGTCAACCGCATCATGCGTGTAACGCAGCTCGGTCGAAGCTGTGCTGCCAAAACGATGCTGCAGAGAGGGACTGAGGCTGTACGTCTTGACATTGGTGCGGTTGTTGGACAGGTTGGCCGTGCTGGTTGCCTGCGGACCGAATGGCGAAATGGTTTGCTGGCTGACCGCAGCCTTGCCATCTAAAAAAAAAAGATTATCGATGACTTCCGCGTGGGCGTCGCCGTTGAACTGGTGCTGGGTATCGATGCTGCCGCCCCGTTTCGCATAGGCTAGATTTTCCAGCTCATATTTCGCTTTGAGTTTCAGATGGCGGCCACTGCCTTTGATACCGAGTCCCGGCGATATTTTGGTAATAAAATCGCTTTGCTGACTGCCAACTGGCGTCAGGTAAAGATTGTCGGTATAGATTTCTTCCAGCCCGACGGTGGGGGTGATTTTCCATTCCACGGCATGTGCGCATGGAGCAAAAAGCAGAGCAACCGTTGCCGCTGTCGACAGGGCAGAAGCAGGCCGCTTCGCAGGCTGCTTATTCGGAGAATGCCGCTTAATTGTAGTAATGGCCATAATATTCTTCGCCACTGAAGGTTCTGGCCTTGTTGTACAACAGATTGACGTTCGCTCCGGAGCCAAGCTGACGTAAAACAGTTTTGACAGCATGCTGCGTCGTTTTCTCAGCTTCCACCACCACAACGATCTGGCCCATCTGGCTTGCCAGCACCCGTGCCTCAGTTGTCAAAAGAACCGGTGGGGAATCGAAAATCACGATCCGGTCTGGATAGCGGTTGGCAATTTCATCCAACAGCTTGCTCATGGCTTGGCTGGCCAGCAGTTCGGTGGCATTTTTGTGGCTTCTGCCAGCTGGCAGCAGGCTGAGCGAGTCGATATTGGTTCTAAGCATCACATCGCTCAAGTCGAGTTTGTCATCCAGCAGCATGTCCATCAAACCGGCGTCGGTTTTTATGCCCAAGGCACGCGGCAATGATGGGCGCGCCACGTCTGCATCGATCAGTAAAACCGTATGATCCATTTCCATTGCGATGCTGATCGCCAGATTCACGGCACAGAAGGTTTTGCCTTCACCGGGCAGGGAGCTGGTCACCATGATTAGGTTGCCGTGTTTGGTTGCACCGCCACTTTTTTGGTCAAAGGCTTTGTCAATCAGCGGTCGCTTGATTACACGGAATTCCTCGGCAATCGAGGTTCGTCCGCCGTCCGGCGTGACCATGCCCAGCTCATGTAATCGCGAAAGGTTGATTTCGATTTTTTTTGAAACCGGGGTGCTGATATTGTCGGCCAGTGGCGTGCTCGATGCGGTCGATGGATGGACCGATTCTGCGGCTGGCGCGACATGCGGCGCGGGCGGTACTTTCCCTTTGCTCTGGTCAAGCTTGCCAATCGCCTTTTCGATAATGCTCACATTCACTCCCCAAGAATACAATTTACTTCTCTATGCCCTACGCGGTTTCGCATGCATTGATGCTGACGGCTCGGTGCATCCCTAACTAGTTCTTCAACAATATCAGGGTCATCACGCCACCGTATAGTGCAATCAAAACGCCGAGCGACAGGCCAAATGCATGCAATCTTCTCTTGCGCCGCATTTTTTCATGCTCAGTCCAGATCATGGTCACAGTGCCGAGAATCGGCAAGCCAGTTTCGCTGCGTAGTTCATTCTGGCTCAGGAAGGTCGGGCGAATCTTGCTCATTAAAAAAGCGCCGGCAATACCGGCCAGCAGCGCAGCCGCAAACAGAGCGGAAAACAACAGACCACGTTTCGGTCCGGTGGGCGTCAATGGCATGGTCGGTGGATCGATCACCCTGAAGGTCATCATCTCCGTCGTGGCACTCAATTGCCCTGACAATTTGGCAGCTTCTCTGGAGCTCACCAGCTTTTCATAATTCTCTTTGTTGACATGGTAATCGCGGTTAAGTTGGGCCAGCTGCGTTTCGATTTCCGGCGCAGCCACACTCAACGTTTTCAGCTGGCTCACGCGCGCACTGTATTCATCGAAGCGGGCGCGCATCGATGCAACCCTGGCCTCGGCCGATGACAATGACACTTTTAATTGCTGCAGCATCGGACTGTAATTGATCCCGGGGTCGCCCCCAGCCTTGACCATTTTTGCTTCTTCCGCTTTGCGCGCTTCGAGCTGTGCGATCAGCCTCTTGGCGGAGACGATATCCGGATGCTGCTCGGTAAATTGCATGCGCAAGCTATCCAGGTTTTTGTTCAATGTCTGAATACGGGCGTCTATTTCCGGATTGGCTGCAATAGAGGGGCTGGATTCCGACTTTACCCCAGCGCTGTCGCCTGAAATTTGCCGCTTGATGGCGTCACGTGCCTGCACGGCTTCCAGTAACTCGAGCCGCGCCTGACCGAGCTTCTCTGATTCTTCAAACAACTTGGTGCCATAGTCGCTCCCTTGCCGCGGCAGCAAAGCCATGTTCTTCAGCTTGAAGTCCTTCAGCGCATTTTCTGCGGCTACCAGCCTTTCTTCGTAAGCCTTGATCTGGTCATCGATAAACTGAATGGCTTTCGTCGAATCCTGTTTCTTGCCACCGAAGCTACCTTCGACAAAAATTGTCAACAGCGATTGGACGACATCCTTCACCAGCTTTGGATTCTCACCGGTATAAGAGATCGTATAAATATCGTTCTGAATCGTACCGTTGATTTTGATTTTGGAAGTCAGGTCGACAATCAGTTTTTCCTGTTCCTTAGGCGTGCCTGCCTTGATGTCCAGATCCACCATGCGGATTACGCGTTCCACATTCGGCCGGCTCAACAACGTCCGGCTCATGATTGAAACTTGTTGTTCCACATTCGGCATGCTAGTCATGCCGGACAGCAGTGGTTTCAGAATACTTTGCGTATCAACGAAAACGCGTGCGGAAGACTCGTAGGTATCGCGCAAGTTGAAGACAGCAATACTGCCAATAATTACTACCAGCCATGCAATGACCATCGCATACCAGCGATATTTAGAGACACCTTTTATCAAGGATACGAGTTGAGATAACAATTCCTCCATCTTGCCAAATTCTCCATTTCGGTCAGGCTGGCAGCGGCGTGCACAAGGCCATCCCGATCATGCTATTAACCATCTTATTTCTCCGGATAATTATAGCTGATGGGCTTGCTAATCTGAAAATTGAAGCTATGGAACGATGTGCCATTTCCACAAATAAAAAGCAGTGCTTTTCGGCAATTTTTATTTTTTTGCAGACCGAATAAGCGAAACAAAAATTAACAATTTCTCATAGGAATTTATTTTATGTTTTTCAACAGTCGACCGGTAATTCGGCAAGATTATATGTAACCCATAGCAAAAATTTTACCTAGGGTAATGGTAACATCGTGTTTTAGTGTCAATATGTTTTCATATGGGATGTTTAACAAGGACAACTCACTTTATTTAAATAGGAAACCCAAGTGAAATTGACTACCAATCGTTTATTACGCGTTGCTGGCTGGTTATTTGCAAGCCTTAGTATTCTGGTTGCGCTGGGATGCGCCACAACTGGAAGCACGCCTGTTTCCACCGCCACTGAGCCATCGCCGCGGGATTATTTGATTGGCCCTGGTGACAGCGTCAATGTCACCGTCTGGCGCAATCCCGAAGTGTCGATGACCGTCTCGGTGCGGCCTGACGGCAAGATCACAACGCCACTGGTGGAAGATTTGGTCGCAGGTGGGAAAACGCCTACCGAATTGGCCAGGGACATTGAAAAGGCCTTATCAAAATTTATTCAGCAACCGGTAGTGACCGTGATTGTCACCACATTCGTTGGTCCCTATAGTGAACAAATTCGCGTGATCGGCCAGGCTGCGAAGCCTCAGGCGCTTGCCTATCGTCAAGGCATGTCATTGATGGATGTACTGATTGCAGTCGGCGGCATTACCGAATTTGCAGCCGGCAACCGCGCCAATATTATCCGTACCGTGGATGGCAAACAGCAGCAGCTTGCCGTGCGACTGAGCGACTTGATCAGGGATGGCGATATTTCAGCAAATATGCCGGTGCGCCCAGGCGATATTCTGGTTATCCCAGAAAGCTACTTTTAATTGCAGCGCATTTGGTTAACGACGTTGGTTTTGCTGAAATGACGTAAAGTCCTGCAAGCTAATTAAACCAGTACTTCACCAGGTCGGGGGTGGCTGAGAAAAGCGGATGGACTGGCGCTGCAGCCATACGCCCCGGACTGGAATACCGCAATCAAATCTCCTACATCGGCAATTGGCAGCTCTGCCTGGTCGGCCAGCACATCAAGCGGCGTGCACAATGGTCCTACTACAGAAGCTACTTCCCGGTTCTGATCCGCCATTTTGTTTGCCACCGCCACCGGATAATTCTTGCGGATTACCTGGCCCAGATTGCCGGATGCAGCCAGATGATGATTCATGCCACCATCGGTAACCAGAAATACTTGGCCACGGGAAAGCTTGCGGTCAATCACGCGGGTCACATAAATGCCCGCCTCGCCGACCAGGTAACGGCCCAGTTCAATCGCAGTTTGTACACCGGGACGGGATGCTTGCATACGCGGCAGCCATTGGTGCAGGTTATCTGCGATCGGGCGCAAATCCAGTGCCATTTCGCCCGGAAAATAGGGAATGCCGAAACCGCCGCCAATGTTTAACAGCTGCAAAGCTTGCGGTGCCTGTTCGGTCAGACGCAGCGCCAGCTCAAAGGTACTGATTTGCGCCTCGATGATGGCTTCCGGTCTCAGACTTTGCGAGCCGCTGAAAATATGCAGTCCAATAAAATCAAGGTCCAGCGCGCCGATACGGACAAGCAGTTGCGGCACCCGTTCTGCGTCCACGCCGAATGGCTTGGCGCCGCCGCCCATCTTCATGCCTGAGGACTTTAGTTCAAAATCCGGATTGACACGTATTGCGGCCCTTGGGCGGATGCCTAGTGCATTACCGATGCGGGCAAGGCGTTCCAGCTCGCGTTCGGACTCCAGATGAATCACCACCCCGGCCGCAATGGCTTGCGTGAGTTCAGCTTCGGTTTTTCCGGGCCCGGTAAAACTGATACGGCTCGGATCTTTGGGCGTGTCGAGCGCAATGGCCAGCTCGCCGCCGGAAGCCACATCGAATCCGTCGACCAGGGTGGACAAGTGCTGCACCAAGGCTGGCATTGGATTGGCCTTGATCGAATAATGCAGGCGAATTTCAGTTGGCAACGTACTGCGCAGTTGTTGCACCCTGTGCGTTATCAATTGCCGATCGTAGGCATAGAATGGGGTGGCGCCGACCCGCTGCGCCAGACGCGTCACAGCCATGCCGCCGATTTGCAGGCAGCCGTCTTCGACCGGGAAATGCGCTTGCGGCGCGTGCGAAGGTTTCTTGCTGCTCATGTTCCTGCCTTGGCTTCAAATAAGTTGGCAAACGCTGTCTGCAGCGCTCTGCGGTCGATCTTGCCATTGGGATTACGCGGCAGATCGGTGTTGCTCAACTCGATGTGTGACGGAACCATGTAGGCCGGCAAACCGCGCCTGCATGCTTCAATCAGCATGTGCGGTGTGGCATCGGCATCGTTGGACTTTGCCGCTACGATAATGGCCTGCCCCAGCGTCGGATGAAATACACCGAATGCGGCGGCCTCCGCCACTCTGCCGGTGGCTGCAATCACTTCCTCGACTTCGGTCGGACTGACCCGGTAGCCTGATACCTTGATCATGTCATCGTTGCGTCCGACGAAATACAGGAAACCGTCTTGATCCTTGCGTACGGTGTCGCCGGACCATACCGCAATCTCGGGCAGCGGCAATCCCGTATCCCGAGTCAGCGGTCGGAAACGTTCCGCAGTCCTGGCAGGATCATTCCAGTAACCGAGCGACACCAGGGCACCCCGATGCACCAGTTCACCCGGTTCATCGGCTGCGCAAGGCGTGCCATCGCTGCGCACCACCATGATTTCTGCATTCGGTATGGCGCGTCCGATTGAGCCGGGGCGCCGGTCCAGCTCCTCGGGCGGAAGATAAGTCGATCGGAATGCTTCGGTCAAGCCATACATCAGGAATATCCTGGTTTGCGGTAGGGCCTGGCGCAAAAGGCCAAGCGTTGCTTGCGGCATTGCGCCGCCCGAATTGGTAATGTAGCGTAGGGAAGTCTGGCGCGGCCACTTTTGCTGCGCCAATTGCATCCACAATGCAGGTACGGCAGCAAGACCGGTAATCCGATACTCGTCAATCGCCGCCAGGATATCTTTGGGAAAAAGATAATTCATCAATACGGCGCAGGCGCCGACATGGAAGGCACTGGTCAGCTGATTCAAGCCATAATCGAAACTCAACGGCAGTACCGATAGTATTTTGTCATCCTGCGTATTTTCGAGATAGGCTGCGACACTCGTGGCGCCTGCGACGATATTTTGGTGCGACAGCACGACGCCTTTGGGTTGGCCGGTACTGCCAGAAGTGTACAGGATCGCCGCCATATCGCGGTCAATCGTGCGGTAGGTGCAAGCTACCCCAGTGGCTGCCACGAGACTGGTCCAGGAAATGATTTTCGCCCGCGTAAAGGTGGGCGAAGAGTCAGTTGCCCCGGTTATCACTACCGTATGCAAGTCACCGCAGCGATCCAGTGCCGGACCCAGCATTGCCAGCCGCTCGGGCGAAGTCACCAAAATTTTCACATTGCAGTCACGCAGTATATAAGTTACCTGATCTGCCTTGAGCAGTGGGTTGATTGGCACGAATACCGCGCCTGCAGCCGCCGCTCCGAACATGGCGGTTACGGCTTCGAGACGCTTTTCAAGATAAATGGCGACCCGGTCCTGCCGGTCAAGCTGTAAAGCGAGCAAGCCCTGTGCAACCGACTCGACCGCAGACCCCAATGCGGCATAGGACCATTGCTCTGTCCCGCAGGACAGCGCCGTCGCATCAGGCGTTCGTATGGCATGCCGGATAATCGATTCATGAACCAAGTCGGACATTCGGATCGCTTGCGGTCAAATACAAGATACGGTTAGTTCCGCCGATTCGACGGAAAGAAAAGCAGGGCCTGAGACGCCAGCTACTTGATGCCGTGGCGGCTCATCAAATCATAAATAGTCGGGCGGCTCACACCCAGCATTTCTGCCGCCTTGACAATATTGCCGTCGACTCGCGCCAGCGCCTTGACCAAGGCTTTATATTCGGCTTCATCACGTATTTGACGCAGATTGATCGGATCTTCCGTCACGCGCGCATCCGACAGTCCCAAATCCTCAACCGTGATCTGCGGGCCATCCGTCATGATAACTGCGCGCTTGATGCAGTTTTCCATCTCCCGCACGTTACCAGGCCACTGGTGACTTTCGATCATGGCCAGTGCTTCCTCGCTGAAATTGAGCCGCGAACGGCCTTCGACATCGCTGAACTTATTTTTAAAATGGTGTGCCAGCAGTGCTGCATCGCCGATACGCTCCCGCATCGGCGGAATGGTGACCACGATTTCGCTGAGGCGGTAATACAGGTCTTCGCGGAATCTGCCGGTGGCGGTCAGCTCCTTGAGCTTTTGATGGGTTGCGCAGACGATCCGGACATCCACCGGTATCTCTTTGTGGCCGCCGATTCTCTCGATCACCCGCTCCTGCAAAAACCGCAGTAATTTGGCTTGCAGCGGCATCGGCAGGTCGCCCACCTCATCCAGGAAGAAAGTACCTTCGTTGGCCAATTCAATCTTGCCGACAGTTTGCTTGACGGCGCCGGTGAAGGCGCCTTTTTCGTAGCCAAACAATTCGCTCTCAAGAAGGTTTTCCGGAATCGCGGCGCAATTGATCGCCATGAAACGCTTGTCGCGACGGGGGCTGAGTTGATGCAGTGCCTTGGCCAGAACTTCTTTACCGGTACCGCTCTCGCCCAGAATCATGATGGTGGCAGAGGAGGGGGCTACCTTTTCCACGCTGCGGCACACCTTCAGCATACCGGGATCGCGGCTGATGATGCCGGCCATCGGTGAATCGGTTTGGGTTTGCAGCAGCTTGCGGTTTTCCTGCTGCAGCGCATGCAGGTAAAACGCGCGTTCGACCACCAGTCCCAGCATTTCGGGTTCAAACGGCTTTTGATGGAAATCATAAGCACCCATGCCGATTGCCTTGACTGCATTGGCACGTTCCTGATTCCCCGACAAAACGATGACTTTGGCATCCGGCGTCAGCGCAAGAATCTGTTGCAGGGTGGCCAGCCCCTCCGATGCCCCATCGGGGTCCGGTGGCAATCCCAGATCCATGGTGATGACGGCTGGCTCATGGCGCCGAACTTCCGCCAGCGCGCTGTCCCGATCACTGGCGACCAGCACTTCATAGGAATCGAAGCTCCACCGCAACTGCTTCTGCAGGCCCGGATCATCTTCAATAATAAGCAGTTTTTTCTTGTTTTGGCTCACTTGTTTCCTCTTGCCCTCATTGCACTTGTTGCCATTATGCAGCTATGTCGATCGCTCGCTCATCTTTGTTCAATAGCGGCAAGATCACGCGGAAGGTCGTGCCTGTTCCTTCCTTGCTTGCCACGTCAAGCCTGCCGCCTAACTCATGAATGTATTCGCGGCTTTCAAATGCGCCGATTCCCATGCCGGCTGCTTTAGTTGACTCAAACGGCTTGAACAGCCGTTCGCGCACGAACTCTTCGCTCATGCCGTGACCTGTATCTTCGACTGCAATAATCGCGGCATCCCCCTGCTTTTCCAAGCGTATGGCTACTTTACCATTCTTGGGTGTCGCTTCGATGGCATTCTGAATTAGGTGGCCAATCACACGTTCCAATCGTGACCAGTTGGCGATCACCGCCAGATTGTCATCCATGATTTCCAGTGTCGGTTTGGGTTCGGCGGTGGATTTGATGGCGATCGCCTGTTGCAGCAGCTGATCGATTACCAGGGTTGTCGGCGACTCTACTGACACGCCGCGTGCCAGTTTCTGCAACAGAAGCTTCATTTTTTGCACCGAATGATCGACTGTTTCCAGCATGTCCTTCTGGAATTCAGGATTGTTTTTGTGTTTTTCCGCATTGGTCACCAGCAGCGACAATTGGAAAACCAGGTTTTTCAAATCATGGACCATAAAGGTCGACATGCGATTGAATGACTCGAACTGGCGTGCCACCATTAGTGCATTTGCCGATTCCTGCTGGGCGAGATAGCTTGCAGCCTGGCTGCCGGCAATTTTTAACAGATCCAGTACTTCCCAGTTCAGCTTGATTTGGCTGCGTGGATGGGCAAGCACCATAAAGCCGAACAGTTTACCTTGCAATATCAGCGGCACCACCAGCCAGGCATTGGTGGCAGATTGCAGCCATGAAGGAAGATCGATCTCACCGTACTTTTTCGGGTTTTGTTGGGCTTCCTGCAGATCGACTACCCATTCTTTACTTTCCAAAAAACGGCAAAAATCCCCATCGATCGCCACAGTTTCCGTTGGCAAGCTGAGATTCCATTGCGCCGCTAGTTCGCAGTTGCCGGATTCGCGGGCGATATAGAGTGTGCCACCAGGACTTTCCACCAGATCGGCGACTGCCTGGACGGTGCGTTCACCGAGCTCAGGACCCTGTTTGGATAATGTACGGGTAAATCGTATCCACTCTTCGCGATAATCGTAGTTGTAACTATAGAAATGTTTGCTGATGAATACGCGAAGCCTGGAGCGGAATGTCCCCGAAAACAGGACGATCAACAGCAATACCAGTGCGCCGCATAGGAATACGACTTGCATCACCGTGCCCCAACTGCCGCCAAAAAAGCGCAGGTAATAGCCGGCTGCCGCCATGGCCAGCAAATAAAAAGCTGAACCGAATAAGGTGGCCGAATGAAACAACGCTCGACGCGATACGGCAATACTAAGCGACCACTGAGGATTGCGTGCCGCGGAGATCGCAATCAACGGTACCGCCAATGCATTGACGATGCCGCGTGCAGCCCAGATTTCAGGGTTAATGTGTCTAAACAGCATGGCGTCGCTGTAGAGGTAAAAGTCATAGGCAAACAAGCCGCCGATTCCCAGGCAGGCAAATTTAATTCCCCAGCGTTCCTGATTCGGGGTGTTTCTAAATAGCTGCTCGACCAACAGCATCCCGATGACTGCAAGGACGATGCGTCCGAGGGGGCTGCCAGTGACACCAAGCAGGGCATACACAATGCTGGACTCTGCATAAAGCAATGCGGCAAACAGCAAGATCGTCAGCACCAGGATTGGCATGATGATCAACCATCTTTGCTTGAAAATAGCAGTGACCCTGGTGGTGCGGCTCGGTTCAATCAGCAACAACAGGAATGCG
>JAKFBY010000038.1:0-30676 GCA_036677325.1 Paucimonas sp.
CCACTGGGGGCTGCGCCACTGGTGCCGGAACCGGATGAACCGGAAGTGCTGTTATCGCTGCCACCCGACGTTGACCCGCTCGCACCGCTGCCGGTGGTGCCGCTCATGCCGGAGCTGGAGCTGCTGGGAGAACTGGTATCGCTTGCGGCACCGCTGGCTGCAGCGCTGGTTTCAGCTTTGCGCTTGGCACTCTTGGTGCTTTTCTTTTTCTTGGCCTGGGTCTTGGATTTTTTCTGGGTGGTGGCATCGTCAGTAGTTGCGGTGCTGGAAGTGCTGCTGTCCGCGCTGGCACCTGACGAACTGTCGCCTGCTTGTCGGCGTGCTTCGAGTTCCTGAGCGCGTTGCTCAACTGCAGCAGCGCGCGCCGGGTCGGTGCTCACCGTAATGCCGCTATCGGCATTTTGGGCGAAGCTTGCACCAGCAATTCCCAGCATGGAAATCAAGGCTGCCAATTTGAGTTTCTTCATAGTTATCTCCGTAAAATAAGACAGGTAAGCCAATGATGGCCATCAGGCAAATGCATCAATGCATCACATGGGAATAAAATCAGACTGAAGTAATACCTGTCAGTTTCGTCAACTTGCTGACAGCCTCACAAATTTGGGAGATCTCTTTGAGATATCACAAGAGAGAATAATTTTTCAGGAACACAGGGTGGGTTTGTTAATCGAACGCAACGCCAGCAATATAACCACGATGCAACTTGATACATTTAAAAATCAGTCAGGGCAGCGTTGTCGGGACAAGTCACTGCACTGGTGGCGGTTTGCAGATGATGATTCCATATACTTACATTCTGGGTCGACTGTTATTCGACTAAGCTGATAAAACTTCATCCAGTGTTTCTTCACCCCTAGTTGGTCACAACTGCTGCAAGCAGCGGCGGCGCAATCGGCTCCATGACATCCTCTGGTCGCCAATCCGGCGCCATCGACCTGTGACGGCATCGGCCCATATGTCACCCTGGCCTAAGGCATCGACACAATATGCCGGCCAACGCATCTACGCATGCTGCACCAATGCCCTTGCCAATCCGTGGCCAGCCTCTGTCCGGCGCCTCGGAAGGCGGCTGCCCTTGATCTAGCGTAAGGTTACGATGCAACTTCATGTTTTCCTACGCCAGCATGGCTTGCGCTCCGACTTTCAAACGGCGCACGGTTTTATATATTGCCAGCTCAGAAGCTTGCATGTTTGATGCAAATGACCGTAACCGAGATTGCTTAGGAGAGCGCCATGAGTGACGAAGCAGATATCGCCAATGACTTTGTTGAAATCAACCGGATCGCTGCCATTGAGGCATGCCGTCATCGTCCAACCATGATGGCCAAAGGTTCGTGCTGGTTTTGCGACCAGCAACTGCCGCACGGCCAGAAATTCTGCGACCGCGATTGTGCCGACGATTTTGAAATCGAACAGGCAGCGCTGATGCGCAATGGCCGGCGCACCTATCTGGATATCCATCCCGATTAATGCCGTGCAGGGTGACGGCATGGCGGGCCGTTCGCCGGGCTGCTGTAATGGGCTTATTCGAGCGCCAGCAGGTGCGGCGTGACCGTGCTGCCGTCAATCGTCAGGCGGGCGGCCGATACTGGCAGCTTGAAACGGCGCGGCCCGGCGCTGCCGGGATTGATGAACAGGATGCCGTCGCGCCGCTCGCATCCCGGACGGTGCGAATGCCCGGCAATCACGACCTGCACGCCGAGCGTGCCTGGTGCGGCCGGCAACTGTTTCAAGTCGTGGATGACATAGAGTGCAATGCTTTCAAGCTGCAGGATTTCCACTTCCTGCAGGTCGACCGCCCATCCGGCCCGGTCATTATTGCCGCGCACCGCCGTCACCGGCGCGATGTCAGACAGGGCCGCCAGAATCGCCGGATTGCCGATATCGCCGGCATGAATGATGTGGTCGCAGCCCTGCAATGCATCGATTGCGGCGGGGCGCAACAAGCCATGGGTATCCGCTATCAGTCCGATGTGTCGCATGGTGTGTCAATTGCCAATGTCGGATCAGTCAGTCCGGTTGGACAAGGGGTGCGCCAGACTGTTCGCTGACCGTGTCTGATTTCGGGTTTTACTGCTGGTGAAGACTCGCCAGTACACGATGATATTAATCGCAATCAGCACCAGGCCGAGGCCATACCGCAGTGCCAGTGTCAGGTCTGGCGGATACAATAGTACAGATAACCAGTGCTCGATGAAGCCTCCCGCATAGCCGGCTTGTCCACCCAGTTGCCGGAGAATATTTTCCAGCGGCGTCAATGGACAAATCCAGTTGGCCCACTGTACCAGCACACCCCATGTCAGCGCCGCCAGATGCAGGTATAGCAGCCGCGGGTAGCGCAGCACCAGCAAGCCACCCAGCAGTGCAAACACGATAAACGCCAGATGGACTAGCAAGACGGCATCAGCCATTAATCGATAGAGCATGCCGGCAGTGTACTCCGGTGCCCGCCAATTTTCACGGTGTGGGGCTGCGGATTATCTGCGCACCAGTGGGACAAAACGATGGGAAATGTATGCAGCCAAGCATGCGCCAGCCAGCAGCAATGTGACGCCGGCTGCAGCCGGCCAGGCCAACTGTCGGGCAATGATAAACGCCGCCAGGATCGGCAGCATCGACAGCAGCGCGCCTGGCCCGACGCTTACCCGCTTGCCGCAACTGCCACAGACAGCGGTAGTGGCAGGCCCAAGCGCCTGCTTGCGCCAGAATGACAGGCAGGCTTGACCGCAGTGCGGGCAGGTATAGCGAAGGCGGGAAATTTTTTTCAGCATTTTATTAACATTTTTTAGCATCAGGCAGCGGGCTCGAATCAGGCATGATAGCCAAGTCCCTTGGCCATCAGCGCAGCGCACAGGATCAGGACCACGATGCCTCCCAGTTCCAGGTGAATAATGAGGCGGATGGTGCGCATCTTGCGTGCGCTGATGCTGGGCAACTGGCCCTGTTTCAGCAGCTTGGACCAGGACAGGAATTCTACCGTAGGGTACGCCGACAGCAGACCGACCACCAGGAAAAGCGCCAGCTTGATCATGAACGGGATGCTGTGAAAGTAATAATCGGCGCCTTTTTCAAAATAAAACACCCGCAGCAAACCGGCGGCCAGCACCACGCCGGCGGCAATCCCGAAAACCAGGTCGGCGCGCTGGAGAGTGCGGGCAGTCTTTACCGTCAGTGCATCCTTGATCAGGATAAATTCCAGCACCAGCATCGCGACCAGGCCAAACGCGGCCAGATGGTGCAAGAAAGCCATCAGAGTAGCCATGCCAGTCTCCAGAACTCGGGATCAATAGGATACCGACTATTTTGACAGCGGCGTGTCGATATTGCGCAGCATCAGGTCGGCCAGTGCATGCGCCCGGTCATCCGCGCCGGCCGTCAGACCGGCAACCATACCCAGCTGGTCGGCACGGGTGCGGTGCTGGTTGAGCTTCCATTTGCCGACGATCCTGGTGATCGGAATTTCAATGCCGACGATCATGCCAATCATGCGTTCGATATAGTCGGGCGGTGCATCCGATACCTGCCACGGCAGCTTTTGTGCGGCTTCATGCTGATCACTCAATTGCGTCACATGCTGCACAAGCCATTGCGGATCCTCAATGACCCGCGGGATGCCATGGGCATGCACCACCGCATAATTCCAGGTCGGCACCGCCTTGCCGTGTTCATGCTTGCTGGGATACCAGTTCGGCGAGATATATGCCTGCGGCCCCTGGAAAACGGCGATCGACGCCGCTTGATCGGCAAGGTCTTTCCAGACCGGATTGGCACGCGCGACATGGCCACGCAGCACGCCGAACTCGCTATTTTCGGTATCGATCATGAACGGCAAGTGATTGACGACCGGGCCATCGGCGCCGCTGGTGACCAGGGTGGCAAACGGATGGGCGGCAATCAAGGCATGCAAGACATCGAGCCGGGTTTCTTCAGTGTGCTTGGGCAGATACATGTATGTTCTTTGGTTTGGCAAAGGCATTAATGCGCATCGCCGTGGTAGCACATAGGCCGCTGATGAGAGACGGGCTACATTACTGACAGTTCCTGCTACTGAACGGCAGGATGTGTTTTCAGTAAACAAGAACCATACATCCCGTTAGCGGGCGGACTTCAGCTCATGAAATACACCAGTGGCGATCGAGTCCACTTGTTGTGGCGTCATTTTGCCAAATACCCCTTGCCATGCGCTAGAAGTCGTGTTGTAAGTTTGCGCGCCAAATGTTGTTCCGGTTTTCAGGTCGTTAAAGGTAAGATTCGCATCAATATATGCGTTTCCCGTCATTGCACCGAAGAAAATCCTTGATCCGATGCCGACCTGACGGAAGTCATTCACATAGACATTAAGCAGTGTTCCAGCTGCCCCGGTTGGCTTGGCCTCGCCTTCCTGCAAAGAGAACGTGGTTCCCGCAGCTTCCGCATGGTCGGCAAAAGTAGCTCGCCATTCTTCCTTAAAGCTTGTCCAGCTTGATGACCCGGTGACGTTTTTCGGGCCCGTCATATTCAACACAACATTTTTCGCTGAACCCGCCGGCACCGAAACTGGCTGGGATGGCACGGCATTTTGTGTGGCTGATTGCGACGTGTTATTACTTTGCTGTGTGCCCGCACATCCTGTCAACAATACCGTTCCCAGCATTGCCACCACTGCATACTGTTTCATGACTTCCCCTAAAAGGTTGACGATCAAATTTTATTTTTGGAAACGATTACATCTGCTAAATTTTGTTTCCAGGTTCTATGTTTAACACCGCGCTTAACGGGGATGCATTGATGCCTTCTGGTTGAACCAGCAGTCATGCGATCCCATCACTGTAGGTTTCATTGTCAAATTCGATCAAGCAAAAGCCATTGCCGAACGGATCTGAAAAGCTCATGCACCTGGAATGGCGCCAGCAAATAACTTCAGTTTCACCGATCGCCCCCGCATCCAGCACGCGTTTTACAGCTTGATTCAAGTCGTCGACCACAAAATCAATGTGAACTGGTGTCCAGTGTCTGGAATAGTTACGGCCATCAGGAATCGACCTTGCACATTTTGAGCCCTTCTCTTTTTGCAAAAGATAGATCGTCGATGATCCTCCTGCAAGCTCCGCCACATCTGTATCCAGTATGCGTTTGAGATTCAAGTCAAACGCGGAACAGTAAAAATCGATGCCATTTTTAAGATCAGGCACATCGATGTCAATCAGCATTTTCATGATGTGTCACCCGATTTTTAGACGCATGGCAGTTCTTTAAACGGTCTGGATGCCACGCATGCACGCTACCGACTGATCAGCACTTTTCATTTTTTTCAGCCATCTTCCGTGACCTAAGTGAACTAGGGCTCCATGAATATTCTGGGCATGCATAGCTCAGTCATCCTCAAAAAGCTTAACCAGCCCGATGCCAGCCAAGCCTGCGATCCGATCATAGGCAATACTGGATATTATATTTTAGCCAAGTATTATAGTTCGCACACAATCAAAATTTGTATCTGCCTTGCAAGATGGTATGGTCATCTGCCTGGCCGGTGCTATCCCGTCAACATCGGAAGTAACAGGTCAACCGGATCGCACCAGCGACGCACACCTGGCCGCCATAGCAGGCGAAGTCGCACCCGGCAATCGGGCGTTACCTTCCACTGATTGCAAATTCGAACCAAACCGCAGCAAACAAGTCTGATTGATAACGCCTGCCATGCCGGATGCATCAGTGTGGCCTGCGAATTTGCTGGGGCGGCTTGACACGCTTGCTTCCAGTTTTCAGCGATTGGTTTCAGGAGTTTGGTTACAGGAGAATGTTGATGAGAAAAATGATCATGCTGGCGATTGCCAGTTATGTCTGGCGCAAGTTCAAGACACGTGCGCCAGCGCGCAGCCGGGCCGTCAATCGACCGCTGTGATGTGACCGGATGCAAGAAACGGCGTCCAGCAATAGCTTGATAATTTCAAATGGATCACAGGCGCAGACACGCTCTCTGTTTTGCCGGTCATTATGGATACCCGTTCGAATGAACGGTTGGTGCAAGCAGCGGATCAGTCGTCGCATTAAAGAAAAAGCGGCCCGGTTAATTCCCGGCCGCTTTTTTATTGCCTGTCGCACTGCGCAGTCACCAGGTCTCCACGGATGAATTGATTAACCATCACCGCTTGCGGTACAGGCTCGACGGCAAAGTCGAGCCTGCGGTCTACAGCATACTTATAGCTGGCACTCGTTGGCAAGATCCCCGCTGGCCGGACGCGCGATGACTTTATTGGCTGGCGGCTTATTTTTTCCTTTGGTTTCCACCCAATTTTCCAGCGCGATGAATGCGGCACGGTAGCACGGCGAAATCGGCCGCAGCTGATTCGGGAATTCATCATATAGCTGATCCACATGGTTGCCGCCTTCGACCACGTAATAGCGGTGCAGCTGGCCGCGGCCGGCATCCCTGACCAGTTGCGTATAGGCGTCCGAGTTGGTCTTGATCGGCAATAGCGTATCAAGCGTGCCGTGCAGCGTGATCAGTGGTTTGCCTATGCGCCCCGAGAGCGAGACCTTGGCGACCGCATCCCTGACCGCTTGCGGACGGCTCGCATAATCATAGTCGGCATCGCAATACGGCGTGCCCGAGGTACAGAACGGCACGCCCGCTTCCAGCGTCATGTCGTAACTCGGATCGATCTCTTCGCGGTAGGTGCGCTGGGTCAGGTCCCAGTACACTGCATAGTGGTGTTCCCACAGGATTTCCGAGCCTGGTGCAAAACCGGCGGCGATGATCTTGTCATGCGCGGATTTGTCATTGGTAGCGCGGTAGGTCGGGTAGTATTTCAATGCCGTCGGCAGATAGTTGAACAGCGTCGGTCCTTCCGGCCGCCAGTGCGCGCCTTCCCAGTCGACGCCGCCGTCATACAGATCAGGACGGTTTTCCAGTGCATGGCGGGTCAGGTAGCCGCCGTTGGATAATCCGGTCATGTAGGTGTAAGCAGGCGCCCTGCCATAGCGCTGCTGCACGACGTTTTTGGCGGCGATCGTCAGTTCGGTGACACGCCGGTGCCACTCGACCAGCGCGTCGCCCGGCGTTGCGCCATCCCGGAAGAAATTGGTGCCATTGTTGCCCTTGTCAGTCGAAGCATACGCATAGCCGCGCGCCAGCACCCAGTCGCTGATCAGGTAATCGTTGGCGTATTGCTTGCGGATGCCCGGCGCACCGGTAATGACCAGCTTGCCATTCCAGTTTTCCGGCAGTCGGATCACGAATTGCGCATCATGGTTGTAGTTGTTGGTGGTGTTGGCGGTCGACGTGTCGGGGAAATAGCCGTCGATCTGGATGCCCGGCACGGCGCCGCTCGGGTTGCGCGTGGCTTGCGAATGCAATGTGCCCCAGTCGCTGGCGTCAGTCCGGCCAGCTGCAATCAGGTACCGGGTCGACAAGTCGTCCAGGCAAAAGACCGCCTGCTTTTCCGCGCCAGGCACTTGCAGGCTGTTGATGCTGCTGCAATCGGCAGCCGCTGCCGGCTGCGTCAGCATCAATGCCGCCAGCGGCATCAGCGTGACTGCAGCCATCCATGCCTTGGCTCGGTTCGGCGGGTTGCGGTGCATCGGTGTGCCGGGGGTAGAATGAGCATTCAAGACAGTCTCCTTGTTATGTATTTTGATCCGGGTATCGCTCTATTCAGCGATGTACCTGGAAATTTAATTGCAGGTAATATGTTTTACTGACATTCATTTAAGCCAATAAGTTTCCGGTCACTATCCAGCCTGACTACGGGTGTGATTGCGCAGCTTGCAGGTGATAAATACGCACGATGAAACATTTCACGATTGCAGACACATTTTTACTTGCTGGCCTGTAATTCATCCTGACCCAATTTAACCAATATTCCTCTCCATGCCCTCTCTCTTTACACCGCTTCAATTAGGTAACCTGACATTGCCGAACCGGATTGCGATTGCGCCGATGTGCCAGTATTCCGCCAACGAAGGGCGGGCCAGTGCATGGCATCAGATGCATCTGGGGCACCTGGCGCTGTCCGGCGCCGGCTTGCTGTTTATCGAAGCCACCGCGGTGGAAGCGATCGGGCGCATCTCGCCCGCCGACCTCGGACTATGGTCGGATGCGACCGAACAGGCATTGGCCAAAACCTTGCAGGCGGTACGCGAATATTCGGCGATGCCGATCGCCATCCAGCTGGCGCACGCCGGCAGGAAAGCGTCGACCCGGGTGCCGTGGGAAGGCGGCCAGGCAATTGCATCGACCGATGGCGGCTGGCGTACCTGCGCGCCATCGGCATTGCCATTCATGCATGGCAATGAAGCGCCGGTCGCGCTCGACAGCGATGGCTTGCAACGCATCCGCGACGCGTTTGCCGCCGCCGCCACCCGCGCCGCGCGCCTGGGGATCGATGCGGTCGAAGTGCATGCCGCCCACGGTTACCTGTTGCACCAGTTCCTGTCGCCGCTCTCCAACCAGCGCACGGATGCCTACGGCGGTTCGCTGGAAAACCGGCTGCGCTTTCCATTGGAAATATTCGATGTGGTACGGGAATCTTTTGCCACTGACAAGCCAGTCGGGATCCGGGTTTCCGCTACCGACTGGGTTGACGGCGGCTGGGACATCGAGCAAACCGTCGCATTTGCCGCTGCCTTGAAGCAGCGCGGCTGTGCCTTTATCGATGTATCGAGCGGCGGCAATTCGCCGCAGCAGAAAATTGCGCTGGGACCGAATTACCAGGTGCCGTTTGCCGAGCGGCTCAGGCGCGAAGTCGGCATGCCGACGATTGCGGTGGGCTTGATTACCGAACCCGGCCAGGCTGACGCGATCATTGCATCCGGCCAGGCCGACATGGTTGCGCTGGCGCGCGGCATGCTGTACGACCCGCGCTGGCCATGGCATGCAGCGGCCGAGCTGGGGGCGCAAGTCACGGCACCGCCGCAGTACTGGCGCTGTCAGCCGCGCGAATTGAAGGCATTGTTCAAGGATGCGAAGCTGGGCTGACTGTTTTTGACGCGTCGCTGCAACCGGTTTTGACCATGGACGTCATGCAGACGGCGTCTCGGCCACCAGCCGTACGCACGTAATTTCGGACGGGGCGCCAAAACGTTTGGGCGGCCCCCAGTAGCCGGTGCCGCGGCTGGTATAGACCCATAAGCTGTCCCAGCGTTTCAGCCCGGCAGTAAATGGCTGCTGCATCGGCACGAAAAAATTCCATGGGAAAAATTGCCCGCCATGGGTATGGCCCGACAGTTGCACATCGAAGCCGGCCTTGGCAGCCGCCGCCGCCGAACGCGGCTGGTGCGCGAGCAGCAGCTTGATGGCATCGTGCGGCGCGCCCGCCAATGCCGCGACCGGGTCGCTGCGGTGCGCGGGATCGAAATGATGGGCGTTATAGTCGGTGACCCCGGCCACCACCAGCACCGCTTCTTCGCGCATCACCAGCACATGCTGGTTCAGCAACACCGTCAAGCCCAGACGCCGGATCTCGGCGATCCAGGCGTGGGCATTCGAATAGTATTCATGGTTGCCGGTCACGAAATACACGCCGTCGCGCGCCGCCAGCGACGCCAGCGGCGCGGTATGCGCGGCCAGCTCCAGCACGCTGCCATCGACCAGGTCGCCGGTGACCGCGATCACATCGGCATCGAGCCGGTTCACCGCCTGCACGATCGCTTCCAGGTAGGCGCGCTTGATGGTCGGACCGACATGGATATCGCTGATTTGCGCAATCCTAAAACCGTGCAGTGCCGCCGGCAGCCCGACCACCGGAATATCGACCTGCACCACCCGTGCCACGCGGCGCGCGTTGACCAGGCCGATCACACTGACCAGCAAACCGAGCAGCGGCACCGCCAGCGCACTCCAGTGCCGCAATGCCGGCGAGGATAGACCGGTTGCATATGCGCCCAGCAACAACAGATCGCGCGCCAGTGTCAGCACCAGCAGCGAAGAGAACAGGCCCATTGCCGATAAGCCTGCCCAGGCCAGCCGGTCCGACAGCGGTTGCTGCCGAACGGCGCGCGACAGCAGGCCGGCCGGAATCAATGCCCACGATATCAGCAGCAACAGGGCGCCAACGAACTGCAGCGCCGGCATCACGTGCAGGGCCGGCAAGATGCGCCAGCCGATATAGACATGCAACAAGGCCAGCAAGGCACAAACCGTGACAATCACGCGGCGGGGTGGCATCGGTGCTTTCGATTGTTTATAAAAATCGTGGTAACGGACAGCAGCGCCCGGCATTGGCCCGGCCAACAACGGCCGTATTCAGATGGCGGCCTGGCGATGGCATGCATGGCTGGCACAGGCTCATGTTGGGATGAAGCACCCCGCTTCAATAGCAGCCATGTACCATCATGCCCACCCATCTCCGGCGAGTTTGATCCGTGCCTGCCCGCATCCCTTCCCATCCGCCTTTGATGACAGGCCGGCTTCATCCGGAAGAAAAATCCAGACCGCACTTGCAGTGCCTGCCAAGCATGCCGCATTCTGTGGAACAGGTAATTCCTGAATGAAATTTTCCTTTCTTGAAAAATGCGCTAATCTGTCGCTTAGGCAATGGCCGGACCCTGTTCCAATGCCGGTCCGCCCCAATCACGCAGGTGACCCATGACCAAGGCAATCGTCATCGATGGCAATGCAATTTCCCGTAACCTGCTGACCAGCCTGCTGGACAGCGGTGGCTTGCATGTGGTGGGCGATGCCAATGCCAGTTCCGCCAGCCTGGCCGCCATGATCAAGCTGCAGCCGCAGATCGTCTGCGTCGATATCGGCGCGCCCGATGCCGAAGGCTGGATGCGGCTTGACACCCTCCGCACCGGCTTGCCGAAGGCGTTGCTGTTCATGGTGTCGGGCCAGTTCGACGCCGATACCATTGCCGAGGCGGCCAAACGCGGCGTCCATGGCTTCATCGTCAAACCGTTCAAGCAGGCGGCCGTGCTGGCAAATATTCGCAAGGCAATTATCAAGGTCGCCCGCGAACATCAGGCGCGTGCCCGTGAAACCGATGCCGGATGAACCAAGCCGCGCCGCACCGGTCCATTTTATAACCGCGCAGGCAATCGTTCCACCATTGCAGAACGCCACTCGCCGGTCACTGATCACTGATCATGCAAGGCCTCGCGCAGCGCAGATCGGTCGAAATCGTTAAATGGACGCAATCAGTCGGCAATTGGTCTGCAATGACCCGGCACAGGGGACAAGCATGATATTTTTTCAGGTGATGCACCGACCAATGCACCGGTTAGCCAGCCGGGTCTGCAGCACTGCCGCGCTTGGATGGATGGTGCTGTCTTTTACCCAGTCTGCCGCCGCACAAGGCGCAGTGCGCCCGGAAGTCCTGGCAAGCAATCTGGAGCATCCCTGGGCCGTGGCCTTCCTCGATCAGGGGCGCATGCTGGTCACCGAACGTCCCGGCCGGCTGCGGCTGGTGCAGCCGGGCAGCGCGTTGGGCGCGCCGATCGAAGGCGTACCCGAAGTCGATGCAGGCGGCCAGGGTGGTCTGCATGACGTGCTGGCCGACAGCGGCTTTGCCGCCAATCGCATGATTTATCTCTGCTATGCCGAGCCCGGTCCCGGCGGCAATTCGACCGCGCTGGCGTCAGCGCGGCTGTCCCAGGATGGCAAGCGCCTCGAGCAGGTGAAAGTGCTGTTCAGCCAGCGCCCGAAAGTCAGAAGCAGTGCCCATTTCGGTTGCCGGATCGTCGAGAACACCGATGGCACCCTGTTCCTGACGCTGGGCGACCGCTTTTCCCGCAAGGAAGATGCACAGGTACTGACCAATCATCTGGGCAAGATCGTGCGCATCAACAAGGATGGCAGCATCCCGCCGGACAACCCGTATGTGAAGCCAGGCGCGGTCAGCGCCGATGCCCTGCCCGAGATATGGAGCATCGGCCACCGCAACAGCCAGGGGGCGGCAATCGGCCCGGATGGGCGTTTGTGGATGCATGAGCATGGCCCGCAAGGCGGCGATGAAATCAACCGCATTGATGCCGGCAAGAATTACGGCTGGCCGGTGATTACCTTTGGTGAAAACTATGGCGGCGGCAAGATCGGATCTGGCATCACCGCCAGGGCCGGCATGGAGCAACCGATTCACTACTGGACGCCATCGATGGCGCCTTCCGGCATGGCATTCTTAAAGAGCACGCGCTATGGCACGGCCTGGCAAGGCAGCCTGTTTGTCGGCGCGCTGAAATTTCAGTATTTAAGCCGGCTGGAAGTGCGTGACGGCAAGATAAAAAGGGAAGACAAGCTGCTGCAAGATCTTGGCCAGCGCATCCGCGATGTGCGCGAAGGCCCGGACGGGCTGCTGTATCTGGTCACCGATGAATCCCGCGGCCAATTGATCCGCCTGCAGCCAGCCAAGTAAATTTGTTGCACACGCGCTGTGCAGGCATGACGTGCAATCAGCGGCAGGACATTTAGCCGTACCAATCCATCGATTTCCTGCTTCGCTCTCCTTGAAAAATTTTGCCTGATTCCGGCATTGCTGCATCAAAGCTTGGCAAAAAACAGTATTCGCGCATGCATTGGTTGAACCAGTCCGATATCACTGCCTCTAATCAATGCCCCCAATATTTTTGGAAAGTAATGCATGGCTCAACAAAAAATGATCGACGCAGTTGATTTTCTGATCAACCAGCACCGCGAACTGGAACACATGCTGGACCAGATCGCCAACGAAAAAGACGATGAAAAAAGGAAGGAGCTGTTTGCCGCCGCCAGCGACCAGCTGATCGTCCATATCAAGTCGGAAGAAGAAATTTTCTACCCCGCTGTCAATGCCGCCCGCACTGAAGATGACTTGCTTGAGTCGCTCGAGGAACACCTGTCCCTGAAACGCTTTCTGGCCGACCTGCTCGACATGCATCCATCGGAACAGACCTTCGAGCCGAAATTCAAGGTGCTGAAAGAACAGACCGAGCACCACCACAAGGAAGAGGAAGAACACCTGTTTCCCAAGGTGCGACAGACCCTGACGGCAGAGGAGCGCGGCGCATTGGGTCACGACATGCTGTCGCTGCAGCAGCAATTGAAAAATCAGGGCGAGCCGCGTGAAGCCGTCGTCAATGAAACCGCTGCGGCGGCGCCATTGCCGCCTTAACAGGAGGGTGCAATGACATTCCCGGGCAGAATCGTTCTGTTGCTTGTGGGCATGTTGGCACTGCCGGCGCTGGCGCAAGCCAGCGAACCGTCCAGGCCGCACGTGCCCGGCATGAAAATCAAGCCCGGCAAGGAAGTCACGAGGCCAAAGGATCCAGGCATGGTGGTTGCGCCACCCAAAATCGATCCCAATGCGTTGAAATCACCACCAAAGAATATCGATCCGAAAATCGATGATGCAACCAATAGAATCGACCGGACAACCCGGTCCAAACCGGGTAACAGACTGATCAAACCTGACGTCGATAAATAAGGACAAGGGTAACGATTAACGGCGACAAATAACGGTGCCAATCGATAGGCGAATGGAAAAAATAACCGGCAATTCCGGCCCGGTCAGGCGCGAGTGCCATCAGTGCACGATGCGATGATGCCCCGTCCGTTCACGCAAAATCAGCCGCATTAACCGGCCACATTAGCCGACAATGTCATACTTGCCGCCCTTCTCAAGCGCGCGCTGGTATGCCGGGCGCGCATGGATGCGGGCCAGATACGCCATCAGATGCGGACGGTTTTGATCCAGGCCGGCGCGCGCAGCCGCTGCTTCCAGCGGAAAACTCAACTGAATATCGGCGGCACTGAATTCTTCACCGGCAAACCAGGTGCTCTTGCCCAATTCGGCTTCCAGATAATCCAGATGCAAGGCAATCTGCGGCTCGATGAACGTCTGTTTGGCGCGCCGCGCAATGGCGCGCGCCACCGGTTTGACAAAGAACGGCATGCGGGTCTTTTCAATCCGGTCGAACACCAGTTTCAACAGCAGCGGTGGCATCGCCGAGCCTTCGGCGTAATGCAGCCAGTACGTGTAGCGCAGCCGTTCTGGCGTACCCGGCGGCGGAATCAGGCGGCCATTGCCGTGGCGCTCGATCAGGTATTCGATGATGGCGCCCGATTCGGCAATGGTGAACGTATCCTCGGTGATCACCGGCGACTTGCCAAGCGGATGCACCGCGCGCAATGCCGGCGGCGCCAGCATGGTGCGCGCGTCGCGCTGGTAACGTTCGATCTGGTAATCCAGTCCCAGTTCTTCCAGTAGCCAGAGCACGCGCTGCGAGCGGGAATTGTTCAAATGGTGGACGGTAATCATGGGCGCTTTGGTGAGGGTTGGGTTCTGCGTCGCGCCAGTCTGGCCGCGACGCGCATGATGCTGCACCTGGTGTTGCGCAGCATATCGGGTGCAATGTGTCTGATGAGTGCAGCCCGGTCAGGGTTGCTGTGCCAATGCCTTGTCAATGGCACCCACCAGTTGCCTGCTTTGCGGCGTGACCAGGCTCGAATAGACATCGATTACCTTGCCATCGCGCCCGATCAGGTACTTGGTGAAATTCCATGTGGGCGCCGTCCCGGTGGCTTTCGTCAAAGCGGCATACAGGGGATTGGCTTGCGAGCCGGTCACTGCGCTTTTGGCAAACATCGGGAATTTGACGCCATAGGTGTTGTAGCACAGCTCGGCGATCTGCTTGCTGTTGCCAGGCTCCTGGTTGCCAAAATCGTTCGATGGAAAGCCCAGCACCACCAAGCCCTTGGCACTGTACTGGGCATACAGTTTTTCCAATCCCTCGTACTGGCCGGTGAAGCCGCAATAGCTGGCGGTATTGACCACCAATAACACCTTGCCCGCATATTGGCACAGGTGCTGCGGCGCTTCATCCTGCAAGCGATTGAAGCGCTGATCGAGTATTGACGGGCAGGCGGGCGCATTTTGGGCCGCCGCTGCACTGGAAACCAGCGCTAAAAATGCCAGAGTGATAACACTTTTGAACATGGGAAACTCCAATTTGAGTAAAACAAACAACTTCTTTGATTTTATTCTAAAAATATTTTATGGCTTCCCCCTCGTTCTCGCTATGTAGGCGTGTCGCAAAGAGTCCTACAAATTTGTCCGAATGAAAGGGTGTAGGTCAAACCCTTGCGAAAAGTCTAAAGCCGCGCTGCCATTGGGCTGGCGCCGGTTTCCCGCAGTGCACGATGGCATTTTTGCAAATTGTCAAAGTTTCGGGGCTTGTCGCCGCGTGTAGGAAAATCCTTAACGCACCCTAACTATGCCTACGTGACGTTTCAGCAATCACCTGATGTCCGGCAAGTTCGGAAGTTTTCATAATTCAACCCATCGATTGCTGCAATGCAAAGAACAGCAAGTAAAACTGAAAATTCCGAACAACTGTACGCTTAATACCGGGAAAATAATCATGCTCAATTCGTCAATCTCCGACAGCCGCTCCAACGCCATCAATGCAGCCGCTCTGCGCAACGCCGGAACTGCGGCGCAACGCCAAGGCAAGCTCTGGTCCAACCTGAAGGAAGTCTGTGACCTGCTGCGCATTCCGGCAACACTGAACGGTGCTTACGACGAGTTCCAGTTCCAGCACATGCAATTCAAGTCCGGCCAGCGCATCCATACCATTGGCCAGCCGTTCGACATGCTGTATATCGTCTACTCGGGCTTTTTGAAGTCGGTCATCATCGATGAATCGGGCAACGAGCAAGTACTCGGCTTCCCGATGAAGGGCGACCTGTTCGGCATCGACGGCATCCACGGCAAGCATTATTCGACCGAAGCCGTTGCGCTGAGCAATTGCGAAATCATCCTGGTGCCGTTCAAGACCTTCCTGACCATCGGCCGCACCAATGCCGACCTGGAAGCCGCCATCTACGGCGTGATGAGCCGCGAGTTGGTGCGTGAGCAAAGCCTGATCGGCACCCTCGGCTCGCTGTCGGCCGAAGCCCGCGTGGCCCGTTTCCTGGTATCGCTGTCGGATCGCTTTTCCGACATGGGTTACTCGGGCAAGCAATTCAACCTGCGCATGACCCGTCAGGAAATTGGCAATTACCTGGGCCTGACCCTGGAAACCGTCAGCCGCACGTTCTCTGCATTCAATGCGATCGGCCTGATTGCCGTCGACCAGCGCGCCATCGTATTGCATGATATTCAGGCATTGAAGACATTGCGTCGCCTGCCACCATCGCATGCACGCGCCAAGGAAGCAGCCAAGGCTTTGAAACTGGCCAATGCCGCCGCCGCTGCGACTGCCGCCACTGCCGCTGCCGAAGAAGTGCAGACTGCATAAACCGGCTAGTAACCATGATGCATCGCTGCCCGCCCTATGCGGGTAGCGATACAGGCAAGCCGTGACGGATGGTTGAAAATCTAATGCACTGCGTCAGACAAGACATGCCAGCCTCGCGCTGGCATGTTGCATTGGTCGATGTTGAGGATGCTCGTTGACGTTGTCTGATCCAGGATGACCAGCAAGTTAACTCCAGCAAGGTGTAACCTGTTCGATCACACCAGCCGGATGGAACCCGCAGGATGACATGTGAAGCAAGCGGCAGCCAATCGATGGCGCGACAATAAAATGCCGGCAGTGCCGGTCAGTTGATCGAATTCATGTGCGACCAGCGGCCGCGGCGCATGATGCCTTCGAGCTGCAGTGCCGGCACCGGCGGTTGAAACAGGTAGCCCTGCGCGCTGGTGCAGGACTGGGTTTTCAGGAACGCCAGCTGATCGGTCGATTCGACGCCTTCGGCCACCACCTTGATGCCCAGATTGTGCGCCAGGCTGATGATGCTTGATGCGATCGCCACATCCTGCTGGTTGAATGGCAGGTGCTGCACCAGCGACTGATCGATCTTGATCACATCCACTGGAAAATTGCGCAAATAACTGAGCGCGGAATAGCCGGTGCCGAAGTCATCCACCGAAATCTGCACGCCCATTGCCTTCAATTCATTCAGGGTGGCATTGCTGTCATCGGTATTTTCCATCAGCAGCCGCTCGGTGATTTCCATCTCGATGCAGTTGGCTGAAACATTATGCAGCAGCAGCGCCCGTTTCACGCTTTGTAAAAAGTCATGGTCGCGGAATTGCAGCGGCGACAGGTTGATCGCGACCCGGAACGGCGGCAGCTTGGCGCGCTGCCACAGGCTGATCTGCAGGCATACCTGGTTGATCACCCACTCGCCGATTTCAACGATCAAGCCGTTTTCTTCGGCCACGCTGATCAGTTCGGTAATCGAAAAAGATTGCAGGTTCTTGTCCTTCCAGCGCAACAGCGCTTCCACGCCGATGATGCGCCAGGACACCAGATCGATCTGCGGCTGGTAATGCAGTTCCAGTTCCTCGTTTTTCATCGCATGGCGCAACTGGTCTTCCAGTTTTTTGCGGGCCTGCATTTCCGTATTCAAGCCCTCGGTAAAGAACTGGTAACTGTTGCGTGCCGCCTTGGCCCGGTACATCGCGATGTCGGCGTTCTTGAGCAATTGCGCCGCGTCGGTGCCATCGGTCGGGAAGACGGTGACGCCGACGCTGGCGCTGGTATGCACTTCGGCGCCATCCAGCGTGTACGGCTTGCCAAGTTCGTGGACAATTTTTTGCGCCAGTACCTGGCCATCTTCCGGCTGGTGCAGCGCGGTCTGGATAATCACGAATTCGTCGCCGCCCAGCCGCGCCACCATGTCGGTCTGGCGCAGGCAGGATGACAGCCGCTTGGCGACTTCCTGCAGCAGCAGGTCGCCGGCGTGATGGCCGAGCGTGTCGTTGATGTACTTGAAGCGGTCCAGGTCGAGCAGCAACAGCGCCAGCATGTTGTTGGAGCGGCGCGCATGGGCCAGCTCCTCGCGCAGGCGGGTACTGAAATAGGTGCGGTTCGGCAGCCCGGTCAGCACGTCGTGATTGGCCAGGTAATTGGTTTGCACCTCGGCCAGCTTGTTGGCGGTATTGTCGCGCATGATCTTGGCAAAGCCGCGCAAATTGCCATCGCGGTCCAGCATCGGATGCACCGTGCCGGCGGCATAGAACCGTTCACCGTTCTTGCGCATGTGCCATTTATCGACCACCGCCTTGCCTTCGTTGCGGGCGCGCAGCAATTCCTCTTCGGGCGCGCCGCGTTCGATATCTTCCGGTGTGAAGAAAAAGGAGAAATACTGTCCGGCGACTTCTTCCCGCTTGCTGCCGACAATCTTTTCGGCGCCCTGGTTCCAGTCCAGTACCATGCCTTGCCGGTCCAGCAGCATGATCGCGTACTCGGTCACTGAATCCATCAGCATCTTGAAATCCTGCTGTGATTGTGACAGCGCCGCTTCGGCCTGGCGCCGCCCGAATTCTTCCTTGATGCGCCGCTGCAATTCGACATTGGCGCGTGCCAGCGCATCATCGGCCAGCTGATGCCGGGTAATGTCGCGCATGATCCGGACAAACCCCTCCAGCACGCCGGTATCGGTTCGCAGCGGAAACACCAGACCGGTGGCAAAAAAACGCGATGCATCCTTGCGCACATGCCAGCGGTTGTCCATCACCTGCCCGGTCGATGCGGCAGTCGTTAATTCGGCCGCCGGTGCGCCGGCAGCACAATCTTCCGGCGTGAAAAACACACTGCCGCACTGTCCCAGGATTTCCTGTTCACCGTATCCGAGCAAACGTTCTGCGCCGACATTCCAGCTGGCGACCCTGCCCTCGGTATCGAACATGACGATCGCATACTCGGTTGCGGCATCAACCAGCAGGTGGTACAAATTGTCCTGGTACGACTGAAGGCGCGTCTGTGTCAACATCTAGCTTGCTCCTGGTCCTGCAGAAATGCAGTTTTCAGCGGCAAGATATAAAGGCGCGCAGACTGGCGTTGCGAATGTGTCAAATGCATGAATTAACCGTGTGAATAGGCCGCTACAAATTTGTTGGGAAGATCTGCTGCATGAATCACAATGCACTATGCGCCGTCGCATTCGGTGCCGGTGAGGGAAATGCTGAATGCATCTTTCGGACAACAGCGATACCGAAAGGTTTGCTGGAAGTATTAAAAATAATCGTTAAATTCGGACCGGATTGACATAGAGCAAGAGTTCCACAGAAAAATTCTATAAAGAAATTTCCTTTCCCTTATGCTGAAACAGCATCATGATCTGGTTGCCGGTTTCACTCGCTGTAACCGGAAAATAAGCGATACGCAACATTGCACCGGATTTGCCTTGCCTGCCATGGCTTTTCGCAAAGGCAAGGCGCGCCATGCCGCCGGTCGTATTAGCTCACCCATGCGACCAGGCAGTGTTAAATTGTTGCCTGTTCCGATCGTCACCTGTTCCGCCCTAACAGCATTGCGAAGAGACTTTCATGCCCAAGCCAATTAAAACGATTGCCATCGTCCTTGCCGCATTCATCGGCCTGCTGGCGATCGGCATCGGCATTTTTGCTGCCACCTTCGATCCGAATGATTACAAGCCGCAGATGATCCGCTTGGTAGCGGAAAAAAAGCAGCGCACGCTGGCGATTCCCGGCGCTATCAAGCTGACTTTTTTCCCCAGGCTGGGTGCCGATCTCGGCCAGGTCAGCCTGTCCGAACACAACAGTAAAGCCGAATTTGCCTCGATCAACCAGGCCAAGGTATCGCTGGCATTGATCCCGTTGCTGCGCAAGCAACTGGTGGTGGACCGGATCAGCATCGACGGCATGCAAGCCAATATCCGTCGCAACAAGGATGGCAGCACCAATTTCGATGACCTGCTTTCCAAGGAAGAGCCACAGGCGCCGGGCGAGGCAGTCAAGTTCGCCATTTCCGGGGTCGACATCAGCAATGCGCAGATCCGCTTCAATGACTTGCAGCAGCAGCGCACGCTCGCACTGACCGGCGTCGATCTGGAAACCGGCAAGATTGCCAATGGCGTGCCAAGCCAGCTGACGCTGGCGGCCGATGTCAAGAGCAGCAAGCCGGTGATCGATGCCAGGGTGGCCGTTAAAACCGGGTTTACCATCGATCTTGAGCAGCAGCATTACATATTGCGCAGCGCCAATGCTGATATCAAGGGCAAGCTGCTGGATTTTGCCGATGCGGCAGTCAGCTTCACCGGCGACGCCGACTTGCAGCCGGGAGCCAAACGTTTCGTGCTCGATGGCGTCAAGTTCACTGCCAGCGGCAAGCGCGCCGCGCAGGCGATCGACCTCAAGTTGGCAGCGCCGAAGCTGGCCATAACCGATGCGGCCGTGACCGGAGACAAGCTGCAACTCGATGCCAAAGTCATCGAAGGCGCGCGCACGCTCACCGCCAGCTTCACCGCGCCATCATTTGAAGGCTCGCCGCAGGCATTCAAGATACCTGCGATCGCACTGGATGCGACGGTCCGGGAAGGCAAGCTGGATGCCACCGCCAAGCTGGCCGGCAGCATCAGCGGCGATATCGACAAGTTGCTGTTTACTTCGCCACAATTGAAACTGGTGCTGGCCGGCCGCCAGGGCGACACCGCCATCGACGGCTCGCTATCGACGCCGCTGACAGTCAACCTGAAAACCCAGATCATTGACCTGTCGAATATCATGGCCGCTTTCGCCCTGCCCAACCCGGCGGGCGGCGCATTGAAACTGCAGGCGGCCGGGCGCGCCAGCATCAATCTCGGCAAGTCGAGCCTGACGTCGGCCTTCAAGGGCAAGCTCGACGAGAGCAGCTTTGACGCCAGGCTGGGCATGGCATCGTTTTCGCCGGCAGCGTACACATTTGATATCGACATCGACCGCATCGATGCCGACCGCTACCTCGGCAAGTCCAAGCAGGCCGGCGCGCCGCCATCAAAGAGCGGCACTGGTAACAAGGCTGCAGCCGAACAGCCGATCGACCTGTCGGGTCTGCGCGATTTGCGCGCAACAGGCAGCGTCCAGATCGGTGCTTTAAAAGTCAACAATATCAAGGCAACCAGTGTGCGCGCCGGGCTACGCGCCGGCGGCGGCAAGATCGATGTCAGTTCGCTATCGGCCAGGCTGTATGGCGGCAGCGCCAATGGTTCACTGTCGGCCACCGCCAGCAATGCGCCGCGCTTTGCGGTGCGCCAGAACCTGGCCGGCATTAACATTGGCCCCCTGCTGCAGGATGCCATCGACAAGACGCCGATCGAAGGGCGCGGCAATGTCAGCCTGGATGTCACCAGCGCCGGCGGCAGCTTTGCACAAATCAAGAAAAGCCTGGACGGCACCGCCCGCCTGGCCTTGCAGGATGGCGCGGTACATGGCGTCAATGTGGCGCAGGTGATTCGCAATGCGAAGGCAAAAATCGGCGAGTTGCGCGGTGCCGAGCCGGCCCAGAGCGGCACCGGTTCGACCACTGAAAAAACCGACTTCAGCGAAATGACCGGCAGCTTTCGCATCACCAATGGCGTCGCCCGCAATGACGACTTGAGCGTGAAGTCGCCATTGATCCGGCTGGGCGGCGCCGGCGACATCAATCTGGGCGAGGACCGTCTCGATTATCTGGCCAAGGTTACCGTGGTGTCGACCCTGCAGGGTCAGGGCGGGCCGGAATTGCAGGCCTTGAAAGGCTTGACGATCCCGGTGCGGTTGAGCGGGCCGTTTACCGCGATCGGCTGGCGGGTCGACTTTGCCGGCCTGGCGCGCGAAGCCGCCAGGGAAAAGATTGAAGAGAAAAAAGAAGAACTCAAGGACAAGGCGCGCGAAAAAGTCCGGGAACAGCTGAAGGGTTTGTTTGGCAAATAGCGGTAACTGAGCAGCTGGCCGGGCCGACACTGCAACCCGATGGGCAACGCAGGAAAGCCCGCAGTGTGCGCTCGCACTCTTTTATCGCCTGCAGGTTCGGCAGGACAGACAATCATCGCGTGGCAACGCGGCCAAGTGTTGGGGCAGTTGCCGTAATCGGCAATCCTGATTGGAGCTTGCCACCGGCTGGTGAACTGACCCTGCAAACATTTATACAATTGCAATTTCAATCGCAATTGTTGTCGCTTCATAATGGTTTCTTCCATACCGGCTGCCACGTTCTTTATATGAACAAGTAGCTATATTCCGTTTTTATATAAGCATAAGTAATAAAAATGGTTGTGCCGGCTTGTGCCCGTCGGTACGCTATGCGGCACAGTTCAGCGCGGTGAGCGTCTGTTGGCCGTGTGCCTGACACGACAATCGTCAATCCCCGCTACGGGCTGTGGTCAACTCTTTTATAATGCTTGGCTATCCTGCAACGCGACATGGTTTTCAATGAAGCTGTCTTTTAATAATATTGTCAAAAGTTTTTCCGGTCTGCAGGTCATCGAGCAGTTCAGTTCGGAGATGCAATCTGGCGAACTGGTGGCTCTGGTCGGCCCATCCGGCTGCGGCAAGTCGACCCTGCTGCACATTGCCGCCGGTCTGGAAAAGCCGAGTACCGGCAGCATGCTGGCCAATGGCCAGCAGGTGGCGGGTCCGCATCCGGAACGCATGCTGATGTTCCAGGAAAATGCGCTGTATCCCTGGCTGACGCTGATCCAGAATGTCTCGCTGGCGTTGGAATTTCAGAATATCGGCAAGGTCGATGCGCGCCGCCAGGCGACCGACTGGCTGGCCAAGGTCAGCTTGCAGGGGTTTGAAGAGTATTACCCGCACCAGGTTTCCGGCGGCATGCGCCAGCGCGCGGCGCTGGCGCGCGCGTTCGTCACTCATCCAAAGGTATTGTTATTGGATGAACCATTCGGCGCGCTTGATGCCCTGACGCGCATGACGCTGCAGGATGCATTGCGCGAACTGATCCGCGAAGTGCGCCCGACCGTACTGCTGGTCACGCACGATGTGGATGAGGCGCTGTTTCTGGCTGACCGCATCCTGGTATTCAGTGCCCGCCCGGCCACGGTGCTCAAGGAATTCAATCTGGCGCATTACGAAAAGACGCATGATTTATCGGAATTCGCGGCAGTGCGCCGCGAAATTCTCGGGTTGCTCGGCATTCACGCCGAGCATGAAGAATTTGTTCCCTCACTGTAAGGATCGGAAAAATGAAACTGTCAAAACTGATGCTGGCCGCACTGGCGGCATTTGCCTTCGCAGGCCCGGCGGCAGCGGCCGAAAAATTCAAGGTTGGCTACCTGCGCGTGATGGATGATGCGCAAGCGATCGCAGCGTTTGAAGGCGGGTTTTACAAGAAGCAGGGCCTGGATGTCGAACTGGTCGAATTCAAGTCCGGCACCGACCTGATCAAGGCAATCGTCGGCGGCCAGCTCGATACCGGCGTGCTTGGCTTCACCAATGCAGTGGCCTGGGCTTCCAAGGGTGCGGACTTGAAAGTGGTCGGCGGCGCCCAGCATGGCTACCATGCAATCGTGGTGCGCGACGATACCGGCATCAAGACGGTCGGCGACCTGAAAGGCAAGACGCTGGCTTCGCAAGCCGAAGGCAGCACTGCCGACACGGTCTTGAAAGGCGTGGTCTTGAAAAATGCCGGCTTGAAAGCCGATGACGTCAATGTGATGGGCGTCAGTCCCCAGGTGGCGGTGCAGTCGCTGATCGGCAAGCGCGTCGATGCCGCCTTCCTGTTCGAGCCGCAAGCCAGCATTGCGCAGCTGGTGGCACCGGTCAAGCAGATTTACGAAATTGGCGAAGTCTGGCCCTTCCCGTGCATGGTCGTGATCACCTCCGGCGACACGCTGAAAAAACGCCGTGACGATGTCTGGAAGTCGCTCGATGCGCAAAAGGAAGCGATCGACCTGCTGCAAAAGAAACCGGCTGAAGCCTCCAAGCTGATCGCCAGCTATTTCATTTCCGAGCCGACCTTAAAGACCCTGAAAAATGGCGACATGCCGCGTGAAGAAGTGATCACCACCGCGATCAAGAGCCAGACCTTCAGCCCGGTCTTGACCACCAAGGAACTGGCACGCATGCAGGAAATCGCCGACATTCTGCAGGATCAGGGTTCGCTGAAGACCAAGGATGGCAAGCCGTTCGAAGTCAAGACGATTCTCGACCTCTCCTGGCAAAAGGAACGCAAGCTGTAACCGGAAGCAGCGCCGCAGTTGGTATACTGCGGCTTTCTCACCTTAAAGATGGCCGGCACCCTGCCGGCCATCTTGTTTTGATTCCATCATGAGCACGCATAATCGCCTTTCGGGTAACCAAAAAAAATCCGCCTTCGCACTGGCAGTCGGCCTGATCCTGCTCGGCTGGCAAACCGCCGCCTGGATGCTGCCCGACTTCCTGATGCCGGACGTGCCGGTGGTGATGCTGCGGCTGTGGCAAGAATTGCAGACCGAGGCATTTCGTGCCGCCTTGTGGGGCAGTCTGGTGCGTCTCGGAACCGGCTATGGCGCCGCGCTCCTGTTCGGCATCGGCTTTGGCCTGGTCGGCGCCGTGATGTTCTTTTTCCGTCATGTGCTCAAATCAGCCATCATCATCCTGCAGTCGATCCCGTCGATCGCCTGGGTGCCGCTGTTTCTGATCCTGATGGGGTTCGGCAACCTGCCGATGATCGTGGTGGTGGCCATCGCCGCCTTCTTTCCAGCTGCGCTATCGGTGATGAATGCCACCGAAAGCGTGCAGAAGGTGCATGTGGCGGCCGCGCGCGTGATGGGGGCGTCGCGCTGGGACATGCTGCGCCATGTCTATCTGCCGGCGGTGATGCCGGAATTGATCACCGGCGCGCAGCTGGCCTTTGGCAATGCCTGGCGCGCATTGATTTCGTGCGAAATGCTGATCGGTTTCGGCAAGGGACTGGGACGCAGCCTGTCCTATGCCGGCGAGACCGCCGACATGGTCGGCGTGATGATGAATATCTTGGCGATTGCGATTCTGGCGCCGCTGATCGACCAGCTGATCCTGGAAAATTTAAAGCACCGTTTGCTGCGCTATCAATACGTTTGAGCTGGCTGCCGCGCGACGCTGCGCATTTGAATAGGTACGTGATCATGAGACTTTCGCGACCGTTTCACTGGATGTCGATATTGGCGGCATGCTTGCCTGCATTATCGCTGGTCAGCGCGGTGCAAGCTGCGGCAGCGCCGGCTGCCGCAGCATCGGCTGCCGCCGGCGACAACGCCTGGCGGCAGGTGCGCCAGCGTGGCGAATTAAAACTCGGCATGCAGCATGTGGCGCAGCCGTATGCCGCCGGCGCCAAGTTCCGCACCCCGGAAGCCATCGAGCCCTTGCTGGCGGACGATCTGGCCAGGCGCCTGCAAGTCAGGCTTGCCAGCATCCCGCTGGGTTCATCCGGCCGCGCCGCGCCAGGCGCCGCCAAGACCGACCTGGCACTGGCCACTCTGGCGCAACAGGACCCGCAGCGCAAGTCCTCCGCCACGATTGCAACCGGCTATGTCGCCGCGCCGATGGCGATCATGCGCACCGATACCAGCATCAAAAGCTGGGACCAGTTAAACGGACGCACCGTGTGCGTGACTGAAGGCGGACGTTACGTCGGCATGCCGGCCGCACGCTACGGCGCCATCGAAAAAATATTCAAGGCGCCGGCCGATGCCCTGCTGGCCTTGCGCATCGGCGGCTGCGATGCGGCCGTGCATGATAGCGCCTTGCTGGAAGAATTGCTGAAGATGCCGGAGTGGAAAAAGTTTTCCGCCAGGCTGCCGGCCGGGCCCGCCACCCCGCTCGAATTCATCCTGCCCTCAGCCGACGCAGCAGCAATCGCGTCACTGCAGCGGGTGGCAAAGGAATGGCAGGCCAGCGCTTACCTGCAGCAGCAGCTGACCCTGATGGCGCGTAATATCGCCTTTGAAGTGTATCTCGACCAGCACGTCCCCGACTGCCATTGAGTGGTCTGCAGCGGTCGTGCCGGAGAGTCGCATTTTTGTCGCTGCTGACATCCCTGGGCAGTCCCCATTGCCGGACCTCCTCGCCGGGCGCCCTTAGGCGGGCCCCCTCGCCGGGCGCTCCTAGGCGGACCCCCCTATTCCAGGTATTGCGCATTCCAGCGCTGGTACATCGCATAGGCGGCCGCCTTCATCGCATACTTGTCGGCATAATCTTTCGGGTCGAGCGGATCGAACACATAGAAGTTGGCGCGGTTGTTGACGGTTGCCATCATGTGCCGGATCTTGTCGGGCAGCGTGTACGGCGGCTGCCATTCGAAATCATCCTGCGCTTCATAATGCAGGAACACCGGCAGGATCGGCACGCCGGTACGGATCGACACATCGAAGGCGCCCGACTTGAATGACGTGTACAGGCGCCGACCCTTGCAGCCACCCTCCGGATACAGCGCGATGTTTTGTCCGGCACTGACCGCATCGACCATGGTCTGCACCGATTGACGGCGCGAGGCCGGGTCGTCGCGGTCGACGAACAGGGTGCCGGCCGCGCGGCTGATGCGCCCGACCACGAACCAGTGCTGCACCTGCGTCTTGGCCAATGACACCACGTCGAACAGCGCCGGGATGCCGATATCCTCGAACGCGCTCGGATGGTTGGCGACCAGGATGAAGCGTTGCGGCAGCGGGCGCAGGTTTTTCTGGTGCAGCCGCAAATCGACATCGAGCGCGCGCACGAATGCGCGGCACCATGCATGGAACAGGTGCGCAACCGGATGCCGGCCGCGCCACGGCAGCCAGGTCAGCAGGTACAGCAGCAAAGTGAAGACAAAAAAATCGATCCAGCCGACGAGTTTGCGCACGCCGCGCAGTATCAGCAACATCTGGGTGCTCCCTGTTTTTATGACGATTGCCGGCAAACAGACGGATGACCGTGCGGTCGATCTGATCCGGTCCGTCCAGCATAGATTCCTTTATACACGCGCGCCGCGCATTAGGCAAAATCGTGCCGCCTCAGGCAGCAGCCGTGTTGCGAACGCGTCAATCCGCAGTGTTCATTTCAGCGCAGGTCCCGCAGTCGAATGCAAATTGACCGACGCTTGCAATCATGCCCGGCAAACGAGGGGCCGGCCGCGGATCATGTCAAACGGCTCGGCACCGGCTGAACCAGGCGGCAGTGATTTGGCAGACCCCGCCAGGCTGGAAATGCATGATCAAGGTGAAGATGATGACATTTGCGCAAATTGGCAACGAGCGGCTGCCATGCGGGCACACCTCGACATGTCAGACGCTTGTATGGAGATAGTCGCGCAGCCAGCTGATGAATTGCGGGTTGTGGCCATGCGCGACATTGACCCGCATCGCAGCCATGTCAGAGGCTTGCGTGATAAACGCCATGGCAGGTGCGATTAAAATGCCTCTGGCTGCAGCGTGCGCGACGGCGCGCGCGTCCACCAGCTTCGGCGGCGTATCGACCCAAAGATAGAATCCGCCCCCGAACGGCCGGCAGCCATCCAGGCCTACCGAATTCAGGGCCTTGATGGTCTGCTGGGTGGCTTCGGTGACGCGGGTGCGCAGCGCCCGCAGGTGCCGAAGGTAATGCCCCTGGTCGATCAGCGCAAAAATCAGTCGCTCGTTATACGATGAGGTCGACACGATGGTTGCCGCAAGCAGCCTGCAAAGTTCGCTGGCAACCGACCTGGAAGCCGCGACATAACCGACACGAAAGCTTCCTGCCAGGGTCTTGGAAAAGGAACCGATGTAGATGACCCGCTCCAGCTGGTCGAGCGAGGCCAGCCTGGGCAGTGAAAACGGCAGGATATCCGCAAACGGATCATCTTCCACGATCATCAGGTTGTTCGCCTCGGCGATTCGCAGCACGCCGTAGGCGTTGCCCAATGTGATTGAGCCGCCGGTGGGATTGTGCGCCAGCGACTGCGTGAAAAAAATTCGGGCGCCGCTGCTGCGCGCCTTTTCAGCGAGATCCTCCAGGCATGGCCCGTCCTGATTGCGCTTGACGCCCACGATGCGCGCCCGCGCCAGGTTCAGCTTGGAAAACAAGGGATAGTAGCCAGGTTCGTCGACCAGTACCGCATCGCCCGGCTGCACGTAACCGCGTATCACCAGGTCCATTGCGTGGTTGGCTCCCTGGGTCATCAGCAAGCGATCGGGCGACACCGAAATCCCTCGCTCAGCCAGTGCGCCGCACAGCCGTTCCCGCAACGGCAGGTAGCCCCACGCGCTATTGTAGTTATAGGCTTCCGAGGACAATAGCCGGATGGCAGACAGATGGTTTTTCAGCTTCGATTCTTCCAGCCAGTCCGGCGGCAACCTGCCGTCACCCGGCCGCACCGCCAGACGCCGCTCGAGCTGTTCGGTGAGCAACGCCTCACCATTGGTGATGCCGGCAAAGGGCAATAATGCCTGCGGCCGCGGCCGTGTCGCCGTGCGTGCGACGTAATAGCCCGAGCCTTGCTTTGACTGTAATACCCCTTGCGCCACCAATCGCAGATAGGCTTCCACCACCGTATTTTTGGCGACGCCGTTGGCAGTTGCTTCTTCATGCAGAGAGCGCAATTTCTGTCCAGGCTGCAACTCGCCGGACTGGATTCGGGCCAGCACGCCGTGGACCAGGCGCTCAACCTTGGACAATGGAGGAGTCATGCTCAAATTGTACCATTACGCCTATTGGTACGGTACGGGTGAAAATCTCGCCAACTGTACCAAATGGTGCCGCATTTCTGGCCTAGACTTCAACTACGCCCTACCTCGCCATCATCCATTTATTGATCGCGTCATTGACGGATCTGGCAGGCGCAGCGGGGCAATCCGCTTGCGGGCAACCGGCCCGATAAGTAACGCGTAAAGGAAACCGCTTTCATGAAACTCGCTGGAAAGGTCGCTGTGATTACCGGTGCGTCACGCGGCATCGGGCGTGCGATTGCCGACACATATGCGCGGGAAGGCGCCAGCGTCGTGCTGGCCGACATTGACGGCAGTGCCGCGGCGGATGCGGCCAGAGCGATTGCAGAAACGCATGGTCATCCCACTCTGGCCGTGCAAGTCGATGTCGCCTCGGCACCGGATAACCAGGCCCTGATGGAACAGGCGATGCAGCGTTTCGGCCAGGTCGATGTGCTGGTTTGCAATGCAGGGATTGTGCGCCCGGCGCGTCCGATTGAAGACATCACACCGGAACAGTGGCGCCAGGTCATCGATATCAATCTGATGGGGTGTATCTACGCCACGCAGTTTTTTGTTCCGGCCGCCAAGGCCCGCCAGCAGGGACGCATCATTTACATGGCATCGGTTGCCGGTGAAGTAGGCGGCGTCAGTTCCGAAATCAGTTATTCGGTCAGCAAGGCTGCGGTGCTGTGCCTGACCAAGGCGGTTGCCAAGCAACTGGGGCCGCATGGCATCACCGTCAATGCGATCGCACCGGGCGCCATCCAAACCGCGATGACCGATATTTTGCAATACCCAGCGGCGCTCAAGGACAGCATTCCGCTTCAGCGCTATGGCGATGTCGACGATATCGCCGCTGCCGCACTGTACCTGGCATGCGACGACGCCAAATACGTCACCGGCACGACGATGGATGTCAACGGCGGCATGTACATGAAATAGGGATGGCGATTGATCGAGTCAGTATTGGGGTAAAAAATGAATATGTATGAAAAGCGGATCAAGCTGCGCGAACTCTTGAACCAGACAGAATGCACGCCCCTGATGGGCGCCTACGACGTGCTGAGCGCAAAGATTATCGAGCAGACCGGTTTCCCGGTCCTGTATACCGGCAGCTTTGTGACCGGCGCCAGCCGAGGCGCGCTGCCGGATGTCGGCCTGGTCCAGTTGCATGACTTGCTCGAGCTGGCGCGCGAAATCGCCAAGGAAACCAATCTTCCGATCGTCTGCGACGCCGATACCGGCTGGTATCACGCCGCCAATATATGGCGCACCGTGCACGAGTTCGAATCGGCCGGCGCCTCCGCCATCCATATCGAAGATACCGTGTTTGGCAAACATACCGCACACCCGGCGGTATTGCTCGACCAGCAGGTAATGTGCGAGCGGATTCGCGCCTGCTGCGACGCCAGGGTCGACAAGAATTTCATGATCATCGCCAGAACCGATGCGATGTATCTGAACGATGACATGGAAGATGCGGTGCGACGCATCAACGCCTATCTGGCAGCAGGCGCGGATGCCGGCTTCATCGTGTTCAGGGGATCGATCAAGGCGCTGAAGGGATTTCGCTCCCGCATCAATGGCCCGCTGATCACCACCAGCGTCGATTTTCAGGATTCATTGGCGGAAGAAACAGAGGCCGGCTCCAACATGTCCGTGTATTGGCCATTGACCATTTTCGCCGCATTCAAGGCGGTCAGGCATGTATGCGAAGCGTTTTACAAAGACCGGGACGCAACCAGGCTCAAGGAATATTGCTTTGACGAAGGCGAGCTGAACAGCCTGATGCCGTATCAGCGCTTTGACGAGAATGTGGAGAAATACAAGGTGCTGGAACAGTTTTCAGCCATCAGTTCAGCCAACCGCGGCGGACAAGGCAAAGTGCCGCCCGCAGAGAAGCATGAAAGCACAGAGCAATAAATGCCCGTTGATGCGGGCTGTGAGCAGGAACGATTAATGCAGTCCACTACGCAGTATTTGCAGCATTTTCGACACGAAGTATTTATTAGTCACACAATAAACAGGAGACTCAACATGAACAAGCAGATTTTTTCCGGCCTGGCCGCCGCCACGCTGACGCTGTCGTCGCTGTCAGGCGCAGCCATCGCCCAATCGAAGGAGCCGCTGCGCATCGGCTTCATCACCGACATGTCCGGCGCCTACCAGGATACCGACGGTCCCGGCGGCGCCGAAGCCATCCGGATGGCAGTGGAGGATTTCGGCGGCTCGGTGCTGGGCCGCAAAATCGAGGTGCTCACCGCTGATCACCTGAACAAGGCTGACAATGCCGCCTCCAAGGCGCGCGAATGGATCGACCAGAAAGACGTCAAGATGATCGTCGGCGGCGCCAATTCCGGTGCGGCTCTTGCCATC
>JAKFBY010000039.1:0-140912 GCA_036677325.1 Paucimonas sp.
GACTTGCCAAAGTCAGCCGCAGCAGGAATGGTTTCCACTGCTGCATTGCCGCTGTCGGCTGCCGCATCGAAACCGGTGGTGCGCACCGTGATTACCTTGACCGGATCGATCGACTGCACGGTGGCAATCGCATTGCCGGCATAGATCGGCCGCTCGAAGGTGTCGGGAGAATCGACTTTGGTGATTTCGGAAATCTGGCCGACATCGAGCCTGGCGGCAACACGCGGAGCGATATTCTTGCCATAGGCGGTGGCCGGGGCCAGGATATGCGAATACGCCTTGGCCAGTGCCAGCACCTGTTCAGCCACATTCTCGGCCAGGCCATCGGCAAAGTGGGGGGCATCGGCCACCAGCACCTTGGCCACGCCAGCCAGTTTGGCAGCGGCCTCGGCAGCTGCGCCGCAATTGTGGCCGGCAATCAGGAGATGGACCTCGCCGCCGCATTGGGCAGCGGCGGTGACGGTGTGCGACGTGCTGCCCTTGAGGGTCGCGTTGTCGTGTTCAGCAATAACGAGTGCAGCCATTTCGGTTTCCTTTGGTAACTGACCGGGGGGCGCTTGCATTTCGCACTTGCGCCGCGCACCGGCGGGTTGAATGGTGTTTATTGAATGACTTTGGCTTCGTTCTTGAGCTTCGCCACCAGGGCAGCCGCGTCGGCCACGATGATGCCGGCCGTGCGCTTGGCCGGCTCGACCACCTTTAAAGTCTTCAGGCGCGGCGCCACATCCACATTCAGGTCGGCTGGCTTGACGACCTCCAGTGTCTTTTTCTTGGCCTTCATGATGTTGGGCAAGGTGACATAGCGCGGCTCGTTCAGGCGCAGGTCGGTGGTGATGATGGCTGGCAGCGCCAGAGACACCGTTTCCAGGCCGCCATCGACTTCGCGGGTGACCGTGACCTTGTCGCCCTCGACCACCACCTTGGAAGCAAAGGTGGCCTGTGGCCAGCCCAGCAGAGCGGCCAGCATCTGGCCGGTCTGGTTGCAATCGTCATCGATGGCTTGCTTGCCCAGGATAATCAGTTGCGGCTGTTCACGGTCGGCCACGGCCTTGAGGAGCTTGGCCACCGCCAGCGGCTGCAACTCCAGATCGGCTGCGGTCTCCACCAAAATTGCGCGATCGGCCCCGATCGCCATCGCGGTACGCAAGGTTTCCTGGCATTGGGTCACGCCGCAGGAGATGGCAATCACTTCGGTTGCCTTGCCGGCTTCCTTGAGGCGCATGGCTTCCTCGACGGCGATCTCGTCGAACGGATTCATGCTCATCTTGACGTTGGCGACATCGACGCCCGAACCATCGGACTTGACGCGCACCTTGACGTTGTAGTCGACCACGCGCTTGACTGGAACCAAAACTTTCATAGCTTTGCCTTTAAAGGAAATCGAATTGACGAAAACTTAATTTAATCCTGATTATAAGAGCATCCCGCACAAGGAATAAGTTCCTCATGCCGCCGCTGCGCTCCTGCGGTGCTGCATTCTTTCAGCGCTGCGCCTCGATAAACCCGGGCGCATCGGTCCTGTACTGAAAACGCGTCATTATGGCGGATGCGCATGCAGCCTTACTTGACATGAAACAATTTTAGCACGATCGTTCTTTTATGTGCCATAAGAATACGCATTTATTCGATTTTAGGAAAGAGGCAAGCGTTATTTTTTTTAAAACAGGCAGCGGTGTGCCGGGCAAAGCAGCTTGAAAATCGGGGGTAATGGAAATACTGCGTGGAATATTGCAGGGGAATGACGGGCGCCGGAAGTCCGGCCGCCAGCGCATGGACTTACTTGCGTTTCATGTAGAAAATGAATTCCTTGTCTTCTTCAAACTGTTCCAGCAGATGATTGCCGGTCTGACGGGAAAACGCCAGGAAATCCCTGACAGAGCCGGGATCGGTCGCTACTACGCGCAGTACTTCGCCGCTGGTCATTTCAGACAGGGCTTTCTTGGTCTTCAAGATCGGCAGCGGACAATTCAATCCACGTGCATCCAGCTCTTTATGGAATTCCATCATCTACTCTCGACTCGATCGAAGGTACGCATTGCTCGAATTCTACTCCAAATAAACCTGCTTGGTGCAACGCACAAAATTTCTTTTATGGAAACTTTAGTCCGTATTAATAGTTGTCTTCAGGTTACAAAATCCGATGCCTGCGGTTTAACCGGCGGTAAATCGATGAATTCGGCGCTCAGGCCGCGGGCCCGCAGCCAATCGGCTACCGCGTAGCCGGTACCGGTGCGCCATGGCCGCAACTGCTCGGGTGCCACCAGCCGGTATTCAATCAATTCTTCGGATAACTGTATCTGTCCAACAGCCTGCACATGATAAGCGAGGATGACTTCATTTTTGTGGATGAATTCATACACGCCGATCAATGTAATGCTTTGCACCTCGAGGCTGGTTTCTTCCTTGAGTTCACGCGCGATGCCCTGCTCCGGGGTTTCGCCGCGCTCCATGAAACCGGTGACCAGGGCAAACATTTTTTCCGGCCATGCGGCATTACGCGCCAGCAGGATCTTGCCATCGATTTCAACCAGCGCGGCCAGCACCGGTAACGGATTATCCCAATGCGTCCAGTGTCCGCTCGGGCAGGTGCGCCGTTCGCGCCCGCCCTGAATAGTCACCGTCAGTGCCATCGCGCACACCGGGCAATACCGGTAATCGCTGGTCGCCTCGCTCATGGCATTCATCGCGCTCATGGCCGCGTTACAACCGTTCAGCCACCCAGCCGGTTACACCCTGCAGCGCGTTTGCCAGGCCGCTCGGGTCGGTGCCGCCGGCTTGCGCCATGTCGGGACGTCCGCCGCCCTTGCCGCCTACTTGCTGCGCGACGAAATTGACCAGTTCGCCCGCTTTCACTTTCGCGGTTGCATCGGCTGTCACGCCGGCAATCAGGCTGACCTTGCCGTCGTTGACGGCAGCCAGCACGATCGCTGCACTCTTCAGCTTGTCTTTCAGCTTGTCCATGGTGTCGCGCAGAGCAGTGGCATCGGCGCCGGTCATGGTTGCCGCCAGCACCTTGATGCCTTTGACATCGACTGCCTGCGCCAGCAATTCATCTCCTTGCGCGGAAGCCAGCTTGCCCTTGACGGCGCCCAGTTCCTTTTCCAGCGAGCGCACCTGTTCGAGCACGCTGCCGATGCGACTGGCCAGCTCGGACGGTCCTGCCTTGAGCATGCCGGCCACCTGATTGACGGTTGTCTCCAGCGACTGCAGGTAAGCCAGTGCATTGTCGCCGGTGACGGCTTCGATCCGGCGCACGCCGGCGGCCACGCCGCTCTCGCCGACCACCTTGAACAGGCCGATGTCGCCGGTGCGCTGTACATGGGTGCCGCCGCACAGTTCGCGGCTCGATCCGATATCCAGCACCCGCACCTCGTCGCCGTATTTTTCGCCAAACAGCATCATCGCGCCCGACTTCTGCGCTTCATCGATCGCCATCACGCGCGCTTGCGTTGCGTGATTGGCCAGGATCTCGGCATTGACGATATTTTCCACGCGGCGGATCTGTTCTGCGGTCATCGGGCCGTTGTGGGCAAAGTCGAACCGGGTGCGCTCGGCATTGACCAGCGAACCCTTTTGCTGCACGTGCGGACCCAGCACTTCGCGCAATGCCTTGTGCATCAGGTGCGTGGCGCTATGGTTGCGTATGGTCCGGGCGCGTTTTTCCGCATCCACCCTGGCGTTCAGGATGTCGCCGACCTTGATTACGCCTTCGACGATGCGGCCATGGTGACCGAACACCGCGGCCTGGATCTTCAGCGTATCTTCGACCAGGAAGCGCGATGCCGCATTGCGCAATTCACCGGTGTCGCCGACCTGGCCGCCGCTCTCGGCATAAAACGGCGTGTGGTCCAGCACCACCACTGCATCGTCGCCGGAGTTGGCGACATCGACCGCGGTACCCTCGACATAGATGGCGGTGACGCGGGCGGTATCGTGAACCAGCTTGTCGTAACCGTGGAAGGTGGTCGGGCTGCCGGCGTATTCCAGGCCCAGCGCCATCTTGAACTTGCCGGCTTCGCGCGCGCGCTGGCGCTGCTCATCGAGCAGTGCATTGAAGCGCGCCTCGTCAACGGTCACGTCGCGTTCGCGACAGACATCGGCGGTCAGGTCGACCGGAAAACCATAGGTGTCGTGCAGCTTGAAGGCGATATCGCCGTCGATCTGCGTGGCGCCCGACGTTTTGAGTCCTCCCAGCGCCTTTTCCAGGATTTCCATGCCGTTGGCGATGGTGCGGAAGAATGACTCCTCTTCCTGCTTCAACACTTCGGTCACGCGCTTTTCATTCTGGCGCAATTCCGGATAGGCTTCGCCCATCTCGGCCACCAGCGCCGGTACCAGCGCATGGAAGAAAGGCTTGCGCGCACCCAGCTTGTAGCCGTGGCGAATCGCGCGGCGGGCGATGCGGCGCAGCACGTAGCCGCGGCCGGCATTGCTCGGAATGACGCCGTCGACAATCGTAAAGGTGCAGGCACGGATATGGTCGGCGATGACTTTCAGCGATGGCGTATTCTGATCGTAATCGGCGGCGCCGGCGGCATCGACCGCTTTTTTGGCGGCAGCCAGCAGGTTGACGAACAGGTCGATCTGGTAGTTCGAGCTGACACCCTGCATCACCTTGGTGATGCGCTCCAGGCCCATGCCGGTATCGACGCTGGGTTTCGGCAGCTTGTGCATCACGCCGGCTTCGTCGCGGTTGAACTGCATGAACACGTTGTTCCAGATCTCGACATAGCGGTCGCCATCTTCATCGGGCGAACCCGGCGGGCCGCCGGCGATTTCCGGGCCGTGGTCATAGAAAATCTCGGTGCAGGGACCGCACGGGCCGGTGTCGCCCATCATCCAGAAATTGTCGGATGCGTAGCGCGCACCCTTGTTGTCGCCGATGCGCACGATCCGCTCGGCCGGCACGCCGACCGTCTTGTTCCAGATCTCATACGCCTCGTCGTCTTCGGCATACACGGTGACCCACAGTTTTTCCTTGGGCAGCTTGAAAACTTCGGTCAGCAGTTCCCATGCATACTGGATCGCGTCGTGCTTGAAATAATCGCCGAAACTGAAATTGCCCAGCATTTCGAAGAAGGTATGGTGGCGCGCAGTGTAGCCGACGTTTTCCAGGTCATTGTGCTTGCCGCCGGCGCGGATGCATTTCTGCGACGAGGTCGCGCGCGTATATGGCCGCTTGTCGAAGCCGAGGAACACGTCCTTGAACTGGTTCATGCCGGCATTGGTAAACAGCAGCGTCGGATCGTCGCCCGGCACAACCGGGCTGGACGGGACGATGGTGTGACCCTTCGATTCGAAAAATTTGAGGAATTGATTGCGGATTTCGGACGAGTTCATGTTCTTTTGCTATAAAAGGGCAAGCCTTCGATTATACGTGATAACCAATCGGGATTTTCAGGTGGCCAGCTGCGGCAAACTGCAAGCAACAGGCCGTAGTGATCAGTGGAAATCCGGACCGATCAAATCGATGCGGTCGGTGCAGAATGCATCGACGCCCCATGACAACAGGTCCCGCGCGCGCACCGGATCGTTGACGGTATAGCAAAACAAGCCGTATCCAGCCTGTTTCACTTCAGCGGCCTGCTGGCGGGTCAGGTTTTTTTGGTTGGTATGCAGCGCTACCGCATCGAGCTCGGCCAGCCGCGCCTGCCAGTTGTCCGGAATGGCATCCACCAGCCATGCCCGCGCCAGCTCCGGCGCCGCCATCTTGGCAGCCTTCAGCGCCTCTATGGAAAACGACGACAGCAAGGGCGGCAACGTCGCCAGTTCGGTCGCGCCCAGCAGTTGCCGGGTCAACGCCGCCACCGTGCTGCCGGTGATCGCCTCAAAACCCGGTGCCGGCTTGATTTCGACATTCATCCAGATCCGGTTATCGCGACAGAAGTGAAAGACCTGTTCATAGCTTGGCACCGGCTCGCCGGCGAAGGCCGGGGCAAACCAGGCGCCGGCGTCCATCTGCATCAGCTGGCGCGCGGGCAGTCCCGACACATCGCCGGCGCCGACGATGGTGCGGCCCAGACGGGGGTCGTGCAGCACCAGCGGGATTTTGTCGCCGGACAACATCACATCGAATTCCACCGCATGAAAGCCATGCGCCAGGCCGCAGCGCAGCGCCGCCACGGTGTTTTCCGGAGCCAGCGAGCCGCCGCCACGATGCGCCAAGACTGTCGGATAAGGCCACATATCAGTCATCACCTTTCACAAATCAGTGTGAACAACACATATTGTAGGCACAAAAAAAACGCCTGGCGATCAGCCAGGCGCTTGCTTATGGAACGACCGGCAACCGTTATTTGGCTGCGGCAGCTGGGGCTGGAGCCGGGGCCGATACCGGCACGATCGCCGGAGGCTTCAGCGTGGACTTGGTCCGGCTTGCCAGGATCGCACGCTTGGTGTCACCCGAATACGCATACTGCACCAGGCCGTTCTTGACCTGGCCCAGCACCAGGATCGAGCCATCCAGCGCTTCATGGTCATCCTTGGTATACGGCTTGTTATAAATGCCCACCACGCCGCCGACACGGCTCTCCAGATTTTCCAGCGCATCCTTGATGGCCGGGCCGGTGATTTCCTTGGCCTGGAACATCGCATTGAGCAACAGGAACATCGCATCATAGGTTTGCGCGGCGCACATCGCGCAAGGAATATTCTTCACATTGTTTTGCTTGACGTACTGCAGCACCAGCGAGGTGCTGCGCTCGTTCATCACGCCGTCCTGAATGAAGGTTTGCGGCATGATGGCGCCATCGGCGGCCGAACCGGCCAGGTCGATATGGTTACGGAAGCCGACGCCCCAGGCGCCAACCAGCTGCACCGGCCAGCCGATCGCGGCCTTGCCCTTGGAAACGGTCGAAATGTCCGGTCCGAGCGCATACACGAAAATCGCATCGGCACCGGCGGCGCGCGCTTCCTTCAGTTGCGGGGTCAGGTCGGTGACGCCCTGCTTGAAGCGCTGCACGTTGACTGGTTTCAAACCGCGTTTTTCCAGCAGGCGCACCACATCCTTCAAGCCGCCTTCGCCATAACCGGTGTCATCGGCAAATGCGGCGATCTTGGTCAGACCACGCTTCTGGATCAGTTCATTCAACATAAATTCGACTTGCTTTTCATCCGGCATCGCCACCCGGAAAATATAATTTTCCGGCTCGCCTGCAAATTTCTTGGTGATCGCGGTACCGGTGGCGACCGGGATGATCAGGGGCACACGTGCCTTCTGGTATACATCGATGGCCTTGGCCGCAACGCCGGAGTTGCAATAGCCAATGGTGGCGACCACCCGTTCCTTGTTGACCAGTTCTTCCGCGATGGCCACGCCGACGTCCGGCTTGGCCTTGTCGTCACGCTCCAGCAATTCGATCTTGCGACCACCGACGCCGCCCACCGCATTGATTTCGCCGACCGCGATCCGAAGTGCCGCGCGAACGCTCACGCCCATTTCACCGGATTGCCCTTCATAAGAACAATTCATGCCGATCTTGATCGGCGCGTTAGATTGGGCAAAAGCAGGAGAAATGGCAGCAGCGCTCAGAACGCCAAGGCTCAACAGGAGCTGTCTCATGGTCATGGTGGATCCTTTTTAATTGTGTGGTGCAGGTGTCATGCAGATTCAGAGTTTAGTCCATTTTTTTCAAACAACATTGCCTCTTTCCAATTTTTTAGAGTCGGCGCGGTACTTTTTTATCAAAAAACGACAAATTTTTGTCAATTTAAAACGTTTTCAGGAGGGATAGCAGGGGGGGCGGCGAGCCAGTGCGGCACCGCCCTGCCCGGTCTTGCGCCGGGGGCGGTGCTGCAATTCAGTTCGATTCCTTGATCAGGCGGCCGGCCTGGGCCTGGATCGGACGGGCATTCATCGGGTATAACCGGGAAAAAATCGCGATCTGCTGGCTGGAGAGCTGGATCGGTTCCTTCATCACCACCCACAGCACGCCCTCGCTGCAGGGCGGCGTGGTCAGCGACCCCATGTAGGTGAAGTACTCGCGGCGCGACGGCAGCAGCCTGGCCAGATCGAGGCTGGCGGTCGCCACCACCGGATCGTTTTTTTCCAGCGGCAGGTTGTTCCAGACCTGCTGCACCGCCTGGTGCGTTGTGCCCTCCTCGATCAGGACCGCGACCATGGCCAGGCGCCCTGCAAGATCCTTGTGCAGCATGTGCAAGACCATCGGATAGCCCTTGCCATTGATGCGTTCTTCCGACGGCAGATGAAAATGGAACTGTACCAGCTCATAGCTGCGCCCGGTCAGGATCATGGCGTTGCCGGTACTGACATTGACCTGCACCGTATGGCCATTGTCGAGCACGTTGAAGCGCGCCGGCTTGTACTCAAAATTGATCGGCTCCAGATCGACCCGCAGTCCGTCGCGGATATCGATCGGCGACTGGCGCTGGCCGCTGTCGCACTTGGCCCAGGCGGGATTGAGCTTGCCCCAATGACCGGGGCCGCTGTCGCCGTCATAGTGCCAGTGCTGCTGCACCGTCGCTGCGGCCGGCAGGCTGGCGCGCACGACCGCAGGCGCACGGCTTTTCACCGGCGGCGCAGGCGGTTTGGCATTCTGGGACTTGCTGCGCAGTGCCGCCAGCCGGGCCGAGATCCGTTGCGCCAGCAGCTGGATATTCTGTTCTTCGTCGTCCTCGGCCGCAGTCGTGCGCCTGGCTGGCGGCTTGCCGGCTGTCTCGGCCTTGGCCTTGGCTGCCTCGACATCGCTGGCGGCGATCTTTTGCTTCAGGTCGGCGCCATTCTTGACTGCAGGGTCCGGCTTGACCGCAGCCACGGGCGCAGGCACCGGGCTGGCCACGGCCGACTCCGGACCCGCCGGCTTGACTGCCGCCGGATCGGCCGGGCTCTCTGCCGGTGGCTTGATCGCTGCTGCCGGTTGCGGCTTGCTCGCCTCCGATGCTTGCGGCTTGACGGCGTCGGCGGCCGGCGGCTGAGCCGGGGCCGGCGCGATTTTTCCCTTGACTGCACCATCGAGGTCGCCCGGCTTGGGCAGCTTGATCAACTGGTCGGTCGCCTGGGCATGAGAAAACAACAACACACTAGCCAGGGCAATGATTCGAATACGCATGACTTTCCAGAAAAAATGAGGCCTTTGTCATTTACGGCGTCACTTCCCTGAACTTGAATCGTCCTGTCAAAAGATCAACTGACCCACTGAGCCTGCATAAGGCGGCCATGAAAAGTTTGTATTGGGATGAAGCGCGACAGGCAGTGGCGGATGCTATCAGTTGCCATTGGGTGGCTTGAAAGAAACGTGCCGGCAGTGCCGGCAGTGCCGGCGGCAGAAAGGCCGGTCAGTGTCAATATGCGGCAAGCGCCTGCGGCTTGACCGGCCGCAGGCGCTATCAATCAGTTTGCATCATGCTGGTCGCATCGCGTTTCGCATCGCGCATTCATATCGAGCAAGCAGCAAGTAAACACTCAGGCTGGACGCGCGTCCATTGAACTCCGGATTTCCTGCGGCAGCATGCCGCGCAGGTGCACCGCAAACGCGCGCTCGCGACGCCACCACCACACGCCACACGCCAGCAGCACCAGGCTGAGCACGGTCAGTGCCGGCACGAATGCCTCGCTATGCCGGAACATGGTCCAGCCGGCCTGCCCCAGCACCAGCGCAATGCCGGCTGCGCCAAACACCTGGAAGATGCGGCGCCCGAGCACCAGCCCGATCGCGATCAGCCCGGCGTGCAGCACCAAATATACAGTCTTGCCGGCCAGGTCATCACCGGTCAGCAGCGACAGCGCTACGCAGAACCCCAGCAGACCGGCACAATACGACCATAACGCCAGACCGTCATCGACCGGGCGCCGCTGCAGATCGACTGAGAGGCCAAGCGTAATCATCATCAATCCGGCCACCAGCGTCAGGACAAGGCGCAGCTCGTTGACCGAACTGGCGAGCCCCATGCCAAAGGCGGTGTCAAGCTGCAGCAGCATCGGCGCCAGTACATCAATGCCGATCAGCCAGGCGATGCAGGCGCTTGGCAACACCAGGAATGGCAGGCGCAGCCACAGCAGCAAGCCGATGCTGGCGGCCAGTGCGGCCAGCTCGATCACCAGCCAGCGGCCATCCGGCTGCAGCGTGGCCTGGCCTGTCAGCAAGGCATCGATGCCGCCGGCCAGGCTTCCCTGCATGACCAGCGCGGCGAAGGCAGCAGCGCCGACCAGCATGATCGCCATCAGCGCAAACAATGAGCCGACCATCTGCAGGCGGCGCTTCGCGCACCAGCTGGCAACCCCGGTTGCGCACAGCGCATACAGCACCGAGAACCACAACAAGGCGCCGACGCCCAGCGCATTGACTGCCATGAAGGCAAACAGCAACGCGCCGGACAGCACCAGCATGCCGCCCAGATAAAACAGCAACGCGGCATTGAAGCGCCCGGCTTCGGATTCGCGGCAGGTTTTCAGTTCATGCTGGACCAGAAATACCAGCAGGGTATCGATTTGCTGGTATTTCAGCATACCGGCGGAAGCGGCCGCTTCCAGGGTTTCGCGCTTGATGATCATCTACCGCTCCCTTAATTTTGCATTCTAATAATTTAATAGCTGAATCGAACCAATCCTCAAAATTTCTCAACAAACCTGGATGCAGCACAGTCCACGATGGACCGTATCTGGTCAAACTAAGTTCGGATACCGGGGGAAGACAACAAAGTTTTACTTTATTGACAACTATTTAAACCAATCGACTGAAAAAGTTTCTGATTAATATCAATTATTGAACGAGCCTTTTCTGCTCAATGACAAGCGGATAAGGCACTACGGTAAAATGCACCCCACTCGCAACCATTCGCGCACTGTTAAAACCGATTCATGAGCAATCCACCTAAAACTGCTGTAACTGACACCACCGCCAACGCCGCCTCGTCCAATTTCCTGAAAGGCATCATCGACAGCGATCTTGCCGCAGGTAAATTTGCTAACCGCACCGATGCCATGGCGCACCCGCTGCCTCCGGTGGTGACCCGTTTTCCGCCGGAGCCCAACGGCTACCTGCACATCGGCCATGCCAAATCGATCTGCCTGAATTTTGGTCTCGCGCGTGACTATGGCGGGCGCTGCCACATGCGCTTCGACGACACCAACCCGACCAAGGAAGAGCAGGAATACGTCGACACCATCCTCGACTCGGTCAAGTGGCTCGGATTCGACTGGACCCACGAAGGCCCGGCCGGCCCGGTCGAGCACCTGTATTACGCCAGCGACTATTTCGACAAGTTCTATCAAATGGCCGAATACCTGATCACCGCCGGCCATGCCTATGTCGACAGCCAGAGCGCCGACGAGATCCGAGCTAACCGCGGCAATTTCGGCGAAGCCGGCAAGAATTCGCCATACCGCGACCGCCCTGCCGCCGAATCGCTCGACCTGTTCCGCCGCATGAAGGCAGGCGTTTTCAAGGATGGCGAACACATCGTGCGCGCCAGGATCGACATGGCCTCGCCCAACATGAACCTGCGCGACCCGGCGATTTACCGCATTCGTCACGCGCACCATCACCGGACCGGCGACGCCTGGTGCATCTACCCGATGTACGACTATGCGCACCCGCTGGAAGACGCGATTGAAAACGTGTCGCACTCGTTCTGCACGCTGGAGTTCCAGGACCACCGGCCGTTCTACGACTGGGTGCTGGAACGTTTGGCCGAGGGCGGCTTCTTCAAGAAGCCCCTGCCGGAGCAAACCGAGTTCGCGCGGCTGAACATGACTTATGCGGTCACCAGCAAAAGGAAACTCTTGCAGCTGGTCGAAGAAAAGATTGTCGACGGCTGGGACGATCCCCGCATGCCGACGATTGTGGGCCTGCGCCGGCGCGGCTACACGCCGGAATCGATCCAGTTATTCTGCGACCGCATCGGCGTCTCCAAAGCCGACAGCTGGATCGACATGGGCACGCTGGAAGGCGCACTGCGCGACGATCTGGACGCCAAGGCCCCGCGCGGCGTGGCCGTGCTGCGGCCATTAAAACTGATCATCGACAACTTCCCGGATGAACTGATTACCGAATGCACGGCGCCGGTGCACCCGCACCACCCCGAGCGCGGCAACCGCACGTTCCCGATCACGAAAGAGTTGTGGATCGAGGAAGAAGATTTCATGGAAGTGCCCAGCAAAGGGTATTTCCGTCTTTTCCCCGGCAACAAGGTGCGGCTGCGCTACGGCTATGTGGTTGAATGCACCGGCTGCGACAAGGATGAGAACGGTAAAGTGATTGCCGTGCACTGCGCCTATTTCCCGGACAGTAAATCAGGCACGGAAGGCAGCGCCAATTACAAGGTCAAGGGCAATATCCATTGGGTGAGCAGCACGCATGCGCTGGAAGCGGAAGTGCGGCTGTATGACCGGCTGTTTACCGATGCGAATCCGGATGCCGGCGGCAAGGATTTCAAGGCGGCGTTGAATCCGAATGCCAAGGAAGTGATTACTGCTTATCTGGAACAGGGGATGAAGCATGCATCGCCGGATGAGAAATTCCAGTTCGAGCGGCACGGGTACTTTGTGGCGGACCGGGTGGATTCGAAGTCGGGGAAACCGGTGTTTAATCGGGTGGTGACGTTGAAGGATAGCTGGGGGAAATGAGGGACGGTGAATCCGCAGATCTCTAGTTCGAGTCCAGGTCAAGGAGCTATGTTATAAGTGATAAGCCCATTCCGCAATGGTTTGGGCTTTTTGCTTTGTGGAAGTCGTATACGCTCGGTATAGGTTCTATTCTAGCTACTTTGAAAGACGCGATTGGACCACTACATCGCACTAATTTCCTATAAGTCATGTCGCCTCAGCTCGCTGATACCCGATTGCAAGCTTTGCATAGCGATCCACCATCGTCCACGATAAAAACCCAAAATAATGTTTACCTAGGCCGCTTCAATAGCATTCACAAGAGAAACCAGTAACATTTTATGGTCACTGACAATCTGTGAAGTAACGTCTGCTGCACTCCCACCAAGGTGAGCAATTCTGTTTCGGTAACGTGCAATACTTACCAACTCATCCTGCAATGCTTTTTCAACGGCCTTAGCATTTTCTTTTTTTAGATAAAGTGCGTCTTTCACACCCTGCTGTTTAATGAGATAACCCCAGCTGACCGGTTTACCAAGGGCGCTCGCTCGTTCTAAAAAGTTTTCCAACTTCAAAATGCCCTCAATTTCAGCTAGTGCTTCCGCATTTAGCTCCACCTTTTTTACTCCAGGGACACAAGTTCCCAATCGGCGACAAAGCTCATTTTCATTAAGATTAAGATAATCTGGAGGAGAGTCAATTCTCCTAAGTAATTTTGCAGATTCTCTAATGTGCAGCCGCTGTAGAGTCACACTAATGTCCTCAAACTTGCGGTTCGCAGATGATATTTTAGATGCAAGATCTTTTATTGTTTCTCTTAAGTACCCCTCGAATCCTGCCACCATTGTCACGTAAAAGGAGTTAAACAGGAGCTGATTAGCTGGCGAGGCCGAATTCAATCTTCTCTGAATCAGGTCGGTACCACTTTTATCCAAGCTATCCCACGGAATTTTGTCTTTCAAAACATTCTGGAACTCGTTTGCAACGTTAATCCAGTTAAACCACTCGCTGCTTCCCAACACAAGTGCATCGAACGCTGATTTTGCCGCGGAAGGAATACCAAGCCGACTCATAAAACCTCAACGAAGCAGTTTTCAATCAGATTCAATCGCTTTTTTATCGTTTCAGCTGTATTTGCTCGTCCAACGATCAGTTCATAGCTCTCTACATTAGCAACTATGGCTTTAATTTTCCTGGCTAACGTAGTCTTTTTCGCAATAAGGCGTTTCCGATTTTCATACTGCCGATCGCATGCCACAACTACAGCGTCGTAAAAGGGCTGAGATAGCTTCTCAGTGCCGTCTAGCTCTTTAATTTTAAAGGCACTTAATCCGAATAAATCGTAAGCCAATTTAATTCTCGATTTAAAGATATTTGCCAACGTCACCAAAGTATCTGGTCCTGTACTTAGGTGTGACTCCATACAATTATCAAGAATTGATTTTACAGATCCTTTAATTAGCTTTTTATCTCTGAAGGCAAAAAACCGTAAGACAAGTTCACAATCAACCATCCTCTTAAAGAGAATGTTCTCTGCTAGCTCAGCGCTCACTTGATCATTAATTAAGTGATCTTGATATCGTGGAATCTCCCATAGATCATTAAATATTGGGTCTCCAGCAAGTTCAACGATGAGTTGAGCAAAAAGACTCGCGAAAATACAATTCCTTAATTCTTGTGCGTTTAACTTTTGCCCACCTGTATTAAGTCGCTCAAAAACAATTCGCCTTAGTTCATCATCTTTCCGTGAGTTAGGTGTACTTTGAAGCACAACAGCTGAGAGCCGTCGCCTATCTAAACCACGTTGCACTTTATTAGGCAAATCGGAATACTCTTTTCCATTCAGCTCCGACCACTGTTCCAGCCCGATTAGCTTTAGTCGATTAGAATAAAAGGCCACTATGGCTGAGAGACGCTGTTGTCCGTCCATAACCTCATAGCGGTTATATTCTGGTTCAAAAAGAAACACTGGAGGAATAGGTAAATTCATCAAAAGAGACTCAATAAACTGTGATTGCTTCTTTCGATCCCAAACCTGTCGACGTTGATATTCTGGCTGCAAATTCATCCATTGTTTTTGGTTCACAAAATCTAAAATCTGGGGCAAAAGAAAATCATTCCGCTCTAGAGAAATTCCGCGATCTTCCTTTTCATATTTTTGTTCAATTTGCTTATTCGTGGCTTTTGTCTTAATCATATTTTGACTTTTTGATTGTGTGTTTTGTATATGCTCGACATAACTAATCGGCAAAGTTAACGTATAAATAGGGGACAAACCACGATTAATTAGTACTTAATCGCTCCGGCTTTTTATCCCGGAAGCACCTTATATCCCATAAATATGAGATTCCTTAACAGGCGCAAATCAGCTGTAATGCTGCCGCCCCTAGACGATACTGTCGCGGCCGCCGTCATTGCCCTCGCCGCGTAACACTAAGCCCATGCCGAGACGCGCCCGCCTGAGAATGCCTGGCATACCAGCCCACGTTATCCAGCGTGGCAACAACCGCCAGGCATCTTACTTCGCCGACGAGGTTAACCAGTTTTATCTGCACCACCTTCAAGAACTGTCCCGCAAATTCGCAGGCTTTAAATAGGGGACAGACCCCGATTCCCGATACAGTCTACGAAGGTAGCTTATAGGTGACATTCCCATCCGAGACTTTAATAATGCCTTGTTTGGTGAGTTGGACAATTAGTTTTTGAAGCTCATCGTTGGCGAGTTGATTGGCAAAATGCGCTTTAATTGTACTGCCAAGAGTTTTGAGTTTCCGTGGCTTAGATGCCTTTTGACTTATCAACTTCTGGATCACAGAATCCACCTTACTGATTTCGCCAGGCTTAAAAGCTTGCTGAGCTATTGCCGTTTCAGTTGCAGAGTTACCCTTCTTGGATTCATCTGGCTTAGGATGATTAAGTAATGGGATATCGGATATCGCTGTAGAGCGAATACAGTAAATACCTTTTTCTTTTAGGTGTTTGATTAGGGGATCAAACCCAGTATCTTTTGAAATAATATGGAAGAATCCGTCGGAAAATGCAGTCGCAAGCCGCCCTATGTAATAAGCGATATGAAAATCGAGCGCATTATTTCCACTACCTTCAATTTGGATATATTCAGCATCTTGACCAAAGGGTTGAAGAACACGGACCAATTCAACAGGCAGCCTGGTCTGAGTGGAACCTAAAAAAACTTTTATCTTGAATGGCCCACCGATAAGCAACTCCATATCCTTCGGCTGGACGTTTTCAAAGTCAATAAAGACGAAATTCGTTCTTGTCATGCCCTATTTCCAAATTTCCACGATACCAGATTGTAACTATCTATCATTATTTACTGTAAGGAATTAATGATGCCTGTGACAATTCTGAAGAATCTAATTATATAAATAGGTGGCAGACCCTTAATCTCTTATCCTTAGTTACCCTGCCTCAGTCTTCCTCACAAACGTGCTCTTACACCTAGGGTAGTTTGCGCATCCCCAAAATGCACCACGCTTGCCGTCACGCTTGACCATATTGATGCCGCATGACGCGCAGGACGGCGTACTGTAATCGCCTTCGAATGCAAATCGTAAAAGCCTGGCCTGCTCTGTTTCTGGCAGCTCCTTCAGCTTCTTTACAAAAAATGCCCCATCCAATAATTGAATCGGATTGGCGGCACCAAAACTGAGCGCGCCCGGCGTAAAGCTTCCGGTGGTCACAAATATTCCCCGGCTAACCTTTTCATGCGCCATCACGCCGAACAGCTCGCGGATTTCCTTGACCCCCACCACCTGCGTGTTCCAGGCCTTGCACTGGACAATGGCGATTGGTTTAGATGGATCAATCTTGAACAATTTGACGTCGATCCCGCCATCAGCGCCGCAGCGGATCGTCTCCGACTTGAAGCCGACTGCTTCATAGTATTTTGCGCATAGCAGCTCGAATCGTTTCCATTCCAGTGCACGCAAGGCCGGCAAGCTCCATGAATTGAATTGTTCCTTTACTTCGACTGAGTGCCTTCCAAATGCGATATCCACCCCTTTCACTGTGATCGGTGGTGATGATGAAAATTGCTTTTTGGCGGCTACCGGACGTTCGGGGATAGCCGTTCTGCTTGAATGATCGATGATGACGCTTCCATTCTCGTTCACCTTTTGGCGCAAGAAAGAAATAGCGCCAATCGACCCAAATACCAGAAGCGGCAGCCAGGCGATCGAATGAATGCCGGTGGCCACAGCCGCCAATATCGGTTTGCCAGCCACGCTGGCCGGGATAATCCATCGCATGACGGCGAATGCGACAGCTGCCAGCGCGATACTGACCCACCAGGGCAGCACCAGCAGCACTTCCACCAATCCTTCATTTCTATTTCGTCGTCTGGCCATGCCTGCCTTGTTTATTTTTATCGATCGGCAGAGTCTTACTAATTGACCGTCTCTTTGCCGACGTCCATTGCCTTCGCGCAACTCAGCAGTCTAAAAGGGATACCTTTTGACGTCTATCACTTAAAAAGTGATAAGGAATAAAACTTAGTTCAGGCAGGAGAATGTCGGCCGACGTCATAAACCAGACGTGTGAATCATTGACCAGATACGAATTCGATATTCGAAATTGACCTGAAATAAGAAAGCAGCCCTTGCCCTTTGACAATGCTTAGGAATGAAATGACATTACGTTTCTTTTTATCTGCTGAACATTGAAACGTCTTTACTCATAGATAGCGCCGCTATCTATTCCGGTTAAGTTGGTAACAAGGCGAGTATTGTCCATGTAATTCCCCACCTTCAATAGGTCGGTAAAAAGCGTAAGCAGTCAGGCAATTTCAGGCGTTAAAAGTATATAAAACTTCTATCAGGGGAAATCTAAGCATGAAGTACCAATGGTTCGTAAAGGCATTTTTATTCTTAACAATTGCATTAAGCGGATGTTCGACTACCAAAAATTATGATGCGACAGGCGGAAGTCGCTCGGACGGGACAATTAAACTGTCATATGAATATGGCGGATTTGAAAAACCCGTTGTGAATTCACAGCAAGGTGTTGAACTTGCAAAATCGCGATGTGCAGCCTGGGGATACAGCGGCGCGGAAGCATTCGGTGGCGGCATACGGAACTGTATTGCGTCAAATGCTTATGGGTGTAATCGATATCGAGTTACTACTGAATATCAATGTCTTGGCAGGCCGGAAAAATAAGAATTTGAGGGGCTAACAAATAGGGACCGCCCCCTATCCCTCAATATTAAATCAACGACGCTTGGCGATCATTGTCAGGCGCATGGCATTTTCGCGGCCGCCATCATGACGAAATAATAGGGGACAGACCACGATTAATTTTCAAGAAAACGTGGCCTGTCCCTTATTTACTCTAGCAACTTGACTGGTGTCGCAGAAAAAACCTTGAGCTTCCCGGACGAGTACAGCACGCCGGCAATTACCAAGGCCGCACCGCATAGCTGCGCCAATGAAATCGCCTGCCCCAGCAATACGCCGATCAGCGCTGTAAAGATTGGCACGAGGTTCAAAAATACGGCAACCGAGGTTGCACCCATGCGTTGCACCGCCTGATTCCACCACAGATAAGCGACCGCCGACCCGAACAGTCCCATGAACGCGATCCCCACAGCGACGGGCAGAGGCGGCGGCGTGAAGAAGGTGGATTCGGTCATCATCGCAAACGCAGCCATCAAGGCTGCACCGCCCGCAATGGAGCTGCCGGTAGTTTGCAGCGCCGACATGCCGTGCACAAAACGTTTCGGAATAATCGGGTACACCGCAAAACACAGGCTGGCCAGCATGACCAGCGCATCGCCGCCGGACAAGGACATTGCGGCCAGCGTCTGCCACGAGCCTTTGCTCACCACCAACATGACACCAGCGATGCCGAGCACCATGCCGATCACTTGTTGCCTTGATAGTGATTCGCGGTTGATCAGTCCCGACAGCACGGCCGTCAGTGCGGGGGTGAATCCCATGATGAGCGCGGCGTTGACTGCGGAGGTCATACGCAAACCATAGAACAGCGCAACATTAAAGCCGAAGACGCCGACAGCCGCCATTACCAGCAATCCGAACCCACTGCGGCGCAGTGCCGAGAGCGACCATCCTTCACGCATCGCGATGAGCGGCACCAGGATCGCGGCGGCAATCAGGAAGCGCCAGGCACTGGCAAACAGGGGCGACACCGCTTCGACTGCATATTTTCCGATATGGAAGACCGATGCCCAAAACATCGTGATCAATACCAGCCGCAGATAGATTCCGGACGCGTTCGATGCGTGCATGATGTTTGCCTCTGATTGGATACAGGGGTAGTATAGTTTTCCAAATATGAAATACTTGCTATTAATTTGGAAATCCATTTTCTAAAAATGAAAAACTTGTCTTTTGACTGGAACGATTTGAAGTTCTTCCTGGCGACCGCCCGCCATGGCGGCCTGACCGGCGCGGCCGCCGCCTTGCATACGAGCCCGTCGACCGTCTCCCGCCATGTGGCGGCGCTTGAGCAAAGGATGGGGGCAACGCTTTTTCTGCGTCAGCAAAGCGGGTATCAGCTCACCGATGATGGTGGCGCGCTGTTCAAGCATGTGGAGCAGGTCGAGCAGTCGATGATGGCGGCGGAGCGGCATGGCCAATCGTCGGCACAGCGCGAGATAACAGGCCAGGTCCGCCTTGCCACGGCGGAGACGCTGGCAGTTCACCTGATCGTGCCGAACCTGCACCTCTTCCGCAGGCAATATCCCAAACTGAACGTCGAATTGAATATTTCCCTTGCGCCCGCCAATCTGTCCCGGCGCGAGGCGGATCTGGCACTGCGGATTGCGGACGCGTCCATCCGGGACGGCAGCAATGACTATATTGTCAGCCGTGCTGGCACACTCGATTTTGCAGCGTACTGCCGGGCCGGGTCGACAGGCGCAAAACTGACCGGGAAAGGCCCGATTGCATGGCAGCAGCTCGATTATGTATCCTGGGACGAGGCATGGGCTGACCTGCCTATGGCGAAGTGGCTCAAGGCCACATTTCCGGGCAGGCCGCCGGCACTCACATGCAACAGCATGCTGGCACAGCATGCTGCCATCAAAGCCGGCATCGACGTCGGCGTGCTGCCGTGTTTTGTCGGGGATCGCGATACATCGCTTGAGCGCTTCGGATCAAGCGAACCGGCCTTCTCGCGGGATCTATGGATGGTTTATCACCGCGATTTGAAGGCCAGCCAGCGCATGATTGCGCTACGCGACTTTACGCAGGATTTGATCAGAAAGCATCTCGGATGACAAAACAATAGGTGACAGACCCTGAGGTCTCCCCTATTACGCTATTACGCTAAACTTCAAACCGACGCTGCATTCTTTTCCAGCCGATACATTTAAGACATCGTCTGTACATTCCCCCAATCCATTCAACTCTTTGACGCGGCAACTCCATGTCAAGGATACTATGGCTTTACTGCAAGCATTTTCGTTCTTCGAAGGTAGACGACATGGAGTTATTGAAGCTGGATTGTTTTTCACAACCATTGGTGCTGGAAGGTTCCATGGCGGGCTGGCAGCAGCTGTTCCTGGGGAACACGGTGGTGTCGGAACTGCCTGCCACCGCGGATGCGGAAGGCAAGCGATCGCATCAGTTTATGTTGCGGCAGCAAATGTCGCCATCCGCCTTGCCGATCAAAGGGGAAGATGAACCAGTCGCCGAAGAGGTCCAGGAATTGCATTGTCGGCTCGACACCCGATTGCAGTGGCAACCCTTTGAACTGGAATATCAGTTCCACGTCGGTGACCAGCTGGTCGCACAAGGCAAACGCACGACCAAAGATGTGGAACAGCAAGTCCCGACCCATGCAGTTGCGCATAAAAAATCGTTCAGCCTGTGGGGGCTCGGTGCTCTGGGGTTCAAGTTGCTCAAGAGCGCCAAGGTAATCAAGGTGGCATTCGCCGGCGCCAGCCTGGCGGCATATTCCTGGCTGTTTTCATTTCAATTCGCGCTGGCCTTGCTGGCGTGCCTGGTATTTCACGAGTATGGCCATATCCGGGCCATGAAATATTTTGGCATGAAGACCAAGGGAATTTATTTGATTCCGTTTTTTGGCGGTGCCGCACTGTCCGATGAAAAGATCAACACGCGCTGGCAAGACGTGGCGATCTCGATGATGGGGCCCTGCTTTGGCCTGTTGATGTCAATCGCTTGCCTGCTGGCGTACTGGATTACCGGGAGTATGTTTTTCGCCGGGCTGGCGACTTTCAACGCCTTGCTGAATCTTTTCAATCTATTGCCGATCTTGCCGCTGGACGGCGGTCATGTACTCAAGAGCGTCAGCTTTTCAATGAACAGCACGCTGGGCATCGCTGCCTGCATTGTTGCTGCGATTGGCGGTGTGGCCTTGAGTTATTGGCTGGGGTTGACGCTGTTTGGATTGTTGCTGATTATTGGAAGTATCGAAATTTTTATCGAGTGGCGAACCCGCCATAACAGTCATCTATTGCCGCTCGACCGGTATGGTCAAGTGTTCTCGACGGTCTGGTATTTTGCACTGGTGGCTAGCCTGATAGGAATCATCTGGTATTTCGCATCGTCAGGCGACGACATGCTGAAGCTGCCATTATCGATATTGCGCAGCTAATATTTAAAGGGAGCGGCATCGTAGTAGTTATCCGTCCGAGAATGCCTGGTATCCCAGTCCACGTTATCCAGCGCGGCATGGCAGGAAGACATGAAAAAAAGCCTGGATCAATCCAGTTGCGAACACGTGCAGTTATTCTAGGAAATCGCGCTCTGCTCCCTATTTCCGTGTCCCCTATTTCCGCTATTCCCGTCTTAAACGCAACAACCCGTATTGCCTCCTACAAATATTCAGCAGAGAATGCAGCACGACAAGCAAATCAAAAAGAAAGAAAATATGCTGCCTCAGGAAGACACCACCACGCAAACCTTCGCCACCTATCTGGCAAAACAGTACATCGTAAAAAAAGGTCTGACATACGGCACCGTGCCGGAAGCAGCCGCACTTGCCGAGGCATGCGACATCGTATTGACCGGCACCGATGGGTTGAACTTCCAGATTATTTGCATCATTGACCGTGAATCCCACCCGGAAAAGAAATTCACGATGACTGCGAAGGAAGTCAGCGAAATCGGCAAGCAGTGCCTGAAGTATGCCGGCAAGATCAGCAGCGCGCAGATGCCCGTGATGATCCATGTAATGGAGGTTGCAAACGGCAAGAGCGGCGCCAGTACCCGCTTGAAGAATTTCAAAAAGGAATCGCTGTTCTCCAAGTGCCATCTGATTGCCTGGAGCATCGATACGGCGTCCGCTACGGTGTGGACCAATGCGCCCTTGAATGGCCGCTTCATCGGCAGAACGATGATCGAGCAATTGCTGCGCGAGCCAAGAGCAGCCGACGCCGATCTGCAGCCGGCCGAATTGACCGTCCAGGAAAATGCAGGGCGTCCGTTTGTAACCTACGCCTTGCTGGCGCTGTTGGCGGCAGTATTTGGTGCTGAACTGTTCTATGCGGTGCAGCCTAGCACCGGCATGCTCACTCCTGGCATACGCACGCTGGTCGCGTTTGGCGGGCTCAATTACTCGCTTGTCGTGCAACAGGGGGAGTGGTATCGGATTTTCACGGCAGCATCGTACACCTGGCGATGAATGGCGTGGCGCTGTATATGGCAGGCGTGGTGCTGGAAAGCCTGGTCGGCAGAGCCTGGTTCCTCGGATTGTTTGTCATCGGCGCAGTCGGCGGGTCGTTGCTGTCACTGGCGATCAATCCAGCCACGATCGTGTCAGTTGGTGCTTCTGGCGCAATTATGGGCTTGCTGACTGCCGCCTTCATTTCCAGCTTCCGCCTGCCCGTCGCGGGTGGGCGCACGCAAATCCAGATCAGCCTGATGCAGATGCTGATTCCTTCACTGCTTCCGCTGGCGATCGGGCACTCCGGCCAACAGGTCGACTATGCCGCCCATCTGGGCGGTGCACTGAGCGGCGGCATCGCCGGCTGGCTGATCTATAAATCATGGCCGGCTGCCGATCCGCTGCCTCGCTTCCGTCAATTTGCGGCTACCCTGGTCGTGGCCGGGGTTGCCACTCTGGCATTCGCCTATCAGCCACTGGCGCAAGGCTACGCCGGATACATGCTGGACAACTTCCTGATTAGCAAAGACAAACTTCCAAAGTCCACTGCCGAAGGAAAAGTCCAGGCCGCCAAACTGGTCGCTGAATTTCCGCGTGACCCACGCGCTCACTATCTGCAAGCGTTGGCTGCGGTAGACGCCAATGATGTGCCGGGCATCGAACGCGCTTTGCGCGCTGGCCTCAAGGAATCCGAAATATTGAAGACCAAATTTTCTCCGGAGCTTGAATCGGATATGCGTACCCTTCTCGCATTGGCGCTGATCGAAAAGGGCGAGATCGCGGAGGCAAGGGAAGTTGGCAGCGCGGGTTGCAAGACGGCCCAAGGAACGATGCGCGCACAATTGGTCAAGCATGGAGTCTGCCAGTAGGCAGCGTGGACCTTAGGGGTTTGGCTGAATAAAGAGAAGAATAATAGAGCACAGACCCCAATCCCCCATTCCATAAATATGGGGTCTTTTCCATCTTCCGGATCAATTGTGGGCTGCCCCCAAAACACAAAACATTCCTTGCAAGGCGAATCACCCCAATCCGCCCCCTTCGATATTGGGTGGGATCACTGTGGATCCGTCATGCATTACCTATCTAATTGACACAAATATATTGATCGTTACTTGCATAGCATCAATTAAAATATCCAATACAATATGCGCACCCAAAAATTTCCTGTCGTTTTTTAAAAAGATCCGCTTATGTCCAAATCCGCTACGCCCCGCACCACAGAGCATCGCCTGCAAGTTGCCACCGTCTTGCACCAGTTCATCGAGAGCAAAGTCCTGCCCGGCACCGGCATTTCGCCTACCGACTTCTGGCGTGGCTTTGACGCCATCGTGGCCGATCTGGCCCCGAAGAATATTGCCCTGCTGGCTGAGCGTGACTACCTGCAACTGAAGATGGATGCCTGGCACAAGGCTAACCCCGGCCCGATCGCCGATATGCCTGCCTATCGCGCCCATCTGGAAAAAATCGGCTATCTGGTGCCGAGTCCGAAAAACGTCAAGATCACCACCAAGAACGTCGACGCCGAACTGGCCGTGCAGGCCGGACCCCAGCTGGTGGTCCCGGTACTCAATGCGCGTTACGCACTGAACGCCGCCAACGCGCGCTGGGGCAGCCTGTACGACGCGCTGTATGGCACCGATGTGATCTCGGAAGACAATGGCTGCGAAAAGTTAAGCGCCAAGGGCGGCTACAACCCCAAGCGCGGCAAGAAAGTCATTGAATATGCGCGCCATGTGCTGGACCGCACCGCGCCCTTGAAGAAGGGTTCGCACGTCGGCTCCACCGGCTACCGCATCAACAAGGATGGCGAGCTGGTGGTCATCTTGAAAGACGGCACGACCTCCAAGCTGGCAGACAAGAGCCAGTTCATCGGTTACCAGGGCGATGCCAAGGCCCCGAGCAGCGTGCTGCTGCAGCACAATGGCCTGCACCTGGACCTCATCATCAACCGCGCCACGCCGATCGGCAAGAGTGACGCCGCAGGTGTCGCCGACCTGGTGGTCGAAGCCGCGCTGTCCACCATTCTGGACCTGGAAGATTCGGTCGCCGTGGTAGATGCCGAAGACAAGGTACTGGCCTACGGTAACTGGCTGGGCATCTTGCAAGGCACGCTGACCGAAGAAGTGCAAAAAGGCGGCAAAACCTTTACCCGCGGCCTGAACGCCGACCGCGTGTATACCGCAGCCAATGGCAAAGGAAAAGTCACGCTGCATGGCCGCTCGCTGATGTTTGTGCGTAACGTCGGTCACCTGATGACCAACCCCGCCGTGTTGTACAAGGATGCAGCAGGCAAGACGCAAGAAATCCCTGAAGGCATTCTGGACGCCGTGGTCACCACGACCATCGCCATGCACGACCTGGCGCGCGGCAAGAAGGATGCACCAAAAGGACAAATTCGCAACTCCCGCAAGGGCTCGGTCTACATCGTGAAACCGAAGATGCATGGCCCTGCCGAAGTGGCCTTCGCTGCCGAACTGTTTACCCGCGTTGAAAAAATGCTGGGCCTGCCCGACAGTACCGTCAAGCTGGGCATCATGGACGAAGAGCGCCGCACCAGCGTCAACCTGAAAGCGTGTATTGCTGCGGCTGCCAGCCGCGTGGCCTTCATCAATACCGGTTTCCTGGACCGTACCGGCGATGAGATGCACACCGCGATGCATGCCGGCCCGATGATCCGCAAGGGCGACATGAAGACCAGTGCCTGGATTGCTGCCTACGAAAAGAACAACGTGCTGGTCGGCCTGTCTTGCGGTCTGCGCGGCAAGGCGCAGATCGGCAAGGGCATGTGGGCCATGCCTGACCTGATGAAGGGCATGATGGAGCAAAAGATTGTGCACCCCAAGGCCGGCGCCAACACCGCCTGGGTGCCAAGCCCGACAGGCGCCACGCTGCACGCCCTGCACTACCATCAGGTGCTGGTCTCCGACGTGCAAAAGGATCTGGAAAAGATCAACTACGAGAAAGAGCGCGACGGCATTCTGAACAACCTGCTGCAAGTGCCCGTCACCGCCACCCCGAACTGGTCTGACGCCGAAAAACAGCAGGAACTGGACAACAATGCCCAGGGCATTCTCGGGTATGTCGTGCGCTGGGTCGACCAGGGCGTGGGCTGCTCAAAGGTGCCGGACATCCACAACGTCGGCCTGATGGAAGACCGCGCCACGCTGCGCATCAGCAGCCAGCACATGGCGAACTGGTTGCTGCACAAGGTCGTCACCAAGGCACAAGTCACCGAAACCTTCGAGCGCATGGCCGCCGTGGTCGACAAGCAAAACGCCGGCGACAAGCTCTACCAGAAAATGGCCGGCAACTTCGGCACCAGCATGGCCTACAAGGCCGCATGCGACCTGGTGTTCAGGGGCCTGGAGCAGCCTAGCGGCTACACCGAGCCGTTGCTGCATGCCTGGCGTTTGAAGGTGAAGGCGCAGGCTTAAGTTAAGATTCTGCGCATCACCAAATAAAAAGCGGGTAGTGCCTAGGCACTACCCGCTTTTTTTATCGCTTCAAACCATGGCGCCGATTACGCTGCTCCAGCGCCCCCCTTCTCACAACACCCGGTTCAGCGCCGCTTCCAGATGCGCGACTGTGCGTTCGACGTTCTGCAATTTCTCCAGCCCGAACAAGCCAACGCGAAATGTCATGAAGTCTGGCGGTTCATCACATTGCAGCGGTACACCGCCGGCGGTTTGCAGGCCCTGTTCGATGAATTTCTTGGCGGACTGGATGCCGGGATCATCTGTATAGCTGACCACGACACCGGGCGCCTTGAAACCCTCTGCCGCGACGCTGACGAGGCCGCGACTTTCAAGCAGGGTACGCACGCGCTGGCCCAGCTCAACTTGCCTGGCGCGGGCGTTGTCGAAGCCGAAGCTGCGCGTTTCCTGCATCACGTCGCGCAGCACGGCCAGCGCATCGGTGGGCATCGTGGAGTGATAGACGTGCGCGCCTTTTTCGTAGGTTTCCATGATCTGCAGCCATTTCTTCAAGTCGGCGGCGAAGCTGGTGCTGGTGGTGGCGTCGATCGCGCTGCGGGCGCGCTCGCTCAGCATGACCATGGCGCAGCAAGGTGATCCGCTCCAGCCTTTTTGCGGCGCGCTGATCAGCACGTCGATGCCGGTGGCTTGCATGTCGACCCACATTGCGCCAGACGCCACGCAATCCAGCACCATCAGTCCGCCGACTTCATGCACCGCGTCCGCCACCGCGCGCAGGTAGTCATCCGGCAGCAGGATGCCGGAGGCGGTTTCCACGTGCGGCGCAAACACGACGTCGGGCCTGTTCTCGCGGATGGCGGCGACCACTTCGTCTACTGGCGCGGGGATCCATGCCGCATGCTTGCTGTCGTCGACGCGACGCGCCTTGAGGACGGTGGACGCAGACGGGATGCCGCCCATGTCGAAGATCTGCGTCCAGCGGTAGCTGAACCAGCCGTTGCGGATCACCAGCGTCTTTTTGCCGGTGGCAAACTGCCGCGCCACCGCTTCCATGCCGAAGGTGCCGCTGCCGGGCACGAGGATGGTCGCATGCGCGCGGTAAACCTCTTTCAGAATGCCGGAAATGTCCTGCATCACGCCTTGAAAGCGTTTGGACATGTGGTTGAGTGCGCGGTCGGTGTAGACGACTGAATATTCAAGCAATCCTTCCGGATCGACCCTGGATATCGGATTGGACATGAAGCATCTCCTGTGTTGTTGTTCGGTAGAAAAAAGCCTGACGTGGTCAAGTCTACCATTCAAACATTCCCTGACGCCTGTCTCGCCGGAAAATCAGCACAGCGCCAAAAGGAGGGCAGATGCCGTCTCGAAAGCCGATGTGACAGCTCCATTAAAAAAGCGGGCAGTGCTTGCGCACTACCCGCTTTTTGTATCGCGCGACTACAGGGATACAGCCCGCCTTCCCCAAGCCTCAGCTATTAATAATATAGGGGACAGACCCCGATTACTCCGTCCCGTAAATAGGGGACCTTTTCCATCGTCCAGATTAATTGTGGTCTGTCCCCAGAAAAACAAAAAATACGATCATTGGGCACGGCCAGTTGGCAAAGATCGTCGCGCCGACGATCTTGCTTTAGCAAAGCAAATCGCGCTTGTCGGGCAACGACATCTGCTGGTCGCAGCCGGTTCCTGCACGACACGGCAGGTGCGCAGCCACATCGATTCCTGAATGAAACCGTACAGCCTCCGGCGCCCCCAGCCGGCCTCTTTGATGCAATTGTAATTGCGCTATCATGGTTCTTGTTCCAGCCCGGCTGTGGGATAGGCATTCGGAGCGTGTCGCCATGAATTCATTCAATCGCCGTACAGCAATCCAGATTGCCATCGTCAGCATTCTTCTGGCTGCCGTGGCGAGCCCGGCTGCCTGGTTCGTCGCGCATCAGAATGCGGAGCAAAGCACGGTGTCGCTTGCCGTGGAAGAGTCCCGCCGGCTCTTGCAGCTGCATCATTTCGACACCGACGCCTTGAGCGGCCCGGAGGCGAGCGAGCAGGCCAGAAAAGCGTCGAATGCGCTTGCCGGCGGGCTATTCGACATCGCGGAAATCTATGACAGGGATGGACGGAATCTCGCGATAGCGATGACGGATGCAGGCCGCTTGATCGAGGCGCAGCTACCCGCACACGCTCGGCCGGCGAAGGCCATTGCTTCTTTTGAAAGCCTGAAACTCAATGACAAGCGCTGGGTATTGCGGGTCTTTGTCCCGCTGAAAGCCGGGGCCGACAGCGATTCAACCCCGATTACCGGGTATTTCGAGGGGGTACGGGTCATCTCTGACTGGCAGCACGAGCAGATGTTCGGCAGCGCGCTGACAGCGGCGCTGATGGTGGGGATAGCGTCCCTGATGTGCGGCGCGGTGATCTATCCGGTCGTTGTGCGTCTGAATGCGGAAAACGAGCGGAAGACTTACGAGATCCTGACATCGCACATATCGATGATGGAAGCGCTCGGGCGAGCGATAGCGAAACGGGATTCCGATACTGGCGCGCACAATCTCCGGGTCGCATGGACCGCAGCGCGTATCGGCGAATGCCTCGGACTGCATGGAAAATCGATGCAGTCCTTGATCATCGGCAGCTTTCTCCACGATATCGGCAAGGTCGGCATTCCCGACGCGATTCTTCGCAAGCCAGCCAGCCTCAGTGCGGAAGAATCCGAGATCATGCATTCGCATGTCGCGCAAGGCGAAGATATTGTCAGCGACATCGACTGGCTGAACGAGGCAAGAGACGTGGTCGCTGCACATCATGAAAAATGGGACGGCTCGGGTTACCCTCGCAAGCTGTCGGGTGAGACCATTCCGCTTGCCGCAAGAATATTCGCGGTCGCCGACGTATTTGATGCGCTCTGCTCCAGGCGGCCATACAAGGAACCGATGAGTTTTGAAGAAGCAACGGATATCCTCGACGCAGAAACTGGCAGCCACTTCGACCCCAGGGTGATGGCCGCCTTCCGTCCGATTGCGCGGGAGGTATTCAACTGTGTTTCCAAGGCTGATGAGAAAGATGTCAGGCGAATGCTGGAAGAGCGGATCCGGATGCATTTCACCTCTGACTTGCAACCGCCGGAACAGGGTAAGGAAATGATTGGCGGCCAACATATCAACGCGCCTTGAGCAAGCATGGGGCCGGTGCAACATAGCTGTTCAATTAAAAAAGCGGGTAATGCCTGCGCATTACCCGCTTTTCCTATCGCTTCCAACAGCTCATGCGTAATCTCATTCGTAATCAGCCATCGGCACGCACGAACAGAACAGGTTACGGTCGCCGTACACATTGTCTGCGCGACCCACCGGCGACCAGTACTTTTGCTGGCGCAGTGACGCCACCGGATAGGCTGCCACTTCACGGCTGTAGGCATGCTCCCACTTGTCCGCCACCATGACTTGCACCGTGTGCGGTGCGTGCTTCAATGGATTGTCATTGGCGTCGAACTCGCCGGACGCTACCTTGGCGATTTCCATGCGGATGGCGATCATGGCGTCGATGAAACGGTCCAGTTCGGCTTGCGATTCGCTTTCGGTCGGCTCGATCATCAGGGTGCCCGGGACCGGGAAGCTCATGGTCGGCGCGTGGAAGCCGAAGTCGATCAGGCGCTTGGCAACGTCTTCGTTGCTGATGCCGGTGGCGTCGGTGATCGGGCGCAAGTCCAGGATGCATTCATGCGCAACCAGGCCGTCGTGGCCCGAGTACAGCACCGGATAATGCGGCGCCAGACGCTTGGCGATGTAGTTGGCAGCCAAAATCGCCGTCTCGGTCGCCGCTTTCAAGCCTTCCGCGCCCATCATCGCGACATACATCCACGAGATCGGCAGGATGCTGGCGGAACCGAACGGCGCGGCGCTGACCGCGCCGATACCTTGCTCGCTGCGTGTGTAACCGGTTGATTTCTGGTTCGGCAGGAATTGCGCGAGGTGCGCTGCCACTGCGACCGGGCCCACGCCCGGGCCGCCGCCGCCGTGCGGGATGCAGAATGTCTTGTGCAGGTTCAGGTGGCTGACGTCGCCGCCGAATTTGCCGGGTGCGGCGACACCGACCATCGCATTCAGGTTGGCGCCGTCGACGTAGACCTGACCGCCATGCGAATGGACGATTTCGCACAAGGACTGGATGCCTTCTTCAAACACGCCGTGGGTGGATGGGTAGGTAACCATCACGGCGGCGAGCTTGGCGCTGTGCTTTTCTGCCTTGGCTTTCAAGTCGGCCAGGTCGACGTTGCCGCGCTCGTCGCAGGCGACCACGACGACTTCCATGCCGACCATGCTGGCCGAGGCCGGATTGGTGCCGTGTGCCGATGACGGGATCAGGCAGATATTGCGGTGGGCTTCGCCTCGGGATGCGTGGTAGGCCTGAATCACCAGCAAGCCCGCGTATTCGCCTTGCGAGCCGGCGTTCGGCTGCAGCGACACGGCGGCGTAGCCGGTTGCGGCGCACATCATCGCTTCGAGCTGATCGATCATTTCGCGGTAGCCGACAGTCTGGTCAACTGGCGCGAAGGGATGGATATTGGAGAACTCAGGCCAGGTCACCGGAATCATTTCGCTGGTGGCGTTCAACTTCATGGTGCAGGAGCCGAGCGGGATCATGGTGCGGTCGAGCGCCAGGTCCTTGTCAGCCAGGCTGCGCAGGTACCGCAGCATTTCGTGTTCCGCGTGGTAGCGGCTGAAGGTCGGGTGCGTCAGGTAGGCGCTGGTGCGGGTCAGCGCTTTTGGCATGGCGTCGCTGACGCCGGCGTCGATGGCGGCAAAGTCGGGAAGAGCCTTGCCTTGTGCAAAGATGGTCCACAGGGTGGTGATGTCTTCACGCGTGACGGTCTCGTCGAGCGAGACGCCGACTTGCGTTGCGCTGATCTGGCGCAGGTTGATGCCGCTTGCCTGTGCTGCCGCGTGCAGGGCCGCTGCATTGTCGACATTGATCGTGAGTGTGTCGAAGTAGGTCGTATTGACGAGCTTGTAGCCCAGTTGCGTCAAACCGGCGGCGAGGATGGCGGTGAAGCGGTGCACGCGCTGCGCGATCCGGCGCAAACCAACAGGACCGTGGTAGACCGCGTACATCGAGGCGATCACGGCCAGCAACACTTGCGCGGTGCAGATATTCGATGTGGCTTTTTCACGGCGGATATGCTGCTCGCGGGTCTGCAAGGCCAGGCGATACGCCTGGTTGCCTTGCGCATCGATGGTGACGCCGACCAGGCGGCCCGGCATATTGCGCTTGAATGCATCGCGGGTCGACATGTAACCGGCATGCGGGCCGCCGAATCCGAGCGGCACGCCGAAACGCTGGCTGTTGCCGACCACGACGTCGGCGCCCCACTCGCCCGGCGGCGTGATCAGGGTCAGTGCCAGCAGATCGGCGGCGACGATGACCATCGCACCTTTGGCATGCATGGCGCCAGCATATTCGCGGTAATCGCGGATGTCGCCGTTCGCGCCCGGGTATTGCAGCAGGACGCCGAAACAATCGTTCTCCAGCTCAGTCTTGCCGTCGCAGGTGCGCACCTCGATGCCCAGGGGCCTGGCGCGGGTCTCGATGACTTCGCGCGTTTGCGGCAAGACGTCTTCCGCAACGTAAAACACGCTGGATTTCGATTTGCCGACGCGCTGGATCAGCGTCATGGCTTCGGCGGCAGCGGTGCCTTCATCGAGCATCGACGCATTGGCGATGTCCATGCCGGTCAGGTCGGTGACCATCTGCTGGAAATTCAGCATCGCTTCCAGGCGGCCTTGCGAAATCTCCGGCTGGTACGGCGTATAGGCGGTGTACCAGGCCGGGTTCTCGAACACGTTGCGCAGGATTACGCCGGGGGTATGGGTGTTGTAATAACCCTGGCCGATCAACGATTTGAGAACCTTGTTCTTGCCGGCCAGTTTTTTCAGCTGCGCCAGCGCTTCCGGTTCCGATTGCGCGTTGGTGAACTGTCCGAGCGGCAGCACGTCGCGGCGGCGGATGTTGTCCGGCACGATGGCGTCGATCAAGGCGGTGCGGTTTGGGTAACCGAGTACGGCCAGCATGGCGGCTTGTTCCGTTTCGGAAGGGCCGATATGGCGCTCAATAAAGGCGTCGTGTGCTTCGAGTTCGGTGAGGCTGAGGTTGGCGTTTGTCATGATGTCTGGAACCGGAGTAGAGAGTGCTTGCAGCCTGCGTGCCAGAAACCGCGTGGTTTCCGGCCGCATCGAGAGTCAGAATCGATTAACTGAATTAACCAATATTCTTGGCGTAGTCCGCCGCGCTCAACAGCGCATCTGCATCTGCTGCATTGGCTGGCTTGATTTTGAACAGCCATGCGCTGTAAGCGTCCTCGTTGATTGCCTCGGGTTTATCGGCCAATGATTCGTTGATGGCGACGACTTCACCGCTGACCGGTGCATAGATGTCACCGGCGGCTTTCACGGATTCGATCACGGCGCAGTCTTTGCCGGCTGTCAGCGCCTGGCCGATTTTTGGCAACTCCACATAGACGATGTCGCCCAATGCATCCTGGGCAAATTCCGTAATGCCCACAGTCATGGTGCCGTCGGCTTCGGTGCGCACCCATTCGTGAGATTCAGTGTATTTCAGTTCGGCTGGGACATTCATGCTTGGCTCCAAATAGTCAAAATTTTATATAGGGTGTGAATGGAAGGTTGCGGCTAATGATCGGTGCTGATTCAGGATGCGAGTACTTTGCCATGGCGCACAAACGGCAATTTCACCACTGTTGCAGCCAGCTGCTTGTCACGGATGACGACCTGCACGTTGTCGCCAACCTTGACGCCCATCGGCAAACGCGCCATGGCGATGGCCTGCTGCATGGTCGGGCTGAAGGTGCCGCTGGTGATTTCACCTTCACCTTCTTGCGTGATGACTTTCTGGTGCGAGCGCAGGATGCCGCCTTTTTCACGCAGGATCAGTCCCAGGAATTGCGTGCTTTGGCCTTGTTTCAACAAGGCCGACTTGCCGATGAAATCGCGCTCTGCAGCCAGGTCGACGGTCCAGGCCAGACCGGCATCGAGCGGGTTGACGGTTTCATCCATGTCCTGGCCATACAGGTTCATGCCGGCTTCCAGGCGCAAGGTGTCGCGTGCACCCAGGCCGGCTGGTTTGACGCCTGCTGCGGCCAAGGCATTCCATAACGCGCTGACCTGGTCGGCGACGACGGCAATCTCGAATCCGTCTTCGCCGGTATAGCCGGTGCGTGCCAGCATCACCTCGCCGAACGCGGTGTCCGGAACGATGACGGCATTGAACGGTTTGATTTCAGCGCTGGCTGCCTTAGTCTGCGGCAGGACTTCCCAGGTTTTGCTGCGGGCGTTCGGGCCTTGTACCGCAATCATCGCATAAGCATTTTCGCCGTCGCGGCGCTGGGTGATCGAGATGCCGGCGTTGGTTGCGGCGTTGTGCGCATTCATCCATGCGACATCTTTTTCCGCTGTACCGGCGTTGACCACCAGGCGAAACCAGTTTTCATTAAAGAAGTAAATGATCAGGTCGTCGACCACCACGCCTTCCGGCGTCAGCATGCAGGAGTAGAGTGCCTTGCCGGCGTTTTGCAACTTGTCGACATTGTTGGCGACCAGTCCGCGCAGGAATCCGCGTACGTTGTCACCTTTCAGGTCGACGATGCACATGTGCGAGACGTCGAACATGCCGCAATCACTGCGCACGGCGTGATGTTCTTCGATCTGCGAGCCGTAATTGACTGGCATGTCCCAACCGCCGAAATCGACCATTTTGGCGCCGGCGGCGCGATGAACCGCATTGAGGGGAGTTGCTTTCGGAGTGCTTGCCGCTTGCGTCATGAGAGCCTCGATACCAGAATAATGGGGACGACAAAATACGAATAATGAACAACAGTCCATTACACGCGATGAAATCGCAGCCCACCCTGTCCTGATACCTGAGAGATTACGGAGCAGAACACACTCCGTGCGCACCTTCGGTGGATAGTTCGGCAACCGTGTGCCGCTATCGCTCTCCAGAGTTTGGGGAAGTTGCTTCCCCGTTTGACCGGTCCGTTTGCCTGAGAGTTTGTTGGGTATTAGCCCCTTCGGCGGCAGCTGGTTACTGCGCTCTCCCGATCAAGTTCGACGATTATATAGGAGATGTTTCAGCTTGAAAATGCCGACATAAAATGACAATGACTATTGGTATAAATCCATGCATGCAACCAGCAGCAGTTCTGACATTCATGCATTTTGTTATACGAATGGCCAGAAATCAGAACCGTTTCCTGTTTTTCTCTTATTTAGTGATGATGGCCATGCTCGCCATGCACGTGGCGATGCCTAATTTCTTCCGCGGTGGCGGCACGCACCTTCAGCACTTCCACACCGACGCGCAAGGATTTATCCGCCAGTGGGTGATTGCCATCAAGCATGACCTGATCACCCTTGATTTTGATTACGTTGAAAATCTGCTCTTGCCCCGCCTCGTTATAGCCTTCCAGTGAACCGCCCACCTTGACGCCTGGCGGAAACTCTTTTTTGGAAATCGTGCGCAGCAGGCTTTCATCACGCACGCCAAACGCATCTTCAGGCGCCAGATCCAGCGTGGCTTTGAAACCCGCTTCCTGCCCTTGCAGGGCCGCTTCTACTTTAGGGAACAGATTGTCATAACCGCCGTGCAGATAGGCAATCGGGGTTTTGCCGCTCTGGATGACCTTGCCGTTACTTTCAGTGACGGTCAAACGCAGGGTGACGGCGGTGTCCTTGTCAATTTTCATGGGTTTTTTCTCGGATAAATAGGTTTCGCAATTCAGTGCAGGCAGTAATATAAACCAAATGCAGCAGCATCAAGGCATGTACAGGCCCGGTCTTGCCTTAAGTTTTCGCATCATTGTTGGGAGCTTTGAAATCAGGCAGCCTCTTTTCCCGGCAAACATAGGGCAAAACGAACGATCCCGCTTTCGGTCAAAGCAAATACCTATTATCAATACGCCATCGGACCGTGAACGTGAAAAGCGTTGCCGACGAAAGCAGCCATGCCGAAGAAATTTTTGCCGAACAGGTGAAATTGCTGTACGCAAATTCGGCCATCGGGCTATTTTTTTCTCTCATCATTGGCGCCATTCTGATCCTTGTCCAGCGTACGCATATTGCACCTGCTGTCTTGATTTCCTGGTATTGCAGCCTGCTACTGGTCACCACATTGAGAGCGATAACGGCGCGGCAGTTTGCCCGCGAAAATCCAAACTTTGCCAGTATGCACCGATGGAATAATATTTTTCTGATCGGTACGGCATGCGCAGGCGCAGTATGGGGCGCCACCGCCATTTTTCTCTTTCCGACCGACTCGATGGCGCATCAGGTTTTTGTCGCCTTTGTCTTGGCCGGCATGTCGGCCGGCGCCGTCAGCGTATATTCTCCGCGGTTGGAAGTATGTCTTGCATTCTTGCTGCCGGCACTGCTGCCGTTGGCCCTACATTACCTTGGCCATGGCACCTATCTTCAGATCGGCATGGGAATAATGACGCTGTCATTTCTGGCGGGCATGCTCCTTTCCGCATTGAATTTCCATCGTTCGATCCGAACCTCCTTGCATCTGCGATTCGACAAGCGCGAGCTGGAAGCGGAAGTCGCACAGCGACGTGCAGCAGAAGAACGATTATTCATGGAAAAGGATCGGCTGCAAACCACGCTGAGTGCAATCGGCGAAGGCGTCGCCATGGCGGATGTGGATGGACGTATCGAATATCTCAATCCCGCCGCAGAAGCGCTGTGCGGTCATCCATTTCATGAAGCCCTGAATCGTCCCACCAACGAGGTGTTCGACATCCTTGATATCGAAGAAAATCAGCGCACCGGCACGGCAATGGAAGAAAGCATACGTACAACCGACAAAGTGACCAAGCGAGGCGTCTTGTACTGCAAAGCGAAAAGACATGTTATCGAAGAAGTCGCCACGCCGCTTTATGATCGTCATAGCAAAATTGTTGGCGCTGTATCGGTTATTCGCGATATCACGGAAGCGCAGCAAATGACGGAGCGGTTGGTGTATGCTGCCGACCATGACGCCCTCACCGGCCTGCCCAATCGTAATTTGCTCAGAGACCGCACCAAGCAGGCAATTGCCAGAGCGCAGCGTAAGCATGAGAACTTCGCGCTGCTGTTCCTGGATCTGGATCGCTTCAAGGCAGTCAACGACGACCTGGGCCATGCGGCGGGCGACGCACTGTTGCTCAATGTTGCCGAACGTCTGGCCAAATGTGTGCGCGAAGAAGATACGATCGCGCGGCTGGGCGGCGATGAGTTCGTTGTGCTGCTGAACAGCCCAACCCAGGAAAGCCATGCCATGGTGGTGGCAAATAAAATTCGTGAATCATTGGGCAGACCTTACCAGTTGGGAAATCGGTCAGCCTCCGTCACAGTCAGCATTGGTTTCAGCTTATACCCGGCCAACGGCGGGGATGTGGAGACGCTGCTGGGGCACGCAGACGATGCAATGTACCGTGCCAAGCAGCATGGTCGCGGTCAGGCTTATATGTAAGCGGAATAAAGTTGCAAGGATCAACGCTTACTCCCTCTCCAAATAAATTCTAGACCAAGGGGAGGTCATTCATGAATCGCATAGTGCGTTTAGCCGGGAAAGAGCGCTTGGCCAGGCCGCTTAGCTCTATCATGGCTGCCACGGAATTAGAGAATTAGGGGTCGAGTCAATCAAGTCCTGTCGATCATTTCATCGCCTGCACATCTGCCAGATGCAGCTTTAATTGATACGGTTGCCAGCTTGGGCTTTTCCGCTATGCTCCTGACCGACCGGTTAAATTCTGTCTACGTTCTGCCGGCCGCAGCGCCGCCATCGATGACAGGGGAATGGCCGGTGACCAAGCCGGGAACGGGGATGAACGGCACAGCTTGGACAATTCACACGCGTGATTTTTTTATACGAACCAGCACCGCCTTGACTTCGCCTGCTTCGCCAAACAATGGTGTTGCGCGGACATCGGCTTCAAAGCCATCGTCACCGGTAGCGTTCCACAGGTAATAATTCTCTACGTGGCGTTCGACGCCATCTTCGATGGTATGCATCGCCATGCTTTGGCTGGATGCCAACTCCTTGTCGGCGTTGTAGATCGACTCCAGAAAATTGACGTACTCTTTCCCGACAAAATCTTCCCTTTTCACGTTCATCAGCTTCTCTGTGAGGTCGTTGCAATAGACGACCTTTTTGCTGCGGTCGATCACATAGATTGCTTCATCCAGAGCGTTCAGGATGGACTGAAACAGCGCGTTAAACTCCAGTACGTCTTCAAGAGAATTTTTCGCCAACGGATCTTTCATATTTCCTCACGGATTCCAAAGTTTTCTTCCGCACGATAGACCAACCGGTGCAGCCATGTCAATCAGAGTTGAATAGTCAAGAGAAGACAGGCCTGAATCATTCTGGAACAGGCCAAAAACCATGCCCTACATTGATCGCATCGAAGGATACGGGACAGAGTCCGGTCTTGCCACAAAAGGCCAGATCCAAGCCAAAAAGTAACAAAATTACAAAGCCAGAAAGTCACTATCGAAGTATCAGGGGGCAGGCGTCAGAGGTCAAAGCCAATTGACACCACAGACTACACGCTGTCAAGCTGCTATCAGCATAAATCTCCACAGGCTCGGCAGTCCCTGGCTCGTTGTTGCAGCGAGCAGTGATGTCAAGCCAGATCAGGCTGGCTTTTTCCGGGTAAGCGGCGCGCAAACTGACGTAACAGTGTGTGAGGCAGGATACAATTCCGAAAAGCCGTACTCACCACCCTTTACAGATGGATAATTAAAACCCATGAACGACACCACACAGCTTCCCCCGCTCCCCGACCGCCTCTGCGTTCATCCGCGCAGCCCCCACTACAATGCAGAGGTGTTTAAACACGAGATCGGCATCAAGCTCAACGACAAGGAATATACCAACGCGGAAGAATATTGCATCAGCGAAGGATGGATTACCGTGGCGTCCGCCAAATCCCTGGATCGCAGGGGCAATCCCCTGATGATCAAGCTGAAAGGCCGGGTTGAGGCGTTTTATCGATTAGAGAATGGCAGTAACGGCTAACCCTCGAAAGGAAGTGCATCATGCCCAATACCGTCCGCCTTCACCGCGTCCTGCGTGCCACGCCCGAACGCGCCTATCGGGCCTTCCTCGATCCTGACGCCACGGCCAAATGGCTGCCGCCCTATGGCTTCACGTGCAAGGTGCATCACATGGATGCGCGCGTCGGCGGCACATTCAAGATGTCTTTCACGAACTTCGGCACCGGCAATGGCCATTCGTTCGGTGGCGAGTATCTTGAACTGGTACAAAATGAGCTGATTCGTTATACCGACAAGTTTGAGGACCCAAACCTGCCGGGCGAGATGGTCGCCACCATCACGCTCAAGAAGGTGTTGTGCGGGACCGAGATCACGATCGTTCAGGAAGGGCTGCCGGATGCCATTCCGGTCGAGATGTGCTATCTCGGCTGGCAAGAATCGCTGGCACAACTGGCGAATCTGGTCGACCCGGACATTGCAAATTGACGTATTGCCGCTGAAGGAATTCAGGGACAGGTTTTGTCGCTGATTGCAATTCGCTGGCAAAAAGGGGCTGGGCTATTTAACTTCGAACATCTGCAAAGATAAGGGGATCAGCGACAGGTTATCTGTGCCCACGTAGATGACTGCAATGCAGGACCGCTGAATGACAGCTGGTTCCCTGTGAACACCACAAGGCAATCTGCTTCGAGTAACCGTAATTTATTTACATTTCATATGGCTCTCAATAAATACCGTGGTATTTCCTGTTGCTCAGTCGCTGTTTGCCTGTTTCTGCTTCAGTCAAGCGCGCCTCTTCTGGCGCAAACACCGACTGCCGAGAATCAGATAGAGAGCACGGCCGCGCCGGCCAAGCCGGTTCCGCTGGTACTGGGCAAAACAACCCTCGATGACGCAAAAGCCGCCTGGCAGTCAAGCGGCGCAACCATCATCAACTCGGGCAAACTGGCTATCGGTGGCGGTAGCGGGACTGATCGCATGAGCACTGTCCAATTGGACCAGAGCGATCTTGTCGATACCATGAATGTCGACTTCGAAGGTCTGCCAGTGGCGCGTTATGCCTTCCTTGACGGGATCTTGTACGCCATCACCAGCAAGCTGGAAAAGGACCTTTCGCGAAATCACGGCGGATTCAAAATACTCTCGCGCGAGGAACAGGAAGACCTCAAGAAGGAACTGATACGCAAGTACGGGCAGCCTTCCCGCACATTTCAGGATTTCTTTGCAAAAGGAAAAAGTCCCAACATATTCGTCTGGGACCGCAAGGATAATGAACTTATCCTCCAGTTTCGCTACGGCTTGGGCAGTACCCTTGTGATGCGTAACAAGGCACTTTCAAAGAAGCTGGAGGCGTACAAAAAGGCGGAATGCAAGAAACATCGCCCGACGAAGCCTGGGAACATTACTGACGTATGTGTCTGAAAAACTGCCTGACAAAACATAGGTAGAATCACTTGAAGTTTACTTGCTCCAGGCAGATGTTGGGGATCGCGCCGTACCTTTGTCTGCACAGCAGTCAGTTAGAAAAAAGCCAGCATGTTGGATCACGTGTTTTTGTCAGTCAGCGACCTGCCTGCATCAATCAAATTTTATGAACAGGCGCTGCCACCGCTTGGCATTCGTCACCCCGTCGATTACGACGGCGCCGACGGACCGGAAGGACATCCGGATTTAAAGGGATTCGGCAGTCATGGACGAGTCTACTTTTGGCTGCGCGCCGGTATCGCCGATGCACGCACGGTCCATGTTGGCTTCGTGGCCACGAACCAGGCGGAAGTCGACGCGTTCTACGCAGCAGCACTTGCGGCCGGAGCAACCGACAACGGACCACCGGGCGCCCGTCTACATTACGATCCGCGCTACTACGCCGCCAACATCATCGATCCGGATGGCTACAGTATCGAGGTGGTCTACAAGAGTTGGCAGCATCCGCAGTCCTGAACGCCGCAACATGTTCATTCCCCAGAGAGGTCATTGGCAGCCCTGGCGCTATCTCGGCTGGCAAGAATCGCTGGCACAGCTGGCGAATCTGGTCGGCCCGGAAATCGCCTTCAGTATTAAGCATGCGTTCTGAATCACGGATCGCGATCACCAAGGAATTGTGGATCGAGGAAGAAGACTTGCCTGGTCGATTCCAAGGCAGGCAAGCCGGGGCTTACCCGCGCAGTACGACTGAAAAATAGTTTCGTAATTTCAACCTTCAACTGAGATGAACTGATGCCGTGTTCGCGGCAGATGTTTCACCTGAGCGAATTCGCCTGGAGTCGGCCTGGATCAACTTCGATGAAGCCGAATTCAGAATGCGGGCAATTTTCCACTTGTGTATTTTGCAAGCAGATCTGCGACATTCCCGCTGTAAATCCACCTCGCGCCTGGCTCGGCGGACACTCTGCATTTCCCCTATAATACTGTATATATAAACAGTATCAGCAGATCTACGCTGCAGGAGAGAAAGATGGAGTTAAGCGACAAACTGGAGATCCTTGCCGACGCTGCGAAATACGATGCGTCGTGCGCCTCCAGCGGCGCGCCGAAACGCAGCTCGCAGCATAAAGCCGGGCTTGGCGCGACCACCGGCAACGGCATCTGCCACAGCTACACGCCGGATGGGCGCTGTGTGTCGCTGCTCAAAATTTTACTCACCAATTTCTGCGTCTATGATTGTCAATACTGCATCAACCGCCGCAGCAGCGACGTGCCGCGTGCGCGTTTCGCGGTTGATGAAGTGGTCAGGCTGACGGTTGATTTTTATTTGCGCAATTACATCGACGGTTTGTTCCTCAGTTCCGGCGTGATCCGCTCGGCCGATTACACGATGGAACAGCTGGTGCAGGTCGCGAAAACGCTGCGCGAGGTCCACCATTTCCGCGGCTACATACACTTGAAGACGATACCCGATGCCGACTCGTTGCTGATTGAAGAGGCCGGGCGTTATGCGGATCGCCTGAGCGTCAACATCGAATTGCCGACCGAGGAAAGCGTGCAAAAGCTGGCGCCTGAAAAGCGCGTCTCCACCATCAAGCTGGCGATGGGATCGATTCGGCGCCGGATCGATGAAAAAAACGCCGAGCCGAAAGCACCGCGTTTTGCGCCGGCGGGCCAAAGCACGCAAATGATCATCGGTGCCGACGCTGCCGATGACGCCACCATTCTGTCGACCGCCGAGACGCTCTACGGCGGCTACCGCTTGAAGCGCGTGTATTACTCGGCCTTCAGTCCGATTCCGCAAAGCCCCTCCGTATTGCCGCAGCGACCGCCGCCGCTATTGCGGGAACATCGCCTGTACCAGGCGGATTTTTTGCTGCGCAGTTACGGCTTTGGCGCGCGCGAGCTGTTGCCTGCGGCCGGCAATCTGGCGCTTGATATCGACCCCAAGCTGGCGTGGGCGCTCGCGCACCGGGATTATTTTCCGCTCGACCTGAACCGCGCGGAACAGTCGATGATCGTGCGCGTGCCGGGCATCGGCTTGCGCAATGCCAAGCGTATCGTCGCGCTGCGCCGGCTGCGGCGCGTGCGTTATGCGGATCTGGTGAAGCTGCGCTGCGCCATGGAAAAACTGAAGCCTTTCATCGTCACCGCCGATTACCGCCCGTGCAATGACGATGCACCGTCTGCGGCGCTGCGCACGGCGCTGGCGGAACAACCGGCGCGCCAGTTCGATTTGTGGCCGGATTTGGCGGCGGCATAAGCGGGCATAGGCAGATGGGAAGCGTGAGCGCACAGGCGCACGACTTCGACAGCTGGCGCTGCGCGGCGCGCGCGCTGTTGCAGCAAGGCGCCGCGCCGCATGTGATCGACTGGATCGACGCCAGGCGCGCCGATTTGTTTGCGCAGCCGGCGGCAGTGACTGAAACCGCTTCCGGCAGGCTGGCGCCTGTACCGCGCCGCCTGTTCGATTTGCTGCGCGCTGCTGCCTGTTTTGATGCGCCGGACCGATGGGCTTTTCTTTATCGCGTGTTGTGGCGCTGGTGCGCGGGCGAGCGCGATGTATTGTCCGAAGTGGACGTGGACGGCGAACGGCTCTACCGCATGGCGCGTGCAGTGCGCATCGACACGCACAAGATGCATGCCTTCTTGCGTTTTCGTGAACAGGCGGCCGAACCGGATGCGCCGCGTTTCGTCGCCTGGTTCGAGCCGCGTCACGACATCCTTGACGCCGTGGCGGAGCATTTTTCGCGGCGCATGGGGAGCGCCTCGTTTTTGATCGCAACGCCGGACGGCAGCGTGTTATGGGATGGGAAGCGCATGCATGCGGGGCCGCCCGCCGCACGCCCCGAGGAACTCGACGACGCCGGCGAAAACCTGTGGCTGACGTATTACCGCAGCATCTTCAATCCGGCGCGACTGAATACGGCGGCAATGGAACAGCATATGCCGCCGCGCTACTGGAAGCTGATGCCGGAAGCCCGGCTGATTCCGCAGCTGGTGAGCGAGGCGGCGCGCGGCGCGCGCGCAGTCGGACAGGCGCGCACGGTGAATGCGCGTGCCGGCACGCAAATCCACATTGAGGCCGAGCGTGCGCAACCTCAGCGCGCGCCACTGACGTCGCTCGATGCCTGCCGCCGCTGTGCGTTATGGCGCGACGCGACGCAGGCCGTGCCGGGCTGCGGTGTGCAGAATGCGCGCATCATGGTGGTCGGCGAACAGCCGGGTGACGCCGAAGATATCGTTGGCCAGCCATTCGTCGGCCCCGCTGGCGCCCTGCTCGACCGGGCACTGCAGCAGGCGCAAGTCGCGCGCGATACACTGTATCTCACCAATGCAGTCAAACACTTCAAGCATGAGGCACGCGGCAAACGGCGGATCCACAAGACGCCGGCGCAACAGGAAGTCGCTGCCTGTCACGCCTGGCTGGAACAGGAACTGGCGCAACACCAACCCGAAGTCGTGATCGCGCTCGGTGCCACTGCGCTCAGGTCCCTGCTGCAAACCGGCAGCGCCAGACTGAGCGATGTACTGAACCAGCCGCAGCAATTTGACGGCCGCTGGCTGATTGCGACTTACCACCCGGCCTACGCGCTACGCGTACCCGACCCGCATCTGCAGCAGCAAGCCTTCGATGCAATCGTGCAGAGTTTCACGCTGGCGCAGTCGCTGCTGACAAACGCGCACACGGCAGACGGGTAGATTGAAGCCGGGTCTTGCCTTATTCCAAATACATGGCAAGCAGTCGATTATCAAAACGGACAATGGACATATTGACCATTGTCGCCATTCCTGGGGTTGCGTCAGCGTTTGTATATCCCCCTGCATGCCAGACAATTTCGCAACAATGCAAGCCTGTTTTTTTCAAAAATATCCAATACACTCCCGACTCTGAAGCATTGCCACACTTAATTCGCCAGAGGGGTTGGTGAGAGACATCCAGACATGTAATATCTGCCCTCGGATCTCCCCGGCCGCTATTGCCGCCGTTATTTCAACTGAAACTTTATGTATAGCCAAGAACGAATCGCCCGCTGTGGCGATATCGACTGTTTTCTTTCCATCCGCATAACCTGCCTGCACTTGCACCAGCTGCGCCTGCAACCATCCGTGCTAGTCGCCTGTTCTGAAAGGGTGTCATGACTGCCGCGCCCGATTTTTACGCGTCACTTGGGGTCGAACGCGTGGCAAGCAAAGAGTCGATCATTGCCGCATTCCGGCGGCTGGCGATGAAATGGCATCCCGACCGTCATGTCAACCCGGCAGACAAGGTCGAAGCGGAAAAGCATTTCAAAATCATCAAGACGGCGTACGAAATCCTGTCAGACGACAGCAAGCGCGAGCACTACGATCGCGAAAGCACGGCCAGACCACAGACCCATGGCAAGTACACGCGGGAGCACTGGCAACCTCCGCAATGGGGCCGCGAATACTACGACCGCAGTCGCGACGATGCCGAACGCCAGCATCGCGAAACCGCCAGGCGCGGTGCGGATGTGAATAAGAAAGTGTCCGTCACCATTGCCGAAGCAGTTAACGGCACCCGCGTCAGTTTCGAGGAGAAGGTGGTCGAACATTGCCAGCAATGTCTTGGTCAGCGCGGCGAGTCGGTGGAATGCGGTCGATGCAACGGATTCATGAAGTACTCGCGACGCTTCGTCTGCCCGACTTGCCAGAACTCCGGCAGGGAATGGGTCAATTGCGGCCTGTGCAATGGGCTGGGCACGGTGACACGTGACCGGAAGATCACGGTCAGAACGCCTGCAGGGATGGTTGACGGCAGTGTGCTGACAGTCAAGGAACGCGGCAAACAAAGTGAGCATGGGGGATTGAACGGCGATCTTCACATCACCATCACCATCAAGCCGGAAACCGGATGGAAGCGTAATGGCATCAATCTTTCCGGAACACTGGAACTGCCCTATTCCATCGCGCTGTTGGGCGGCACGATCGACGTGCCATGCCCAACTGGCAAGACTGTACAGGTGCGGGTACCGGCCCGCTCCGACACCGGCAAGAAAATCAGGCTGGCAGGACAAGGGTTGTTTGATGCAGCCAACGACAAGCGGGGAGATGTGGTGCTGAGCATAGCGATTGTATTGCCAAGCGCCAGGCGCAAATTGACGCCGGAAATGGAAGCGCTGCTGCGGGAAATAGACAGTATTGAATAGGGAAAGAATGGGTCAGGTCGCGCAGTTGCCCCGACACGGGCGACCGCCCAGGATCACTCTGCCCTAAGATAAGACCTGTGAAAGCAGGCTCAGTACTTGATGCCTTCGGCCCGCGCCAGCCGCTCCATGGCGATTTCCAAGATGCTGCGGGCCTGCCCGGCTGCATGTTCCAGTTCGCGATGCAATTGCGCGTCGTCGTCATTGTGCGATGCGCATTGGGCGCTGTAGCGCTCGAAGCTGCCGACCATCAGCAGAATGTCTGCCAGATGGCGCGGGCATTCGCAGCCGATCTTGTTGGATGCGGTTGCCAGGAAGGTCAGTGCATCGACATCGAAGCGCGGCGGCTCGGCTTCCTGCGCAAGATCATCTTTCAGCGCCACCCGCTGCCCTGCCAATGCAGCCCGGCACAGCCAGGCAAGCTCGCCGAGGTCAGCCGGAACCCGCATCACGAAGCACTGCTTGCTGCGCAACAGGCGGATGGTCGCGCTGGCGCAGAACCGGTACAGCACCACGACCGCCGACACGCCGGCTGACTGGCGGGCCGCGATTATGCGCGGCACAGCGGATTCGTCGAGCTCGGACAATTCGATGATCAGGACTTCGGCTTCGGCGTTGGGCAGGATCGTCATGGCCTGTTCAAGACTGGCGGACCTGCACCGGATATCCAGGTCTAGGCTGTCACGCCCCCCCGCCGCCAGACGCCCGGCCAGACTTTCGCCGACCACCGCTACCCGGATCGGGCCGGCCGGCGTGCTCGCATCGGCGGCACTTGTCGTGTTGAGTTCCTGCAACTGTGCCACTGGCAGACTGGCAATCGCGCCGATCGGGTGCCCCTGGTCGACCAGGTTTTTCAGCAGGCGCAGCCGATAAACTTGCTCGTCGGAATACAGGCGCTGGCCATGCAGCGAACGCTCCGTTTCAGACAAGCCATAACGGCGCTCCCACACCCGCAGCGTTTCCACCGACAGACCCGCCATGCGCGCAGCCACACCACTTCGGTAAGTGATGCCGATATCCCCATGTTGACCCGCATCATGGTTACTGTTTTCTGGTTTTTTCATGTTTTGTCCCACGTTTGACCCGGCAATGTGCGCATTATACCGTTTCAATGCCTGTACAACAAAGATTTTTGAACCTATATTACCGACATGGCAAGGCAGTTTGTAATCGCTGGTCTTGCCAGCCTTTCCCTGAAACACGATTCTTCGCCAGCGCGCCTGGGAAGACGGTTCATCAACTATTTATCTGAATGGAGCAGCCATGAAAAAGCTACTGATAGGAATAGCATTCGCATTTGCAGCCAACTTTGCCCAGGCAGCCGACATCGTCGATACGGCAGTCTCCGCCGGTTCGTTCAAGACACTGGTCACCGCTGTGCAAGCCGCCGGACTGGTCGACACCCTGAATGGCAAGGGACCGTATACAGTGTTTGCACCAACCGACGAAGCATTTGCAAAAATCCCGAAGGCCAAGCTTGATGCGCTGTTGATGGACAAGGCTGCCCTGACCAAAGTGCTGATGTACCACGTGGTGCCTGGAAAAGTCATGGCCGCCGATGTCAAGCCCGGCGCGGTCAAGACGGCGGAAGGTTCCAGCCTGAAGGTCAGCATGGATGGCGGGAAAGTCAAAGTGGACAATGCAACCGTCATCAAGACGGATGTCGCCGCCGATAACGGCGTCATCCATGCAATCGATACGGTCGTCATGCCGAAGTAACACGGCTTGACAGGTTAAGTCAGTCCCGGAGCGATTCGCCTTCACTGCAGGCGAATCGCTTTTTCATTTGATGAAAAAATTGGCGGCTGGCCACGTTTGTGAATCCGAAGCCGGATGCGATCGCCGCCTGTCTTGCCCCTGTGACGTGACATTGGCGACGTTTCATGCAACAAAAGAAAACATTTGTTTTGGATGAGAATTTTTCGCATGTATCATGGCGATGCTCATTTTTAAAGCGAATGCCATGCTTGAAGCTCTTGTCTTTTTTGCAGTGACCGCTGTACTGGTTTATCTGTCGCGGGCGCCGCTGCGCAACCCCGGTTCGCACGGCTTTTATCGTTTCTTTGCCTGGGAATGCATACTGTGCCTGGTGCTGCTCAACTTCCCGGTCTGGACTGTCGATCCATTCTCGCCCCATCAATTACTGTCGTGGGCTTTGCTGGCCATATCGATCTGGCTGCCGATCCATGCGGTAAAGCTGTTGAAAACCCTCGGCAAGCCAGGCTCGGAACGCAACGACAACGCCTTATACGGTTTTGAAAAGACCTCTTCGCTGGTGTCGAGCGGCGCCTTCAGATACATCCGCCACCCGATGTACGCCGCCCTGATTTTTCTGGCATGGGGCGTGTTCCTCAAGCAGTTTTCCTGGACTGGCCTTTGCCTCGTTCTCGCCGCGACAATCTTGCTGTTACTGACCGCGACAACGGATGAAAAGGAATGCATCGCTCATTTCGGTGACGAGTATCGGTCGTACATGCGGCAGACCAAACGCTTTATCCCTTTTCTGTTTTAGCGGTTTTTTGCAGAGCGGAGCCGCTCTACGGCAAGCGTCGCCGCGCCGAACCAGAAAGACGAGGCCTGAGGCCACGCATGCCAGACAAGAAAGCCCGCATCTGCGGGCTTTCTTGTCTGGCATGACAGGCGGCTGCAACGAATTCAAAGAATTAAGAGGCTGTCCTGAGAATTCGCGCGCTGTCCGCACTGCCGCACCCTTGAACCAACCGTTTTACACTGGGCGCTGCGCGCGCGCCTGATTGCGGAAGCTCTTCACCTGGTCATGGTTGAGCTGAACGCCGCGATACTGATCTTCGACCACCATGCGTATCTCTTCCGGCAGCGGCTTGGCCAGCGCGGCTTCATAACTGCGTTTGGCGATGTCTTCGCCGCGCTCGCACTCTTCCAGTACTGCCAGGTCATCCTTGCCGCTGATCACGGAACGGATATCCACCCAGCGGCGGTGCAGGCTGGCGCTGATGTGGGACGATGTTTCCGGATCGCCGCCGAGCGACACGACCAGGTCTTGCAGCTCTTCGGCTGCAGCAGCGCAACGCTCCGCCCGGTTGTTGCAGTAGGCCTTGATTTCGGTATCTTTTATATCTTCGGCGCAAGTACGAAAACCTTCTTCGCCATCCTTGCAGGTTTCAATCAGATCGTTCAGCGTAGAAACTACGTCGTCTTTTTCCATGGAGTCACCTTTGTGTTGAGGAAAGTCGAATGTTGGCACCCGGATAAAACCGGATGAACTATAGGACAGACGCCGAAAATTTCGTTAAGTTCTTGCAAAGAAAAAGAGAAGCGATTTAAAGCAATGCAAAGGTGCTGCTGAGAAAATCGAAAACAAGTGGCGAGAGAAAATTAAATCCAATCGCTTTCCTGCAGGGACAGGAAACTGCCTGAAAGATCAGAATCGCGTTCGACTTTGCAGCATCTCTTCACAAATCCTCTAGGAGGGTGGCATTTTTTTGGCTTTAAAATGATCGTGGCGTGCGATGCCGGAAACTATACGCAAAACATGGAGCTGATGCAGCTTGCATTCCTAGCGGCGATGGATCTTCATGATTTTCTGGTGCTCCCGCAGCCAGTCGCGCTCTTTTTCCACATTGCGTTTGTCATATTCCTTTTTGCCCTTGCCAAGGCCGATGTCGCACTTCACGCGGCCGCGCACATAATGAAAATTGAGTGCGACCAATGCATAGCCGGAGCGGTCGACCTTGCTGATCAGCCTGCCAATTTCGGCGGCATGCAGCAACAGCTTTCTGGTGCGAATTGCTTGCGGATAGATGTGGGACGATGCGCTTAAGAGCGGGCTGATGTGTGCGCCAAACAGGAACAGTTCGGCATTGCGCGTGATGACGTAGGATTCCTTCAACTGCACGCGGCCGTCACGAATGGCTTTGACTTCCCAGCCTTCCAGAACAAGACCTGCTTCGTAGCGCTCTTCGATATAGTAATCGTGAAAGGCTTTTCTATTCTCGGCTATCGTCACGTACGGTCCAGTCAACTTCGGAATGTATTTATATGAATGCGGATTCAGGCAGCAGACTTCACCAGCAGGGGCCCTGCACGTTTAATGCGTCAATCGTGGCCTGCCGCCTGTTACGGGTTACCGCACCCTGGCTGAAGTGTTTCATCAACGCCGCAAGACGACGCCGATGCAGACGGCGATGGAGGCAGTAACGGGACAATGAAAATTGTGCGCCAAAAAAGCGTATTTTACTCAACAACAGCTAATCAGGCGGAAGCTAACTGCCATGTGCGGTGCGAATGACGCCTTTGGCTTGAAATGTGGACTGATCGACGGTGACTGCCTCGTGCGCTATCTGGCGCTCGACGCCAAACCCGGCGCGCAATGCGGCCTTTTCGATGCGCTGCAACAGCAGGTCGCTGTTGGCGCCGCCGTCGCGCACTGCTTGCAGATCCGCCGCACTGACACCGTTGATCTTTCTTCCAGAGAGCATTTCCACCAGCAATTGGTCCAGCAAGACATTCGGATTATCTTGAGCGGGAATGACGGGATTGACAGGGATGGCCGCATCGTCGATCACCGCAATCGATGACGGCCGCATGCCGCCATCTGCATGGGAGGCCAGCTGGCCGGCATCCGAAATCGATACTACCGCTGCACTGCTGTTATCCAGCGCGCCTGGCGGCGCCCGGTCTGGTTCATGCGGGGAAGGTGTGCTGGCCGGGTGCAGCACCCTGTGCCCGGCCTGATCGGGCAACGCATCGATGCCAGCATAAATCGTGGTAGATAGGTCAATTTTCATGACAACCTCTTTTCATGACAACTTCTTTATCCCTACGTCATCAACGTCATTTATCCACAGATCTTTAGCCATTCTTTGTTAAATCCACATGCTTAAACAACGACACACATTGATCTTGCAATTGACTGGCCGAAAGGCCGCTGTGCCTTTTCCTCTTATGGACTAATGGCCTAACCCGATCCGACATTGATCGGATACTCTGGCCGGCACAATTCGCTTGCAGCAGCCGGCTTGCAAGACTGATAAAAAGGCAGATAATGAAGCAAATGCGGTTGACGCGGCATGTGCACTTTTAATGGAGTTGGTATGTACGTAAAACAGTTGATGGCCGGTTGGGGCGACATGGATTTCAATGCGCACATGCGCAACACCGCTTATCTCGACAAATCAGGGGATGTCCGGATGATGTTTTTTTCCGATAACGGCTTTCCGGCACAGGAATTTGCCCGCTTGAAGTTCGGGCCGGTGGTGATGAAAGATGAGATCGACTACTTCAGGGAAATCAATCTGCTGGACGTAGTGAATGTCAGCCTGATGTCGGCGGGCCTGTCGGCCGACGGCTCGCGATTCCGCGTGCGAAACGAATTTCATACGGCCGAAGGCAAGCTTGCAGCCAGGGTGACCAGTACCGGCGGATGGCTCGATTTGAATGCCCGCAAGCTGACAGTGCCGCCAGATAAACTGTTGCGTGCAATGCAGAGCCTAGTTAATACGGCCGATTATGAAGTGCTGCCGACCAGCCTGAAGAATTAAAAGTCGGGGCCGGTCCCAACCCGGTTTTGCCACTGCCTTTCACAAAAAAAAACCTGGTTACCGATTGCGACAATTATCGGAAAATGTTTGTGTGTGAAGTCACATGCTTCGGGTCAATTCCTTTAAACTTGCCAGATGCATCACGATCTTCCCACCCTGTTGCCTGCCAGTGCCTATCAAGCCAGGCAGTGGATTGCCGACTTGAGTAAGCAATTGCTCGAACAGGGCATTGTGCTGCGCGAACCGCCGGAAGAGCCTACCAGCTGTTGCGGGCGCGGCTGCAATGGCTGCGTATGGGAAGCTTATCTGGGTGCGGTCGGGTATTGGTGCGAGCAGGCAAGATTCGCCTTACTCAAGAAAAACTAAAAAAGCTGGATCAAGGGCAGGAAACCTGAATGAACCGACGACTTTTTCTGTCAACTGCAGCCCTTGGATGCACCGCCCCTGCTTTCGCGACTACGCGACCAGCCAGCAAGATGGAGCGCGAACCTGCCTTGCTGACCGTGACTGGCGCCATTGCCCGCGCCAATCGCGGCCCGCTTGATCCGGCGCTGGACCAGATGATGCACAAGCAGAAGATCGCTTTCGATAACGCCCATGCATTCAGTTTCACGACAATTGCGGCGCTGCCGACTGTCACGATCAAGCCGACACTCGAGTATGACGTCAAGCCGCATACGCTCAGCGGCCCCTTGCTGACCGACGTGATTGCTGCAGCCGGCGCACCTGGCACGGATTCAGTCAGGCTGGTGCTACGCGCGGTAGACGGCTATGCGGTTGTCGTGCCATTGACCGACGTGCGCAAATACCGTTTCATCGTTGCCACCCATCTCGACGGCCGCCCGATGCCGCTCGGCGGCCTCGGCCCGCTGTGGGCAGTCTTTGATGCCGACCGTTTTGCCGATACGGCCGTCAAACCGATCACCCAGCGCTTCGCGTTGTGCCCATGGGCGCTGTACCACATCGACGTGCTGGCAACATGACACCAGCGCCAGGGATGAAATCGGTGGCTGAGATGGCAGAGCTGAGGTTGAAATGTAAATCGTGCGTATCCCCTTTCCTGTCCGAACACTGGCAACCGGCCTGATTCTTTGCCATTGCTGCCTGATGCCGCAGCTTGCAGCTGCTTGATAACTATCAAGCGCAGTCAATCTTCCAGTCCTATATTGATTCAATAGCCGGACGTTATTCTGCTTTTTTATTGAGCACGGCTGCCATTGCCGTGGCCGCCGATACGCTCGTATGAAGGAAGGCGATCATGGGACGGACCACTACAGCGAAGCAACCTAAGGATAAGGCACATCGAGCCGATCCATTTCAGTTGCGTGAAGACAAAGAAGCGGTTCCCGAACGGGAACCGCTGGTGCATGTGTTCGGCAAACAGATCGTTTGCGATACCGATTCCCGGGGCTACCCTACACCAAGAAATCGCTCACCGCTCGAGATTGTTCTCGAAGCTTCGGAGGGATTCATTCCTCTCTGGGCAAAAAACCTGACTTTGCGCTGGCGCTTCCAGGAGCGGTCTTTGCGCTTCTTCAGGAACCCTGATGCGGTCAAGGCAGAGATCAAGGAATTGCTGGGCGACGCGCTGCTGGCCTGGGATGATGCGGCACCGATCAGGTTCACCGAGGATGATGACCTGTGGGACTTCGAGATCGTGATAAGAAAGGAAAAAGAATGCGACATTCATGGCTGCGTGCTGGCGAGCGCATTCTTTCCGGATGCCGGGCGGCACGAGCTGGTCGTGTATCCCAGCATGTTTGAGCAAAGCAGAAAAGAACAGGTCGATACCTTCATCCACGAGATTGGTCATGTGTTCGGCCTTCGCCACTTCTTTGCCGATGTCAGGGAGACGGCCTGGCCAGTAGAAATTTACGGAACGCACAAGCCGTTCAGCATCATGAATTACGGTGCTGCCAGCGAATTGTCCGCCGAAGACAAGGCCGATCTCAGGCAGCTTTATCATACGGTGTGGAATGGCCGGCTATCCCAGATCAATGGCACGCCCATCCGGCTGGTCAGGCCTTACCATCTTTCCGGCGATCGCTTGGAGGAAATGATGGCAGCTACTCCCGTCCAGGCCGTTCTTCAACCGCAATCGTGGGTCGCCAATACCAGCGCCATATAGCTGGCCTGCATGAGAAATCAGGGGGCAAATCAGGAAGATGAAAAGTGCCGGCCTACCCGCCGGTCACAGCCCATCTCAGCAACAAAATTCAGTCGCCTTATTCGAGCCAAGCGGAGGGTTGGTAACCGTGTGAACAGGTGCACGCCACCTTGCAAAACTGAAGTTAATGCATCGCATTTTTGAGCTATTTTCACCATGCTTCTGTGCACCAATGCGAACTGCTTTCAAGATTTTTAGCAACATATTCTTGGGAGGTTAAATGATATGTCGCAAAGTGCTTACAAATTCCGTCATTCGCCTTGAATGTCTTCACCCCTATTTTTGTCTGAGTTATGCGTGATCCGATAAACCACCGGCAATGAGGTCGAAAGAGCTGATATGGTCATGTGACTTCTGACTGAAATGGTGCCGGTACGGAAAGGAGTCAATCATGAAATATTTCATTCCTGTTGTAATGGCAGTTGCTGCTGTTGCGGTTTCGGCATGCGGTGAACGGAAAGCAACTGACAACGCATCCACACCTTCCGCGCAAACGTCTTCCGGATCGGCCCAGACCACACCACAGGAACCGACCACCGGGGCAGCTACATCTAGCAGCGGGCAGTCGTCGGGTGCTGCTGGTAGTCCTGGCGCATCGGGTACTTCAGGTGCTGCCGACTCGTCCGCCGCCACGGGAACTCCCGGCTCGCCCTCTGCTTCTGATTCGTCCGGCACGTCCGCCACACCGAGTGGATCAGCTTCGTCGGGCACGACCAGTACGCCGGGTACCAGTGATTCGTCAGGTGCATCCGCCTCGTCAGGTGCCTCGGGAGCGCCGGCCCCAACCGACCCAACCAGTGCTTCCGGTTCGCAGGGCACAACTGGCTCGTCAGGGACCTCGGAATCGTCGGGTACTTCCGGCACGGCGGGCGCTTCCGGTGACACTTATACGGTTGCCCCCGGTGACACGCTATCGGGCATTGCACGCTCGCACGGCGTGCGATCTCAAGACCTCGCAAGCTGGAATAACATCAATGACCCGAACATGATTCGCGAAGGCCAGACACTCAGAATGGCTGCCCCATGATAAAGGCCGGCAAGCAGTGTCCTGACCTTACCTGATTCACGCACCAGCTACAGCACGAATCAGCAGCATGGACATGGTTTTTACTAAGCGAACACATGCTATTTTCGGTTGCAAGGAAAGTGGTCTTCAGAAAATGATGGCAGGCCTGACATGGCGGCACTGCGCGACTGTCCGGCCTGCTCCGGTTGCGCCGTTCGTCATGAACGCTGCCTGGGACACGCACTGTTCTTTGCCAATGGCAAACTCTGGAGAACACCGAATCCGATTTCAAACACGCTGAAACCCAGGATCAGGACGCTGGCGCCTTGCAACACTGCATAAATCTGCCAGGTTGCAAATAGAAACCGGCCCATTGCATCGTAGCGTCCGAACTGCAATTGCGGGTCGCAGATTCGCAATACTGCCCACACCACCACAATCGAGCCGAGCAGGTTCGCCATCAGCACATGCGATGCATCAAATAGTGGGAACGCCCCCGGCAGCCCCTGCGCCGCGCTGGCCAGCACCGCATGGATCGCCAGAAAGGTCCACGGTGTCGCAAAGCCGGCGGTAACCAGCAAGTCATACCAGGCGCTGGCCTGGACGATGCGCCGATACTGTTGAACACTGATCATGTATTACTCCCGGGCTGATGATTGACACCCCGAGCGTAAAGGATGGAGTACACTCCAGGGTCAAGCATTATCGGAAACAATCATGCAGATCGGCACACTGGCGGCACAAACGGGTCTGAGCCGCGACACCTTGCGCTTCTACGAGCAGCGCGGACTGATCCGCTCCACCCGGTCGGCGAACAGTTACCGCACCTACCCGCCGGAGACGGTGCAACTGCTCGGCTATATCCGCACCGCGCAACGCCTCGGTTTCAGCCTGGCAGAAATCGGCGAGAGCCTGCCGGCGTTATGGCATTCGGCAACGCCTGACGAATCGATCGGCGCATTGCTGCTTGAGAAGGTGACAGTGATCGACCAGAAAATTGCGGAGCTGACCAGCCTCAAAACCGAGTTGCTGGAACGGGTCCGCCAGACTTGCCCGCTGCTGGCAGGCAGAGCCGATTAATTCCCCAGGAGCGTACTCGATGCAAAAGCTGTATCTGTCACGGCGCAACATCGCCATCTTGCTGGAAAAGCTCGACAGCGTGCGAGATGGCGAGGCCAGCGCCAGCACCATCATCAAGAACGAGGTGGCCCATCCGGTCTATCCTCAGACCATGCGCAGGATCGCGGTGACGGCGGTCGAAGCGCAGGACCGGTATTGGAACGAAGTGTCGCAGCGCCTGCATCTGTCGCGCCCGACACTCGTTTCGCTGTTGGAGCAGCTGAATAAGCAGGCCGAAAGCGCGGTCGACATCGATGGCGTACTGGTGTTGGCACTGCCGGACGAGCAATACTATGTCGATCAAAGCCAGGCAGATTACGCACCGGCCGGTGATCTTGGCTCCGCGTTTATAAGAAGCCGGGGCAGGCAGCGCTAGGCGTTCAAAGTAGGGGCTGAAATCCTGATGGACTCCAGCCCTCATTCAGCGCAAATGGTCTGGCACGGCACAGGTTAGGCAAATCGGTTATTTGCCGGCTTGCTGCTTGGCCCACTTCTCCATTGCAGCAAAGTCAATTGGCGCAAAAACCGCATCCACAACCGCGCCAAGACTGGACCATCCGCCAATATCGGCTTTCTGGCCGCCCTGAATGCCTGCCATCTGTTTGCCCGTCAAGTCACGCACATCATCGGCGTTTGCCAGATCTTTGATATCCACAGTGCTCATTTGATTTCTCCTGAAAAGTTGAATGAAATTTCGCAAAGAAGTCTTTGCTTGAACATCAGGATCGCAAATGGCGTGCCACCCACCACAAACAAAATAAATTTATTGAAAATCAAGCGGTTAGCATCGACTCAGACATTCAACAGGCAGTTTGAGTCCGGACACCGAAGGCACGCTGTTCGACACGGCCCAACAGAATTGTGTAGCCTGTCAGAGCAGGTCCAACGAATCTGCATTGCCGCGTTATCGGACAGATCAATGCAACAGCGCTGGCAGTTGACAATACTGCACTGCTGGCCCCTGCGCTGTTGTCACGTGCCGACGTGATCGAGATGGCCTGGAATGTTGAGTAAGAACGTCATCATTCGGCGCCCAGAAAAACGTAACGCAACACGAACACCAAGGCAATGATCCAGACGATCGGGGCGACGCTGCGCGCACGGCCGGTCATCAGTTTCAGCACCGCATAGCTGATGAAACCGAAGGCAATGCCGTTGGCAATCGAATAGGTGAAGGGCATCGCCAGTGCGGTGATCACGGCCGGCACGCATTCGGTTATCTCATCCCAGTCGATCGCGGCCAGTTCGCGCAGCATCAGGCATGACACATAAAACAGTGCCGGCGCCGTGGCATAGGCCGGCACCGCGCCGGCCAGCGGCGCGATAAACAGGCAGGCCAGAAACAACACAGCGACGGTTACCGCCGTCAGCCCGGTGCGCCCGCCAGCCTGCACGCCAGCCGCGCTTTCGACATAGGCCGTGGTGCTGGACGTGCCCAGCAGCGAGCCGGCGACGATCGCCCCGCTGTCGGCCAGCAGCGCCCGGTTCAGGCGGTCGAGCTTGCCATCCTTGAGCAGGCCAGCGCGGCCGGCCACGCCCATCAGCGTGCCGGTGGCATCGAACAACTCCACCAGGAAAAATACCAGCACGATATTAAGGATACCCATGGTCAAGGCGGCACTGAGGTCGAGCTGGAACAGTGTCGGCGAAATTGATGGCGGCAGCGAGACGATGCCCTGGAACTGATTACCGGCAAACACAAAGCTGGCCACCGTGACGGCCAGTATGCCGATCAGGATCGCACCCTTGACGCGCCACTGCTCCAGCGCCACCGTCAGGAAGAAGCCGGCAATCGCCAGCAGCGCCGGCGCCTTGTGCAGGTTGCCCAGGGTGATGAAGGTGGCTGGATGGGCGGCGATGATGCCGGCGCTCTTGAGGGAAATGATCGCTAAAAATAAGCCGATGCCGGCAATGATGCCCATGCGTAGCGATTTCGGTATGCCATTGATGATCGCTTCGCGCACCCGCAACAGACTGATCACCATGAACAGGCAGCCGGAAATGAATACCGCGCCCAGCGCCACCTGCCACGGCACGCCCATGCCATTGACCACGCCATAGGCAAAATAGGCATTCAAGCCCATGCCGGGTGCCAGTGCAATCGGATAATTCGCATACAGGCCCATGATCAGCGAACCGATTGCCGCTGCCAGGCAGGTGGCGACGAATACCGCATCCTTTGGCATGCCGGCGTCGCCGAGGATGGCCGGATTGACAAAGATAATATAGGCCATCGTCAAGAAGGTGGTCACGCCAGCCAGCACTTCGGTTTTGATATCGCTGCCCTGGCTGCGGGGCGCAAAGAGTTTGTCGATCAGGTTCATGGATGTTCCGCAGGATTGGCCTCAGCCTGCACGGTCGGGAGTGACGGCGCAGGCGTGAAATTATAGCGCCGCATCATATCGCCGATTTTCAATTAAGGACAGATTTCAGATCGCTATATTTGCTTTTTTAGCAGGTCACGTCCCTACTTTTTTTGTAGGGCAAAGCCGCTACCCTTTGGCCTGGCCGGCATGCTGCAAAGCAGCATGCCCCTTATGGAAAATTTTCAAACCCTGATCAAATCTGCTACCTGACCAAGATCACAACGCGTCAAATGCTTGACAGGCAATAATTAAAATAACAATATGCCCCAGCAACTGCAAGTCACATAATTAATAATTACTGGAACCTAAAGATGAAATTTTCCATTGGCCTCACTCTTGTAGCCTTCACCCTGATCTTGGGAGGCTGTGCCTCGGCCCCGCAATTGCCTGTCGATCTTGCTCAAAATTCGCTCGGCGCCACGACTGGCCGTGTAGGTATCGGCATGACAGCACTGCCGAAGGTCGATACGCATCTGCCGGGTGCAGATTGTTTATTGTGTATGGCTGCCGCATCAATTGCCAACGCAAGCCTGACCGCCCATGCGCAGACATTGCCTTACGACGATCTGGAAAAGCTTAAAAATGACGTCGCGGAATTGATTCGAAAGAAGGGTACAGAGGTGACGGTCATTGCAGAAAGCCTCAACTTCGATGCGCTGCCAGATGCCGCAACCAAGGGCCCGAATATCGCCGAAAAGGATTTTTCATCGCTGAAGAAAAAATATAATATCGACAAACTGCTGGTCATCAATATCGCCAGATTGGGCTATCTGCGGACATACGCTTCCTACGTCCCCACCAGTGAACCTAAAGGCGTACTGACGGGAACGGGCTACCTTGTCAACCTGACTAACAATACCTATGAATGGTACATGCCAGTCAACATCACCAAGAGTGCAGATAAAAACTGGGATGAGCCACCAAAATTTCCCGGACTCACAAACGCCTATTTTCAGTCTGTTGAGTTGGGCAGGGACAGCTATCTGAAGCCTTTCAGCAAATAATCGTCTAGCTGCGATCGCGTGTCTGGCGCATTGAATCCAGCCCAATCACGCCTTCCACCTTACTTGGAGTAGCCAGAAATGTCGCTGTCTTTTTTCAGGAACGTCTGCTGTGTAACTTGTGCCCTTGTCTCGCTCGCATTGGCGCCCTGTGCTCATGCCAGCAATGATGCAGTCCAGGTGCGTCAGGATGCGCCTGCTGCGACAACAAAGGATGTGAGCTGGGCATTGCGGCTGCCGGAAGAGACGAAAGTTGTCTATAAGGGCGTGGTGAGTTTTGACGAAGCGGGTACCGGGCACGGATCGATGATGTATCCGGCAGCGAATGCCGGTGGTTTTGTGGCTGCGCTCATCACACATGCAATCATTATCGGGTCGGTCAGAAGCAGTCAGAAAACCAAGCTTGAAGAGGCCGCCGACCAGGTATTGTTGCCCTATCAGGCGGCACTGGAAAACTTTACTTATCGGGACCTGATGCAAGAGGGATTGAATAAAACCAGTGCGAAAGGCAGCAAAAAACTGATCGCTTTTTCGGATAAACCTGACACTGATAAATTGATTGAAAGTGCCCCGGTTTTTTCGTTAACGCAAGACCAGAGTGCCATCATTCTGGATAATGTTATTTCAATTTACGCGTCCGATGCACCAACGGTAGCGATTTATCAGAATACTGTCAGGGTCGTGTCCCAAGCCAGGGAAGAGACTGATATTGCCAGTTTCTGGAACGCCAATCAGGGCGCGCTGCTGAAGAACGAAAGCGCCAGCCTGTTCGCGCATTCTTTGGATATTGCATTAAGTGAAGCAGCCAATTCGCTTGGCGCAGGCAACCACCCACAAAAAACCTTCCGCTACTTTGAAGGAAAACTCTCCAAGATGGAACGCGGTCAACTCATCCAGGAGCGCTGCGGCCGAACGGTAATGAAAACCCTCAGGGGATGGATGATGTCTTTTCCAGTGCGGTCCGATGCCACAACTTCATCCGTCAATAACGCGTGCAGCAATACGTTCAGCCAGCTGAATTAGCCGGCAAGGCGAGCTGCCTGCACGGGTCTGTGAACCAGCGCCATTCAGGGAATGCGCCGGTTTGAACGCAGTATTGAAACTACTTGGCCTGCAAGCGGTTTATGTAATCGATCAGCGCCAGAATGCGCGCCCGCACAAACGATTCCCGGTCATACCCTGAGTCCAGAATATATTCACCAGCCTGGGCACCATATATCTGTCCCCATACGGGCATGTCCCGCGATCCGTGCGCCGGTACGCCGGTGCCATTGATCACATCATAAAGACGGGAAACCGGCAGAACACCACCATTGTTCTTTGCCAAAACCGTCAAGTCCGGCGGAGCTGCTTTCAGCTGGCTCGCCATCGGACCATTGCCCCTGGCTGACGCACCATGACAACTTGCGCATCGCGACTGGAATTCATGTTTGCCGAAATCAACTTGCTGGGATTTTGGCTGAGCAACAACAGGCAGGGTGACGACAGCGGCGATTATTATTACAAAGAACTTCGAGAACATTGCCATCATGATCTCCTTTAAACATTGTTAAGAATTTAACTATGTCACGCAGCACCGTGCCCGGCATGAGAACGGTCAAAGATTCGCAACCGATAGCGATGCGTTGGCATTGGCAACAACAGGGTCGCCGGCATGGCAATATGAAAATTGGCGGCAACGCGCCATTTCTAATTGAAAAGCAACTTTGCTTTATTCCCTCGGTGTCGGCAGAATTGATGCTTTCCATGAATGACGATCCGGGTACATTCGGAAACAACTTCGGTCAAATGTACGTGCAAATCACAAAAAGGCCCTCGTCTCCCCTACCCGAGCGCATTCATCTCAACCCAGATCGGTGTCAATCGGGAAATCATCAATAGCCGGTGCAAGAAGAAAATCAGGCGAGACTCACAGCCCCGATGAAAAATCTGGCCGGCCCTGGCATGCCGTCAATGCACTATTGCCAGCGCCGGCACAATATTGATCAGATCAAAATAAATCCACATCCTGATCAAAGCTGGTGGCAGCGACACCAAAGTCACCGATGATTTTTTGCCAGTCGTTGTCAGGGTGGGTATCGAGGTATTCGAAGAATGACGAAGTCGGGTCGTTCAGCAGCACCGCCACCGCATAGTCCAGCATGTTGTCACTGAACTTGATCAGCGCGTCGTACTTGGTGCCGGTGGCCAGCGCATCATCGATCACGACCGGGGCCACATCGAAATAAATACTGGGCATCATGCGCCGCAGGCCGGCGCCGAAATCGGCCGGCACATCGGCTTTGGCCTGCTCAAAGCTGCGCAGCTCCGAGTAAAAGCCATACGGGCGAATTTCAAAATAATCCGCCAGCGGCGGCATGGCACCCTGGTCTGCCGCCCGGTCGAACGCAGCCTCGATCTCATGGCGATCCGCCTTCTTGAGGCGAATCCGGATCACCATCGCCTCGGTAATGCCGGCAAATCCCGCTGCCTGGAAATGCCGGACGATGCGTTCTGCCGATCTGTTGGCTGGCATGGCGGTGATACTATTCATGGAAAAATTCTCTCGCAAAAAAACGCAATGTATATACCCCTGCGACATACAAGGGCTTCGGAACTGAAATTCAATGCAATAATCGCCCGGCATGCGTGACGACTGTTGAAATAAGCTCGAGTATCATAGCCAGTTTTCCACTATTTTTGAATCATTGCGTGCTTAACTTTCTCCAGACCGTCAAACCGTATCTATCCAATCCTCTGGTGCTGCTGGCGGCGTTTGTGGCAGCGTCGTTCCTGATGATCTGGCGTTTGCATGCGATCGAGAGCAAGGGCTTCGAAGGCACGCTGCTGGGCACCCTGATCATGCCGTACTGCTCCGGGTTTGCCAATCTGGTATTTGTATTTGTGATAAGTCGCGGCAGCGGCAATGGCCGCTTGGTCATCGAAAACAGTCTGGTCAACAATGTCACCAACCTGACCCTGATATTGGGACTGACCGCGCTGTTTTACGCCGCGGCCCCGGCCAAGGCCGCAACCAAGAAGGGGAAAAAACAGGTCGACAGCTACCGCCTGTACCATCTGGACCTGCTGCTGACCCTGGTTGCCCTGTTTCTGTTTACCGGTGCCTTGTGGGCACTGGCCAAGGATGGCGTGCTGGACTTTTATGACGGGCTGGTTCTGGTTGGCCTGTTTTTATTCTGGCAAGTACTGCACGTGTTCGAAGTGTTGAAGAACAATGTGCGGAAAAACCAATCCATCCATTGGTCGATCGTGTTCGACCTGCTGCTGATCGGTGTCTGCGCCTACGCAATCTATTTGAGCGTGGATTACCTGGTGAGCTGGGTAAGCACCGCCGAGAATCCTTATATCAATCTGACCAATCTGGGCTGGCTCAGCGGCGTCATCATGGTGGTGCCGAACGCCTTTCTGGCCCTGTACTACGCGCTCGCAGGCCGGCAGGACATCGTCGTCAGTTCGCAGGTGGGAGACGGGCATATCTGCATTCCGATGTGTATCGGACTGTATGCGCTGTCAGAGAATATCGCGGTACCGGGCTTCTTCCAGTGGGGGGTATGGATCATCCTGGGCGCGGGCGCACTGCACTTCCTGTCGATTGCGATTTGGGGGCGACTGCCAAGAATTGTGGGGGCTTTGCTGCTGGGAGGTTATGGCTTGTTTCTGTATAAGGGGCTGGTCGCTTGATCGCCCAATGAGAACATCAAAGGGGAAGCTTTGCAGGTGAGCGATATCAGGTGTTAGTCAACGCGGTGAAGGCTTAAGGCGCTGCTTACCGGCTCAGGAAGTGCCTTCGGGTGTCGCCGTATTGGAATAAGAGGGAAAGGCAACGATTTTTCTTTGCTCAAGAAGTTGGCGCCTTCCCCTGTTAATTTCAGGTTGCTACGCTGTCTTTGCCTCAATCAATCCACGGATAATATCAATGACGTTATAGGCATCTTTTTCCTGAATATTTTTTCCTTCAATAACCGAGCGCTTGAAGGCAAATCCACCTACCCAACCAGACCCTTCCACCACACCGACGACCAGCTTTTTGTTTAAAAAATAGTAGAGCGGTCCCAGGATTAAACCAATTCCAAAGAATGGCGCCAGCAAAAGCGTCAAAAAGAGCGCTTCCTTCCATGGCTTGGTATAGCCATAATAGGCAGAGCTGACGGAACGTACCGGGATCACCCTGCGTTCACGTCCAGATAGTGAGCCGGCAGTAAATACAATCAAATTCTGTTTGATTTCCACCTCTGTGGTTGGATCGATTCCGATGATCGACAGAAGCCAGGCAAACAAACCTGCTTCGCGGCCGACCAAATGAACGTAATTGCCATTCAGGTCAACCGTATTTCCTGCGTACCATTTTTTTAAAACTAAAGCCATACATCTCCCCTTGTACTTGTGCCGAAGGCACGTTATTAAAATAGATACGAAGAAATTATACTTATAGTTATACGGCTTAAACTAAGTTACCCCAGCAGTTTTTATAATAAAGCGATCAAGTCATTAATCTGTGACAAATCGGGTACAAACCGCATGCGACTGCTCTACGGATGCAGTAGGGGATATCCCATAAATATGGGATATCCTGGAACGATAAAAAATCGCTTTTAATAACCGGCTAACTGAAAACATAAAGCAGACAGATCAAGTACCTCCATAAAGTCGATTTCAGCTTTTGCAAAATTTAAGCCTATCGATCGCAAAACACGGCATCTACACCAGGATGGCAAAGGCTATGGATTTCAGTCACATTGCAGCTTCAGTCATTGGGCACTGTGCTACTCCCAAGGACAACGCATGAAGCACCTAACGATTATTTTCTCGGTTTTCACAGTATTGACAGCCAACTCTGTTGCTGCCCCAGTAAATGACTGGCCAAAACTGGACAAACGCGATGACAGCGTTGCGTGCACTGACGCATTGAAAATTGCAAAGGTGGCGTTTCATTCTGATGTGTCTTACCTTTACGCGCCACCAGTCATCCCAGCCAGTGCTGGAAGCACGCTCGTCCTTGGTCCGGAAAAACTGGATATCTCGAGCGGCGATGATCTGATTGTCACCGCGCCCGCCTTTATCAAAATAAAGAAAGGAGAAGACAGGGAATCGCGAAACATTTACTGGCAAGCGCAAGCAACCGATGGGATACGACTGGTTATTGATCAAACAAATATGAGCTGGCAAGGCGACATCTACTCCCTGTTTGCGATCAAGGAAAGCATGACGCCAATAGGACTGATGGCGAAATTCAGGGAGAAAAACGAAAGTCCAGATTTTGCCGCCATTATTGACAGCAGTTGGCGACCGCCATTGGTATTTCAGGAAAAGCGGTCCGGTCATACCTGGTTTATCGATGTCGGCCACCCTGCTAAGTTTTTACATGACTGGCAAGTCTATTCCCGGACTGTCAAAGGAATGGAACTGATCTGTACCGTGCGCTTTCGTCCGGAAGTATCGAATTCGATTAACCTTATGCCTTCCCCTGTCCGTGCACTGGCCAGACTTCTGGATCAGACAATCGGGCCAGGCACAGGAGAAGGAACGCTGCACCCAACTGTACGAATACGCGTAGGCGTCGAGCATTCCTGGGCTAATGCAGCTCTGCGTCCATGGAGTCTGGATACTCCTTACAATACGCGCGACGAAATTGATGCCGCCTTGCTGGCCTGGTCACGGAAGGGAGCATCATATCGCCATGTCTATAAAAAAATTCAAAGGCAATATCCGCTCGCCCAGCGCTCCCTCACTGATTATTATCGAAGGAATTTTCATCGAGCCAATGAAGACGCGCGTTTGATGGCAGCATTTGCCCTGGATAACGCATTTCGATCACATTACGTATTCCATAGCGAAGATGAAAATCGCGACTTCAGACGAAATAGTCCGCAACCAAATCCATGGCGGAGCAAGGGTCAATCGAACTAAGCAAATTTAAAAGGCATGCTTATTTAGGGCTGAAGAAATGTGATTCGTTAAATCTTATTCCGTCTTGGTTCAATTCCCTGTCGCATTGATCACAAGGCCATTCATTTCCAAATGCCTATTGCCGGGCCGCATACAGCGTTCATTGTTGCATTCCCATGCCACTTTCCGCGAACGCCAGACTACAGCCTGCCATGGGCAGCCGCACAGCATAAAAAGCTGGCGCTACCGTAGTACGTAGTCCGCAAGAACGCTTTGCACCTCATAGATGCTGAGCTTCTTGTTGAACTGCTTCTGGATTGGCACCGGGTTACCGGAAATCCAGATCTTCAGTTCGGCATCGAGATCAAAGTGACCGCCGGTTTCGATGCTGAAGTGGGTAATGCTTTTATACGGAATCGAGTGATAGTCCACTTTGCTGCCGGTGATGCCCTGCTTGTCGACCATGACCAGCCGCTTGTTGGTAAACACAAAATAGTCCCGGATAAGCTGGTACACATGCTCCACCTGCTCGCTTGGCGCCAGCACCTGGCTGAATTCCTGCTGAATCTTGCCGGCGTCGATTTTCGATGCATTGCCAAGCATGCCATCCAATAAACCCATCTGAGCTCTCCTTGTTTTAATCGGTGTCGATTGCTATTTTAACCTTCAACATATTACTGCTTTGCGAAGCGCACCATCCGCCTGAATTTTCAAAAAAAGCATCTCAATCTCAAATGACAGAAAGTTGAATCAGGCACAAGCATTGAGGAGGGGTATTTTATTACTCTTCCAGCCCTCTCTAAACTTGGTTTTCCAACTGTAGGACATGAGGATCTGAACTGTGTAAATTTCTGCTGCCAGTTGTATCGCCGCTGGCACGTTTTCCGAATTGATCAAGGCGCCATTGCAAAGTAACTCACTGGTTTGCGACCTGCAAATATCCGCGTCTGTTAATCAAGAACAACAGAACAACTGTTTGGCCGAAGCGATAAATGTAGTTTAGCTGCCCCGGCCTTTGAAATTCGTGGCTTGTCTATTATTGCGATGCCGCTTCAACGAATTGTTACGTGGTTGGGATACAAGCAGGTCAAGCCTGTCGCTTTAATCACGCATTGAAAAAATATTTTGGTATGCCATGTTTTTGGATTCTCTATTTGATCAGTCTCAATCGTATTACAGCATGCCAGTCTATCTTGTATCTTAAGGAAGAGAAGGGGCTTTGAAAAATCGAAGGAAGCCATGATGGACAGCCAGCAAAACAAGCAACTGGTTTTACAGGGTTATCAATTGTTTCAAGCCGGTGACATTAACGGATTAATTCAGTTGTTCGCGGACGACATTGAATGGATCGGATTGCCAACCGAGTTTATCCCGTTTTCGGGCAACTATCACGGCAAGCAGGAAGTCGCGCAGTTTTTCAGTGAGCTGGATAAAGCTCAGGAGGCAGAGCAGTTCGAACCACAGGAAGTCATTGCAGAGGGTGACAAGGTAGTTGTCCTCGGGCAGGCAAGATGGTCGGTCAGAGCAACCGGACAAACCTATGACAGTCCCTGGGTACATATTTTTACCATTCACGATCGGAAAATTGCTCGCTTCCAGCAATTCAATGATACGGCAGCGGGTCGGGCAGCTTTCATGCCGAGGGACACGACTTCCCGGGGAATGGACGCAGACGCAGGTCTCTTGCATTAACCATTGGATTGCAGACATTGTTCCATTCCCCCTTACTCTGCTGAACCGTCAATATTTCCGGAAACAGGAAATATTGCCTGTTTTTATCGGTGCTTGACGCTGGAGACTGGCATGACCATTACCAACGCTGCTAGTGGAACAAATGTCCATGAAATTTCTGACGGTGTCTATCGCATAAATACTGCAATCGATACAGCACCTGGCGGATTTTCATTCAACCAATATCTTATTCTGGGTGATCAGCCGCTGCTGTTTCATACGGGACCAAGAAAAATCTTTCCGTTGGTCCGGGAGGCAGTTGAAAGCCTGATGCCAGTCGATCGATTGCAGTTTGTCGCGCTGTCACATTTCGAAGCAGATGAATGCGGCTCGCTGAATGAATGGCTTGCCGCCGCCCCACAGTCGGTGCCCTTGTGCGGTCGCATTGCGGCGCTCGTTTCGATCAACGATATTGCCGATCGGCCTGCCCGTGCGATGGCCGATGGCGAGATGCTCTCGCTTGGAAGACATACGGTGAAATGGCTCGATGCGCCGCATTTGCCGCACGGTTGGGAAACAGGGTACTTAATGGAATCCATCACGCAGACGATGTTCTGCGGCGACCTGTTTACCCAGGGCGGTAGCGGATCGGTTGCATTGACCGAGGCCGATATCCTCGATTCCAGCGAGGCATTCCGTAAAAACATGGATTATTTTTCGCACTCGGTGAATGCCAAGATACTGCTGGAAAATCTCGCGCGCGAATCACCGACGACCCTGGCATGCATGCATGGCAGTGCCTGGAAGGGAGATGGGGCAAACTTGCTGCGCGCCCTTGGCGACAGGCTGGCGGAACAATAAAACTCGCACGCATTGTCCGTGCGCCGATTGTTTGCAGGCAAACCGTCAGCAGGCAATGATTGCATAACCCGGGCGGGCCCTGATTACTCCCGGCTTGTGGTCACGCCGGGCCGCTACAAGGTCGACTCCAGCTTAGGTACGGTTACATCGAGTTGGCAACAGTAACCAGCTGATCCAGCGCCGCGCCCCAACCTTCATGAAATCCCATGGCCTCATGTTTCTCGCGGTCGGCCTGATTCCGATGGAGGACCGTGGCGGTGTAATTGGTTCCCTTGCCATGCACCGCAAGGGTGATCACTACCGTGAACTGGAAATCACTGCATCCTTCGGTGTCAGGTGGCACGCCGGCCGGCCGGAAGCCGCCGGTTAGCGCATTGGTCCAGACCAGTTTTTCATTTTCGACGACTTCGAGATAAGTGCCGTCGTGGGGAGTCTGTAGCCCGTCCGGGGACTGCATCACGGTGCGGAAGATCCCGCCGGGGCGCAAATCGATTTCGCATTCCACTGTCGTCCACGGTGCAGGCGTGAACCATTTTTTGAGAATTGACGGCGTGGTCCATGCGGCCCACACCTGTTCTCTCGGCACGTCGATGGTGCGCGAAAACACCAGATCCAGCTGTGGGTCCGGCGCCGGCACGCTTGGGCCTAGCAGCATGCTTTCCATGTCAATCACGTCGACCTTGATGGCTTGCACGCCGATCCGATACGCACCGCTTCCGGGCAATTCGACACAGTGCGCAATCCTGCCTTCGACATGCATCAGACCGGCATCATTGGGCAATTGCAGCCGGAACTGATTGATGGAATCCACCTCGACCGGTTGTTGGCTGACGAACGCGAAGCCGCCCTTGGAAACATCCACCGTACTGATCGGGTGGAGCATGCCGTCAGGCGGCATGGCGATCCAGCCCTCTGCCATGACGGAATTTCGCTGGTGTATTCGTCGGTTGCGAACAGACATGATTGATCCGCCTTATAAATTTATTTGAGGGCTGTCGATTCAGATTAACCTGGCTGGCAAACACGACTACCAAGCCGCACAGTTTGCATTACATCACGATCGATATCAATGGGGCTGGAAGCCTTCTTGCACGCGCGTACATCAGGGCATACGGTCAATCTGCGCAACATCGCTATGCTCCCGGCAATCAATCTGTCGCTGCAATCGATTGGTCACAGCTGACACAATTTCCCTGCGAGCTCTGTCGCTCGCAGGGAAGACTGCCTTTAATTGAGATATTTATTGCGCACTACCCGGCTCAACCAGGACCAGGATGCCGCAGGACCGATCCTGTGCATCGCGCATCAACAGCACGCGCAGAGAAATTTTGCTGCCGCCGATTACTGCGTCGAAAGACTGTGCGCCATCGCTTCGGACCGCTTCCGCCACCACTGAGAGGGTGTTCGGCCAGCCCGCCAGTTGCAGGGTCTCGCGCAGGTCCGAGCCAATGATCGCGGCAGGGTCGAGTTGCAATACGCCGGCAACGCTTGGCGTGGCATAGCAGATGCGGTAATCCATGTCGGTGGTCAGTACGGCGGTGCCGGGTTGCGCGCGCAGCATGGTTGCCAGTATCAGCTTTTCATCGACTTGCGGCTTGATCTGTACCTGCGCGTCCGCTTGCACATCGGCCAGCGCCCTGAAATAGGCGGCATAGTCCCCTCGCAGGCCGCGCACAATCTCGTGATGCGTCAGCAATCCAATGATGGCACCGGCCTGGTCGACCACGACCAGGCGCCGGATGTGCCTGGCTGCCATCGATTTCACGGCTTCATGCAGCAGGTCGCGCGGCCTGGCGGTGCTGACCGGCGCGTGCATCACCTCCCTCAGCACCAGCCGGTCCGAATCGGCCTGGTCGCTGCAGAGCCGAACCACATCACGCTCAGTCAATATGCCGATCGGGCGCTTCTGGTCATCGACAATCGTCACGCAGCTCTGATGCTTGTCGATCATCAGCTTCACTGCATCGGCAACCAGGTCGGTGTCGCTGAGCATGCAGACGTCGGGATTCATTACGCTGCCGACATCCTTGAACTTCATGTAGTACTCGATGCTGAAATCGCGCATCAGGTCACCTTCGCTGGCCAGGCCCAGGACCTTGCCGGATTCATCGGTGACGCCCAGATGCCGGATGCCGCGATCGGCCATCTTTTGGTAGGCTTTCAGGCATGTGGTGTCGGGGCTGACGGAGAGTACCGGCGACTGCATCAACTCGACGCAGCTCATTGCCTTGAAATCGGCGTTGGTATGCACTGCGCGCACAATATCACGCTCGGTAATGATGCCCAGGATGGCCTCGTCTTCGACCACGAGTACCGAACTGACCGCCTTGTTGCGCATGAGCGTAAGTGCTTCGGTCGCGGTCTGGTTCGTGGCGACCTGGAACAGCGTGCGGGTCATGATCTGGGAAATTGATTTTTGCTGGTTGTCCATGGGTTCTCTAGTGTTCAATATCGGACGTCGGTTGGAGTGCAGCAGTAACTTGCCGAAGTAACAATGATGTTGGGCCTACAACGCATTTATAGAGTATCACTGTATGAAATTCAGCAGACACAGTCAAATAACTCTCAACCGTCTCGTACCATTTTCGCACGTCGTCCATGCGCTCTTTGCCTGGGATGTCTGCAAGCGTGAAGCGTGGGGTGTGCAGGGATCAAGCACGCGCTTTGCGATCAGCGCCATTAAACCATCCATCAACCGGGAACCGGTACCGAATATACAGGCATGCCCCTTCATCGACTGCCCTTTGTCGATCTGCTGGCGGTTGCGGTGTGAGGCCACCATGGCGCCTGGCCAGGCGCCCTTTGTGCATCTAAAAAAGCAGATTCCGGCAAATGTCCTGGAAGGTACGTTAGCGCACCGACTGCACTCCTGACGGCGTTTATTCTCCACTCCACCAAGTGCTGCTGGAAGGCCACCAGAAATGACGCATGTATCGCGACGGCCTGCCGGCACTCCTGGGCGCACTTTCACAAATGAAAAATTAAAGGGAATACCAAATGAATAAATTAATCGCTGTATTGATTGCCGGCCTGTTCGCCACTTCCGCCTTTGCACAAACTGCCGCTGCCACGCCAGACGCAGTGAAAGCTGAATCAAAAGCCGGCGTTTCGGCGCTGAAAGCCGACCAGGCTGAAGCAAAGACCGATGCCAAGGCAGATGTCAAGGTAAGCAAAGCGACTGCCAAGGCAAACAAATCAAAAGCAAAAGCACGCGCCAAAGCGGAGAAGGTAACCGCCAAATCCCGCGCCAAAGTCGCTAGCGCCGATGCCGAAGACAAAGTAAGCGTGACCGCCAAGGCTGATTCGGCCATCGTCAAGGCTGATGCGAAGGCGGACAAGGCTGCAGTCAATGCCGATGCCAAATTGTTGAAAGTGACGATGGACGCAAATGCCGACAAAGGCAATGCCGGAATCGATGCTGCAGCGGTCAAATCGCAAGGCCGAGTAAACATGAAAGAAGCCGCCAGCAAGTAAATCTGGCTGCTTCACTCTAAAAAGACAGGGCACTGCCCTGTCTTTTTTGCATTGCGCCGAGCTCGCGTGCAATCGCTTCCTGCCGGGAAGTCTCAGCCCAGGCAAGGCCACATCTAACGACAAAGCAGGCAGCCTGGATTCGCCCGCTGGCGTCGCCGCGGCACTAGCCTGCTGCGAGACCGATATCGTGCAATGACAATTGCTTGCCGGTGCTGGGGCGTTGCGGCGGCATCGGAGAAGAGAGTTCTTCCAGTGAACTGTCTATATGTCCTGATTACCGTATCACCAGGTCACCCAGTGACACCACGCCGGCCAATTCCATATCGCGACTCAGCACGGGCATTGTTCTGATGTGCCCGCCGCCCATTTTCTGCATGAATTCACCGATGGCCTGATCTTCGAAATACCAGCGCATCGGGCCGGTCAAGTCAGGCTACCAGCACATCGACATGCGGCTTGCCGTTGGCAACCACGCAGGTGGGGATGTCACGGCCGGTGATCATGCCGAGCAGCCGCTCGTCACCGCACACGGCGCCGCACCGATATGCATGCCTGGCCGACGTGTTTGTTACAACAATGTCGGATTTCAAAGCGGATCACGATGAAACAAAGACAGGCATTGCCCTTCCGATGTTGCTTAAAAACAACGACTGCAGAGATGATCGAACAAGACAAGCTTCGTGTCAGTTGGTTCCCATCAAACATACAATTTTTTATCCTGACGCCCTTGAAATCAAGAAATTGGTCGTCTTTTTTGACCTGATTGAGGCCCGTTTGATGGCGTGAAAATGACGCTCATTCCTATATAACCTACCACCCAGAACCCAAAAATAATTGTTTCAGGTCAACTAATGTTTGTACTAATATTGTTATTATTCAATGCGCACAATGTAATAACTTGATTTTAGTTAAAGCGTTTTAATTAAAGTAATTTATATGAAGACTTCGATTCGCAAGATGGGGAATTCACTGGGGATACTGATTCCCAAGCCGTTCCTCGTGCAAACCGGCCTTGACATCGGCGAAGTCGACATTCAGGTTGAAGGCGATGCAATCATGATCCGCAAGCCTGCCAAGAAGCTGCGTGAGGGATGGGAGCAGGCCAGCAGGATGATCGCTGCATCCGATGACGACACGGTCATTCAATGGCCGCTGATTGCCAAAGATCTGGAAACCGACTTCTCATGGTGAAGCGCGCCGAAATATGGCTGATTGATTTTGACAAGGCAGTCGGTAGCGTCAAGCATGAGAGCTGGCCTTGCGTGATTGTTTCGCCGGAAGAGATGAATGAACACCTGGGCACCGTATTGGCTGCACCGATCAGCACCAGCGATATGCCGGCGCCGTTCAGGATTCCGATCACATTCATAAAGAAGCAGGGGTTGGTTTTGCTGGACCAGATCAGCGTGGTGGATAAGTCGCGGCTGATCAGAAAACTGGGTGTTGTCACAGACAAAACAATGGCTGAGACACTGGTAACGTCACAAGAAATTTTTACACAATAATAAAGAAGGGTTATGACATGCCGTCAAATGACTATTTGTCTGAAATTCGCGATCTCAATCTCAGCTATCTGATGATCGCGGCGCAATTGATACGGCATGATCGGGCCGAGGCCATTTTCCGCCTGAGCATCAGCGGCGAGATTGCCGACTTGATTGCCAGCATGAGTAACAGCCAGATATTGAAGCTGGCATCATCCAACATGATGCTGTCGCGCTTCCGCTTTGATGACCGGGAAATCCTCACTACCCTGCTCAACAACAAGAACGAGAAGGCGTCCAATCCTTCACACGCATCCCTGGTGATGTCGGCACAGGCGGCTGAAGCAATCGTTTGATTGCTGGCGACTGCTGCTGGAATGAAGAAGAATCATCATTTGATGCGCTTGATTCGTTTTTTCATTCGCCGCTGTAGCTGACAGTATTAGCTGCCCAACTTGAAGAATGCCGCATACAATGCATGATCGCTTGACAGATGTAATCGACGATATCGTTGAATTGCAAAGCACGCAGCAAAAGCGGGCCGATCATGCAGCCACCATCCTGCAAACGCAAGGCCAACTGCGCGCCAAACCTGCGCGCGGCCAGGAATTGCAATTCATGCAGAAAATCACGCAACCATTACCGGATAGCCCAGGCCAGCAAACGCATGGTAACGGCCTACAGTCCGCGCCAGACAGCACCAAGCCTGCTTCTCCCCAAACTGTACTGACCGGCCACGCGGCGACATCGATGCATCAATGGAGCGACCGTGTTCGCGCGCTGCCGGAGATGCGCTCTGCGCTGGTGGCTCTGAGCGCAGCGGAGGATGGCATCACATGGAGCAGTCCATTTTCCCTGCCAAAGGCCGATTTGGAGCCGTGGCTTTCGTATTTGGCGGGTTACAAAAAATCGTCTCTGTTCGCCAGCCCGGCGCGGTCGGTCGATGCGCAGGCCGGCGGCTTGCCAATTGCCCCGCAGTTGCAGCCCGAAGTGCAGGCGCTTCTCAAGTTACGAAAAGTGGATCCCAGGCTGATACTGGAGCCGCCAGTCCAGATCAGCGGGCCGGTCGAGTATCTCGATTTGATTGCGGAGCTTAAAGCCTGTCGCGATCCAAGGCACGCCCAGGAACTGGCAAAAGTCGCCAATGAAATTCACGATAATCTGCTGGCGCAGGCGCTCGAAAAAGGACGTGAGATGGGCGAACACCTCTATCATGCCTTGCTGGGTCCGGACTTCACCAACCTTGCCAAAGAGTGGCAGAAAATCCATCAGCGCAAGCCGAGCATCGACGAGTTGTGTTACATGCTGACGACCGGAAATATCAAGATTATTCCGGCAAAACCCCGGCCTGCAGCCGGCACCGTGCAACGCCAGGAAAAGCCGGTCCTGCGCGACAGGCCAAACCCTGTCGCACCACCACCGAGGCCCGCACCTGCAGCATCTGTCACACCGGTCGCGCCATCGGTGTCGAGGCAAGCAACTACCGCCGCCGCCAAACCGCAGCAGTACAATGCCGAATCGACCAGCAGGAAGGTGGCTTTGGTCGCACGACAGATCGCAGCCGAAACTGCCAAGCACAATCGCTTCCGCAAAGTTCTTCGTCATCTATGCCAGATCAGTGTTTGCTGCGCCGCGCTCGCCGCGCATGCATTGGCAAGCTGATGGCCTGACACCATACGACGTTACACCCCGAGGTTATACCCGTTTACGATTTGAGTTAAAGGTTGAAGGATGCGCAAAAAAAGCGTCGTCACTGAAGCACAGGAAATTCAACTGGCGATTGGCCTGATTAAATTGGGCGCGCGGCTGCAGCTGCTGGAATCGGAAACCTCGCTCTCACGTGAGCGTTTGCTGAACCTGTACAAGGAGATCAAGGGTGTCTCGCCGCCGAAAGGGATGCTGCCGTTCTCCACCGACTGGTTCATTACCTGGCAGCCAAATATCCATGCATCGCTCTACATTAATATTCACAAGTACCTGGTGGAACACGCACAGATTTCCGGGATCGAAGCGATCATGAAGGCGTATCGCCTTTATCTGGAACAGGTCGAAGTCGAGGAAAATGAAGAGCCGGTCTTATCGCTGACCCGCGCGTGGACGCTGGTGCGTTTTTTTGAAAGCAAAATGTTGTCGAGCATGGAATGTAAAAAATGCAGCGGCCAGTTCGTCGTCAATCAGCTCGATTTGCACAAGCACTATGTCTGCGGTTTATGCGACATGCCTTCGCGGGCTGGAAAGACCAATAAGACCAGGGAAAGTGCCGCGAAGTTACCTGATCCGGACTGATACAGGCAACAGCAATATTCGGATTCATACCGGGAATTCCCATTTCCATACCTAGTTTGCCGGCAATCGTCGGCTTACCAGTACCTTCTTCGGTTTTGCCATCAGGAGCCGGTTTCAGTAGAGAACTGCCCAGCGCCAGCAAATGTCAATTTAAAAATCACGATTATTGTAAACACTGGCTTTGGCTTGCCCGCTATGATGCAGGATTAAGGCAATCTGGTTTTGATAATGCTGCGGCCGGTACGTGAGGTTCGTCCCGCCGGGCGCTTCACATCTGGCCGACCTGCCGATCCCACCCATTTTCCGTTGGAAAAAGCAAAAGAAAACCAATGTCCCGTGTACGCATAGTTGCCCTGACAGCGTTGACCATGATGGCGTTTGCGGGCAATTCTCTGCTGTGCCGGGTAGCGCTGACACGCACCGGAATTGATGCCGCCAGCTTTACGACTATTCGTTTGGTTTCCGGTGCATTGATGCTGTTGCTGCTGGTCTGGGCAAAACGTGGCGCATCCGACGTCGATACCGGCAACTGGGGCTCGGCTTTGGCGCTGTTTGCTTATGCGACCAGCCTTTCTTTCTCGTATGCGGGCCTGTCTACCGCAACCGGCGCGCTGTTGCTGTTTGCTGCAGTCCAGGCAACCATGATCGGCCATGGCATTTGGCAGGGTGAGCGCTTGCACCAGATGCAATTCTGCGGCCTGGCGCTTGCCGTGTCAGGCCTGGTTGGCTTGCTGCTGCCGGGTCTTTCCGCCCCGCCCTTGTTCGACTCAATGCTGATGATGGGTTCCGGTGTTGCATGGGGCATCTATTCCTTGCGGGGCAAGCGAGTAGCCAATCCCATCCAGGCAACCGCCGGAAACTTCCTGCGGGCTGCCTGCATTGCTGCATTGATGAGCCTGGTTATGTTCAGCAGCATTTCTGTGGACCGCGCGGGATTGATCTATGCGCTGGCATCCGGCGCCCTCACATCAGGAATCGGGTATGCGATCTGGTACACCGTGTTGCCGGCGTTGCGCGTTACCCATGCATCGGCTGTGCAGCTTTGCGTGCCGGCGATCGCGGCTGTGGGCGGCACCGCTTTTCTTGGAGAGCCGATCACGCTGCGCATGGTGCTGGCGTCGGTCACGATACTTGGCGGCATTGCATTAGTAATCCTGGTGAAGCACCGGGCCCAGGCATCGGATTGACGAGGCGTTGAATCAATCTGCTTGATCGGTCCTGCGCAACGTCGCTTTGATATGCCCCGGAAAAAGTCCAGAACGAAAGCGCAGTCTGCTCGGCGCCGACGATTGCACTTAGCTTGCACCAATTGGAAATCAATGGGAAATAATGGCCGGATTGCCTGATCCGGTGCGAAACCGATGCCGCACAAGACGACGGCGGCACGACATTCGCCACAAGAGGCCATGATCCGGAGAATGCTACGTAAAATTCCGGCAAGCGACGGCGCGCTCGCCATCGATCCCGTGCACCATCGGTCCCCAGTGGTGCAGCCACGCACCAACACGACACATGACGTAACAAGATGGTGCGTTTTTTCATCCTTCCTGTCGCCACCATCCCGCCTGCAGTCGCAGCACCGCATGCGCACACCCGATATAACACCATCTTGAAGCGCCCGATCCATCCTGGCCCGCATATTGCTCTAACGCAGTGCTCTCTGCATTAATGCAGTGCTCGCTGTACTAATGCAGTGCACCTGCAAATCCTCTTCAACAATCGTTTGCTGTTTAATAGATTGGCTGTATCAATCGCGCACTTAGAAGGAAATATCATGGCGTATTTAGTGCCCTCGGAATTTGTCACAAAAATGGTCGATGCCGGCGAATCAAAAATTTTCATGTCGACTCGGGATACATTAATCAGGGCTTATATGGCCGGCGCAATCCTCTGCCTGGCTGCCGCATTTGCAGTGACGATCAATGTCCAGACCGGCAATCCGCTCGCTGGTGCGATTTTATTCCCCGTCGGCTTTTGCATACTGTACTTGCTGGGTTTCGATCTGCTGACCGGTGTGTTTGTGTTGACACCGCTTGCCTATCTGGATAAGCGTCCAGGCGTCACTATCAGTGGCATTTTAAGGAATTGGGGACTGGTATTTGTCGGCAATTTTGGCGGGGCGTTCACGGTGGCCGTTCTGATGGCAATTACTTTCACCTTCGGCTTTTCGACTGAGCCCAATGCTGTGGGCAAAGCAATTGGACATATCGGTGAAGCGCGGACACTGGGCTATGCCCAATATGGCGCAGCAGGTATGCTGACCTTGTTTGTCCGTGGCATGCTGTGTAACTGGATGGTATCGACCGGCGTGGTTGGTGCGATGATTTCCACCACGGTGACCGGCAAGGTCATTGCCATGTGGATGCCGATCATGGTCTTCTTTTATATGACGTTCGAGCATTCCATCGTAAACATGTTTCTCTTTCCGTCCGGCTTGCTCCTTGGTGGTAATTTCTCGATCATGGATTATCTGATCTGGAATGAAATTCCAACTGTCCTGGGCAACCTCGTCGGCGGACTGACATTTACCGGGCTGACTTTGTATACGACCCACGTGAAAACCGCACCTAAGCGTTCGTTCAATTAATCAGCATGACACCACAAGAGCCCCAGCCCCATCAGGGACTGGGGCTCTTTTCATATCAAAATGGCCAACCAGTTAAAAGTAGCGGTCGGACAGTATTCCGACAAGGGGCGCAAGGAAGTCAACCAGGATTTTCACGGTATCTACATACCGAAAGAACCCCAATTGACTTCGAAAGGCATTGCCATTGCAGTCGCCGACGGCATCAGCAGCAGTGAAGTCAGCCAGATTGCCAGCCAATCCGCCGTCACCGGCTTTCTGGAAGATTACTACTGCACCTCCGATGCCTGGACCGTCAAAACGTCGATCGAGCGGGTCCTGGTCGCCACCAACTCCTGGCTGCATTCACAGAACCAGCAAAGCCAGTACCGATACGACAAAGACCGCGGCTATGTGTGCACGTTGAGCGCTATGGTCATCAAGTCGACCACTGCCCATATCTTCCATGCTGGCGATTCGCGCATCTACCAGTTGCGCGGCAATACGCTGGAGCAGCTGACCAATGACCATCGGGTCTGGCTATCGGCAGAACAGAGCTATCTGAGCCGTGCCCTGGGCACCAATCCGCAGCTGGATATCGATTACCGCACGCTGCAGGTCGAACCAGGCGATATATTTCTGTTTGCGACAGATGGCGTCTATGAGCATGCCGACGCCAGCTTCATCCTGGCGTCGATCGATCGCAGTCGCGAAGACCTGGACCAGGCCGCCAAAACGATCGCAGCAGAAGCCTACCGGCGCGGCAGCAAGGATAACCTCACGCTTCAAATCGTCAGAGTCGAGGAATTGCCCAGTCCGGAAGCCAACGAGATTTATCAGAAATTATCCGCATTACCGTTCCCGCCGATCCTTGAAGCCAGGATGGCATTTGACGGGTATAAAATCATTCGTGAAGTGCATGCCAGCAGTCGCAGTCACGTCTATCTCGCCATAGATAGTGAAACCAACACGCAGGTAATCATCAAGACACCTTCAATTGACTTGCAGGGGGATCCGGCATACCTGGAAAGATTCCTGATGGAAGAATGGGTGGCCCGGCGCATCAATAGTGCATATGTACTGAAGCCTTGTCTGCAGACACGAAAACGGCACTATCTGTATATCGTCACCGAATTCGTCGAGGGCCAGACATTGGCCCAGTGGATGATCGACAATCCGAAGCCGGCCATCGATACAGTGCGCGGCATCATTGAACAAATTGCCAAGGGCTTGCGCGCGTTTCACCGCATGGAAATGCTGCACCAGGATTTGCGGCCAGCCAATATCATGATCGATAGCACCGGCACCGTGAAAATCATCGATTTTGGCTCGACCAGTGTGGCCGGCATCATGGAAATGACGCCCGCCAGTGAGCGTAACAATCTGCTCGGCACCGCCCAATATACGGCGCCGGAATATTTTATCGGTGAAAGCGGCACATCGCGCTCGGATCTGTTTTCTTTGGGTGTGATTACCTATCAAATGTTGACCGGAAAACTCCCTTATGGCATCGACGTCGCTAAATCCCGCACCAAAGCCGCGCAAGGGAAGTTAAGTTATCAATCGGTGCTCGATGATCACCGCGAAATTCCAGTCTGGATCGATGAAGCGATCATGAAGGCAGTGCATCCGGATCCACACAAGCGTTACCAGGAATTATCCGAATTTGTGTTTGACCTGCATACGCCAAACCGGACATTTCTGAAAAAAACACGCCTACCCCTGATTGAGCGCAGTCCGGTGATTTTCTGGAAAAGCGTTTCTTTTGTTTTGATGGTCGTGATTGTGCTGCTGAGCGTTCAATCCGGCTTCAGATAAAGGTTTGCGCGCCGGCCTGGGCAGGATTGATCGCATCGTTTTGGATGCCATCAATCCCGTTTGGTGCCAGCATGGATACATGCAAGGCTTGATGCAATCCTGACTTCACGATTGCAGCGCCGTACTTCAGTCGAGCAGGAAGGTGATTTTTGCAGTGATACGGTAGTTGGTGATTTTGTTGTTCTCGACTTGCGCCTGCATGTCCTTGATATAAATCGATTTGATTCCATGCATTGTTTCTGCTGTTTTGGCGACTGCCTGTGCAGCAGCATCTTCCCAGCTCTTCGATGATTCGGACAATACTTCGATCACTTTGACGACATTGGCCATATAGCCTCCTTGTATATTGCATTGCACTCGGCAGCAACGAATTGTCAGTGCCGGCCCTGGTTGATCAACATTCAATCTGAAGCAGATCAACTCCCCACGATAGCCTTAATCCAGACCTGCCTCTGTGCGATATCGCACAGTTTTTGCAATCCGCAGCGCCCGGCGATGACCGAGATTCAGTTGCAGCCGCAGGTTGCCCTGGGCATGTACGTTTGCGCACAGACCGTACGTTTCCCATCAGTTTTAATGCACTAAGGAAATAGCAGCTGCATCCAGACTTGCGATAGCCGAAAGAAACACCTTGTCACACGCGTTACCGTTTCTAGCTGGATACAAGTCGTAGAGTGCGGTTTAATCATGCATTACATGCATTACAACTCAGGAGAATGAAATTGAATAACTATATGAAAATTGTTGCCGCAGGCGTCATTGCCGGCGCCACATTCATGCTCGCAGTCGCACCTGCTGCTGCGGCCTCGGTCGATGTGACAATCGGCGTACCAGCGGTCGTCGTGCAGCCGCAGCCTGTCTATGTTCAACCACGAACAGTATATGTACAGCCGCGTACGGTTTATGTAGAACAGCAGGTCATTGCACCCAAAGTTAAACACAAGCATCATGGCAAGAATAAGCACCATGGCAAGAACAAGCATCACGATTAATTATCTGGCGTGATGCTGTTCGTGGATGGGCGGACGGTCTGAACAGACGATCCGCCTATTGCATTTGGGTGACGCCTGTTGCGTAATGCCTGGTTGACTATCGATGGACATTAATTGATGCGCTTGAGGCGTTGCCCGTAAATCCCCCAGACACACTCTTCGCCATCGACCGAACCACACAGAGCCCAGCCGGCACCGATTTTCTTGACTGTCACCACGCTGCCGATTTCAGCAGCCAGTTTCTGCGCCCATTGCGTTGCAGATCCCTGCCCTTTGAACAGTTCATTGCCTTCAACAATCACAGTTCCATCAAAAACCGGCGCAGCGAATATCGTCATCATCAGCTATTTCCCTATTTGTACGGTGCCTGACTGGCACAATCAATAACCGGTACATTATATTGCGCAATGGCTCGTTCCAGCTACTGCACATCGTGTGCATGGAAGCTGCCCGGGCGTCCTGCAGGAGCAGGAGCAAGATCACGTCAACGCCCGGCGGCGCAAGCGCATTACACCTTCTGAGCGGCCACGAATGACTGAATGTCGTTGAATGAATCGATCAGGTCGATATCGAAATCGACTTTGCCAAAATCGATTTCGAACTGCTCTTCCAGAAACATCACCAGCCTGGTCATCGCTAGGGAATCGAGCCTGCCGCTGACAAAAAGTGAGCTCTCCTCGGCAAAATCTTGCCGATCGCCGGCATCGGCCAGGCTTTCCATCAAAAACTCGCGCAACTGCAATTTGGCTGTGGCATCCATCGTCAGAATCCAAAAAGACTCGCAAAAAAAGAAAAGCGGTCCCGCAGTGCAAAATTTCTTGTCTCATCGCCAAAAACATACAGCAATACAAAAAAACCCCATACACACAGCACCGACCGCAATGACCCGGGAAATGTTGTCGACAACTTTCTGCCGGCACTGGTTCTGGCCTGGGAGATGCCAATCCCGATTGCCAGAATCGTGCAATACAACAGGTAGCTCGCATAGCTTTCAATGGCTGGCCGCCAGCCCATGGTGGCCACGTAGTGAATGTCGCGCAGGAAGTGATACAGCGCATTGCCGACACCGGCGGCCATGAATGTGGCAAAAAATACCCGCAGCCGGGGATGCTTGCGAAACACCTTCAGAAAGGTCGGGAAGAAAAAAAACTCGACCAGCAATTCCTTGAAATAGTAGTAATAGCGATTCCAGAATTCGGCCAGGGTGCGCGACTCCAGCGGGCGCCAGGTATTGCGCGGCAGCCTGAAGCCGGCGATGCGTGCCAATGCAATGATTTTGTGACCCGCAATTGCCAGTGACAACGCGCCACCGAATGTGGCCCAGATGATGCTGGCCCAACTGGTCCAGATCGGTAGCGGATTACCTTGTGCAAATGCCGCGTAGGCGATATCCGGCTTCGGGATTCCCAGTTGCAGTTCGAACAAACCATGCAGGACCTTACTCAGCAACGCGAGAAACATGGCCCAGACCAGCAGCTTTACACCTTTAAGTTGGGTAACAGCCAGTTCTTCAGCCGTCTTTGCCTGATGCTTGCGCAAAAACGCGCCACCTTTACCATAAGGCGTCGCGGACGATCCCCAGAACGGATGAAGTATGCCGATTTGAAAAGGCAGCGGACTGCGCTCCCGCGAACGCTGGTCAACCAGTGCATATGCTGCAAACCAGAGGTACGCGGTGAACACACTCAAGAATGCCCATGCCGCGGCACGTGGCAAGCCACTGAGGATCGGAGAAGTCGCCAATGCGCTCAGCAACGCCGCCAATCCGATCAGGCTGAGTACCGGCCGGCGAGCCATCAACAGCGTCTTGTTTCGCCGCACCAGCAACAATACTGCGACCACGATAATAAAATAGGCGACCAATGCCGACATTCCCAGCGTCGGCGCGATTGCGACAGGCATCCCTTCCTGGAGCAGGATTGCGTACGTCCCTTCCTGCCTGAACTTGGGGCTGTACGCCAGCGCCACCAAGGCACCGGCAAGCGCAATCCAGCCGCGATATTTTGGCAAGTAGGCGAATGCCGCTGCCGTCAAGACCACAATGATGCCGATGCCAGCCAATTTGGCAACTGCCGCAAAACATCCGATGAGGATCATTTTGCCGACCGGCGACTGGGCCAGGCGCACCACAGGTTCACGCTGATCGATTGCCCACAGGTCGCGAAGCTGACGCGGCGTTGCGCGAAGATTTTCTGCTTTGCCAAGCGGCTCGTCGGATAAGGCAGGGCCAGACATTATCTGACGCCTTGCTGGAGAAGATGCTGCACAGCCTTGCGGTCGACTTTGCCACTCGCATTTACCGGCATGTTTTCCAAAGCGATAATCCGGCTGGGAATCATGTAGTGCGGCAGGCGCGTTTTCAGTCGATCGATGATATCGACATCATCGATCGACTGCGCTGCGACAAACGCGACCAATCCCTGCGCGCTGCCATCAGAAATCGGCCAGGCAACCGTGGCGACCATATCGGCTTGCGCCGCGATGCGCAAGTGCGCATCGATTTCCTCGAGCTCGACCCGATGACCCAACACCTTGATCTGGTTATCGATGCGGCCCAGACAATGGAATGTTCCCGTCATATCACGCATTGCCAGATCGCCGGTCAGATACCAGCGCTTGCCTTGCAAGATCGGAAATCTTGCAGCGGTCAAATCCGGCGCATCCAGATAGCCGGTCGCCAGCTGCGCACCGGCAATTGCCAATTCTCCGGAACAATTGTCTTGCACCGGATTGCCTGCGGCGTCCAGTACGGCTGCTTCACAACCAGGCAAGGCTGTTCCGATCGGAATCACGTCGCGCCCTGGGGTGAGCAGTATCGGATCGGTAACAAGCTGGCTCAGGCAATCGACCGTCACTTCTGTGGGGCCATAGACATTGTAGATGGCACAAGCGGGTGCTGCCCTTCGCCATGCATCTACCGTTCCTATGGACAAAGGTTCGCCGCCGAAGAGCGCCAGCCGCAGCGTGGGCAGCGCATTCGGGCTCAGTGCTTTCACCTGCCGCAGCAGGCCAACCAGCGATGGAACAGAAGTCCATACCGTGAGTGCGTTTTTGTGTGCGAACCTGACCGCATTCATCACCCGCGTCGCTGGCAGCAAATAGAGCGCAGCGCCAGCTTCCCAGGTGCAAAACATATTTTGCACCGATGCATCGAACGTCAGTTCGGCGGTATCGAGAACGCGGTCTGTAGCGCGCAAACCTGCCAGCGCCGTCAGGCTTTCGATGAAGTGGCGCACTGCGCAGGCCGGAATCATCACTCCCTTTGGCATGCCGGTTGAGCCTGAAGTGAAGATGATGTAAGCCAGGTCGGCCGCATTCACATGCACAGGCTGCACCAGCTCGCTTGCCGCCAGCGATTCGCGGTCAAGCCAGATCGCCCTGCTGTTACCCACGTGATCAGGAGGTCCGGGGCCGAGCGCATAGATTGTCGCGGGTGCGTCCTGCAAAACTCTGTCGCTCAACAACCTGGCACCCTGCTCGTCTGTGACAATTGCCGAAAGCTTGCACAGTGACAGGAGTGCGAGAAGCCGTTCCTCGGGCAATTTAACGCCGAGTGGCACATAGGTCGCGCCCGCCCAGCAGGCACCCAGTAAGGCAATGCAGGCTTCGGCACTGCGCGATGCCAGGATGCCCACACGCGGTTGCATGCCAGGATGACTGGCCCATCCGGGACTGCGCTGAAGGCGATCGGCCAATCCGGACGCACAATGGCCAAGCTGGCCGTAGGTGACAGCGCGTTCCTCGGAAAAAATCGCTAAAGACTGGGGAGAATCCTGACTACGATGATGTACCGCAAGCACCAGGTTGAAGCTTGCTTCGCTGTTTTCCATCTTCCATTCTCCATGCCTCGCGGAGCTGCTTCGGTCTTGGCTTTACAGAGCAAAGCGGTTCTCCGGGGCTTTCAAATGCTGTATCAGGAAGTATAGGATACGGGTCTGGCAACCCTGTTTGCGCCTGAACAAAATCAGGCGGTAATTGCACGCCAAATGGTAGCAAACATGTGGAAATGAGTTATTAAAATTTATAGTGATTAACAGTGCCAGATAAAGCGAATTTTCGATTGGCAAGCAGAAATTAGCGGAATTTTTCCCAAATCCATCGTGAACTACTGCAAGGCTACTGCCGACTATTGGCTATTCATTTTCACAATCCTCATTTTCACAAAGCGGTCACTCAAGTATGCACTGGGCCCCTCGCCGGATCATGGCCGCAGCCTGATTGAATGTACATCAGCAACCGATTCCTGTTCGAGCCGGCTCCCGTTCAAGTCTCTTGCGCGATCTGGCGCAGCGCTTGCGCAAATACCTCGGCAGGCTGACCGCCCTGAATCAGGTGACGGTCATTGATGATGATTGACGGTACCGAGTGAATGCCCTGTGCCTGATAAAAACTTTGCTGTTGCCGCACTTCGGCGACATACGCATCACTCGACAAAATCTTCTGCGCCTGCGCGGCATCGAGCCCGACCTGGCCCGCCAGCCGGGTCAGCGCATCGTGCGCGCTCGGATTTTCACCGTGGGTGAAGTAAGCTTCAAACAGTGCATCCTCGAGTTCCCGCTGCCGCCCCTGCAAGCCTGCCCAATGCAATAACCGGTGGGCATCGAAGGTGTTGTAGATCCGGCTGCGCTTGTCCATATTGAAAGTGAAGCCGACTTGTTCGCCGCGGGATCGAATCGCTGCACGGTTTTGGGCCAGTTGATCCGGCGTCAAGCCATATTTCTCGGTCAAATGTTCATCCAGGTCCTGTCCTGCAGCCGGCATTGCAGGATTAAGCTCGAATGGCTGAAAATGCAGGTCGACTGCGACCTCGGCACCGAGCGAATCGAGCGCTTGCTGCAGGGAATTCAATCCGATGATGCACCATGGACAAGACACATCCGAGACAAAATCGATCTTTAAACGGGTAGTCAATTTACAGGCCTTTCAATCTGGTTAAGCGGCACTAGCGGCAACAAAAAGGTGCGACTGGGGATTGCCTCTGCCAGAAAATGAACAATCAAACGCTTTGACAACGATTTCTGCAGCCGGCACGGCCGTTGCTGCCAATTTTACGCCGCGAACGCCGATCAGGTAAAAATGCCCCGATACTTGGCTTGGATCAGCAGAAAGCCGGCAACGTCGCGCGCCGCAACAATATGTTGCCAAAGCCCATGGCGGTATAATCGAGCCAATTCTTTTCCCCGAGGTCGGCCGTGCGCAAGCGTATTTCTGTATTCCATCAATATCTTTTGCCAAAGCAGGCCTTGACGCGATTCGCCGGCCGGGTCGCCGGCGCGCAGGAAGGACGCTACACGCCGCAGCTGATTCGCTGGTTCGTGCGCAAGTACGGCGTCAACATGAGCGAGGCGCTGAACCCGGATCTGTCGAGTTATTCCAGCTTTAACGATTTCTTCACCCGCGCACTGCACAAGGATGCGCGCCCGATTGCCGATGCCGATTTCATTTGCCCGGTCGACGGCGCGATCAGCCAGTTCGGCACGATCGAACATGACCAGATTTTCCAGGCAAAAGGCCATCGCTATTCGACCACTGCGCTAGTCGGCGGCGACCGCACGCTGGCCGCCCAGTTTGATCATGGCAGCTTTGCCACCTTGTACCTGAGTCCGCGCGACTACCACCGGATTCACATGCCGTGCGACGGCCGATTGACGCGCATGATCTATGTGCCGGGCGCGCTATTTTCCGTGAACCCGACGACAGCGCTTGGCGTGCCGGGATTGTTTGCACGCAATGAGCGTGTGGTGTGCGTGTTCGAGTCGGCATTTGGCCCCTTTGTCCTGGTGCTGGTGGGTGCCACCATCGTCGGCAGTATGGCAACCGTATGGCATGGCGTGGTGAATCCGACCCGCAAAGGCCAGGTGCGCGAATGGGATTACCGGGATCAGCAAATCGTGCTGAAACAAGGCGAGGAAATGGGCCGCTTTCTGCTCGGCTCGACAGTCGTGATGCTGTTTCCACGTGGCGTACTCGAATTCAATCCGGAGTGGACGGCGACGCGCGCAATCCGGCTGGGCGAAGTGATGGGTCACAAGCCGGCTGGCTGAGAACCTGGTTGCCGGTTCTGCGTCACTCCGGCACAAATGATCAGCCATTGCCGACGCAAAATGGAGGCCGGATGAACTATCAGTGCATCCTCGAATTTTCCACGCCGGGGCGTGGCACCCGCAACATCACCGACGCAGTCGCCAAGGCGGTGACTGCGTCCGGCGTGCAGACCGGCCTGGTGCATGTGTTCGTGCAGCATACCAGCTGCTCGCTGACCATCACCGAAAATGCCGACCCTGACGTGCGGCGCGACCTCGACACGATCCTCGCACGGCTTGCCCCGGATGGCGATCCTGCTTATCGCCATGGCAATGAAGGGCCGGATGACATGGCAGCTCATGCGCGCAGCGTGCTGACCGATTGCGGGTTGACGGTGCCGATCGGTGCAGGCCGGATGCTGCTTGGCACCTGGCAGGGAATCTTTCTCTGGGAGCATCGCACCAACGCGCAGCAGCGGCGCGTCGTGGTCACGGTACTGGGCTCCTGAGCCGGCACTTTTCACTTCTCAGCACCGCTGACTACCCGGCAGCGAATCCGACGAAATAGACTTGCACCAAAACGCACGTGTGCCCAGATGCGCCGTGCAGCATTGACTGTTGATACTTTTCCGATGCGACTGTACTGCCCGGTTCTGCTTGTCTATCCTGCGGGTAAATGACCAGTCCAGGAACACCATGACAAGAAGAATCGCCGCCGCGGTTGCCACCACGGTCCTGACTGCCCAGCCGGCAGCTTTGATCTGCTGGAGTTTTTATCGAGGTGGGCATCTTGATAGCACCTACATGGCCGCCTATTTTTTGCCCAATTATCTGTATGAAGCCTTGCCGCACCTGCTGCTCGTTCTCGTGTGGCTGTTCAGTCCGATGAAAATACGCACCTGCGTGCTCGGGCTGGTGCTGCTGAACCTGCTGTTAATCGGCTTTCAGGCATGGATCACGCTGGCTGTGCCCGTGCGCGAGTCCGGTATTGCTTGGATCTTGTATCTGCCGCTGACGGCGCTTGGCATGGCGGTGTTTGCCGGCTGCTGCCGGATGAACCGTATTCGTCGAAAATCAGGCTGATCCGGGCCGGCGCCGGCGCAATAAAAGGAAAATATTCGACGGCGCTCGCTTATCATTGAGCCTTTCAGACTGTTCAGCCCTTTTTGTCATGTCCTCTGCGTCCGTGAGAACCATCCTGCCGCTTTCCCTGGTCACCTGCGCGAGCATGCTGGCGATGGATCTGTATTTGCCAGCGGTGACCAATCTGCAAGCCTCGTTCGGCATCGATGTGACGCTGGCGCAGGCAACGATTGCGATCTTTCTGGCAGGCCTGGCTGCGTCGCAGCTGCTGTGGGCAAATGTCTTGACACGACTCGGTCCGCGTCAATCGGTCAAGATCGGTACCTGGATGCTGGTGGCGGCAAGCGCCGGCTGCGCCCTTGCAGGCTCGATCGAAGTCTTGCTGGTGATGCGCCTGGTCCAGGGCATTGCCGCCGGCGCGGCAATGGTGGTGGCGCCCAGCGTGGTGCGGGCTACGCTGTCGGATGCCGATGCGGTACGCGGCATTGCCACCATCAACATGGTGGAAGCAATCGTGCCGGCGGCCGGACCGGTGCTGGGCACGGCATTGCTGGCCTATACCGATTGGCGCGGGACATTCTGGGTATTGGGCTTGCTGACGCTGCTGGTGTTGCCATTTGTGGTGCGGGTGACGCCGCGCGAACTGCCCGGCCTGGACCCGTCGGTCAGTGCAAGCTATCGCGCCATACTGGCCAACCGCAAGTTCCGCCGGCTGGCAAGCTCGCATGCGCTGAGCGTCGGTGCCCTGATCACGTTTGTGGCCAGCGCGCCGCAATTGATGGTCAATGCACTGGGCCTGGGACCATCGGCATTTTCAGCGCTGCAGGTGCTGGGCGTGGCGTCCTTTATCATTATGGCCAGCCAGTCGGGGCGCATCAGCAAGCGGCTGGGCATGGCCAGCGCGATACAGTTCGGTGCATGGATGCAGGCATTGCTGTGCGCGGCAATGCTGTTGATCGGCCTGATACTGCCATTATCATTTGCCGGCGTCGCCATCTTCTGGTGCGGATTCTGCAGCGCGCTGGCAATCCGCGGACCGGCCACATTCAGCGAAGTATTGAACCTGCCACCGGCACAGATGGGACGCGCATCGGCAATGCTGGTCTTGTCGGTGCTGGTGGCCGGTGCATGCGGCACCCAGAGTGCTGCGCCGTTCATGGGTGGGCGCTCAGTAGTCCCGCTGATGCTGGTAATGCTGGCAGCTTGCGTGATCAGCCTGGCAATGGTGCTGCGCTACCCGCAGGCAAATGCGCAATCGGTTCCAGCCGTTTGATGCGCTTGAAAATCGAATGCAGCGGTATTGTCGCAATAAACGAGGGCCAATTGCCGGAGGCGGGAGTGTCGTATTCGGAATTAGAAAGCTGCGGAAAACGGTGAGACTTATGAGTCTGACACAGTTCCCTCAAGTCCGGCTTTTGCCAGATTTCGAAATGAAACCGAGTTCATTCCGACTGACTGATGTCGAGACTTCCCAGTCTCCTGACTGGCGATTGACGATTGACTAACCGTATACATGCATCAGCGAAGTAAGACAGGTAACGCTCAGTACAATTGCGCTCACGCCAAAAAACATCATTCGCTTTTTCAATGCCTGCTTGCGGCGCAATTCTTCCTTGAATAGCTGCTTCGTCGATTTCATATTCATTTCCAATAATTATTTATCATTGGAAATTATTTTAGCTTGCTGCAAAACCAGTTTATTGATCTATAGCAGTAACTTGGCTTGCGTGGTCTTCAGCAGGATGCCGATCTGCGCCGGGTAAGTCAAACTGCAGCCAAGCCGGTGCTGCTAACGAGGTGCGACGGATTGATCGCGCGCTTCCAGCTGATCAGGCATGCTTCCCAGATAATCTTCCCTGGTTGCGGTATATTCCTGCTCGGCTGCTACCTGTGCCGATTCTGGCAAATCTTCATGGGTGCGCGCCCTTGCCAGCAGTACCTCGATGTTGCCGATTTTTCGGTCAACGGTTTCTAACAGTGAGCGCACCGTCAACACCGATGGCAGCATGAATTCGCACTCTTTTGCTGCCTGCACCAGAGGATCGTATGCCGACAGCGGTTTGTCGCCAGGCATCGACGTGGCATGCAGCTTCTCCTGCAAACTGTGCAGTCGTGCTGATAGTGCTTCAAGTTCAATGACTTGCATGACCTGCCCTCCTGATAAGAAGCAACTTGCCTCACTCATCAGACCATCATCAGCTGCAATTGTTTCAAGAAACAATTACGGACATAGACGGCCTCAATGCGAAAATTTCGACAAGCTTATTTATTGCAGTTCCGGAACCACTAGCATTCTGGCAAGCTTCACCGCAAGAGTGCCTTATCTTGAAACAAAGAACCAACACCCGATAATTTAAAAGGCAATGTCACAGGCATTGTCGAATATCTTCCCAAACTGGATTTCGCCAGATCTCGACCTGACTACCGACCGCGGCATGCAAATTTGCAGCCGGCCGGCAGTCAGGTCAATCAATCGGGAATAAGGAACAGGCGTTATCGGATCAGCGCGGCTTGCGTTTTTTCGCGCCAGGTTTTTTCGAATCGATCTGTTCAACTTCGACATCGGTCCGGCGAATGGTATCGTTGACGGTTTCGGTTCGCTCAGTGACGTCTTTGCCGACCACGACTTCTTCCACCACACGCGCGCGCTTCGAGACGATTGCTTCCTGGGACGTTTCGGTCAGCTCGAAAGTTTGATCCGTGAGCGCATCGACATCCGCACTGGAAATCGGCTGATTCACCGGACGCCGTTCGACGCTGACATGCTCTTCGCGCAACTGAACCGATTCCTGCACCGGTGTTTCGCTCACCCGCTGCACGATTCGCACGCCGCCACGCTGGACTTCGCGCTTGCCGATTGCTATCTTTTCCTGAATGACTGGAATGCGGGCACCCTGTGCAAGGCTGTCTGCCGTTGGGCCACTTGTGCCAATTGCTGCTGCGGCTGTGCCGGCCCTAGCCGTACCCGATGTCACCGAGTCCTCGATATCGATCGGATTAAATTGATTGAGAATTTCAATTGCTTTCTGATTTTTTACTTCATCATCGACTTCGACCGTGACCATGGTATTGCCCTGGTTGACCGCATCGGAATACACATGGGCCATGTGATCATCGCCGCCAAACAGTGATCGGAAAAATCCGGTGATGCCGCCATCGGAGTCAGTATCCTGTTCCGTATCTTCCACCATGCTTTCCGGGCTGCTACGGATATAGTCTTCCTGGATGCCGTTGGCAACCAGGGCATTCATGGCATTCTTTGCCTGTGCTTCGCTTCGATATAACCCCACCAATACATGTGACATGCCTTTTCTCCCGGTAACTGCAAGTTATCGCCGATGGATGTGTCCACCAGTATTAACTTGCCAAGCCAGTTTCGAGTCAGACAATACCAATTCGTTCACAGGAAAATTCATCGCGCGGCATTACCATCTGGTTCCATTGTAAAAACCTATTGGCACAAAAAAGGCGTCTCTGATCCGCACGATCCTTTCATGCCAATGCGATCGGATCCAGCTGTTTTACTTACCGCCACGGGGTTTCGTGCGCCAGCGAACAGTCACTCCAAACCGATTCACATACTCTCGCAGCAACAGGATGAGGCGACCGCTTGCGTACCTCTTTGTTATTGATAAGGATGCATGCGATGGATAAGCAAACATTTCCGGCACTGAATATGGAGCAATGGACGACTGCCGTTCCTGCGCCTGAGAGCGCAGCGGGCACGGCACTGGACTTGGTCGACGACGATCCGACGCCCGCGTCAATGATGGTTGAGAATGTAATTGACAGCATGCCGGCTGTCAGTGCACCGATCTCTTCAATAATGGACAAGACCTTGTGGACCGCGCATGCGGAAGACACGATCGAGCAAGTCGAAGAAATTTTATCGGCACAAGGTTTATCTTCGGTACCAGTAGTGGGATCCAACGGCGCCATCGTCGGCATGATCGGCATACAGGAACTGGCCCAGTTTCATTCCGAGAAAAAGAATGCGAAAGTGGTACGTGCCTGGGAAATCAGCCGCATCAAGGCTTTCGAAGTCAGCCCCGCTGATACGGTAGAAGATGTCGCCAAATTAATGGCTGACCACAAAATTGAAAATATCGCCGTTACCGAATTTAGCAGGTTGCAAGGCGTAGTTTCTACACAGGACCTGGTCCAGGTAATCCTGAAGGAAATGACGGATGAGCCAACTGCAGCCGGCACCAATGCCGCTCCGGAAACCGCTGCGAAATGAAGCCATGCGCTGCTTGACATGACTCGCCTGCGCAGCCGCTTTCTTGCCGGTGGGGCCGGCACTTGCCCGTCTGCGCCCGTGACGGGCGGCGTCGCACATCAGTCATGCGTCAAAGATAGGCATCAAAGAATGTAGGCAGCAATCAGCCGCAGTATTTTCATCATCCTGTCAACCAGGTTGTGGTCCTGCGCCACATCTTCAGATTCAGTGTACTGCCCTTCCTGAAGTTTTTTCTTGGCGAATTGATGGTCGAGTTCCGCTGCGCGGCGCAGCCAGAAGAGACCACTGTTCCTGCCTTGCTCCTGGTCCACGGCTGGCGCCCGGCCGGTAAGCAATAGCCAGCCGAGATCATATTGGGAATTGTGGTATCCACCGCGCGCGCCGACCAGGTGCCAGGCGAACGCCTGGGGAATATCGGTGCGGAACGGGCCACCCACCCGACTGCCTTCCCAAAACATCGAGCCCATGCAGTTGGCTGCAGCCGCAGAGCCGAGCGCCGCGCCGTAACGGCACACCTGATCCAGAGCATCCCAGCTCTTGGCAGCAAGGCCCAGGCCACCTTGAATATGCGCTTGTATCAAAGCCTGTGTAGAAAAATCGTGGCCCTGTGCGGCAGCCATCCGGTAATCATCCAGTGCTTGCGGAATGTGGCCGAGCTTTTCATTGGCGGCGGCCCGCATCCAGAAACCGTCCGCGTAGGCCGGGTATTGTTCGACCAGGCGCGATGCAGCGGGGATATTGTCGCGCCAGTTGTTCATCCGATGAAAATAGTCTGCCAAGCCTTTCAATCGATAGAAAGTCGGCTGGTCGGCAATCGCCTTTTCCCAATAAAGTCGTTCCGCGCCGGGATCGGACATCTTCCAGGGGCGAACGGCAAAATGGTCATGAAAATACAGCAGTGTTTCGCCATCCACGCCCGCTGCTCTTGCATGGTCGATTCCCTGCTGTACTTTTTCTGCCGATCCACCCCACTCCGGCTGGGAATAATGGATTCTGGTTTCGTGCAGCCGGGCATAAGCGGGCATGATCGATTCGGCTTGCTGCAACAAGCCGCGTGCCAGTTCATCGTCGCCGACCGCCAGGCGATTTGCGGCCAGCAGGGTCAATGCTTCAAGCGGCTTGGACGACAACGTGACTGCCTTTTCCAGCAACGCATCGGAACGCGCAAAGCGCTCGCGCATCAGGGCAAATCGTACCGGCGTGACCTTGTCGGCGAACTCGCCGCTACGGGCGATCCAGGCACCGTTGCGCCACATCGCACCGCATACCCAATGCGCGGCATAGGATTGCGGCTTGGCTGTGAGCCAATCGCGGCAGGCATCGATACCCGCCAGCTGGGTCTTTTCGATGCTGTCCACGAAGGCGTCAGCCGGCTGCACTCCGGTCTTGCCCTGTAGAGTTCGCTGATGCAGATCATTGATTGATGCATCCAGCAGCGCATAGTTTCGCGCGAAAAAAGCGCTTTGCAGCTTCACCCGATCGGCCGCCGCCGGCGACAGTGCCGGCGCGCCCGGCAACAGGTCGGCATGCGACAATTGCGGACGCGGAAAAGAAAGCGACTCGGCGGCGTAATCGAAGCGCTGGCTTGTTCTTTCCAGACTTGAATCACAGGATGCCAGCAGACAGGAAATGAGCACCGCAGGCAGGCAAAGTGAATATCTCATGGTTTTTATAGTTGTAAGTAGTTCCGATGCCGTCGCCGATATAACTGGACAGACGGTCAAGTCCTGTATTTTAACCACAGCGGCTGGGCCCCGATTAGTTTGCGGGGAAAGTGTGGCATTTTCTCCATTTAATGGCAAACCTGCAGCATCGAGTTCAGGCTTTTCCTGTTGTCTTGCATGGTCACTGGGCCGCACAAGTGTTAACATGAGACCGATCCAAGACTGGCCTTGTCTGCCGCGCCCCTAACTAAGAGAACACTGATTATGAACATGACCAAAATGACTTGGTCCACGCTATCGTCTGAACCCATTTCCGAAGCAGCCATTCGCGCCCTGCATTCCCCGCAGCAGAACTTCAAGATTTACGTCAACACCTATCAAGCTGGGAACAGCTTTCCAACCAGAGCCGGTCACGCATTTACATTGTATGTGCTGGCCGGAAGCTGCAAAATCACGATCGATGACAGTGAAACAACATTATCAGCCGCCGAATGGGTAGCCCTGGAAAAAGGCTCGTACACGTTCCAGGCGGCTGGTAACGAAGAACTGACCATCGCGAAGGTTTTCAGCCTGTCCTAAGCCGGGATGCAAGCAGGCGCATGAAGTCCCTGTCAACGAGAAATCGAGACAGCAGCAGGACTGGCCTGCACGCATTCACATTCCTCTTCACTCCGGGACGGCATAGTCCGGCGTACTTCACCACTGCTGACGATGCATCTGACCGAAACCGACATATCCGCTGATCGCTCTGACGGCACAATGGCCGACATCCTCCCGTCACAGGCGGTGGATGCAGCAGAAAGCCATTTGCGCGATGTGCTGGCCATTTCGTTCGAACATGCGCATCCGCAGACTGCGGTGGTCGTGTTCGATCGCCGCTGCGGCCTGGCGGTTGCGCTGACGCAGGCGTACCGGCGCTGCCTGCCGACGGCGACGTTCATCGATTTCGATGCAGTGTCGCCGGCGTGCGTGATTGCGGCTTTTGCACCGCTCGCACCATCCGACCTGGTGGTGCTGATCCAGTCGACCAACTTTCGCCTGGATGCCTTCCGGATTCGGGTGGAACTCTTCAAGCGCGATCTGAAGGTAATCGAGCACCCGCATCTTGCCCGCATGCGGGGACAGGAATCGCTTTACTACATCGAATCGCTGGCCTATGACCCGGCATATTATCGCGGCGTCGGCAATGCGCTCAAGGCGAAGATTGATCGCGCACGCTGCGGCGTGATCGACAGCGGCGGTGAGCGTCTGGTCTTTGCATCGCCATTTGAGCCGGCAAAACTCAATGTTGGCGATTACAGCGACATGAATAACGTCGGCGGGCAATTCCCGATCGGCGAAGTGTTTACCGAAGCGCAGGATCTGGAGGCTGTCAATGGGCGGGTGCGGATTTTTGTTTTCGGCGATACCACGTTTTCAGTCAACCGGCCGGAAAAACCGATCACACTGGTAATTACCCGGGGCAGAGTAACCGAGGCGATCGATTCCACCCCCGAGTTCGAACAGGTGCTGGCCAATATTCGCGCCGATGAAGGCGAAGTCTGGTTGCGTGAACTGGGGTTCGGCATGAACCGCGCTTTTTCGAAGGACCGGCTGGTCAGCGATATCGGTACCTACGAACGCATGTGCGGCATCCATCTGTCGCTTGGCGCCAAACACGGCATCTATAGCAAGCCGCTGATCCGTCGCGCCGGTGCCCGACATCACATCGATGTATTTGCCGTCACCGAAGCGGTGATCCTTGACGATGACGTGGTGTATCGCAATGGCGCCTGGCAAGTCTGACCGGCAATATTAAAAACGCTTGAATCAGGTGGCATGGCATCACCACGGTGCGCACCTGACAGGACTGCTCTGTGGTCAGACATCTACGAAGACGGCGCCTGCTACTGGGAAACGACTCCGCTGCGCCGCCCCGAAGTGGCAGGTGCGCGGGATGGCTTGCCAAAAATGGCGGCATCCGGCGCATCCGTTGGCGGCGATAGAAAGCGGGCCAGATACGGCCCGGTGCGGCTTTTGACGCTGGCCGCCACTTTTGCCGGCGGCCCGGCCATGACAACCCGTCCACCCTCTTCGCCGGCGCCTGGCCCGATATCGATCACCCAGTCGCTGGCAGCTGCCACGCGCATGTCATGCTCGACCACGATCACGGTGTTGCCCGCCTCGACCAGGCCGTCGAGCTGCACCACAAGCTTGTCGACATCGGCCGGATGCAGCCCGGTGGTCGGTTCATCCAGAATGTACAGGGTGTTGCCGCGGCTTGCCCGCTGCAGTTCGGTGGCGAGCTTGATGCGCTGCGCCTCGCCGCCGGACAGCTCGGTTGCCGGCTGACCGAGCCGCAGGTAGCCAAGGCCGACTTCACGCAGCACCGCAAGCGAACGATGAATCGATGGTTCATCCGCAAAAAAAGACCAGGCGGCATCGACCGTCATGTTCAGCACGGCGGCAATGTGCTGGTCGCGATAGGTAATCTCGAGCGTCTGGGCATTGTAGCGCGCGCCCTGGCAGGTCGGGCATGGCGCATAGACGCTCGGCAAAAACAGCAGTTCCACCATCACGAAGCCTTCGCCTTCGCAATGCGCGCAGCGGCCCTTGGCGACATTGAATGAAAAGCGCCCGGCATCATACTTGCGGGCGCGCGCGCCTTTGGTTGCGGCAAACAACTTGCGCACATGATCGAACAGGCCGGTATAGGTGGCAAGGTTGGAACGCGGCGTGCGGCCGATCGGCTTCTGGTCGACCTGTACCAGCCGCTTGATGTTTTCCATGCCAGCCGTGATGCGCCCTTCGAGTGATTCCGGCGGCGCCTGTTCCAGCTCGCCCCCTTCCTCGGCCTCGAGCGGCAACGCATGCCCGAGCTCAGCCGCGACCAGTTCGACCAGTACCTGGCTTACCAGGCTCGACTTGCCGGAGCCGGATACCCCGGCCACGCAGGTCAGTATTCCCAACGGGAAGGCAGCGTCAAGCCGGTGCAGATTGTTGCGCGTGACATTTTCCAGGCGTAGCCAGCCTTTCGGCTGGCGCGGCGTGCGCGCAACCGGCTGGTCTTTGACAAACAGGTAGCGCCGGGTGTGCGATGGCGCCACCTGTTGCAGGCCGGGCGGCGGCCCGCTATACAGGATCTGGCCGCCACCTTCACCGGCATCCGGTCCGACATCGACGATCCAGTCCGCATGGCGGATCACGTCAAGCGAATGCTCGACCACGAACAGGGAATTGCCGGAAGCCTTCAGGCGTTCGAGTGCGCGCAAAAGCGCCTCGGTGTCCGCCGGATGCAGGCCGGCGGATGGCTCGTCCAGTACATACACCACGCCGAACAGGTTCGAGCGTACCTGGGTTGCCAGGCGCAGGCGCTGCAACTCGCCCGGCGACAGGGTCGGCGTGCTGCGCTCCAGGCTCAGGTAGCCCAGGCCCAGATCGAGCAGCACTGCCAGCCGCGCCACCAGGTCTTCGGCGATACGCCGGGTGACAATCGCCTTTTCCGGATGGCGCGCGGCTTTTTTATCCCATCCGGCGGCGCTGCCGTCGGCATAGGGCTGCAACAATTGCGACAATCGCTTCAACGGCATTTTTGCCAGATCGGCGATGTCATGGCCGGCGAAGGTGACCGACAGCGCTTCCTGCCGCAGCCGCTTGCCGTGGCACAGCGGGCATTCGGTGCTGACCATGTACTGCGCGACGCGCTTTTTCATGGACGCGCTTTCGGTATTGGCAAAGGTATGCAATACATAACGGCGGGCGCTGCTGAAGGTGCCCTGATAACTGGGCTCCATTTTTTGCTTGATTGCCTGCCTGACTTCCCTGGCATTGAAGCCGGCATATACCGGAACCACCGGCTGCTCTTCGGTAAACAAAATCCAGTCGCGGTCCTTCTTTGGCAGCTCGCGCCATGGCCGGTCGACGTCAAAGCCCAGCGTAGTCAGGATATCGCGCAGGTTTTGGCCATGCCAGGCCGGCGGCCAGGCAGCAACTGCCCGCTCGCGGATGGTAAGTGCAGGGTCGGGTACCATCGATTGTTCGGTGGCATCATAGATGCGCCCCAGGCCATGGCATTCCTGACAGGCGCCCTCGGGCGTGTTTGGCGAAAAGGATTCGGCATACAGCAGCGCCTGGCCAGGCGGATAGTCGCCCGCGCGCGAATACAGCATGCGGATCGAATTCGACAGAGTGGTGACGCTGCCGACCGAGGAGCGGGTAGTCGGCGAGCCGCGTTGCTGCTGCAGCGCCACCGCCGGCGGCAAGCCGTCGATCTGGTCGACGTCGGGTACCGGCATCTGGTGAAACAGGCGCCGCGCATACGGCGAGACCGACTCCAGGTAGCGGCGCTGCGCTTCCGCATACAGCGTGCCGAACGCCAGCGAAGACTTGCCGGAACCGGAAATGCCGGTGAAGACAACCAATGCATCGCGCGGCAGGTCGACATCGACATTGTTCAGATTGTGTTCACGCGCGCCGCGCACATGGACAAATCCGGCCCGCGTCTGGCCAGGTGCATGACTTGCCTGCTTGTGATTATTCCTGGGCATGCATGACTCCACAATAAGGTCACTGACTGTGTCTGTTGCCGCATTCCTGACAGCGCAAAGAAGCTGCAGCAGGCACAGCACCGTGTGCAGCGCAAACGCGCCGCCACCTGTGGGAGTCTTGAAGATAAAAAATAGTTCAGTGCTGATAAACCCGTCAATGCTAGAAGGGCCTCGTATTATCTTTTGTAAAGCTTGTTGGCCGGATCAACAATGCTGGTACAAATTCCTGCGGAAAATATTTTATTTAAAGTGAAATTGACAGCGAGAAAGATTGTTTTGCTTCACTTCCGCGAAATCGCATGCATCGACCACATTGATGATGGTCCAGCAAATCAACTTGTTGGCTCAGACGTACTGTCGTCATTTTTCTGGTCGAGTTCTTCCGTTATTGCCGCCTGCTTGGCCTCGATCATGGTGTCGTCCGGGCGCATTTTTGTGGCCTGTCCCGGCACAACCGGCGCTGCGACCGGCAGCGGCTGTTCTTTGCGCGAGCCGAATGTCAGCGCATAAGCCCAGGTGAATTCCGCGCCCATCAAAAATATCTGGGCCGAGTAATATACCCAGACCAGCACTGCAACCAGTGAACCGGCAGCACCGAACCCCGATGTCATGCCGCTCTTCCCTATATACAACCCGATCAGGAATTTTCCAATGGTGAACAGCAGCGCAGTCACGGCAGCGCCAATCCATACGTCTGTCCAGTCCACTCTCACCCGGGGCATGAATTTATAAATCATTGCAAACAGGAGCGTGATAAACACGAAGCTGGCCATGAAATTGACAACGTTTGCAAAGATTTCCCAGCCGGTAAATAGCGGCTGCCACAGTTTTTCCAGTGCCGCCAAGCCGGCACTGACCACCAGTGACACGATCAATAAAAATCCGACACCCATGATCATGCCAAACGATAGCAGGCGGGCGCGCAGCAAACTCCAGAGCCCGCCCTTGTGCCTTTTCGGCGCACGCCAGATGCGATCCATCGCATCCTGCAATTCGCCGAACACCGTGGTCGCACCGATCACCAGCAAGATGGCGCCAATCAGTGTGGCGGTCACGCCTTCTGCCGGCTTGTTGACGCTTTCAAGCAAGCCCTGCAATGCCTCAGCGCCCTGCTGCCCCATCAGCCCATGCAATTGCCCGACGATCTCGCCGCGCGCCGCTTCCACGCCGAAAACCAGTCCGGCCACCGAAATCACGATCAGCAATAAAGGGGCGATCGAAAACATCGTGTAATAGGCCAGCGCCGCCCCCATGCTTTGCGCATAGTCGTCAACCCAGGATGAGGCTGCGGCTTTGATCAGGATCCAGATATTCTTGAACGTCATGACAACTTTCTGCGGTGTTCGATGTGCACTGATTCTACCGGTATTGGGTGTTCACTTCCTGACTATCCAACATAATGGAAAAACACTGCCTGCCACACGCGAGCCTGCACTATCGGGTGCGCATCGCACCATGCATCGACATCCGATTTTTTTGGCGCCTTGATGCACACAATTCATCGTTTACCAGCTATCCATCGGTTAAAAATTGTTAATTTACCCACTGCGGGAGTTGTATATCTATAATGTACTCTGGTAAATAGTCTGTCGTGCAGAGGCGATGTAATGACATGATGGAAAAATCAACCCGTGAACCCGGCATGGTCATGCGGTCCGAAGAATAGACTTTTGTAATGATGAAAAATTTGAAAAATGCCGAACGACTGAGTGACGTGCTGGACTTGATCGGTGCCGAAATTCGCCTCCTGAACTTGGCCAACATTTATTTCATCAATCTGCTCGATGCCACCAGCACCAACCTAGTCAGCCTGAAAATTCAGTATGCGCCGGGATTCGAGACCCTGGAACAGACATTCCTTGGCAAAAAAAATCCGCTCGGCGACCGGCAATTGAATGCACGTGTGTTCCATAGCAGGAAAACAGAGCACATCACCGCCGCCAATGCGACCGAAGCTGAGGCTCATGTGCTGGATTATTGGAAAGCCGATGAAATCCTCGGCGTGCCGATTATCGACCCGGTGCGACCGGAGAGCGACCCGATCGGTGTACTTGTGCTGATCAGGCAACAGGGCCAGAGCAGCCCTGAAGCATTACAACAATTGCATGAGCTGCTTGCTTTCTTCTATCGCGATCTCGCGCACTGGCTGCGTTTTACGCACCTGGAAGAATTGCACAATGAAGCCATGGCGGCAATTGATCAAAACAAGCGGCTGCTCAGATTCCTCGACGAAATGAACAGCCTGACCCTGGTCGACAAGATTTACGAACTGTTCGCGGCCGAACTGTTCCGTCAACTGCCTTTCGATATTGCCGCGTTTTCGCTAATCGACAACCAGCAGCTGGTCGTCAGCAAGGTGCTTGCCGCGGATCCGAAGTACGATCCGGTTTGCCAGAAATGGCAGCAGTTTTTGGAAAACCACCCCTATCCGCTGGACCCCACGTTCAGCGGCACCACCTTTGTGCTGATGCGGGATGAACCATTGCTGTTTGCGGATGCACAGGCGGTCAAGAATCTGCCGATGTCGGAGCACGATGCAAAGACCATGGCGATTCTCGATACGGCACGCACGGTATTCATGTCGCCAATCCGTTACCGGAAAAAACCGATCGGCATGTTCTCGCTGTACAGCCTGAGCAAGACGATCACGGTATCCGATGCGGATCAGCACTTGCTGAGCCATCTGGCATCCTTTCTCGGAACCGCCCTCACCAACAGCAAGGTTTATGCGACCAGCCAGGCGCAAAATCTGGAGATTGGCCGGCTGTACTCGATGTTGCAGGAAAAAGTAAAAGAGCTGGCCGAGCAGGCGTCGACGGATCAGTTGACCGGCCTGTTCAATTTCCGCACCTTCAAGCAAGAGCTCGACAAGCGGCTCAGCGAAACCCAGCGCGTCTCCGACAAGACCGGGCTGGCACTGGTGATGATCGATATCGATCATTTCAAACTTTTCAACGATACCCATGGCCATGCAGCAGGCAATGACATTCTGGCCGGTGTTGCTCAGGAAATCAGTAAACATATCCGCCAGACCGACATGGCATGCCGCTATGGCGGCGAGGAATTCGTGGTGATCCTGCCCAAGTGCGACCTGGAAGGCGCAACGCTGCTGGCAGAACGCATTCGCAGTGGTATCGAAACAAGTGCATTCGAGACCTGCGCCGGCAAGCAGTCGATTACGGTGAGTCTCGGCTGCACTGCGCACCTGCCTGACGATACGCAGCAATCGCTATTCGCCCGTGCCGATCAAGCGCTGTACAAAGCCAAGCACAGCGGGCGCAACCAGGTGTGCATCGCCTGAGCATCGACTGTCGGCAGATTTCCGATCTCCATGGTCGCAACACGATGGCCCTGAAGTGCCCGCAGCATTTTCAGCGATAAAAACGAGCCGCGATTGCCTTGCCGGGCAGTCGCGGCCCGTTCCAGAAGACTATCCCGATCACGACCGGGAACACTTATCAGCCGGGTTACCAGCCGACATGCATGTCATTTCGCGTCAACCCTCCGGATTACAGCTATTGCAGATATTCCGGCGCCGGCATTTGCTCGCTCCCCTGCTGCCCGAACTGGCTATTGGTACAGATAAAACTGCTGGCCACATTGCTGTCGCCGCTGCCGGAATATTTAGGCATCTGCGGATAGGGACAAATCGGGCGCATCATTTCAATGCCTAGTGCCGGTTGATCCTGCACATATTTTGTCGCCACCAGTCGGTTCGGGGCCACACCCTGCTCGACCCAATGCTGCAATGCGACGAGCGCGTCGTGGGTCGCATCCTGGTACGGTGGCTCGGGCGCCACCACCAGACCGCTCACCAGGTTGCCGAATGCATTCGGGCCGGGACCGTACGCGCAATGTTGCATGCCGGGCACCATGAACAGGCGATAGAAACTCTGGGTGCGATTGAGCCCCACCGTAGCGTTGTTGGCCTGGGCAGCAGCTACCCGCAGATAATAATTAATTGATTCCTGCGGCGAGATAATCGGGTCGGCCCATCCATGATATGCCAGCAACTTGCCACCCCGGTTTTTGAACTGGCTCAGATCGGCACTGTTTGCATTGAGTACCGGCGCAAGCCAGGCATCAAGCGAGGCCATGTCCTGATCAAAATCGAACGTGGACGCAAGCCAGGCCGGCCCGAACACCCACTTGAAAAGTGATCCAAAACGCGGCTCGTTGATGTTGCCCTGGGGTGACCAGCCAAGCTGGGTGTCATTTTCACTGCCTTTTGCCGATCCCGGAAATATCCGGCGCTGGGTTGCCGGGTTGCTCGGCCCAGCATAGATCTTGCGCGCGGCCATCACCTGGTCCGGTGTCAGGCAATTGGCGGCATTGGTTGCATTGCAGGTCAATACACCGGGATCCCAGTCGCAGCCGCGTGGATCGGTCAAGTACTTGTCGCTAGCCAGACCGCCGGACTTGACATTGCATGCTGCGACCACGGAATCGGTCACCAGCTTGGCCTGGCTTGCGGTAAAGCGGCTGGTCGCGGTCGCATTGAGCGCATTGTAGTTCCAGAGTATGCCGGCGTGCGCATGGGTACGGTTGTTTGCCGGTGCTCCTGCCAGAATGCCATCGTAATCTGCGGGATAACGCTGTGCAGACATCAGGGCTTGTTGCCCACCGGTAGAGCAGCCATTGAAGTAGGAAAATTCAGGTGGCCGGCTGTAATAGGATGCAATCAGCTGTTTTGAAACAGCTGTCATCAAATGCGTGGCCCGGCTGCCGAAATCGGCCCACTTCTCTGGATGGCCAATCAACACATCCGCATTCGAATTCACCGACGGGGCAGTCCCCATATCGGTACTGGCGACGGCAAATCCGCTTTTCAAGCCACGGATCATGGTCGGCACACCTACCGCAATCGTCCCGGCATAGCCGCCATTGCCGACCCCCTGGAACCGGCCATTCCATCGGCTCGCGGGAAGCCACAGCTCGATTGAAATCACGGAATCCGGCGCCGGCGTAGCCACAGCCGATACCTTGCAAAATGACGGCACATTGGTATAGCTGGTGCCATCAGGCCCGGTAAAGGAAGGACCGGCCACCAGTGTCGAGGCAGTTACCCGCGCATTTTCCAATGCCACTGTCGACATCCCTTCGCAAGGGGTGGCAGCTAGCGCGCACGATGCGCCGGATGCTGCAACAAGTAGCGTGATGAGGTTGATGATGTTCTTGGCGGGTCGCCGGTCTCGAATCATTTCTGGCTGCCGATGGCGAGTTGATTGTTGCATTTTGTCTCCTGGTTTTTTTTACAGAAATGCGCCGTCCGACATGCGCAAACGCGCCATCAACGTCGCGCCGGAACCTGTACCATCCCGACCGTGCAAGCCGTGCCTGCAAAGGTGCTTCAGTGGCAATATCGCAATCCCCCTTTGCATCGCATGATCCATTTGCGGCACCATGAATTTTTGGAAACGGCAATTTTTTCTGAATGCGAAACTGAATGCGAAAGAATGTACAGGTATCGCGATAAAAATATAGATTCAGGAATTGCCGCTTTTAACAAAAATCAATTCGCTCGCATTGCTCCTGCAATCAAGTAATATTTGTAAGTAGAACTACCTAACAGGCCACCAGTACATTTGATATTTTTGCTATCATTATTGCAACCATCTGTGTGCTGATCGCGCAGGCGACGATCCTATAAAATTCACTTGCTGCAAAGTCCGTGAAGCGCCGGGCGGTCAGGAAAATTCTTCCATGCCTTGATTTCTCATGCATCCTGCCTGAACACCACGCCCAAAGACATTGCAGGCGATTGATGCCCCAAGGAGGAAACTGAATGACGATCCACGGCGTATATCAGGACCGGATTGCCCAGGATCTCGAGCTGGCCAAGACGCTGCGTACCGATCACATGTCGCGCTTTAGCGTCGTGCCAAAAACCGTGATGATCAACCAGTGGCCGGATGACCTGGAATGGGTGATTGTCGACACCACCTATCCGGCGCAAATTGGCCGCCGCCTGGAACTGCTTCTGGCCCGGCGCGACATGGTGATCGATCGTCTGCCCGGCCCCGATGTTCGCGCCGCCGAATCAGAACTGCGGGACATGGTGGTCGATTTTGTCTTGCACACCTATCCGCAATACTTCCAGCGCGATGCCAACCTGATTCTGTCGCCGCTGACCGGCCTGGCGATCGATGTCGGCCCTGGTGGCGCCGACCCGCTGGTTGCAACTGCCCTGCTCGCCAGCGAAGACATGCTGTTGTTGCTGCCGCAAACGTGCGGGGCCGATGATGACGCCGTCTACCTTTTGCAAGCCGGCGCCCTGCTATTCCCGAATGACTGGTCGTTGCGCAGTCATTTCAACCAGCCCGAACCGGACATGCTTGATTCTGCCGCACTCGAACGTTGGCAAGCCGCCAGGCTCAAAAGCCTCAAGGCGGCGCGCATGGGCAAAAGCCCGCATCAGATACACGATGGCCATGTGGCGCATTACATGCAGCATTTTGCTACCCGGGTGGACATGTTTTTTTGCGCGAATGGAACCGGGCCTGCGTACCTGGCGGCGCAACTGGGGCATGCGACTGACCGGGGAGCTGTTTTTGCACAGCGATGTGCCGCCCGGCGAACTGCCTGCATTGACGCCGCAGAACTGGGCGCAATACGGCTATCTGCGCTCCGAACATGAAACCTTTACCAAGCTGCCCGGCACCCGAGCCGTGGTTTTTTCAATCAAGACTTACCTGTGGAGACTACGTGACCTGGTCAACAACCCGGTCGCGCTGCATGCGCTGATCGTCGCAAACGACAATCTGGCACCAGCGATGTCGGAATACAGGGCCGATCTCCTGCCGAGCTTCAGGGATTTTCTGGCGCAGCATCGACCCCCGGCAAATCGGTAGCAGACACGATATCCGGACAGACCCTGTTTTTCCGGTACCACGATTTCACGAGTCGCTTGCCTCGCCCGATCCTGCTTACGGGCCGCATCGCCGTGCGAATCTGCTGACGGCAGACATGATGCACTTCCTGCTATCCTGTTAAAACAAGCATGATCGATGGATCTGCCTGCCATATTTATTGCTAGTGAGTAACGCCATGAACAACAATATCATGATGAGCTCGACTAAAAATATTCGGCGTCTCTGGCACTGTCTATTTGGCGCCGCATTTTCTGTGGCGCTGTTTGCCTGCGGCGGCGGTGGCAGCGCACCCGCATCCAACCCGGTTTCCGCAACGACGGTCACGACCACTACCACGTCCACGCTCGCCTCCGATCGCGAGGCGAATGTATATTCGGCGCTGACGAATTATCGGAATGATTTTTGCTCTGGCAATGTGTATCCGGACCAGTGGGTATGGAATCCTGACACGACCAGACTGCAACCGGTTGCCGCGACGTCGGGCACGCCGCTGATGAAGCAAATCCGCAATGGTACGGTAATCGCCACCTTCAACAGTCTCGGCGGCGATGCCGGCTATTCGCTGCCCAACAGTCAGGATGGCGGCACCACCAGCGTCGGGCCTTTCCGCCGCCAGCCTTATACGCAGTGGCGGTCTGGCGACGTTTTTGAAATCTATCCGGCCGTCTATAGCGGCGCCACCATGCAGATGTACATCGGTCCGAATGTCGCCAGCGATGCTGCATTCAATGCCGGCAATGTCGACATACCGGCCAATATCACGATTCGCGGTGTCACCGTCAATGGCCAGCGTCCGGTGATCGTCAATCCGCCAACCGGCGCATCGAATGCCAATTTCGGCCAGTCACTGATTTATATCGATGGCAGAATCGATGCCAATGACGTCTTGATCACGCCATCATCCAACATCACGATCGAAAATATCGACATCGTCGATTCGGCGGCAGGCGGCCCACTGGGCAAGGCGGCAGTCTATGTGAATGGCGCTGCCAACCTGACGCTGCGCAACGTCAGGATCGCCGGTTTCAGGCAACACCAGGCCAATGGCATATTCGCGACAAGCAACAACACCGGCACGCTGCTGCTGGAAAATGTCGATCTCGATAGCAATGGCGGCGCCAATGGTCCTGAGCACAATGCGTACATCAATGCCAGCAAGACCGACCCCAACTTCACCTTCCAGGTCAAGGGTTCCTGGAGCCATGGTTCTTACTACGGCCATGCGCTGAAATCGCGCGCCCAGCGAACCGTGGTCGAAGGCAGCTATCTGGCCGGCAGCCGTGCTGCGCCAGGCCAGCAAACCGAAACCTATCTGCTGGACGTGCCTGATGGCGGCGTGCTGGTGGCACGCAACAATATCTTCGTGAAAGGCTATTCTGGCAACAATTCGAATGGCGCATCGCTCACCTTCGGGGTAGAAAGCGCCAGTCCGGCGCGCACATGGGGATTGACGGTCGAGCACAACACCTTTGTCGCGTTTGCCAAGTACTATGATGACAGCAGTCATCAGTTATTCCCGCTGTTCATCAACAGCAATGCGCCCGGCGCCAAGGCAGTGGAATCGAATGTCTTTGTTGGCTACTGCCAGACCGGCAGCGTCACCGGCGACTTTCGCGGCACCAATTATGCGACGCTCAATTTCAACGATATCGACCGTGGATTCCGGCTGCGCGTGCCGCAGCTGACCGGCAAGGCCACCATCGTCGGCACGCCGCGCTATCGACATCAGGCGAACAGCTCGGTACGCACAACCAATGCACTGGGTGCGCGCGATTGATCCAGCAACGGGTGCCGATCCAGATGCTTGTTGGACTAGTCGCGTGAGCTCACTGCCCGCAGGCACGCAGCCGGTCGGCTTCGGATCTCGCATGAGACTTGTGGGCATGAGGCAACACGCTTTTGCCAGTGACGGCATCCGGGTTTCTGCCCCTTGATTTTCGGCCTTCTTACCTCTTTATTGAGCCATCTCGCGCAGATCGGCAACCGGCATTTTCCCAAATTGCGGACTGAGAATGAATTCGGCCATACGCTGCGCACAGTCGGCAGCATCAGCAAGCTGGCCGTCGCGCTTTAGCCCGTCAAACCGTTCACGCAATGGAAATAGCGGCAGCGGCGTCGCCCGGATTTCTGCCTGCATGTCGGTATCGATCACGCCAGGCGCCACACTGCAGATGCGCAGCCTTGTTACCTGATCCAGCGCCGCCGCGCGCGCATGCTGGTCGAGCGCCGCTTTGGTCGCACAATAGACGCTCCAGCCAGAATAGGCGCTGCGCCCGGCGCCGCTCGACACATGCAGGATGCGGATGTCGGTGGCATCGCGGCCGGCCTCTACGACGGCATTGGCCAGCATCATCGGTGCTGCAATATTCAGGCTGACCGCCTGCGCGATTGTCTTTGCATCCTGCGCGCCGAGCGGGCCGACCGGCTGTACCGTGCCGGCATTATTAATCAGCAGCACGCTGTCGCAACCGGCCACGAAGCGCGCCAGAAAGCCGGCGGCGAGCCAGTTTGCCAGTGCTGCCGAATCGGCCAGGTCGACTTCTGCCTGTTCAAGCAGGGTCGGGAACTGTGCAGCCAATTCCCGATTGCTGTTGCGTGACACACCCAATACGTCAATCTTGCGCGACAGAAGAGTACGCGCGATGGCGGCGCCGAGTCCGCGGGAATGTCCGGTAATAATCGCTTTCATTTTTCCTGTTTACCCTTGAAAATTCGATTCGACTCTTTCACAGAACAATCCTGACCAATCCAGTCATTTGCCGGCAATTCGCTAAGATGACGTGGCGCCGGCCGGCCTTTCTGCAGCCTTCTTTTGTGCTTCGGTGATGGTCCAATGATAGATTTTTTTGCCTTCGACCGTCGCAATTTTTTCCGGCGGCCATTCCGGGCCCATGTCCCAGATATAAGACACCACGCGGGTGCCGACTTTCAGCTGCCGCCACAATATCGGACGCAATTTTTGATTGACCTCCGGCCACAGAAAGAGCGTGACCACAGTCGCATCCGAGAAATTGGCCGCATACAGATCGCCGATCCGAAATTGCACCAGATCTTCGACTGCGGCTTGCCTGGCGTTGGCTCGTGCTTCGGCTACACGCTGCGGGTCCAGATCGATGCCAATGCCACGGGCGCCATATTTCTTTGCCGCCGTAATCACGATCCGCCCGTCGCCGCTGCCCAGGTCATACACACGATCTTCCCGATTGACGTTGGCAAGTTCCAGCATTTTATCGACCACCGGCTGGGGTGAAGGCTGGTACGGCACATCGAGCTCACGCACAGCGCGTTCTTGCGCCACCGATGGCAGTCCGCTGAGTCCGCCGGCAATGCAAAGCAAGCCCAACCCTACCAGCATGCTGCGGCGCTTGCTGGACGGTATGGCTAAAGTGAAAGTAATATTCATGCCCTGACCTTTTTGTAGAGCAGTTCGCCCGGAGAAGGCGTTCTTACTCCCAGGCAGCAGGCGCTCACTGAAGCAGGCACCTGCCAGCAGTAGGCCTATTACGGATATAAAAGTTCTTTTGATCCGATGTTGCTGGTCGAGTGCATCAAGAAAAATGGGTACGCTTGGTCAGGCTGTTACCGAAATGAATGTATCTATCTCCTGCATCAGTCATTTCTACAGCGGCCATTGACGATAAAGGATGGCGCATAAAAAAAGCCCAGCCATCCATTGCTGGAAGCTGGGCTCACTCCAATCGACTGGCTACAAAACTACCAGATTTCTGTTTAGCAGGTACCAATCACATAGTAATTGGTGCCGGTTTTCTTCAGAGTCCTGGTCGTAAAAGTATTGTTCAAGCCCATGTCCTGATTAGAACCGTTGGCCTTGGCATAACCGCTACTGTTATAGGCCCGCCCTGCCGTCACATGGGCATAATTGCTCGATGTGTAGCAAGTCGCCGCTGCCGCCGTGGTGGTGGTGGTAGTCGCCGTGGTGGTCGTGGTCGCTCCAGTCGCCGTCGTGGTCGTGGTGGTGGCGCCGGTGATCGTAGTGGATGTCGTGGTGGTAGGGATCGCGCCACCGCCGACACGCAGGTTATTGTCGAACCAGAACTTGGTGATGTAGAGCGGATAATTGATGGTCGCGCTGCTCACGTAGTTGGCATTCTGGCCGCCGGCGCCGGCTGGCCAGGCATGCGCCAGGTTGGTCACGGCAATCTGCGACGTGCGTATCTTGCCATTGGTGGTGTGCTGGGTGCCGTTGCCGCCACCGGCCACGGTAAAGGTGCCGCTGCTGTAGGACCCGCCGTAGACCTGGCGCATCGCATCCATGTTGAGCGGACCATAAGCCTGGCCGACCGTGTAATCGCCGGTGCCCCACACCGCATTGGCAATCTGGGTCGAGAAATGGCTGGCATTGGCGCCGGCCAGATTCACGCAACCGGTTTTTGCGTTGGCAGCGGTGTAGCCTGACGGCACATTGCCGATCTGTCCGGAAGTCGTGCCCACCGATGGGCCGGCATTGTTGCCGATACCGGCGAACACATCCGGTGCCAGGCAACCCATGACCATGGTCTGGCCGCCGCCCGACGACAGGCCGGTGATATACACCTGATTCGGATCGATCGCATACTGCGCATTGCTCTTGAACCGGTTGACCAGATCAAGCAGTGCGCCGGAATGGCCCGCTGTGCGGGAATGGGTGGCGCCATAGTAATCCCAGCAGTGGACATAGGCGACGTTACCGGTGGCATTCGGCGCCACAATCACCGCACCGTACTGGTCGGCAGCCGCTTTCCAGTTATAGCCATTGTCGCCATTGATGATCACGTCGCCCGAGGCGGTTTGCGAACAGCCGTGCAGCACGATGATCAGTGCGCGCTTGCTGTTGATGACCGGCTGCGTGGCTGGCCAGTAAAAATAGCCGGTCAGGTTGCCGCCATGGGAGGCATCCGCACCCCAGGTCTGGTTGCCGCTCCAGGCGCCCGGGCCGGCAGGCACAGCTGTCGCCACTGTCGTGGTGGTGGTCGTGGTTGCCGTGGTGGTGGTGGTGGTGCCGCCTGCAGTGGTGGTGGTGGTCGCCGTCGCGCCGTTCATTGGATGGGCCTTGAAGAAATCGGCCGCCAGCTGATTGGCATTGATGCCCTTGTTGATGATCCACGGGCCGCGCTGCGCTGCGCCCGGCCACCAGTGGCCGCGCACGATGTCTTCCTTGACCACAGTGTTGGAGGATGCGTCATACACATCGCTGGTCATTTCAACCACGCCGGCACTGCGAAGCTGCGCTTCGCTGGCATCCAGAATGACGGTTTCAACCAGGCTGGCACCGTAACCATTATTGCCATACTTGTTCCAGACATACGGCAAGCCGTCGACGGCGCCGCTGACCGAAGAAGTCGGCGTGGTGCTGATGCCCATGCCGTCCGCAGCGCGCAATCCCATGAAGGCATCGATCAGGCTGTTGCCGACCACGATCGGCACCGTGCAATCCTTCTTGTTATGAATCACCATCACCGGCGGCTGGCGCAGGGTGCTCTTTTGCATTTCCGTGCGCATTTTGGAAATCGCGGTGGAGGTTGCCTGCACGCTGCCAAGGTTGTAGTCAAGAACGGTCTGGCAACCGGTGGTGCCGGTATAAGTTGCGGAGGTTTCTCCGTAACCGATGCCCTCGACCATCACCGACGATGCAAACACGTCCGGGTACGCCACTTGGGCAATAGTGGTCATCGCGCCGCCGCTGGAAATGCCGGTAATGTGCACGCGATTGCTGTCGATGCTGAAGTTGGACTTCATGTAATCGACCATGCGCTTGATATCATGCACCTCGCCGCCATTGCGGTGGATATTGGCGTCGTACCAATAGCCCCAGCAATTCGGGTTGCGCCCGTCATTGTCATTCGAGCTGGCATCGTTATTCTGGAATGGATACAGGATGATCGCACGATCGCGCTCGGCAAACGATTCCATGCCGAGCAGGTCAGTCATGGTGCGCTCCGTAATGCGGCATCCATGCAATACCACCCACAATGGCGCAGCCGACCCGGCCACGTAATTGGTCGGCACGTAGTAACTGAAGTGGCGGTCTTTCGATCCGGTGCCTGACGCTGTCTGCACCACATGGTGGGTAAAGCCGGCGGCAAAGGCCGACGATACAAACAGCACACTGAGGATGAACCCCGCAGCAAAGCCTTTCAGTTGTGAGCGGCGCGAAGGCATGCTTGCCCTGTTCTGATTGTGGTGCATTTTTTGTCTCCTTGAACAATCGCTGACTGTTCAGAAATGTATTTATTTTTTATGGCTTCGTGCTGCAAGCCTTGGTAGTCATAATCGGAAAACACACGGTGACCTGATGTGCTCCAGTGAAATCACCATACTCCTTCGCGTTGATGCTGCACATATAAAATTTTTGGTATTTGAGAAAATTTACGTTAATTTACAAAGACTTGAAAGCAATCCGGCGACAGAACTGGCCATTCGGCCCGCTGCACTGGCCGAATGGCCAGTAACTCGCAGATAATTCAATTCGCTCATTCCAAGCCGCTGGATTTAATTCAGTCCGGTGCAGACGTGATCATTCAATGCGTAAGCAGCTTTGGATGCGCGATTGCATCCCGAATGCAGCGTACATGTGAAACAGGAGAGGGAGATGGGATTTTTTTCGCACTGAACTGGCCGTGGCATCCGGCCCTGGCTGCTGCGGCCATCCCGTGCCGCAGTGCCGCAATGCCGGCCCGCTATTTTTGCATGTAATCTGAAAATTTTCGTGCCGTGAAAATCGCCAGGCTTTCGACGTGGCGAAAAAAATGCGCGATCACGAAGCAGACAAACAGGCTGGCGGCGACATTGACATGGACGCTCTGTTCCGAATACTCGCCCCGGGTCACCATCATGTATAACAGCACGCCGCTGGAGAACGAGCAGATGACGAAGAAGTGGGTCAGGTAAATCGGAAAGGAAATACTGCCAAGGTAACGCGAAACCGGATTTTCCAGGAAGCGGCGAAATGGCGCGTAAAAAGCGGCGACGAATACCATGCTGCTCGACGCCAGGATCGAATACAGATCGCTGCGGCTGATCTGCGGCACCGGCAGCCCCTGCCCACGCAAGCTGACAGTGGAGTAATAGACGATAAAGACGAGCAGCAACGGCAACAGAAAATGAATTCGTTTGAACCATGCATTGTCGCGGTTGTGATAGCAGACGGCGATGCCGATCCCGCACAGGAACGGAAGATAGAAAATATTCTTGGTCACCACAAAATACAGCAGGATCAGCGCCAGGAGAATGACGCGCTTTTTCAGGTGCATCACCAGCGCACAGATTGCAAATACGATGAACGAGCCGAACAACTCGATCGACATGGTCCACAGGATCGGGTTATACGAGCGTGTGCTGTTGTAATCGAGGAAGACGTCATGCACGCCAAACTTCAGGGTTGCCAGCAAGTCGGGGGGAAAGGTATAGAAGGTGGCAAGCCAGGCATTCTGCGTGATATTGCCGGCGGCGGCATTGTAGAACAGGTGCGATGAATGCAGTAAGTAAGCAAACAGCGACGTGCACAGGATCGGAATCGCCAGACGCAAGTAACGCCGTACGCACAAGGCGGTCACCACGCTGATCCTGCCAGTCTGGATATAGCCGATCGACAGGGCAAAGCCCGACAGAACGAAAAACACGAATACGGCCAGGTTGCCATCGCTGGCAAAGGCCCAATACCAGCCCTGATAAGCGCTTGAGGTATGGGCGACGAAAAACACCAGCAGGTGGCTTAGCACAACCATCAGCGCCGCCCATCCCCGCAAGCCGTCCAGAAATACCAGTCGTTCCTGCCGGACCGGCGATTCCACTGTCACTTTTACCCTGTTTTCTTGCGTCATGTCGATGGCGAACCGGAAGCAGCTTGACGGAAACAGGATCGGATTATTCTGTGTCTGACAAGAAATGTTGCCTAACAACAGGCGCAGCCAGCATACAAGCAAGGCTATCGAACGTCAAAATTTCCACCTTAAAAAACTACGGCGCGAGTTTGATAGCGTGGTTTTTTTGCAATGCAGCAAAATAAATATTTCCACTGCCTCTTCTGAATTCGCACCAAAAAAATCGCATTACTGCTGGCGTCCCCTACCAGGTTTTCACTCTGCAATTCCTCCAATTACCCATGAAAATTAATTCATTACAGGAAAGGTGTTATTCGGAAATTGCATAACTGACATCACAATTGAAAATTATGCAACTTACAACTGAAAACCTATAGTTACATTGCAATTATTGCACCGCAACATCACGCACGATTGCAAGCTCGCGTACTTCATCCAGCTTGCCGTCATAAAAAATTACATGCTGGGGAGGAAAATGCGATGAATACATCACGCACATTGAAATTGGCGGCACTATCGCTTGGCCTGGCCATTGCTGGTCATGGCGGCACAGCAACTGCCCAAACTCCTCCGACACCGCATACCCTGTCCGGCACTTACCTGCAATGGAGTTATCCAGGCAGTTTCACCACCGTTGAAACGGATTTGAAATTTGTTGCCGATCCAGGCCCGTCTGCCAAATGGTTCCTGTCGCATCAGTTTGAATTGGGTGACGCCAACGGCGCCTACAAGGGAGGTGGTTACATCGGCTTGCAAACCAGTATGACCAGCACCGGTGCAAAAGGTGTGATGTTTTCGATCTGGAATGCCACGGTTGCCACGCCCGGCAATGGCGCCACCTGCCAGCCATTTGGCGGCGAAGGCATCGGCATGCAATGCTTCATTGCCTATCCATGGGTAGCCGGCAAAACTTATCGGCTGCGTGTGGTGCATGAAAACGGCGCCTATAGCGGCTACGTGCTCGACACGAGTACGGTTACGCCCACAGCAACTTACCTGGGCCAGATCCAGGCGCCGGCCGGCACCGCCGGTTTCAACCGCTCCAGCGTTCAGTGGGCGGAATATTACAATTCAGTCCCATCCAATTGCGCTGAGTATCCTTATGTGAAGGCTGTCTGGTCGCGTCCGAAAGGCAATGGCGGCGCAGTCCTGGCAGCCAGCCCGACGCTGCTGTACAACGAATCAGGCTATTGCAAAAATGCCGCCGTGTTAACCGACGGCAGCACTTATGTGATGGAAGCAGGTACGCCCGCTGCCAGCACCAAACAGCATCTGGCAGGATCCATCGGAAAATATGTGAAGCCGGTAGTCTCAACCAACGCCTGCGGCGGCGCCGGCCTGAAAGCGGATGGCACGACCATCCAGACCTGCAGCGGCATCGTCCGGGTGCCTTTGGCCAACGGCAAGGTTGCGCTGCAGGCTGAAAACGGCAATTACCTGAGCTGCGCCAACGGTGGCGGCAGCACGGTGGGTGCCACCGCCAGGACGGTATCGAATAACGAAATGTTTACCGAGACTATCTTGTCCGGCAAAGTTTCCTATAAAAGTTACGGCGGTCGTTACCTGAGTGCCGCCAGCTATGGCAGCCTGGACCTGACCTGCAGCGCCTATTTCGCCGGCACCGCTGAAAAATTCACGCCCTTCCCCAACAAGGCCCGCTCGGCGAGCGTGACTGTCTCCAGTGAAAGCATCGGCACCTCGCAGCAAGGCATCAAGGCGATCGATGGCAGCTTCGACGGCTATCCTGGCGTGCATACCCGCGAATGGGTCACCAACAATGAAAATGCCGGCGCCTGGATCCAGCTGCAATGGAGCGCGACGACCAATGTGCGGCAAGTCATCCTGTTCGACCGCCCCAATCAGTACGACCAGATCCTGGGCGGCACCCTGCTATTCAGCGATGGCTCGAGCGTGCCAGTTGCTGCGTTGCCCAACGACGGCAGCCCGCTGAGCGTCAGCTTCACTGCCCGTAATGTCACCTGGGTCAAATTCCGCGTCGACAATGCCAGCGGCCTGGTCGGCCTGGCGGAAATCGAAGTCTATTGATCGATCCGCGATGCCCGCCCCAGCGCCTTAATCGATGGCCAAGCGGGCAGCCGATGATGGATACGCCAGTCGCCGCGCAATGCGGCAACTGGCGATTGACAATTCACGGCACGCTTGAAGTCTCCATGAACCTGGCCAAGCCGCAACGATCAGGAATATCTGCGGCAAGGCGCGTCGGTCATGACGGATCAACGCGCTTTGCAGGCATGGCCGATGCCATCGCGGTTGGCGCGCATGCACACCAACCGATCGAAATGTTGCATGTACTGTAACTGCTTACCCGCAGCGCCGATTACGCGCTAGTATTGCAGGTATTACCGACGACGATGACGCTCGCCACTTGGCGAACGGCGAACGGCGATCGGCAACCGGGGGTCGGGCCGCGCCTGCCGCACTGAATAGACTACGCAGCCCACACAACACGTCGATCCTACACACTTGCACAGCGTTCCCCAATCCCTGATTCGCTTTATCGTTCGCCACACCCTGACATTCCTGCTGGTGGTTGCGGTTCTGCTTGCCGGCAAATGGGTGCTTGCCGAACTGCAGGCGTTCAAGTCGCTCCAGACCGATGTGGCAACCCTGACAAGCGGTGCACAGCTTGTCGACGTCTACGGTGCGGACCAGGCCAGAGACTTGGCGAGCCGGATGACGGCTGTGCGCCACGCATCGATCGAAAAACTGGATGCGCGGATTGGCGCACTCAACCAAAACATTCAGGCCAGGCCGGATGCGCCATGGCTCGCCATGCTGTCTTTCCCCTTGCCCAGCGGGAGCCAGCTGGCAGAACGCATGGTGACTTCTTCCCGGCATGCGGTCGAGACCGAATTGCTGACTCAGGAACGCGATTACCTGACCCAATTGCGGGCAGCCATCGATACCGGCCTGAACCAGAAAGCTGCCTATGAAAAGCTGGAGCGACTGCGCCTGGAACACGTGGCAGCGTACCAGGCACTCCAGGCAAGCGCGCGGCAGCTGGAAGAGATCAAACAGCAAAGCCCGCTCAAGGCGCACCTCCCCGGCACGTTTGAATATCGGAAGTTCTCGGTGCTGTCGGAGACCCACCAGAAACTGCGCGACCGCAATGCGCTTGCCTATCAGGCTTTTCAAGTGCAAAAAACGGCGGCCGGCAGAGCGGCAACGATACAGGCAGTTGCGCAATTCAGCGTCAACCAGGTGCGCATCGATGCAGCCATGAAGCCACTTCGAGACAGTCTCGCCCAAGGCAAAGCCGCCTCGGCGCAGAACTGGTTTGCCAGGGCATCCGACCCGGTGATGGCGGTCGTGCCGACGGCGGCACTGGTCGTACTGTCGATGTTGCTGACACCCTTCCTGATCAAACTGGTTTTTTATTTTGTACTGGCACCGCTGGCCGCCAGACTCGGCGCGATTTTTGTGGATCGCCGCGCATCGGGTGCCCTAACCACACCCGCAGGATCGGCCAAGCCTGGCACAGATGGGCCAAGAATTTCAGCGGTGTCGCAGACGGTGACGATCGGCCGGGATGATGAATTGCTGGTGCATGCCGACTATCTTCAGAGTGCCTCCGTTGGCGGCAGCAAGGATACCAAGTGGATTCTGGACTGGTCGTGCCCGTTGACCAGCATGGCTGCCGGCCTGGTGGCGCTGACTCGGATACGAACAGATCAGACCGAGTCGGTCGTGATTTCCTCGACCGACGATCCACTGAGCGAAATTGCTCTGCTTTCCTTGCCGGAAGGGGCCGCGCTGGTGTTTCAACCGCGCGGGCTGATCGGCGTCGTTTATCGACACAACCAGCCGCTGACCATCACCCGGCACTGGCGCCTGGGCAGTCTGCATGGCTGGCTCACCCTGCAGCTTCGCTATCTGGTATTTCGTGGACCGGTGACATTGATCGTCAAGGGTTGCCGGGGAGTCAAGGTCGAGGCGGCGGGCAACGGGCGCAGCATCAGCCAGTCTGCAACCCTGGGCTTCAGTGCCAACCTCGCCTATTCAACCATTCGCTGCGAGACATTTTTTCCTTATCTGACAGGCAAGCAGGCGCTTTTCCAGGACCGGTTCGATGGCCCGTCCGGTTTTTATGTTTATGAAGAGACGCCCGGCGCTGGCAAGCGATCCGGCATTGCAGGGCGCGGGCTGGCTGGCTTGACCGACTCGGTGTTGAAGGTATTTGGCATTTGAGTGTACAGGCATGCTTGGCAGCAGATGCGGGCCAACTTGTTAATAGCCTAGTTGCTGCCAGCTTGCCAACTGGTTTGGCTCGCGCCGCATTGCGCTGCATTGGCTCGAAATTCTGTGGCTCACTACCAACCTGCGAATTCTGTTGGTATGATTGCCGGCTGCCGGTTCAGCAGCACAACAGATCGTTGCTGCCAGCGTTATTCTTCTGCCTACATTCGCCATGACCACGCCACGAAAACGATCGATTCTTTTTATTTGCATGGGCAACATTTGCCGTTCACCGACAGCCGAAGGCGTGTTTCGCCACCGGGCCGCCAGCGCCGGCTTGCAGAATCAACTTGAAATCGATTCCGCCGGCACGCATGCCTACCATGTCGGCAATGCGCCGGACGGGCGCTCGCAACAACATGCGAGCCGACGCGGCTACGATCTATCGATGCAGCGGGCACGTCAGGTGGATGCCGCCGATTTCGGAAAATTCGATTACCTGCTCGCGATGGACCATGACAATCTGACCCGGCTGCAAGCACAGTGTCCGCCGCAGCACCTTCACAAGCTTGGCCTGTTCATGCAGTTTGCACGCAACTCCGATTCGGACGTGGTGCCTGACCCGTATTACGGCGGCATAACGGGTTTTGACCGGGTACTCGATTACATCGAGGATGCGTCGGATGGGCTGATCAGGGAGTTGCAGGGCGAACTGGCTGCCCCGGAAGATGCCGCATAGCCACAGAAAATTCAGAGAAAATCGCGCCAATTGAAGCAAGCTCCCCTACCCGCCGACCAGATACCGGATTGCGCCAGGTGTGTTCACCATTACATCACCTATGATGTGAATTTTCCCTATGGCTGCCGGGCGCATGGCTTCAAGAGCCAGCGCAAACCACAACTGGATGTACTGGAGGCATCAAACAGCCAGTGCCTGGCATTTCAACGGCGCCACAACAAGCTGCCCTGAAGCGGCAGCGGCTGTATGCCGGACGCGCGCCGCCACGAGCCGAAGCCGGTATTGGCCATGTCTGCAAGCGAATACCGTTGGCTTCAAGCATGTCTGCCTGCAATCCAGATCCGGCCCAAGCTGGCAATCCGCCTCACCGGCCGTCAGGCGTCAGGCAGTCTCCTTCCCCTCCTTCCTGAGAATCACCGCTGTCCGTGCAGCCTGATGGCCCGCTGACCTACCACTGCGTAAGCGCAAAACCCGGTGCAAAAAAATGCACCAGACTGGAGTGCCCCTATTTCCCCATGCATTTCTACTCGGATATCAACTCATCATGGTAATGAAAAAATCCCCTGCCGCACCGTCCGGCACATCGAAAGATACCGTTGCCGCCAAGGCGGCATCGCGCAACACAGCCAGCGCGCCGGCGCGAGCCGGTGCCAGAGCCGGTGCCGATCCGCTGGCGGACAAGATGCTGGCAACACAGGAACTGGTCGCCGCAATGCCGCACAATGAAAACAAGGCCTTGGAGCATGGGCGGGCGAATGCCGTGGCGCCCCCTGAAGGAACAGTGATCGAGCCGGCCTCGCCGCTGGTGACCGGCAGTACGGTTACCGAGACGGCCAAGTCCGCGAAGGTTGGCGGCGGCAAGCCCGCACCGGGGGTGAATCGGACCAACGGTCCGCTCGACCGGGTGCGCGTCGATTCAGGCAACCAGGTGCTCACTACCAACCAGGGCGTGCCCGTTGCCGACAACCAGAATTCATTGAAGGCGGGCCTGCGCGGGCCTGCGTTGCTGGAAGACTTCATATTACGGGAAAAAATTACTCATTTCGATCATGAGCGTATTCCGGAGCGGATCGTGCACGCACGCGGCTCGGCGGCGCACGGTTTCTTTGAAGCGTACAAGCCGCTCACCGAATTGACCCGCGCTGCGCCGTTTCGCGAAGCCGGCAAGATCACCCCGGTATTCGTGCGTTTTTCGACTGTCGCCGGCGAGCGCGGCTCGACCGATACCGCGCGCGACGTGCGCGGCTTTGCCGTCAAGTTCTATACCGATGAAGGTAACTGGGATCTGGTGGGCAACAACATGCCGGTGTTCTTTATCCAGGATGCGATGAAATTTCCGGATCTGGTGCACGCGGTCAAGCCGGAACCGCACCACGCGATGCCACAGGCCGCGTCAGCACATGACACGTTCTGGGATTTTGTCTCGCTGATGCCCGAATCCACACACATGCTGATGTGGACCATGTCGGATCGGGCCATCCCGCGCAGCTATCGGATGATGCAGGGTTTCGGCGTGCACACCTTCCGGCTGGTCAACGAGGCCGGCGACTCGGTGTTTTGCAAATTCCACTGGAAGCCGCTGCTCGGCACCCACTCGCTGGTGTGGGACGAAGCCGTCAAGATTTCCGGCGCCGACCCGGATTTTCATCGGCGCGACCTGTGGGAAGCAATTGAGGCAGGCGAATTTCCGGAATGGGAACTGGGCTTGCAGATCTTCACCGAGAAGCAGGCTGACGGTTTCAGCTTCGATGTGCTGGATGCAACCAAGATCGTGCCCGAAGAACTGGTGCCGGTCACACCGGTCGGGCGGATGGTACTGAACCGCAATCCGGATAATTTTTTTGCCGAAACCGAACAGGTTGCCTTTTGTGCAGCGCATGTCATTCCCGGCATCGATTTCAGCAATGACCCGCTGCTGGCCGGCCGGATTCATTCCTATATGGATACCCAGATTTCGCGACTGGGCGGACCGAATTTCCATGAAATTCCAATCAATTCACCGATTGCCGAGGTGCATAACAACCAGCGCGACGGCATGCACCGCCAGGCCATCGCACGCGGCCGGGTTGCCTATGAGCCGAATTCGCTGGCCGGCGGCTGTCCGTTCCAGGCCGGTTCCGCCGGTTTCGTGTCGTTTCCGGCACCGGTTCGGGAAGACAAGGTGCGCGGCAAACCGGAGAAATTTGCCGATCACTATACGCAGGCTACGCTGTTTTATAACAGCCAGACCGATGTCGAGAAAGCGCACATCGTCGGCGGATTCCGCTTCGAACTCAGCAAGCTGACGGTGCCGGCGATTCGCGAGCGCATGCTGTCTTCACTGGCCAATGTTTCTGCGGAACTTGCGACCGCAGTGGCCGACGGCCTGGGGATGGAGCTGCCGGCTCCGATGCCGAAAGCGCTGGCCAAATCAGCCAAGCCGGAAGTCCAGGCTTCACCGGCATTGTCATTGATGGCTTTGCCAGGGGACGGCAATATTCGCACGCGCAAGATCGCCATCCTGATCGCTGACGGTGTCGATGGGGTCTCGGTAGGACGGTTGCGTGATGCACTGGTAAAGGCCGGTGCAGTCCCGCGCCTGGTCGGCATTCGCCTGGGGCGGGTTGCCACGATTCAGGGCGAGCCGCTGGAAGCCGATGCATCAATGGAGAATACGCCACCGGTATTGTTCGATGCACTGGTTTTGCCGGACGGCGAAGGCGCGATTGCAGCGCTGGCGCGCGACGGCCGCACCTTTGAATTCATCAAGGATCAATATCGGCACTGCAAGACCATTCTGGCACTGGGGCATGCCGAAACCCTGCTGTCGAAGCTCGGCATTTCCGCAACCCTGCCGTCCGGCGAACAAGATCCAGGCTTGATCATTGCAAAAAATGAGGTATCGGCGGCACTGGCCAAAACCTTCATTGCTGCAGTCGGCAAGCATCGGCATACCGAACGCGATAGCGACCCGCCGTTGATCTAATCCAGGGCAACCGCGTACTGTGCGGTTGCACGCTGATTGCCCGCTGGTTTCGGTGTGCAGATGCCAGCGCAGTTGTGGCATCCGCTGCGCGCCGTTGGAAAAATAAAATGCATCCTGATCAGGGATGCATTTTTTACGAGTTTTGTCCGGCATGCCGGACAAATCACCACTGCCTGCCCGGCTTCTGTATGGCTTCTCTTTTGCGGACTGGACTCATCCTGAAGCTAACGTAACTGCCGATCACAGCACTATACGGCCAACGGCAGCGGCTACAGAGTCTCGATCATGCTTGGACGCGACTGGCCAGGTCAGCGGCCGGGTCTTGGCTTTTGCATTTGCTGCCGGTATTCGCCCGGGCAGGCCCCAGTCCATTTCTTGAATGCCCGGTGAAATGCGCTTGCTTCCGCAAAGCCCAATTCGGCGGAGATATCCGCCACACTTCTGGCTGAATGGCAAAGCGCGTTGATCGCCATGTCGCGCCGCAGCTGATCCTTGATGATCTGGTAGCTCTGCCCTTCGTCCTGCAGCCGGCGGCGCAGGGTGGACGGCGTGGTGTGCATGGCGTGGGCAACATCGTCGAAATCGGGCCATTCGGTTCGTGCGGCGGTGCGCAGGCGCTGCCTGATCTGTGCTGACAGTCCGGATGTATTGCGGTATTTAAGGACGATATTGGCCGGTGCCGCACGCACGAAATCCTTGACCGTGCGCTGATCCTGAATCACCGGCAAATCCAGGCAGGCGCGCTCGAAGCTCACCGAGGTCAGGCCCGCGCCAAAAACGAGCCGCTCCGAATACATCAGCTTGTATTCGGCGCTGCAGGGCGGCTCCGGATAGGCGAAAGCCGCCGCAATCAAGGGTATGCGCCGGCCCACCAGCCAGCATGCCACCCCATGCTGCAGCATCAGCAGCGTCTCGTGGCCGAAGACGCGTGGCGCACCGGCACCCGGTGTTTCACGAATCGTCAACTGCGCATGGCGGGTGCCCGCTTCCAGCGCACAGTGGAAATCATCGAGGATCAGATTGAAGAATTCGGTCATGCGCAGCAGTGCATGGTGCAAGCTGGCGCAATCGACCAGCATCTCGCACAGCAGGGCCAGACTGCCGACCTTCATGCGGCGCGCATCCTGGCCGAACAGTTCGTCGTCAAGCGCTCGCGCCACCCCGAGCCACAGCAGGCTGAAGTTTTGCGCCGTCACCCGGCTCTGGGGCGATTGCAGCAAACTGGGCGCAATGCCGGCATTGCGCAGCAATTCGTCCGTGTCCATTCCACGGCGCACCACCGGCGCCAGCGCGGCGTGGACAAAATAAATCGAAATGCTATCCTTTTCCATGGAGGGTCTATAAGTGACGAGAATAATCCGGCTGAAATAGCGGCTGGCGCGCTGCATTGTGCTACGGCACAATATACCATCCGGCCAGCTGCCTGACCGTGCCGGATCCATTACGATACAGCAAGCGAAACAGGTGAGTTATTGCAATTCACCAAGGCTGATCGATGGTACCCGGTGCGCGTTCTGTTGCTGAAATGATCTAAATGACCGCCTGCCAGGCCTGCCACGTCCCACATGTGACCGCATGTGACCAATTCGCGCACTGAAATTGGCATTTTTAAGCATGGCTCCCAACTGCCGCATTTTTTATACTAATCTTCCATACAGAATAGACAGGCCCGGGTCCGGCAAGGCTGCCGCCCAGGCGCCGTCCAACCATAGCGTGGAGACAATCAATGACCGACCTTTCGGTAGCCCGGACGCTCGCCGGCTATAAGCCCGCCAACAAGATACGCTTCGTCACCGCAGCCTCGCTGTTCGACGGTCATGACGCGGCGATCAATATCATGCGCCGCATCCTGATGGCCCAGGGCGCCGAAGTGATCCATCTCGGCCACAACCGCTCGGTCGATGAAGTGGTCACCGCCGCCTTGCAGGAAGATGTGCAGGGTATTGCGATTTCCAGCTACCAGGGCGGCCATGTCGAATATTTTCAATACATGATCGACCTGCTGCGCCAGCGTGGCGGCGCGCACATCAAGGTGTTTGGCGGCGGTGGCGGCGTGATTGTACCAAGTGAAATCGCCTCGCTGCAGGCATATGGCGTCACCCGCATTTTCAGCCCGGAAGATGGTCAGCAGATGGGATTGGCCGGCATGATCGCCTCCATGATCCGGGCCTGCGACGTCGACCTGTCAAGCGATGCGCCGATTGATCTGGACGCATTGACTACCGGAGGATTCGATGAACGCCAGCGTATGCTGGCACAATTGATCACTGCGCTGGAAAATGACCGGATTGACGCCACGCTGAAGGCCGGACTGCACGCCGCCGCTGCCGCCATCAAGGCACCGGTACTGGGAATTACCGGCACCGGCGGCGCCGGCAAGTCGTCGCTGACCGACGAGCTGATCCGCCGCATCCGGCTGGACCAGGACGACCAATTGCAGATTGCCGTGATATCGATCGATCCGTCGCGCCGCAAATCCGGTGGTGCGCTGCTGGGAGACCGCATTCGCATGAATGCGATCAACCCCTGGAACGGCAGGTCACGGGTATTCATGCGTTCGCTCGCCACCCGGGAAGCCGGTTCGGAAATTTCGCAGGCATTGCCGGATGTGATCGCCGCCTGCAAGGTGGCCGGATTTGACCTGGTGATCGTCGAGACTTCCGGCATCGGCCAGGGCGACGCCGCCATCGTCCCGCATGCCGATCTCAGCCTGTACGTGATGACGCCCGAGTTCGGCGCCGCTTCCCAGCTCGAAAAAATCGACATGCTCGACTTCGCCGATTTTGTCGCGATTAACAAGTTCGACCGCAAGGGCGCGCAGGATGCGCTGCGCGATGTCGCCAAGCAGTACCAGCGCAACCGCGAGCTGTGGAACCGCAAGTCCGAGGAAATGCCGGTATATGGCACGCAGGCATCGCGCTTCAACGATGATGGCGTGACAGCGCTGTACCAGGGCTTGTTGCCGCGCCTCGTTGAATCCGGCTTGAATCTTCAACCCGGCACGCTGGCGCCGGTCCCGGTACGCTTTTCTTCGGGAAAAAATGCGATCGTGCCGCCGGCGCGCAGCCGCTACCTGGCCGAGATCGCCGATACCGTGCGCGGCTATCACCGGCATGTCAAAGCACAGGTGCAGCTCGCCCGCGAGCGGCAGCACCTGCAGGAAGCCCGGCGCATGCTGGCAGCCGCCGGCAAAACGGTGGAAATGGACGACCTGATCCGCGCACGCGACAAGCAGCTCAACTCCGAGGCGAAGCAGCTGATTGCAGCCTGGCCCGAGATGCAGGCGGCCTATGCAGGGCAGGATTATGTAAGCAGGGTCCGCAAGGGCAATGATTTCGTGGAAATGCGCACCAGCCTCTTGCACCGCACCCTGTCCGGCACCGGGATTCGCAAGGTCGCGCTGCCGCGCTTCGAAGATCATGGGGAAATCCTGCGCTGGCTGATGCTGGAAAACGTCCCGGGGCGCTTCCCCTACACGGCCGGCGTGTTTTTATTCAAGCGCGAAGGAGAGGATCCGACCCGCATGTTTGCCGGCGAAGGCGATGCCTTTCGCACCAACCGCCGCTTCAAGCTGCTGTCCCAGGGCATGCCCGCGAAACGCCTGTCGACCGCATTCGATTCGGTCACGCTGTATGGCGCCGATCCGGCGCCGCGGCCGGATATCTATGGCAAGGTCGGCAATGCCGGGGTGTCGATTGCCACCATCGATGACATGAAGGCGCTGTACGATGGCTTCGATCTGTGCGACCCCGCCACCTCGGTGTCGATGACGATCAATGGCCCGGCGCCGACCATTCTGGCAATGTTCATGAATACCGCGATTGACCAGCAGCTCGACAAGTTCCGTGCCGAGCAAAAGCGCGAGCCGACGGAACAAGAAGCCGCGACGCTGCGCCAATCGGTGTTGCAGAACGTGCGTGGCACCGTCCAGGCCGACATTCTGAAGGAAGACCAGGGACAGAATACCTGCATTTTTTCGACGGAGTTTTCGCTGAAGGTGATGGGCGATATCCAGGCGTATTTCGTGCAGCACCAGGTGCGCAATTTTTATTCGGTATCGATCTCCGGTTACCACATCGCCGAAGCCGGCGCCAATCCGATTTCGCAGCTGGCATTTACCCTTGCCAACGGCTTTACCTTTGTCGAGGCGTATCTTGCACGCGGCATGCAGATCGATGAATTTTCGCCCAACCTGTCGTTCTTCTTTTCCAACGGCATGGACCCGGAATACACCGTGATGGGACGTGTCGCGCGTCGTATCTGGGCGGTAGCGATGCGGGAAAAATACGGTGCCAATGAACGTTCGCAAAAGCTCAAATATCATATCCAGACATCGGGACGCTCGCTGCATGCGCAGGAAATCGATTTCAATGATATCCGCACCACGCTGCAGGCATTGATCGCGATTTACGACAATTGCAACTCGCTGCATACCAACGCCTTCGACGAGGCGATCACCACGCCGACCGATGAATCGGTGCGGCGCGCGCTGGCGATTCAATTGATCATCAACCGTGAATGGGGCCTGGCGAAAAACGAAAACCCGAATCAAGGCAGTTTCATCATGGATGAACTGACCGACCTGGTGGAGGAAGCGGTGCTGCAGGAATTCGAGCGACTCGCCGACCGCGGCGGCGTGTTGGGTGCGATGGAAACCGGTTATCAGCGCGGGAAAATCCAGGAAGAGTCGATGCAATACGAGCATGTGAAGCATGATGGCACGTTGCCGATCATCGGCGTCAATACCTTCCGCAATCCAAAGGGCGACCCGGGCACTAAATCGCTGGAACTGGCGCGCTCGACCGATGAAGAGAAAGCGTCGCAGCTCAAGCGGCTGACGGACTTCCAGGCGCGCAATGCCGACTTGGCACCGGCCATGTTGCAGAAATTGCAGCAAGCGGTGATCCGGGATGAAAATGTGTTTGCCACCCTGATGGACGCAGCCAGGGTATGCTCGCTCGGCCAGATCAGCAATGCGCTGTTTGAAGTCGGCGGCCAGTATCGCCGCAGCATGTGATCGGGAGCGAGCCGGATGCCGACATCACCTGCAGCATCTGAATCTGCGAAGCGGGCGCGCGCATCCTGCAATCGAGTCGCGGCTCGGCTTGATTGCCTCGGCTGAATCTTTCACAAATTGAGCTGCCAGTAGCCAACATCCAGCCAGCGATCAAACTTGAACCCGACCTGGGGAAAGTGGGCCACTTTGCAAAACCCCAGCTTTTCGTGGAGTGCCACGCTGGCTTCATTGGGCTGGGCAATGCCGCCAATGACGGCGTGGACGTTTTGCTGGCGAAGCAGACCAATCAGTGCAGAGTAGAGTTGCGTGCCGAACCCTTTGCCCATCGCAGCCGGCGACAAATAGACGGTCGTCTCGACGGAATGGCGATATGCCGGTCGTAGCCGCCACTTCGCGGCATAGGCATAGCCCAGCACCTGGCTACCCTCCCCGGCGACTAGCCAGGGCAGGCCGGCGGCTTGCGTGAGACGGATGCGTTCGGCCATCTCGACCGCAGTCACGCACTGTTCCTCAAACGTGATGCAGGTGTTCAGGATATAAGGGTTATAGATTGCAGAAATCGCTTCCGCATCACCGTCGGCGGCAGGTCGAATGAAAGATGTCATTTACACAGTATGCGTGAAAACGCGAACATTCAATATACCTTCAAATACGCCGCTGAAGACGCGATGCCTTCGCCTCGCAGCCCGTGCGCGGCAGCAGAAGCCGTTACCGGTGTGTTCGCAGCTCCACACCGTGTGTATCCGGCGGTGACAGATCCTTGGTAATTTCCAGACAAAATGGTAAAGTTGCCTGTTGTTATACGACCACTCACCCATCCTCAAAAATGACTGCTTCCAGCGACTCTGTCCGTCCAGTCACCAAACGCATCCTTGTGCCCTTATATTCCCAGTCGGGCCAGCTGATCCGGATTGTCGAGCAAATCCTGGGGCCGTTGCGGGAAAGTGTCAAGTTTGACATAACCGTGTTGTCCCTGAAGCCGGTCAAGCCCTATCCTTTCCCGTGGCCGTTCTTTCGCTTTCTGGATGTGTTTCCCGAATCGATCCGCCAGGTGGCGCCGCCACTCGAGCCATTGGCGCTGAAGGAAACGGATCAGTTTGACCTGATCATCCTGCCTTACCAGGTCTGGTATCTGGCGCCTTCGCTGCCCCTGCAGGCATTGCTGCAAGATCCGGCATTCAAACGCGTCGCCCATGGCAAACCGGTTGTCACGGTGATCGCGTGTCGCAATATGTGGCACCTGGCACAGGAAAGAGTGAAAGCCGCGCTGCAGGCAATCGGCGCACGCCTGCTCGACAATGTCGTCCTGACCGACCAGGGTGGCACATTGGCGACCTTCATTACCGTGCCGCGATGGCTATGGACCGGCAAAAGCTCGTCATTTCTTGGCCTGCCGCCGGCAGGCGTGCATCCTGAAGCGATCAAACGCGCGCGCCGATTTGGCCTGGCCTTGCGTGACGCCTTGCTGCAAGATCAGGAAAAGGGCACCAATTCGCTGCTATACGGCCTGGAAGCGGTCAAGGCCGACCCGACCTTGCTGGTGTCGGAACGGGCCGGAACGCGCAGCTTCACCATCTGGAGCAAGCTGGTGTGTGCGATGGGCCAGCCTGGCGCGATGGCGAGGGTGCCGGTGCTGTTTCTGTATGTCGTATTTCTGATTTGCCTGATCATTGCGGTGGTGCCGATCAGCTTGTCGCTGCAGCTGATGCTGCGTCCATTTTTGCGCAGCAAGCTGGCAGCGGCAAAACAGTATTTCGAGGCCCCTTCCGGGTCGGGCAATGAGAGATTGAAGATATATGAGTAAGGTGTACATCACGAATACCAGTGCCTATTTGCCGCATGAGCCGGTAGGCAACGATGCAATCGAATCGGTATTGGGAATGGTTGCCGGCAAGCCTTCGCGGGCGCGCCGGGTAGTTCTGAAAAATAACGGCATCGTGTCGCGCCATTACGCGATCGATCAAGCCACCGGCATGGCGTCGATGAGCAATGCGCAGATGACCGCGAGGGCGATCCAAGGACTGGCCGTACCCGGCAAGGTGGATGTTCTGGCGACGGGCACCTCGACGCCTGACCAGTTGCTGCCCAATCATGGCGTGATGGTGCATGGAGAATTAGGCTGGGATACGCTCGAAGTCGTTTCCACCGCAGGCGTGTGTCTGGCCGGCGCCACGGCGCTGAAGCATGCCTATCTATCGGTCAAATCGGGTGAGGCGCACTGCGCGGTCGCGACCGGTTCGGAACGCGTGTCACCGCAACTGCTGGCGCGCCAGTTTGCCGCCGAGTCCGAGCACAAGGTGCAGGAACTGGAAGCCCGTCCGGAAATCGCATTTGAAAAAGACTTCCTGCGCTGGATGCTGTCCGACGGTGCCGGGGCGGTTTTACTGGAAGATCAGCCGCGCGGTCCACTGGCGCTGCAGATCCACTGGATCGAATTATTTTCCTATGCCCACCTTTTACCCGCCTGCATGTATGCGGGAGCAGAAAAGAATGGCGATGGTTCGCTGACAGGCTGGGCCGACCTGCCGCTGGAACAGTGCGTTGCGCAATCGACTCTTGCGATCAAGCAGGACGTTCGCCTGCTCAACGATAACATCGTGCAAATGACCATCGCCGAACCGATCAAGGCGATTCAGAAAAAACACAAGCTGGCCAGTCAGGATGTCGACTGGTTCTTGCCGCATATGTCATCGATGTACTTTGCCAAACCAATGGCGCAGCAATTAATCGATATCGGTTTTGAAATCGATCCAGCCAGATGGTTTACCAACCTGACCACGCGCGGCAATACCGGCTCGGCTTCCCCGTTCATCATGCTCGATGAATTATTTCATTCAGGGCGGATCGCCAAAGGCCAGAAGCTGTTGATGTTCATTCCCGAGTCAGGGCGTTTTTCCAGTGGTTTTGTCTATCTTGAGGCGGTTTAATGGATATCAGTGAGGTACCGCAGGAAGGCAATGCCACGCTCGACGGCGCTCGCAAAGCCATCTATGCACGAAATGAGAATGGCGAACTGGTCACGGTGGCGTCGCGCGGCTGGGAAGTCGAAGAAATCGCAACTCTGCAGGCGGTCGATGCACTGAAAGAGCAAGCAAGCACGGCATTGCAGCGCGCCAAGGCAGGCCTGAGCGCACCGCTGGAATACTGGATGTATGAAAAACGCATGGATATTGCCCTCCTGTCCCAGAGCACCGGCTTGTGGCAATGGCGCGTGCGGCGTCATTTGCAACCTGCACGGTTTGAAAAACTTGACGGCAAATTGCTCAATAGGTACGCCGACGCCCTTGGATTGACCGTCGAACAATTAAAATCCCTGCCATGACCGACTCCACTGTCACTTCATCTGGCTTAAATACGCCAGCCTTTTTGCATCAGCATGCTGCCCACTGCGAAAGCGGTGTTGTTTCGTCACTGCTGCGCCATGAAGGCATTGCCATTTCCGAAGCCATGGCATTTGGCCTGTCGGCCGCCTTGTCATTCGCCTATCTGCCCTTTATCAAGCTGGCCGGCATGCCGCTGATCGCCTACCGGATGCCGCCGCGGTTCATCATCAAGGGTTTGTCCAAGCCATTGAAAACCAGGTTTGTGTTCGAAACCTTCAGCAGCCCGGATACGGGCAAAAAACGGCTGGATGAACTGATTGCACAGGGAAAAGTGGTTGGCCTGCAAACATCGGTGTACTGGCTGCCCTATTTTCCTGAGGATATGCGCTTTCACTTCAATGGCCATAATCTGCTGGTCTACGGCCGCGAAAGAGATGAGTATTTGATTAGCGACCCGGTATTTGAAACGCCGGTTCGTTGTGCCTCCGCCGATTTGCAACGGGCGCGTTTTGCCAAGGGCATGCTGGCACCAAAAGGACTGCTGTATTACCCGCAAGACATTGGATCTGAAGGCGTGCAGCCGGATGCGGTACTGGTGGCAATCCGCAAAAATTGCAAGATCATGCTGGGACCCGTGCCGATTGCCGGCATTCGCGGCATACGTTTGCTGGCAAAAAAAATTCGGGCCTTACCCGGCGACGCGCCCGCGACCAAGGCGTTTATCGGCCACATTATCCGGATGCAGGAAGAAATCGGCACCGGCGGCGCAGGTTTTCGCTTTCTGTACGCGGCTTTTTTGCAAGAGGCGGCCAGGCTCACTGCACGCCCGCAACTGGCCCGACTGGCCGATGAACTGACTGAAATCGGCGATGGCTGGCGCGGCTTCGCGCTTGCCATCGCTCGCATGGTCAAGGGACGCGATCCGATGGACCCTGCCAGGCTGGCGGATCTGTTGGCCGCCCAGGCCGACGCCGAGGCACGTTTCTTTGCCGCCTTGAAGATCGCGTCGCAGTAATGCTCAGTCTTCAGGATCTGCATTTCCGTTACCCGAACGCGCCTCATACGGCATTGACGGGCGTATCATTTGAGGTCGAACCTGGTCAGATCGTGGGGCTTCTGGGACCCAATGGCGCCGGCAAAACCACCATCATTTCGCACCTGGCCGGCATATTGCCGGTTCAGCAGGGACAGATCCTGGTCGATGGCGAAACCTTGCCGCAGGTGCGACGCACCCATCCGTCCCGGATCGCCCTCGCGCCACAGGAATATGCGTTTTACCCGACCCTCACGGTGCGGGAAAATCTCCAGTGCTTTGCCGCAGTCAGTTCGACAAAAAATCTTGCGCACCGGATTGACCGCGCGATGGCGTTTGCCCAGCTCGAGCACCTGGGCCGGCAACCTGCGCACACCTTGTCGGGCGGCCTGAAACGCCGGCTCAACCTCGCCATTGCCACGCTGTCCGATCCCCGCTATATCTTGCTGGATGAGCCCACGGTGGGCGTCGATCCGCAATCACGGTCATTCCTTCTCGAAGCGGTACGCCAGTTGGCAAGCAGTGGTGTGGGTGTCATTTACACATCGCACTACATGGAAGAAGTCGAATCCCTGGCCGATCGCGTCATCATCATCGACCACGGCAAGTTGCTTCGCCAGGGCAGCCTGGATGATCTGCTGGCGCAGGGCCAACCGATATTAAAGTTCGTGCAAAGCGGGCTCGACCAGAACGCGGTCGACAATGCGCTGGGAAGCTACGGCACCATGCCCTCTTCGCACCAGTTATTGCTCAACCCGGACCGTACGCCCAGCCAGGCGCTGGCGGCACTGGAACGCGCCGGAGCACAAATCATTCACGCCGAATTTGGCCGCTTTAATCTTGAGCAGCTTTTCATGCAGCTCACCCAACGTTCGCTGCGAGATTAACCGATGCTACTGGCCCTGATACGCAAGGAATTGCTCGCCCTTCGGCGCGATCCGCACGGACTTGCCGCACTGTTCGTGTTACCGGTGATTTTCATCATCGTCATGTCGATGGCACTCAAGGATGTCTATTCGCCCCCGGTCGGCAACCTCAAGTGGTCCAGCCTGAACCAGGACCAGGGTACTTTGAGCGAATCGCTGCTGGCACGCTGGGAAAAGGAAAATGGCAAGCCGGTGCCACTGCCATCGGACTGGGAACGCGCCCTGAGCGAAGGGCGCCTCAAATATGTGATTCAAATTGAACCGGGCGCTGCCCGCGACCTGGCGCAAGCAGCAAAGCCGGATCGTCAACGCATCGCCTTGCTGACCGAGCCGAGCATCGATTTTGGCATGTTTTCTTCGTTGCGCGCCAAGATTGAAGCAAGCGTGACGAGGTTGCGGGTTGAAAGCATGATGCAGAAGCGGCCCGGGTTCGGCCAAGCCGGAAAAATGGATGCCGATGCGCTCAGCGGCATCCATATTGCCAAAGCCGAGCGTGTCAATGCCGGCCCGCGTCCGACTTCGGTCCAACATAATGTCCCGGCCTGGCTGGTCTTCGGCATGTTTTTTGTGGTCACCACGATTGCCGGATTATTCGTTGAAGAACGCAGTTGCGGTGCGCTCAACCGGCTCCGGAGCCTGGGCGCCAGCCCGCTGGTGCTGTTGCTTGCCAAGGTATTGCCGTTCATGCTGGTCAACAGCCTGCAGGCTGCGTTGATGCTGGGCGTCGGCATTTACGTGATCCCGTTACTCGGCGGCGATGCCTTGTCTCTGGTAGGGATCGACTGGCTGGCGTTGATTGCGATATTGCTGTGCGTGAGCCTGGCGGCGATCAGCCTGGCATTGCTGGTGGCCACGCTGGTGCGGTCGCAGGCGCAGGCGTCCGCGATCGGGCCGATGATGAACATTCTGATGGCGGCGATCGGCGGCATCATGGTGCCCACCGTGGTCATGCCGAGCGTGATGCAAAAGTTTTCACAGTATTCACCGATGAACTGGGCCCTGGAAGGCTTGCTGGATGTCTTGCTGCGCGGCGGAAATCTGGCCAGCATCCGCATCGAAGCAATCCAGTTGCTGCTGCTTGCGGCGACATCCATCAGCCTGGCCTATCTTGTTTTCCGCTATAAAAAATCATGACGATTGATATTGAAGAGCTCAAAAAACTGATTCTGGACGCCGCGGAAAAAGAAGAACCCGTGGGTGGGCTGGACCCGGATGAAATCCTGTTCGGCAATGAATCGCGCCTGGAATTCGATTCGATCGATGCATTGCAGGTCGCGATGGCGATCCAAAAGCGCTATGGTATTCGCTTAAACGACAGCAAGGAAACCCGTCGCTCGATGGGCTCAGTCAATCTGCTGGCTGCATTGCTGGCACAGACTGCCTAGACTGATGCATCCCGTTTATCTTTCTGGTTTCGGCCTGGCTTCCAGTATCGGCGCCAGTCTGGCGCAGGCGCTGCAGCAATTGCATCAGCCGCCGGCGCCTCAGCCAAGAGCGATTACAGGACTGGATAACTGTACCCCCTATTACGCGATCGATCACGCTGGCGCGCCAGCGGCAAGCTGGTATGCGCGCTGTGCAAGCCTGATTTGCGAGGTGGTGACCGAAGCCGGCGGCGGCAACAGGTCCGGTGCGCTCTATCTCGCCAGCTCCTCGCTCAACCTTGGTGCGATCGAGGCAGGCGAACCGCATCCTGACACCGTGCCCGGTTTTTTGAATGAGGTGGCCGGCATGCTTGACTGGCAAGGGCCGGTGTACTGGATCAATACGGCCTGCACGTCCAGCCTGAGTGCGATCCTAGCGGCGCAGGATGCCATACAATCCGGGTGCATCGAAGAAGCGATGATCATCGGCCTCGAACTGGAAAATCGGCTCATCCTTGCCGGTTTCGCAGGCATGCAGCTGCTGTCCGATCAGGCAAGCATGCCGTTTGGCGCCGGGCGCAACGGGCTGGTATTGGGCGAAGCCGTCGCCGCCCTGCGTCTATCCCGCCGTCCGGGCCGCTGGCGCATCACTGGCGGCGCGCAGGTGATCGATAGCAGCCAGGCGAGCGGCGCCAGCACGCTCGCCTACCAGAGCATGCTCGCGCAAACCCTCACCCATGCCGGGCTCCATGCAGGGCAAATCGATTTGATCAAGGTGCAAGCCGCAGGCAGCATCAACAATGACGCCACCGAGGCGCAGGCACTGTGCGGATTTTTTACCCACTTGCCGTCGCTGCCAGCGCTGCTGTCGCTGAAGCCGCTGATCGGCCATACGCTGGGCGCGTCCGGCGCGGCTGAAATTGCCCTGTTGCTCGCCATGCTCGAGCAACGGCAATGGCCTGAGTGCACACTTGCGTGCGACCCGGCATTGGGGGTCGAGCTTGCGACGCAGGCGCCTGAAAAACTGCAGCATATCCTGGCCGTCATTTTAGGCTTCGGTGGCAGCCACTGTTGCATCGCCCTGGAAGATACTGATGCATAGCATGCAGACAAGGACTTTTAAAATCAACGGGCGCAGCACCCTCCTGGCGGGTGAAGACTGGCATGCCCGACTGGTTGGCTTATTGGGTCACAAGCCGCGCCGCCTGTCGCGCTGGTGCGAACTGGGATTGTTTGGCGCCCTGACCTGCATCAGGCAAGCCGGGCACGCGGCCCTGCCGAATGATGTCGCCATCAGAGTTTCCACCGAATATGGCACGCTCACTGCCACCCGCAGTGCGATGGCACAGGCAAACGACCACCTTCCGATGCCGTTTGCCTTCCTGCAAACCCAGCCGGGCCAGTTATTCAATGCGCTCGGCATGGCACTGGACTGGCATGGCGATGCACACACGACATCTTGCAGCAATCGCGCACAAAATGAGATCGCAATGCTGCAAGGCATCAAGCAATCCGCGCTGCTCGCCCGCGTCGACGATAGTCCTGAACCGATCAGCCATTGGCTCTGGCTGGATAAAGTTGCCGATACAACCGAGCTGCACTGGCGGCCGGTCGACAGTATTTTCCAGCTTGCAGACACTGCACGCTGGCTGACAATCGATGGTGACAACACGATTTTTCAGGCCAGCTAACGCCCCCCCCCTTTTGCTGAGACTTTTTAGCCGTTATCAAGTCCGGTGAGCATGCGTCAATGAATGCTTGCCGGCACCGGGCATCGGTATCCGGGCGGCTTGGATTTATGCTGGCGCAATCCAGGCAAGGCTTTTCTACTCAGTTCGGAAACTGCACCGAGATCCGGTTATTTCTGTGCGCAGCGCGGTTCCATTCACCCGCGCTGGTGTTAGCTGACAAGGCTGGATAGTCGACCCTTGGCGTGCTCATGCCATTGGTAACCAGGCGAATGCTGATCCTCCCATCCTGCAGTGGCGCAAGGCTTTTTTCGAATGCCTGGTACTGCAGTGTTACGTAATCATTGACCATGAAGCGCGGGTTCATGTCTTTTTGCATCTTGCAGGTGCTGGCCCGTACGTCACTGCGCGCCGGCCGCAGCATGTTGGTTTCGTCCGGCTCGAGGCAAAAATTGCCGAAGTTAATGTTGACCACCAATGGACCGCGGTAGCCACCTTCGGCCAGCAGATAGATCAGCTGATGCAGGTTCGATAGCCGCATGCCGCTCAGTGGCTGTTCGCCAAAGTCGAAATGGAAATCCGTATTTTGCGCCCAGCTGATTGCCTGCAGCAAGGCGGGATGCACCTTTGCCGGCACGCCGGCCTTGTCAGCCGACAGCACGCTGGTGACAGCGGCTGCCATCCGGGGCGGCTGCGCCTTGTTCGCTTCCAGCGCTGCAAGGAGTTTTTGCGAAGCGGCGTCGGCATCCGCCTGAAACTGCAGCAAAAAATAGCCGAACAGCATCACCGCGGCCAACATCGATCCCGCCATCCAGCGCACTGCAGTCGTTTTTTTCAATCGTTCGGCTGCCACTGCTGCAGCGACGGCCGATTTGACCATGGCCAGGGAATTGCTGCCTGCGCTGGCGTCACGGCTGGCCGTCTTTTCAAGGCTGGTCGACATCCGCCTGACGATGAACTGGGTGCTGTTGTTAATCTGGGTTCTGACATCGGCAATATGCATTTCAAACAGACGGCCGATCTGCAACTGCACTTTATCGAGGTCGGGTGCCGCCGGATTGACAGCCGTCCCGGCCCGAGTGCCGCGCGGTCTGGCCAGATCTGCCGCTTTATCTGGCGCTATAACGCTTTCTTCATCCGCATCCACATCAGCATCGCGTTCGCTGCGCATGCGGAAGTTAAGGCGTGCCAGGACCTGTTGCAGATTGGAAGGCTGCAATGCGCTTTTGGACAGAATGCCTTGCGCGCCCAGTGCGATCGCCTGACTGACAAACAGGTCGTCATTTTGCGAGGTGTACATGATCACCGGGATCAGTGCAGTATGGGGGTTGGCCTTGATGGTCTTGAGCGCCTCCATCCCGGTCATGCCGGTCATCTGCTGATCCAGGAAGATCACTGCCGGCTGGTTATAGCTGAGATAGGTCAGTGCTTCCTCGGCCGAAGAGACGACGTCGATCACCAGATCGTAGGATTGCAGCATCCGCTTCAGCAGATACTGCGCGGTTTTCGAGTCGTCAACGATGAGTGCCTGCTTGCCATTCATGTGTCACCCCAGTACCTAATTCGAGATCAGCCGATGCTGCGTTGAGCGTTTTGCACAGCCGTTATTCCATCCGGGGATATTGATAACGCTGCCGCAATAAATTGACCCTTTGCACATAGGCCTGGGTTTCGGCATAGGGCGGCACGCCGCTGTATTTTTCTACCGCCCCGGGTCCGGCGTTATAAGCGGCCGTCGCCAAAGTGATGTTGTTTTGGAACCGCGCCAGCAAACCGGCCAGGTAGCGCACGCCGCCGCGAATATTCTGTGCCGGGCTATGCGGATCGATGACACCGACTTCGCGCGCCGTGCCCGGCATCAGCTGCATCAAACCGATCGCACCCTTGGGCGAGCGGGCGCGAGGGCTGAACCCGGATTCGGCGTGAATGACGGCACGCACCAGCGCTGGATCCACCCGATACTGTTCGGCGGCCAGGTCAATGATGTCACTGTATTCATTGCGAAATAACCGGGTTGCCTGCCAATTGATCGGCGAGGCTGGATTGCAGGCGAAGCAGGAAAGATTGACCACCACATAAGACGCCTTGAGCGGTGGAAAATCGGAAAAAGTCGTGACGCCACCGACGCGATATCTGTAGATCTTTGGCTTGGACTGGCTTGGCCGAGTTAGCCCGCCATGGCCATCCGCAGCAGGCCCCATGCCACCCACATGATAATGCGGCGCGCGATCACCGGTCCGCTCATTTTCAGCATGAGAAAATGATGTAACCAGTGACAGGCTTAACGCGAACAGGCAGGTTGGCTTCAACATCAATTCTCGCAAGGAAAACATTGGCGATCAATCGCGCCTCTTCTTTTTTTATAAACACGGTTTGCAGTAAGTCTGGGACAGCAGATGCGTCAACGTAAACCAAGGATGACACAAAGCAACTTGCCACGCCAGAAAGCAGCAATAAATGATGCTTTTAGGCGACGAAAACTGATCCAATCAGCCAGGCTGAAACCATGGTTAGGCACAGGCAGTCTTGCATGACCGACAATAGACGCGGCTCGGGCTTGCTGCAAATACCGATATATCCGGATAGCGAAATGCAATTTGCCCGCGCTAAATCATTAACCTTCGTTCAATATAAGCACCTGACATGGTTAAAATAACGACAAGAATCTTGTGGCGTCATCGGCAGCGCCGATGACCTTGCCGGGCCTTGCAGCAAACAATGTAAACTTTGATCAGGCATCGTTTGCGATTGAGCAGATGCCTGCCGGCGCCACTGATTAAATTGGTTTGAACGGCCCGACCGACATGACTATTTTTAATTGGCATGCTGACCGGTTGATACCGGATGTCCAGCATGCAAAGGAATTGCTCACCGCTTGGCGAGCAAGTAGCGCAGATCAACCAGAGAATTGGTAGGTCTGCCTGTCGAAGCTGTCTCAAAACGATCAGTCAGTGCCAGGGGCAGTAAGGCAGGAAATGCGCGTCTCCGAAAACCACTGGTTTCAATTGGCGCCGAGCGTCAAACGCTGTGTTGGAGAACGCCATTCTTATGTAGCATACGTTGCGACACGCTTCCATACGCTACGATATGCCCGCCAATTCAGTAACCGAAAACAACCAGGCCGTCACGTTGTACTGTTAAGCGCGGGCACCTACTGTAGACCACGTCAAAACGAAGCGAAGGCGCCGTGCACTACAACATGGCATCGGCATGCGGAGGGCAGCAAGACTTGTTTCATGATGTTGGTGGGCGTTCCACCATAACCACGATCGGTAACTGACATGATGTCGCGCATTCTGGTGTTTCTGCAGTTCTTACTGATCGCCCTGATTGCCTATCCCTTCAGGCAGCCAGCTCCAGCAGTCGCAGCTATATTCCTGTTCAGTGCCGGGTTCGTCATATTTGTCATGGCGGTGCTGGCAATGAAGCGCTCCACCTTTAGCGTGATGCCGGAGCCGACCGCGCAAGGCAAGCTGGTAGTGGCTGGCATTTATCGCCTGGTTCGGCACCCGATGTACCTGGCCGTCCTGTTGTGCGCGACAGGTGCAGCCCTGGCCTACCAGCAAGGCTGGAAGTGGCTGGCCTGTGGATGCCTGACGCTGGTGCTGATCGCGAAAATACGGCGCGAGGAGCGCTTTTTGCTGCAGCGTTATGCCGGCTATGCTGCCTATCGCAGCCGGGTCAAGGCAATCATTCCTTTTATTATTTGAGCGCATCAAGCGCCTGCCCGCCTTCGTGCGAAACCTGGGCATGGACACGGGGCCGGACCGGCACTTTGGCGAGCAGGGGAAACGGGTTGATCGCGCCGCTGCGACTGTAAATCCCGTAATGCAAATGGGGCGGGGTGGTTTGCGCATTGCCGGTATTGCCAACATAACCGAGTACGGTACCCGGCTCGATGCGCTGGCCAAGGCTGACATCGGAAAACCGGTCAAGATGCGCGTAATAATGCCGCTGCCGGCCCGGCCCTAGCACCCACACGACATTGCCACCGAGCCGGCTGCGGCCTCGGCGCAGCATGATGCCCTGGGTCGTGGCCAGTACCGGCGTACCCTTGTCGGCAAACACATCGATCCCTTCATGGCGCCGTCCGCCGGAACGCGCCGCCCACCAGCTGTCACGCAACGCGCTGCGCCCGACACCCGCAACCGGCAAGTGCAAACTAACCCGGCGCCGGCATCGAAGCCAATTGTCGCGCATACAAGTAGACATCAATCCATGGATCGACGATTGCCAGCGCTGCCATCCACAACGCGGCAAACGAAAAAGTCCGGATTATTCTGCTCAACATTCTGGCTGGTTTGCTATGGATTGCCAAAAGCCTCTGCGATGACATACGTCACCATCCACGATCCATGCCGCCATTATTGTTTAATAGCGACATGCTGATATGTATCAACGCATTTTTCGTATCAATGTCAGATGCTGAATCGGAGATTCGTCACTGTACTTATTCAAATTTAACAATGACATTGCGATCCGATTTTATTCATTTCCCATCCAAGTCTATTACTTCGTGCCGTCTTTTGGCAGGTCGAGCAATTTCTATCTGGGCGGTTGTCCTGTGGAGTCCGTTGATTCACGCGCAGAACCTGCCCCTAGCACTGCCTGCACTTCAGTCGGGCTTGCATGACGTCACTTTGCTTACCGCGGCAGCAGTCGATCGGCCCACGTTAACTGATCCTTCACGCCAGGAATACCAGGATGACCCGCATGCGCGGCGGCGCACGCTGGGCATTATCGCGGCCAGTAGCCTGGCCGTCGGCTGGTACGGCGGAACCAAATGGTGGAACACCGGCTTCACCGGAAATTTTCGTACCCAACGCGAAGGCTGGTTCGGACAGAATACCTATAGTGGCGGAGCCGACAAACTCGGCCACTTCTACCTGAATTACGCCGGCACCCGATTATTTATGCAGGCCTTCGAATGGGCCGGCAATACCCACGACCAGTCGCTCACTCAAGCGGCCTGGCTCATGACAGGCACCTTTACCGCAATCGAAGTGTTGGACGGGCTCTCCAAGAAATGGCGTTTCAGCAAAGAAGATGTCGCCATGAACATGCTCGGCGTCGGAGCTGAATTATTACTGGAAAAAAATCCTGACCTCGATCGTTTGCTGGATCTGCGCGTGCTGTATCGACCATCGAATGAACAAGGCGGCCAATTCGATCCCTTCGGAGACTACTCGGGGCAGACTTACCTGATCGTCGCCAAGGCCAGCGGCGTACCCGCGTTGCTCTCGCATCCATGGTTGCGCTATGTCGAACTCGCGGTCGGTTATGGCACACGCGGCTATGCAGAAGATCGGTTCAACGTCTCTCCTCATCGTTCACGCAACTTGTATTTCGGCATCTCGCTCAATTTGTCCGAACTGCTTGGGCAAACCGCATTCAAGCAGACAAATGGCCCAAGCAGAACGCAGCGCATGACCGAAACTGCACTGGAATTTGTGCAAGTGCCGGGGTCGATCGTATTTGCAAGGCATAAGTTTTGAGGCGTAAAAGGCAAGTCGAGTGTTTTCGATACAACAAAGCTCGGGCGAGTATTGAAAGCTACCGCGATCTGGCCCGCTGGCTGGGTCGACTTTATCCAAGAATCTGCGAAGATTTCAGAGGTCTCATGCCCAAGCAGAAAGGCGCTGGCTCGTGTTGCCCATGCCGTCGCGACTTGAACAATCTTTATTGTAATATGAAGCCAGCCCGCTACCATGCTCAAAGCCGTTATCCCTATGCCTGCAGGCTTGCTCCAAAAGTAGTGAACCCATCCCCAGCCAGTTGCCTCGTTTTACTCATCTTGATGCAGTTGATTGACTATCTGCAAACCGCCCCCGATGCGCTCTTTTGACGCACAATTTCTCTTTTCATTTTTACAAAACAAGCTAGGGATGCCATCTCTGTTTGCATTTCCAGATAACGGGAAGCGAAATTTCCAAGCGTAAGAAGACGGCACCGGGTCAGCAAAATATTTCAAGCACCAGCCCGAGATATCGAGAATTTCCTCTCGGCACAAAGTTTGCTTTGCATGCAATCAACCTGATTCGAAACTTTTTCATTTCGCATGGTATTGAACCAGGGAACGGCTCAGCCAGCGCCAAAAGTTGGTTATAACCTGCGGGTCCATGACAGTAAAAACAATCAATGTCACCGTACTCCGGTTCGGCAAGTTCATCGCGAAGCCGAATGCCCGCTGCCTTATACAGGGAGAGAAAATGACGTATCTCGTATGGTCCGACGATCTCGCCGTCGGGAACAATTTTATCGATAACGATCACAAGAAGTTGATCGACATGGTCAACCGCCTGCACGAGCTGATGCAGGAAGGACGTGGCAAGGATGTGCTGGATAAAGTACTGCATAATCTGGTTACCTATACGCAGGAACACTTTCGCCGTGAAGAAGACCTGATGCGCAGAATCGGCTTTCCTGGTTTGGCAGACCACCAATACGAACATCAGAAACTTCTGAAGCAGGTACTGGACCTTCAACAGAAATTTGAGAGCGGCGCGGCGACACTGTCAATTCAGGTCTTGCACTTTTTACGCGACTGGTTGATCAACCACATCGGCAAGTCGGATATGGAACTGGCGGCAGCCTCGCACGGCGCCAGCCACTAGCGACCTACCGGCCGCCGCCAGGCAACTTCCTATCCTGAACTGCCGACCAGTGCGACCGCGACACAGGGCGCGCTATGCCGCCTGCCCTGCCCGCTGTCCGGGCGCCGGTTCGCTGCCGCACTGCCGATATCATGAGACAAGCATGGCAAGGCCGCAGCCGATGCGGGCGATGCAGCCAGCGCGGCAAGCAAGAGCCGGCTGCACTGGCTACAATGCATGCTTTTCCTTGAACCGGACATGCCATGACAGATACCGTACGTCTTGCCAAGCGAATGGCAGCGCTGTTCGCTTGTTCACGCGCCGAAGCCACCCAATACATCGAAGGCGGCTGGGTCAAGGTGGATGGCCAGGTCATCGAAGAGCCGGGCTGTCGGGTGTCGATGCAGGCGCAGATTGAATTGCTGCCAAATGCGATTGCCGTCCCAGCCGAGCCGGCCACCCTGTTGCTGCACAAGCCGTCCGGCATGCCCTCCGACGCCGCGGTCGAGTGCATCACCGCGGATAATTTATCGGCCGACGACCGGTCCGGCAGACAGTTCTTGAAACGCGACGCAACCGGTTTGTCGGTGATGGCGGCATTGGAAACCAGTGCCAGCGGCTTGCTGATATTGACCCAGGACTGGCGCATCGTGCGCAAGTTCACCGATGATGCAGGCAGGATCGAGCAGGAGTATCTGGTCGAGGTCAGCGGCGAATTGATTCCCGACGGACTTGCACTGCTCAATAATGGCCTCATCTTCGAAGGCAAGACATTGCCGCCAATGAAAGTCAGCTGGCAAAATGAAACGCGGCTGCGGATGGCGATCAAGGCGCCGCCGGCAGGCTTGATCGAACACCTGTGCCAACAGGTTGGCCTGACAGTAGTGTCGGCCAAGCGCATGCGGCTGGGACGGGTGCCGATGGCAGGATTAAAGGCAGGACAATGGCGGTTCTTGACCAGCCATGAAAGGTTTTGACCCGATTAGTTTTAATACGTTAACTTTGACAAGCTGTGTTGTCTGCCGACCGGATCGCCAACAAATGCATAATCGCTGCGAAAACTGTTTTGCCCAGACCGCTCTGCTGCCCATCCTCGCCAGGCGGCATGCTTGGTCGGACTCTGATCCCTATCCGTCAGCGCATGCCACGCCTGGCGCACTGCCGGCGCGGGTCCAAGCCGGCCCGGCGCGGAAATAAATCATGGCAATGCTGGCGGTATTGGGCCTATGCCTGCTGTTTCTGATCTGGATCGTCGCCAGGCCGTACTACACCGAGTTCAGGCGCAATAAGATCCGCCGCCAGCCATTTCCGCCTGCATGGCGCGATATTCTGCGGCGGCGCGTACCCTATCTGCGCATGCTGCCGGCGGATTTGCAAATCCAGGTCAAGCAGCACCTGCAGGTATTCGTGGCGGAAAAGAAATTCATCGGCTGTGCCGGCCTGACGATCACCGACGAAATGCGGGTGACGATTGCCGCCCAGGCTTGCCTGCTGATTCTCAACCGCAAGACGGACTACTATCCCAATTTGCAGCGCATCCTGGTCTATCCGGGCGCCTTCATCGTGCACCGGGTCGAAACCGACAACGCCGGCGTCCTGTCGGAACAGCGTGCGGTACTGGCCGGCGAATCCTGGGGCGATGGGCAGGTGGTGCTGTCGTGGGAAGATACGGTTGACGATGCCAGCGTGATCGACGATGGAAAAAATGTCGTGATCCATGAATTCGCCCACCAGCTCGACCAGGAAACGGGCGCGGCCAATGGCGCGCCGCTGCTGGCGCGCGGCGAACATTATCGGCTGTGGTCGGAAGTCATGGCCAAGGAATTCGGCAAGCTGCAGCAACAGGCCGATAGTGCCGAAGAGGCCTTGTTCGACTATTACGGCGCTGAAAACCCGGCCGAATTCTTTGCGGTGGTTTCGGAAGTGTTTTTCGAACAACCGCGCGAGATTGCCCAAATGCATCCGGCGCTGTACCAGCAATTGCGCCAGTTCTACCGGATCGATCCATTAAGCTGGCAATAGCCGTTTTACCGGGCTGCATGCAATGCGCTGACCTGCGTTGCCGGCCAGCGATGCATATGGCGCGATGGTGGAATGATGAATCGCGCTCTTGAATCATGCGCCGCTGGCCTGCGAGGCCGACCAGCCGGGCCAGGCGGCTCGACTAATCGGCAGTAAAGAACAGTGAAGACCCGTGCCCGGTCTAGTAGTCAGTCAAAGGAATCAATCGCGTCTTTTCCGCCTGGCGTCGTTGCATGGCTCGCCATGCGGCCGCCTCGTCCTGGCAGGACGCATAGGCGCTTGCAAGCGCATACCGTGATGCAGGCAAATGGCAGGCCATTCGCAACCCCTGCATCACCCTTGCCAGACGA
>JAKFBY010000040.1:0-2836 GCA_036677325.1 Paucimonas sp.
CCTTGACGCGAAAGGTCTGGCTGACGCCATGAAATTCCAGTGCAGCACTCACGACTGATCCTCCATGCCGGCGATCTTCATTTTCTTCAGGATGATGCGGCCCTCGCGCAATTCGTAGCCGAGTCGCAGCGGATCTTCCGGCAAGGCCGGCAGCAGCCCGGCTTCGATCAGTTGTTCCAGGCGAGCCAGCGCACCGTTCTTGGCCTCGAAGCGGCGCTGCGCCTCGCGCAGGGCAACCAGACCTTGCAGGCGCACGACGCGTTTGTCGAGCATGCCGTGCAGCTTGGGGTCGCTGGCCGCGTCGCGTTGTTGAATCAGGTAGTCCAGGGCCAGCTTTTCATCGGCGAAGGTTTCCGCCTGCAGCATCACCGCCATCTTGCGAAAGCCGGCCGCATTACCGGTCGCCCGCTGCGCCGCCAGCTCCAGCGCACGGCTGGCCTCGGCAATATCCTTGTTGAAGAACCACTGGTTGAAGCCATAGAAGAACGGCGGCAGCTCATCCCAGAAGCGACACTGCATGGCCCGGCGCAGCACCTCGGTGCCCTCACGGTCCGCCCCGCCCCAGGTGAGCAGGCCGTTGGCCAGGTAATAGTTATCTTCATGACAAGGGTTGAGTTCGGCCACCACCTGTTGGGCGCGCACCAAGTAGCCGGTATCCGCCTGCCCCCAGTCCACACCGGTGGCGGCCAGGCGCATGGTTTCCAGGCTGGCCGCGAGGAAGCGGTCACCGCCGAACAGCACCAGCAATACCGGCGCAGCGATGACCACGCGCCCTTCAATCACCGGCGCCACGGGCGCAGGGGTGTGGGCGCGCCACTGCGAGGCGGCGGAGAACACGGCGAAACCGAGCAGCGCCAGCAACAAGGGCCAGTAACGATGAGCAGGCATGATCAGGCGAAACGCTTGCGTTGCAACGCCCAGACCGCCAGCGCCAGCAGGGCGAAGGCGTAGGCCAGATTACTCAGGAGCAACCAGGGCCAGTCGGCGGGGAGAAATTCCGGCTGGCCATAGAGCGCCAGCACGCGCAGGTCCAGCGCGCCGAGATCCGGCAGCAGGTAGCCCAGCACGCCGAGGCTGGCGCGATAACCCTCGGCATTGACCACCACCCCGGCATTACTACTGAGTAACTCGACGATGGCGCCATAGGAGCGCGCCACCAGCATAAAGCCGAAGGTGCCGATCAGGACGAAGCTCGGGGTCGAGGCGACTACCGCCAGCAGGGTCGCCAGCGCGGCCAGCACCAACAGGTCAAGGGCCATAAAGGCGATCACGATCAGATAGGGCTGGCCCATGGCCACCGGGGTGGCCTGGGGGTATGCGCCACCAATCAAACCCACCAGCAACACCTGCAACAGCCCCAAGGCCAGCAGCAGGCCCAGCAGCATCGCCAGCAGCGCGGCAAAACGGCCGAGCAACAGGCTGCGCCGCCCGCGCGGGTAGGTCAGCGAATTGAGGTAATAACGCTTGTCGAATTCGCGGGACAGCAGCTCCTGCACCAGCAGCACGATCAGCAGCGGCACCAGCAAGCGAATGGTCGAGAGCCCCACATCAAGCGCCACGGTCGCCGCCTGGCGCCCACTGAAATAGGAAGACAACAGCATTGCTAGCGCTACCACCATCAATACTCCGACTGCCATCCAGGCGAAGTTCGCCTTGAGCGCAAGGCGCAATGCAATCAGAAAATCACGGAGCATAGGCATTTTCAAAATAAACAAAAGTTATAGAGAATAAAAATCGACTTGACCGGACAGCCTACTTGTCGAAAACATTAAAAGAAAGGTTGTTAACAGCTCGGTTAGCTTTGGTTAATAGGGCCAAGATTGGACCATAACAACTGACGAAACCACTTCTGGCAATTCTTCTTGGCCATCCATGCCGCAAATAAAAAATGTCAGAGTGCTGCGGAGGAGAGAACCCCTCCCCCGCAATTTCAATCAGGTGTCGGGTGTCAACTTTGTCGCAGCAGTGGTTGCAGCTTTTGCCGAATCGCAAGCCACGTTCGGATAGACCGGAGCAACGGTACCAGCACTAGTTGTGGCGGTATTCATTACTGCGCCACTCTTAGTCTCCGTCGCACCGGCAGGATCAGGGATACATGATTCAACCCCGTTGGTAGTTGTACAAACCTGCTTAACCACCTCACGAGCACTCTGACGCCCAGCTGTATGGCAAGTTGACAGAGCGATCTCGTTAAGATCAGTGGAAGCGCCCGCCTGAACATTATTGCTCAAGTTAATAGTGACGTTCTCAGTCAGAATAGAACTGTCTGTCGTTTTGATTACCATCTTCCCGGTTGTTGCGTCCATCGTCACACTTCCAGCGAACGCCGAACTACATGCCAGAAGGGAAAAAGCAAACAAGGTAATTTTTTTCATGATCAAGCCTCTACTCAACAATTATTTCATCGAAGATATAATGGCGGTAATGCCATTTTTCGCATCAGCCAAAGCAGTCGAATCGTTCGCCTTGGCGCGATAGTCGTTGAACTGCGGAATAGCGATGGCGGCGAGAATACCGATAATCGCGATCACGATCATCAGCTCGATCAGGGTAAAACCTTTTTGTTTCTTGAGAGACTTCATGGACAAGCTCCTGTGTGGTTAAGGTCAGTGACCTGAGCATGACAAAGCAGATGGCGTGCCAACTCGACAAATCTGGCTGCACAAGGGATTTCCCGCTACTTGCCACTACCCGCCAACACCCAACACGGCAACAACTGACGTTTTTTGTCAGCCACGGATGCCGCACTTGGGCTTGGCGCGCGATTAGGCTATAAGTCAGCAGCATCCGCCTCCCTTCGATTAGCAGAAGCGCAATGAACGACACTCCGAATCTG
>JAKFBY010000041.1:0-3769 GCA_036677325.1 Paucimonas sp.
GAGGCCGCTGGCCTATGTTCCAAGCGCTTATTTTTTCGGAAGAAACATGGGTCACGACGAGTGTTCAGTTTGATTCACGGGTAGATACATGGCGCATGTGAGCAGCATTTCGGCTTGTTGCAGCCTGTGAACACCTCGTCCGCGACGAGGGCTGGAACAGCACATCCAGACGAGCGGCAGCGCAGCCGCGCCCGTTCTCGACAATGCTTCCGACGTTCTTCCTGCCTTGAGCAATCGCCGTCCGCACCATCCTACGGTTTGGCTTGCGCCGGCTTTTGTAGGATGTGGTTGAGCGCAGCGATACCCATCGGCGATCGACGGATCACCACCTCGGCTACCTGCCTGCCGCTGTTGCAGCCTTGACCCTTGTGTCGGCTGACGTCCGGTTGTGTTGGGTATCGCTACGCTCAGCCTACGCGGCCCGACGAATCGCCGCCCATCCTACGGTTTGGCTTGCATCGGCTTTGACGATGCCGTTACACGTAGTCGCTGGTGGTGGACGCTGGAGCGTCGAGGGCTGCATGCCCACGCGGAGCGTGGGAACGATCATCCAACAAACAACGGTAGTCACTCCAGCACCGTGCAGGTGAGGAAGTACGGTTTTTCTGGTTAGGTGATGACATAGCGGCTGCGGCCTATTGGATTTGTCCTTGAACTGATGATGGCTCCCTCTCCCCGCGTGGGGGCCTGGCCTGCGATGCTCTGCGTCGCCAGGTGGTTGCCGTCGCGTAGTCGCTGGTGGGTGGCCGTTGGAGCGTCGAGGGCTGCATTCCCACGCGGAGCGTGAGAACGATCAGTCATCACTAAAATATGAACGGAATGAGTCGATAGCGAACGTCGCGCATGTACTCTTTATACAATGGGTCAAGTGCAAGGTGGGCCTCTTCACGATATATTCTTGCACAAAGAAATCCGATAGCTATTGCGTAGATGGTGATATTCGCAGGCGATGTATTTGTCAGCACATATCCTGTGAACGTCAGACAATAACTGGCATAGATAGGATGTCGTACAATGCGGTACATCCAACTAGTCTTAATTTCCCGTTTTGCTGCAACAATTGCAAAGCTACGATTGAGAGAGACTACTGCTAGTATCTGAATTGTTGCTCCCACAAGGATTGCTACGCTTGCCCAAGGAAGTATTCCCCAGGTTGTCGGGCGAAAGAAGAGTGGGGCGAAAGTACCACCAATCGCTACCAGCCAATCGAGGGGGATGAGTGAAACGGTCTTTGGGTCACTTCGGAAGACATACAAGGCTGCTGTCAGTGTTTCGGAGAAAAAGAATAAAAGTAGTGCCAGTTCGTGTGTTTTCTGAAATTGCTCCAAATGGGCATAAGCAAAAATTCCCCATAACATTGCCAAGGCAAATCCGCTGTAAAAGCTGACTTGTCTCGATTGTAATATTGCTGGTAATGCGTTCATGTCGGCAGGCTCCCTGTTGTCAGGTGAATAACTCAGATTTTCCAAAAGGCGCTTTTGATTATTCCGCGTCAAGCTCACTTGCATCTCAATAGAAGTTAAGGTGCAGGAATAAGTATATGCCGCAGCTCCAGATGGTTGTGGCTAAGCATCAGGATATATACGGCTATTCCTATATGGGCGCCTTCTGTACTACAAATAGAATCAGAACCCTATCAGCGCCAAGACCAAATTCTCATAAACCTTAGAGCGAAGCATTATTACAGTTCCCGCCCGTGGAAGGCCGGCGGCCGCCAGTTCCGTAGGGGTGGGTTGTGAAACTTGCCTGTGGCGGACGCGGAGCGTTCGGGCTGCGTAACCGCGTGGAGCGTCGACGCGAATGGGTCGAACGGACTGTTTCGTCCCTGCCTGCCTGTATTGGCCGACGCAGAGCGGTGGACGATGCTGTTGCTCGGCCAATCCAGCCACGCCTGCAAAAAATTACCAGTGATGTGCAAAAACCTCCTAACCGATCGTTTGGCGGGTAACTAGGGTTGAAGCAGGCGGAGCGCTGTGCTCCACCTTTCCCGGTAAAAACACTCGAGTGAGGTGAACGACATGACTTTTCAAGCAATCAAGACTTCGATGATGAAGTTCGTCAAAGACGAAGACGGCCTGACCATCGTGGAGTACGCGGTGGCGGGCGGGTTGATAACTGTCGGTGTGATCGCTGCATTCGTCATTCTTGGCGGAGAGGTGAATCGGGTTATTACCGCCCTCGGCGCTGCGCTGCAAACAGTTCCTGCTGCTTAATTCCCAAGAAAAGAGATGCAGCGATGTCCATAGAGCAGATGTTCCCCGTCATTTTGCTACTAGGGCTGCTGGTGAGTGCGGTGGCGAGTGACTTGCGGCGCCACCGCATCCCCAATTTGCTGGTCGTGCTCGGCCTCGTCCTGGGGCTGGCCGTCCAGGCTTATTCCGGCGGGATCAGCGGCTTGGGCGATGGCGCGCTGGGCATGTTGATCGGCTTCGGGGTTTTCCTGCCCCTCTACGCTCTGGGTGGTATGGCTGCCGGCGACGTCAAACTGATGGCCATGGTTGGCAGTTTTATGACCCCGCATTTCGCTTTATGGGCAGCTTTTTTTAGCCTGATTGCCGGTGGCCTGTGCGGCCTGGTGCTGGTGCTGGTGCGCGGTCAGGTACAGCAAACGCTGGGGCGTTACTGGCTGATGCTCAGGGCTCGCGCCTACCTGGCGCCTGCGGCGGATGAAGTGGCCGGCAAGCCCTTTCCTTATTCGGTAGCGATACTGCTGGGAACCCTGACCAGCGGCTATTTCATGTTCACCAGTGCGGGAGTCTAGCCATGCATGTGCTAAGCCCTATAGGCAGTGACCAGCAAGGTCCCGATCCGATGCAACGCCTGGCGCCGCAACCGCGCAGCGTGGCGGAGACCGGCCTGGCTGACACCTTTATTGGCGACCTGATCTGCAAGCATTTGCACGACGCCGGCGTACTGGATATGCCGCAGTTGGTTGAGCGCCTGGCATTGACCGGCTCGGTGCTGGAGGAAGTGCTCGGCTATCAACGCAAGGATGGCCGCATCGAGGTACTTGGCCAGACGGGAGGGCAGGGCCTGCGTTACGGCTTGACCGACCGTGGCAGAAGCGCGGCCAAGGATGCCCTGGCACGCAGCGGTTATATCGGCCCGGCGCCTTACCCGGTGGAGTGCTATCGGCAACTGTTGGCTGCACAAACGGTGCACGGCAGCCAGATCAATGCCCAGGCCATGCGCGATGCTTTCGCTGGCGTGGTACTGAATGAAGAATTGCTCGATCAGCTCGGCCCAGCGATGAACTCGGGGCGGGCGATCATGATTTACGGGCCGGCCGGTACTGGCAAGACCTATATCAGCCAACGGCTTATCCGCCTTTTCCAGCAGGCTATCTGGATACCCCGCGCCATTGCGATCGGCGAGGCGGTGGTAGAAATCTTCGACCCCCAGGTACATAAACCGCTGCCGGTCGAGGTCAAGCAGCGCAGCCTGCGCATTGACCAGGGTATCGACCGCCGTCTGCTGCAGTGCCAGCGGCCGATCATCATCACCGGCGGCGAGCTGACCCTGGACATGCTGGATATCCGCTTCGACCCATACAGCCGCCTGTACCAGGCACCGCTGCAGCTCAAGGCCAGTAACGGCATCTTCATCATCGACGACCTCGGTCGGCAACGAGTGGCGCCGGTGGACCTGTTCAACCGCTGGATCGTGCCGATGGAAGAGAAGAAGGACTATCTCAACCTGGGCGGTGGCCGCCATTGCGAGATCCCCTTTGACCTGATCCTGGTGTTCTCCACCAACCTCAACCCGCTGG
>JAKFBY010000042.1:0-18842 GCA_036677325.1 Paucimonas sp.
GGGTCCTTCGCCATCGGCGAAATACAAGCCCAGGCCCATGGCGTCGGGCACGGTCAAAATATCGGAAAACAGGATCGCGGCGTCCAATGCATAGCGCTCCAGCGGCTGCAGGGTGACTTCGGTTGCGTAATCGGGGCTTTTGGCCAGGCCCAGGAAGGAGCCGGCGCGCTTGCGGGTGGCGCAGTATTCGGGCAGGTAGCGGCCTGCTTGGCGCATCAGCCACAGCGGCGTGTAATCGGTAGGCTGGCGCAGCAGCGCGCGCAGGAAGGTATCGTTCTTCAGCGGAGCAAAGTTGGTCGTGGACATAGTTGGCGTCGGGCGAAATTGAGCAAGCCGTCATTATCGCTTAATCGTCGGAATCGCAAGTGAATTGCTTATCCGAAGCCGAGTATTTCAATTAGCGCGTTGGTTGCCAAGTTGCGGCAACCGATGAATGCGAACGAACGCTGCAACGCATTTGAGATTGTGAGATCCGTGTTGGCAGCGAATGGATCGATACATTGGTTAGTGCGACTTTCGCCGTCAAGCGAGAGCGCCTGGAAGCTGATGATCAGTCTGGTTGTTGGCGAAATGGTTACACCAACAACTTATTCCATTCAAGTGCCATGCTCATATGGCGGGCCAATTTCAGGCGAACATTCGACAGTGCGATCGCCGGCAAGAACACTCGTCTTGCGGTTCCGGTCAGGCCAGACCCGGCTGTACGCACTCTCTCAATAGTTGTTGCAGTATCAAGTTTTTCGTGGCAAAGTTGACCACTGCTTTTTACTGTCGGCGTATAACCGCAAGTTATTGCAGCAGTCATCCATAATAAATTACAACCGGGGAGCAAGAGCAAGTCATGCACAATATTCAAGATGCCATTGAAGCTCTGCGCTATGGCGGCGCCATCATTTATCCCCTGCTGGCACTTGCCTTGTTGGCGCTACTGATTTCCATCGACAAGCTGTATGTCTACTGGCGCTATGTGCGGCTGCCCGCTGCCATCCTCGATCTGGTCGAAACCTATGATTTTTCATGGGCCGACCTGGCCCAGCGATTGAAAGGCCTGGGCAAGCGCAACTACTTTGCCCGCTTCTTCCGGGTGATCATGGAAAACCGCGCCAAGCCAGGCTGGTGGGTCGAGTCGCGTGCAGGCGACGAAGCCCAGCAGATTGAAAAATCGCTTGGGCGCGGGCTGTGGGTGCTGGAAACCATTGTCACGGTGGCGCCACTGCTGGGCTTGCTGGGCACTATCGACGGCATGATGGATTCCTTCAAGCTGATCGGCAGTGCCGGCCTGGTCGACCCCGCCGGCATTACCGGCGGCGTGGCGCAGGCGCTGATTGCCACTGCGGTCGGCCTCGTGATCGCCATCATCGCGCTGTTTGCCTACAATTATTTTTCTGCGCGTCAGTCACAGACCATCGACGAAATGGAGCGCCTGGGCACGCGCCTGATCGACCATATCCGTCTCGACGAGCAGGCGCGCGGAGATTCCCGTGAAGCTGCGTAGGGCACGGCCCCGCAAACGCGGGCGCATCGAGATCATCCCGATGATCGACGTGATGTTCTTTTTGCTGGCGACCTTCATGCTGGCATCGCTGGCCATGCAAAACCTGCACTCCCTGGCAGTGAACCTGCCGCAGGGCAAGGCAGAAGCGATGAGCGCGAAAAAGCCGGTCACCCTGACCGTCACGCACGACAGCCACATCCTGATCAACGAGACGCCGGTCACGCTGGCAACATTGGCGGTGATGCTGAAACCGCTGCTCAGCGGCAGCGACACGGACGTGATCGTGGCAGCCGACAATGCGGCGCCGCAAGGCATCGTGGTACAGGCGATGCTGGCGGCACGCAGCGCCGGCGCCGAACATTTCCTGATCGCCGTCAAGCATGACTGAAGCGGCTGGCGTCTCGGCAAGCGGTGAACGCTCATTGCGCTATGACTCGCCGTGGCAAAGACTGCCGTGGACCGGCCCGCTGGCGCTTGCAGCCTGGGCATTGGCACTGTGGGCCATGTCGCTGGCGATGACACGAGCGCCGACCATGCTCGAGCGTCCGGCGCCGATCGAAGCACGCTTCATCGAATTGCCCAAGCCCCTAAAGGCGCCCGAACCCGATCCGGCGCCGCTGGTAGAGCCGCTCCCGGTGGTGCGCCGCCCGGTGCAGCCGGTGCAGCGCCCCCGCAAGCAGGTCGCGGCCGAACCAACGACGGCAGTGGCACAGCCGTCCGCTTCAGCCGTACCGGATCTGCCACAAACGCAGACGTCGGCGCAGTCCAGTCAGGAGTCGATCGGCTTACCGGCGCAAGCTGCCAAAAGTGGCACACCTGGCACATCGTCGAGCGGCAGGCCGCAGATTGCGGGCCATCCCGGCGCGACTGTACGCGCGGAAGCGATCGGCGTCATCGATCCGCCCCAGACTCTGTCAATTCACAATGAAGAGAACGTGTTTGACTATGATGGCACCGGCAATGGCGCCAGCCCCGGCGGCTGGGCCCAGGAATCGACCGATGCATGCCCGGGCGATCTATTTGCGTGGGAACGCACTTGCGGTGGTCCGGTTTTTTCGCAACCGTCCGCACCACGCTGTTATGACGCCAACCCATATCAGAACTGGGATCCTGGTACCTGCCAGATTGATCTCGCCAAGGCTGCCACGGCATACAAGCGCAAGGACTATGACACTGCCGTGATGCTATACAAGAAACTTGCCGAGCATGATTATTATCCGGCTCAGACCAACCTGGCAGCAATGTACGCCGAAGGCGAGGGCGTGCCGAAGGATGAGCAGCAAGCCGTGCACTGGTATCGCAAGGCGGCAGCTAGCGGTGACGGCAAGGCGATCTACAACCTGGCGCTTATGGTTAATGACGGCAGGGGCACGCCCCGGGACGACAAGCAGGCGGCCTACTGGTACCGCAAGGCTGCCTATTATGGTTATGCGGTGGCGCAGTACAACCTGGCCGTGATGTATGCATCGGGCATCGGCCTGGCCAGGGATGACAAGCAGGCGGTGTATTGGTATCGCAAGGCTGCCGGCCGGGGCGTGTCCGCGGCGCAGTACAACCTGGGCGTGATGTACGCCGAGGGCCTGGGGATTGCCAAGAACGAGCGCCAGGCGGTGTACTGGTATTGCAAGGGCACGGTGCGCGGGGAAGCCAATGCCAGGACCAGCCTGGCGCGGCTATATGCCAGCGGCACCGAGACGCCTTCGCACGATGAGCTGGTTTTTTTCTGCTGGGAGTTTACCAGCGATAACCGTGCCGCCCAGATTGCGTACTGGGATCGCGAGAAATTTGAAAAAACGCTGACGCTGGAGCAGCGTGCCACAGCGCAGGCGGCTGCACGCCGGTGGAAGTCGAGATAACTCGGCAGGCCGCGTGCACGGCAGTCTGCGCCCGAGCCTTGCACGATTGCTGACATGGGGGCTTATGAGTCCGTGCCATCCGGGCAACTGCTTTTTCGGTGTTCACGCATCTTGCTTATGCAGCATAATTGCTGCAATTCCGGCAAAGGCAGATATCAATGGAGTGTGACGTTCTGGTCATCGGCGGCGGCATCAACGGCACCGGCATCGCGCGCGACGCTGCCGGGCGCGGCCTGTCGGTGGTGCTGTGCGAAAAGGATGACCTGGCATCGCACACCTCGTCGGCCTCGACCAAGCTGATCCACGGTGGCTTGCGCTACCTCGAGCATTTTGAATTCGGGCTGGTGCGCAAGGCGCTGCGCGAACGCGAAGTATTGATGCGCGCCGCGCCGCACCTGATCCGGCCGCTGCGATTCGTGATGCCGCATGATCAGGGGCTACGCCCGGCCTGGTTCATCCGCGCCGGCCTTTTCCTGTACGATCATCTGGCCCGGCGCGAGTTGCTGCCTGGCTCCAGCCGCATTGCCTTGCAGCGGCATCCGGCCGGCGCACCCTTGAAACCCGCGTTTGCCGACGGCTTTGTCTATTCCGATGGCTGGGTCGACGATGCCCGGCTGGTGATCGCCAACGTCATCGATGCGGCCGAGCGGGGAGCCACCATTCTGACCCGGACCCGCTGCGACCATGCCGAGCGGCGCGACGGCGCCTGGCATGCCCGTCTTTCGCGCCGTGATGGCACCACTGTGACGGTACGCGCCCGCAGCCTGGTGAATGCGGCGGGTCCATGGGCCGCATCGGTGCAGCATTCGCTAGGCTCGGCCGGCCAGACCAAACCGGATCGGACGGTGCGACTGGTCAAGGGCAGCCATATCGTGGTCAGGAAGCTGTTCGACCATCCGTTTGCCTATATTTTCCAGCACCCGGATCGACGCATTGTGTTTGCGATTCCGTATCAAGCCGACTTCACGCTGATTGGCACCACGGATCTGGAGTTCCATGGCGACCCGGACCAGGTCGCGATCTCCGCGGAGGAAGTCGCTTACCTGTGCGAACTGTGCAACCGCTATTTCCGCACACCGGTCCGGCCGGCCGATGTGGTCTGGAGCTATTCCGGCGTAAGACCGCTGGTCGACGACGCGACCGCCGACCCCGCCGCTGTCACCCGCGACTATCACTTTGAAATGGGCGAAGGCTCCTCGCCGTTGCTGTCGGTTTTCGGCGGCAAGATTACAACCTTCCGCAAACTGGCGGAAGAAGCGGTCGACCGCTTGCTGCCATTATTGCAAACAACCGGTCCGGCCTGGACCGCATCCGCCTGCCTGCCCGGCGCCGACCTGTGCGGTCCGGTACCGTCCGGCGCGGCGGCCGCAGGCTTCGACGACTATGTCATTCGCCTGCAGCAGCGCTTTGCCTGGCTGCCGGCGCAGCTGGTGGGCCGCTATGCGCGCGCCTATGGCACCCGTACCGAGCGCCTGCTCGAAGGCTGTGACTCAGTTGCCGACATGGGTGTGGAAATTCTACCCGGTCTGTATGAGGTTGAAGCCAGATACTGGCTTAGGCAAGAGTGGGCGCTTACCGCTGAAGACATGTTGTGGCGCCGCTCGAAGCTTGGTTTGCAGGTGTCGGCCAACGGTTCCGCGTTGCTCGACGACTGGATCGGCAAACAGATTGGCCACTGACTTCCGGTCGGGTTCACGCCAGGCCGGCTGCCATGTGCTCGATCTTGATGCAGTGATCCTGCACTGCTTGCAGGCCGGCTGCTCTCGCCTTGGTGACTGCCTGATCATTGATGACGCCCAGCTGCAGCCACAGGCAGCGCGCGCCGATTGCAATCGCTTCTTCAGCAATCGGCATGATCGCGTCCGACTGGCGAAAGCAGTCAACGATTTCGATCGAAGTACCCTGCTTTTTTAAAGCGTCGGCCGCTTCGGTCAGGGTCGCAAAGCAAGGCTCGCCCAGAATCCTGCTACCGGCATAACTTGGATTGACCGGCACAATCCGGTATCCATGTTGCTGCAGATAGTGCGCCACTTCATGGCTGGCCCGCTCGGGCTTGGTCGACAGGCCGACCACGGCAATGGTGCGGTATTGTTTCAGTATTGCAGTGATCAAGGCGTCATGTGACATGGTTTTATTCCAAAAAAACAAAAAAGGCAGCCGCAGCTGCCTTTTATTGTACGCGTGATACGTTTAACGCTTTTGACGCAGGCGCTGGATTGCCGCCAATTGTGCAATCGCTTCCGCCAGTTCGGCTTGCGCCTTGGCGAAATCGATTTTCGAATCGTGGTTTGCCAGTGCATCTTCCGCCAGTTTCTTGGCTTCCGCAGCTTTTGCTTCGTCGAGGTCGGCGCCGCGAATCGCGGTGTCGGCCAGAACAGTCACGCCGTTCGGCTGCACTTCAAGGATACCGCCGGCCACGAAGACAAATTCTTCGTGAGTCTGGCCAGCGACCTTGATGCGTACCGCACCCGGCCTGATGCGGGTGATCAGCGGCGTGTGCATCGGATAGATGCCCAGTTCCCCTGCTTCACCCGGCAACGCGACGAATTCCGCCTCGCCACTGAAGATCTGCTCTTCGGCGGAGACCACGTCAACGTGAATAGTGTTTGCCATGTTTGACCCTGCTTTCGTTCGTCAGACCGATACCGGACCGTGGTTCGGCGCGCCACACTGTCGTGCCGCGCGCCTGGCCACCGTCAAGCGACTTATTGCATCTTCTTCGCTTTTTCGATCGCTTCGTCGATGGTGCCGACCATGTAGAACGCCTGCTCAGGCAAGTGATCGAGTTCGCCGGAAGCGATCATCTTGAAGCCCTTGATCGTGTCTTTCAGCGAAACGTACTTGCCTGGGGAACCGGTAAACACTTCAGCGACGTGGAACGGCTGGGACAGGAAACGCTGCATCTTGCGTGCCCGCGCCACCAGCAATTTGTCTTCCGGTGCCAGCTCGTCCATACCCAGAATCGCAATAATGTCGCGCAATTCCTTGTAGCGTTGCAGCGTACCCTGCACCGCACGTGCGGTGTCATAGTGTTCCTGACCAACCACGAGCGGGCTCAGCTGACGCGAAGTCGAATCGAGCGGATCGACCGCAGGGTAAATACCCAGCGAAGCGATGTCACGCGACAGCACCACGGTCGAATCCAAGTGGGCAAAGGTGGTAGCAGGCGATGGATCGGTCAAGTCATCGGCTGGCACGTAGACGGCCTGGATCGAGGTGATCGAACCGGTTTTGGTCGAGGTAATGCGCTCTTGCAGACGGCCCATTTCTTCGGCCAGTGTCGGCTGGTAACCCACCGCCGATGGCATACGGCCCAAGAGTGCCGACACTTCAGTACCGGCCAGCGTATAACGGTAGATGTTATCAACGAAGAACAGCACATCCTTGCCTTCGTCGCGGAAACCTTCCGCAATCGTCAAACCGGTCAGCGCCACGCGCAGACGGTTGCCTGGCGGCTCATTCATCTGGCCATAGACCATCGCGACCTTGGAGTTTTCCGGGGTCTCGAGATCCACCACCTTGGCTTCGGCCATCTCGTGATAGAAGTCGTTACCCTCACGAGTACGCTCACCGACGCCGGCAAACACCGACAAGCCGCTGTGCGCCTTGGCGATGTTGTTGATCAATTCCATCATGTTCACGGTCTTGCCGACGCCGGCGCCACCGAACAGGCCGACTTTACCGCCTTTGGCGAACGGGCAGACCAGGTCGATCACCTTGATACCGGTTTCCAGCAAGTCTTGCGATGGCGACAGCTCATCGTAGGCCGGGGCCTTGCGATGGATCGGCGCAGTATGTTCGTGGCTGACCGGACCGCATTCGTCGATCGGGTTGCCCAGCACATCCATGATGCGGCCAAGCGTTGCTTTGCCGATTGGCACCGAAATCGGATTGCCGGTATTTTGAATCATCATGCCGCGACGCAGGCCATCGGAAGAACCCAGCGCGATGGTACGGACAATGCCGTCGCCAAGTTGCTGTTGTACTTCCAGGGTCAGCTCGGAGCCTGCCATCTTCAAGGCATCGTACACCTTCGGCATCGCGTTGCGAGGAAACTCAACGTCTACCACAGCGCCAATACACTGAACGATTTTGCCATCAGCCATTTTCGTTCCTTCTTCAGTAATTTAAATTCTAGTCAGTTGGTGACAGAGTAATTCGTCGCACGGCGGCGCTTCTTCAACTCTGTCCCGCAAAGGGTTTATACCGCAGCCGCACCGGCGACGATTTCAGACAATTCCTTGGTAATCGCCGCTTGACGGGTCTTGTTATAGACCAGCTTCAGCTCACCAATCACACTGCCGGCGTTGTCGGTCGCCGCCTTCATCGCCACCATGCGCGCCGATTGCTCGGATGCCATGTTTTCAGCGAGGGCTTGATAAATCAGCGCTTCGACATAACGCACCAGCAATTCATCAATGACGCTTTGCGGATCCGGCTCGTAAATGTAATCCCATGCCATCGAACCCTTGTCGCCCTGCATCTGGTTGGACGACAATGGCAGCAATTGCTCGGCCATCGGTTCCTGGCGCATCGTGTTGATGAACTTGGTATAGCAAATGTAGACGGCGTCGAGCTTGCCTTCCTGATAAGCATCGAGCAATACCTTGACTGGACCGATCAGCTTGTCCAGGCGCGGAATATCGCCCAATTGCACCGCATGCGACACGACTTTTGCGCCGATGCGGTTCAGGAAACCCAAACCCTTGTTACCAATGGCAACGGCATCCACCTTGATGTTCTGCCCTTCGGCTTCACGAATCTTGTTGGTTGCCAGACGCAGCACGTTGGTATTCATGCCGCCGCACAGACCCTTGTCGGCAGTCACCACGATGATGCCGATGGCTTTCGCAGCGTCCTGTTTGACCAGGAACGGATGCGTGTACTCTGGATTGGCCTGTGACAAGTTAGCGGCGATATTGCGAATCTTGTCACTGTAGGGACGTGCGGCCCGCATCCGGTCCTGCGCCTTGCGCATTTTGGATGCGGCGACCATTTCCATCGCCTTGGTGATCTTCTTCGTATTTTCTACGCTCTTGATCTTGTTACGTATCTCTTTGCCTACAGCCATGAGGTTTTACTCCTTCTAGCCGTGAATCAGAAAGTTTTCTTGAAGGCGGCAACCGCATCGGACAAAGCAGCTTCGCCGTCCTTGTCGAGTTGCTTGGTGTCTTCAATTTTCTGTAACAACGCGCCATGGCTGGTCTTCATGAAGTTGTGCAAGCCGGCTTCAAAAGGCAGCACTTGCTTGACTTCGATGCTGTCAAAAAAGCCTTTGTTCACGGCAAACAACGACACGGCCATCAGGGAAATCGGCAGCGGCGAATACTGGTTTTGCTTGAGCAATTCCGTCACACGGGCGCCTCGATCCAGCTGCTTGCGGGTGCTCTCATCCAGGTCGGAGGCGAACTGCGCAAACGCCGCCAATTCACGGTACTGCGCCAGATCGGTACGGATACCGCCGGACAGGTTTTTGATGACCTTGGTTTGCGCAGCACCACCGACGCGCGACACCGAGATACCGGCGTTGATCGCAGGACGGATACCGGCGTTGAACAAGGAAGTTTCCAGGAAGATCTGGCCGTCGGTAATCGAAATCACGTTGGTCGGAACAAACGCGGATACGTCGCCGGCTTGCGTTTCAATGATCGGCAATGCAGTGAGTGATCCGGTCTTGCCCTTGACTTCGCCATTGGTGAATTTCTCGACGTAATCAGGATTCACGCGCGCTGCACGCTCGAGCAAACGGCTGTGAAGATAAAACACGTCGCCAGGATACGCTTCGCGGCCTGGTGGACGGCGCAACAGCAGCGATACCTGACGGTAAGCCACGGCTTGCTTGGACAGATCGTCATACACGATCAGCGCATCTTGACCGCGGTCACGGAAGTATTCGCCCATCGCGCAGCCCGAATAGGCCGACACGTATTGCATCGCCGCCGATTCGGAAGCGGTTGCCGCCACCACGATCGTGTATTCCATTGCGCCATGCTGCTCGAGCGCGCGCACGATGTTTTTCACGGTGGAGGCTTTTTGGCCGATCGCGACATAGATACATGTCACGTCCTGGCCTTTTTGGTTGATGATCGCATCGATCGCCACCGCGGTCTTGCCGGTCTGGCGATCGCCAATGATCAGTTCGCGCTGACCACGGCCGATTGGCACCATCGAGTCGATCGACTTCAAGCCGGTTTGCAGTGGTTGCGACACCGATTGACGGGCGATCACGCCCGGGGCGATCTTTTCGATCGGGGCGGTCAACTTGGCGTTGATCGGGCCCTTGCCATCGATTGGCTGACCGAGTGCGTTGACTACGCGGCCACGCAGTTCCGGGCCGATTGGCACTTCCAGAATGCGGCCGGTCGTCTTGACGGTATCGCCTTCGGAAATGTGCTCGTATTCACCCAGAATCACGGCGCCGACCGAGTCGCGCTCAAGGTTCAGTGCCAGACCAAACGTGTTGCCTGGAAATTCCAGCATTTCACCTTGCATCGCGTCGGACAGACCGTGAACGCGGACGATGCCGTCGGTCACGGAAATAACCGTGCCCTGATTGCGCATTTCAGCGGTGTCGCCAAGGCCCTGAATGCGGCTCTTGATCAGTTCGCTGATTTCAGACGAATTGAGTTGCATGTTAACTCCTAAAATTTTTCACTGTGCCTGGTATCGCGGCGGTTAGCCGATTACGACGCCAGGGCTGTGTGCATCTTTTGCAGCTTGGCGCGCACCGAGGTATCGAGCACTTCGTCGCCGACTGCGACGCGCACGCCACCGATCAGCGAAGAGTCGACCGTTACCGACGGATTTAACTTGCGTCCGAATTTCTTTTCCAGCGTAGCGACCAGATCCTTCACTTGCGCATCCGTCAACTCGAACGCGCTGGTGATGGCGGCGTCAGCCGCGCCTTCCGCAGCATTTTTCAATGCATGGAATTGTTCGGCGATTTCCGGCAACAACACCAGGCGACCGTTTTCAGCCAGCATGCCAACGAAATTCTTCGCTTCCGCGGTCACATTAGACTTCAACAGCGACAGAAAAGTGTCGGCAACTTGCGCATCCGACAGCTTCGGGTTGCCGACAAAAGACTTCACATCGGGATTGCTTGCCGCCTGCGCCATTTCGGACAACAGTTCAGACCAGGCCGCGAGATTGCCGGACTTGGCCACGCGAAACAAGGCTTCTGCGTAAGGACGAGCGATGGTTGCGAGTTCTGCCATGATTACAGCTCGGTCTTCAACTGGTTCAACAGGTCGGCATGCGCCGCTGCATTCACCTCACGCTTCAGGATCTGCTCGGCGCCTGTGACCGCGAGGGTCGCAACCTGGCCACGCAGTTCGTCACGTGCACGCGTTACCTGCTGTTCCGCGTCGGCCTTGGCAGCCGCGATGATGCGGGCGGCTTCGTCGGCTGCGGTTTTCTTGGCTTCTTCAATGATCGCCTGGGCACGCTTTTCAGCGTCGCCAATGCGCTTCTGGCCTTCATCGCGGGCAGACATCAATTCTGCCTGAGCACGCTTTTCAGCGGCAGCCATTTCCGCCTTGCCGCGGTCAGCTGCAGCCAGGCCGTTCGCAATCTTCTCGGCGCGCTCATCGAGCGCTTTCATCAGTGGCGGCCACACGAATTTCATCGTGAAGCCAGCCAGGATGAAGAAGACCACGAACTGTGCAAACAAAGTTGCGTTTAAGTTCACGGTGTTTTCCTTCTCAAAAAAACGAATGCCGAACCATCAGTCCGGCCGTTGAGAACCGGTTCTAGACCGTCTTAGCCCGCAATCTTGGCGACGAACGGGTTCGCGAATGCGAACAGCATCGCGATACCGACACCGATCAGGAATGCCGCGTCGATCAGACCAGCCAGCAGGAACATTTTGGTTTGCAGCGTGTTCATCAGTTCAGGCTGACGAGCCGAGGCTTCCAGGTATTTGCCGCCCATGATTGCGATACCGATACAGGCGCCGATAGCACCCAGGCCGATGATCAAACCGCAAGCCAAAGCTACAAAAGATAAGTCAGTCATGAGAGTTCCTTCAAAAGGTTAAGTTAAAAAATAAAATTCAAAAAATCCAACTTCTTTACTGCAACAATTCTTTGATTCTGGTGCGCGTCATTCCTAGTGCGATTCGTGCGCCTGGCCGATGTACACCAGCGTCAGCATCATGAAAATGAATGCCTGCAGCAGCACGATCAGGATATGGAAGATAGCCCAGACCGAACCGGCGATCACATGGCCGACGAAGCCGAACGTGGTCGCCATCGCACCCAACAGCGCAATCAACAGGAACAGCAGTTCGCCGGCAAACATGTTGCCGAACAGTCGCATGCCGAGCGACACGGTGCGCGCGATATATTCAATCAGGTTCAGCAGCACATTGAATGGCGCCATCCAGATGCCGAACGGTGCGGTCAGCCACTCGTGGCCCCAGCCGCCGAATCCCTTGATCTTGATGTTGTAATAGATAACCACGACCAGCACGCCCAGCGCCATGCCCATGGTGCCGTTCAGGTCAGCGGTGGGCACCACGCGGTGGTAAGGAATCACGTCATCGATGCCGAGCAGATGGAACAGCGACGAGAACATGTCGACCGGCAGGAAATCGAGCGAGTTCATCAGGAACACCCAGATGAACACCGTCAATGCCAGCGGCGCGATGAAACGGCGGTCGCCGTGCACGATCGATTTGGACTGATCTTCGACCATCTCGACGATGATCTCGACAAATGCCTGGAACCGGCCAGGTACGCCGGACGTGGCGCGGCGCGCGGCCAGCCACATGATCAGGCAACCGAGCACGCCGGCAAATACGGACCAGAAAACCGTGTCCATATTAATGATCGAAAAATCGACGATCTTGTCCTGATGCTTGGTGGAGAAATGTCCAAGGTGATGGACAATATATTCGGAAGCTGTGGGCGTTGCAGATGCCATGTCAGTGCCTAAATAATAAGATGATGTAACTCTTCAGTGCCACGATGAAAGCAGCGAGTAACGCCAGCCAGTTCAAATCGCGGTACAGCCAAACGACTGCGCCCAACAGCGCAACCGTCAAAGCAATCTTGATAAATTCACCGATGAAAAACGTTATCGGATTGGCGCCACCGGGCTTATGCGCACTGACGAACAAGCGCCATGCAAAAAGACCGTTTGGCAGCACACAACACAGCCCTCCCAGAAGCGCCGAATACAACGCCGCCATTCCACCGAGTAGACCGGCAATGATCGCCGTGACGACCGTGGCCGCAAGTTGCAAAAGAACGATGCGCTGCATTCGGGTCCAAGCTTGCCCGACGCCGGTCTGGACGCAGCGCAAGCATTCTATATTTCGGGGAACGGTTTCTGTGAAGCCACGGGATTATACGGGTTTTCACGTACCAACGTCAAACGCTTAGCCAGCCGGAGAGCCTTATTTGGTGCGGGAAAAAGACCGTAGAACTACGGTTTGCCAAGCCGGCTCCAGCGTGCTACGCCATTGCTCATGCGCATTCTTTTTCTGAGGCAACAAGCTATGCATCTGCCTATGCTTCACTGCGCAGCCTGCCCAAAATACCGTCCAGCGCATCGAGGTCGGCGAAATCGATAATCAACTGGCCGCGGTTCTTGGCACCCATTTTGATCGCTACCTGGGTTGCCAGTGCATCAGACAATTCTTCTTCCAGTCGTTCGATGTCGCGGCTCTTGCCCCTGATTTCGCGCGGCTTGCCGGCACCGGCCTGCTCGGTGGTCGCCCGCACCACCAGCTTTTCGGCTTCGCGCACCGACAGGCGCTTGGCAATGACCTGGTTGGCCAGCGTGATCTGGGTGGCGGCGTCGACTGCCAATAGCGCGCGCGCGTGGCCCATATCGATATCGCCTGCCATCAGCATGGTCTGTACCGGCTTGGCCAGGTTGAGCAGGCGCAGCAGGTTCGAGACGGCGCTGCGCGAGCGGCCGACTGCCCCCGCAGCTTGTTCATGGGTAAAATTAAAGTCACTGATCAGGCGATGGATGCCCTGCGCTTCTTCGAGTGGATTCAAATCCTCGCGCTGGATATTCTCGATCAGCGCCATTGCCGCAGCGGCCTGGTCGTCGACCTCCTTGACCAGTACCGGGACTTCACTCAAGCCAGCCAGCTGGGCGGCGCGAAAGCGCCGTTCGCCGGCAATGATTTCATGGGTGACTCCATTGCCGGCAGCCACCGGGCGCACCAGGATCGGTTGCATCAAACCCTGCGCCTTGATCGAAGCGGCCAGTTCATTCAAGGCACCCTCATCCATCCGGGTGCGCGGCTGATATTTGCCGGCCTGCAACTGTGCAACTGCCATCACCGATGGCGCCCCGGCCACAACCGGCACCTCTTCCATCATGTCGTTCGATCCGCCCAGCAGTGCGTCCAGGCCGCGGCCCAGACCTTTTGATTTTTTGGTTGCCATGATTGCTCTTTACATTGTTTTGATGCGTTCGACCATTTCGGCGCCAAACGCAATATAGGCTTGCGCGCCTTTCGAGGCCGGATCGAAGGTCACGCCGGGTAGGCCGTAGGATGGTGCTTCGGCCAGCCGGACGTTACGCGGAATCAGGGTTTTAAATACCTTGTCGCCGAAATGCTGCTCGAGCTGAACCGACACTTGCTGCGACAGCGTCATGCGCGGATCGAACATGACGCGCAGCAAGCCGATGATTTTCAAATCCGGATTGAGCTTGGCATGCACCTTCTTGATCGTGTTGACCAAGTCCGACAAGCCTTCCAGCGCATAGTATTCGCACTGCATCGGGATCACCACGCCATGTGCGGCGCACAAGCCATTCAGGGTCAGCATCGATAACGCCGGTGGACAATCGATCAGCATGAAATCGTAATCGGCATCGACTGCGGCCAGCGCATCTTTCAATCGTTTTTCACGATTGTCGAGCTCGACCATTTCGACTTCGGCGCCAGCCAGTTCGCGGTTGGCCGGCAACACATCGAACTTGCCCGCTTCCGAGCGCAGGCGGGCGGTCTTGACATCGGCCATACCGAGCAAGACTTCGTAAATGGACGACTTCAGGGTTGCCTTGTTGATGCCGGCACCCATGGTGGCATTGCCTTGCGGATCGAGATCCACCAGCAGCACCCGCTGGTCCAGCTGCGCTAAGCCGGCGGCCAGATTGACCGCTGTGGTGGTTTTGCCGACCCCCCCTTTTTGGTTGGCAACACAAAAGATTTTCGCCATAGTTTTTTTAGTTAGTCGTCAATTTGAGTCCGAAGCCGATTAAAAATACGCCGGCCAGTTTGGAAGCGATGCGGCCAATGCGGCCGTTCCCCGCCAGCTGTCTGGAGGCGGCATTGCCGACCCATGCCAGCAGGCTTCCATAAAACAAGGTGCACAGGGAAATCAGTGCACCCATCACTACAAATGTCACGCTGCCCTGATGCGTTGCCGGATCAATGAACAGCGGGAAAAATGCCATGTAAAACACGATCGCCTTCGGGTTGATCAATGTGACCAGCAGGCCGCGCATGAAATCAGCCCGATTCGAAAACGGCACCACCGCTGCTGTCTGTGACGAGCGGGCCAGCAACAGCTTCAAGCCAAGCCAGGCCAGATAAGCCGCGCCGAGATACTGGACTGCCTGGAACAGGCGCGGATGCGTTTGCAACAAGGCGGCCACGCCAAGAGCGGCCAGCAGCATCAGTACCGCATCGCCGAGCATCAGGCCAGCCAGGCACACCATCCCACCCCGCAAGCCACCTTTGGCGGCGCACGTCAACACGCAAAATGTTCCTGGGCCGGGCAGCATTAAAAATATCATGGTTGCCATGATCAATTGGGTAGCATCGGCAATGCCAAGCGCATGCAACAGTTCATTCATTGGTCGCCTGCCAAGGTTGACCGAATCTGCTGCATACCCGGTTCGAGCGCCACCGGATCGCGTTCGATCACGACCAGGTGACGTTCGGCCGCCAAGCCCGGCACAGCCAGGGGTTGCACTTCACGCACCCGCCATCCGGCTGGCAAACGCTGGATCTCGCCATCTGGCACAACACCCTTCATTGCAATGTAAAACCCATCATCTGCGAGCAAATGCTGCGACCATACAACAAAATCCTTTAACTCCGCAAAAGCGCGCGAGGTAATAACATCGAACTTGTCATTGACCTGCAATTGCTCGACGCGCGCAGTGTAGACCGTAACGTTGGTTAATCCCAGCTCGCTTTTTGCCTGTGTCAAAAAGGCGGTTTTCTTGTGGACAGTATCGATCAGCGATACCCTCATTGCTGGTCGCTGCTCACTGGCCCAGATCGCCAAAACGATGCCTGGCAAGCCGCCACCGGCACCCACATCCAGCACATTGCCAGCCTGCCCGAATGCCGGCACCGCAGCCAGGGAATCGAGCAAGTGCTGGGTCACCATCTGGTGCGCATCGCGTACCGCAGTCAGGTTGTACACCGCATTCCATTTCACCAGCAAGGCCAGGTAATCGAGCAATTGCGCAATTTGCCGCTCACTCAATGTCAGCTGCAATTGCTGCGCGCCGCCCTGTAGCTGACGGGCGAAATCGGCACGCTGCTGATCATTCATCGGCGACCTCACGCGACGACCGGGAGGTCGGCTGCAGCACCAGTAAAGCCCTTGAAGCCGCCCTTTTTCAAATGCACCAGCAATAGGGAAATGGCAGCCGGCGTGATCCCCGAAATACGCGATGCCTGGCCTAAAGTTTCCGGACGATGCTTGTCCAACTTTTGCCTGGCCTCAATAGATAGCGCCTTGATTTCCATGTAGTCGAGCTCAGCCGGCAACTTGAAATTTTCATGATAATCATGCCGCTCGACTTCCTTGGCCTGGCGGTCGATGTAGCCGGCATACTTGATCTGGATTTCCACTTGCTCGGTTACGCACGGATCCAGCACATCACTGCTGACCACGGCGGTATCCTGTACCTGCATGCTCATCAGGCTGGCATAAGTGACATTCGGCCGACGCAGCAAGTCGGCCAATGCATACTCACGCTCAATTGCCTTGCCCAGCACACGTTCTGACTCATGCTCGGCAACGATGCGAGGATTGACCCAGGTTGACTTCAAGCGCTCGACTTCGCGCGCAACCGCTTCGCGCTTTTTATCGAACAGCGCCCACTGCACATCACTCACGCAGCCGAGCTGGCGCCCGATTTCGGTCAGGCGCATGTCGGCATTGTCCTCGCGCAAGCTCAGCCGGTATTCGGCGCGACTGGTAAACATCCGGTATGGCTCCAGCACGCCTTTGGTAATCAAGTCATCCACCAGTACGCCCAGATAGGCCTCGTCCCGGCGCGGGGTCCAGGCATCGCTGCCGCGACTCTGCAGGGCGGCATTCAATCCCGCCAGCATGCCTTGCGCTGCCGCCTCTTCATAGCCGGTGGTGCCATTGATTTGGCCGGCGAAGAATAGACCCTGGATGATCTTGGTTTCCAGCGACGCCTTCAAGCCACGCGGATCGAAATAATCGTATTCGATCGCATAGCCAGGGCGCAGGATATACGCCTGCTCCAGCCCGCGCATCGACCGCACCAGTTCCAGCTGTACGTCGAATGGGAGACTGGTGGAAATGCCGTTGGGATAATATTCATTGGTGGTCAAGCCTTCCGGCTCCAGAAAAATCTGGTGCGATGCCTTGTCGGCGAAGCGATGGATCTTGTCTTCGATCGATGGACAATAGCGCGGACCGACTCCTTCGATGACGCCGGTATACATCGGACTGCGATCGAGGCCGCCGCGGATGATGTCATGGGTGCGTTGATTGGTATGGGTGATCCAGCACGGCAATTGCTGCGGATGCATCGCGGTCGACCCCAGCACGGAAAAAACTGGCACTGGATCCAGGTCACCCGGCTGCTCCTGCATCACGGAAAAATCGATGGTACGACCATCGATGCGCGGCGGCGTACCAGTCTTCAGGCGCCCTTGCGGCAACTTTAACTCTTTCAGACGCGCCGACAGCGAAATGGCGGGCGGATCCCCTGCCCGTCCGGCAGCATATTGATTGAGCCCGACATGAATCTTGCCATCCAAGAATGTCCCCGCTGTCAGTACCACCGCGCGTGCGCGAAACTGGATGCCGACCTGGGTCACTGCCCCCACCACACGATCGCCTTCTATCAGCAAATCATCAACTGCCTGCTGAAACAGCCACAGGTTGGGCTGATTCTCCAGCCGACTACGGATCGCTTGCTTGTACAGGATACGGTCAGCCTGGGCGCGCGTCGCGCGAACTGCCGGCCCCTTTGATGAATTCAGAATGCGGAACTGGATACCCGCTTCGTCGGTGGCAAGCGCCATTGCGCCACCCATCGCATCGACTTCCTTGACCAGATGGCCTTTGCCAATACCACCAATCGACGGGTTGCAGGACATTTGCCCCAGGGTTTCGATATTGTGCGTCAGCAATAAGGTTTTCTGACCTATGCGCGCAGCTGCCAGGGCAGCCTCTGTTCCGGCATGTCCACCGCCGACCACGATTACGTCAAATTCTGTTGGATAGAGCATCATGTATTCCAATACCGCCAAGACTGCAGAGGCGAGATTATAAAGTTTTTTCGAAACATATTTTGATTGGCGCGTGATTTATTTGGTTTCACGTGAAACATTTTATTTGTCGCGACTGACATGTGCCTGTGCATCGTGTTGCACAGGCACAGCCCAGCTCAATCCAGACTGACTCCCGCAACACCGCTTTTACCACTAGTTTTGCCAGAAATGTTTCACGTGAAACAGTCAACCCAGCCTTAGATGAATGCATCATAGGCAGTCTTTACGATCAATGCGCAGACCATCACCAGGAAAACCCGCCGCACGAGTCCGCTGCCATACCGAATTGCCAAGCGGCTGCCGGCAAGCGCGCCGCCCACATTGCACGCCGCCATAATCAAACCAACCTGCCACAACACATTGGCGCTATAGCCAAACCACAGCAGCGCTGCAAAATTACAGGCAACATTGACCACTTTCGCCACTACCGAAGCGCCAAGAAAGTCAAAACCAAAAAAGCGAACAAACAGGAAAATCAAAAAACTGCCGGTGCCTGGACCAAAGAATCCATCATAAAAACCAATCACCCCGCCTATTCCAATTGCCCGCCACCGCTCGGCCGCGCCACGATGCGCCGGCCGATGCAGCAAGCCGAAATGCTTGACGCGGAAGGTGTACACCGCCACCACTAGCAGAAGCAATGGCAGGCACTTGCGTACCAGATCGGGCGGGACATGCGTCACGGTATAAGCACCCCCAAATGCAAAGACAAAAGCAGCACCGGTAGCCGGCAACGCCGCATTCCATTCGACCTGAACGCGCCGTGAGAAATTGAGGGCGGCAGCTGCCGTCCCCCAAATGCTGGCCAGTTTATTGGTGCCAAACAAGGTGGCCGGCACGGTATGAGGCATTGCAGAAAATAGTGCCGGCACTTGAATCAATCCGCCCCCACCACCCATTGCATCGACCAAGCCGGCAACGAAGGCAGCTGCAAACAGCAAAAAGAAATCAGACATGCCGGTATCTATCG
>JAKFBY010000043.1:0-2985 GCA_036677325.1 Paucimonas sp.
AACAGTGGTCGCGGGGTCTGGCCGCGAATGGATCGCAAGGTCACGAAGTGCTGTTCCAGGCTCGGCCCGGTGGCGATGACGAACATCGGCTGGCCAGCGTGTGTGGCGAACAATTGTGCGACGTCGCTATCAATGCGGATCTGTTCGATACTTTCCAGCAGGCGTGCCGCTATTTCCGGATTGTCCGGATCGAACTCACGGTTGTTGAACGTCAGGTGGGTTTCGCTGATCAAGCGGTCGCGGATCCTGGCGTTGTAGTCATCGGCCAGCACCAGCTCTGAAGGCAGGGCAAAGAACGGCAAACAGATTTCAGCCATATCACCGGCGTAGTGCAGCTCGACCCGAGAATCACTGAGCCACGGCTGCTGATCGAGCAATTGCAATACCAACGCAAACACGGCGCCGTTGAGGATATGTACATGCAGCTGAATCAGTTCCGAACGCTGCAGCAGTTCCAGTTGCAGATCACCCAGCCCTGTGCCGTAAACATGCACCACCGGGCTGTCGAGCGGCAGGCTTTCAGCCTGAAGCTGCGCCTCACGAGTACGGTCGTGGCGACTGGTCAACTGAATGCCGTTGATGCTCAGGGTCGAACCGAGCCCTTCCACCAGATCGGCCTGCAACGGGCCCGGATCTTCAGACAGCAGACGCTCAGCCACGGCCGGCCAGCGACGCTGGATGAGTTCGGCGTTGGGTTGAAAAAACTCGCTCATGGCGCCTCGCTGTGATTCGGGCAAAAAAATAGCGCTCAAGGTTACACCTTGAGCGCTATTTTTGTGCCGCGGTTTATTGATCAGGGACGATAGATGATCGCCGAACCCCACGACAATCCAACACCAAAACCACTCAGCGCAACGCGCTTCCACTTCGAGTCCAGCACGTGTTTTTCCAGCAGCAACGGAATGCTCGACGACACGGTATTACCGGTTTCGACCATGTCCTTGATGAACTTCTCTGGCTCACCCTCGAACCGCCGCGCCACGGCATCGACAATCGCCGCGCTGCCCTGATGAATGCAGAAGGCATCGATATCGTCAGCCGTCAGCCCCGAGTCAGCGAGCAACTCATGCAAATGCGCCGGCACTTTGAGCAACGCAAAGTTGAACACCTGACGGCCATTCATGAAGAACACGCCATCGGTGACCTTCAGGTGCGGCGCGCCGGAACCGTCGGTGCCGAACTTGGCCTTGCCCAACTGCCATGGCGCGTCTTCGCCCATCCAGGTGGCAGTGGCGGCATCGCCGAACAGCATGGTGGTATTGCGGTCTTCCGGGTCGACGATCTTGGAGTACGGATCGGCGGTCACCAGCAAGCCATTCTTCAGGCCCGCGGCTTCCATGAAACCTTTGATGGCGTAGATGCCGTAGACGTAACCGGAGCAGCCCAGGGAAATATCGAACGCAGCCACTGTCGTCGGCAGGCCCAGTTTGTCCTGAACGATGGCGGCGGTGTGTGGCAGACCTTCTTCGTCACCGTTCTGGGTCACGACGATCAGCACGTCGATGGCTTCACGCTTCAATTCTGGATTGTTGGCGAACAGCGCGTTGACTGCTTCGACACACAGGTCCGAAGTTTCTTGCCCTGCATCTTTACGCGGCAGGAAAGCCGAACCGATCTTGCCCAGGATGAATTCTTCATCCTTTTCGAATTTTGCACCTTGTGCGTAATTGTCCACGCCGGCTACAGGAACGTAGCTCGCAATGCTTTTTATGCCAATCATTACGGCTTCCCAATAAAAAACAGCCCAAAACCACCGCTCGCAAGGATTCGAGGGGCGCCGACAAACAGAAAACGGCCGCCACGACGGGCAGCCACGGGAAGCGCAAAGGGCTATCACTGGAACCGCAAAACGGGCCAGGCGCCATCTCCCCGGTCAATACAATACAGTGAAGATGCGCGTTATGACTCGCAGGTCACGCTATTTTGCCGAATCGATGGCAGATTGGCCTATTCGACCAGCGACCAATCCAGCGGCGTGCCGCGCTTGATCGCGGTGCGAGCACGGCGTCCGAGGACGGCTTCGGTGTGCTTGGGCGGCAGACCGAGACCGGGACGAATGGCGCGCAGATTGTCCCCAGTAAAGGCTTCACCGGCGGCCATGTCAGCGGTGACATACAGCGAGCGGCGATAGACCAGCGACTTGCGCTCGGCCTCGGTCACGCCGTAATGCACCTGCCCCATGGCTTGCCAGGCGCGCTCGGTCTCCACCACCAGGCTGGCCATTTCCGCCGGCTCCAGGGAAAAACTCGCGTCGACCCCACCGGCCGAACGATCAAGGGTGAAGTGTTTCTCCACCACCGTCGCTCCCAGCGCCACCGCCGCCACCGACACGCCAACGCCCATCGAATGATCTGACAGCCCTACCTCGCAACCAAACAGCTCGCGCAGATGCGGGATCGTGCGCACGTTGCTGTTGAGGGGCGTGGCCGGATAGGTGCTGGTGCACTTGAGCAACACCAGACTCTTGCACCCGGCCTCGCGTGCGGCACGCACGGTCTCATCCAGTTCGGCGATGCTGGCCATGCCGGTAGAGATGATCAGTGGTTTGCCGGTCGCTGCCACTCGACGGATCAACGGCAGATCGGTGTTTTCAAAACTGGCAATCTTGTACGCCGGCACTTCAAGGCTTTCGAGAAAATCCACCGCGCTGTCATCGAACGGCGTCGAGAACGCGAGCATCCCCAACTCCTTGGCCCGAGCAAAAATCGGCGCGTGCCACTCCCACGGCGTGTGGGCTTTTTCGTAGAGATCGTAGAGCGACGTGCCGGCCCACAGACTGCCCGGATCCTTGATGAAGAATTCACCTTCAGCCAAATCCAGGGTCATGGTTTCGGCGGTGTAGGTTTGCAGCTTCAAGGCATGCGCTCCAGCCTTGGCCGCCGCCTCGACGATTTGCAGAGCGACGTCAAGGGACTGGTTATGGTTGCCGCTCATCTCAGCAATGATGAACGGCGGAGCATCAGCACCGATGGTGTGCTGGCCAAT
>JAKFBY010000044.1:0-3819 GCA_036677325.1 Paucimonas sp.
TGGTGGAGGCGGCGGGAATCGAACCCGCGTCCAGAAGTACTCTACAGACAGTTCTACATACTTAGTGCTGCCATTTGATTTAACCCTGCCGACGCGGACGCACACGCTTCGTCAAGGCGAGTCACCTATTTTTAACCGTTAACCAAGTAACCCGGCTAACAGCGATTCCCTGTGAATGACTCTACCGCTGTTGCCAGCACGCCCCAGGGAAGAGACGCTGTAGAGCTAGAAAGTTCTTAGGTTTCTAGAGGTTTACGCTGCGAGAGCGTAAGATTCATCGTTTGCATTTAAGCATTTCCGGTTGGATTTACGAGGTAGCCAGTCCTCGGTATGCCCTGCGCTGCTTTGCAACCCCTGTCGAAACCAGGTCGCCCCCGTAAGCAGTAAGTCTATTGTAACGTAGAAGATGGGGATGCACCGCCAGTATTCAAGCCGATTATTTGACGACATGCTCACTGCAGCTCTATTGATGAGCAAGCAAGTCAAGCAGGTGTAATGGCGACGAGGCAACGACATCGGCTTCCCATGCAGTCGGTTCCACATTCCCGCAATAACCCCAGGCTGCAGCAATCGTCGGCATGCCTGCTGCCCGGCCAGCCTGGATATCCCGCAAGTCGTCGCCAACATACCAGCATGTTTCGGGCGCCAAACCCAGACGTCGCGCAGCTTCCAGCAATGGTGCCGGATGCGGTTTGGCGTGAGAAGTCGTGTCGCCTGAAATCACGCATGCTGCATCTTGCAGGCCGATCAAGGGCACCAGAGCATCGGTAAAACGGGCTGGCTTGTTGGTAACAATTCCCCATTGCAAACCTGCTTCATGCATGCCTTGCAACATTTCGACAATGCCGTCGAACAGGCATGTGTCGACAGCAATTGCAGCCGCATAATTATCAAGAAATTCAGTGCGAAGCGCATCAAACCCTTCGTCTTGCGGGGCGATATCGAAAGCCGCGCCGATCAGGCCGCGGGCACCGGCTGACGCTACCGGGCGCAGCTGGTCGTACGGTGTCAGCGCCAAGCCGCGCCTGCTGCGCATCAGATTGACGGCAGCAGCCAGGTCCGGCGCCGTATCGGCGAGCGTACCATCGAGATCAAACAGAATGGCGCGCGGAGAAGGTAATGGCATGGGTGTTCCGTAATGAGATCCGTGCCCGGCTGCCGGATTGGGGCAAGCCAGGCGGATGCTTATACTGGTCGTGTACAGGCAACCAGGTAATTGACGCTGGTATCCTGATTTAATGAATAGATCTTGGTGAGCGGGTTGTAACTCATGCCTTTCAGCGAATCGACAGTCATCCCGGCATTGCGAACAAATCGCGCCAATTCGGCGGGCGTGATGAACTTTGCATAGTCATGGGTACCTTTGGGTAGCATCCGCAGCAAATATTCGGCACCAAGAATGGCGAACAGGTAAGCCTTCGGATTGCGGTTAAGGGTCGAGAAAAAAACCTGGCCGCCAGGCTTGACCAATGTTGCGCAGGCTTGCACGATCGAGGCCGGGTCAGGAACATGCTCAAGCATTTCCATGCAGGTGACGACATCGAATTGTGCCGGTTCGCGAACCGCCAGCGCTTCAGCGGCGACCAATTCGTAGCGTACCTGTATGCCGGACTCCAGGCTGTGCAAGTCGGCTACCTTGAGCGCCTTCTCCGACAGATCGATACCGGTAACCTGGGCGCCTTTTCTGGCCATTGATTCAGCCAGGATGCCGCCACCGCAGCCAATATCGACGACAGTCTTGCCTGCCAGCGGCACACGGGCATTAATCCATTCCAGTCTCAGTGGATTGATTTCATGCAGGGGACGGAATTCGGAAGTCGGGTCCCACCAGTGGTGAGCCAGTTCACTGAATTTTTGCAGCTCTAAAGGATCGGCATTCATAGACGGAATGATAGCGGCAAAGACAATCTTCTGCCACGGCTAAAAATGTACTCTTTGCCGATTGGAAAAGATCGGAAACAATTCGACATAAAAAAACCCCGCCGCAGCGGGGTTTTTCATGCGTGAAACCGATTACTTGGTACGGGTACCAACGACTTCGACTTCAACGCGACGGTTTGGCTGCAAGCACTTGATCAGCGCTGCACGGTTTTTCTCGGTGCAGGTGACGACTGGAGTGGTTTCGCCTTTGCCTTCGGTGTAGACGCGGTTTTCTTCAACGCCTTTTTCGAGCAAATATGCTTTAACAGCTTCAGCACGCTTGACCGACAGCTTCTGGTTGTAAGAATCGCCGCCAATCATGTCAGTGTGGCCGACAGCAATAATGACTTCCAGTTGCATGCCAAACAATTTCAGGAACAGATCGTCCAGCTGTGCTTTACCTTCAGGACGCAACGTTGCTTTGTTGAAGTCAAACAGGGTATCGGCAGCAAAGGTGACTTTTTCTGTGACCGGAGCAGGTTTTGCAGCAGGGGCAGCAGGGGCAGCCGGAGCAGCAGGAGCAGCCGGTGTTGCTGCTTGAGCAATCGCGCCATCGCAACCTGGAATGGCGTCAGCCGGTGTCCAGTACGAAGTACGCCAGCACAAACCGGTCGAGTTCTTGGCAACTACACCACGTGCGTCTTGCGCATAGGCACTTTTAGGTGTTGCTGCGGTTTGCGCAGTCGCAGAAAAAGCCATCGCTGTTGTGGAAACAGCGAAGATGATTTTTACAAACTTATTCATATTTCTCCTCTCGGGTGAGATTTTAAGCACAGTAACTGCGCAACAATTGTCAACTTCAAAACGTTCAAAGCGAATAGTAACATGGCGTCCATGCCACTATCCTCAAAATATTAACGGGATGTAAATGGCGAAACTGCATTCATTTTGCCACAGGCTTGTCATTCCAGCTAAATTGCCAAATCGCCCTAACCATGTTTTCACAAATTTGTTGTATTTTAACGTCAATTTGCATCGTAAAACTTGTTTTATTAAACACTTTGGCGTTAAGGAATGTCTTTTGACACAATTAAGTTTGCAATTGCATAACGTATAGATACGGCACACGCGCAACCGATACTTGCAAACTGGAATTTCCAAAGGTGTTTCAATTAGGCATGCAAAGGCATGGTAATGGGCGTTACATTTACGCAGTTTAGCGATTGGTTCTTCCGGGTCCTTGTTTTTAAATAAATCCAGCACCGATATTAAAGTTCTGTGATTGGCTGCTTTGCTATACGTCGAATCAGTGATTTGTTTTTCCACAAAACTGAAGGGCAATCGAATGCCGAGGCAATACGCACCAATGTTTGGTCGGTCCTGCGAGGCGACATTTTGATGGTGGGGATGAGTTCGATGATGTTTGGATTGGCTGGGAGCTTTTATGCGTGACTCGGAAAATAGAATAGATGCCGTCTTGCAACTTTTGGCATCCGTAACAAAAATCAACCGGGGTCATTGCCACCATCACTTCCACCGAACGCTAACTGAAAAGCAGGGGCAGGTAGGGTCTCCGTGGTAAAATCTTGCGATTTGACGCTGGTGCCGTTACCGTGCCAACGAATCAAAACCGCTTAGTCCTTTTCAGTCAACATCCAGTTACCCGCCAATGGACCAATTCGCTAAAGAAACCATCCCAATTTCTCTCGAAGAAGAGATGCGCAAGAGTTACCTCGATTATGCGATGAGCGTGATCGTCGGTCGCGCCTTGCCGGACGTGCGCGACGGCTTGAAGCCGGTACATCGCCGCGTGCTGTTTGCCATGCACGAGACCAATAATGTATGGAATCGCCCTTATGTGAAGTGCGCGCGCGTGGTCGGCGAGACAATGGGTAAGTACCACCCGCACGGCGACCAATCGATCTATGACACGCTGGTGCGCATGGCGCAATGGTTTTC
>JAKFBY010000045.1:0-2811 GCA_036677325.1 Paucimonas sp.
AGAAACATGCCACCCGAGGCTTCAATCCGCTGGCCATTGATCCAGCGCGCATCGTCCGCCAGCAGCAGGCTGATCGCGCCGCCGATATCGTCCGGCATGCCGACCCGGCCGAGCGCCGTTTGCGAGGCGACGAACTGGTTGATCTGCGCATTGTCGCGCACGGCGCCGCCGCCGAAATCGGTGGCAATCGCACCCGGTGCGATCACGTTGACGGTAATGCCGCGCGGCCCGAGTTCCTTGGCCAGGTATTTGGTCAGCACTTCCACCGCGCCCTTCATCGCCGCATAGGCGCCGTAGCCCGGCAGTGCAAAGCGGGTCAGCCCGGTCGATACATTGAGGATGCGGCCCTGGTCGGCAATCAGCGGCAACAGCTTCTGGGTCAGGAAAAATACGCCCTTGAATTGTATATTCATCAACTGGTCGAACTGGGCTTCGCTGGTGTCTGCCAGGCTGGCATGGATGCCGATGCCGGCATTGTTGACCAGATAATCGAAGCTGGCGCGCTGCCAGCGCTGTTCGAGCAGCCGGCGGACCTGTCCGGCAAAGGCGTCGAATGCGCCGCTGTCGCCGACATCCAGTTGTAACGCTGCCGCCTTGCCGCCGCCGGCTTCGATTTCGGCGACCACGGCGGCGGCTTCATTTTCCCGGCTGTGATAGGTCAGGATCACGTCGATCCCCTGGTTTGCCAGCCGCAGCGCGGCGCTTTTGCCCAGCCCGCGGCTGCCGCCAGTGATGAGGACGATTTTGTTGCCGGTTTGATTGCGCATGATGCTCTCCTTGGTGAGAAAAGTGACCCGTTCGTTGGGCATGCAGACAGTCTATTGAAGCGGATGGGATAAACAAATATAGTAAATATGATTACACTGTTCATCTAGGATGAACAATCAAGCGTGGAGTAAAAGGCCGATGCATCGACTGGAAGCAATACAGATCTTCATCCGGGTAGCGGAGCTGGCCAGTTTTACCCAGGCTGCCGATAGTCTCGGCTTGCCCAAAGCAAGCATTTCAGGTGCGGTGAAACAGCTGGAAGGGATGCTGGGCGCGCGGCTGCTGCATCGCACCACGCGCAAGGTGCAGATGACCCAGGATGGGCAAGCGTTTTATGAACGCAGCAAGGATTTGCTGGCCGATATGGATGAGCTGGAATCGATGTTCCAGCATGGCGAAGCGGCCCTCAGCGGCCGCCTGCGGGTCGACATGTCGAGCGGGGTGGCCAGAAATATCGTGATTCCGCAGTTGCCGGCGTTTCTCGATGCGCACCCGAAACTGGAGCTGGAACTGAGCAGTACCGACCGCCGCGTCGATATCGTGCGCGAAGGCTTTGATTGCGTGCTGCGGGTCGGCATGCTCGGCGACTCGAGCCTGATTGCCCGTCCGCTCGGGCGCTTCAAGATGATCAACTGCGCCAGTCCGGCCTATCTTGCCCGTTACGGCGTGCCAATGCAGATCGACCAGTTGGCGCGCCACCGCGTGGTGCATTATGTGCCGTCGCTCGGCGCTAAGCCGGCGGGCTGGGAATACCATGATGGCGATGCCTGCCGCACGATGCCGATGGCCGGCACGATCACGGTCAATAATGCCGATGCCTATCAGGCAGCGTGCCTCGCGGGGCTCGGCTTGATCCAGGCGCCACAGCCGGGCGTGCAGCACCTGATCGAAGCGGGCCGGCTGGTCGAGGTGCTGCCGCAACATCAGGCCGAGCCGATGCCGGTGTCGCTGTTGTATGCGAACCGGCGCCATTTGCCCAGGCGGGTGCAGGTATTCATGGCATGGATGGCGCAAATCATGGCACCGCATCTGGTGCCATGACAGAGTATCCACACCGACACCGACACGGGATGCGGTGTGATGGTTGCAGGCTCCCCAGCCCATACCTGTGCACAGGTTCGTGCGCCGGTGCACTTTGTTGGCACAAAAAAATGCCCGGGCACTGGACCCGGGCAGAAAGAAGACCCTCGGAGACATCGTAGAGCGGGTCTGTCCGTTACAATGCAAGGACCGGACCCGGCAACCCGCTGCCAACTGTGGTCATTCATGCATGATGATTTCTATCGCCGGTGGTGAATTGATGGAGCAATCGATGAAATCGAAAATCGCCCTTGCACTGCTGACTGCCACGCTGTCGGCATCGCTGGCGGCAGCGCCCGCGCATTGGTACAACTGGCGCAGCAAATTGAATGGCCAGCTATTCTGTGCCCAGACTTCACCCGGCGAAGGCTGGGAAAAAATTGCGCAACCGTATAAAAATTCCCGCTGCCAGACTCCCTGATTGATCCGCTGTACATGCGTGGCGCGGCTGGCCCGGATGACCACGCCAGGCCAATTGTTTCCAGATGGTCAACGAATGCTCCATGCGCGACCTGCGCACAGCAGCGGCGTCGCCTGCAGCAGGTGGCGCTTGGGCGGGTCGCCACGCCACACTTTACCGACTGGCCATTCGGCCAGCTAGCCATTATTTCCGATAAGCAATATACTTCTTCAATAATAAGAATTGGAGAACGCCGTGCAGATGGCAAATCGGCTATTCCCCCGACAAGTCGACCTGTTGTACCAGCCAGCCAATGGCACCGCGCTGGCGTCTTTCGGCGTGGCCGTGCTGGTTGCTGTGGCGGTCATGGGATCGGTGCCGACCAGGCTGCTGCTTGGCTGGCTCGCGTTGGTGGCCCTGTCCGCGCTGGTGCGCGTGACGCTGCATGCCTGGCGCAGGCGCAGTGCAAGCCGCGATCAGCAAGCGGCTCGCTGGGCCAACCTGTATGGCTACAGTGCCGGCTTTGCCGGATTGTGCTGGAGCGGCGGCCCGATTGTTTTCTC
>JAKFBY010000046.1:0-5228 GCA_036677325.1 Paucimonas sp.
AGTGGAAAAGTCCGGCCTCAAACTCAATTCAAGAATGCTGGCAGTGGCCTTATCTGTCATCAAGGGAGCCCAGCCATGATCAATGCCGTAAAATTTCCGATATCACGCAAGTTCATGCTGGCCATGCTGGGGACCACGCTGGTGGCGCTGCTGGTTTCTGGCGGAGCGATGCTGGCGTACGACATCCAGTCGTTCAAGACTTTCTGGGTCAACGATCTGAAGGCGCAATCCAATATTCTGGCGCAAATCAGCCTGCCGGCGCTGGAATTCAATGACCGGAAAGTAGCGACGGAAAATCTTGAGCAGCTAAGGGCGCGCCCGACGATCGTTGCCGCCGCCATTTACGCGCCGGACGGCAGCCTGTTTGCCAAATATGCCAGCAGCAAGCTGCCAACCTATGATTTCCCGACCGTTTTGCAAAATGACGGTTACACCACGACCAATAACCGCATCACGGTTTTTCACCGGATTATTCGCAACAACGACAGCGTCGGCACGGTATTTCTGCAAGCCCAGTACCCGCTGGCAGACCGGATAAAAAGCTATCTGGCGATCCTGATGCTGGTGCTGGCGGGCAGTCTGCTGGTTGCCATATTGGTGTCGACCTGGCTGCAGGCTGCCATTACCAAGCCGGTACGTTCTCTCACGGAAGCGGTACTGCAAGTGATCCGACAACGCGATTTTTCGTTTCGCGCTAAAAAAACCACCGAGGATGAAATCGGCGTATTGGTCGATGCCTTCAATACCATGCTGACCGAGGTCGGCGAGCGCTCCAACGCATTGGAAGCGTCGAACCAGGCGCTGCAGCGGGAAATGCAGGAACGCACCAGCGCGGAAGAAGCATTAAAGCAGCTCAACGGCACGCTCGAAGAGCGCATCGTCGCGCGCACGGTGGAGCTGGAGCGGGCGCATGAACAGCTGCGGCAGTCGCAGAAGCTGGAAGCGGTCGGCCAGCTGACCGGCGGCGTCGCGCATGACTTCAATAATGTACTGCAAGTCATCTCCGGCAACCTGCAATTGCTGCAGATGAGCCTGGCCGGCAATCCGCAGGCGCAGCAGCGGCTGGAATCGGCCGCCTTTGCCGCCGACCGCGGCGCCAAATTGTCGTCGCAGCTGTTGTCGTTCGCCCGGCGTCAGCCGCTGCAGCCGATTTCGATCAGTCTGGGGCGGATATTGCGCAACATGGACGATCTGCTGCGGCGTGCGCTTGGCGAATCGGTGCAGATCGAAACAGTGGTCACCGGTGGGCTGTGGACCACCATGGTCGACCCGAACCAGCTGGAAAACGTGATTCTCAATCTGGCCATCAATGCGCGCGATGCGATGAAGGGTGATGGCAAGCTGACCCTGGAACTGGGCAATGCGATGCTGGATGATCACTATGCATCCACCGAGCAGGGCGTGACCCCGGGGCAGTACGTGATGCTGGCCATTTCGGACACCGGCGTCGGCATGACGCCTGAGGTGATGGCACGGGCTTTCGAGCCGTTTTTCACTACCAAGCGGGAGGGCGAGGGCACCGGGCTCGGCCTGAGCATGGCATATGGCTTCGTCAAGCAAAGTAATGGCCATATCAAGATCTATAGTGAGGTGGGCAGCGGCACGACCATCAAGATCTATTTGCCGCGATCAGATCTGCCGGAAGCCAGCATGCCGGAAATATTGACCGGACCGGCGCTGGGCGGCAATGAAACGATTCTGGTAGTGGAAGATGACCTGGTGGTGCAGGCAACCGCGGTCGACATGCTGACCGGGCTGGGCTATCGGGTGCTGCGGGCAAACGATGGTCAAAGTGCATTGACCATCCTGCAAAGCGGTGTGCCGGTCGACCTGCTGTTTACCGACGTGGTGATGCCGGGCCCGGTCCGCAGCCCGGATCTGGCCAGACAGGCCAAACAGCTGTTGCCCGACCTTGAAGTGCTGTTTACCTCGGGCTATACGCAAAATGCAATTGTCCATGGCGGCCGTCTTGATCCGGGTGTCGAATTGATCAGCAAGCCGTATCGCCGGGAAGACCTGGCCCGCAAAATTCGGCACATGCTGGCCAATCGCCAGTTCGCCATCACGGCCAGGCAGCGATTGATGCCTGCCACTCCATCAGTTGATGCATTCAAGTCAGCCGTGCCGCTGCGGATTCTGGTGGTCGAAGACAATGAGGATGCGCAAAAAATGCTGTGCGAACTTCTGCTCATGCTTGGTCATCAGGCGCAAGGGGCATCCAGCGCAGAGGCTGCGCTGGATGCCTTTGCGACCTCCCGTTTCGATGTGTTGTTGACCGATGTGAGCTTGCCCGGAATGTCCGGCGTTGATCTGGCGCGGCGCCTGATGACGGATGTTTCTGCGTTAAAGGTTATTTTTTCATCTGGATACGGTGCGATTTCGTCTGAAAATGTCGGTTTCAAAGTCGCGTCGCTGCCCAAGCCGTATGACCTGGAGAAACTGCAGCAAGTCCTGGACGAAGTCGGCGCAGCGATATGATGACTATTGTCTGGAGCCTAATTTTTGCACCACCGCGCTTTTTGCCGGCGGCGCACGTCGTATCCATTGGCAGGAAACGATTCGGTTGAAATGTTTTAAATTAGAAATGTATTGCGGTAAAACCCCGTTTATTTCGCTGTTTATGCGAAATACTCAAGTGCGCGTCGAACATCAGTCTGGATTGTGAGTCTGAGTTATTGAACTAACGTGGCCGCTTCAGAACCAGAGTGCCACATCCCTGTGAAGGCTTTTTGGCAAAACACTTTAGTGTCGATTGGCACTATATCTCTACGAAACTTTCTTTGAATCTGCGTGTACTTCGATGATGACAGACAAGAACGCCGCAAAACTGCACGCGCAATGACGCCTGTACCAGTCAATATACTTCTTGTCGATGACGAACCCGCCAACCTGCTGGTGCTCGAAGCCATATTGGGCGGCCTGGATGCCAATCTGATTCGGGCAAGTTCCGGCGAAGAAGCGTTGCGGCATATTCTCAATACAGAGTTTGCCGCCATCCTGCTCGATGTGCAGATGCCGACCATGAGCGGCTTTGAAGTTGCCCGGATGATCCGGTCCCGGCCGCGTTCGAAGTCGATTCCGATTATCTTTATTACCGCCTTCAATGAGCCCGGCTTCCCGGTCGAAGATGCCTACGCACTGGGGGCGGTCGACTACCTGACCAAGCCGGTGATACCGGCCGCGCTGCGGGCCAAAGTGGCGATTTTTGCAGATCTGTATCGCAAGAACAGGCTGATTGCCCAACTCGAGAACAACCGGCATTCAGTGGCGCCGGGCGAGAAAGAGGATCGGATTCGCCTGATCCTGGATAACACCAGTGATTACGCATTTATCGTGACCGATGTGGTCGGAAACATTACCGAGTGGGAAGGTGGTGCCGCCACCATTACCGGCTGGCCGGTGGCGGAGGCGATCGGTCAGCCGATCGGCATGATCTTCACCCCGGAAGACCGGGCGGCAGGGCGGCCTGAAATCGAAATGAGAAGGGCCAGGGAAATTGGCCGATCGGAAGACCGGCGCTGGCATGCGCACAAGGGCGGCAGCTGTTTTTTCGCCGATGGCGTAATGATTGCGCTAAAGGATGCAGAAGGGAATTTTCGCGGGTTCGCCAAGATCTTCCGCGACGCGACTGCCCAGCAACGCGCCGAAGATAGCTTGCATGACAGCAATGAGCAGATATCGCGCATTCTGGAGTCCGCCGGCGAGGGTATTTTTGGTGTCGACCAGGATAGCTGCTGTACTTTTTTGAATGCCGCTGCCGCGCGCATGCTTGGCTATAGTCGTGAGGAGCTGATCGGCCGGCCGGTGCATGACGTGATCTGCCATCATCGTGCCGATGGCTCGATCTATCCGATCAGAGACTGTCCGATTTGGCAAGCGATCAGGGATGGCGTGCCGATGCGCGCCGGTGACGAGACGTTCTGGCACAAGAATGGCACGTCATTTCCGGTATCCTATTCGGTTTTTCCGATATTGGACGCGGGCAGGCACACCGGGGCCGTCGTGACGTTTGTCGATATCACGGAAAGAAAGCAGATTGACCGCGAGCGGGATCAGCTTTTGAATCAGCTGAAAACGGTCAATGCGCGCATGGTCGATATGTTTCGGCAGGCGCCGGCGTTCATGAGCACCATGGTCGGACCCGACCACGTCATTGAATTTGCCAACGACCGGTACATCGAGCTGCTGGGCGGACGGGATGTGATCGGCAAGCCGGCGCGCGAAGCATTGCCGGAAGTCGATGGCCAGGGCTTCTTCGAGGAACTCGATCGCGTGTACCGAACCGGCGTGTCCTTTATCGGCCAGGACCAGCGTCTGGTGTTGCAGCCCCAGTCAGGCGGGCCGGCTGATGAACGGTATGTCGACTTCGTCTACCTGGCATTGCGTAATCCGGAAGGCGAGGTCACAGGCATCCTGATGCACGGGATCGACCTGACGGTGCGCAAACGTGCGGAACAAGCCCTGCGCGCCAGTGAAGAACGTTACCGAACCCTGTTTGAATCGATGGACGAGGGATTTTGCATCATCGACCTGATCTTCGATGATGCCGGCCGGCCGGTCGATTACCGCTTCCTTGAAACCAACCCGGTATTTGAAAAACAGACCGGGTTGCAAAATGTTCTCGGCAAGACCTTGCGCGAGCTCGTGCCGGATCTTGATGATTTCTGGGTGGATACCTACGGCAGGGTTGCCGTGACAGGCGAGTCGATACGATTCATCGATGAAGCCAAGGCCATGAATCGCTGGTTTGACGTCTATGCGACGCGAGCCGGTGGCAAGGATAGCCGCAAGGTCGCACTGTTCTTTACCGATATCACGGTTAAAAAACATGCAGAAGAAGATCTGCGGCGGCTGGCGGCAGAACTGTCTGAAGCAAACCGGCAAAAGAGCGAGTTCCTTGCCACGCTGGCCCATGAACTGAGAAATCCCCTGGCGCCGATCCGTACCGGGCTCGAAATCATGCGCCTGAGCCCCGACAGCCCGGCTGCCATCGCGCAGGTACGGGAGATGATGGACCGCCAGGTAGGCAATATGGTCCATCTTGTCGACGATTTGCTGGATATTGCCCGTATCACCACCGGCAAGGTCGAACTCAAGAAAGAGCAGATCGAATTGAAGGAAGTCGTGGCGAGCGCGGTCGAAACCAGCCTGCCGCTGATCGATGCCAACCGCCATACATTGGACGTTCAACTGCCTGAACAATCGCTTCGATTCGACGTTGACCAGGT
>JAKFBY010000047.1:0-9482 GCA_036677325.1 Paucimonas sp.
TTGGCCAGCCATTTGTAATACGGCCGGGTATCCTGCGCTGCCTGCAATTGCGACTTGGTGGCATGCATCGGCTGGGCGCCGATCGTTGCATACAGCGCCGCCGCCTCGGTAAATACTTCCGGATGCCGGGCCAGATAATGCGGATGATAAAAAATGCTGAACAGGGTTTTCAGCCGCTGCTCAGGCGTCGTCCCGGGAAACGCCAGCTTTTGCACCACCTGCATCGACGGGAACGTCACGTGCGGGTCGCCGCCGGACACGCCGGTGCACACCAGCACCAGCTGCCTGACCAGATGCGGGTAATGATGAATGAAGCACTGTGCGACCATGCCGCCCATCGATGCGCCGACCAGCCGCACCGGCCCGGCGATATCCAGCGCCTCCAGCAAGCCGGCCAGGTCGGCTGCCATCTGGTCCATCGTGTAAGGACCGTGTGGCATGCTACTGCGCCCGGAACCGCGGTTATCCAGTGAAATGACGCGAAAGCGACGTTGAAAGTGACGGATTTGTGCGGTCCAGGACTCGACCGTGCCACCCATGCCGGGTATCAGGACCAGCGGCTCGCCGGCGCCGAATTCTTCATAATAAAGGTCAATTCCATTGATTTGCAAAGTGGGCATCAGGGATTTTCAGCGGGGGAAATGTGGAAGCGGGAAAAGCGAAAAGGGAGCGATTTTGCCATGCTGCAACACTGCAGTCATCAACTATCGTATCCCGGGTTGCGTAAAAGACAAGGTGTCTTAACCGGCTTAGGCAGGTGTGGCAAAGGATTGCGATACCAGATCAGCCAGAACAGAACATGGTTAGTGGCTGCGTTGCTGCACCAGAATCCATGGTTTGACGATCACGGTCCATAATGCCGCATCGGCTTCCAGCCAGGTCTGGGCCTGGGCATCGGAAATCCTGCCGATCTGCTTAGCGGCCAGCCATTGTTCAATTGCCGTCTTGTTGTCGAGGGCGACCTGGCAAGCGACATCGACCAGATCGAGCCGATCGTCGACGACAATCACGGCGCCGGCGGCAAAAAAGCGTTGCAATTCATGCCATGCAAGACGCGCGGTTTCGCCGAGTATTTTGGCGCGCAGTGCTTCAGCTGGTTCATTGGATTGGGTCACGGTCATACGATTGTTCAATAGTTGAAGGCCATTGCCAACATGTTCATCACTAACAACATGTTAATGCTTTGCGAAAAGCAAGGTGGCGATGCCAAGTAAAAGGAAGATGATACCAATCACCAGCGCTGCCGGCTGCCTCTGCGTGATTTCTTCCTTCAAAAAAACACCCTCCGGCAAAAACGGATGCGGATAGACTTCATGTACGGTGCCGACCGCAAACCGGCTGGCCCAGGCCTGCGCCTCCTGTTCGCGATCAAACCGCCGGTCATGCCGGCGCGTGCCCTGCCCGGGCAGCGCGAACGTGGTTTCCACCGCATACACATGGCTGACCGCGCTTTCGCCCATCGGCAGCTGTTCGGTGGCGCTTTGCTTGCTGGCCACCACCTGCGCATGCGAAGGCGTCTGCTGCGATGTCTGGACCTGGCGCTTGCCAAGATCATTTTGCACATGAAGCCATAACAGGGCCGCCCCGATCAGGATCGCAAGGATCCCGGCGATGCCGACCAGACTCACGACACTACCCTTGTTAAAGGTCGGCATGGCAAGCTCGGACTGAACAGGACTTTGGGCGCGCTGCAGGGCAAAGCGTGACGGCGCGTCATCGCAATCAACGCCATCGATTGCCAATGCCCGCATCGTTGCGCAAAAAACATCAGCGGTTCAATACCGTCACCACCGACACGATTGCCGCGATCACGGCAATGCTCATGGCGCCGATGCAGATGCGCATCAGGCGACGCGCCTTGGCCTCGGCGGTCAGCGCGGCGTCTTGCAGCAGGGCGACGGTACTTTGCAATTGCTCTGCCAATTCACGAATATGCGCATCATTTTGTGCGGCCGCAGCCTGCAACTCTTCTATCTGCTGCTGCAGCGAGCCGCCAGCGGACGATTCGGCAGGACCTGGCCGTGGCTTGGTAAAAATCGGTTTGGCGGCGGAAATGATGGTGCCGACATGCGGCAACACTGCTCGTAGTGCGGGAATCAGCCAGGCTGCCATGAATTGCTCCGGGTTGCAGGGAATCCCGATTGTAAAGTCGCCTGCGGGTAAAGTCGATCACGCACTGACGCTTGCTTGATGTTCAGTCAATACCGTTTTGTATTTTGCTAACAATCAGTGGAATTGTTGCCCATCTCCGGCAACATAGTTAGGACTTTTGACAGGATTTGACAGCCTGCAACGATGCAGGCTGGGTCAAACGATGGTTTAATACAGGGCCCACCACTTCAGGAATGCACCAGCATGACAAAACCAAGCAGCAGCATGGAAGACGATGATGACTCGATCTGGATCGTATATGAAGCGCCGCCCGATTTTCCAGAACAGTATGTCGCCCGCCGTCTGCATTTAAACCAGGCGACCGCCGACTTTGTGGTGGGCGATACGCTGATCGATGTGCGCAGCAAGTTGCCCAAGGGTTTATTCAAGATCGAACGCAGCGACCGCGACGATCCGATGATCCGGGAATCCTGGATTTGATTGATAAAAAATGGCCGGCAGTCAAGTCACGTAAAACCCGTGACTTGACTGCCGGCCGTTACTGCCGTCGTGCGAATTGCTGATCCTTTTACGACACCGTTTTATCGCAGTGCGGATCGATCGTGGTTCCCAGCGCACGCAAGCCGAGTTTTTCCAGCAGTGCACGGTCTTCATCGACATCCGGGTTGCCGGTTGTCAGCAACTTCTCCCCGTAAAAAATCGAATTGGCGCCCGCTAAAAAGCACATCGCCTGCACCACTTCGCCCATCTGCCGGCGCCCGGCCGACAACCGCACGCGCGCCTTCGGCATCGTGATGCGGGCAACAGCAATGGTGCGCACGAATTCGAGCGGATCGATCGGGTCGACCCCGTTCAATGGCGTGCCTGCCACCTGCACAAGGTTATTCACCGGCACCGATTCCGGATAGGGATCGAGGTTCGCCAGTTGCGCAATCAGGCCGGCGCGCTGGCGGCGCGATTCGCCCATGCCGACGATGCCGCCGCAGCAGACCTTGATGCCGGCGCCGCGCACCCGGGTCAGGGTATCGAGCCGGTCCTGGTATTCACGGGTGGAAATGATATCGCCGTAAAATTCCGGCGCGGTATCGAGGTTGTGGTTGTAATAATCGAGCCCGGCATCGCGCAGCTTTTCAGCCTGGCCTTCACCCAGCATGCCGAGCGTGGCGCAGGTTTCCAGACCCAGAGCCTTGACTTCCCGCACCATCTGCTCGACCCGTTCCAGATCGCGCGCCTTCGGCCCGCGCCAGGCGGCGCCCATGCAAAAACGGTTGGCGCCCTGCGCCTTGGCTTCGCGCGCGGCCTGCAGCACGGTTTCCAGTTCCAGCATTTTTTCCGCCTTCAGGCCGGTGTTGTGCTTGGCCGATTGCGGGCAATAACCGCAATCCTCCTCGCAGCCGCCGGTCTTGATCGACAACAGCGTCGCCAGTTCGACTTCGGCCGGATCGAAATTCTCGCGATGCACCTGTTGCGCGCGGTACAGCAAGTCATTGAATGGCAATTCGAACAGCGCGACGATGTCATTGACCGGCCATCTGTCGGCACGAAGAGGCGTGATGGCGGCTGGCGGGGCTTTGAATACGACGGTTTGCGACGACATAATAAAATCCTTGTATTGTATAAACAGTAATCGGCAATCGAAATTAATTGAAATTATTCGCAGTAAATCATGGTTATTCGGTACATGATCATTAGCCAATTTGGCTAATGATTGATAAATGATTGGCTCATCGTGATCGCATCCTTCGTTTGGCGTTAAACAATTAGTGCCGTTCAATTCATTGCGCACCATTGCGCTGCAGCGGCGCAACCGGCCAGCCCGGCAGCATCGAAAAATCCAGGTGCGCGGCAGCCGCCGACGCCAGCGGTGCCGGCAGGCGCGGCACGCAACCGAGCAACGGCGCCGGCAGGCCCGCTGTCAACGCGGCCATATTGGCCAGGCTGTGGCGCATGCCGAGATCCACCACATTGCCGACCCAGCCGACCAGCGTCAAGCCGCGCGCGGCAATCGCCTCCGCGCTCAGCAACGCATGGTTGAGGCAACCCAGCCGCAATCCGACCACCAGTATCACCGGCAAGCCCAGCTGCTGCGCCAGGTCGGCGCTATCGAAGCCTTCTGCCAGCGGCACCCGAAAGCCGCCGACACCTTCGACCACCACCGCCTGCGCCAGATTGGCAATCCGGTCGTAGCACGCCAGAATATGTGCCGGATCGATCACAACGCCTTCTTGCGCGGCGGCGATATGCGGCGCGGCGGCTTCACGCAACAGGTAGGGCGTCGCCAGTTCGGGCGGTAAGGCGACCGAGGACGCCGCTGCCAGCGCATCGGCATCGTCGTTATGCCAGACACCATCGCGCAAAACCGCTCCGGCGGCGACCGGTTTCATGCCGGCCGCGCGCACCCCGCCGTGCGCGAGCGCATGCAGCATCGCCGACGCAACCAGGGTCTTGCCGATATCGGTATCGGTGCCGGTGACAAAATAGGCGCAGGGTGCCGTCATCTCACGTCTCCAGTGAATCCAGGTGGGCTGCCGGGTCGGACGCAGCAATCGCATACTTCGACAGGTAATCTGCTTCCAGCGCATTGACCGCCTGCGCCAGCTGCGCAACCTGGTTTGCCGTATGGGTGGCGGACAAGGTAATGCGCAGACGCGCGGTGTCGGGCGGCACCGTCGGTGGGCGGATCGCCGGCACCCACAAGCCCTGTTCCAGCAGGCGCGCCGCCGCATCGAGCGCATCCTGATTGGCGCCGATGACGACCGGCTGGATCGCGGTAATCGAGGGCAGCCGCATCCAGCGCCGCAGCTTCAGTGCGCCATCGAGCTGACTGACCAGCGCCTGCAGATGCGCACGCCGTGCGCGGCCTTCGTCGCCGGCAATCAGGTCGATACTGGTCAGCAAGGCATGCGCCAGTGCGGGCGCTGCCGCCGTAGTATAGATATACGGTCGTGCGCGCTGCACCAGGGTGTCGATCACGGTCGCGTGCGCGGCCACGAAAGCGCCGCCGACGCCGGCCGCCTTGCCCAGCGTGCCCATGTAGATCAGGTTCGGCGAGCGCAGATTGAAGTGCTCGAGCGCCCCGCGCCCATGCTCGCCCAGAATGCCGAAACCATGCGCATCGTCGACCACCAGCCAGGCGTCATGCCGCTCGCACAGCGCCAGCAAGGCCGGCAGCGGCGCCAGGTCGCCATCCATGCTGAAGACGCTGTCGGTCACCACCAGCTTGATTGCCTTGCTGCTGGCAGCCAGCAGTTTTTCAAGTGCGGCCACATCACCATGGGGATATACCGCGACCGGTGCACGCGCCAGCCGGCAGCCATCGATCAGCGATGCATGGTTGATCGCTTCGGAAAAAATATCGGCGTCGCTGCCGCCCAGCGCGCTCAGGACCGCCAGGTTGGCCATGTAACCGGTGCAGAAATACAATGCCGCCGGCTGCTCCAGATGCGGGGCCATGAAGCCGGCCAGTCGCTCTTCCAGCGCCGCGTGGGCGCGCGAGTGGCCGCTGATCAGGTGCGACGCGCCGCTGCCGGCGCCATACAGCGCGGCGCCTTCCTGCAAGGCAGAAATGACGCGCGGGTCGGCTGCCAGTCCCAGATAGTCATTGCTGCAAAACGCCAGCAGCGCCCGGCCGTCGACCGAAACCGTCGGCGCGCACGGCGTGTCGGCCACGCGCCGGCGGCGCTGCAAGCCCTTGGCCTGCAATTGCCGCAGCTGATCGTCGAGGGCGGCCAACAGCTTCATGGCTGCATCACCTTGTCAAACACGGCGCGGGTGCGTTCGGCCAGCAGAGCGATTTCACCATCGTCCAGGATATACGGAGGCATCAGGTACACCGTCTTGCCGATCGGACGCAGCAGCAGTTCATGCTCAAGCGCGGTTGTAAAGAAGCGCCGCGAAAACGTGGCGGCATCGGCGGCATTGTCGATGACGGCATCGAATGCCCAGATCATGCCTTGCTGGCGGAAATGCTGCACCCGGGGATCGATGGCCAGCGGTGTCAGTGCCTCGGTCAGGCGCGCAGCTTTGAGCCGGTTCTGGTGCAGTACATCGTCTTCATCGAAAATGGCCAGCGTCGCCAGCGCCGCCCGGCACGCCAACGGGTTACCGGTATACGAATGCGAATGCAGAAAGCCGCGCGCCAGATCGTGATGATAAAACGCCTGGTAGATCGCATCATGCGTCATCACCAGCGACAGCGGCAGATAGCCGCCGCTGATACCCTTGGACAGGCACAGGAAGTCTGGCCAGATATTGGCTTGTTCGCACGCAAAAAAGGTACCGGTGCGGCCGCAACCGACCGCGATTTCATCGGCGATCATGTGCACCTGGTAGCGGTCGCATAAAACCCGCACCCGTTCCAGATAGACCGCATCATGCATCGCCATGCCGGCGGCGCACTGCACCAGCGGCTCCACGATCACGGCGGCGATATGGCCGGCGCGTTCCTGCAACAGGTGTTCCAGATCGCCGGCGGCGCGCTGCGCGACCTCAACTGCCGTCTCGCCATCGCGTGCGGTGCGGGCATCGGGGGACGTCACCACATGCACCTGCTGCAGCAGGTTGCCATAGGCTTCGCGAAACAGCGGCACATCGGTGACCGCCAGCGCGCCCAAAGTTTCACCGTGATAACTGTTTTTCAGGCAAACGAATTCATGCTTGTTGCTGTGGCCGGCATTGCGCCAGGCATGCACGCTCATCTTCAGCGCGATCTCGACGGCGGAAGCGCCATCAGAAGCATAAAAGCAGTGGCCCAGCACCTGGCTGGTGCGCTCGGCCAGTTTTTCCGACAGGGTAATCACCGGCTCATGGGTAAAGCCGGCCAGCATCGCATGTTCGAGACGATCGAGCTGATCCTTCAACGCCGCATTGATGCGCGGGTTGGCATGGCCGAACAGGTTGACCCACCAGGAACTGATCGCATCCAGATAGCGCTTGCCGTCGGCATCGACCAGCCAGGCGCCCTTGCCATGGCTGACCGCGATCAACGGCATCGCCTCATGATGCTGCATCTGCGTGCACGGATGCCAGACGCTTTTCAGGCTGCGCGCGACCCAGTCGGATTGTGTGGTTCTGTTCAAAAAATGCTCCCGATCTTGCTACCGTTTACCACTTTTACTTTTACTTTACTTTTACTCTTATTTTTTCCTGTTGCCTGCTGCTTTTCCATACTGCTTTTCTATCGTGTATGCCCATCCGCCACTGCTTTGCCTGGTGGTTGGCGCAACCGGCACCGTCAAACTATTGCTGTACGCCCGGAAACTGCCCATCCAGGTAATACCAGCAGCCATCCTCGCGCACGAAGCGGCTGACTTCATGCATGCGGTGTGCTCGCCCGCCAATCTTGTAGCGGGCGACGAATTCGACGCTCGCTTCATCGCCCACCTCGGCCTGCTTGCGCACCTCCAGCCCCAGCCAGGCGAGGCCCGGCTCCCGCGAAACCAGCACGCCTTCCGGCAGCGTGCGCGCATACCAGGTGGCGCGCACATATGCTTCATTGCCCAGGGTATAGGCGGTATAGCGCGAGCGCATCAATTCCTGCGCCGTCGGCGCGGCCTGCCCAGAATCGATGAAACGCCCGCAACACGCCGCATAACTGGCGCCGCCACAGGGGCAAGCAGGTGTTGCATTGGTGCGCGCCATGATCTCGCCGTGACCTCTATATTTTTCCGTTTTTCAAGAATGCCTCGAGCTGCTCGAAGCGGTCGAAACCCCAGAAAGGCTCATCGTCGACAATCATGAAAGGCGAACCGAACACGCCGCGTGTCATCGCGATTTCAATCTCGGTCTTTAACTGTTCCTTGATCAGATTGTTATTGCTGCCATCGACCAGCTCCTGACCGGCAATCCCGATCGCCTCCGCGATCGGCGCCAGCACCTCGGGCCGGCTGATATTCTGGCCGTCGACAAAATAGGCGCGATACACCGCCTTGCAAAAGGCCACTGCCTGCACGTCGCCATGATGCTTTTTGAGCCACAGCATCGCGCGCGCCGGCGCTTGCGTGGATAACGGAAAATCGGCCGGCCGCTGGTAATCGATGCCGTGATAACGCGCGCTGCGCTCGAAATCCAGCAATGCATACTCGCCTTTCAATGGCACCAGCGGCAATGGTGCCGCACCGGTCGTCTTGAACACCACGCCCAGCAACACCGGATGCCAGTTGACCGTGCGGCCATACCGGGCCGCCAGCGCCTCGATCCGGGTCGAGGCGAAATAGCCGTAGGGCGAAGAAAAATCAAAATAGAAATCGATCGGTTTGCTCATGCGCGCAGTTTGTCTTTTTTTATATCGTTTTGCGGAGTTCGTATTCTGTTGCGTATTTTGTTGGTATGGATGCCATTAAAATTCATGATGATGCCGGGCCGCCGGGCCGCGCAAGCGGTGCAAATCGATTCACTTACCATGCCTGCCGTTGTCCGGTGTGGCTGACAAAGCTGCCGCTGTCTGCCGGCCCCAGCCGGTCGATCACCTGCCGCATCTCGGTCACGCTTTGCTGCGCCGAAATCGTTGCATGCACGCCGCCCATGTCGGTTTGTACCCAGCCCGGATTCATCGCCGCGAAAATCGCCTCGCGATACTGGCAGGATGCCGACTTGACCGCCATGTTGAGTGCTGCCTTGGAGACGCGATACACCCAGCCATTGCTCTGGGTTGCTTCATCGATACTGCCCATGCCGCTGGAAATGAAAACGAATTTGCCGTGCGCGGCTTCCACCATTGGCGCGATCGTCGGAATCACTTGCATCGCACCCAGTACATTGGCATGCATCACGGCATCGAAAGCGGCCTGATCCGGCGCCGTATCGGCGCCATGCGCAGGACCGTAGACGCCAGCCACATACAGGGCCAGGTCGAACCGCTCGCCATCGAGCGGCCAGGCCAGTCCGGCAACTGATTCGGCGGCCGCCACATCCAGCTTGAGGGTTTGCGCACCGTCATTTTGCAACGCGCTCAGGCTGGCAGCGTCGCGCGCGGTGGCCCATACCCGCCAGCCGTCAAGCAACAGCTGCCGGACAAATTCGCGGCCGATGCCGCGCGACGCGCCGATCACAAGTGCGGTTGGCATGCTGTGCTCGCTGACCCCTTGATATTGCCGGTTAATCAAGCGCGGCATGGCTGCCATGCCGCGTCAATCCTGTACTGGTTTGCTGCCTGATCACTGATGCCTGATCATTGATACGTTGATGCCCGCCCCGCAATCCGGAGCGGGCATCCTGATGAGAAAAATTACACCAGTTCGATCGCCATCGCGGTGGCTTCGCCACCACCGATGCATAGCGATGCCACGCCGCGCTTGCCGCCGGTCTTCTTCAGCGCGCCAATCAGCGACACGATGATGCGCGCACCCGAGGCGCCGATCGGATGGCCCAGC
>JAKFBY010000048.1:0-17246 GCA_036677325.1 Paucimonas sp.
GCCAAACTTCTTCGACAATACGGTCGCAATTGCTGCGGTCAGCGTGGTCTTGCCATGGTCAACGTGACCAATCGTACCAACGTTCACGTGCGGTTTCGTCCGCTCAAACTTGCTTTTTGCCATCTTAGACTCCTAACGATTGTATGAGAATGTTCAGGCACGCGCCCGACCGTATTGCTAAACAATCAGCTGCAGACAGAGCTATTTGCCGCACCGAAGTGCTCCAGATACTCTCTCTCGCAAGCCAAATAATGGTGCCCTTTACGTGGATTGAACACGTGGCCTCTCCCTTACCAAGGGAGTGCTCTACCACTGAGCTAAAAGGGCTTACTTTGCCGTCCGATGCCCTTCGACACGTCCAACACAAACTGGAGCGGGTGAAGGGAATCGAACCCTCGTCATAAGCTTGGAAGGCTTCAGCTCTACCATTGAGCTACACCCGCGAGGACTACTTTTTCCACCGCACGCAGATTACCGACCTTGCGCGCAGCCTTGCTTCGATACCGCTTTATTCATTCTCTGCACCGGTCATTTGACCTGGTGGAGGGGGCTGGATTCGAACCAGCGTACTCGTAAGAGGGCAGATTTACAGTCTGCTGCCATTAACCACTCGGCCACCCCTCCGCAGGGAACCCCAAACTATATTGGATAGCATGTCGGCTGTCAACCAATGTTGAGGATTTCTACCTTGTTTTCCGAAAAAACTGGGAGCTTTGCGGAAAACCCGGATGTAAACAGGGTGAATTTGCAACGTTACCGTGCGTCCGTTTCCACGGCGGCGTCTGGTAGGCGGCACCGGCCCGGGCTTTGGGCGGGCTTATGCGAATCAATTAAAACCGGGTTTCACGGGCTGCACGCAAAAAGTTATCCAGGATCGGCGTGCAATCGAGCAGATCCGGGGTGCCAACCCGATGAAACTCCGGATGCCACTGCAATCCCATCACGAACGGTGCCTTGCGATAGCGGATCGCCTCGACAATTTCATCGTCGCCAGAGACGGCTTCTACGGTGACATCGCGGCCGAGTTCCTTGACCGCCTGATGATGGATTGAATTGACCTGGGGTTGCTGATAGCCGGAAAACATCGGCGCCAGCGACGAGCCGCTGGGAAAACGGATTGGATGGTAATGGCTGTCATAGGCGTCAGCAACGTGGGCGATTGCGGCCGGCACGTCCGAGGCGATATCCTGATACAGCGTGCCGCCAAACGCGACATTGATTAATTGACAGCCGCGGCAAATTCCCAGCACCGGCTTGCCGGCTTCGATGAATTCATGCAGCAATTCCAGTTCATACATGTCGCGCGCGCGGTCACCGCTCCATTCCGGCCGCGTTGCCAATTCACTATACGATTGAGGCGAGACGTCAGCGCCGCCCTGCAATACCAGCCCGTCCAGATGTTTGGCATAGTCGCGCAAGCGGATATTACTTGGATGTAACATTCCCTTGTTATTCACTGTGGGAATCATGAACACCAGTACATCGCGCGACATCACCCATTGGGCGATCGACTCTTCCAGATATTGCAATGTCTTGCCGCGCAATCCCTTGGCGCCGGCTTCCGGGTGAAATATCCGGGCCGAGACGCCGATCCTGAGCGTGCGCTGCATCAGTCGGCGGCCAATCCGGTCGGAAGCGCTGCGCAAACGGGCGCCGGCGATTTTCCAAGCTTGCGCCCAAGGTGTAATCTCGGGCATGGCATAACTTGGGAGCGAAGGAGCGCCGGGGCTCTTGTCACTTACTGAGGGCAAGCGCTTACTTTCTTCGCTTGCATCAGGCGCGGGGTGGATGGCAGGATCTTGCTTATTGGGCATCGGCTTTATCGTGAAAGAAAGATATAGACCGAGAACAATACCAAACTATCCGGCAATTGCCGAAAGTAGATTAATTTTGTCGGGTATTTTTTGCTGATTCTGCCGGTTTTGGCTGCAGGTTAAGCAATATAGTCTGACTTAATCGACTAGCCCCCTGTTTCTTTACCAGTTAACTGGCGCCCTGCTTTAGCTTGATTTGCTGAAATAGTTCGGATAGCGGTGCGAGGCGCGGATTGGTTGGATCGAGCTTTCTGGCCTTGTCGATCAATAAGCGGCAGCGCTCGCTCAACGGCCCATCCCAGCCGAGGTTTTCCAGATACTTCAGGATGGCCACGGCAGCATTGAACACGACTTGCGGATTTTCCGGCAGCTTTTGCACGGCTTCCAGCATCAGGGTGACGGCACCCTTATAATCGCCTTCACGCGCCTTCTCGGCGCCGGACGACACCAGCTCGACGACTTGCTTGCGGCTTTCCTTCGAGGTTTTTTCTGCCAGGTCGGCCCGCCCGGCTTGCTCGAACACGCTCATCGCCTTGGCCATGTCTGCGCCGTTCGATGCATTGTTCATGACATTGAGCATGACTTCGGTGGCGCCTTCTTCCATGTTATTGACGAGGCAACTCTTTGCCAGCGCCAGCTGCATCTCGGTTGACAATCCGCCGTGGTCGCGGCAGGCGGCGACTGCCGCCGTCAATTCATCGGCAGTGCGCTGGGCATCGCCCAGCGATTCATGCAGCATCGCGGCCGACAGCGCGCGGCAGGCTGGCATCTTGTCGTTGCCGCTCAAGGATTTTTGCAAGTCCCGGATCACGGTTGCCGCTTGCTGGGTATCGCCCTTGGTAACCAGGGTCTTGACCAGTTTGACATGGTCTTCCGGGTCACGAAACTCGGAATATTTGGCTTTGCTGACAACTTGCTGGAATGAACGCTCTGCGATCTCGACATCGCCGGCTTCGAGCGCCACTTCACCTAGCTTCCGCAAGCGCCTGACCGCATGCGGAGACACCGCAACCGCGCTTTCCAGCACGGCCTTGGCTTCGGCCATCTGGCCGATTTTTTCATGGATCCTGGCCAGCCAATCATAGGCATCCATATATTTGGCGTTTTCCGCCACCAGCTCCGTCAGCAGCGCTTCCGCATCGGCAAACCGATCTTGCAAAAATAAGGTTTTTGCCAAGCCCAGGCGCGCCCAGGCAATGGGACGGACTTCGATCAATTTGCGATAGATCGCCTCTGCTTGCGCAGCCTCGCCCAGGGTGACATGCAATTCGGCCCGCAATCGTGCAAACTCGGTGGCATGGCGCTGGCTGCCCGCTTCGCCGGCTACGCAAGTCTCAATTGCTTCATGCAAGCGGCTTTGCCCCATCAACTGATGCACCGGCAGGAAAATCGCCCTTTTATCGAGGGCACGGCTGATGCGCTCGAGCAGCATATCGGCGGTAAACGGCTTCAGAATGTAATCGGTGGGGCCAAATTCCGCGGCGCTGACAACTTTTTCATATACCCGTTCGGCCGTGATGATGATGTAGATCGCCCACAAGCTGATCAATTTATTGTGGCGCAAGTCTTCCAGCAATTGCTGGCCATCCTGCCCCTCGCCAAGATCGTACTCACAGATAATGATGTCGTATGCCTTCTTTTGCAGTTGCCGGATGGCCGTGCCGGCACTGACGGCATGCTCGATCTTGGTCAGGTGGCACAGCGTCAGCATATTGTGCAAATTGCCGCGCATGCTCGTGTTGGGATCGATGATCAAGGCAGTGAGCTTGCTGAAATCGTTCATATTGTTGCCAGGTTTTGGAGATTCTTATGGTTATTTCAAGCGAACCAGCCAACCCACTGCTTCGCTGGACGGGGAGAAGGATTTTATATATTACTTCAAGGAAACAAAAAAGATAAAGAACAAGCTGCTGCAGGCAGCATTTATGTGACCGGCAAACAACCCGCATCTCTCTAGTATGGTGACCGGTCTGTGTATCTGTATATACCTGCAGGCCGTGCCATGCTTGCGCCAGGTATGTTTAACACAGCGACTGATACAGCGGCCAGGCATGCAATTAAACTAACTCCGCAATTAGAAACGCCAGTGCCGACCATAGCAGCGTGGAACCGAATGGTAGGCACATGGGCAACCCGAACAGCTTGAAGCGCACGTCCCCGGGCAGGCGGCCAACGCCAAGCTTCTCCAGCCATGGCAGCAGCACGGAAAAAATCATCAACCCGAGAAATATGACGGCTACCCAGCGAATCATGGCGTCAGGTCTTTCGGCGCCGGCGCCGATCACGCGCACGGCGCCTACAGCTTGTAACTGCGGTCATTACGGGTGAATTTGTCTGGCAATTCCACATGGGTACCCACCACCAGCACCTTGAACAATTCGCCCATTTCTGCCGGCGAAGTCAGCTTTTGCACCGCGTTGGCCTGCGGCAGATAGCGTAGTTTATCGGTCGGCGGTGTGCGCAGCAAGATGTCGCCGATTCCCGCATCGAGCAAGAACGCCGCCTGGCTGGTATAGCCGAGCATGTCGAGGCCGCCGGCGATGGCGGCTTTGGCCATTGCGCTGAAGTCGACATGTGCGGTGATGTCTTGCAAACCAGGCAGATAAAACGGATCGTCATGCGCGTGATGGCGGTAATGGCACATCAATGTGCCTTGTGCGCGCTGGCCCAGGTAATACTCTGCCGCCGGAAAACCATAGTCGAGTAGGATCGCGGCGCCGCCATGGCCGGTCTGATCATGTCCGGCCACCAGCATCTCGGCCATCGACTTCATAAAGGCAATCGAGATCGGGTGGACTTCGGTCAGATAACCGACCGGCAGGCTATCGGCGTTGGGGATCTGCTTGATCAGGTCGGGGCTGCAGGGGCGGTCGCGAAACACGAATTTTTTTGGCGCCAGGCCAATACCCCGCTCTTTCCAGCCCTGCTCGGTTTTGACCACCAGGTGCACCGGCATCGCGTCCAGCACTTCATTACCCAGCACGACGCCGGAAAAAGACGGCGGAAATTGATCGAGCCAGGTCACCTGCGAAAAACCGCGCAGGGTTTGCTGCTGGCGTGCGCGCAGTTCGCCCGACACTTCGACAATTGCATAACGGTGGATCGGCACCCCTTTTGCCGCCAGTTCGGATAGCAGGTCGCGGGCGAGTTTACCGGTGCCGGCGCCGAATTCGATGATCTGCGGCGCGGTTTTTGCCATCAGGTCGGCCGCCACATGCGCCAGCGTTTCACCAAAAAGCGGCGTGATTTCCGGCGCGGTTGTAAAATCCCCGTCTTTACCCAGTTTTGCGGCGCCGCCGCTGTAATAGCCGAAACTTGGCGCATATAGCGCCAGATCCATGTAACGGGCAAAGGAAATCCATCCTGAATTGTGGCGGATATCGTTGCCGATCAGGGTTTGCAGCGCGCGTGATGCATAAAGCGCATCCGCGGATGGTTCGGGCAGGTTCAGTTGCATGGCGCTATTGTAGTGAAAACGGCAAGAAGCTTGTAAGGAAATCAGCGCCGACAGTGTTAACCACACTTGCGATGCGTCAAGCTTGGCGGAATGACCAGTGTATATGACAGCAAATCGACAAAAAGTTGCACTGGTGACCGGTGCGGCAAAACGTATTGGCCGCGTGATTGCGCTTGCCATGGCGGAACGCGGCTGGGATATCGCCGTACATTACGGCACTGCTGCCAAGGAAGCGCAGGAAGTTGTCGAAGCCATCCAGGCGCACGGCCGGCGTGCAATCGCCTTGCCATGCGATCTGGCCAACCAATCCGCCGTGGCGGCTTTACTAGGCCGCGTCACGGATGGCCTGGGGCCGGTATCGTGCATTGTTAACAATGCCGCACTGTTTGACTATGACGATGCCGCCAGCTTTTCGTTCGAGCAGCTCGATCGCCATATGCATGTCAATCTGGCAGCGCCGATCCTGCTGGCGCGGGCACTGTTCGATGCCACCGCGAGCGGCGAACAAGCGGTAGTGATCAATTTGCTGGATCAAAAACTGTTTAATCTGAACCCGGATTTTTTATCGTATACCCTATCGAAAGCGGCCCTGCACAGCGCCACCACGATGCTGGCGCAGGCACTGGCGCCACGGGTGCGGGTAGTCGGCATAGCGCCGGGCATCAGTCTGGTATCGGGTAATCAGAGCGACGCCCAGTTTGCCAACGCACATACCGCCACGCCGCTGGGCAAATCCAGCACCCCGGACGACATTGCCGCGGCCGTATGCTTTGTCGCCGCCTCCCCCGCCATCACCGGCACCACGCTGGTGGTCGATGGCGGCCAGCATTTGATTCCCTTGCAACGCGACGTGATGTTCGTTGCCACTTGATTGATTGAAAATATGCTCTCCTCCCTGTTCCACCCCGAATTGACCGATTGCCGACGCCTGTTCCTGCGCAACTATGAAGTGCAGATCAATATTGGCGTGCATGAATTCGAAAAGAAAGGCGAGCAGCGCGTACTGATCAATGTCGATCTGTTCATTCCGCTGGCTCTATCCACACCAAAAGGCGACCATTTGCATGAAGTGGTCGATTACGATTTCATCCGCAGCACGATTGCCAAGCGCATGGCTGAAGGCCATATTCATTTGCAGGAAACGCTGTGCGACGATGTCGCCCGGGCCATGCTGGCGCACCCGAAAGTGCGGGCGGTGCGGGTGTCGACCGAAAAACCGGATGTCTATCCCGACTGCGACTCGGTCGGTGTCGAAGTGTTTCACGTCAAGGAGCTGTAAGTGTCTGCCGTTACCGATCACCTGAGCCAGCAACTTTCACCGGCGCCCGCCGAATCCAGCGGCGAGGCGGCCGCCAGCGTCAAGCAGGCTGAAAAAATCGCCCATGAAAACAACAAGCTGCACAAGCGCTTGTGCCGTCAGGTCGGCCAGGCGATTGGCGACTTCAACATGATCGAGGATGGCGACCGCGTGATGGTGTGCCTGTCCGGCGGCAAGGATAGTTATGCGCTGCTGGATATCCTGCTGACCCTGCGCGAACGGGCGCCGATTCATTTCGATATCGTCGCGGTCAACCTGGATCAGAAGCAGCCGAATTTTCCAGCCCACGTATTGCCGGACTATTTAAGCAAGCTGGGGGTGCCGTTTCATATCGAAAACCAGGATACCTACAGCATCGTCAAGCGCGTGATCCCGGAAGGCAAAACCACCTGTTCGCTCTGCTCGCGGCTAAGGCGCGGTATCCTGTACCGGGTTGCCGATGAACTGGGGGCGACCAAGATCGCGCTCGGCCACCACCGCGACGATATTATGGAAACCTTTTTCCTGAATATGTTCTTTGGCGGGAAATTGAAGGGCATGCCGGCCAAGCTGCAATCGGATGACGGCAAGCATATCGTGATCCGGCCGTTAGCTTATGTAAAAGAAAGCGATTCGACGCGCTATGCAGAGATCAAGCAATTTCCGATCATCCCGTGCGATTTGTGCGGCAGCCAGGAAAACCTGCAGCGCAAGCAGATCAAGGGCTTGCTGCGTGAATGGGACAAGAAATTTCCGGGACGGGTCGACAATATCTTCGCCGCCCTGTCAACCGTCGCGCCGTCGCATCTGATGGACCGCAATCTGTTCAATTTCACCGGATTGGCTGCCACCGGCATGATGGATCCGAATGGCGATATCGCGTTCGATGACGAACCGTGCGCCACCCCCAGCATGGTACCCGGCATCATACCGCTGCATCCGGGCGAATAAGCTGACCGGGCTGCCCCGGCCATTTACCCGGGGCGCTGGGTCAGTTCCTGAAAATTATCAATCCATTTCTGCAGCGTTTTCAGCGCATGCGCCTTTTGTTCGGGCGTTGCGCTGTTGATAATCACGGCGCTCAGGCTGGCCGCGTCGTCGCGCGCCGCCTCATGCCGGGCCAGGTGCTGCGCATCACCGGCAGGATTAAATACCGAGTGCGCATATTTTTCCAGCAGTGCGATGGTCGCGCTTCGGCTCGGCTTATCGGCCTGAATTTTCTTTAGCATCACAATCATGTCTTGCTGGCGGCGGATGCGTTGTTCCATCCACCATTCATTGTGCAGCGGCCGGGCATCGGACGCTTTGCGAATCACGGCTTCCTGTTCGCGGCTGAAATCGCCGAACCAGTATTCCGCCTGTTTCATGATTTTTTTGTACCGAAACTGCTGACGATGATCAATGTCGCGATGCAAATGGTCTTTACGATAGTCATCATTGTTATCAGCAAATTTTTTCTCGAGATGGGCGATTTGATCGGGCTGCAGCGATAATGCCAGGTCGGCCAGCGACGGCAATGCCTGCTCGATCACCAGCCACGCGCGTTTTTTTAATTCGTCATCGTAAAATACCCGCAGGTCAGTCGACGACACCGGGCGCGCCAGCCGATACTGGATCTGTGTCATTAACCGGGTATAGTCCGGCAATTGGGTTGTGCGGTGCCAGGCGAACAACTGGGCAATCTGGCGCGTGACGGTTGGCTGCTGCGTGCTGTCGGCATCGATATAACTGTTGAGCCACCAATAGGTCAGGCTCTCCCCGTTGTTATAACCGAGGCGCACCAGGCTGCAGGCGCCGAGCAGGCTGATCGATAACACAAGGGCGACCCACCAGCGCAGGTTGCGGAAGTGGCACAGGGGTCGCATGGTAAAATTTTGCATTAACTTTATGATCTCATTATGAACGTCGTCATTCTTGCTGCTGGCATGGGCAAGCGCATGCAATCTGCGCTGCCGAAAGTACTCCACCCTTTAGCGGGCAAACCATTGTTGTCGCATGTGGTCGACACCGCCCGCGCCTTGTCGCCGACGACATTATGCGTGGTCTACGGCCACGGCGGGGAATCGGTGCCGGCGGCACTGCAGGCTCCCGACCTGGCATTTGCCAAGCAGGAACCGCAAATGGGAACCGGCCATGCCGTCATGCAGGCGATACCGTATCTGAAAGAGTCGGTACCGACCCTGATCCTGTATGGCGATGTGCCGCTGACCTCGGTAGCCTCCCTGCAGCGATTGTTGGACAGTGCCGGCAACAATAAGTTGTCGATCCTGACGGTGGAACTGGATGAGCCGACCGGCTATGGCCGGATCGTGCGCGACTGTGGTCATATCGTCAAAATCGTCGAGCAGAAGGATGCCAGCGATGCCGAGCGCGAGATCCGCGAAGTCAACAGCGGCATTCTGGTTGCGCCGACGGTCGACCTGAAGCGCTGGCTGGCGACACTGTCGAACGATAATGCGCAGGGCGAATATTATCTGACCGATATCGTGGCGCGCGCGGTGGCCGAAGGCATGCCGGTGCGCTCGGCGCAGCCGGATGATGTTTGGGAAACCCTGGGCGTCAACAGCAAGACGCAACTGGCGCAGCTCGAGCGCATCTATCAGTACAACCGTGCCGGACAATTGCTGGAACAAGGCGTCACCATCGTCGACCCTGCCCGCCTCGATGTGCGCGGCACGCTTGCCTGCGGACGCGATGTGACGATTGACGTCAATTGCGTGTTCGAAGGCACGGTCGAGGTCGGCGAAGGCGTGAGCATCGGCGCCAATTGCGTGATCAAGAATGCCCGGATTGCCAATGGTGTCGAAATCAAGCCGTTTTGCCATATCGAAGATGCGACCATCGGCGCCGATTCGGTGATCGGGCCGTACGCGCGGCTGCGTCCGGGCACCGAGCTGGCACAGGATGTCCATATCGGCAATTTTGTCGAGGTAAAGAATAGCCAGATCGCCGCCCACAGCAAGGCCAATCATCTGGCCTATGTCGGCGACGCCACGGTCGGCTCGCGAGTCAATATCGGCGCCGGCACGATTACCTGCAATTACGACGGCGCCAACAAGCACCGCACCATCATCGAAGACGATGTCTTCATCGGCAGCGACACCCAGCTGGTGGCGCCGGTACGGGTCGGCAAAGGCGCCACGCTGGGTGCCGGCACCACGCTGACCAAGGATGCGCCGGAAGGCAAGCTGACCGTCTCGCGCGCGAAGCAGATGTCGATCGACGGCTGGCAGCGGCCGGTCAAAGTCAAAAAATAACGCAGCCTTGCGCGCACCGGCTGCGCCGTTTTCCCGGCACTAACGCGCTGCGCGACCGCACACGGCTTGTGATCGTGCATGGTTAGCAATCAGTGCCGGGCCGGGGTGCCAGCATACGCTGAGCCCCAAACGCCGGCGGCGCTTATTTCAATGAAAAATTGACCCGGCTCAGGCTCGGGCCGCTGGCGCCGTCCTTGGCTTGCGGCGCAGCCGGTTTGGTGGCCAGGATGAAAATCCGCTCGCCCGGCACCTGGCCGTTTTTCACTAGCCAATCCTTCACCGCCTGGGCGCGCTGATTGCCAAGCGCAAGCAGCGCATCGTCGCCGAGCGTAATATTGGCCATCATCAGCTTTTCCATTTCCGCCACCGGCAAATCCTTTTGCAAGCCGATCAGGTTGCGCGGCTTGGAAAAATCCTCGGCCTTGTATACCCTGCCCAGCAACGCCGGATATTCCTGTGCCGACACCCGCACGCCGCCAGCCGGCGCAGCTTCGCCGCGCGCCTGCAGATCCTTCAATTTTTGTGCGCGCAGCTTGCGATCGAGCATTGCGCGCTTCAGTCCTTCGCGTTCGGCTTCGCTACCGGTGCGGGCAGTGATGTCGAGCTTGAGCGCAGGCCGCTCGACCAGTGCCTTGGCCAGCGTATTGAGCTTGGCATCGCCAGCAGGCAGGATGGCGGAACGTCCGGCATCGAATTCCAGATAGGACAGTTCCTCACCGCCGCCAAACAGCGAACCGAGCAGCGCGAACGGCGCCGTGACCGCCTTGGTGATCAGGTTGACGATCACCTTGACGATAATTCCCCCCATCGAGAATTGCGGATCGTCGAGCGAACCGGCGATCGGCAGGTTGATATCGATGACGCCGTTGCGGTCGCGCAGCAGGGCCACCGCAAGGTGTACCGGAAGACTGGCCGCGCCGGGGCTGTCAATTTTTTCACCGAACGTCAGCTGGTCCAGCACCAGCCGGTTCTGGGCGGTGAGCTTGCGGTTTTCAATCTGATACGCCACTTCGAACGACAGCTTGCCCTTGTCGATGCCGTAGCCGACGTAGCGACCCGAATACGGAGACAGCGGCGCCAGTTCCATATCGTTGACTTTGGCCTGCAGGTCGAGCGACAGATCACCCTTGAGCGGATTGATGCGCCCCTTGACCGACAACGGCGCGCTGTTGACCTGGCCGCGCACATCGACGCTGGCGCTGGTAGCGGGATCCGACGACAGCCCGGCCACTACGCCGCCCAGATCCATCAGATTGGCAGTGTAGTTGGGCTTGATGAAGTTGTCGGTAAAGCGCACCCTGCCGCCCTGCAGCGTCAGGGTGCGCACCTTGATTGGCGCCCGGTTGGCCGCCGGTGCGGCCAGCGCTGACGGCAATGGTGGCGCGGCCGATGAATCCGGCGCGATTGGTGCGATTGGTGCGACTGGCACTATTGACGCAGCAGCCGCATTAGCCGGTGCCGCCGCTGCGAGATTGGCAGGAGCACCGGCAATTGTGGCAACCGCGCTACCGGCGGCACGCTCGGTCAGGCTTTTCTGCTCCGTGGCATTGCCGCGCGCAATATCCTGCAAATTGATGCGCCCGCTCGGGTCGATGATGACGCGGGCAAAGAAGTCGGACAGTGCGATCTGGTCGACTGCCAGCGAAAATGGTTGCAGCCGCATGTCCACGCCGCCAAAGAACAGCGATTTCCAGCGCAGGAAATCACTGCCGCTGAGCTTGTCCACCGCGGCCAGGTTACCCAGCGTCGCGTCGCCCTTGAAACCGCCTTTGAGCGCGCCATCGCTGGCCTGATCCAGTTGCAGCGTGCCCTTGCCGGACAGGCTGGCGCCGGTAAACATCAGATTGACCCGCTCGGCAACCAATGGCTGCAGCGGCAGGATATCCACCGCTTTCAGGTCCAGCCGCAGGTCGGCATGGATCGGCGCGAAGCCGAGCGCACCGCTGACGGCCAGCTGGCCGCCCCGGTTGACTGCCGCCTTCAGCTCGAGCTGCGCGCGCGCAGCCGGCGCGCTCGACAAACCCGTCATCAACAAGCTGATCGGCGCCAGCACCGTGACTGCCGGGCGCGCCTGGCTGCGGTCTTCCAGACGGGTCGCCCAGTTATCCAGCGCGATTCGGCCGACGCTGACCACATACGGGGCCGCCTGTTGCGCAGCGGGCGACCGGATTGTGGCGACTTTGTCGGAAGCTGCGGCGGCGGTTGCTACGGTTGCTACGGTTGTTGCTGCGCTGGCCGATGCTGCCGACGGCTTGTCCTGGCGCAGCACGAAATTGGCGCTGTTCGAAGCGACTTCGCCGATATTGACGCGTTTGCCGGCGGTATCGAGGGTGAGCTTGCGCAGCGTCGCATCGAACTTTTCCACGCTGGCGTGCTTCGGGCTGGCGGCTTGTTCATCGGTGTAACGCAGCACTGCACCGCGAATGACCAGTTCGCCCAGCGCAAAACTTGGCGCCACCGCAGCTGGTTTCACAACGGCAGCCGCAGGTGCCGCTGCCGGTACAGGTTCATTTGGCGCGGCCGATGCCGGTCCGGCACGGGGCGGCCCCATCAGACGCTGCAGGCTGAGCAGCCCGGCGCGGTCGCGCGTCACGCTTGCTTCCAGGCCGTTCAATGTCAGCGTCGCCACCTCGAAGTGCGGTCCGAGCGGATGGGCGCGGTCCAGTATCGCCCCCAGTTCCGCCAGTTTCAGAATCGGCTTGCCGTTCGGCTCGGTCAGCTGCAGCGATTTGAGCGCTGCGGTACCGCTCAGCGTCAGCGATGGTGCCTGGTCCGGCGGCTGCTGAAAACTGGCAGTCAGGTCCAGGTCAAGCCGGGCACTGTGCATCTTGAAGCCCGGCTTGAACGGCAGGTATTCCAGGTAACGGGTCAAGTCCATGCCATCCAGGTTCAATTTCACGGTTGCGACTCTGGAATCGGCAAATGGCAGCACTTCACCGTTGATCAGCAGCGGCGTGCCGTTGACGGTTGCGCTCAGCAGCGGCTTGACGAACACGTCTTCCTGGGAATGAAGGGAGGAAATGAACGGCACCCCGAGCTTCAGGTCGGCCACCGTGTGGCTGGCGCCGGCCGGCCGATCGTCGAATGCAATGCGCCCGCCTTCGACCTCGATGTTATAAATCGAAAAACGCGCCGGCTCCGGTGACGGCGGCTGGTCCGCGCCCAGTGCCAGAATGTCGTCGATGTTGTAATGGTGGGCATCGGAGCGCACCAGATGCACATAGGGCTTAGTCAAGCGCACCGCCTGCACCACCGGCGCCAGGCGCCACAGTGATTTGGAGGACAGATCGACCGTCAGCGCCTCAAAACTGGCAAACACCGCATCGCCTTGCGGCGCCATCACCTTCAGGTCGCGCACCGTCATCCTCAGTGCATAGGGGCTGATCTCGATCTTGCCGATGCTGGCCTGGCGATGGAGCTTTTCCACAATCAGTTTTTCTGCCTGCGCCTTGACGATGCCGGGCAGCGCGAAGTAGCCGAACAGACCGTACAGCACAAAGAATAGAACGAGCCCAAGCGCTGTGCGCGTCAGGATCGGCTTGCGGATAAAGCCGGACAGGCGCTTGGAATCGAATGTAGACATGGGGGTAGCAGGTAGGATTGCGCTCATGCAAATCTTACCACCTGGCTACCGACCAGCGGGACACTTCAGAGTGCGATGCGGGTCTCGAATTTGCTGCGATGGATGGAAAAGAAGCTGCGCACATTGCGGACATTGGCGTGCGCGGCAAACAGCCGGTGTGCCAGCGCATGATAGGCCGGCATGTCGGCCACCTGCATCACCAGCACAAAATCCGGACCGGGCGATACCCGGTAGCACTGCAGCACGGCGGTCTCATTCGCCACCAGCGCCTCGAATTCCGTCATCCTTTCGCTGCCCTGATGGTCGAGCGTAATTTCCACCAGCGCGGTCAGCGGCACCCCGACCTTTTCGGGCGCAACCAGCACCACCTGCCGGTCGATCACGCCGGCGTCGAGCAGGCGCTTGACCCGCCGCAGGCAGGTCGGCGGCGACGCATGGACGCTGGCCGCCAGCTCGTTATTGGTTTGCGATGCATCATCCTGCAACGCATTAAGGATGCGGCGGTCCAGCTCATCAAGCAGCAATTCGTCAGTCGCCATAGAATTTAAATCCATTATTTATTGATATTTGAAATAATATTCCATATTGGTCACGTCGTGAATTATTTAGCCATTTATCTCAATATTTCGCAAACTTATTTCACTCTCGTTCTTCTACGATAGGTGCATCTCATCATCATTTTCAAGGAATTACCATGTGCGGTATCGTCGGCGCAGTAGCACAACGCAATATCACGCCCATCCTGTTGCAAGGTTTGAAGCGGCTCGAGTACCGCGGCTATGACTCCTGCGGCGTGGCGCTGCATGTCGACGGCGCGCTGTTGCGCTCGCGCAGCACGTCACGCGTCGCGGATCTTGAAACCCAGGTCGAGAAATCGGGCCTGGCCGGCTTCACCGGCATTGCGCACACCCGCTGGGCCACGCATGGCGCCCCCGCCTCGCACAATGCGCACCCGCATTTTTCGCGCGAACGCATTGCGCTGGTCCACAACGGCATCATTGAAAACCATGATGAGCTGCGCGCCGAACTGACGGCAGCCGGCTACGTGTTCGAGAGCCAGACCGATACCGAAGTCATCGCCCACCTGATCGACCAGATGTATACCGGCGACCTGTTCGAAACGGTGCAGCAGGCGGTCAAGCGCCTGCAAGGCGCCTATGCAATTGCCGTATTTTCCCGCGACGAGCCGCACCGCGTGATCGGCGCGCGCCAGGGCTCGCCCCTGATCGTCGGCGTCGGCGAAGGCGAAAATTTCCTGGCATCGGACGCCATGGCGCTGGCCGGCACCACCGACCAGATCATTTACCTGGAAGAAGGCGACGTGGTCGACCTGCAGTTGCAGCGCTACTGGATCGTCGATGTGGACGGCAAGTCGGTCGAACGCGAAGTGCGCACCGTGCATGCGCATTCGGGCGCAGCCGAGCTCGGACCGTACCGCCATTACATGCAAAAGGAGATCTTCGAGCAGCCGCGCGCCATCGGCGACACCCTCGAAGGCGTGACCGGCATCATGCCGGAACTGTTCGGTGAAGGGGCTTACCAGATTTTCAAGAAGGTCGATTCGGTCCTGATCCTGGCTTGCGGCACCAGCTATTACGCCGGCCTGACCGCCAAATACTGGCTCGAATCGGTCGCCCAGATCCCGGTCAATGTCGAAATCGCCAGCGAATACCGCTACCGCGACAGCGTGCCAAACCCTAACGCACTGGTGGTCACCATTTCGCAAAGCGGCGAAACCGCCGACACGCTGGCGGCATTGAAGCATGCGCGCGCTCAAGGCATGCTGCACACGCTGACCATTTGCAACGTCTCGACCAGCGCAATGGTGCGCGAATGCAAACTGTCGTATATCACCCGCGCCGGCGTCGAAGTCGGTGTTGCCTCGACCAAAGCTTTTACCACCCAGCTGGCGGCGCTGTTCCTATTGACGCTGTCGCTGGCGCAGGTGCGCGGCCGCCTGACCGATGAACAGGAAGCGGCGCATCTGAAGGCGATGCGCCACCTGCCGGTAGCCATCAGCGCGGTGCTTGCGCTCGAACCGCAAATCATCGCCTGGTCGGAAGAATTCGCGCGCAAGGAAAATGCGTTGTTCCTCGGTCGCGGCCTGCATTACCCGATCGCGCTGGAAGGCGCGTTGAAGCTGAAGGAAATTTCATACATCCATGCCGAAGCCTATCCGGCCGGTGAATTGAAGCATGGCCCGCTGGCCTTGGTGACCGAAGAAATGCCGGTCGTGACAGTGGCGCCGAAAGATGCGCTGATTGAAAAACTCAAATCGAACATGCAGGAAGTGCGCGCACGCGGCGGCCAACTGTATGTGTTTGCCGATGCCGATTCGAAGATCACTTCCAGCGAAGGCCTGCATGTGATTCGCCTGCCGGAACACTATGGCTTGCTGTCGCCAATCCTGCACGTGGTGCCATTGCAATTGCTGGCGTATCACACAGCGCTGGCGCGCGGCACCGATGTGGACAAGCCGAGAAATTTGGCGAAGTCGGTGACGGTCGAGTGATCAATGGCTTGGTGATGATTTTCGTGTTACGTTGGAATAAATTTCGGAACATGGGAATAAAAATCGGAACATTTTTGGGTCCGTATTGCAATAAAGATCGGAACAGATGTTTCTTTTTCCCAATTCAATTCAGAAACAAGTTATTAAATTCGAATAGGATCGCGAACTACTGATCATCAGGAATAAAGTTCGTCGGACCAGAATAAAGTTCGTCGGGATAAGTCGCAATTACATCTGCATTGTGGCTTTTTATTGCCTTATAGACACCTTTCAAACCAACCTATAAACTAGCTTGAGCTTTGGCTGGCATTTTGTTGCATGGGCCTTATCTAATGGTATAAATCGGCCAAAATATAAAGATTGAGAACCAGCGCGGCTTTTCCAAGGGTGGACCGCCGTACATATCGCGCATCGCCTGACCAGACCAGGCATTTAAAGGGGTAGCTATGAGTTCAAAAACGGTGATTTCAGGGCTGATTGGGCTAAGTGGCGCCCAGGCTGAAGGTTGAGAATCAACAAAACCATTAATAGAGAATTGGAACAAGAGCTTTCAACACTTCGTGACAATCTGGAAGAAGAACAAAAAAAACGAAAAGAAGCAGAAAAGGAAAGGGATCGATATAAGAATTTACTATATAAACCTCTGCATGAAATTGCAGAGAAAAATGCTGGTTTTAGCAAAACCTATGAAGATCAAATGGAGCTAATGGCTGATTGGATGGTTTCGCAAAAAGCTTTTAAAGAATTAGCAATTCAATTTGGATTTGATAAAGGTTTATCAGCACAAGAAACCATTCAAATGGGCATTGATAAAAAAATTGATGTTTTAAATGATAAGCATGACCCGGCACATAACACTATAGTAGGTGACTCTACAATTATTGGGCCAAGGCGAGATAAGCTGAAAGAGAAAATCCAAGCAGCGAAATCCACATAACTTTAAGCCTGCAAATGCAGGCTTAATTACAGGAGCTGTCGTTTCTATTTCCGAATTTTTATTAGGGTATTGAGTAAAACAATCTTGCATACCTCGGTCATTCCAGCCCTAAATCTCAGACAGACTTTATTGCGTCAGTGAGCGTTTTTTGTGTAAAAGGGGTCATTTTTCGACAGGCTATTCAAAGTTTTGGATGTCTCTTCAACTCAATGACTCACGCACTATGACCCCGACAAACTTTATTGTCTGAACTCAAAGTCTGTACACAACACCATGGCCGACCTCTATGGTGTCACCCGGCAAAATGCCGCCTTGGTAAAAAAAGCTCATGCCGCAGCCGAACCGCGACAGCAAGCCCTTGAATTAACCGGCCTAGTGTCAACGTTCAA
>JAKFBY010000049.1:0-3669 GCA_036677325.1 Paucimonas sp.
CGAATGGGTATTGCAGGAAGCCTGCCGTCAGCACCAGCAATGGGTCCAGCAGGGCTTGCCGCCGATTGTCATCGCCGTCAACGTCTCCGGCGCGCAGCTGCAACAGCATGACTTGAAGCGCGATATCGATGCTGCGCTCAGTGCCACCCGCACTGAACCGGCATGGCTGGAGATCGCACTGACCGAAGGCACGCTGATGAAAAATTTCGACAGCGTGGCCGCGGTCTTGCAGGCGCTCAAGCAAAGCGGCTTGAAAATCGCGCTGGAAGATGTCGGCTATGGCGTTACCAATATCGCTCAGCTCAGTCGCTTGCCGCTCGACAAGCTCAAGCTCGACCAGTCCTGCCTGCAGCATTTGGGCAGCGACCGCTCCAGTCTGGCAGTTGCCGACATGATCATCGCGCTTGGCCGCTCGCTGGGCATCGATGTGGTGGCGGAAGGAATTGAATCCGAGCAGGATCTGCAATGGTGGCAACAACATGATTGCCAGCAAGGACAGGGTTTCCATCTGGGACGGCCGATGCCGGGCAATCAGTTTGCACTCTGGTACCGGCAACATGCCGCGACCAGACATTGATGTTGCTCGACGTCACCCTATCAGGCGGCACTTGTTGGCCAGCAGAATACAATGCAGGTCAGCGTCAGCATATGTCTGATGCAGGAGCTTGCGTCAAATACCCTCCATGCCGAGCAGATGCCACACGCTACAAGATGATGCATATCACTTTCAGAAACCAACTGTTGTCTGCAGCGTCGAACAGGAAACATAACTTTCTTATTTCGAACCCTGGGCATGAGTCTGGTCACCGCTTCATCTGAATCTTCCCCTGCTTTCCTGCGCCCTGGACATAATTGTTGGCGAATAGAAAAAACACGCCGTTTCAGCTTGCTGATCGATGCCGATGCCTATTTTCGCGCGGTACGCAGCGCGATCCGCAACGCACAGCACAGTATCTTCATCCTGAGTTGGGATATCGATAGCCGCATGCGCCTGGTGCCGGAAGGCGCCAATGATGGTCATCCGGAGCCATTGGGAGACTTTCTGCATGAGGTGGTGGCTGCCAAGCCACATCTGCATGCGTATGTGCTGAACTGGGATTTTGCGATGCTATATGCATTGGAACGCGAATGGTTGCCAGTCTACAAGCTTGGCTGGCGCACCCATCGCCGGTTTGGATTCTGGATGGATGCACGTCATCCGGCTGGCGCATCCCATCATCAGAAAGTGGTGGTGATCGATGATGCGATCGCCTTTGTTGGCGGGCTGGATTTGACGCGTTGCCGCTGGGATACGCCAGCCCATGCCTGCGACGAGCCGCGCCGGCGTGACGCCAGTGGCAAGCCCTATGCGCCATTTCATGATGTCCAGTCGATGGTCGATGGCGATGCCGCGCGTGCGCTGGGAGAATTATGTCGTACACGCTGGAAACGTGCGACTGGGCGCGATCCGGCTGCACCATGCGAGCATGACGCGGATTTGTGGCCGCAGGAAGTGGTGCCGGATTTAACGGATGTCGATGTCGCCTTGTCGCGCACCGAGCCGGAATTTGAACAGCAGGATGGCGTCTATGAAGTCAAGCAATTGCATCTGGATGCGATCGCGCATGCCCGCCAATACCTGTTTTTTGAAAACCAGTATTTCACTTCCGAATTGATCGGGAATGCCCTGGCGGCACGGCTGGAAGAAGCAGCCGGACCCGAAGTCATGGTGGTGTCCCCCAAGACGCAAAGCGGCTGGCTGGAAGAGTCGACCATGGGCGTGTTGCGCGCCCGCGTTCACCGGTCTCTGAAAGCCGCCGACCGCCACCTGCGCTACAGCATGTATTGTCCGTATCTGCCGGACCTGCAGCAGGGTTGCCTGAACGTGCACAGCAAGGTATTGACGGTGGACGACGATATCCTGTCGGTTGGCTCCGCCAACCTGTCGAGCCGCTCAATGGCGTTCGATACCGAATGCAACCTGACGATTGAAGCCAGCGGCAGCGATGCGCAACGTGCGCGCATCCGCAGCGCGATAGCACGCATGCGCGCGCGACTGCTGGGCGAGCATCTTGCAGTCGCGCCGGAACGGGTGGTGGCCGAAACCGCACGCCACGGCAGCCTGCACGCGGCGGTGGCGGCGCTGACCATGCCAGGGCGGAGTTTACAAAAATTCGACGCGGTGACCACGCCGGAACTCGATGCGCTGATCCCGAGTCCGGCGCCGTTCGATCCGGAGCAGCCGATCAATGCGGACGAACTGGTTGCGCAATTCGTGCCGGAAGAAGCGCAGCGGCCGGCGCCACGGCGCCTGATCATCCTTGGCGTGCTGGCGATCGCGCTGGCATTGCTGGCCGTGGCCTGGCGCTGGACGCCGCTGCGCGAATGGGTCAACCTGGCGTCGCTGATCGCGGTGGCGCGCCGGATCGAGGACTTGCCGGGAACGCCGATTGCCGTGCTGGCGGTGTACGCGGTAGCCGGCCTGCTGGTGCCGATCACGCTGCTGATTGCCGCAACCGGCATCGTGTTCGGACCGTTGTGGGGCGCGGTGTATGCGATTGCCGGCGCCCTGCTCAGTGCTTCGGTCAGCTACCTGCTGGGTGAGTGGCTTGGCCGCGACACGGTGCGCCGGTTGCTGGGCACGCGCATCAACAAGCTTAGCCAGCGCATTGCCAGGCGCGGACTGGTGACAGTGCTGATCGTGCGCGTGTTGCCGGTGGCGCCGTTTACCGTGATTAACGTGGTGGCGGGCGCCTCCCATCTGCGCTATCGCGATTTTGCCTGGGGCACGCTGCTGGGCATGGCGCCCGGGATCGTGCTGACAGTGATGTTTGTGCACAATCTGGCGGAAGCCGTGCGCCGGCCGAGCGTGGGCACGGTGGCGGTTCTGGTGGCGGTGGCGCTGTTTCTGATTGCCATGGCGCTGGGCTTGCAGCGCCTGTTTTCCGGAAAACCCGGCATGGAGGCACGATGAATCGACCCATTCCGGACGCGCCCGAACTTCATGCAGCAGTGCCGGATCTCAACCCCTGGCCGCTGACGATTGCCACCTACAATATTCATGGCGCAGTCGGCTGCGACGGCCGCTTTGCGCCGGAGCGCATCGTGCAGGTCTTGCAGGAAATCGATGCCGATATCGTCGCGCTGCAGGAAGTGCCGCTGGGCGGGTTGCATTTTCCAAACGTACTGGAGATGCTGTGCCAGGCCACCGGGTTTTACGGCGCCGAAGCGCCGACCTTCGAGATATCCTACCGGCGCTACGGCAATGCGGTACTGAGCCGGTTTCCGATCGTCAGCCAGCGCGCGATCAATTTATCCTTCGGCAAGCGCGAGCCGCGCGGTGCGCTCGATGCCGATATCGATTGCCACGGTCACCCGCTGCGGGTGGTGGCCACGCACCTGGGCTTGCGTCCGGCCGAGCGGCGCGACCAGATCCGGCGCCTGCTGCAGGTATTCGATACCGACCAGATGCCGGTGGTGCTGTTAGGCGACGTCAATGAATGGTTCGTCTGGGGCCGGCCCTTGCGCTGGCTGGTATCGCATTTCGAATCGGTGCCGGCGCCGGTGACGTTTCCATCGCGCTGGCCGCTGTTCGCGCTGGACCGGATCTGGATCCGCCCGCGCCACCGGCTGGTGCATGTGCGGCGCCACGCGACCAAGCTGGCACGGATTGCTTCCGATCATTTGCCG
>JAKFBY010000050.1:0-44174 GCA_036677325.1 Paucimonas sp.
AAAAATGGCAAGATCCGCGACGATGGCCGCATGACCCATGACATGTACCTGTTTGAAGTAAAATCGCCTGCCGAATCGAAGGCGCCGTGGGATTACTACAAGCTGCTGGGCACCGTGCCAGGCGACCAGGCTTTCATGCCGTTATCGAAATCGACTTGCCCGCTGGTCAAGAAGTAAGCTGCCACCCACACCCGTCCGGTGCACTGCCTGCCGGATAGCGGCGCATGCCGTTGCCGGCAATGCATGTACCCGCCAACATGCAGGCGGATCCATGCAGGCTTATGCAGCGGCAGCGTTGCCGGCGGCTTGTTTAATGAAAGGACAATCATGCTATTTCTCGTACACATGCAGGTCAACATCCCCGACACCATGCCCACCGAACGGGCCGATCGCCTGAAAGCCGATGAAAAGGCCTTGTCGCAGCAATTGCAGAAAAGCGGCAAATGGCGGCACCTGTGGCGTGTGGCAGGTCAGTACGCCAATTACAGCGTGCTCGACGTCGAATCCAATGACGAGCTGCATCAGTTGCTGATGAGCTTGCCGCTCTACCCATTCATGAAGATCGACGTCACTGCACTGGCGCAGCATCCATCGGCGATCGCGCCCAACTGAAGCCAACAAGGTGCGTCATGCCGTTCATGATTGAAACCTGGGACAAGCCGGATCACCAGGCGCTGCGCCGGCAGACCCGCGATGCGCACTTGCACTATCTGGCTGCGCACGCAGCGCTGCTGCTGGCATGCGGCGCCAAGCTCGATGATGATGGCAATGATGCCGGCGGCGGCGTGTATATCGTCGATGTCGACAGCCGCACCGCGGCCGAACAATTCATTGCGGACGATCCGTTTGCCAAGGCCGGCCTGTTTCGGGAAGTGCGCATTACGCGCTGGCGCAAGGCGTATCTGGCTGGCCAGTGCTTTTTGTAAAATTTTTTGTAAAACTCATTTATAAGACCCCCGCCATTTTGCAGAGGTTGTGATGCCCTACGCTACTCTTTCCGATGTCCGCATTCATTACCAGCTCGATGGCGATGAAAAAAATCCGCTGCTGGTATTGTCCAATTCACTTGGCACCACGCTCGACATGTGGGCGCCGCAGGTCGAACAATTGGTCGAACGTTTTCACCTGTTGCGCTACGATACCCGCGGCCACGGCCAGTCGCAGGTCACGCCGGGCCCGTACACGATCGCCCAGTTGGGTAGTGATGTGATTGGTTTGCTCGATCACCTGCAGGTGCGGCAAGCGCATTTTTGCGGCCTGTCGATGGGCGGCATCACCGGCATGTGGCTGGCAAGCATGCATCCGGAGCGCATCAGACGGCTGGTACTGTGCAACACCGCCAGCCTGATCGGTCCACCGGAGAACTGGACCGCACGCGCCGAAAAAGTCACAGGCGAAGGCATGGCATCGATTGCGCAGGCGGTGGTGGCGCGCTGGCTGACGCCGGATTACGCACGACAGCATCCTCAACTGGTGGCGCATCTGGAAGGCATGTTGAAAGCGACCCCGGCCGACGGCTATGCAGCCAATTGCCTGGCGGTGCGCGACGCCGATATGCGCGAAGCGATCAAGAAAATTGTCGCGCCGACGCTGGTGATTGCCGGCAGCGGCGACCTGCCGACGCCGCCGGCCGACAGTGCCTATCTGGTGACATCGATTCCGGGAGCAAAATATGTTGAGCTGGAGGCCGCGCACCTGTCGAATCTGCAGCAGCCGCAGCGCTTTACGGCAGCGCTGCTGGCCTTTCTGAACGCCTGATTGCGATCAGGCGATGTCGGGAAGGCGGCGCGCGCCTACGGCAGCGACAGCGGCGGGGTCGGCTGCTGTGCGTGCGGACCGGACCGGCTGCCATCGGCCGGTGCCGAATCGCCGCCAAACAACCGGTTCCAGAACCCCTTGATCGGGTCGCGCTCGTCCAGCCCTACCGAATGGATGCCGCCCTGGCTGGCGAATTCCTGGTAAGCCCAGTCACCATTGACCTGCACCAGGCCGCTGGGTACCGCGCGCGGGGTTTCCGGCTTGCCACGCAGTGCCACGCGCATGTAATCGATCCAGATCGGCAGCGCCAGCGTGCTGCCGAACTCGCGCCCGCCGAGCGACTTCGGCGTGTCGTATCCCATCCAGGCCACCGCCACCACGTTGCCGCCGTAACCGGCGAACCAGCCATCCAGTGCATCGTTGGTGGTGCCGGTCTTGCCGGCCAAATCACTGCGCCCGAGTTTCTGGGAAGCGGCTGCCGCGGTACCCGAACGGGCGACGTCGCGCAGCATGCTGTCCATGATGAAGGCATTGCGCACGTCGAGCACCCGCTCGCCTTCGCTTCTGGCCTTGTCGGTCGGCGCTTGCGCCAGCACATTGCCGCGCGCATCAGTGACTTTGGCAATCAGGTACGGCTGGCGCGCGTAGCCGCCATTGGCAAACACCGCATACGCGCTGGCCATTTGCAGCGGCGTTACCGACCCGGTGCCCAGCGTCATGGTCAGATTGGCCGGATGCTTGGCTGGATCAAAGCCGAAACGGCCGAGATAGTCTTGCGCAAATGCCGGCGAGATTTCCTGGAGAATGCGAATCGATACCAGGTTCTTCGAGCGTTTCAGGCCGGTGCGCATCGATACCGGCCCGTCATAGATGTCATTGTCGTTTTGCGGACTCCAGTTCTGGCCGCCGGCATCGGCCACGTTGGTCGTCAGCGGCGCGTCATTGATCACGGTGGCAGGCGACAGGCCCTTTTCCAGCGCGGCCGAATAGACAAATGGCTTGATGGTGGAACCCGGCTGGCGCCAGGCTTGCGTCACATGGTCAAACTGGTTGAGGCCATAGTCGAAGCCGCCCACCAGCGCCCGGTACGAGGCATCGTGCGCATTCAATGCGACGAACGCCGCAGCGACTTCCGGCAGCTGGCCAATCGCCCACTTTTTCTTCGCATCTTGCGTTACGCGGATCACGGCGCCGGGCCGGATTGCGTTTTGCGCGCGCAAAGTCAGTTTGGACGCCGCAAAGCGCAAGCCTTCGCCGCTCAGGGTCACTTCTTCACCCGACAACAGTTGTGCGCGTACCGACTTGGAGGATGCCGCCAGCACCACCGCCGACTGCAGATCATCGCTGTCCGGGTGCTTGAGCAGCAGCTCGGCAATCGCCAGTTCGCGGTCATCGGCATTGCCCGGCAGGTTGATATACGCTTCCGGCCCGCGGTAACCGTGGCGCCGGTCGTAATCCAGCACGCCGCGGCGTACCGCCGCATAGGCGGCATCCTGGTCCGCCTTGACCAGGGTGGTGACGACAGTGAAGCCGCGGGTATAGGTTTCTTCCTTGAACTGCGAATAGATGAACTTGCGTACCAGCTCGGCGGCGTATTCGGCATGGGTGCCAAAACGCTGACTATTGCTGCGCACGACGAATTTTTCTGTGACTGCCTGCTCGTACTGCGCCTGCGTGATATGGCCGAGATCGCGCATGCGCTTTAAAATATGTTGCTGCCGCTGTTTGGCGCGCTTTGGATTGACCACCGGGTTCATGCTCGACGGCGCTTTCGGCAATCCGGCCAGCATCGCCGCTTCGGCCACCGTGATGTCGCCGATCGGTTTGCCGAAATAGGTGCGCGCCGCCGCCGCAAAGCCGTAGGCGCGTTCGCCCAGATAAATCTGGTTCATGTACAGTTCGAGGATCTGGTCCTTGGACAATTCTTTTTCGATCTTGTAGGCGAGCATGATTTCATTGATCTTGCGCGCATAGGTTTTTTCGCGCGTCAAAAAGAAATTGCGCGCGACCTGCATGGTGATGGTGGACGCGCCCTGGCCCGAGCCGCCGCGCCGCAGGTTCGACAACGCCGCCCGCAGCACGCCCTTGTAGTCGACGCCGTTATGCTGATAAAAATTTTCATCCTCGATCGACAGCAGCGCTTTTGTCATCACCGGCGGGATTTGCTTGATCGGCACAAAGTCGCGCCGTTCTTCGCCGAATTCGCCGATCAGCACCTGGTCGGCGGTATACACCCGCAGCGGGATTTTCGGCCGGTAATCGGTCAGCGTATCGAGCGATGGCAGGGTTGGCGCCACCAGCAGCAATGCGTACACCACCAGCAGCCCGCCAATTACAGTCACTGCAGCCAGCGATGCGAGTCCAAATTTAGCCAGCCGCAGGCGCCATGAAGACGGACCCGACCGGGCCCCCTTGTTCGCCTTGGCGGCTGTTGGCGAGGATGCTGATTTGGATGGTTTGGAAGATTTCGAAGAGGTCATAGGTTTTAATAGGGGGCAGCGTTGCCACTGTAGCAGGCAATCTGCACTCCATGAAGCTTGATTACTTTTTGTAACGTTATGCCATTCCAGTCAGTTCATCGACATGGATCGGGCGGGCTTGGCGGCGGCGATCGATCGCTGCTAGGATCATCGTTAAGATGAAGTTAGGCAAGTATCGGCATAAAAAGTTGCCGGTGAACTACTAACTATTGATTTATTTTAATCCTGGCGACCTGTTTGCGCAGGCAGCTTTGCGTTGGATCAGCCTGCCGGGATGGGCGGGCGCGGGGTTCTGCAGCGTGTCATTCTGTGTTTAAATGCCGGCATTGCGCAAGTCCATCGCATTTGACATCGATTATCCCTCATGACTCTGATTCCCAGTTTTGTCCCGACCGGCGTCGCGCCGGCCCGCTTCTGCCTTGATCCGCACCAGGCGACCATATGAGCGAAGCCGTGATTGCCTGGACCGAAGCCGGCGCGCCGCGCCAGGCGCGCTGGCGCTCGGAGTCCGGCATGCCGGCACCAAAGCGGGTGATCATCGGCGACGATACGCTGACGGCGGACGCCGCCTACCGGCTGGCATGCGAAGGCACGGCAATTTTGTGGCGGGGTGACTTTCAGAATGCCCGGCAATTGCTGCAGGCGCTGGCACGCCGCGCCGACGGCGCCTCGCGTAAAACCGGCAAGACCGGCAAAGGCAGGAAGGTGCCGAAAGTTGCCGCCACCAATGCCGAAGCGTTTCACCTGCACCGTCAGGCGCAGTCACAGCGCGCCCGCATTTTAGCCATGCTGCTGCTGCCGTTCGATGCCGATTACGGCATTGCCTTGCGGCGCGCGCCGGATGTGCGGCAGGCATGCAATGAAGCCTATGGCGCCGGCAGCGAACCGTTTATCGCTTCGCTGCGCGAACTGCTCGGCGTGATCGGCGCTCATGAGTGGCGCAAGAATGGCGTGCAGATCCCGGCACTGGACGCGCGCATCCATCCGCATTACGGCGTGTTTTCACCGGTACGCGGCGAATATATCGAGCTGGTGGCGCAGGCGCCGCTGCCGGGCAAGGATGTGCAGCTGGCCTTCGACATCGGCACCGGCACCGGCGTGCTGGCGGCCGTGCTGGCGCGACGCGGCATCCAGCATGTCATTGCCACCGATTGCGATCCGCGCGCGCTGACGTGTGCACTTGACAACCTGGCGCGCCTGGCATTGACCGATCAGGTGGAATTGATGGCGGCCGACCTGTTCCCGCCAGGGCGTGCACCGCTGATTGTATGCAACCCGCCATGGGTGCCGGCGCGTCCGAGCTCACCGATCGAGCACGCGATCTTTGATCCGGACAGCCGCATGCTGCAGGGTTTCCTGACTGGCCTGGCTGCGCACCTGACACCCAACGGCGAAGGCTGGCTGATCCTGTCGGACCTGGCCGAGCACCTGGGTTTGCGTTCGCGTGCCACGCTGATGGCAATGATCGATGCGGCAGGCCTGAAACCGGTTGGCAAGCTCGATGCGCGCGCAACCCATCCGAAAGCCGCCGATGCGACCGACCCGCTGCATGCGGCCCGCTCGGCCGAAGTGACGTCATTGTGGCGCCTTGTCGCAAAATAAAGGCCCCATCACCAAGCAAGCAAGGCGGGTCGTGTCCACGGCAAGGCAGACAACACTGTCTGCCATCGCCGCCCGTCGGCAGCGTCGCCGGTGGCCCTTGAGCAAACCGGCCGCGCAACTGGCTGCGATTGCAATCGCAGCTTAAAAAATTAAATTAAAATTCTTCCCAGTCAGTCTTGTCGGTGCCGTCGCGCAGCGCCCGTGGCGCGGCGATTTCCCTTGCTGCCGGCTTTGAGGTCACGCGGCTTTTTTCCGACGCGAACGGTACGGCGCGCAACTTTCTTGCCGGCGGCGCCGTGGCCCGGGTTTTTTCCTGGCCGATCGTAAATACGCCGACTAGTTGCGACAGGTTGCCGGCTTGTTCGCGCATGCTTTGCGCGGCGGCCGCCGCTTCTTCGACCAGCGAGGCATTTTGCTGCGTGGCTTCATCCATTTGCGCAATCGCCTGGTTGACCTGGGCAATCCCGGCACTCTGTTCCTGGCTGGCAGCCATGATCTCGGCCATGATGTCGGTGACCCGCTTGACGCTGTCGACGATCTCTTCCATGGTGGAGCCGGCGCGGCCCACCAGCTTGCTGCCGGCATCGACCTTCTCCACCGAGTCGCCGATCAGGGTCTTGATTTCCTTGGCCGCCGCCGCCGAGCGCTGCGCCAGCGAACGCACTTCGGCTGCCACCACCGCAAAGCCGCGCCCCTGCTCGCCGGCGCGCGCCGCCTCCACCGCCGCATTCAGGGCCAGGATATTGGTCTGGAATGCAATGCCGTCGATGACGCCGATGATGTCGACGATCTTGCGGGCTGAGTCATTGATCGAGCCCATGGTGTCAACTACTTGGGCGACCACGTCGCCGCCCTTGACTGCCACCGCGGACGCGGACACCGCCAGCTGGTTGGCTTGCTTGGCATTGTCGGCATTTTGCTTGACGGTTGCGGTCAGCTGTTCCATCGAGGACGCGGTTTCTTCCAGTGAGCTGGCTTGCTGCTCGGTGCGCGACGACAGGTCCAGGTTGCCCGACGCAATTTCGGCTGAACCGGTGGCAATGGTATCGGTGCTGGCACGCACGTCGGAGACGATTTTCACCAGGCTGTCGCGCATCTCTTTCATCGCAAACAGCACACTGCTACGGTCGTTGTTGCGCAGTTCGATGCCAACCGCCAGGTCGCCGGCGGCGATGCTCCTGGCAACCGCGCTGGCCTGGGCCGGTTCGCCACCCAGCGCACGCAGGATCGTGTTGATGATCAACACTGCCACCACGGTGCCAATCACCAGCGCCGCCACGCACATCACCAGCATCAGGGCTTGAAAGCCGCTGGCGACGCCGCGTGCATTGGCGGACTCTTCCTGATTGTGTTTTTCCTGCAAGTCGATGAACTGGTTGATGCGTGCCAGCCATTCCACGAATGCCGGCCGGGCTTGTTCGAGCATCAACTGTTTGGCCTGGTCGAGATTGCCGGCCTGGCGCAGTGCCACCACCTGCTTGATCAGCGGCAGCGTGCGTGCTTCGGTCTGCTTGATGCTGGCCAGGATTTGCCGCTCCTGCTGGCCAATCTCGCTATGCTCGCTCATCATCTTGTCGAGCAAGATGGCCGATTTGTCATAGTCGGCGCCGAGCCTGGCAATGTCGGCCAGCGCGGCATTGAGTTCATCGTTGCTGCCAACTAAAATCACGTCACGCAGGCTGATCGCGCGGTCATGCACGCTGCCGCGAAAATTGATCGCATAGCGCTGCTCGACGCTGTTGACGTCACCGATGGTGCTCAGTGCAGTTGAAATCGTATTAACCCGCAGGACGCCGATTGCGGTTAACACCACCATCATCACCAGCACCAGGGCAAAACCGATGCTGATGCGCGCCTTGATGGTAAGACCGGACATGCCTGTTGCGTTCATTGCAATACCTCGTTGTTGATGTTGATTGGATGGTGGTTGGTTTTGGCAGTCGGGCATGCCCGACTCATGCCGCCAGCTGGTCGATGATGCCGATTTCGGTCGATGACATCAGGCGGTCGATATCGACCAGAATCAGCATGCGTTGATCGATCGTGCCCATGCCGAGCAGGTAATCGGTCTTGACCGTCATGCCCATGTCCGGCGCCGGCTTGATCTGTTCCGGGGCCAGCGTCACGACATCGGATACGCCATCGACCACCATGCCGATCACGTGCCGGTCGAGATTCAGGACGATGACGACGGTGAAGCTGTCATAGGTCGGTTCGCCAAGCCGGAACTTGATGCGCATGTCGATTACCGGCACGATGTTGCCGCGCAGGTTGATGACGCCCTTGATGTAGTCGGGAGCGTTGGCAATTCTGGTGACGGCATCATAGCCGCGGATTTCCTGCACCTTCAGGATATTGATGCCGTATTCTTCGCTGCCCAGTTTGAAGGCCAGAACTTCGACCGCTTGCGCCATTGACTGCTCCGTTTTTTTCAGGTGAATCGTGGTTCGGTTGAGCCAGGCCATCGGTTGCCGGCCGGCCCCAGGCAGGCGACCAACAGGCCATTATCCGGCCCGATCAATCCGCCATCTTTCGGCTGCGGGCTGGCCCCGGCTGATGCCAACCAGGGGGCCGGGATGATAAGTCGATGATAGGCTGATCCATTGCCAAAAAGTTGCCTATAGTCCACAATTCATGTCTTATCGTCCAAATCAAGATGCTGATGGATTCGTTATCAAACCTGCTCAACCGCTTTTCGTTTCATGCACGGGTGTTTTTCAATGGCGAATTCTGCGGTTCAAATTCGTTTTCCCGGGAGGAGCAGGTCGGCCACCTGCATCTGGTGCGGCAGGGATGCGTGATCCTGCACCATGATGATCAACCGTCCATTCATATCAATGTGCCAACACTGGTGTTGTATCCGCGCGGCATGAACCACCGGCTGTTCGTCGCACCGGGCTCAAACGCCCTTTTATTGTGCGCGACGATCGCCTTTCAGGGCGGACCACACAATGCGTTGTGCAAGGCCCTGCCGGATTTTCTGCACATGCCGTTTGACCAGCTGTCCGGGCTGGGGCGCACCTTTGACTTGTTGTTCGACGAAGTCGGGCAGGATCAGTACGGACGGCAAATTGTGCTCGATCGTCTATGCGACGTTTTGACGATCCAGATGATCCGGTCCGCATTTCAAAGCGGGCGGCTGGCGGTAGGCATGCTGGCCGGCTTGGCCGAGCCGGGCCTGTCGCGCGCTCTGGAGGCGATTCATGGCCAGCCGGCGGCGGCCTGGCGCGTGGCGCAGCTGGCCCGTATTTCAGGCATGTCGCGAAGCAAATTTGCCAAGCATTTCCATGACACGGTGGGCACCACGCCGGCCGATTATCTGACCGACTGGCGCATGCGGCTGGCCCAAAACCTGTTGAAGAAAAACAAGCCGGTCAAGGTGATTGCGCAGGATGTCGGGTATGGCAGTCAGCCGGCCTTCAGCAAGGCCTTTACTGCAAAATTTGGCATGTCGCCCAGAGCTTGGCTGGACGCCTTATAAGGGATAAACAGGGGTCAATGTCTGGGCGCGATGTCATGCGGGCACCTGGCCCGGCGCGCCAACTGCACTGACGCCCATGCAATCGATTTGATAACCAGGGAAAAAATCAGCAAACCTTCCCGTACCCTGAGCTTCAAGTGCACAAGCTGTGCCAAGCCGGTCACGCTGTTTTTGCAAAAAGTCTCGGCCTGTTCCCATATCCAGCCGTATCAGGGCATTTGCAAGTGCGGCCAAGTGATGCGTCATGCAACCGGCAGCAAGGATGGGGTCGAATCGTATCGGGCATCGCCCGACGGCAGCTGGTCGCATCAGCAAGGATGGGGTCGAATCGTATCGGGCATCGCCCGACGGCAGCTGGTCGCATCATCACGGATTTGGTCACGGGTGACGTCTGCGATTACCGGTGCGACACGCCGCCGGCATGGCAGTGTCGCACCGGTGAGGATTACTTCTTGCCCATGACCAGCAGCAAGCCGCCGGCGACAATCGCCGCAATCCCGGCCCAGATCGGCACATCCAGGGTTTTCTGTTCCTTGACCGAGACCGACAGCGGTCCCAGCTTGACCGCTTCGGTATTGCGGGTATAGCTAAAGCCACCGTAGGCCAACGCAAGGGCGCCGGCTACGATCAAAAAGATACCGACGAGTTTGGCTGCATTCATGAGTTTTCCCTGTAAAAGTTGGCCATCGATACCCGATGGCGCGCCCCATCTTACCAAACCCGGGGCAACCGGCCGCAGTAATTAATCGGTGCACACCGATGGCCGATCGCGTTGCAGGCTAATCGAAGGTCCGACCACCGGCAAACGGGTGGCGCCATCGTCGAGGCGGCGGGGCACCGGCCGTGACCTTGCAGTGCAACGATGCAGGCGCCATCGGGACAATGAAGAAAAAGAAATCAACCGGCCCATTCAGCGCAATAATCGGCCAGGGAATGAATGCAATACGCGGCTGCGAACACGCCGGGCAAACCCGGGGTCGCAACATGGTTGATTGAAGCGGTGCGAACGCTGCCAAGGGTATGGAGATAATGTAGGGCGTATGGCGCAGGGTTTTATGGGCGCCGTGCAGCGCTCTTTTTCCATAGCCGCGACCACCAGCCGGCATCGCCATGACCGGCGGCAATCGGCGCGTCAGCGCGCGCTTCGCCCGGTGGCGGATGGTCGGGCAGGTCCAGCGTCGGCACGGCGCGCAACTGCTTGTCGTATTCCAGGAACATCAGCTTGCTTTCCAGCGTCTTGATCAGCTGATCCTTGTCTGCCAGCCGAGCCCGTAATTCGGTGGTGACTTGATCCTTGACCCGGCGCAGCTCGGCTTCGAGCGCGATGATGCGCTCCAGCGAACGGTTGCGTTCGATCAGTAGCGCCATTTTTGCCCTGTCGTTAGCGGCGGCACGCGGGGCTTTTTTGGGCGCCGCTTCGGGTTGCTGCAGGCGGCCGTAGGCGCGCAGCAATTCAGCGGTATCGATGCGCAAGTCGCCATCCTGCAGCACGGTTTTGGTGAGATAGCCTTTTTCGATGTCGCGTGACAGCGTGGCAGGGGTTTTGCGGACCAGTTTCGCCGCATCGCTGATGGAAACAAGTGCCATGGCAGGAGCATTAGGCCGCCACCGGTCTCGAATGGCAGGCCGGCTGGCGTGAAAATGCGAAAGAATGGAAAAACCAATTGACACTGACTTGGCGGAAAAATTCTGCCCGGTGGCGCCTTTTTCATCCAAACCTGCGCGGCAGCAGATCGGACTGCTGCGCGCCGCAAGCACTGTGATTTCCATTTTAATAAGAATAAAGCGCGATTTAGAGACATTTTTGCTGCGATTAGCGACAGCGGATCGATAAATCTGCGGATCTAGTTGACGCTTATGCTGTTAATCTGCAACATTTGACAATCTGCAACAATTGGCGGAACACGAGCGTGATGACCGACCGATGCCGGAATGTCAAGGCAGCCGGCGGCCGCCAGCACAGCCCGGTTCGTGGCGAACCTTGAATAATCACAGGCGTTAAACAGTATGGATAACAACACCATCTTTACTAAGACGGCCAAGGGCTTGGGGGAAACCCTCGGCAAGACCAAGAACCTGTCACGCGACAATCGCAAGATTCTGAAGGAAATCGACGGCAAGGCAGCGCTGGCCGACGTGCAGGACAAGCTTGGCATGGATCCGACCAAGTTGCAGATCGCACTGACCAAGCTGCTGGCCGATGACTATATCCGCGAGTTTGGATCGGCCGCCCCGATGCATGCGGCGGTGCACGCGCTAGCGTCGATGGGCGATACCGAATTCGGCTTGACCCTGCCAGGCAGACTGGAGAATGCCGACAGTCAGCTGACCATCGGCGACTTTTTCCGGGCGGTGGAAGATCAGTCGGCCGTGGCCGAGAGTCTCGATTTCAAATCCTTGCTGCAGGATGGCAAGGCCGGTCCGCAAGAACATATCGATGAGGTAGTGCAGCTGCAGCAGGCCCGGCGCGCGGTCGAGGAAGAAGCCCGCCGCAAGTTCGAAGGCCAGGCGCAACGGGCGGCCGAAGCACGGACACGCCAGCAGGCTGAAGAGCAGGCGCATCACGCGGCTGAACAAGCCGCCCGCGAGGCTGCAGCGCAGGCTGGCAAGCTGGCAGCACAACAGGCACAACAGCAGGCCGCAGAACAGGCAAAACGCGAAGCCGCCGCACGGCTGGAAAAAGAGGCACAGGCAGCGCGCCTGAAGGCGGAGCAAGAGGCGCGGCAACAGGCCGAACAACAAGCGCGGCGCGCTGCGGAACTGCAGGCGCGCACTGAAGCGGAACAACGCGCCCGGCAAGCAGCAGAACAACAGGCCCGCCACGTTGCCGAAGAAAAGGCACGGCGCGACGCCGAAGCACAAGCACAAGCACAAGCCAGGCAGGCTGCCGAAGAAGCAGCCCGTCGCGATGCGGAAGCACGGGCCAAGCAGGACGCCGAACAGCAGGCACGCCAAGTCGTCGAAGAACAGGCGCGCCGCGACGCCGCCGAAGCGGCGCGCCGTGATGCCGAGGCGCAGGCGACCCGGGAAGCAGAGCAACAACAGGCCCGCCGGCAAGCCGAACAACAACAGAAAAACGAAGCGGAACTGCAAGCCCGCCTGCAGGCGGAGCAGCAGGCTGTGCGTGACGCCGAACAGCGTGCGCAGGCCGAGGCGCAGGAACAAGCGCGGCGCCAAGCCGAAGCCCAGGCTAAAAAAGAGGCGGAAATTCAGGCACAGGCGCGAGCCAGGCAGGAAGCCGAGGAACAGGCGCAGCAGGCTGCCATCGCACGCGCCCAGGCAGAAGCCGAGCAGCAGGCACAGGAACAGGCGCGACGGCTGGCTGAAGAACAGGCGCGCAAGGAAGCGCATGAACAAGCGCGCATCAAGGCACATGCGGCGGCGCGCCGGGTCGCGGAAGAGTTGGCGCAGCGCGAAGCCGAAACCCGTGCCAAACGCGAAGCCGAGGAACAGGCGCGGCTGGCCGCTGAACAGGCAGAACGGCAAGCCGCCGAGGCAAGCGAGCGCGCCGCAGCCGAGGAACAGGCGCGCCTGGAAGCGCAGGCACGGGCCCGCCAGGCCGCCGAGGAACAGGCCCGCCAGGCCGCTGAAGAGCAGGCCCGCCTGGTCGCCGAGGAACAGGCCCGCCAGGCCGCCGAAGAGCAAGCCAGGCAGCTGGCGCAGCAGCGTGCCAGACAGGAAGCCGAAGAACAAGCACGGCTGCAGGCTGAAGAAAAGGCGCGCCAGGCAACTGAAGAAAAGGCCCGGCGCGACGCCGAGGCGCAGGCCAGGAAAGACGCCAAGGAGCGGGCCAAAAAAGAAGCCGAGGATCAGGCACGCATCAAGGCGGAAGAGAAGGCGCGACAAAAGGCAGCGGAGCAAGCCAGGAAAGATGCCGAAGCGCAGGCGAGGAAAGAGGCCAAGGAGCGGGCCAAAAAAGAAGCCGAGGATCAGGCGCGCATAAAAGCTGAAGAAAAAGCCGAAGAAAAAGCCCGTCAGGCAGCCGAGGCACAGGCGATGCGGGAGGCAGAACAGCGTGCCCGCGACGAAGCCAGGGCCAAGGCCGAGGCCGAGGCCAGAGCGCGCGCCAACACCCCGCTTGAAACGGTGCCGGACCTGAATACCGCGGAGCCGGTCGACATCACTCTGGGACAGGATGATGTGCAGCCGGCAGACTTGCCGGCCATGCTGCAGGCAAACGACATTGCCGGCCAGGCGCCTGCCATGCGCAAGCCGTGGCTGGTCGCGCCGACCAATATCGCCAAGCTGGTCCGGCTGGGCATGCTTGGCCTGATGCTGGTGCTGGTCTGCATCATCGCACTGGTGCACGTGATTCCGTTTGGCGGCATGCTGGCCCAGCTTGAAACAGCCGCCTCCGAACAGCTGCAGCAGCCGGTCAGCATCAAGCGCGTGCGGCTGTCGCTGTTTCCGCAGCCGCACTGGCGCCTGGACGATGTCGCCATCGGCAAGGAAGGGCAGATCACCGCCGCCCAAGTGGATGCACATGCCGGCTTGGCCAGCCTGTTTGGCGACAAGCTGGCCTTCAAGGCGATCGTGTTCCATTCGCCGGTGATCACCGATCAGGGGATGGGCTGGCTGCTGTTTGGCACCGGCAAGGCGACCGGCATCGAGGCGGCGTCCATCAGCGCCACCAATGCCAGGCTGATGTCGGAACATATTCGACTGCCGGTGTTCGAGGCAGCCGCCGAAATGCGCGACAGTGGCGGTTGGGACTTGCTGGTGTTGCGAGCAATAAAGGAAAACATCCGCATTGAATTGCGTCCGAAGGGCGATGCGATGCAGGCTGATCTGACCGCCCAGGCATTTGTGCTGCCGTTCGGCTCGAGCCTGAAACTGGATGAATTCAACCTTACCGGTATTGTCACTCGCGACCAGTTGACCATCACCACATTCAATGGCGTGCTCTACGATGGCGTCATCAGCGGCACTGGCCTATTGAAATGGGGGCCGGGCTGGAGCCTGACTGGCGAACTCAATGCAAAACATGTCGATCCGGTGAAATTCATGCCGGCACTGCTGCAAAGCGGCAGGCTGGAGGGGAACATGAAATATGCGTTTCAGGCCGCCGATGCCGGCAACCTGATGGCAACATTGCGCGGCAAGGGCAGCTTTACGGTTGCCAATGGCGTGCTGCTCGGGGCGGATCTGGCCAACCTGGTAATGGGCCAGGATGGCAGCGGTAAATCCTCCTTCAATCAGATCACGGGTGACTTTGCCACCGACGGCGGCAAGACACAATTGACCGGCATGCAGCTGAGCGCCGGCCTGGTGTCGGCCAACGGCAATGCGGCAGTCGATGCACAGAATAAACTGAACGGCAATTTTACGGTCGATTTGCGCACCGCATCCCGGCAGGCGCGCGGCAATCTGGCGCTGTCGGGCATGCTCGATGCACCCAAATTCGGCCGCTGACAGCGTTGCGGTTGCTGCCGTGTGCGCCAGTCGTCGCGGCCGGGCCGCCGCGCCGGATCAAGTCTTGATTTGCTGGTAGACGGCGGCAATCTCGCTGCCGTCCCATTGATACAGCAGCTGGCTGGCATGCCGGCAATTCGACAGCGGCGTCGTCTTCAGCGCCGCGATGCAGTCACCCTCTGGCGCGCGCACGCTGCGGTAGCAAATGCCGGTGGCGCCATCGGCGCGCAGCGTCTTGGCATAAGCTTGCGAGTGGGCGTACGAGCGCGGGTCATAAATCGGATCGGTCATCGCCCGCTTGCGCACATCCTCAAAACGGCCCGATACTTCCACATGGTAGGCGCGCATCTGGTGCTGCATCGGCGGTTCCAGGGTTGCGCGCATGAAATTGGCCAGGTGGTAGCGGGTTTCGGCAATCGCGGTCGGCTGATCGCTGGCGGCATAAAACACGCCATAGCTGCCGTCGGAAAAGCGGCTGCCGAGCGGATTCAAATGGGTAAACGCCGCCATGATCGGACCGCAACCGGGGCCGAACAGGCGCTCGGCGTGCGGCACCAGTGCGATGTCGCCGACTTCATTGCGGATACGCGGGTTGGTCATCGCTTCCAGCGCATACAGGGCAGTAAAGTCGTCGGCTGACGCCACCCGGTCGAACAGGTTAATCGATGGAAACCGGGTCGGCACGATGCGCACCGCCGGATGCCAGTCGATCCGGCTGCCAAGTTCTTTCAAGCCCAGCCTCCGCGCATCGCATCCAGATACTGGCGCACCACGAACAGGTCGGAAACATTGCCCGACAACATACGCTCCAGCGCACTTTGTCCGCCGAACACGCTCGCCGTATTCGGTTTTTTAATCCAGGCATCGGCGCTGCCGGTATCGGGTAACAGAATCTGCAATGCCTTGTAGATGCCTAATATATAAGAGATGCGCTCGAGCGTATCGCGCGCAAGATGAGTCGCATCCGGATCTTTTTTCCAGCGGAAAAAAGTTGAGCGCGGCGGATTGCCGAGCAAGGTCAGTTGCGCATCCTGGTTCAGTTGCCACAATTCGGCAATCCGCAAAAAGGCGCGCAAGCCGGCGGCCGACATTTTTCTGGCATCGGGCATGTGCAGGTCTTGCTTCGGCTGGCTGACAATCGGCTTGATTCGGTGCGCGTGCATGCGGATCTCCCGGAAAATGGCGTATCGCTTCAATATAGTCTCGTTCGAGACTAAATGCAAATATATATCTCAATTTGGATATTCAATGCCTCGCTGGCATTCTTTGTCAGGTTTCGACAGGCAACAAAAAAGGCCAGCAGCGCTGGCCCTGATCCGGTATCGGCATTGGCTGCCTAGCGCGCCAGCCCAAGCAGGTTGCGAAAATATCCCAGAAAATTAGGCTGGTCGGCTGACTTTGCAGTGGAATGCAAGTCGACGTAGCGGCGCACCAGGCTGCGGTCGGTACTGTTCAAGCCGGCAAATTGCACGCCGAACGAATCGCCCAGCACATGCTTGATATAGCCGCGCGCACTGAAATGCCTGCCAATCGGCGCCGGCAAATAAATGATGATGGAAGCCGGCAGATCGACGTGGCAGCCGGCGAACCGGTGCTTGACGCTGATCCGGATGCCGCCTTCACTGATGTCGACTGCATTGGTGACTTCGATGAAACCTTCACCGTTGATATGGACCCGCACAGGTGCCTGGCGGTCGGGATTGACCCGCTCGAACTGGCGCCGGTTGTCGACGGGTTTGTCAGCTATTTTGTCAGCTATCTTATTATTCATGTCGTCTCCCCCACAGGGTATGAAAAACAGTGTACGAACAGAAATATCTTCTGTCCATGCCTGCCGCACGAAACGGGGCGTAGCGAAACAGTCTTTAACAATCTGTGGTACAAGTGGCCCGTCTGCCGCAGACGTGTACCGTCAGCAATGCTGCTTGTTTGCAAAAAAATCCGACAAGGGTTGAACAAAGCACCGGCACTAATGTCCTAGTAGCATTAAACACACCGCAGATCATGATGAATTGCATGCAAGATGACACCATGGCGCAGCTCGCCAACGATTTGTTCAACAAGCGCCAGCGCTTGCTGGAAGTAGGCCAATCCAGCGCCGAGGTAATGGATGACCGTACCGCCCTTGCGCTGGAAGCCGCGTACCGGGCGGCGGAAATGGAATACAGCCGGGCTCAGGCGGCTTTTGCGCGCGCCATGAAAAGCGACCACAAGCACAGCAGCTAGCGGTTGCAGTGAGCGGCCAATCGGGGCAATCAAGCGGGATCGGTCAACCGAAACCAGCGCCGGCGCGCCGGCTAGGTGACTGTCTAACCAGGAGCACCGTATGTCGATCTGTTCTGCCTGCGCTACACTAGAAGGCGCGCCCGCTGTGACGGCGCCGCATGCCAACCTGTTGCTGCATTCAGATGCCGGCATCAATTTCGGCGCGACCGCCACCGGCCGTGCCGAATACTATATCTGCCACGTCTGCGGCAGCCAATGGGAACGCGATCTGGCGCGCAGCGAGCCCGATGCCAAATGGAAGCCGGCCTCCAGGCCGCTCACCTGACACCGAACTGTTCACCTGCGGGCAAGTCGTGCAACCGAAGCTGCTTGATCTGGACGACTGTAGCCAATGCCCATCCCACCATTGCCGCGTTCGTGATGGCGGCGTCATCGGATTGATGCTTGCCTGCATTGGCGTCAAATCAGGCAGGCGACTCGCCGAGACTGTCGATCAATTCGGCCAGCTCGCGGTTGAAGCGCTCCGGCGCTTCCCAAAACGGCGAATGGCCGATATCGTCATACCAGGACAGGCGCGCATGCCCGACTTGTGCCGCAGTCAACTGTGCCGCATAGGGCAGTGTGATCCGGTCTTGCATGCCGTGCGCGATTAAAGTCGGCACCGAAATTTTTTGCAGCACTTGCATGAAATTGCCGGGCCATGCCAGCGCGGCAGCCCTGACTTCGGGTGGCACCAGCATGTTGTAGGCCAGCATCCATTCGAATTCTTCAGCCGTCAATGCCCGGTGCACGCAGCTGCGAATAAAGCCGGAGGTGGCAGCAATATTCAATTCCGTCTGCACCGAGCGCATCGCCATCAGGAAATGCCCACCCTCGCCCAGTACCGCGATGGCTGGATCGACCACGGTGCGCGCGGCGACGAAATGAATTGCGCCGATGGCGCCATCGCCATACTGGAGGACATACTGGCAAATCACCCGCCCGCCCATTGACCAGCCGACCAGCACCGGCTTGACCAGGCCCAGACCATCAATGACAGCCTGCAAGTCGTCTGCCCAGTGCTTGCCCTCGGTATAGCTTTGTGCATCAGCAGGCTTGTCGGATTCGCCGTGGCCGCGCAAGTCGTAAGTGACGATCCGGTACTGTTGCAGCAGCGGGCTGGCGACCTGTTTCGCAAACGCCAGCTGGCATTGCGAAAAACCGTGGATGAAAATCAGCGCGGGCCCGGCCGGATTGCCCGACTCGCGCACCGCCAGTCGCACACCGTCCGGTGCGGCAATCGAATAAGCTTGGAATGACATCATGATTCCATTCAACAATGGTGGCGTGAGTTTTACATAGAAACCTATAAAAGGCAGCAGGAGCCGCAATTTTTGTACGACCTTCTTTTGGCTTGCGTCATGCTGGTGATGCGGCGCCGCCAGCGTGGGTGCGGCCGCTGACGGCTGCAATTTATGCAACAATACAAACAACAGGCGAACCGACACACACCAACAATGCACCAATCAGGCAGCGCCGGCCAAGCCGTCCGCAGCCAGGATTGAAGTTGAAATTGAAAAACCACTGGAGAAAAAAATGTCAGGATATAGCATCAACATCGAAGAAAAAACGCTCGGCAATGACAAGTTTCGCGAAGTGCTGTACACCGCCCCCAATAGCCAGCTGGTGATCATGACGTTGCAGGCGGGCGAGGAAATCGGTCTTGAGCGCCATGAAGCCCATGACCAGTTCATCCGGGTCGAGGCGGGCAGCGGCGTGGCGATTCTCGATGGCGAGCGGCATGCGCTGGAAGACGGCGTCGCGGTCGTGATTCCTGCCGGCACCGAGCACAATGTGCTCAACACATCGGCAACCGAGCCGCTGCGCCTATACACGATCTATTCGCCACCCGAGCATCCGGACGGCACCGTGCATGCGACCAAGTCCGAGGCCGATGAATACGAGCGCCAGCACGGTCATTGAAGTACGGCGATTGATTGACAGACGTGGCCCCGGTGCAGATGTGGATCGGGCAACGATTCACACGGCCGGGACCGGCATGGCTGCGCGTCATCTGTTGTGTACAAGTTGGCCGGCCGTCTGGCGCGCACGCCAGTGCGTGTTACGCACCATGGCGCCAGAACTGCGGCTGGCCTAGGACAGCTCTGCGGTGGTGCGGATCACCGTGACGCGGCTGATGAAAAACCCGCCATCGACCACGGTGCGGTGCGGGGTGCCGACCACATTGAAGCCGGGACCGCCGTCGTCAAGCCAGCCTTGCGCCAGCGCGTCGAATTGCTCCGGTGTCACGCGCAGCATTTGCGCGGTAATCACGAACTGCGCGCCCGCCTTTTGTTTCTTTACAAAATCAAGTATCGCTGCCATATCCTTGCCCGGTCCTTGCCTTATGCCTTATCCGCCTGCCGAACCCCTATGATACTGCGTCCGGGGCATTGCCATTGCCTGTCTGCTCAGACTTGCGGTCCATCTTTTTTCAGCGCCAACGCAATGCCACTCAAGGTCAGACCAATGGCCAGCAGTTCGGTGGTGCCGATCGGCTCGCCCAGCGCCAGTGCGGCGGCGGCCACACCAACCACCGGCGTGAGCAAGGTCGCCACCGAAGCCATGGCCGGCGGCAGGCGCCGCAACGCAGCGAACCAGGTCATGTAACACACGCCCATCGGCACGATCGTCATGTAGATCATCAGTGCCCAGCCGGTGCCCGACAGCGCCGCGTAATCGGGCCGTTCAAACAGCAAGCCGAACAGCAGCATCGGGGTGCAGCCGATTGCCAGCTGCCACGCCACCGATACCAGCGGCGGCAGCGCCAGCGGCCGCAACGCGACCGTTCCCAGCGCAAACAGCACCGCCGCCCCCAATGCGAACAGCACGCCCGGCAACTGGCCGGTGCCGATCGCCACATCGCCGCCAAACAGCAACGCCACGCCGGCAATGCACAGCAGCAGGCCGGCAATCCCGGGCAGGGTTGGCCGCTTGCCCAGAATCGGCCAGGCCAGGAGGGTTGCCCACACCGGCATGGTATAGACCAGCAATGCCCCTTGCCCGGCAGTCAGCCACCGGATCGACAGTGTCGAAAATCCCATCCAGGCAAACACATTGATGCCGGCACTCACCAGCAGCCGGCCGATTTGCTGGCGCGGTACCGCCAGTCGCTGGCCGAGCGTCAGCGCAACGCAGGCAATGATCAGGGCTGCGCATACGCCGGCGGCGCCGCGCGCAAACAGCGGCGGCCACTCGCGCAGCAGGAATTTCATCGCCGGCCAGTTCAAGCCCCAGCCGACCGATGTGACCATCAGGCAGAGCAAACCGACCGTGCGCGACGAGAGCTTCAATGGCATCGATTGGCTATGCCTGGAACCAGGCGATGTGGCATAGCCACGCCGGTGCGTTGTGCAGACCTGGTGTGGTCGACAGCACCTGCGCCAGGTAGCCTGACGGCGTCAGTCGGCATAGGCGCGCAACCTGGCCTTGAAAGTCTTGTGCACCTTGAAGTGATAGGTGCTGCCTTCGATCGTGATCGGCGCGTAGGATGGCTTGGCGGGCAGGCAGGCCTGGCAAAACGGCAGGCTGATACGGTAAGTCATTTCCCGGTACTTGCGCAGCCGGCGCCGGTACAGGGGCAGCAGCAGCATGCCGGCGCCGAGCGTAATCACTGTAAACAGCAGGAATGCCATATACGACGATTCATCCAGCTTGCTGCCCAGGTGCGAATCGTAGCGAAACACAAAGTGCTCGATATGGTCGGTGTCTTTGCCGCACCGTACGCAACACGGCGGGAAGTCCTGCTCGACCGCCAGTTCCACCGCGGTATATTGCCGATTTTCCGGCGGCGCGCTCAGCGTGTTTTTTCTGCATGCCGGACAGGTGCCATCCTCCAGCACATGGATCGGGGCATAACAAAACGGACATTCCGGTAAATCCATGTGCAAACCTTGTCGGGTGCATGCCGAGGCAGCAGAACCTGTCAGTGCGGCTACAGGCAGGGTGCGGATTTTCCCATCCTAGTGTTTCACGGACGCCAGCACAATCCAATTTTTTTGCGTGTATCAAAAAAATAACAGCACGAGTCAAAAAGACAAGTTGTACTTGCGGTACGCCACAGCATGCCGGCGCTCCTTGATTCTGCCCCGCATCCGGCTGTCCCGGTGATGCTGCGCCAGATTAGCCGAGCTGGCCGGCGTGCCGGTCAGCGCCGCGAAGACAGCACGATGCCGCCGACAATCAGCGCAAAGGCCAGGCCGTGATACAGCTGCGGCATTTCGCCCAGAAAGGCCAGCGACATCAGCGCGGCGAACAGCGGAATCAGGTTACTGAAAAATGCGGCCAGGTTCGGGCCGACCCGGCGCACGCCGGCGCCCCATAAGCCAAAGGCGATGATCGCCGGGCCGGTCGCCACGTAGAGCAACGCGGCTGCCAGTGGCCAGCCCCAGACAATGTGCGGCGCCTGCACCGCCCACTCGCCGGCCGCGAACAGGCCCGACCAGACGGTCCCGAACATCACCTGCGCCAGCAGAAAACCGGCCCAGTTGCGACGGATGGCGTCCGGTTCGGTCGGTCGCGCCAGCAGCCAGCTATACACCGACCAGACGATGGTGGCGACGATCATGAAGAGGTCGCCGGGCACCAGGCGCAAAGCCAGCAGATGCGCCAACTCGCCGCGCGACAGCACCAGCAGCACGCCGGCAATCGACAGCAGCGCGCCGGCAATCTGCTTTTTCGAGATGGTCGCGCCAAAGAACAACCAGCCGATCGCCAGCATGAATACCGGCATGCTGGCGCCCACCAGCGTCACATTGATCGGAGTCGAGGTTTGCAGTGCCAGGTATTGCATCGCGTTATACAGACCGACGCCGAGCAAACCCAGCAACGCAAAGCGCCGCCAGTGCGACCACAGGCCGCTACCCTTGCGAAAGATGGCGCGTCCGAGCGGCACCAGGATCAGTAATGCAATCGACCAGCGCATGAAATTCAATGTAATCGGCGGCACCAGATCGTGCACCAGGCGCCCGACAATCGCATTGCCGGCCCAGAGCAAGGGTGGAATGACCAGCATCAGGAGCGTGGTGAAGTTCAGCGGATGATTCATGAGGCGGATATCAGATTGACAAAAATGGGAGTGCCATCAGGGCGTGCTGCTTGTCGCCAGGGATGGCAAATGCGCAGCAAAGGATAACCGATTTCGACAAATACCGATGGATGCGCCGGCCGGCGTACAACTTCGCTGTTACCGGATTATCATTCTTGAAACCCGGGCGGGCCGGCGCAGGATCATGGTGCAAAATTGCGTCGTCGGATCACCTTCAGGTCGCGGCGATCGGCATCAAACGGCACAGTGATCAGACATCGTATTCAAACGCAGCAAGCAGACACAGTCATCAGACAGATGCAGCGCTCAGGCTCGCGTGCGCAAGCCGGTACCGTTTTGTGTGCTTGCCCTCGCCACCAGCAAAACCAGCGCCAGCATCGACAGCAGGGGTAGCACCCAGGCATCGGCCGCCTGCAGCGTCCAGAGTGTCGCGCCGCTGATCGCGCACCACAATAGTGGAATCAATCCCAGCATCAGCAGCAGCGTCCGGCGCGGGCGCGCCACCAGCAATAGCAGGCCAAGCGTGGCGATCGCGGTCGGGTCGGGTGCCATCCCGAATATTTCCATCTGCCGCCATGCACGCCCGCTGGCCAGTGCAAGCAGCGGATAGCACGCCACCGCGAACAGCAACAGCCCGAAGCCGGCCCGATCGATGCGGCTACGGATCGGCGTCAAGCTCAGCTGGCCGCGCACTACCCCGTACCACAGCAGCAGCACTGCCTGGATGGCAAAGCCGACTGCAAAATAATCGGCGGCCCAGTTGACCTGCGCATAACGCTGTGCCAGAAAAGCCCAGGCCACCCACAGCCAGCATGCCGCCAGCAGGCCGGATGCGATGCGGGCAGCGGTTGCGCCGGCGCGCGCAGCGCACACCAGGATCGCCAGGCCGGCGGCGGCGACAATCAGCTGGCCGGGCCAGATCGCAAGGTTATGCAGCTCAAACAGGCGATAGTAGGTCCTGGCCGAAAACATCAGCAAGTCCGACAGGGTATAGGTCCACCACTCGCTCATCAAATTAATCCCAGTTTCTCGACATCGTCAATCATGCGCCGGCGCAGCGCCGCGTCCGGCAAGCGGCCAAACGCGGCCTGCATGTTTTCGCGCACATGGGCGACACGGGAGGTGGCCGGTATCGCACAGGTGACCCCCGGGTGCGAGGCGATGAATTTCAGCAAGACCTGGGCCCAGCTGGTGCAATCGATTTCGGTAGCCCAGGATGGCAGCCGATGGCGCGCTACCGCATCGATTAACGTGCCTTGTCGGAACGGCCGGTTGGCAATCACCGCGATGCGGCGTTCCCGAGCCAGCGGCAGGATGCGCTGTTCGACTTCGCGATCGAGGATGTTGTAAGTAACTTGTACGAAATCGATCGGCTGGCTGGCCATGATTTTTTCGATGTCGGCATGGCGCCGGCCTTCCGAGGTGGTGATGCCGACATAACGCAGCCGGCCGGTCTTCTTCATTTCAAACAGCGTCGGCAAATGGTCTTGCCAGGCCAGCAGGTTATGCACCTGCAGCAAGTCGAATTTAGGTATGCCCCACAGCCGGCGCGACGCCTCGATCTGTTCCGGGCCGCGTGCGCCGGAGCCGATCCAGACCTTGTCCGCCGAGAATAGCTGCGCCGGCCGGCCGAGCTTGTGCAAGCCGGCGCCGATCACGGCCTGCGCCGAGCCATACATCGGCGAGGAGTCGATCAGGCGCCCGCCGGCGGCAAAGAATGCACGCATCACTTCTGCACATTCGGCGCGGGCAGTGCGGTCGTCGCCGACATTGAACGTGATCCAGCTGCCCAGGCCGATCACCGGCAGCGCTTCTCCGGAAGAAGGAATTGGCCGGGTCAGCAGCGCACTCTGCTGCCTGCCGGCCGCGACACTGTTGGTGACCGGCAGCCAGCAGGTGGCGCCAGCGGCAAGCATCGAATGCAACAATTGACGGCGGCGCAAGGATGGGGCGGGCTGCATAGTTGGACTCCTGAACAGGCTGCAACGATTTTAACCAACAATAGGTGACTGGAAACAGGCGAGTAGTGTTGGCATCCAGATCAGTATAAAGCCAGTGCCGGCTCAACTTTCCACTATCCTCATCACTACCATAGCGCAATCCCTGCACGCGTGGCCACCGTACCTTGGCACTCTTGCCGGTGCGATCAGTCAAACCATTTGCGCGCAACCGGCAACCGTCATGGAGACTGATGTATGAAAGCCATGCATGCAACCTTCCTGCCCGCTTTCATCACTAGCATCTTGCTGCTGATCATTGCGTTGCCGGCATTGGCCATGTCGCCGTCCGTGATCAGGTGGAATGGTGTCACCGAGATCGCGCTCGGGCGCGGTGAAAAAGGACCGTGGCAACAAAACGATTCCCGTTATGACTATGTCGATGACCCGACCGTGGCTTTCGATGCAGCCGGGGCGACCAGCGTGGCCTGGGTCGAGCAACAGGCCAGGGATGTATTTTTTCAAAAGTTTTCACCAGGCGGCGTTCTGGCAAGGCACGCCGGTCAATGTGTCCAATAGTCTGGCCAGCTTTTCCTGCCTGCCTGCCTGCCGGCGCATCGCGCCCTGCCGGCCAATCCGGTAAGATGGCTTTGTTAAGAACCCGATCGGAATCAATCGTGAGATGGATGCGGCTGTGGCGGGATGCGCTGCAAGGAGCGGGCAACACGCCAGCGCTGGCCAGGGCCACAGACACTGACAATTTATTTTGAGCGGGTACTGAGCAACGCCCGCCAGTCCAGACGCTTGCCATCATGCTGTGCAACGCTGCACTGGTTAATCCATTTCTATCATCATGAAAATCCAGATCGCCTCCGACCTGCACTATGAATTCCTGGAAAAACAGTTTCCCGACTATCGCATCGTCGAGCCGGCGCAAGCCGACGTGCTGGTGATTGCCGGCGATATCCATCGCGGCGATATGGCCTTGAGCGCATTTGCCGACTGGCCAGCGCCGGTCGTGTATGTGCATGGCAATCACGAAGCCTACCATCAGGACTATGACGATTTGATCGCGCGCCTGCGCGAGAAGGCGCGCGGCACCAATGTGCACTTCCTGGAGCAGGATGAATGGGCATTGAACGGCGTGCGTTTTCTCGGCTGCTGCCTGTGGACCGATTACCAGCTGGCGCCATTCGATCCGCCCGAGGCGATGCAGGAAGCTGAAAAGCTGTTGCCAGACCATCGCCTGATCGGCTACCGGCAAGATGTGTTTTCTGCAAAGGATGCGCAGCAGATCCACGCCACGTCACGCGGCTGGCTGGAGAAAAAGCTTGCTGAAAAATTTGATGGCGTAACAGTAGTCGTCACCCATCACGGCCCGCATCCGGGTTCGATTCATGCGCGCTTTGCCGGCTCGATCATCAATGCCGCCTTCATCACCGATCTGACGCCCTTGCTCGGCCAGTGCGACTTGTGGATTCACGGCCATGTGCACGACAGTTTCGATTACGAGATTGCCGGCACCCGTATCGTCACCAATCCGCGCGGTTATGCGACCAACCGGCGGGCGGCGGCCTCGCCGCAACAGCTGGTGTGGGAAAACCCGGCCTTCAATCCGCAGCTGGTGGTCGAAGTCGGTTAATCGCAGAATGAAGCGCCGAACCTGGCGCCCGTGATTTACAGAAACCGGTCCAGAATCCTGCGGCTGTGCCGGTCCAGCGTCTGCATGTCGCGGATCAGGAAATGAATGCCATGGCTATCGGCAATCAGCAAGGCATGCGGTCCGATGCGGCGGATATCTTCCTCGCCGCGCAAGACGAATTGGGTCTGGCCGCGGTCGGTGTCGACTTGCCAGGTGCAGGGCGCAGCGAAGCTGGTGACGTCATGGATGCGGGAAATCTCCGGCATGAATTCGCGCCCTGCCAGTTCTTCTTCCAGCAGCTGTCGCATCGCCTCGGGCAGGTCCGAAAGCCGGGCAATCCATGCCACTTCGGCGCCGTCGGCCGAGACGATCGACAGGCCGTCGTCGGGGGCCTGGATCGGAAAGGCGCGTACCGGCACCACATTGTCGAATCGCTGCCCATCGTCGCCGGTCAGGACCAGCCGGCCGAATGCATTGCGAACCAGTTGAAACGGGGGTGTCGTCATCTCATGCCTCATTGGTTGCCAGCTCGGCCAGTTCGGCATTGCGTGCCTGCGCCTGGTACAGGCGGAAGTACGCGCCTTCCTGCGCCATCAAGTCATCGTGGCGGCCCTGTTCGACCACTTGCCCACGGTCCAGCACCACCAGCCGGTCGGCGCGCTGCAGCGTCGACAGCCGGTGCGCGATCGCGATCGTCGTGCGGCCCTGTACCAGATTGTCGAGCGCTTTCTGGATTTCCTTTTCGGTTTCGGAATCGACCGACGAGGTGGCCTCGTCCAGGATCAGGATGCGCGGATTGATCAATAAGGCGCGCGCAATCGAAATGCGCTGGCGCTCGCCGCCGGACAATCCCTGGCCGCGTTCGCCGACCATCGAGTCGTAACCGTGCGGCAGGCGCAATATGAATTCGTGCGCGTGCGCCGCGCGCGCCGCGGCCATGATCTCGGCGCGGCTGGCATCGGGCAGGCCGTAGGCGATATTGTCGGCAATGGTGCCGAAAAACAGGAACGGTTCCTGCAGCACCAGGCCGATATGGCGCCGGTAGTCGGCTACCGGAAACGAGCGGATATCGACACCGTCGACCCGGATCGCGCCTTCGGTGACATCGTAGAAGCGGCAGATCAGGTTGACCAGCGTGCTCTTGCCCGAGCCGCTGTGGCCGACCAGGCCGATCATTTCGCCCGGGGCGATATCGAGATTGATGCCGCGGTTGACCGCCCGGTTGCCATAACGAAAACCTACATCGATCAGCTCGATGCGGCCCTTGACTTCTTTCAGTGTCACCGGCTGCACCGGCTCCGGCACGCTCGATACATGGTCGAGGATATCGAAGATGCGCTTGGCCGCCGAGGCCGACTTTTGTGTGACGGACACGATCCGGCTCATCGAGTCGAGCCGGCCGTAAAAGCGGCTGATGTAGGCGATGAAGGCGGTCAAGACGCCGACCGTGATATCGCCGCGCGAGACTTGCCAGATGCCGAAACCCCACACCACCAGCAGACCCAGTTCGGTCAGCAGCGACACGCTGGGTGAAAACAGCGACCAGGTCTTGTTCAGGCGGTCGTTGACCACCAGGTTATGCCGGTTGGCTTCGCGAAAACGCTCGGCTTCGCGCTTTTCCTGGGCAAACGCTTTCACCACCCGGATGCCGGGAATGGTATCGGCCAGCACATTGGTGACTTCGCCCCAGACCCGGTCGATCTTCTCGAAACCGGTGCGCAGGCGGTCGCGCACCACATGGATCATCCAGGCAATGATCGGCAGCGGCAGCAAGGTGACTAACGCCAGCCACGGATTGATCGAGAACAGGATGGTCGCGGTCATCACGATCATCAGCACGTCGGTTGCGAAATCGAGCAGGTGCAGCGACAGAAACACGCAGATGCGGTCGCTTTCGCTGCCGATGCGCGACATCAGGTCGCCGGTGCGCTTGCCGCCGAAATATTCGAGCGATAGCCGCAGCAGGTGTTCATAGGTGGTGGTGCGCAGGTCGGCGCCGATGCGTTCCGACACCAGCGCCAGGATATAAGTCTTGGCCCAGGACAGGGCCCAGGCCAGGATCGCCGCAGCCAGCAGCCCGCCCAGGTACAGGCCGACCAGCGACGGGTCGATCTGCTTGCCATTCTGATACGGGATCAGCACCTCGTCCATCAGCGGCATCGCCAGATACGGCGGCACCATCGACGCCGCCGTGCCGAGCAGCGTCAGGATGAAGCCGATCAGTAGCTGGCCCCGGTACGGCTTGGCGAATCGCCACAGGCGAAACAGGGTCCAGGTCGATGGCGGGGTGTGGATCACCTTGGTACAGATCGGACATTCTTCCTGGTCCGGTGCCAGTGGTGCCTTACAATTCGGGCAACAGTTCCTGTCGGGTTCGACCACCGGCTGGCCCGATACATGGCTATCCATTTGCAAGCCGAACTGGGTGATCAGGCGCATCGCCTGCAGGTTCTGGCCGAGCGTGAAGCGCCAGTTGGCCAGCCGCTTGCTGCCGTCGACCAGTTCCAGATGCCCGACGCCGGCATGGTCATGATGTTGCAATGACAAGCCAGCATGGTACGGCCAGCTGCACCACGCGGCTTTTTCACTGCTGCGCGCCAGTAGCCGGCGGTTGGTTGCCACCACCAGGCCGGAGACGAAATTAAGTTGTGCATCGAGGTCAACCTGAAACCATCCGACAACGTTTTCTTCTGGAGAAAGTTGCGAGCCGACTTCCTGGCGCCAGCCGGTAGGCAGTTCGTGGCGAGAAATTTCGGCGGCAGAATCGAGAGCGGAAGAAGGGGTTGTCATTCTTGAATGTACGTTGGCTTGGGCACTGCCCACCGGGTCAATGGTTAATCAGGGGCATGCAGCGTCTGCAGTCCGGTCTGCAATATAAACGGATCAAACCCAAACTGGTTGATCGGAATCGCATTTATTTTTTACCGGCTGCAATCGTGCGATGGCACAGCTGCGCCGCCAGTCAGAAACAATTGGTTTTATGGCAAACCTGTCGCTTTATTGGCAAGGCATGGTTTGAGCAAGCGAATCTGCGTTATTAATCACGCAAAAAATAAGCACATGGAATAAATTGTCTGCCATGATGGCGGCGCTTCAGGCAAGTGGCGCATGGGCGATCAGGGCCGGAACCAGTATTGACGAAACATGACGAAAAAAGACCTCCAATTTTTGCGCGTGACGCACCTGCGCGGACCCAACATCTGGACTTATCGCCCGGTCATCGAAGTCTGGGTCGATATCGGCGCACTGGAAGATGCGCCTTCCAACACCATTCCCGGTTTATATGAGCGCCTGACTTGCTGGCTGCCCGGCTTGATCGAGCACCGCTGTGGCGTCGGCACCCGCGGCGGTTTTCTGGAGCGCCTGCGCGAGGGCACCTGGGCCGGGCATATCCTGGAACACGTGGTGCTGGAGCTGCAAACCATGGCCGGCATGAAAACCGGTTTCGGCAAGGCGCGCCAGACATCGCAGCACGGCATCTACAAGGTTGCCTTTCGCACGCGCGACGAGCAGGTCGGACGCGCAGCACTGAACTGCGCCCGCGATCTGCTGCTGGCAGCCATCGACGATCAGCCGTATGACGTGAGCGCCACGGTTGCCATGCTGCGCGACATGGTCGACGACCTGTGCCTGGGACCGAGCACCACCCATATCGTCGATGCCGCAACAGATCGCAACCTGCCATCGATTCGCCTGACCGGCGGCAACCTGGTGCAGCTTGGCCATGGCGTGGCGCAGCGCCGCATCTGGACTGCCGAAACCGATGCCACCAGCGCGATTGCCGAAGGCATTGCCAGCGACAAGGACTTGACCAAGTCGCTGCTGCAATCCTGCGGCGTGCCGGTGCCGCAAGGCTCAATCGTCGATACTGCCGACGCGGCCTGGGAAGAGGCGCAGGACATCGGCCTGCCGGTGGCGATCAAGCCGCAGGATGGCAACCATGGCCGCGGCGTCTCGCTGGATTTGAGCAGCCAGGCCGAAGTGGCGGCAGCATTCGAGCTGGCGCGCAAGGAAGGCGACGGCAGCGTGATCGTCGAGCAATTCATTGCCGGCAACGAGCACCGGCTGCTGGTGGTCGGCAACCGGGTGGTGGCCGCCGCCAAGGGCGAAGCGGCCTGGGTCTGCGGCGATGGCGTATCTTGCGTCACCGAACTGGTCGATGCGCAATTGAATAGCGATCCGCGCCGCGGCGAGAGCGAGGAATTTCCGCTGGGCGTGATCAAGCCGGCCGAATCCGGTGAAATCCTGCTCGACCTGCAGCGCCAGGGCTTGACCCCGCACTCGGTGCCGCAACAGGGTCGGCAAGTGCTGATCCAGCGCAACGGCAATGTCGCCTTCGATGTCACCGACGACGTTCATCCGGAAGTCGCGGCCATGGCAACCCTGGCCGCGCGGGTGATCGGGCTGGACATCGCCGGCATCGACCTGGTGGCCGAAGACATCGCCCGCCCGCTCAGTGAGCAGCGCGGCGCCATCATCGAAGTCAATGCCAGCCCGGGTTTGCTGGCGCATATCAAGCCGGCCGGCGGCATCCCGCGCGCGGTCGGCACGGCCATCGTCGAGCACCTGTTTGCGCCGGGACAGACCGGCCGGATACCGATTGTGGGCATCGCCGGCAGCCGCGGCACCACCCTGATCGCGCGCCTGACCGCCTGGATCCTGTATGTGGCAGGCCGCCATGTGGGACTGGCCTGCGGCGACGGACTGTACATGAATGGACGCCAGGTGCAAGCCGGCGACTGCGCCAATTTCGACGCCGGCCAGCGGCTGCTGATCAACCGCTCGGTGCAGGCCGCAGTGTTCGAAAATGGCAGTCGCATGATCCTGTCCGAAGGACTGGCCTACGATAAATGTTCGGTCGGCGTGGTCACCGACGTCACCCTGTTGCCGGAACTGGCCCAATACCATATCCATACCGACAACCAGGTCTACGACGTGATGCGCACCCAGATCGACGTCGTGTTGCCGGACGGCGTGGCGGTGTTGAACGCCGCCGACCCGCACGCGGTCATGATGGCGGTGCTGTGCGACGGCGGCGTGCTGTATTACGGCATGCACGACCAGCATGAAGCGATCGTGTCGCAGCTGGGCAGCGGTGGGCGCGCGGTATTTTTGCGCAAGGATGCGATCGTGCTGGCCGAAGGCATCAGCCAGACCGTGCTGGCGTTGCCGGCGTTCGTCACCGAACCCGAGCGGGAAGCGGTGCTGGCAGCGGTCGCCGCCGCCTGGGCTGCGCAGATCGACCCGCACCTGATCAGCGCCGGGCTGCGCACCTTCGATCCGCAGGCCAAAGGCAACCAGCAAGGCGGCGCTGCCGCCAGATAGAGACAGGACAGGTTATTCATGAAAGTTTCACGCATCCGCGCGCTGCGCGGCCCCAATCTCTGGAGTCACCATACCGCGATTGAAGCGGTAGTCGCCTGCAGTGAAAGTAAAATCGCCATCGGCAGCATTCCCGGTTTCGAAGCCCGGCTGCGCGCCCGCTTCCCGGCGCTGGACCCGTTGCAGCCAAGCGGCCATGACGACGTCGTATCGATGGCGCAAGTGCTGGAATTGGCCACGCTTGGCCTGCAGGCCGAAGCCGGCTGCCCGGTCACCTTCAGCCGCACCACGCCGACGCTTGAGAGCGGCGTGTTCCAGATGGTGGTCGAATATTCGGAAGAAGCGGTCGGCCGGCTGGCGCTGGAACTGGCGCAGCAGCTGTGCCAGGCCGCCGAGCAGGATGCGCCGTTCGATCTGGAAGGCGCGCTGGCGCAGTTGCGCGACCTCGACGAGGACGTTCGACTTGGCCCCAGCACCGGTTCGATTGTCGATGCGGCGATTGCCCGCAATATTCCGTACCGGCGCCTGACTGAAGGCAGCATGGTGATGTTCGGCTGGGGCAGCCGCCAGCGCCGCATCCAGGCTGCCGAAACCGATGCCACCAGCGCGATTGCCGAATCGATCGCCCAGGACAAGGATCTGACCAAGAAGCTGCTGGCCGCCGCCGGCGTGCCGGTGCCATTCGGCCGCCTGGTCACCAGCGCCGACGATGCCTGGGCGGCCGCCAATGAAATCGGCCTGCCGGTGGTGGTCAAGCCGAAAGACGGCAACCAGGGCAAGGGCGTGACTGCCAATGTCGCCTCGCGCGAGCATATGCAGATCGCCTTTGACGCCGCCGCCGGTTTTCGCGACGACATCATGGTCGAGCGTTATTTGCCTGGCAACGATTTCCGCCTGCTGGTGGTTGGCGACAAATTGATTGCCGCCGCCCGCCGCGACCCTCCGCAAGTCGTCGGCGATGGCGTGCACACGGTGCGCGAACTGGTCGAGCTGGTCAACCGCGACCCCAAGCGCGGCAGCGGCCACTCGACCTCGCTGACCAAGATCCGGTTCGACGAGATCGCGCTGGCGCGTCTGGCGATCCAGGGCCTCGATGCTGCCAGCGTGCCGGCGCTCGGCCAAAGGGTCATCCTGCGCAACAATGCCAACCTGTCGACCGGCGGCACCGCCACCGATGTCACCGATGATGTCCATCCGGACGTCGCCGCCTGCGCGGTGGCGGCGGCACAAATGATCGGACTCGACATCTGCGGCGTCGATCTGGTCTGCGACAGCGTCCTGAAGCCGGTCGAGCAGCAGGGTGGCGGGATTGTCGAAGTCAATGCCGCGCCGGGTTTGCGCATGCATTTGTCGCCTTCCTACGGCAAGGGGCGCGCGGTCGGCGAGGCAATCGTGCATAACCTGTTTCCCGACGGCGGCAACGGCCGCATTCCTGTTGTGGCCGTGACCGGCACCAACGGCAAGACCACCACCGTGCGCCTGATCGCCCATCTGTTTACCCAGGGGGGATTACGGGTCGGCATGACCAATACCGATGGCGTCTATATTGAAGGGCGCCAGATCGACAGCGGCGACTGCAGCGGCCCGAAGAGCGCGCGCAATGTGCTGCTGCATCCGGATGTCGATGCGGCGGTATTCGAAACCGCGCGCGGCGGCGTGCTGCGTGAAGGGCTGGCCTTCGACCGCTGCCAGGTGGCCGTGGTCACCAATATCGGCACCGGCGACCATCTGGGCCTGAACTACATCACCACGGTCGAGGACCTGGCAGTCTTGAAGCGCGTGATCGTGCAAAACGTCGCCAACGACGGCATGACGGTATTGAATGCCGCCGATCCGATCGTGGCTGCCATGGCGGGCCACTGCCGCAGCCGGGTCACGTTCTTTGCCGCTGACGGCCAGCACCCTGTGATTGCCGCCCATCGCGCGCGCGGCCAGCGTGTGCTGTTTGTCGAGGAGGCAGCTTTAGTCGCTGTCGAAGGCAGTGTCGAACAACGGATCAGTCTGGCTGATATACCAATCACCGGCGGTGGCAAAATCGGCTTTCAGGTCGAGAACGTGATGGCCTCGGTTGCGGCGGCGTGGGGCGTGGGCACCGGCTGGGACGTGATCCGGGCCGGCCTGCGGAGCTTTGCCAACGACAGCGATAATGCCCCCGGGCGCTTCAACGTGTTCGACTACCGCGGCGCCACCGTGATCGCCGATTACGGCCACAACCCGGACGCGATTGTGGCGCTGGTGCGCGCAGTCGAATCGATGCCGGCGGCGCGCCGTTCGGTCGTCATCAGCGGTGCCGGCGACCGGCGCGACCAGGACATTCGCGAACAGACCCGCATTCTGGGCGCAGCCTTCGATACCGTGCTGTTGTACCAGGACCAGTGCCAACGCGGCCGCGCCGACGGCGAAGTGATGGCATTGCTGCGCGACGGCTTGACCGGCGCCAGTCGCACCACCGCCATCGATGAAATCCGCGGCGAGTTCGTGGCGATCGATGCCGCACTGTCGCGCCTGCAGTCCGGCGACCTGTGCCTGATTCTGGTCGACCAGGTCGATCAGGCTCTGGCCCACATCGGGCGCCGGATCGCAGAAGCGTGCACCGGTAACTAGCACGCATTTCATCAATAGGCGGGTACGCGTTCACACCAGAATCGGGGCTGGCAAGGCGCGAGCGGCGTCGAATGGCATCGCATATTCGCAAGAAGAACAACGCTGTCCAGCGTCGATTCTGATGCGAACCCTCCGGGAAGCTAGCCTGGCCGGCACATCAATGCCGGCCGACCTGTCCCTTGTCGACTTGGCATCATTTTTCCCCGGCATGCTGCCGCTTCCTGCTGTCCGGCCATCGCTTTGTGTGGACGCACGAACACATAAAGCATAAATTATCGTTACAGATTCCCTATTGGAAAACGGTGCTGATAAGATGAAATGAGAAGTTCGATGCTGCCGAACGCTTGGTCAAGCTGGTGCCAGCAGTGTCGAAACGTTAATATTAATGCAGGAAAACCGGAATCTGATGGGCACTGGCGCGTGGCCGTAGCGACGATATGCCATGCCAGCCGGTCTGGCTAGCTGTGATGCCACCGGCGACACCGCTAGCCAATCTTTTTCTGTGCATCTGCCGTCATGGTTCGTTGTTGAATAAATAATAAAAATGGTGAATGTCGATACCCCGAAGCTGCTGCGCTCGCTTGCCAAGCTGATTGAAAAGCCGGAGATCAAGGCGCTGCAATCGTCCTTGATCCAGACCCTGGAACAATTGATCGATGCCAAGTCGATCGCCCTGTTTGACATCCGCACCCTGAAGCAGGTCACGTCCGAGCATGCGGAAGATTTCCTGATCCCGGTCGGCGCCGACGAGGCATTCCTGGAAGATGAAGCGCCGCCGACCCTGTTGAAGCAAGAGCCGCAATTCGTTGAATGCTATCAGACGCGGGCGATGGTGATTGCGCCGTGCGGCGATGCGGCCAATCCGCTGCTGCGCTTCATCCATCCGATCATCGGATTGAAGGGCGTGACCGGATTTCTGGTGATCGAGGCGATCGAACTTGCCGAGCGCGACCAGGAACTGGCGACGATCCTGCTGAATTTCTTCCGCAATTATGTGCTGCTGCTCAATGACAATCAGCGCGACCACCTGACCGGGCTGCTCAACCGCAAATCGTTCGACGACAAGATCATGAAGATCATCCTGTCGCTGAGTGTGACCAACAAGCGCGACGCCGACAAGGTGCATTATTGCCTGGCGGTGCTCGATATCGACCATTTCAAGCGGGTCAACGATACCTACGGTCACTTGCTGGGCGATGAAGTGCTGCTGCATTTTTCACAATGCATGAATGAAACCTTCCGTGAATACGATCTGTTGTTCCGGGTCGGCGGCGAGGAATTCGTGGTGGTGTTGCGCAATGTCGATGCCGAACGGGCTGGCGCCGTGATGGAACGTTTTCGCAAGGTGGTGGAAACCCATTATTTCCCGCAAGTCGGTCAAGTCACTGCCAGTATCGGCGTGACCTTCATCGGCCCGACCGATTTGCCGGGCTCGATCATGGATCGGGCCGACCAGGCCCTGTATTACGTCAAGGAGCACGGACGCAATCAGGTCGCTTTCTTTGAACAATTGATTGATCAGGGAAAGCTGCAGAAAAAGCTGGTGGAAAGCGATATCGAATTATTTTAAAGTCATGATGCTGGCCGACTGGGCATAACGTCTCGAAAATTTCGCGGAATCGGCCATGGCGCTGCCGATATCGCGTACTGGAATACAGAAACATGACGTTAATTTCATTAGAACAGAGATGCGCGCTGTTACAGCGCATTACCAAGGCCACCCAGCTCGAGCCGCTGCTGGAGCTGTTCGGCGCCGAAATTGAAAAGCTGGCGCTGGTCGATGGCTTCATCGTGACCCTGTGCGATCCCTGCGGCGACTATCTGAGCACGCTGAAAATACGCCTGCCGGATGATTTCCGGTATCTGGAAAAAACCTATTTCGGCTACAAGACATCGTTAAAGGATGACTTGAAAAATGCGCATGTGCGCGCCTTTCACGGCCGCCGCCTGGCGCGCCTGAGCGCAAGCGACGGCCCGGAAAGCGAAAGGCCGATGCTCGCCCGCTGGAAGGTCGATGAATTTGCGGCGCTGCCGCTGATTGCGGCCGACGAGGCTGGGCTTGCACCAGCCGGAACGCTCCTGCTGCTCAAGCAATCCGGCACGGTCGATACGCCTGCCCTGGCCATGCTGGAGGAATTGATCGCGCTGTTTGTGGCGCCGATCCGGGCTGCGCAAAGCAGCGCATTTCTGCAGGATTTCCATGATCGTTTTCAGAGCGCGGCCAGCGACCATGCGCGCGCGCTGGAATTCATTATTGAAATCAATAACCTGACTGCACTTGAAAAGATTTTCGATAAATTTGCCGTGGATATCTTCAGGCGGATTCCATTCGAATGCATCGGCTTTTTCCTGCTGGAAGACAATCTCTTGAAAAACAAGGGCGTGGTGTGCGCCGATGCCCGCCATCAGGAACTGGCCGACCAGTGGTCTGCCTATCTGCGCAATCACCCGTACGCGCTGGATAATCTCGAAGGTGGTGTCGCGCATGCGTTCGTCAAGGATTCATCACTGATGTTCCATGATGTCCTGGAGTTGCTGCATATCCCGATGTCGGAAAAAGATACCCAGACGCTGCGCATCCTGCAAACCCCGCGCACCCTGCTGCTGCTACCGATTCGCTATCAGGGCAAGCCGATCGGCAGCATCGCCTTCTTCAGCCTGTCGAAGGCGGTCGATGTGCCGGAAGCCGACTTGCACCTGACTGAAAAACTGGCGGCCTTTCTGGGCACCGCAGTTGTCAACAGCAACAATTTTGCGCTCAGCCAGGCGCAAAATGCCGAACTCGAGCGGCTCGCCACCCACGATGTGCTGACCGGCTTGCCTAATCGCGCATTGCTGCGCGACCGCCTGCACAAGGGCCTGGCGCGCTGGCAGCGGCAAAAGCAGGTGGCAACCATCGCATTCGTCGATCTCGACCACTTCAAGGAAATCAACGACACGCTCGGCCACAGCGCCGGCGACCGCGCGCTGATCGCTGTCACCAACCGGCTGCGCGCCTGCCTGCGCCAGAGCGACACGGTGGCACGTTTCGGCGGCGATGAATTCGTGCTGATCCTGGAAGACCCGGACAATACCAATAGCCATGAACTGGCACTGCAGCGGGTGCTGTCGGCATTGTCGGAGCCGATCCGTGAATTGTCGCAGGAAATTGCGCTGACCTGCAGCATCGGCTTTAGCCGCTTCCCGGATGATGGCACCGATGTCGATACCCTGCTTAACGCGGCAGACGCGGCCATGTATCTGGCCAAGCAGCTGGGGCGTTCCAATATCCAGTGCTATACGCCGGACATGCGGGTCCAGGCCGGCCGGCGCCTGACCATGGAAAACAAGCTGCGCCATGCCGCCGAGAACAACGAGCTGGTGCTGCATTACCAGCCCAAGGTGGACCTGCGCACCGGCTATGTCAATGGCGTCGAAGCGCTGGTGCGCTGGCAGCATCCGGACCTGGGACTGGTCTCGCCCGGCGTCTTCATCCCGATCGCCGAAGAATCCGGCTTGATCGTGCCGATCGGCGACTGGATCTTGCGTACCGCCTGTGCCCAGGCACTGGCCTGGCAACAGGCTGGCATGACGGTCCCGGTTGCGGTCAACCTGTCGGCCAAACAATTCCAGGCGCCGGGCATCGCCGCCCGCGTCAAGGGCACGCTGGAGGCGATCGGACTTGAACCGCACTTGCTGGAACTGGAGCTGACAGAAAGCATGTCGATGGGGAACCCGGAGAAAAGCATTGAAATCATGCGCACCTTCAAGGCGCTGGGGATTACCCTGACCATCGATGATTTCGGCACCGGCTACTCCAACCTGACTTATTTGAAGCGGTTCCCGGTCGACAAGCTGAAACTGGACCAGTCGTTTGTGCGCGATATCACCCAAAGCCCGGAAGCGCTGGCGATTTCACAGGCGGTGCTGGCGGTGGCCCATAGCCTGCATTTGAAAGTGGTCGGCGAAGGGGTGGAAACCCAGGCGCAGCTCGATTTGCTGATACAAAACAATTGCGAAGAAATGCAGGGGTTTTTCTTTAGCCGCCCCCTGCCCGCCGACCAGTGCACCCGTTTCCTGCAGCAAAATCATCATTTGAATGTCAGCCTGCCAGTGCCGGTGCTGGTAGCCCTGCCTTGACGGTCAGTCGTGCAATTGTGCGCTGGTCAGACCAACCATCGACTTGGCGCGCCGTCTCCAGTGCCCTAGTGCGACGTCGACGCATAGTAAAAAACCGGGCAGCAACGTCAAGGCAACTAAAGACCAGATGTCAACTTACAGCGCTACAACGGCGCGTCATGCATCGCGTCGCCACACCCGAAAGCGGTTATTGGCCGGCATCGGATGGTCGGCCTGCAGTGTCATGCCATGCTCGGCGGCCAGCCGGTCCATCGCCTGGGCATCGCGAATCCCCATGTGCGCGGCTTGCGCGCGCAAATAGGCATCGAACTGCGCATTGCTGGGGCTGGTGAACCTGCCGTCATCGTTGAACGGCCCGTAAATCACCAGCAAGCCGCCCGGCTCCAGCAGTTTCCCGACACCCTCCATCATCAATTGCACCTGCGGCCACGCCATGATGTGGCAGGTATTGGCGCTGAATACGGCATCGAACGGTCCGGCCGGCCAGGCATCGGATGCCACCTCCAGCGCGATCGGCGCCAGCACGTTCGGCAGCTGCGCTTCCTCCAGCCAGGCCAGGATGCCGGCATGGTGTTGTGGCAGGTCGCTGGTTTGCCACGTCAGATGCGGCAGATTGGCGCCGAAATACACCGCATGCTGGCCGGTGCCGCTGCCGATTTCCAGCACCCGCCGGCAAGGTGCAAACAGCGGCGCCAGTTGCGCCAGAATCGGTTCGCGGTTGCGTTCGCACGCGATGGAAAAGGGCTTTTGCATGGGCTGGCCAGATCGGTTTGAAAGGGAGGGCAAGGAGGCGCGTCGTTGCAGGCATCTTAGCCGGATTCGGCACCGACGGTTTGATCCGACACCGGCGGCCGGGCCAGCCGGCAAGATCATCCCGATCTTTATATAATGGCAAGCCTGCGGCACGCCGATGGCACTTGGCGGCATGCTGCGCCAACACCGCAAGGGCAGATGTAATCTGCGGTAGAATAAACCAAAGCTATAGACATTTTAAAATCTGATAAATTTTAACTATCAATTAGATGCATATTATTCATTTTACGCCAGCAGTGAAGCTCGCTATGATGCATTCATCGATCTTCTTTCAAGCTTCTTTCACCAATAACGGAGAGTAAATATGTCCCAAATTAATTCCCAGGTAAAACCATTCACCGCCACTGCTTATCACAATGGCAAATTCGTTTCGGTATCCGATGCAGACATGACCGGCAAATGGTCGGTCGTCTTCTTTTACCCGGCCGACTTCACCTTTGTCTGCCCGACCGAACTGGGCGACCTGGCGGACAACTATGCCGAATTCAAGAAACTCGGCGTTGAAATCTATTCGGTTTCGACCGATACCCACTTTACCCACAAGGCATGGCATGACACGTCGGACACGATCAAGAAGATCGCCTACCCGATGGTTGCCGATCCAACCGGCGTCATTTGCCGCAACTTCGACGTGATGATCGAAGCCGATGGCCTGGCTGACCGCGGCACCTTTGTGATCGACCCTGAAGGCAAGATCCAGCTGGTCGAGATCACCGCCGGCGGCATCGGCCGCGATGCATCCGAATTGCTGCGCAAGATCAAGGCTGCCCAGTACGTCGCATCGCATCCGGGTGAAGTGTGCCCTGCCAAGTGGAAAGAAGGCGAAAAGACCCTGGCCCCATCGCTCGACCTGGTCGGCAAGATTTAAGCCAAGTTAGCCGGCGCGCCGCCAGCCAAGCGCGGCGCCCGTCTTGCCCCTGCCAGACAGCATTCCGTCTGGCAGGTTCACCCCCAGATCGGCCTGATAACATAATTCCGGGAGCCACAAGCTCATCCGGCGGTGGTTTTGCACACTCAAAAAAGCCTCCATATACCAAGAAAGCGAGCACATCATGCTAGACGCAACGTTGAAAACCCAATTGAAAGCGTATCTCGAAAAAGTCACGATGGCTATCGAGATCACCGCCAACATCGATGACGGCGATGCGTCGCGCGAGATGCAGGCGCTGCTGCAAGACATCCTCACCCTGACCGACAAGATCACGCTGACTGAGAAGCGCGAAGCCAGCGTGCGCGCGCCATCGTTTGCCATCAACCGTGTTGGAAGCGACCTCGGCATCCGGTTTGCCGGCATCCCGATGGGTCATGAATTCACGTCACTGGTGCTGGCGCTGTTGCAAGCCGGCGGCCATCCGCCGAAAATCGGCGCTGACGTGATCGAGCAGATCCGCAACCTGCCGGGCGAATACCAGTTCGAAACCTATATCTCGCTGTCTTGCCAGAACTGTCCGGAAGTGGTGCAGTCACTGAACCTGATGGCCGTCATCAACCCCAACATCCGGCACGTGATGGTGGACGGTGCGCTGTACCAGGACGAGGTCAGCGAGCGCCAGATCATGGCGGTGCCCACCGTATTCCTGAATGGCCAGACATTCGGCCAGGGCCGCATGAGCGTCGAGGAAATCCTGGCCAAGCTCGACACCGGCGCTGCTGAGCGCGCCGCCGGCAAGCTGGCGCAAAAAGGCGTGTTCGATGTGCTGGTGGTGGGCGGGGGGCCGGCCGGTGCGTCGGCCGCGATTTATGCAGCGCGCAAGGGCATTGTCACCGGCGTGCTAGCCGAGCGTTTCGGCGGCCAGGTGCTCGATACCATGGGCATCGAAAATTTTATCTCGGTCAAAGAAACCGAGGGGCCGAAACTGGCTGCCGCACTCGAGCAGCATGTGAAAAGCTATGACGTCGACATCATGAACCTGCAGCGCGCGCAGGCGCTGGTGCCGGGCGAGATCATCGAGATTAAACTGGCCAGCGGTGCCAGCCTGAAAGCCAGAACTGTGGTGCTGGCCACCGGCGCGCGCTGGCGCCAGATGAATGTGCCGGGCGAAGATCAATACCGCAACAAGGGCGTGGCCTACTGTCCGCACTGCGATGGCCCATTGTTCAAGGGCAAGCGCGTGGCAGTCATCGGTGGCGGCAATTCCGGCGTCGAAGCGGCGATCGACCTGGCCGGCATCGTCAGTCATGTGACGCTGCTGGAATTCGGCAGCGAGTTGCGCGCCGACGCGGTATTGCAAAGAAAGCTCAACAGCTTGCCGAACGTGAAGGTGGTGACCGATGCCCAGACCACGGAAGTGACCGGTGACGGCAATAAGGTCAATGGCTTGCGCTACACCGACCGCATCAGCGGCGACGCGCGCACGGTCGAGCTGGAAGGCATCTTCGTCCAGATCGGCCTGTTGCCCAACACCGAATGGTTGAAAGGCAGCGTGGCGCTGTCGAGCCGCGGTGAAATCGAAGTCGATGCGCGCGGCCAGACCTCGGTGCCGGGCGTGTTCGCCGCCGGTGACGCCACCACTGTGCCGTACAAGCAAATCATCATCGCGATGGGCGAAGGGTCGAAAGCGGCACTGTCGGCATTCGATCACCTGATCCGGACCTCGGCCCCGGCAGAAGAAAAGGTAGCGATTGCGGCTTGATTGTCGAAAGAAGTCTGAAACAAACTGCAGCAAAAAACGCCGGCCACCAGCCGGCGTTTTTCATTTTTGCATGCAATCGATTGAACGTGACGTAAACATTGAAGTCGGACTAGGAATGGCCATTGTGCAGGCCGGCAAGCCGATTAAGCGCACAGGTGTATGCTTGCAGTCTGCCGGGGCTTGCTGATCATCGCACTGTCCGGTGCGGGCGCAAGGCTGGGCGCCCGGCTGACATGATATTTCTAATCTGCAAAAGGAATGCCGATGACCCGACGTATCGCCATCAATACCGGGGGCGGAGACGCACCCGGCCTGAACGCCGTCATTCGTGCCGTGGTGCTGTCGTCAATCAACCGCGGTTGGGAATGTTACGGGATCCGCGACGGTTTTAACGGCATTCTGTGTCCCGAGCGCTATCCGGAAGGCGGCTTGCTGCGGCTCACGCGCGACCGCGTGCGCGGGATCGCTCACCTGGGCGGCACCATTCTGGGCACCACCAACAAAGGCAATCCGCTGCAATTTCCAACCACCCTGGCCGATGGCAGCGTGGTCGACCAGGATCGCTCCGACGATGTGCTTGGCTACTTCCGGCAGCACCAACTCGATGCGCTGATTGCAGTCGGCGGTGATGGCTCGCTGACGATTGCGCATGCATTGCACAAGAAGGGTCTGCGGGTCGTCGGCGTGCCCAAGACCATCGACAACGATCTCGACAAGACGTTTACCACCTTCGGCTTCGATACCGCGGTCTCGTTTGCCACCGAATGTATCGACCGCCTGCACACCACCGCGCAAAGTCACCAGCGCATACTGGTGGTGGAAGTCATGGGCCGGTATGCCGGCTGGATCGGGCTGCATGCCGGTATCGCCGGCAGCGCGCACGGCATCTTGATTCCGGAAATTCCATTCGATCTCGACCGGGTGGCCGACAAGGTGCGCTGGCGCGACCAGCTCGGCCAGATGTATTCGATTGTGGTGGTGGCCGAAGGCGCCGCTCCGGCCGAAGGCACCCGGCAAGTGGTCGAGGCGGCCGGTCACGGGCATGTCGAGCGGCTCGGCGGAATTGGCGAAGCCGTCGCCAGGGCACTGCAGGAACGCACCGGCAAGGATGCCCGGGTAGTCGTGCTCGGCCACCTGCTGCGCGGCGGCAGCCCGACCTCGTTCGACCGGATTGCAGCGCTGCGCTTTGGCGCGGCGGCAGTGCGCGCACTCGATGAAGGCTTGTCGGGCGTGATGGTCTCGCTGGCGCATCCGAACGTGGTGTTCGTGGGCCTGGATGAAGTCGCCGGACGCATGAAGTGCGTGCCGCTGGATAGCGACATCCTGCAGACGGCGCGCGATGTTGGGATTTGCCTGGGCGACTGATGCCCCTGCAACGGCGCAACGGCTGCCATCTAATGCCGGCACGCCGGCGCATGATAAAGACCAGGCGGCTTGCTTCAAAGCCGGCATTGAACAATGCAGAAGGAAAAAATCATCAGTGAAATGCATGCCGAATAGCGAACCGCCAACTCACTTCGCACAGCATGTCATGCAGTCATGCGACTGCATGAAAACGCTTGCCAGTTATCGCCCTTCCTCGGCAAGCCTTTCCGCTTCAGCTTGTAGCGCGGCATAGGCATCCAGTACATCCTGCGGCGGACCTTTGGCCAGCTCGGTGATCGCTGTCCCCTCGCTGGCAACATAGGTCCAGTCGCTTTCGGAAATCATGCCGAATTCTTTATCGAATGAAAGCTTTACCGTATAAACAGCTTTCTTGAAATCGTCATTAGGCGCGAAGTCAATCCGTATGTCCCGGTATTGCTCGCCGTCCTGTTCAACTACCATATTGCTCTTCATTAAAATCCCTCTGCGATGGCTGACGTCTGTCGATATTGTAAGCCATGGCAGGGAATTGCCCGGGACGCGCGCCGGCAGTCCCGTTTGTGCTCTGCAATCGTGGTTCGCCAGGCAAAATCATCTGCCTGGCGCGGGGCAGATCAGTTCGAGTAATGATGCGAATAACGGCGAGGATAGTCAATTTGCCGGTACCCGCGGTCGGCATGGCGATCATCAGAACGCCCACTGCTGATATGGATGCCGAAGCCTGGCTGCCGCGCCTGATATTGCGGCGCCGAGCCATAATAAACCTGCTGCACAGGTGCCTGCGGATACTGCGGATAGTAGGCTTGCGGCTGTTCTTCGTAGTAAGGCTGGGGCGGATAATAGCTTGGCGGTGCTGCTTGCGCTGGATGCGCATTGGCGATCAGCGAACCGATGACCACGGCGCCGAGAATCCCGGCAGCAATCGCTGCGCCTTGATGGTGGCGGGAATGATCGCCCGCGATTGCAGCAGTGGAGGCGGACGCGGCAAGTGCGCCAGCCAATGCAAGTGTGGAAATGATTTTAATGCTGGCCATGATGAGATCCCGTCCATATCTGATGCGCTGACTGCACGCGATGATTGAAATATAGACCGCTTGGTCTGCATGTGTGCCATTTGAATCAACTCGTTACACAAGTTACCTTTCATGCCGCTTGGGCACGGGCCGCCTTTCAGCTGCGGACAATGTGTCGACAATACGGCTTGCCTGCCTGTTATGTGTAACAGGGTGTACAAACAGCGTGTAAAAAAGCAGGCCAGGTTGCCGGTCCGGCCTTGTGCAAAGCGCATCAAAAATATTCAGCCGGTCTGGTATGCGCTTGCCGTGCAGGTGCCTTAACGGCGATTGTGTCTGACGAGATGCTGCCAAACAGTTAATGCTGACCATCGATATAGTACTCATGGCTGTCCAAATCGCGTGGAAACAGCGCCACAGAGCATTCGCATCGGCATTGCTACCGGCTTGACGTGATCAGAAAATTGCGCAATGCTGGCCCTGTTCGCGTCAAACCGGGAGGGAGAACCTGCCTGAGCAATGTGTTCCAGCGTACCGACGGCGGTAGGCACAACCGGTACAACCAGGCACGTGCAGTCAACCGGTGTTCGTGCCAGCCTGCCAGTGTCGGTTCGACACAAGATGTTTTGTCTTATTAAAAGAAAAGAGCAACCTTATGAAAACCTTCATCCTTGCAGCGAG
>JAKFBY010000051.1:0-16642 GCA_036677325.1 Paucimonas sp.
AACGTATCGATCACGGTGATGCTGATCAATCCGATCGCGATGGAAGAAGGCTTGCGCTTCGCGATTCGCGAAGGCGGTCGTACCGTCGGCGCCGGTGTCGTTGCCAAAATCATCGAGTAACAGGTAGTACTGCATGACAGCCGGGATGAAAATTCCGGCTGTCATGCTGGTTTCAGGTAGTGAAACTTAGGGGCGTAGCTCAATTGGCAGAGTGTCGGTCTCCAAAACCGAAGGTTGGGGGTTCGAGGCCCTCCGCCCCTGCCACCGATTCAGGTGCAGGGCACCGAAAGTAGAAAACTATGTCTAACAATCCCGTTCAAACTGTTAACACGTCGGGCGACAAAATCAAGGTCGCATTGGCCGTGTTTGCCGTGCTTGCCGGAGTTGTTGGTTTTTATCTCTTGGCTGGCAAGGCAACGCCGATTCGTGCAGCTGCACTGGTCGGTGGTCTGGTCGTCGCCGTACTGCTGGCATGGACCTCCGTGCCGGGCAGGACTTTTCTGGGCTTTGCCAAGGAATCGGTACGCGAAACCAAGAAAGTGGTTTGGCCAACCCGCAAGGAAGCCATGCAAATTACCGGTGTCGTCTTCGGGTTTGTCGTCGTGATGGCGATTTTCCTGTGGGGCACTGACAAGCTGCTGGAAGTGTTGTTGTACGACCTGATCCTGGGCTGGAAAAAATAATGAGCGACAATATCCAAGGCGACGTACAAGCTGGCGCGCCAAGCGCAGCTGCCGCCCCGGCGGGCAACAAGCGTTGGTACGTGGTGCATGCTTATTCCGGCATGGAAAAAAGCGTGCAGCGCGCATTAGTCGAGCGTATCGCGCGCGCCGGCATGGACGACAAGTTTGGCCAGATTCTGGTGCCAACCGAAGAAGTCATTGAAGTTAAAAATGGCCAGAAATCGGTGACTGAGCGCCGCTTCTTTCCGGGTTATGTCTTGGTTGAAATGGAAATGACCGATGAAACCTGGCATCTGGTGAAAAACACCAGCAAGGTAACCGGTTTCATTGGTGGCAAATCAAACAAGCCAACCCCGATCCCGGCGCATGAAGTCGACAAGATCATGCAGCAGATGCAGGAAGGTGTTGAAAAGCCGCGTCCAAAAGTATTGTATGAAGTGGGCGAGCTGGTGCGCATCAAGGATGGTCCATTTACTGACTTTAACGGTAATGTTGAGGAAGTCAATTACGAGAAATCGCGCGTGCGCGTCTCGGTGACCATTTTCGGTCGTGCAACCCCGGTTGAACTCGAATTCGGGCAAGTGGAAAAAGTGTAATTCCAAGAGCCAATGCAGTTGCAACAAGCGCTGATGCCTGGCGCCACGGTCAAATCGTGAAATCAGGCGCGCAGTAAAAGAGGAGCCCCAGTAATTCATCACTGAATGAAGCGGCGCTACTACTCAATCCATACAGGAGCCAACATGGCCAAGAAAATTGTAGGATTTATCAAGCTGCAAGTGCCAGCTGGTAAAGCCAATCCATCCCCACCGATCGGTCCAGCACTCGGTCAGCGTGGTTTGAATATCATGGAATTCTGCAAGGCATTTAATGCGCAGACCCAGGGTGTCGAGCCAGGCATGCCAATCCCAGTCGTGATCACTGCGTTTGCAGACAAGTCTTTCACATTCGTGATGAAGACTCCGCCTGCAACCTTCTTGATCAAGAAGGCTGCCGGAATTCAAAAAGGTTCGCCGAAGCCGCATACCGACAAGGTCGGTAAGATCACGCGCCAACAGGCAGAAGAAATCGCAACAACCAAGCGGTCGGATTTGACTGCTGCCGATATGGAAGCTGCCGTGCGTACCATCGCCGGTTCCGCTCGTTCCATGGGCATCACGGTGGAGGGTCTGTAATGGCTAAGTTATCCAAGCGCGCAAAAGCGATCAAGGCAAAAGTCGATCGCACCAAGGCCTATCCATTTGATAACGCGATTGCGTTGATCAAGGAATGTGCAACCGCCAAGTTCAATGAATCGATCGACGTATCGGTGCAACTGGGCGTTGATGCCAAGAAATCCGATCAAGTGGTGCGCGGTTCCGTCGTGCTGCCAGCTGGCACCGGTAAAACCGTGCGGGTGGCTGTATTCGCGTCTGGCGAAAAAGCTGAAGCTGCCAAAGCAGCTGGCGCCGATGTGGTTGGTATGGAAGATCTGGCCGAACGCGTCAAGGCTGGCGACATGCCTTTCGATATCGTGATTGCTTCGCCCGATACCATGCGTATCGTTGGTACTCTCGGTCAAATTCTCGGCCCACGCGGCCTGATGCCGAATCCAAAGGTCGGTACTGTCACGCCCGACGTGGCAACCGCCGTGCGCAATGCCAAAGCCGGTCAGGTGCAATATCGTACTGACAAGGCTGGCATCATTCATGCGACCATCGGCCGCAAATCGTTTGCCGACGCTGACCTCAAGTCCAATTTGCTGGCCTTGATTGAAGCGTTGAACAAAGCCAAGCCTGCTTCCAGTAAAGGCGTGTATCTGCGCAAGGTCGCGATCTCGTCGACCATGGGCGCTGGTGTACGTGTCGATCAGACAAGTTTGGCTGGCTAATAAGAATCAAGTCCTCGTGTTGTTATACAACACGAGGCGCATCTTTGGGCTGGACCGAGTTTCGGTTGAGTGCGGAATGGAATGAGGCGGTGCCGGTCTTGGCATCGTTTTACTTCAGACGTAGTTATCAGGAAAGCGGTTCAGGCAATCAAAGACCGTTGGGCGGCGTGCAGCAGGCAGGCACAAAGTTAAACCGTCGAGACAGTGATCTCGATACCCAGCGCAGATGGTGAACCCGAACAAGTTTTGCAGTCTCTAAGCTGGTCTGCCAGTACGGAACTCCTAACTTCGGACGCCGTGTTCGAACCGATGCAAGGTAAATAGCCCAATGGCTATGTGGTAACCGAGCATTATTTTTGGAGGTTGATCTTGAGTCTCAATCTGAATGACAAAAAGGCCGTCGTCGCCGAAGTCTCCGCTAAAGTAGCAAATGCGCAGACCATCGTCGTGGCCGAATATCGTGGCATCCAGGTTGGTCACTTGACGCAACTGCGCGCCAAAGCGCGTTCCCAAGGTGTGTACTTGCGCGTATTGAAAAATACGCTGGCTCGTCGCGCTGTAGAGGGAACGACCTTTTCTGGCCTCGCCTCCGAAATGACCGGTCCGTTGATCTATTCGATCTCCGAGGACGCCGTTGCAGCAGCGAAAGTCATCAGTGATTTTGCTAAAACCAACGACAAACTGGTCATCAAGGCAGGTAACTATGCAGGTAAATCACTGGATAAAGCCGGTGTAACTGCGTTGGCCAGCATTCCAAGCCGTGAAGTTTTGCTTGCCCAGTTGCTGGGCGTGATGCAGGCGCCGGTATCGGGATTCGTGCGTGGTCTGGCTGCTTTGGCAGCCAAGAAGGAAAGCGAAGCTGCGTAATTCGCGGTAATCGTTTTCGCTTCATGCGTTGGTACCGATTGGATGTATTTTATTTTGTATTGCAGGAAAGAGTGAAGCATAGCGTTGCTCTTCCCTCAACAAATCAGAAATTAGGAGTTTCAAATGGCAATTAGCAAAGAAGACATTCTGGAAGCCGTAGGCGCCCTGTCCGTGATGGAATTGAATGACCTGGTCAAGGCATTCGAAGAAAAGTTTGGCGTGTCTGCTGCAGCGATGGCTGTCGCCGGTCCTGCAGGCGGCGGCGCTGCTGCTGCGGTTGAAGAGCAAACCGAGTTCACCGTTATTCTGGCTGAGTTCGGCGCAAACAAAGTTGGCGTGATCAAGGCAGTGCGCGAAATCACCGGTCTGGGCTTGAAAGAAGCCAAGGATCTGGTTGACGGTGCACCGAAGCCAGTCAAGGAAGGTATTTCCAAAGCTGACGCAGAAGCCGCCAAGAAGAAGCTGGAAGAAGCTGGCGCGAAAGCTGAAATCAAGTAATTTCAGCTTGCCAGGGCGTTGGTTGGTTCAAGTAACGCCGGAGTCAAAGTGCGAGACCTTGTAAAAAGGGAATCGACTTTGGCTCCTTTGTCGTTTTCGATTTTTAATCTGGGCGCCGTTCGTCGAAAGCAATTTCTCGATACGGTTAGTGTAAAAAACTAAGTTGGGCCGAGACTTGAGGTTTCGCAGATGATGGAATGAACAGTTTCCATTTTGCGGGCGAATCCTGAATTCTCTATCCTTCCTGTCACTCACGGAGTGTCCATGCACTACTCATTTACTGAGAAGAAGCGCATTCGCAAATCATTCGCGAAACGCGCTAACGTTCACAACGTTCCCTTCCTGCTGGCGACTCAGCTCGAATCTTACCTTGGCTTTTTGCAGCAAGACAAAATACCGTCCCAACGCAAAAATGAAGGCTTGCAATCCGCCTTTACGTCCATTTTTCCGATCGTGTCGCACAATGGTTTTGCGCGCCTCGAATTCCTGTCGTACGTGCTGGGTGACCCGCCGTTCGACGTCAAGGAATGTCAGCAGCGCGGCCTGACCTTTGCCTCGCCCCTGCGCGCCAAGGTGCGACTGGTGATTCTCGACAAGGAATCGCCAACCAAGCCGGTGGTCAAGGAAATGAAAGAGCAGGAAGTGTACATGGGCGAATTGCCGCTGATGACCACTACCGGTTCGTTCGTGATCAATGGTACCGAGCGCGTCATCGTGTCGCAGCTGCATCGTTCGCCTGGCGTGTTCTTTGAACACGACCGCGGCAAGACGCACTCGTCCGGTAAATTGCTGTTCTCGGCACGGATCATCCCTTACCGCGGTTCCTGGCTGGATTTCGAGTTCGATCCGAAAGACATCCTGTTCTTCCGCGTCGACCGCCGCCGCAAGATGCCGGTCACGATCCTGTTGAAGGCAATCGGCATGACGCCGGAACAGATTCTGGCGAACTTCTTCGTGTTCGACAATTTCACACTGCGCAGCGAAGGCGCCGAGATGGAATTCGTCGCCGAGCGTTTGCGTGGTGAAGTGGCGCGCTTTGACATTGCCGACAAAGCCGGCAAGGTCATCGTCGCCAAGGACAAGCGGATCAATGCCAAGCATGTCCGTGAAATCGAAGCCGCCGGTATCAAGCATATTTCGGTTCCTGAAGATTACCTGGTGGGCCGTGTACTGGCGAAAAATATCGTCGATGCAGATACCGGCGAAGTCATTGCCAATGCCAACGACGAGTTGACCGACGAATTGCTCGGCCGCCTGCGCGATGCGAGCGTGGCCGATATCCAGACGCTGTATACCAACGATCTGGATCAGGGTGGCTATATTTCCCAGACCCTGCGCATGGACGATACTGCCGATCAGATGGCAGCCAAAGTGGCGATTTACCGCATGATGCGCCCAGGCGAGCCGCCAACCGAAGATTCGGTCGAGGCGCTGTTCAATGGCTTGTTCTATAGCGAAGAACGGTACGACCTGTCGGCCGTCGGCCGCATGAAATTCAATCGCCGCATCGGCCGCGATGAATTGACCGGCACCATGACCTTGTCCAATGAGGACGTGCTGGCAGTCATCAAGATCTTGGTGGAATTGCGTAACGGCCGCGGCGAAGTCGATGATATCGATCACCTCGGCAACCGTCGCGTGCGTTGTGTCGGCGAACTGGCGGAAAACCAGTTCCGTGCCGGCTTGGTGCGCGTCGAGCGCGCTGTCAAGGAGCGTCTGGGTCAGGCAGAAGCCGATAACCTGATGCCGCATGACCTGATCAATTCGAAGCCGATCTCGGCTGCGATCCGTGAATTCTTCGGTTCGTCGCAGTTGTCGCAGTTTATGGATCAGACCAATCCGCTGTCGGAAATTACCCACAAGCGCCGTGTATCGGCTCTTGGGCCGGGCGGTTTGACCCGCGAGCGTGCCGGTTTTGAAGTGCGCGACGTGCATCCGACCCACTATGGCCGCGTATGCCCGATCGAGACACCGGAAGGCCCGAACATCGGTCTGATCAACTCGCTGGCACTGTATGCGCGCCTGAACGAATACGGCTTCCTCGAGACACCGTACCGCAAGGTTGAAGGCAGCAAGATCACCAGCCAGATCGACTATCTGTCGGCGATCGAAGAAGGGCGTTACATCATCGCCCAGGCGAATGCGACCATCGACAAGAATGGCAGTCTGTCGGATGAGCTGGTATCGGCCCGTCAAGCCGGCGAAACCATTCTGGTGTCGCCGGAGCGCGTGCAATACATGGACGTGGCGCCAGGCCAAGTGGTATCGGTTGCGGCTTCGCTGATTCCATTCCTGGAGCACGACGATGCGAACCGTGCATTGATGGGCGCCAACATGCAACGCCAGGCAGTTCCTTGCCTGCGCCCGGAAAAAGCCTTGGTCGGCACTGGCATCGAGCGCACGGTTGCGGTCGACTCCGGTACTACGGTCCAGGCATTGCGCGGTGGCGCGGTTGACTATATCGACGCCGGTCGTGTCGTGATTCGCGTCAATGACGACGAAGCAACGGCAGGCGAAGTCGGTGTTGATATCTACAACCTGATCAAGTACACCCGTTCCAACCAGAACACCAACATCAACCAGCGTCCGATCGTCAAGGTCGGCGACCGGGTTGCGCGCGGCGACGTGATTGCCGATGGCGCATCGACCGATCTGGGTGAGCTGGCACTGGGCCAGAACATGCTGGTTGCGTTCATGCCATGGAATGGTTACAACTTCGAAGATTCGATCCTGATTTCCGAAAAAGTTGTTGCTGACGACCGTTATACCTCGATCCATATTGAGGAATTGTCGGTCGTCGCACGCGACACCAAGCTCGGTGCCGAAGAAATCACGCGCGACATTTCCAATCTGGCGGAAAACCAGCTGGCGCGTCTGGATGAATCCGGCATCGTGTATATCGGTGCCGAAGTCGAAGCCGGCGACACGCTGGTCGGCAAGGTCACGCCAAAAGGCGAGACCCAGCTGACACCGGAAGAGAAGCTGCTGCGCGCGATTTTCGGCGAAAAGGCATCGGACGTCAAAGATACCTCGCTGCGCGTACCAAGCGGCATGGTTGGCACCGTCATCGATGTCCAGGTATTTACCCGCGAAGGCATCCAGCGCGACAAGCGCGCGCAGCAGATCATCGATGATGAGCTGAAGCGCTATCGTCTGGACCTGAATGACCAGCTGCGTATCGTCGAAGGCGATGCATTCCAGCGTCTGGAAAAAATGCTGATCGGTAAAGTCGCCAACGGCGGCCCGAAAAAGCTGGTCAAGGGCACCGCGATCGACAAGGCGTATCTGGACGATCTGGAGAAATATCACTGGTTCGACATCCGTCCGGCCGATGATGATGCGGCTGCGGCGCTGGAAGCGATCAAGGAATCGATCGCAGAAAAACGCCACCAGTTCGATCTGGCCTTTGAAGAAAAGCGCAAGAAGCTCACGCAAGGCGACGAATTGCCGCCAGGCGTGCAAAAGATGGTCAAGGTCTATCTGGCCGTCAAGCGCCGCCTGCAGCCAGGCGACAAGATGGCCGGACGTCACGGAAACAAGGGTGTGGTGTCGCGTATCGTCCCGGTCGAAGACATGCCGTACATGGCCGACGGTACGCCAGCCGACGTGGTACTGAATCCGCTGGGCGTGCCATCGCGTATGAACGTCGGTCAGGTGCTGGAAGTCCACCTTGGCTGGGCAGCCAAGGGTCTTGGTTTGCGTATCGGTGAAATGCTCAAGACGCAAGCCAAGGCGACCGAGATGCGCACGTTCCTGAAGACGATTTACAACGAGTCCGGCAAGACCGAAGATCTCGACAGCTTCTCTGATGTTGAAGTGCTGGAGCTGGCAAGTAATCTGAAGCATGGCGTGCCATTTGCAACGCCGGTGTTCGACGGTGCGCATGAAGATGAAATCCGTCGCATGCTGGACTTGGCTTATCCGGACGACATCGCCAAGCATCTCGGCATGACGCCGTCGAAGAACCAGGTCACGATGTATGACGGCCGTACCGGCGAAGCATTCGAGCGCTCGGTCACCGTCGGCTACATGCATATGCTGAAACTGCACCATCTGGTCGATGACAAGATGCATGCCCGTTCCACCGGGCCGTACTCGCTGGTTACCCAGCAGCCACTGGGCGGCAAGGCGCAGTTCGGCGGCCAGCGTTTCGGCGAGATGGAGGTGTGGGCACTGGAAGCGTATGGCGCATCGTACGTGTTGCAGGAAATGCTGACCGTGAAGTCCGACGACGTCAACGGCCGTACCAAGGTCTACGAGAACCTGGTCAAGGGCGACCATGTGATCGATGCCGGCATGCCGGAGTCGTTCAACGTCCTGGTCAAGGAAATCCGTTCGCTCGGTATCGATATCGATCTCGAGCGCGATTAAGCAAAAAAGCACCTTTCCCTGACAGGGGAAGGTGCTATCAGTCTTATCGCAGCAAAGTCGTGTTTCAAAGTCGTTTTTAGCAGTTATGGATGTGTCGGACCGTACCCGGTATCGGCGGAACCCTTCTTCAAACGGAAGGGCTCTCCCGCCGATGCGAACAGGGTCAATCAGCGGACCAGCCATCCGGATCAACCATCAAGCGTTTTTCACGCCACACTTGGAGTGATACATGAAAGCACTGCTCGATTTATTCAAGCAAGTTCAGCAAAATGAACAGTTCGACGCGATCAAAATTGGTCTGGCGTCGCCCGAAAAAATCCGTTCCTGGTCCTACGGCGAAGTCAAAAAGCCGGAAACCATCAACTATCGTACATTCAAGCCGGAGCGCGACGGCCTGTTCTGCGCCAAGATCTTTGGCCCGATCAAGGATTATGAGTGCCTGTGTGGAAAGTACAAGCGCCTCAAGCACCGCGGCGTCATCTGCGAAAAATGCGGCGTCGAAGTCACGCTGGCCAAGGTGCGCCGCGAGCGCATGGGTCATATCGAACTGGCTTCGCCGACTGCGCATATCTGGTTCCTGAAGTCGCTGCCGTCACGTCTGGGCATGGTGCTCGACATGACGCTGCGCGATATCGAACGCGTACTGTATTTTGAAGCCTATGTCGTGACCGATCCCGGCATGACTCCGCTGAAAAAATGCCAGATCATGTCGGAAGACGACTACGCTGCCAAGTATGAAGAATTCGGCGACGACTTCACCGCATTCATGGGCGCCGAGGGCATCCGCGAATTGCTGCGTTCGATCGACATCGACCGCGATGCAGAGACCCTGCGCGTTGACTTGAAAGAATCCAAGTCGGAAGCCAAGATCAAGAAGTATGCAAAGCGCCTGAAGGTTCTTGAAGCCTTCCAGCGCTCCGGCATCAAGCCGGACTGGATGATCATGGAAGTGCTGCCGGTGCTGCCGCCTGAACTGCGTCCGCTGGTGCCATTGGACGGCGGCCGCTTTGCGACTTCCGACCTGAATGACCTGTATCGCCGCGTTATCAACCGTAACAATCGCTTGAAGCGCTTGATGGAACTGCGCGCGCCGGAAATCATTACCCGTAACGAAAAGCGCATGCTGCAGGAAGCGGTCGACTCGCTGCTGGACAACGGTCGTCGTGGCAAGGCAATGACTGGCGCCAACAAGCGTCCATTGAAGTCGCTGGCTGAAATGATCAAGGGCAAGGGCGGTCGTTTTCGTCAGAACTTGCTGGGCAAGCGCGTCGACTACTCGGGTCGTTCGGTGATCGTGGTGGGTCCGCAATTGAAACTGCATCAGTGCGGTTTGCCGAAACTGATGGCGCTGGAATTGTTCAAGCCATTCATTTTCAACAAGCTCGAACTGATGGGTCTGGCAACGACCATCAAGGCAGCCAAAAAGCTGGTCGAGATTCAAGAACCGGTAGTGTGGGATATCCTGGAAGACGTGATCCGCGAACATCCGGTCATGTTGAACCGTGCTCCAACCCTGCACCGCCTGGGCATCCAGGCGTTCGAACCGGTCCTGATCGAAGGCAAGGCGATCCAGTTGCATCCGCTGGTGTGCGCGGCGTTCAACGCCGACTTCGACGGCGACCAGATGGCGGTTCACGTGCCATTGTCGATCGAAGCGCAGATGGAAGCCCGCACCCTGATGCTGGCTTCGAACAACATCCTGTTCCCGTCCAACGGTGAGCCGTCGATCGTGCCGTCGCAGGATATCGTGCTGGGCCTTTACTATGCCACTCGCGAAAAGATCAATGGCAAGAACGAAGGCATGATGTTCCCGGATGTATCGGAAGTCATCCGCGCCTACGACAACAAGGAAGTCGAACTGACCACGCGTGTCACGGTCCGTATCACCGAGTATCCAAAAGATGCGGAAACCGGCGAATTCGTCAAGACCATCACGCGTTACGAGACCACGATCGGCCGTGCAATCCTTTCGGAAATCCTGCCCAAAGGATTGCCATTCAGCGTGCTCAACCGCGCCCTGAAGAAGAAGGAAATTTCGAAACTGATCAACACGTCGTTCCGCAAGTGCGGTCTGCGCGCAACGGTGGTGTTCGCCGACCAGTTGATGCAGTCGGGCTTCCGCCTGGCAACTCGCGCCGGTATCTCGATTTGCGTCGACGATATGCTGGTGCCGCCACAAAAAGCGACCCTGATCGCTGCTGCAGAACACGAAGTCAAGCAGATCGAGCAGCAATATTCGTCCGGTCTGGTGACTGCAGGCGAGCGTTACAACAAGGTAGTAGATATCTGGGGCAAGGCCGGCGACGAAGTCGGCAAGGCCATGATGGACCAGTTGAAGGTCGAAGACGTGATCCGCCGCGACGGCACCAAAGGCACACAGGAATCGTTCAACGCGATTTACATGATGGCCGACTCGGGCGCGCGCGGTTCCGCAGCACAGATTCGCCAGTTGGCCGGTATGCGCGGTCTGATGGCCAAGCCGGACGGCTCGATCATCGAGACGCCGATTACCGCGAACTTCCGCGAAGGCTTGAACGTGTTGCAGTACTTTATTTCGACCCACGGTGCACGTAAGGGCCTGGCCGATACCGCATTGAAGACCGCGAACTCCGGTTACCTGACCCGTCGCTTGGTCGACGTGACCCAGGATCTGGTCGTGATCGAGGATGATTGCGGCACAGCCAACGGTGCATCGATGAAGGCGCTGGTTGAAGGTGGTGAAGTAATCGAAGCATTGCGCGACCGTATCTTGGGCCGTGTGGCGGCCAGCGATATCGTCAATCCGGAAACTCAGGAAACCCTGTATGAATCCGGATCGCTGCTCGATGAGGATGGCGTTGAAGAAATCGAGCGCCTCGGTATCGATGAAGTCAAGGTCCGTACGCCGCTGACTTGCGACACGCGCTATGGTTTGTGTGCCAAGTGCTACGGCCGCGATCTTGGGCGTGGCAGCATGGTCAATGCCGGCGAAGCAGTCGGTGTGATCGCCGCCCAATCGATTGGCGAGCCGGGTACCCAGCTCACCATGCGTACCTTCCACATTGGTGGTGCGGCGTCGCGTGCGGCGGTTGCCTCGTCGGTCGAAGCCAAATCCAACGGTACCGTGCGGTTTACTGCGACCATGCGTTACGTTACCAACGGCAAGGGCGGCCAGATCGTCATTTCCCGCTCCGGTGAAGTGCTGATTACCGATGACCATGGTCGTGAGCGCGAGCGTCACAAGGTCCCGTACGGCGCCACGCTGATCGTCAAGGATGGCTTGACGCTCAAGGCCGGCACTGCGCTGGCAACCTGGGATCCATTGACCCGTCCGATCATTACCGAATACACCGGTACAGTGAAGTTCGAGAACGTCGAAGAAGGTTCGACCGTTGCCAAGCAAATCGATGAAGTCACCGGTCTGTCGACCCTGGTGGTTATCGATGCCAAGCGTCGCGGTTCCGTCACCAAGACGGTGCGCCCGCAGGTGAAACTGCTGAACGACAAAGGCGAAGAAGTCAAGATTGCCGGCACCGAACATGCAGTGACGATCGGCTTCCAGGTCGGCGCGCTGATTACCGTCAAGGATGGACAGCAAGTCACCGTAGGCGAAGTGCTGGCACGTATCCCGACCGAATCGCAAAAAACGCGCGACATCACCGGTGGTTTGCCGCGTGTGGCCGAGCTGTTTGAAGCGCGATCGCCGAAAGATGCCGGCATGCTGGCGGAAGTCACCGGCACGGTCGCGTTCGGCAAGGAAACCAAGGGCAAGCAGCGTCTGGAAATCACAGACATGGAAGGCAACAAGCACGAGTTCCTGATCACCAAGGACAAGCAAGTCCTGGTACATGACGGCCAGGTCGTCAACAAGGGTGAGATGATCGTGGACGGTCCTGCCGATCCGCAAGACATCCTGCGTTTGCTGGGGATCGAAGCCTTGGCGCGCTATATTGTCGACGAAGTACAGGACGTGTACCGCCTGCAAGGCGTGAAGATCAACGACAAGCATATTGAAGTGATCGTGCGTCAAATGCTGCGTCGGGTGCAGGTGGTCGATGCTGGCGATGCCAACTACATCACCGGTGAACAGGTCGAGCGCTCCGAGTTGTTGGATGAAAATGACCGCGTGATTGCCGAAGGTAAGATTCCAGCGACGTATGAAAACGTCTTGCTGGGCATTACCAAGGCCTCGCTGTCGACCGATTCCTTCATTTCCGCTGCATCGTTCCAGGAAACGACCCGCGTGCTGACCGAAGCCGCAATCATGGGCAAACGCGATGGTCTGCGTGGCTTGAAAGAAAACGTGATTGTCGGTCGTCTGATTCCGGCTGGTACCGGTTTGGCATTCCACCGTGCTCGCAAGGAAAAGGAGTCATGGGAAGCTGAAGAACGTACAGCCATGCTGCAGGCCGAGCGTACCGCTCGTGCTGCGGAAGCAGAAGTCGAGCCGATTGCAGCTGCAATCGGCACGCCGGATAGCGACGAGTAACGACAGTTTGCCTCACCAGAAAACGGCATCGGTTGATCCGATGCCGTTTTTGCTTGCAGACCAGGGAAGTGCCAGAAGGTGGATTGAAGTTGTTTTATTTGCAATTATTTGCGCAGGTTTGCGCGGAAGGCACGGCCCGATTTATCTTGGACTGATCTTGCTTTGCCAAGAAAGCTTTCTGACGCATCAGTTAAAGGTGCCCGGTAAAGGTAAAAAGTCCTTGTCAATCAACGCAGTCGGTACATGGTTTTGATTGACTGCATATGGAACTGGCGCTATACTCGCGAGTTCTCGAATTTAAGCTCGCCTGGGCTTAAGCGTTCTTTGGTCTGCATCTTTCCGCATCCTGTGACGCTCCTCCCATCTGTGGCCGAATCGAATTGCGTCGGATTAATCCGTGCAAGGTTTCCAGTTAAGTCCCCGGACAATCGTTTTCGGGTTTGTATTATTAATAACATTTTGTTGGATTAAGAGCGATGCCAACCATCAATCAATTGATTCGCCAGCCACGTGTCTCCGCGACCGTCAAAAGCAAATCGCCGGCGCTGGAAAACAGCCCGCAAAAGCGCGGCGTATGTACCCGCGTTTATACGACAACCCCAAAAAAGCCAAACTCGGCTTTGCGTAAGGTTGCCAAGGTGCGTCTGACCAATGGTTTCGAAGTCATTTCGTACATTGGCGGCGAAGGCCATAACCTGCAAGAACATAGTGTCGTGCTGTTGCGCGGCGGTCGTGTGAAAGACTTGCCGGGTGTGCGTTACCACATGGTGCGCGGCGCATTGGATACTCAGGGCGTCAAGGATCGTAAGCAAGCGCGTTCGAAGTACGGTTCGAAGCGTGCGAAGCCTGCAAAGAAATAAAGTTTCCACGTAAGTTAGTGGAGTCGAGTCGGTCTTGTTGGGCCGAGTAAGTGGGTGGTTATGATGGCCTCCCGCGAACGTTCAGGAACAGTCCTGGCGTTCAACTGAAGATTGAAAGGAAGAGAAATGCCACGTCGTCGTGAAGTCCCGAAACGGGATATCCTGCCAGATCCAAAATTCGGCAATGTTGATGTTGCGAAGTTTGTCAACGTCCTGATGCTGTCCGGTAAGAAATCAGTTGCCGAGAATATCATTTATGGTGCATTCGAGCATATCCAGACCAAGTCCGGCAAGGACCCTCTGGAAGTGTTTGCTGCGGCCATCGGTAACTGCAAGCCAATGGTTGAGGTCAAGTCCCGTCGTGTCGGTGGCGCCAACTATCAGGTGCCGGTCGAAGTGCGTCCTGTGCGCCGTATGGCATTGTCGATGCGTTGGTTGCGCGAAGCCGCCAACAAGCGCAGCGAAAAATCGATGCCGCAGCGTCTGGGTGGCGAATTGATGGAAGCGGCCGAAGGCCGTGGTGGCGCCATGAAGAAGCGTGACGAAGTGCACCGCATGGCCGAAGCGAACAAGGCGTTCTCGCACTTCCGCTTCTAATGGATTGAAGGATTGGTGTCATTGCGACGCCAGTCATTTGCACATGTAATTTGTTCGAAGCCGGGCACATTTTGTTAAAAAATGGCGCTCGGTTTTGTTCATTAAAACGACTTAGGATTAAATATGGCTCGCAAGACCCCCATTGAGCGCTATCGCAATATCGGTATTTCCGCGCACATCGATGCCGGTAAAACCACCACCACCGAGCGCGTTTTGTTCTACACCGGTGTCAATCACAAGCTGGGTGAAGTGCATGACGGCGCTGCCACCACCGACTGGATGGTGCAGGAGCAGGAGCGCGGCATCACGATTACGTCCGCTGCTGTAACTTGCTACTGGAAGGGGATGGCAAACAATTTCCCGGCGCATCACATCAATATCATTGATACCCCGGGCCACGTCGACTTCACGATTGAAGTTGAGCGCTCGATGCGTGTCCTGGATGGTGCCTGCATGGTTTACTGTGCAGTGGGTGGCGTGCAGCCGCAGTCTGAGACCGTATGGCGTCAGGCGAACAAGTACAAGGTTCCACGTCTGGCATTCGTCAACAAGATGGATCGTACCGGCGCCAATTTCTTCAAGGTGTACGACCAGATGCGTGCGCGCCTGAAGGCAAATCCGGTCCCTATGCAGGTGCCTATCGGTGCTGAGGAATCGTTCGCAGGCGTGATTGATCTGGTCAAGATGAAGGCAATCATATGGGATGACGCGACGCAAGGCATGAAATTTGACTATCGCGAAATTCCGGACAACCTGTTGGCCGAAGCGAAAAAATGGCGCGAAAACATGGTCGAAGCCGCCGCTGAAGCATCAGAAGAATTGATGAACAAGTACCTGGAAGAGGGCGACCTGTCCGAAGAAGAAATCAAGGCCGCGATCCGTCAACGTACCATTGCCAGTGAAATCGTGCCGATGTTGTGCGGCACCGCATTCAAGAACAAGGGTGTGCAGGCGATGTTGGATGCCGTGATCGAATACTTGCCATCGCCAGTGGATATTCCACCAGTGCCGGGCTTGAATGAAGATGACGAGCCAACCACGCGTAAAGCAGAAGACAATGAAAAATTCTCGGCTCTGGCATTCAAGATTGCAACCGATCCGTTTGTTGGTCAATTGTGCTTTATTCGTTGCTATTCCGGCACGCTGAATTCGGGCGATACCGTCTTTAACTCCGTCAAGGAGAAAAAAGAGCGTATTGGCCGTATCGTTCAGATGCAGGCCAATGAGCGTGAAGAAATCAAGGAAATGATGGCGGGCGATATCGCTGCAGTCGTCGGTTTGAAAGATACGACAACCGGCGACACCTTGTGTGACGACAAAGCGATTGTTGTTCTCGAGCGCATGGTCTTCCCTGAGCCGGTGATTTCCCAGGCGGTTGAGCCAAAAACCAAGCAAGACCAGGAAAAAATGGGCTTGGCGCTGAATCGCCTGGCGGCCGAAGATCCATCGTTCCGTGTGCGTACCGATGAAGAATCCGGCCAAACCATCATTGCTGGTATGGGCGAGCTGCATCTGGACATTATCGTCGACCGCATGAAGCGTGAATTCAACGTTGAAGCGACTGTCGGCAAGCCACAGGTGGCGTATCGTGAAACGATTCGCAAAACATGCGAAGAAATAGAAGGCAAGTTCGTCAAGCAATCCGGCGGTCGTGGTCAGTACGGTCACGTGGTACTGAAGATCGAGCCGCAAGAACCAGGCAAGGGTTTTGAATTCGTCGATGCGATCAAAGGTGGTACGGTGCCGCGCGAATACATCCCTGCAGTTGAAAAAGGTGTGCGTGAGACATTGAACTCGGGCGTGCTTGCCGGTTACCCAGTGGTTGACGTGAAGGTGACCTTGTTCTTCGGTTCGTATCATGACGTTGACTCGAACGAAAATGCGTTCCGCATGGCGGCCTCGATGGCATTCAAGGATGGCTGCCGCAAGGCTAGTCCAGTAATCCTGGAGCCAATGATGGCAGTCGAAGTCGAGACGCCGGAAGACTACGCTGGTAACGTGATGGGCGATTTGTCTTCGCGTCGCGGCATGGTCCAGGGTATGGATGAAATCGCCGGCGGCGGTGGCAAAATCATCAAGGCCGAAGTGCCACTGTCCGAAATGTTTGGTTATGCGACCTCGTTGCGTTCGTCGACGCAGGGCCGTGCAACCTACACGATGGAATTCAAGCACTACAGCGAAGCGCCAAAGAATGTAACGGATGCAATCGTTAGTACCAAGGCTAAGTAATCAAGCATGAAGGTGTCCGCCCGAAACCGGGCGGGCATTCAACTGAATAATAAATCGTTCTTTTTGAAGGAAGCATAAAATGGCAAAAAGCAAGTTTGAGCGGACGAAACCGCACGTGAACGTTGGTACGATTGGTCACGTTGACCATGGCAAGACCACGCTGACCGCAGCAATTGCGACCGTATTGTCGAAGAAGTTTGGC
>JAKFBY010000052.1:0-1658 GCA_036677325.1 Paucimonas sp.
CACGCCTATCAGTACGCTTCGCGCCGGATCGGTCGGCATTTGCCGGTGACGCTTATCGTGGGGGGCATCAATCTTCTCTGGCTGTTGCCCATTGCGCTTTGGGTTGGGCTTGGTGGGGTAGACGGTTTGCTGGGGCTGTTGATTGCTTATGTGCCGTTGCTGGGGCTGGCGGTGAAATACCATGCCGGTGAGCTGGAGCAGCGGACGTGAGCGAGCGGACATTACTGATTATTGGCGCGGGCGGTCATGGCAAGGCGGTTGCAGAGGCGGCGCTGCTGAGTGGCGAATGGCAGCGGATCGCTTTTGCCGATGACCGTTGGCCCGTGTTGCGCGAAACCTTTGGCTGGCCGGTTGTGTCGGATGTAGCAGGGTTGGCGGCGCTGGAGATCCAGGTGGCGGGTGCTATTGCTGCGGTTGGCAATAATGCCGTGCGCGAACAATGGGTCAAGGCCATTCGTGCCGCCGGGTTGCCCCTGGTGACGGTGGTGCATCCCCGGGCCTGCGTCAGTGCTGCTGCAACCATTGGTGAGGGTAGCGCGATCATGGCGCTGGCGATGGTGGGCGTCGATGCGGTGATTGGCGAGGGCGCTATCGTCAATGCCAATGCCACAGTCGATCACGATGCCAGCCTTGGTGATTTCGCCCATCTTGGGGTCGGTGTTCAGTTGGCCGGTGGCGTGCAGATTGGCGCCCGGACCTGGTTGCAGGCGGGGTGTAGCGCGGGGTATCAGGTTGTGGTGGGCGACGGGATGGTGTGTGCGCCTGGGACGGTATTGCAGGCAGATGGGTTTGTTGCTGTCTAGATTGTATGCAGGTAATGGATCAAGTGGTTGCGTGGATAAAGGCGGTTGCCGATCTCCGGGCAATGTTTTTGATTGTTGAGCGGACTATGTCCGCTATCGCCGCGGGGCGCGCCTCCTACAGGGTTTGGCGGTGTTTGTGGCTTTTGTGGGAGGGTCCGGGCGGCGTTCCGTGACCTCGGGGTGATGTTTTGATTTTGGGCGGACGTTGTCCGCCATCGCGGCGGGGTCGGAACGCCGCCCGGCCCCTCCTACAGGGAGATGTGGTGCCTGTGCTTTTGTGGGTGGCGTGCATTCGCTGATGGGTTTGCCATCAATAGTCAGGTTTTTTATCCGGCGGAGGGTTCACCTCGCTGGTTTTCAAATTCTCAGGATTGAGGTGCTGTCGTGTTAAGACTTGCCGAGAAATTGCGCTGCCGTCTGGTCAAGCTGCCACGCCGCCACAAGCGACTGATTCAGGTCAGCATGGATGTGCTGCTGGTCTGGGCGGCGCTGTGGCTGGCTTTTGTCGTGCGCCTGGGGGACACGAAAAATATCGAGCCGTTCGCCGGGCATGCCTGGCTGTTTGTTGCGGCGCCGTTGATCGCGGTTCCCATGTTTGTGCGCTTCGGCATGTACCGGGCGGTGATGCGTTATTTTGGTAACGATGCACTGCTGGCCATCGGCAAGGCGGTCACCCTGTCGGCGTTGCTCCTGGCCTTGGCGGTGTATTGGCATCAGGGGGCCCCTAAACTCATTCCGCGCTCGATGGTGTTCAACTATTGGTGGTTGAGCCTGGTGATGATTGGCGGGCTGCGCCTGGTCATGCGTCAGTACTTTATGGGTGACTGGTACTCGTCGGCTCATCCTGGCCGGCTC
>JAKFBY010000053.1:0-12115 GCA_036677325.1 Paucimonas sp.
CGGCAAGCCCTGCTGGACCCATTGCTGGTGCTGACGGCAGGCTTCCTGCAATACCCATTCGCCAAGCGGGCGCATCAGCCCGCACGCTTCGGCCGCCGGCAGGAACGTGTCCGGATCGATTGCTGCCCGGTCCTGCTGCGGCCAGCGCAGCAGCGCCTCGACCCCGGTCACAGCACCGGTACGGGTATCGCGCACCGGCTGGTAATACAGTAAAAATTCATTCTGTTCGAGTGCGACGCGCAAGCGGCTTTCCATCGACTGCTGTTGCCGGGTCGCAGGCGTCAGCGGCGCCGCATGGAACCGGTAGTGATTGCGGCCGTTGCGCTTGACCTGATACATTGCCTCATCGGCTTTCTGGATCAGACCGTCGACCTGATCGCCATCGTCCGGGAACATGCTGATGCCGATCGATGGCGACAGTTGCAGCACCAGTTGATCGATCAGGTAAGGCTGGCCGAGCACGGCCAGCGCCTTGGCGGCCACGGTGGCCGCGCCCTGCCGGCTGCCAATCGACGGCAGCACCGCAACGAACTCGTCACCGCCCAGGCGGCCAATCATATCTTCGGCGCGCACGGTACGACCTAGTCGGCGCGCCACTTCCTGCAACACGCCGTCGCCCACCTTGTGGCCATGGGTATCATTGACTGCCTTGAAGCGGTCCAGGTCGACAAACAGCACTGCCAGCGACGTGCCGCTGCGCCGCGCGGTGGCCAGCAGGTGTTCCGAGAATTCATACAGCAGACTGCGATTGGGCAAGCCGGTCAGCGCGTCATGCTGGGCCAGATGACGGATCGATTCCTGAGCCTGCTTTTGCTCGGTGATGTCGAGATGAATGCCGACCAGCTTGGCCAGCCGCCGGTCCGAATCGAACATCGGTACGCCGCGCACGCGGATCCAGCGGTAGGATTGGTCCTTGTGGCGCATGCGGAATTCGTCAACGAATTCCGAGCCGGGCGCCGCCAGGAAGGCATCGATCCTTGCCAGCACGCTTGGCAGATCGTCGGCATGAATCCGGCCCTCCCATTCATCCCAGCGATTTTGCAATTCATCGTCACGATAGCCGAGCTGGGCTTTCCACTCCGGGGAAAAATAGATATCGCCGCTGACCGGGCTCCATTCCCAAAAACCCAGTTGCGCGATCCGGGTGGCGATGGTCAATTGCTTTTGCAGCTTGCGCATCTGCTGTTCAGCCAGCTTCCGGGCAGTCGTGTCCTGCATCACCATGGCCAGGCACTGTACCCGGCCCAGCTCGTCGCACACCGGCGACACCGTGCAGTCGACCCATATCACGGCGCCATCGTTGCGAACCATGCGCAGCTCCTGCGAAAACGAGCGGATTTCATTGTGCAAAACGGCTTCCCACAATTGGTCGAAATGCGGCAAGTCTGCGCCATGGGTGACCTGCTTGACATTACCATCCTGCAAAAGCTTCGATACCGGATAGCCAAGAATCGACTCGATTTTCGGATTCACGCTCAGCCACTGGCCAGATGGCGCCACCGTGGCTATGCCGATCGCGGCCTGCTCCAGCGTTGCGCGCAAACGCGCCTCGCGTTCATGCAACGACAGCTCCGCATGCCTGGCCTGATCGACATCCATCACCACGCCGGCTGCCAGCTGCGCCTGTCCATCCGGACCACGCTCGACCACCTGTCCGCGCATCTGCAGCCACTTCCACTGGCCCTCGACCGTGCGATAACGCGCTGCAATCTCCAGATGGGGTATCTTGCTTTCCAGATGGTCGTACCATTGGTCCAGCAATTGCTGCTTGTCATCCGCATGCACCAGACTGAGCCAGGCATTGAACGAGGCATCGATCTGCCCCGGCGCATAACCGAGCAAACTGTACAGACGATAATCGATGCTGGCGGCACCGCTGGCAATGTCGATGGTCCACATGAGCAGATTGGCGCCCTGCACTGCCCGATACAGCCGCTGTTCGCGCCGATGCTGCTCCTGTTCATCCAGACGGCGATCCGTCACCGCGATGAATGTCGACAGCACCTTGAGCACATTGCCGTCGGCGTCGACAATCGGCACCGCACTGACCAGTACCGGACGCACGCTGCCGTCAATGGATCGAAACAACATGTCTTCCTGGCTCACCACCTCGCCACGCAGCGCCCGCGCAATCGGATACTCATCGGCCCGATAACGCCGGCCATCCGGGCGTACCGCGCCGTGGCAATAACGCTGATAAGTTCCGCCATAAGCAAGCGGCTGGCGCAATACATCAAGCGCGTAGGCATTTTCATAAATCAGTTTGCCGGAAGGCGCTTCGGCAATCATGACGCCACCCGGCAGATGCCGCAACAGTGTTTGCAATTCCTGCAAGCCTAGCGGCGGCAAGGCGGTGGCAATCGGTGTTTCTTTTGCAGAGAGTTCGTCCACGCTTTCCTCCACCCCGCAAAAAAATGTGCTGCCAAATGGTGCATGAAGTCACGCATTTGGGGCAGGGAACATCGACGCGGAATTCATTTAGAGCGAGAAAAAATGCTGGGGTTCGGTGCTTGTTATGCAGTCTTAATGCCAGCATGAAATATGCCATCCATCAGAAAGGCGGACTTTGCGCCTGATGAGTCCGGCCGGGAAAGCGGCAATTTGAAGCAGGCACCGGGCATACCGCAGATCAATTCCTGATTGGCTGCGTCGCAATATTAAATTGCCGATCCAATGATTTAACATTTCGATTTGACATTAAACAAATTTATCATCTTTTGATTTTTTGCAACTCCAGGTTCCGATACTTCATTACCCTTGGCTATCCACTGGTCACGCGCACCAATTAAGAGACCCATGCCGCGCTTGGCGCACGGCTGGCACCGCTGCCAACACATTGAAGGTTATCGATGAATATCCCGGCTCTGGCTTTGTCCCGTCATGCATCCATGCTATTGCTGACAGCCGCATCGGCTGCGGCATCGGCCGCATCGCTGCCATCGTTTAACGCCGATCCGAATCAGGTGACGGTATCCGGCGTATCGTCCGGCGGCGCCATGGCAGTGCAGGCGCATGTCGCCTATTCGGGTACATTCAAGGGTGCGGCCGTTTTCGCCGGGCCAGCCTATTACTGTGCCCAGGGCAGCCTGGCCTATGCGACGGCACGCTGCATGGAGCCACTGAGTACGCTGCAGATTCCGGTAGCGGAATTGGTCAGCACCACCCGCAACTGGGCCAGCCAGGGCGCCATCGACAGTACCGCCAATCTCGCCACTGCCAGGGTATATCTGTTAAGCGGCACACTTGATCAAACCGTGCGCCAGCCGAGCGTCGATGCGTTGCGCGACTATTACCAGCACTTCGTCAACCCGGCCAACATCGTCTACAACCAGACCACCGCCGCCGGGCATGGCTGGATTTCACCATTGGGGCCGGTGCTGTGCGCGGCCTCGCAAAGCCCGTACCTGAATAATTGCAATCTCGACCCCCAGCAGACATTCCTGTCACTGTTTTACGGCCCCCTGCAGCCCAGGCAAGCTGGTCAGCTGTCCGGCCAGTTCATCACCGTGGACCAGGGAGAATTTGTCGATGACCGCAATCCGAACCTGCACGGGCTGGACCAGCATGCTTGGCTGTATGTACCGCCATCGTGCGCGCGAGGGGAAAGCTGCCGGGTACATGTCGCGTATCACGGCTGCAACATGTCTTACTCGAAGATCGGCGACCAGTTCATCCGCATGTCGGGCTTGAATGAATGGGCCGATACCAACCGCTTGCTGGTGCTGTACCCGCAAGTGTTTCCATCGCTGGTCGGGCCGGTCAATGGTCAGGGCTGCTGGGATTGGTGGGGGTATGACGACCCCGACTATGCGAAGAAGAACGGACGCCAGTTGCTGCTGACCAAACGCATGGTGGACCGCATCACCAGCGGCCATGCACCGGTGGCTGCACCCGCCAATCTGGTCGCTGGCCGGGTGTCGGCGACCTCGGTCAAGTTGAGCTGGCAGGCAGTCGATGGTGCGTCCGGTTATCAGCTGTACCGCAATGGCGCTGCGGTGGGCAGCCGCCTGCCTAACGCCGAGTATGCCGATGGCGGCCTGCTGCAAAACACCTCTTACACTTATTCGGTGCGCGCGGTTGCTGGCAATGGCAACCTTGGCCCGGCATCCGCTTCACTGCTTGTGTCGACCCGTTGACGCGCAGTGATCAAGGTCGGGGGCAGCGCCAGTGCCAGCTGTCCGTAGTAAAGCCGGCTTGCTGATTCGGCCTATATACGCGGATCAGCATGGGCGTCGGCATCGATGAGCGGCAGTGTCACCGTCAATGCCAGGCCCTTGCCTTTTTCAGTGGCGATCGACAGACGACCACCCAATGCACTGACCCGTTCCTGGATACCGACCAGGCCGAATGCATTGGCTTTGCGCCGGCAACCTGGATAGTCGCCCACACCATTGTCAGCAACCTGCAGTAACAGCGCATGGTCATCTTCGCGCAATTGCACGTCGACCCGATTGGCATGGGCATGACGCAGCACGTTGTTGAGCGATTCCTGCAAGATACGCAGCAATGCCAGCGCCCGTGCATCGTCAAGGGAAAACTCGCTGCGATCAGTGGTCAAGGTGCAGGCGATGCCGGTGCGCCGCTCGAACGCCTTGACTTCCCACTCGAATGTCGCGGCCAGGCCCAGGTCCAGCACCGCCGGGCGCAGGTTGTTGATGATGGCGCGGACATTCTTGATCATGCTGTCGATATTGTTGAGCGCCGAATCAATCGTCGGCGCGAGCCGCGCCTTTGCCGGGCCTGCGGCGCTTTGCATCATCAACACATCGATGCGCAACGCCATCAGATTCTGGCCGAGCTGATCGTGCAATTCGCGCGCGATGCGCTTGCGTTCTTCCTCGATAATCTGTTCGGTGTGCTGGCCGAGCTCGCGCAACAGTTGCTGCGACTGCTGCAGCGCTGCTTCGGCGCGCTTTCTCTCGGTGATTTCCTCGGTCAGTTGCGCATTGCTTTTTTGCAGGCGCGCGGTGCGTTCGCGCACCCGCACTTCCAGTTCATCGTTTGCAGCGCGCAACATCCGTTGTGCATGTTGCTGGTCGCGCTGCCGATGTCGCTCGCGCGCCAGTTCAACCTGATCGGTGATATCCCGGGTAAAGCAGCGCGTCGACACAAAATGGCCATCGACCATCCAGGCATTCGAATGAATCAGCACATGCTTGATGGCGCCATTCTTGCCGCGCAGACGCGCCGGAAAATCGATCAGCGTTTCGCCGCTTGATTGGCGTTGCAACAAATCTTCGCCGACGGCGGAATCGACATGGAATTCGCTCACATGGTGTCCGATATACTCGTGCGGCAGGTAGCCAAGCAAATCCAGCTCGACCTTGTTGGCCCACAGAATACGCCCGTCCGGCCCGACCCGGCGCAAGGCTTCGACCGCGTTTTCCAGGAAATCGGACAATTCCTGTTCGCGCTGCTTCAACATGCTCTCGGTATTTTTTCGGCGTACCACTTCTGATTCCAACGCGCTCGCTTTTTGCTGCAGAGTTGCAATCGCACCGTGCAGTTGCTCGTTGCTATCGGTCAAGCAATAACTCTCGGCCGGCAGAATTTGTTGATGCGCTGTACAAATATTTTGAAACGGCGTGTTTAACGCAACATCGGAAAATTGCTCCATCGGATAGGCACACAAAAGTGAAAAGGGGTGGCGTAGCGCCAGCAAGTTCCAGAGTTTCTCCAGATGCAAGGCGGCTTCATGTCTGCCATCGGCACATAACAACGCGACCAGCTCGCCAAAGATACGCACTTTGCCATGCTGGGCGGCCTTGGCAACGATGCCACCGACCGCGCTGGCAAAACGTTCCGCATCTGGCCAGCCTTCGACCATAATCTGGGGCAGCATGGTTTCTGCATCGAACGACAGGTATTGACCGCGAATCGCTACCCGGCTGCTCAACCCACGGCGCCGGCGCTGCGCGAGCAAGGTTTCCAGGTGAGCTAAACGTGATTGAACGGCAATGACGATGCAGGTATCGCCTGCCTGCAATCCAGCTATGATGTAATCGGCAAGTTCATCATTAAGAAAGCTGTCATTTTCATAGAACTGGACCAGATGCTGGGTCAACTGAATGTCGAGGGTTGCCATGGTGGATGACTGCGTGGAAAGACGAGCATTGAACTGGCATTACTCAGGCATAGCGCGGATAAGTTTGCCTTCAGCAGCCATGTTTCGGACTGGTGCCGGCTGATGCCATCGCGTCACGAAGGCCTAAGTATGGAAGATGACAGATAGACTGGGAGCCGGGAGAATGGTTGCATTTTCGCGTCACTGGCAGACGTGCAATGGGCGACTATTTGGTGTGCGTCAAGTGATCCGCGGTTTCAGCTTTGCATCGCTTGCATGGAACTGCTTTAGCCGCTACCAAATTGACGTAATTGGCACCAGCCCCGAGGCTGGCAGTAAAAAAGAAGCCGTTTTGCGCTGCGCGACTGCGCCGCTTTGGCGACACCGGCGGCATATGATTGTGGGAAATCGGTGCGAAGTCGCGGCGCAAGGCATAGTCACTTCTGTTTTTAAGAAGTAATTTTTCGTATTATTTCGCTTTTCACTTTCCGGTTCCGGCACTATCATGCGCTTTCATTGTCATAATCATGTCTTTTTGGGCGGACTGGTCCGGCACTTCCGGCAAGTGCCCCGAATAGATGAACGATGGCAAACGTAGCTGTTTTACCCATTCAAGAGCTTTTTTGGAGAAACGCATGAAAACATTTTTTGCCGCAATGCTGGTGGCAGTCGTCACCCTGACCGCCGGCCTGGAGACAGTGGAAGCCAAGCGCATGGGCGGCGGCGGGTCGTTCGGCCGGCAGTCGCAAAGCGTCAACCGCCAGGCAGCCCCGCCTTCGAGCGCGCAAACGGCCAAGCAAGCCACGCCACCGGCCGCCGCTGCCAAGCCATCGAGCCCATGGAAAGGCATCCTGGGCGGCGCCTTGCTGGGTCTGGGTCTGGGCGCCTTGCTGTCGCAACTCGGTATCGGCGGCGCGCTGGCCAGCATGATCAGCACCATTCTGATGGTGGCACTGCTGGCAATGGCAGCCATGTTCATCTACCGCATGATCAAGCGCAAGTCGGGTACGCCTGACACGATGCGTCCTGCCTATGCGAATGCCGGCGTAGGTGCAGGTTCAGGTTCAGGTGGATTCAATACGCCAGCCATCGGTTCGCGCGTGGACTCGGCGCAACCAACCGCTTTCCAGGGCAATTCCCTGGCATCGGGAGCGGCAGTCAATGATCAGGTACAGAATGATCAGCCGCTGAGCGTGCCGGCCGATTTCGATACCGCCGGCTTCCTGCGCCACGCCAAGACCCACTTCATTCGCCTGCAAGCGGCCTGGGACCGCGCCGATATCAATGATATCCGCGACTTCACCACGCCGGAAATGTATGCAGAAATCAAGATGCAGCTGCAGGAACGTGGCGCTTCGGCCAACCATACCGATGTCGTCTCGCTGGAAGCCGACATGCTCGGTATTGAAACCGTCGGCAACGATTATCTGGCCAGCGTGCGCTTCAACGGCATGATCAAGGAATCCGACAATGCACCGGCGGAATCCTTTACCGAAATCTGGAATCTGTCCAAGCCAGTTACCGGTCAGGGCGGCTGGCTGCTGGCAGGCATTCAGCAAGTCAACTAAACCGACCATGGTAGTAGTGCCAGCAGCATCTGGCCAAAGCCCGCGCAAGCGGGCTTTTTTATGCCCGTGATGGATGCCCGTGGCACACAGACTCATTCAATGTTCAACGCGGCTGGTGGCTTGACCTACTGAGCTGGTGCAAGATCGCGCTGCATGCTTGACATGTGTATTTGAATGCACATATCATTGAGCCATGACATCCCGAGCCAACTCGACTGCGGCCTTGATCAAGGCACTGGACTCCGCCTTTCTGAAAGCACTGGCTGACCCTGCACGGCAGAAAATCATTTGTGTGCTGTCCCAAGGCGACGGCGCCGACGTCACTACCATCAGCGGGTACCTGACCCAGGAACGGTCGGTGGTGTCGCGGCACCTGAAAGTCTTGCACGAGGCGGGAATCGTCACATCGCGAAAAGATGGCCGGCACATGATCTATTGCTTGAACGGACACAACATCATCGGCCATATTGAGGCGCTGTTGCGTCAGTTGAAAGCGGTGGTCGGCTCGTGCTGTCCGTGACCGCCACGGCATTTTAAAACTGCCTATTTTTTTATTTTATGCGTGCATTTACATGCACACGATATGTGACAGGAGGGTTCGATGACAAGATGGACGACTGGACTGATATGGATTGTGCAGCGGCTGCTGTTTCCGGCCTGGCTGGTGGCGGCAGCGGCAGTGGCTTTATGGCTGTACCGGCCCGGCAATGCGCCGTTACTCGTTGCCGGCACCGGCCTGGCCACGTTGCTGCTGGTAGCGGCACTGGAACGTGCGATGCCGTTCCAGGCGGCCTGGAACCGGTCGCAGGGCGACACCCGCACCGACCTGATCAGTTTCGGCTTGATTGCAGCCGTATTCGATCCGCTCTGGAAAATCCTCGGCACCGCACTGGCTTTGTGGCTATTGACCATGCCGGCACTTGCGCCCCTTGCGCTGCCGGCCGGCGATCTGCCATTGTGGCTGCAGGTTGTCCTGGTTTTTTTGATTGCCGAATTCGGCAAGTACTGGGCTCATCGCTGGCATCACGAAAGCCGCTTGCTGTGGGACTTGCATGCGATGCACCATGTCTCCAGGCGCCTGTACCTGTTCAACAATTTCAAGCTGCATCCAGTCAACCACCTGATCAGCTATTTTTTCAGCCTGTTCCCGCTGGTCTTGCTCGGCATGCCGGAGCAGCCTCTGCTGGTGTATTCCACCATTTTCGTGGCGACCACGTTTTTTCAGCATGCCAACATCGACCTTCACTTCGGTCCGTTGAATTACCTGCTGAGCACCAGTGCGCTGCACCGCTGGCATCACTCAGCAAAGCTACCGGAAGGTAACCGCAATTATGGCAGCGTGCTGATCATCTGGGATATCCTGTTCGGCACGTTCTATCATCCGGCCCGACGGCAGGCGCCGGATCGGATCGGCATCGACCAGACAGCCTTTCCCGAGCATGGCTATCTGCGTCAGGTACTGTGGCCGCTCACCCGCCGCTGCTGCCCGCGCTGACCGGCCGGCCGAGATCACAAGCTTACCCACGAGCCTGCCCGCCACAATGCCCTTGAACTGTCTGCGTTGGCAAACGGGGGGGAGTTCAAGCAGCAGGCGGCGCGGTGGCCAGCATGGTACAAACCGCTCAGGCATAATGGCCGGCGGCGCGCACCGTCTCGCCGTGCATGTCGATTCGTAGGACTGTCACTTTAAATTGGAAATATCATGTCTTGGCTCATCCTGATCTTGGCCGGCCTGTTTGAGATCGGCTGGGCGATCGGCCTCAAATACACGGCGGGCTTTACCCGTTTCTGGCCCAGTGTCGGCACCATCGCCGCGATGGCCATCAGTGTCGGCCTGCTGGCGCTGGCAATGAAAACGCTGCCGGTCGGCACCGCCTATGCGGTCTGGGTCGGCATCGGCGCAGTCGGCACCGTGATTCTCGGGATCGTTTTATTGGGCGAGCCGGCCAACCCGGGGCGGCTGGTCAGTGTGGCACTAATCATCGCCGGCATCGTCTGCCTTAAATTGACCACACCGGCGGCATAAACAAGGCATCCATAAAAAAACCGGCGCTGCCTGGCTGGCGGTGCCGGTCTGGAATATGTTGCGGGTTGCTAAGTGGCTTTATGCGGCAATCGCCAGCGGTACCGGATCGCTATCCATCATCGCCTTGAATTCTTCGATATCGGCAATATCCAGTTCTTCCTTTTCCAGCAGGCGCAGCACCATCTCTTCCATCACATTCTGATGGGTGGTCAGAATCGCCATCGTGTTCTGCTTGGCATGGGCCATGATCTGCATCGCCTTTTGCTCGGCTTCGTAACGCAATTGCGGGCTGGAGTCTTCGGTGATGGTCAGCAAACCGAAGTCGGACATGCCGTGGCGGCACACCAGGTTTTGCGCGATCTCGCTGGCACGCGACAAGTCGTCATCAGCGCCGGTGGTCATCGACTGCAGGAACAATTCCTCGGCGACGCGCCCGCCCAGCAATACATGCAGGCGGTTGACCAGGTCGGTGCGCTCGATCAGCAACTGGTCCTTGGATGGGGTCATGAAAGTCTGGCCGAGCGACTGACCGCGCGGCACGATGCTGACTGCCGTGACCGGATCGGTGCCGCCGACAATCGCAACGATCGCGTGGCCGCACTCGTGAATTGCCAGACGGCGCCGGCCATCCTGGTCGATCATCGATAGCGTCGAGCGGCGCTCTTCACCCATCAGCATCACGTTACGCGCACGCAGCACGTTTTCCAGCACCACGTGCTCTTCACCATTGTGGACCGCGATCATTGCGGCCTGGTTCATCACGTTGGCCAGGTCGGCGCCGGAAAAACCGATCGTCTGACGGGCAACTTCACTGTAACTCATCTGGTCCTGGACGCGGATCTTGCGGCCATGGATTTTCAGGATTTGCTCGCGCTCTTTCAGGTTCGGCTTGCCGATCTGGATGCGGCGGTCGAAGCGTCCTGAACGCAGCAAGGCCGGATCGAGCGAATCGAGGCGGTTGGTGGCAGCCACCACGATCACGCCATTGTTGTCTTCGAAACCATCCATCTGCACCAGCAACTGGTTCAGCGTGCTGCTCATTTCACGTGCTGCGGCCGAGCCTTCATTCATGCGCCGACTGCCGACCGCATCGATTTCATCGATGAACAATACGCATGGAGCCATTGCACGGGCCTTCGCAAACAGGCGCTTGATCTTCATGGTGGAGACACCGACGAACATCGAGCCGAATTCGGATCCGTTGGTGGCAATGAAATTGGCACCCGATTCACCCGCCAGCGCCTTGGCCAGCAGCGTCTTGCCGGTACCGGGGTCGCCATGCAACACCACGCCGCGCGGAAAGGTGGCGCCGATCGCTTCATAAATGCCGGGCGACTTCAGGTACTGGGCGATTTCCATCAGGTTCTTTTTCGCTTCCTCGGCGCCGGCCACGTCGGCAAATCGCACCCGCGTCTCTTGCTTCTTTTTCCGAAACAGCATGGTCAGCGGCTCCGGGCGCGACATCACGACGCCAATCAAGCCCAGCATGGCAAGAAACAGGATCATCGGCAGCAGGCTGTCGATATTGACCGCGCGTGGGTCGATCTCGACATTCGCGCCTTTTTTCGTGAAGCTGCTGGCGGCTTCCAGATCGGTTACCGGCAATTGCACGTTATAACGGCGGCCATCTTTCAATACCACATCAGCCTTGCCGCTATCGCGATTGGGGGCAATGCGGATGGTGCCGACGCGGCCGGCATCCAGGTCGCCGGTAAAGCGGCTGAAAGTGTGGGTAACGTTATTAACTTGCTGATACGCAAACAAACCGATGCCAGCACCAAGAATACCGAGGGCGGCCAAAGCGAGGGTGATTTTGCGCCAGAACTGACGTCTTTTGATGCCGGAAATGCTGTTGGACATAAGCGATTGCTCCTGAGTGCAAGACTGGCAAGCCCAAACAGGACTTGCCGAAAAGGGACACTTTGCTTAGTCCCGTTAATCTTGCTGCGGTTCAATCGCCAGACCGATAAATACCGGTTTTTTGAAATAAAATCGCTGAAAAATCAGCAAAAATGGCAATAATTGATCAATTCATAAAACATTCATGCGCTTTTGATGCACAAATGGCAGCGCTATTGATCAGTTACCACCAGTCGCCACCACCTTGGTGGCGACTCTTCGCAGTTACATTGGCAACTCGCCATCGCCCAAGGTTTTTACGCTGGTGATCGCATAACCCTTGGATGTAATTTGCTCAACTGGATCGTCAATTGAAAATTGCGGCAGCCGATCCACGCTGTCTTCGAGCTCCACGCTGCGCTCTGCAGATTCCCAATCGACACTGATAGCTTCATTCGGGATCAAGTTTCCTTCTGGAACAGCCAGATAAGAAAATTGACCGCCTGTTTCCGGACGGCGGTAAATATCGACTCGCATAACGATTCCCCTTGTCAAAATTGATACTTGATTTTGACTACAGGCTGGCGCAAAGGTTGCGGCATCGATTCATTTACACCT